>NZ_VSSR01000139.1 GCF_008123515.1 Bradyrhizobium cytisi
ACCGAGACGTAGGGCGATGACAAAAACCGGTGCACGGCCTTCTCACCAGGGTAAACCTCTTCAACTCGCAAGGCAACGCATGGCCCAGACCCCCGTCCAGCATTATTTACCCAAGCTGATGCAACGCATCGAAAAGGGCGAGATCGATCCCGGCTTTGTCATCACCCATCGCGCCACGCTCAAAGAGGGCCCGAAACTCTACAGCCCTTTCGGGCCAAGCAGGACGGCTGCATCAAGGTCGTGATAAAGCCGTTCAGTTGATGGAGGGAGTGGTCGCAAAACCGTTAGAGTCGCATTGGCTCGCGGCCACTAAACTCGGCCTCGTCAGCAGCACATTTTCAACCCTCGTCAGCCAGCTTGCGGCGGCGCAGTTGGGAAGGGACGCCGCGGTCGACTGGATGACCGTTGCCGCGATTCCCGGACGCGACGCCATGCTGAGTGCGACGCCTTCAGCCCAAGCCCTCGCGCTCGGCATCGCGTTTCATCAATCGGCTGATTTTTTCTGGGCGCTGGTCTTTTTTGGCGTATTTGTCCGCTGGACCGCCCGCCTTCTCAAACGGCCATTGTCGGGCTGGCTACTCCGTGGGCCGCTTTCACCTCCACAACCGATTGGCTCGTGCTGGTGCCGCTGTTTCCGTTCCTCCAGCCGATCTTCACTTTGCAAGAGCCTTACTGGATCGGCTTTCTCGTTCACCTGTCATCGCCCCTGATCTATCCGCTGTTTGCATGGTTGCGCCGGCCATTTGGTCAGGCCCCGCGAACGCGCGCCATACGCTTTGCGAAGCGCTGGGCGGCGGGGGTGGTCCTTGTCCTTGCATCGCTCAGCATAGTTGCCATAGGGTCCAGCCATGGTTTGGCGGTGCCGATCCTCAGCCGTGATGTGGTCGGTGACCAGCGCTATATCCGCCATATGGTGAGGCATCATGAGCAAGGCATTGAACTTGCCGAACTCGGCCAGCAGCGCGCGCAGGATCCGCACCTCCGCGCCCTCGCGGCGTTGATGGCCGCCGGCCAAAGAGGCGAGAACCGTATCTTTGACCATTGTGGCGTAGTTGGTTCAGCGAACCGATGCCGATCTGCTCCAGCGAGGAGCACACTCAGATGCCGGGATATTTGACGCCGGCACAAATGGCGGAAGTGTGGAAAGCGGCCGATGGGGAGTTTGACGTCGTCTTTATCCGCCTGATGAGCCTGCATCATGCAGGGGCCGTCCAGATGGCGGATACCCAATGGCATTGTTCCGGCGATCCCCGCTGGCATTTGATGGCGCATGCAATACGGCATGAGCAACAGGGCGAGATCGCCCTGACGAATAACGTCACGGGCATCGAGGCAGTGCGACAGGTAACGCGCAATATGCTGGCAAATAATCTCTGACCAACCTTCATCTTTGTCTGAGGAACGAGCAGCAGGTCTCGCGATTAACGTTTAGGGGCCGGGCAACAGGGAAGGAGAGAACGGATGGCAGACGTACAACGCGGTGGCTCTGGAAATTTCGCCAACGATCCGCAGCGCGCATCGGAAGCCGGCAAGAAGGGTGGCGAGCACAGCCACGGCCAGTCGGGACAGCAGTCGCAAGGCGGAAGCAAGCCCGGCCAGCAAGGCGGTAACCCGTCGAACAATCCCGGCAACTTCACCAATGATCGCGACAAGGCCAGTGAAGCCGGCCGCAAGGGCGGTCAGTCCTGAGAGCTTCCGGCGCACTGAACCAGCACGAGGTCAGGACGTCGACAAGATGATCCTGGCCTCATATTGTTTGAAAGTACCCTCGAGCCTTTCCCTCTGCACAAGGCCGCCTCATGCCATGTTACTCGGCAGCTTTCAAAGGTAGCTTTGCCAGCTTCTGCCGAAGCTGATCCATGCGGCATTGACAGGGGTTCTTGTCGGGACGCCAACGGACGATCTTCGTACCATGCCGAAGCCGGTCGCTCGATACGTGATCGTAGGACACTTCAACGACGTAAGTCGCGCGAACGGCTTTCCATTGGCCGGATCGCTTCGTCGTCGACCAGCGGCTTGGACCGCCGGGTGTCTTGCCGGTGAAGCTTTGCGGCGTTACGATTTTTTCCCAACCGGTCGGTGAGAGCGCGTCGATCCGACGATCGGATGGCGGAGGTAAACCCGATATGGTGCAGAAGGCCGCCCTTGTCGTAGAGTCCGAGCAACAATGAGCCGACGATTTTGCGGTTGGACTGCTTCTTCTCGCCGTAGCGAAGCCTCCGACGACGCAATCGGCCGACCGAAGGAGCTTGATCTTCCGCACGCCGCCCCGGGCGCCGCTTCGATAAGGTAGGTCGAGGCGCTTGGCGACGACGCCGTCGTGATCTTCATTCACGGTGTTGAGCCAGGCCTGGGCATCAGCGAAGTTGCGGCTGGCCGGTGACAGGCAAAAGTCCCGGCTGGCCTCGAAAGCGCACTGTGGAAGTTTTTCGAGGGCGATACGGCGCTTCGTAAGCGATAGGACCGAAAGATCTTTCTTGTCGATCGCAGCATGTCAAAAACCATGAAGGTCGCGGGCGTCTCTTCGGCAAGGCGCTTGATCCGGCTGGCCGCCGGATGAACGCGCTGAAGCAGCGCGTCGAACGAGTAGCCATCGTCAAGCTGAATGATCAATTCACCATCCAGCGTAAGCGTTTTCGGGGACAAAGCCGATGCGGCTGCAGCGACTTCCGGGAAATAGCGGGTGAGGTCGCGTCCGCCTTTCGATTGCATGCGGATCTGGCTGCTGTCACGGATTAGGAGGCAACGGAATCCATCCCATTTCGGCTCATATTGCCACTGTGCGCCGCGCGGCAGTTGCGGTTCGGCTTCCATGAATGCATGGCGGTTTCCGGCTGTCGAATATTCAGCGGTTGAATGCTGGCGCTGAAAGACAGTTCCTTCGCACGATGGACTACTTGGAGATCGCGCCATGGTCATGGGCTCGCGAGGCTCGGAACGGTGTTGTTTTCAAGGGAACGCTTGGTTTGTCAGCTCGACCGTGCGGCTCCTACCGTGTCGGCCATCTTGGCGCCGCGGGTGCCCATCGGCTTTGGCGCTCCAGTAGTGGTGTCATGGGCCGTCTGATGCTCCATCTCGGCGTCGAGCTCGGCTCCGAGCAGGATGACGATGGCGGAAATCCACAGCCAGGTCATGAAGCCGATGGCCGCGCCCAGCGAGCCGTAGGTCTCGTTGAACTTGCCGAAATTGGCGGCGTACCAGGAGAACAGCGCTGATGCGGCGAGCCAAAGGATTGTCGCAACCGCGCTACCCCACGTGATCCAACGCCATCGGGGCGCCTCCCGGTCCGGGCCAAAGCGGTAGATCAGGGCTAAGGCCAGCGCGACAACAACGAACATCGCCGGCCAGCGGGCAAGCCGGACGAGAAGGTCGGCGAAGTTCGAGAGCCCGACGTAATTTAGGACGACAGGAACCACCACAACAGCGCCGAGGGCGGCGAGAACGAACACGATGCCCGCGACGGTGAATCCCAGCGACATCGCGTTCAGTTTGAGGAAACCGCGTGTTTCCTTATCGCCGTAAACGATGTTGAGCGTGTCGAACAGCGACTTCATCGCGGCATTGGCACTCCAGAGGGAGACGGTCAGGCCGATCACGAAGGTCAGTCCCAGGGCCTGGTTGCGATGCGAAGCGACGCGGGTGAGCTGTTCGCGCGCCACATCGATGGCGCCGCCCGGAATGACTCCGGAGACCTGGTCCAGATGTTTCGTGATCGTCCCGGGATCGGAGAAAAGGCCATAGATCGCGACGAGGGCGGCCAAAGCCGGGAAGATCGCGAGCAGACTGTAGTAGGTCATGCCGGCCGCCAGCGCCAGAATACGATGATCGGATACGTTGGCGTAGACCCGCAGCAGAATGTCCTTCCAGCCCCGGACCGGTATCTCGGAGGGCATCGTCGCCGAGCGGCCACGATCCTTGCCTTCGACCATCAGACCGGCGGCCGAGGCATCGCGGCTCGGCTCTATTTTCGACGAGGACGCCTTGTTTTCCGCGGGTGCGAGCCGATCGACGAGAAAGGCCACTGCCAACAATCCGAGTGCCGCAGCAATGCTCCATCCTCCGGTGCCGGCCCGGCCGCCAGCTACGTTTCCGTTATTGGCCATGACTTCCTCCAAGCAAGCTAATCGCATCGCTGAGGGGGAGTTCCGTTCCTTGCGAGGCGACGGCAAGATGGGCATTCGCACGTCGGCGCAGGATATTCATGGATCGGAGGTTTTAGAACTTCAGGGTCGTCCGCATACCAAAAACTAAGGCGTTCCCGAGCGCCTTCCCGACCAGCGGGCCCGATGGCAGTGTCGCGCCACCGCCTGGATGGATGATGTACTGGAAGTTCGGCTGCACGGTCCAACCGTCCCTGATCTGATATTGATACACCGCTGTCAGCAAGCCTTCGAAATTCCGCGTTGGCCAGTCGGGTCGGACCAAGGCCCGATAGTCCGCATCCAGCGCCTGCGCGCGCTTGGAGACGTGAGCATAGCCCGCGGCGATCCCGAACTTGTCATCCGGACGGGCGTCGCTGAGGCCAATGAGTTCGAGACCCGCATCGGCATAGAGATCGATCAGGTTGCGCTCGGCAGGCGCTCTGGAAATGCGGGCGAAGACGCCAATGCCGCGATCGTCGCTGCGGGGCACGCGGTAGATCTGCTGCTCAAGGACCGCCCAGCCGCCGATATCGCCAGAGAGCATCAAGGGCTCCCCGCTGCTGGCCGGCGACGCGAGCGACACGCCATTGGATGCGAGCCGTTCATCTGTGAAAGAACCGAAATGACGCCAGCCACCGAACTTGATCTGACCGGCCAGATTGGGGTCGCCCTTCTTGTTGTTCCACGCGTATTGGATCTGCCCCAGCAGAAGCGGCGGATCATTGATGCGGAAGTTCACGCCATAGCGATTGCGCTCCTGCGGATCGCCGGGACCAGGCCCCGCCTGGTTGCCATCGAATATTCCCCCGAGGATGGACAATTGGTCGGTAATGTTGACGAGGAGCCGCGCCCCCATTGCTGCAAGCGGCGGCGAGGGGCCACCACTCGGGAGATCGAGCGAGGTGATCGCGGGCCAGCCCATGGAAGCGTTCGTAAAGACGTCCGTGTACTTGGTGTTGAAGAACTCGCTATCAGCCGCAAGCTGGCCAAATTTGAGCGACACTTTTTTCGCACCCCATTGCTTCTCGAAATAGGCTTCGTACAGCCTAGTCGACGGCAACGCCTCGATGCCGCTGACGACGAAGAAGTTCTGCAGATTGCTGCGCGACAATCCGTCGCCGTGAATCTGGAACATGTTTGCGTGAAACGTGAGCTTATCAATCCCGACGAGCTTCTTTAGATCGACGTCTACAGCGAGGTTCAGTCTGCCTTCGTACACCAGTCCTTGCTTCAATCCACCGGAAGCGTTGCCGAGCACCTCTCCGATATAAGTCGCGGCGAATTTCACTCCGTATTTCTGTAGCGGGTTAGGGAGTAAACCGAGCGTTTTCTCCTCGATCGTGCTTTCGCCAGTGTCGGGATCGGCCGGCTTATCCTCGTCGGTCTTCTTGTCCTCCTGCGCAAGCGCGTTGTTGGCCACAAGCAGACCAAGGATGAAAAGTGCGCTTGCGATGCAGCGCCTCATTCCACTCGACTGGGCCAACGGGCTGAATCCCCTTCGACGAGGTTCGCATTGGGACACGTCCGGCCTTTCGACTCAAGCGCGTTGATCGGCCAATGAAAGGTTCGGCGTCGGTGCGGCCGACAGCAGGCGATGGGAAATGAGCCAGCGTCGTGCCGAAAGCCATTCTTGTCGCCATAGAGCCGCCTTGCTCAGTCGTTCGTCAGGCGGTTCTTGCTCGATGAGGATCGGTTGGTCAGCATGCTTGAGATGCTTTCGATATAGACCCGCACGTTGCAATAACTGTCGTTCGCACTTGGAGCGTGCCTCCACAGTTGTATGACAAGACTCAACGGAGGCCGTTCTCGCCGACCAAACAAAAAAAGGAGGTGCTTCAAAAGCTCGAGTGACGAGCGAAGTATGAGATGCGAAGTTATGAGAGGACACATTAACAGCGGCGTACGGAGCAACGCGAAGACGCGCAGGCAATCGCGACTAGACTGGAAAAGTGCAAGAAGGGAAATAAACATCCTCAGCAGAGCCACCAGCCATGTTTGACGAATGCGTCCGCAGGAACGTCTGCTTGGCAGACCCGTTATCGGTGCTCCATTATTCCATTATTATGAGAGGGAGAAGCGCCATGGATTGGAATCGGGTGCAAGGCAATTGGAAGCAGGTCAAGGGCAAGGTCAAGGAGCAGTGGGGCAAGCTCACAGACGACGATCTGGACGTAATCGACGGCAAGCAGGACCAGCTTGAGGGTCGCCTGCAGCAGCGCTACGGCTATGCGAAAGATCAGGCCCAGAAGGAAGTGAACGACTGGTACGATCGTCAAAAGTGGTGATATCCGACTATTGACCTAGTAGAAGAAGCCCCGCGCGAAACGGGGCTTCGTTGCTTGTAACGCGATTCGCGCGGCTGCCCAGAAGGGCGAGTTCACGAGACTCCGCGTCACGGTTGGCTCATTAGTGGTGCCAGAACAATGCGAGCAGCAGAATGATCGGCAGCGGCACACCCAGCAGCCAAAGCAACGCGCCTCTTCCAAAGCCCATGGCTTCCTCCTCTCTATGTGACAGGTAGACGCGGTCGGCGCGATAACGTTCCTGAGAAGCGCATTTGGAGAGAGAGGGCTGAACCCCGAGCAAGCGGCCCGACCGGGGAGTGAGTTTTGGCCCCGCCCGGCGGATCCAGTGCCCGAAAATCGGTGGCCTGCTCAGCAAAGCGCTCGCCACTTGAGACCGAAACCGAAGAGCATGTGGCACGGCTCGAAAAGGTGTTCGAGGAAATCGGCGAAACCCCGCGCGGCAAGACCTGCGATGCCATTATGGGCATCATCGAGGAGGGCCAGGAAGTGATGAAGGAATTCAGGGGCGCGCCCGCTCTCGATACCGGTCTCCTTGCGGCGGCGCAGGCGGTCGAACATTATGAGATCGCCCGCTACGGTACGCTGAAGACCTGGGCCGCCGAGCTTGGCCTGAAACAGTCCGTGAAGCTGCTGGAGGCGACTCTAGCCGAAGAAAAGAAGACGGACGAGGCCCTGACGGAGCTCGCCGAGAGCGAGGTCAACCACCACGCCCAGGCAGCCTAAAGAAGGATCCGTTCTGAAGTCGCCCGACCGCGCTGTTATGGCCGCGCGGACGACGGCGGTCTATTGCCTAGCATGATTGGAATCCACTGGCTGTCTGGGTGTTTGGCATCTCATTTGCCGTGCGAAATTCGCCTACGACTCGAAGCTTGAAAGCTTTGAGTTCAGCAAATCCCTGCTGACCAGATTGACCAATCCGCACGACCGGATTTCGTGCCCGCGACCCAAGGCCGTCGACGGTGACCCGCTTGATATCATGGTGATCCATGATGCGGCGACCTTTCCCGATTGGTCGTCGCCCGCCGCGTCATCTGCATCCTCCGGATCGAGCAGAGCAAAAACAAATCCGAGCGTAACGACCGCCTGTTTGCCGTGCCGCGGCGCTCGCATTCCGAGCGGGCTTTGAAAAACCGTCGATGACCTGACAAAACCGATCCGGGAGGAGCTTGAACAATTCGTCAATGCCACAAAGGAACTTGAAGACAAGAAGCTCACATCGTCGGTTGGAAGGGACCTAAGGCCGCGCTGCAAGCCATCAAGGATGCGGCAAGGGCTTTCGCGAAGGACGATAAATAGTATTCAGGCCTTTGCGCGCTGCTTGTTCGATGCCGTCCGCTCCGACGTTTCGTTCAATGTAGATACACCTGTTCAGCCATGGATTGCCTCCGTACGCCGGATCTGATTGAAAGCAACGGCCTCATTCTCACGGTTGCACTGTCGGGCGGCGCCATTCTTCATGTCCGCGGGGAAGAGATCCAAATGGGTGGAGGTATGGCCGCGCTCACGCGCACCGCGGACGTCAGCCGCTGCGCTATTCATTCGACCTCAGAACTCGTCAACTTCCGCTTTCCATTCGACAAGATTTCTCCGCTGATCGCCGATCTTGACGATGCCGTGATGCGGCCGATTCCAGTTGATGCCGAGGCTTTGCGGTTGCTGGTGCATTACGTAAGCATGTTGAAGGACGAGGATATGCTTGCGACGCCGGAAGTCCAAAACCTCGTGTCCACCCATCTGCGCGATTTGGCGGCGCTGACCATCGGCGCGACGCGCGACGCCGCCACGGTCGCGAGCGGTCGTGGCGTTCCTGCGGCACGGCTGCGGGCGATCAAGGCCGACATTGTCAAAAATCTCACCGATCGTCTTCTTTCGATCGAGGCGGTCGCTCTGCGCCACGGCATCACGCCGCGTTATGTCAGCATGCTGTTTGAGACCGATGCGACAACGTTTTCAGAGTTCGTGCTGGTACAGCGTCTCAATTGGACGCATCGAATGCTGATCGATGCGCGGTTTTCCGACCGGACAGTGAGCTCTGTCGCATTCGAAGCTGGCTTCTGCGACCTCTCCTATTTCAATCGCTCCTTCCGCAGGCGCTTTGGCGCAACACCATCCGACGTGCGCGCCAGTTCGCCAGCTAGGCCGGCATAATGACCGGCGCCTCTCATTCCTGCGCACAACACAGTCGGCTCGATCGTGAGCACATAGAACCGCGCCATTGTGCCGTTGTTGCGAGCCCGATCTCGGCGTTCGAGGACGCAGCATTGACGGACCTGAGAATAGGAATATATTCCATAATGAAGGTTATGCGAATCAAAAAAGCTGATGTAAATCAATAGTTTACGCGTAATCATGCCGAATTGCGCCTCTTCAAGAGTCGAGATTGCCAGCCCAACCCCGGCCGACCTTCCTTACGACGCGTCTCGCCTGTCTTCGCCGTACGAAGCATCATCCGCTCATAGTCCTGCATGCTGTCCGACATCAAATTTGGATTGCCAAGAGCCAGCACTCGTTCGTTGCTACGGTCCCACTTTGAAGCCAGCCGGAAACCGTGGTCATCGTCATCAAGATCGCGCTTCCGGGCAAACGGTTTGAAGATCGCGGCCATCAAGGGAGCAATACCGGTCACATGCTGCAAATGGAAGAAGCTTCATCCCGCCCGCGGCATCTACCAACCCACACTGCGCGAAGCTGCAACGCCTTCTCTACTTTTTAGGACGAAGTGGAAAAGCCAATAGGAGCAGGAGATGAGACTCGTTTATTTCCACCGCGCTCATTGGATGCTGTTGCTGCCTGGTTCCCAGAACAAATACAAGAATACCGAAAGCACAAGGCTTAAGGCGCGGCCCGATTGTAGAGACGCCCAGTATCTTAACACTCTCATGTGTGTTACGAGGTAGCTTTTCGCAGTGACAGCGATTGGCGCGAACTGCGGTTTTGGTGAACCATCGTGCGAAACGAATTGGCGGTCCTGATCGCATTGGCAAATAGTGCCGAGGGACAGGCGACGCTCGATGAACTCGATGAGGATGTTGCGCGGCTTATTGCAGAGTCAGCCGACGAAATCAGAAATCCGGAGCAATTCGCTGCACTCGACCATGCCGATCTTCTTAAGTCTGGGCTCATCGTCTGCGAGGGCGACAGCCTGCAGATCACTGAGGACGGCTGGTCGATCCTTCGCGCGCTTGGGATCGCGCCGCGAGAATTGCCTGTCCCTGGTTTTGCAACGAGCCCCCAATCACTGAAGCTGATCGATGATCTGATCGGCCCCGAAGCCCGCCTGCAGATTTTTGACCTCGGCCCTCGATCAATCAACCAAAGTGAAGATCCCGTCGTGCTTCGTGATGAGACTACCCAATCGCAAGGTCCCTCGGAGATGTCTCCGTCCGGCGCCCCCCAAAGAGCGCGCCCTGGAAATAGTGAGGGCGAGATCGCCTCAGATGCCTTTGCTTTGTCGGTCCACAAATTCGGATCCGGGGCGCAAGACCCCTCCCCGC
>NZ_VSSR01000140.1 GCF_008123515.1 Bradyrhizobium cytisi
GGGTTTGTGCCTGTTCGCCAAGCGACTGGAGCGCGGCCGCTTCCTCTGGCCGTTGTCGGCCGATGGCGTGGTGACCATCACCCCAGCCCAGCTTGGCTACCTGCTTGAGGGCATCAATTGGCGGATGCCGCAACACACCTGGCGGCCGCAGGCGGCCGGCTGATCGCTGGGATTTGAATCGCTGGCACAATTGGCAGTTCGGACAGAGCCGGCGTCTTGTGATTCTCTGGTCGGCGATGGGCCATGATGATTCTCTCCCCGACGATGTGACCACCCTGAAGGCGATGCTGCGCGCCGAGCGCGCGGCCCGGTTGGCCGCAGAAGCCGAGGCCCACGCGGGGACCTTGCTCATCGAGAAGCTCAAACTCACGATCAAGAAGCTGCGGCACGAGCAGTTCGGACAATCCTCCGAGCGCGGCGCATTGCTGGACCAGCTTGAGCTGCAGCTCGCCGATCTCGAGGAGAACGCCGCGCAAGCCGAGACCGCGGCGCAGATGGCCGCAACCGAGAAGATTACGGTGCCCTCGTTCGAGCGGCGCAAACCGCCGCGCCGGCCGCTGCCGGAGCATCTGCCGCGGGAGCGTCTTGTGTATCCAATGCCTGCGACCTGCCCATGCTGCGGCGACAACCGATTGCGCAAGCTCGGCGAGGATGTGACCGAGACGCTGGAGCTCATCCCGCGCCAGTGGAAAGTGATCCAGCACGTCCGTGAGAAGTTCGTCTGCCGAGCCTGCGAAGCGATCAGCCAGCCGCCGGCCCCCTCGCACCCGATTGCGCGTGGGCGTGCGGGACCCAGGCTGCTGGCCCATGTCCTGTTCGCCAAGTATGGCCTGCACCTGCCACTTAACCGTCAGAGCGACGTCTACCAGCGCGAAGGCATCGACCTCGACGTATCGACGCTGGCGGACTGGGTGGGCGCCTCCGCGGCAACTCTGATGCCGCTGGTCGATACGATCCGGAGCCATGTCTTTGCGGCCGAGCGCATCCACGCCGACAGTGTGCTGCAGAAGCAGATAGAAAGGATGATCGAGATGATCTGAAAATCTGTGTGCACAAGCTGTGGCAGCGATGAGGGTAGGCCCCTCGGGATCGACTTTCAGGAGTAGGTCTCAAATCACTTCAAGCGGCTTTGCTTAAGAGGCGCGGTCGTGAGCGTTGAAGCTAACGGTCGGGAATACCCGAACGGATAGGCGTCGGAGAGACGAATGAAAATGAACCCGCCGATGAACCGTCGTAACGTGGAAATCGTCGTCAAAACCAGAGGTGTGTCGTCCCTCTGGGATGAGCCCGCCGGAAGCCTGATGACCGGGCGGGCGGCGACCGGCGTTGAGGGGGCGTGAATCGGATGCAGGCGCTGCCGCGGAACTGCAGGAACCAGTCGCTCCGATGGAAAGGGAGAAGCACAAGCGGAGAAGACCGCGAGGCGAGATTACCGACGCGGGGCACTGGGACGGACCGATCCGTATTAGCGACGAAGGCTCGTAATGGGGCCGGAGCGAAGGGATCGGATCAGGTGGGCTGGCCATCGTCGCAACTGACAACAGGAGGACGACGGTGAACCAGCCGAGCAAACCGTTCAACATCGACAAGAGAGAGGTGTACGAAGCATATCTGCAGGTGCGATCCAATGGTGGCGCAGCCGGTGTCGACGGAGTGACGATTGAGCAGTTCGAGTCCGACTTGAAGAGTAATCTCTACAAGATTTGGAATCGAATGAGCTCAGGCGCTTACTTCCCGCCGCCTGTTTGCGCCGTCTCCATTCCAAAGAAGAGTGGGGGCCAAAGGATCCTCGGGGTGCCCACTGTGGCAGACCGCGTGGCACAGACGGTTGTCAAACAACTAATTGAGCCGGCTCTCGACGCAATCTTTCTGGCGGATTCTTACGGCTACAGACCCGGTAAATCGGCTCCGATGCCGTAGGCGTGACGCGACAGCGGTGCTGGAAGTATGATTGGGTTCTGGAGTTCGACATCAAGGGACTGTTGGATGTTGCGTCATACTAC
>NZ_VSSR01000141.1 GCF_008123515.1 Bradyrhizobium cytisi
TCGCGTTGTGTATGCGCTCGAGGACCTGAAGGCGTGGGTTGACCGCGGCGCCAAAACGTCCACCAGCGATCCCGGCACGGGCACGGTCCTGCCCGCGAAAACGGCACACCCATCCCGTATGCCGGCAAGGAGCGGCGCTGACCCATGCCGGACAGCAACTCCACTGCAAGCAGGAGACGGCGATCAGAGCGCGACCAACTCGATCTGTTTCGCGCCCTCCCGGGCGATCTGGCGCCACGCGGCGCGCATGACCTGATGGCGTATCCGTTCTTTTCGCTGGCAAAATCGAAGCGCAATGTTCCCATCGATTTTCGCGCAGGCACCATCACCGTTCGTGTCGAAGCCGTGCCGGAACACGGCATGGCGACGATCTGGGACGCGGACGCTCTGATCTGGGCTGCCTCGCAGATTGCCGAAGCCCGCGATGCCGGCCTGAAGACGTCCCGGCTGAGTGACACCAACCGAACGATCGCTCTTCTTCGGCATCGCTGTGTCGTCGGTGACGAGCACCGCATCTTTGCTGCCGACGAGACGGTCCGCCTGAACGAGCAGTTCCGACTCCAATGGGGCAGCATCCCAGACGCCATCAGCGATGAAATGATGCAGTTGATCGTAATCGCCCGCTGCAAAGCGCTCCGCCATCGGTTGAATGATAGCGAAGGTTCAAAAAGCCTGTGACTGCCATGCGATAGAGCGGGGCGGCGTAGTAGTGAAGATACCGGCCTGACGGCAGGCGCAAGAACAGGATATTCCAGCCTGAGCTACTCGCACAGCTTTCCGTTCGATAAGATCAAGAACGATCGCTCCTTTGTGAAGGACCTTGCGAAACGTTCCGACTGCGTCGCGCGCGATCTCGAGCCTCGGGCGTAGCCTCAACATCCCCACGACCGCGGAGGGCGTGGAGACCACCGAGCAGCTCGATTGGTTCGCGCAGAGGGCTGCAACGAGGTGCAAGGATTCTTATTCAGCAGCGCCTAGCCTGCCGCTGAGGTAGAGCAGCTGATGCGTCGCTTTGGCGCGAGGGCCTCGAGAGCTGCGTAAATTTCGGGCCCGACAGCAGCAGGTTTGTAATGAATTGCGTACAGATCCTGATCGGGCGCGATACCGCTCGAGATCGTCCCTCGTGCCCATTGGGCGGCATCTGGGAACGCATTGTGCTGCGCTAAGGTCGTTTCTATCTCAGCTCACCTCTCGCGCATTTCTCGCGTAGACCAAGGATCAGCGCTTGAGCGCGCGAAAAAGCTGCGCAGTCAGTCAATCAGGCGCATAAATTCAAACTCTAGTCGTACAAAATTGGAAAACTTTGACTTCAAGGTACGGTACGTTGACCGCGCCGGGACCTGTCCGACGGCGAGTAGGACGAAGACGATCTATCGAGTGGAGACCGATAAATGTTGTACGCAACGTACAAAGGCGTGTGCTTGCCGCGTGGACCGGCAATGCCGCCAACGAGTTCGTTATAGTCTCGGGTATCCGCGTCGAAAGACTCTTGATCCACCGTCGACAAAGCCGGATTGCTACTGTAGGTTAAGTCATCAATTTCGACGCTCTTCTCGCGCGCGCGCCCATAATTATTTTGTTGCAGGTCGCCTGTATGTCCACGGGCTCGATCCTGTTCGGTACAAGCAGCACGAATGTCCGGAATCTGCGTCTACTTTACTAGCTCAGTGAGTATCTCCGCAAACCTGTGAGGGAAATGATGCGATGATTGTGCGCGAGCAGCTCTTTGCCCTGTTACGCAACCTCCGGTGGATGATTGTTCTGTCGGTAGCCATCTCAGTATTGCTATATCTGCCAGATCAGATTCAGGAGCTCTATCGGATAGCCGCTGACGACATTGGTTGGGTGACCGTCAGGGAGTTCGCTGCCCTGGGCGTGATTGCCGTAACGATCTGGGCAGGCGCGTTTCAGCTCACAACTGCGTCCCTGCCAGAAATCCCCCACGCTACGGGTCGTTTGGCCTTTTACATAAGACTTGCGCCCGTTTTGCTCGGAGCGCTGCCGATAATCGCCGCGACGGCAGGTCAATTCGCGTCGCGCCCAGCGAGAAAGGTCGGTGAGGTCGAGGAAGTCGGAAGTATCTTCCGCATTCAGGATCAGGCGCTCGCGTTTGAGCGTAACATGCTGCTCATCCTCGCAATCGCCATGCTGATCATGCTCGTCTGCTTCGTGATATTTACGTGGCGGATGGGATCAAGAGATCGATCGATTGATCTCGCGAGCCGCGCCAACAATACCTACTTCATCCGCTACAGGTTTCTCGCGCTCACGATCGGCGGCATCGTGCTGTTGACAACGGCATTCATCCTGCTGCCGGATAGGCTCGCACAATTTCTCGGATCGTTCGGCGTGATCGCTCTCTTTGCGGTTTGCGTCGTTGGTCTCACCGTCCACTTTGCCCTACTGACGATCAAGTTTACCTTTCCATTTATACCGGTTGTTTTTGGCGGCTTGTTTCTGCTTGCCTCCTTGTTGGGAGGCGACGACCACGAACTGCGCACCGTCGCTGAAGCAAACAGCCTGCCGAAAGACGCGCGCATGTCTGCGGTCGCGGCGTTCCGTGAGTGGCTCTTACAGAAGCCGCGGCTGGAGGAAGCCAGGAGGCTCGGCGAATATCCCGTCTTCATTGTCGCGGCTCAAGGAGGAGGTATCTATGCTGCCAATAATGCGGCGCGGTTTCTTGCGAGAATGCAGGATCTCTGTCCGGCATTTCGACAGCATCTGTTTGCGATAAGCGCTGTCTCCGGAGGCAGCGTCGGTTCCGCCATCTTCGCCGCTGCGCTCCACGCCGAGAATGCGTCCCTTGATTCGAATGCCGCCGACGGAAAGACATGCCCGAAAATCGCGGACTTTCTGGCCGGTGTCGGACGAGTCCAAGATATTGATGCCCCTGGGCCGGTGGAGCAGCGCGTCGCAAGCGTCTTGGCGACCGATTTTCTGTCGCCTTTGGTCGCCGGCTTCCTGTTTACCGATTTCACTCAGATGTTTTCTCCGGTCGCGATCCACGCCTTCGATCGCGCGCGTTTTCTGGAATATACTTTGGAGAACGCCGGTGACAGAATGCTCGACAGCCACAAGGGCACCGGCGATCAATCCAATCTGCTAAGGGCCGACTTTCAGTCCCATTGGACAGCCGGCAACAACATGCCGGCGCTGTTGTTCAACACGACAGATGCCGGCAGCGGCAAACGGGCTGTCATCTCTCCCTTCGATTTCGATCCGTTACACCCGAATGACACTGACCTATGTATTCTCGCGGGACTCGAACGCGTCGCAACGGGGGCCGACCAAACGGTCAAGAGCCACTCACTTCGTATTCCGCTCAGCACAGCCGCTTTCACGAGCGCGCGATTTCCATGGGTGACGCCGGCAGCGACCGTCTCGTTAAAAAATGACTGTATAACCACTAACCCGCAGGCGCGCCTGGTCGATGGCGGATATGTGGAGAATTCGGGAATCGAGACCGCGCTCGACCTGATTGAGAAGCTTAACAGCATCAAGGGCACTTCTGACGCGCCAAAATTCCGGATTTACCTGCTGTCCCTGGTGAGCGGGCAATTCGGTGATCATGGTTCATTCATGTTCGGTGAGCTCATGGAGCCGGTACGCGCGCTCTTGAGCACGCGAACCTCCCGAACCTATGTCGCGCTCAATCATGCAACCAGCATCGATCGTCGGCCGGACGCCGAAGTCACCCCCAGCGTGCAGCGTTTTCCAGCCTTCGGCCGAACCGACATAACAGGCTTGTTCTATAGCCTTCCGCTCGGATGGACGTTGTCCCAGAAGACCGAAGATATCATCTCACTGAGCAGTGGCCGGTTTTGGGACTGCGTGCCGAAGGACGACTTCGATCAGTCCCGCCAGAGGCAGAGCAACGCTGATTGCCTGCAAGTGAAGTTGTTTCATCTTCTGAATGGATCGGTCGCGTCCGCATTTGAAACGCTCAAAGACGCCAAACTCGCACAGGCTGCCTACGCCGACGAGCTAGCCAAGGAATATCGACCAACTCCAAAGATCAAGCCGCAGCCGTTGCTTGCCTGTTATGAGAGCAATTGGTTGCAAGAGCGCGGTTATGAGAAATATCAGGATAAAGTCGCCGCCTACGAGCACCAGCTGACTGAATCGAGCAAGGACCATTCGCCGGCCCCTTCACCTGTTCCGCCATATCGCAAGAGCTATATGGCATATTTTCAGGCCGAGCAGGTCAAAGCCTTGTTGCAGGAATGGGATCGCGTCGAGGAAACGGATCCCCGTATCCTGGCCTATATTCTGGGATCAGTCTCCTACGACAGCGCCGACTTTACGCGCAGCAGCGAAAACTTCTCTTACAGCGCGGCTTCTCAACTCCCGCAGAAATGGCACGATCGCATCGACAAGAACAACGCAAAGCTTGTGGCCGCAAACAGGCCGGCGGTCGACGTGAACTCATTGCTTAACCATCCCAAGGAGTTGGCCAACTTCGTTCTTGGCTACGACGGCAACCCGTTCGGAAACCAGCCCGGAACGGATGACGGTTGGCTGTTTCGTCCGCGAGGAATGTATCAATTGGTCGGGCGCGAACAATATCAGGAAGCACAGAGCCAAACGCAACAGCTTGACGAGCTGGAAGGACTTGATCTGCTAACGCTTCCCGACGCGCTAAGGGATGCAAAGATTGCAGCCAAGGTGACGTTCGCTCACTTTCGGCTCCATCCTTACGAAAACCATCAGACACTGTTCGAGTTGCTGAAGGATCGTGCGAAGGATTGGACGGCCGTGCGTACATTGCAGACGGACATGGAACATGCCCCGGCTGACGGCGCACGCGTCAATGCAAGGAGTGAGATGTTCCTCGGCTGTATCGAGGAGGCGTTGCATCCGACGAAACTCAAGACCCTGCAAAGCCAGTTCTACGGTGAGGAATGAGAAGCTTGATCCGGCGGTCCGTTTTGCTTGTTGAGTGAACGTTGCGTCGAGATTTCGACGACTGATGTTTGAACTTTTTGGTCTCAAAGGGGGATTGCCAAGATGACAAGGGGTGAGATGTGCGGATCGAGGTTTCGTCGACGGCTTGCAAGACTGTTTGCGGCGGGGGTGGTGTTCGTCACTGCTTTGGGCGTGGGAGCGGCTCCGGCGCAAACGGCCGCAAAGCCGCTTTCGCCCAACGATGTGTCCATCCTCTTCCCTCCACCGAAGTCGTCGGCTGACCTGGCCAATCTGATCGCGGCATCCGATCTCGCCGGCCCCACAGGATCTCCGCAGCGACTTTTTTCCGACGCAGACTTCGTGCGCTTTATCGCCAACGCCGAGAATCCCGAGCGTCCGGGAGTGCCAGACTTAGGTGTACGCCACATCCAGCTGCCCGATGCCGTGAAAAAGATCGACGCCTGGTTTGTTGCCGGCATCAGAATCGACCCGGGCGCGCCGGGATTGTCACCGGATATCATCGCCCAGTTTGGCCGACAACCGCAAATCCGCCTCATCATTCAGCCGGTAACCAATGGACCAGACGGATTCAAAGTTCATGACACCGCCGGCCACCTTATCTTTAGCTTTAACCTCGACCCGGATCCGCCTCTCGACGGTTGTGCGCCGTTTCCGCGGTTCAAGCCGGACGATGAAGCCTTTAAGGCAATCATTCGTGACGTCGCGACCTTGCGCGATCAACTTGCGGCCGGACATTTTGGCCATGTCAAAGTCTCGACTGCCGGAGATCTGAATGTGCATCCGGGCCTTGTTGGGGCATCGGCAAAGGCGTTTCGTGATGCACTCAAGGCCTTACTTGAGAAGCATCTTTCACCGCAGCGCCTCAACACCATGGCTGTCATGGGCATCTCGCCGCCCGAGCCCTGGATTTTCGTCTCGATGTTAAGGGTACCGCAGGCTGGCTTGATACCCGTGCCTGGCCCGACGCTTGATGGCGTACACGCAGCGCAGATGTTCAGCATCATCGGCGGAAAACATGTCATCCCGCAGCCGGTTACCAACAATCAGAGTCCGATCACCTGTCGTCACGCGGCATTGCAAAATCCGCCTCTGGCAGCTGCCGATCGCAAGGGTGTTTCGACGTCCGAGTTCATTGATGGCAACGTGCCCAACAGTCGCATACTCGAAATCGTCAATATCATTGCCGACCCGAAGAAAAGCCACTTCTTCAATACCGATTGCGTCAGCTGTCACACCGAGACGGCGCAGCCACTCGCCAGGAAAATTCCAAACTTCGCAGTGCCAGGCGTGAACCGAGCGGTCTTGCCAAAGGAAAACTGGAATGTTCGCAATTTCGGTTGGTTCCCATCGTTCTTGCAGGGCGGCCCGGCGGCGGCGACGATAACGCGGCGCGCGGCAGCCGAGACGGCCGACGTGCTCGCCTTCATCAATAGCCAATTGCTGAACAAGTAACAGACGCCGTCGCCGTTTCCGGCTGCCCGCCGGCCCGGCTGAACGCACGACAGAGATAGATGGAGTGCTTGCTATGGGGAGACGTTCTTTCGGCTCTCGGCTTTATTCCTGGGTGAGGCGCTGGCCTCATGTCGCCGGGCTGTTGTTCGCAATCGTCGTCGTCGCGATCGTGTCGGCCGGCTTGGTGTATTTCGCGCCGGAGAAGGTTCGCGATGCAGCTCTTAAAATCAAAAACGACGCAAATCTGCTCGCTCAACTGCTGCCTGCTACCTTGCCGGAGCCATCGAAAATCGAAAGCGCCTATTGGCTGCCGCAGAATTGGAGCTCGCGCCAGCGTTACTGGTTTCACCACACGTCGCAGGGGACGGCGACCATACCTGTCCCTTATCAATGGTTCCTGGCGTTGGAGCGCCCGGAGCTGTCCTTCTCTTACACAAGCTTGACGGACGACGACTACTTACGCCGCCTTGGCTTTATCCCCAGTCCTGGCTCAAATGACTTCGCCGGTAACGCGCCCTCATACGGTTATCACAAAGATGGCCCGAATGGGGACGGTGGGAGCCCCGGTTGGACTCCAAACTTGCCCGACAATCCAAATGGCTTGCCTGTCGGCTTTGCCATCCTTAAGGGCGGTGTCGACCCGACGACGGGAGCCTCGTATGAAGATCAAATCGGATTGACATGCGCCGCCTGTCATACGGGGCATCTGGAGTACAAAAATGTCAGCCTTCGGTTCGACGGTGGGCCGGCGATGGTCAATCTCGGCGAGGTTGAACGAGTCATCGGGCTGTCTATCGGCTACACGCTGATTTTGCCGTGGCGGTTCGAGCGTTTCGCCAGCAGGCTGGAGCAGATCAAAGGTCAAGGCGTCGAGCGAAAGCAGCTTCGAAGCGATCTGGAGCTTGCACTTCAAAAGATCAAAAAACAAAAGGTGCAGGGCGATGGCCTTTTGACGGGACAGGGAGTTGCGGATCTCGATGAAGGTTTTGGTCGACTTGACGCGCTGAACCGGATCGGGAACCAGGTTTTCTATAGCAACCTACTCGATCCCCTGACCGGCGAACTTCCGGATCCACTCTTCAAGGGCAACTTCGCCCGCCACGATGCGCCCGTGAGCTTTCCGCCCATCTGGGACACACCGTATTTCCTCTGGGCGCAGTATGACGCCTCCGTTCTCAACGAACTTGTTCGCAATTCAGGCGAGGCGC
>NZ_VSSR01000142.1 GCF_008123515.1 Bradyrhizobium cytisi
CAATTGAGTCTGGACCCTAGATCAATTACGAGGATTAGTAGTTGACCGGGTCGCACATCTGTTGCGTCTCGCTATCGATGCGCAGAATTTGTGGCTAAGCCCAGATGATCACTGGCGAACACTGAAGAACGCAGCTGGAAGGTCAATGCGCAGATCGAGTTCACGCCCTGCATCGTTTATCTTGCAATCCTGCGCGCGGTTTTGCGGCTGCACGAAGCGCGCCAAGGCCTCCGATTTTGCGCGCATTTGGGAGCCCGGATGATTCGGGAGCAAATGCGCAGCAGAGCCACGCGTCGAGAGAAGGCTTTGGCGCGGCGCGTTGTGCCGTACCGTCTGTCACGACCTATGGCGGCGAGGTCACATACTCAGGATAGAGGTCACACCCGTACATTTTGCTGATACAAACCTCATTCTGCCGAACGGGTCGAGAGCGCCTCAATGCAGGAGCGTCATGCCGGCCTGGTAGGACGAGACCCTGTCCTCCTGCGAAGCCGCCAGCAAACCTGGCCCTTGATCTCACGATGCCGTTCCTTCCGCCCCAGCATGTCGCGCTCCTCCGAAAACGGAATCAGTCTGCGCGAACTTTTTCAATGACCTCCACCCGGCAGCGCTGTCACGTGGCCTTCAGCACCTTGGCGGCGGCGGCCTTGATGCCCTCGTGGGCGGCCGAGATTCACCAGCTTGACGCCGCGCAGACCCCGCCTGGCGAGCCTGCGCAGGAACGCCATCCCCGGACGGGCCGACATCCATGCCGGGAACTTCGCGCTGGCCATCACTGTACGCCGATCGCGACGATCCCCGCGACCGAGACAATGCGCCCCTGTTGGCGCACCTTCACGTAGGTGGCGTCGATCCACAGAGAGGGCCAGTCGCCCTCGACCGGACGGGCGAGCGCCCCGTCAACTATCAAGCCTGCTAATTGATCTAGATGTCAGAAAAGGGTCACTGTTTGCCGAATGAAGGTTGGGCTGCTCAGTCGGGCTGCTCAACCGTCGCTCCTGGGGTATTCGGCATGAAACATCAACCACAATCTGTACTCGCCAACGGTCCTGATCGATGCACCGCATCCTCGCCCGCAGAAATGCTGCGTGCACGGGTTTGCTCCAATCTTGAACTCTCCGTCCTCATGGAAGCCCATGACGGCCTCTCCGCTGCGATCGCCGAGCGCGCAGGGTTCAAAGGTCTCTGGGCGTCGGGTCTTTCAATTGCCTGCTCTCTCGGCTGTCGTGATGTCAACGAAGCGTCATGGAGCCAACTTGTCGATGCAGTCGAGCGGATCGTGGACTCGACCAAACTGCCTGTTCTGGTTGACGGCGATGGCGGCTTCGGGAATTTCAACAATGCACGCCTCCTCGCCCGCAAGCTCCGTCAACGAGGCGCTGCAGGCGTCGCGCTGGAGGACAGCTGCTTTCCGAAGATGAACTCGCTTATTGGCGATCGTCATCCCCTCGCCGATATCGACGAATTCTCCGGCCGTCTGCGGGCAGTTAAGGATACAGTCGCAGGAGACTTGGTTCTCGTGGCCCGGATCGAGGCGTTGATCGCGGGACATGGAATGGATGACGCAATTTTGCGAGCACACGCCTACGCGGACGCGGGTGCCGATGCGATCCTCATTCACTCGCGAAAGAGCACCGCGGATGAGGTTCTTTCCTTCACTCGCGCCTGGCAAAGCCGATTGCCCGTTGTGATTGTGCCAACGACATACTATCGAACACCGGTCTCTGCGTATCGTAATGCCCGCATCTCAACAGTGATCTGGGCCAACCACTCCGTGCGAGCTGCAATAGCGGCAATGCGGCAGATCTGCCGTCGTATCATTGCTGAAGAAGGCGTTGCCGGTATCGAGCCCAATATTGCGACGCTCGACGAGGTCTTCGAACTGTTGAGATATGACGAACTTGCCCGCGCGGAAGCGCGCTATCTTCACCCTCCTGACTGAGGGCAATGACCTCACACGCAACAAACTCGTTCTCGAAGGACCACCGCCATGCAATCGGCCGCCTTACTGTCACGCTCCACCGCATTCTTCGGCGAAACACAGGCGTTCCCTCCCAAAATGATGCACCATAGAGGGGCGCGACAGCTCTTGCGCGGCTGATCTGAACATGCTGCAGATCTACGAGCTCATTTCTCTCTTGAAGAAGCGCCAACGCGGACGGTGTGATCCGTCTTCCTCTTCAAGAAAGCCGGTAGACTCCACACCGCAACAGCAACCACAAGCGACATTTGCCGCGGTGAGGCGGTTTGCCGTAGTCTACCAAGACGCTCGCCCGCGATCTGCTCGACGAAATTGAATCTTGTTCGGCATGCCTCATCGAGGCGGCGTTCGTCCAGGGATTTGGGCCTCTGCCGGTCTCGCCGCTTCAAAGATGGTGCTTCATCCTTGACCCAGTCGTGCCACAACTTGATCTCCGACTCGGAGAATACACGGAATATGGCGCCGCCGAACTCGAGCAGTTTGAAGAAGCGGCTTCCGTCAGGATGGCCCGGTACGATGTAGCCATGTTCGATCAGGCCATCGAGAAATGCGTTCGGATCGTTGAAGAACTGGTTGATCGATACGCCCACCCAATTGTTTGATGCTGTGGTTATATTGGCCGTAGACCTTCTTCGCGCTGATCAACTGGAGAAGCTGATCCTCAACGGTGCGCGGCTCTCTGAGGACATGGATGCTCTGCTGCACCTGCGGACGGACACCGCGCACGCCCGAGCGAAAGCCGCCGAGACCGGCCGATTGACCGAAATTGCACGGTAATTTGCCGATAGGCTAGCCGACGATCACTTGCTTCGAAAGGAACTGCGACACGCCCAAGTCCAGATGGAAATCGATGCCGCTTTCATATTGTTTAACGGGGTTCTTCGCTTGTGCATCAAGCCGCCGACGCCCTAAAATTCCAGACCGGTCGAGGGGGTAGCCGCCGCCGAGATCGGCTCCATGGTCGATTCCCGTGTTGGTGAGCTCGTTCCGGTTAGTGTCGCCGACAGAAATATCGCGGCGGCGTAGACCGTATGGCTGTTGACGTTCCACTTCAGTTTCAACGTGGGATAGAGATTCCCGTACAAGGTGGCGCGTCTTCCAGAAATCCTTTGCGCGTGACCACGAGCGCCCAGCCATAGCGATCAGCGTTCCTGCGATGCTGGCCGAAGTTCCTGCCGTAGATACTGGCGAGGGCTGCGACAACTCGCCGCCCAATACCGGCGTCGCGGACGTTTAGGTAGGTACGATCAACATCAGATCAGCACGGCACAACATGCCGAGAGCGGTAGAAGGGCTGCGGACATATACTTTATGGCCGCAGCCCGTGCATAGAACGGATAATAGATTCAAGCGCCCAACGTATTCAGACGATCTGTGTCGGCGCGGCTGTTCTACGTAAGTCCGGTTCTCTTACCCAGCTTGATCGAGATCAAGAAGTCCATGCGACAGCAACGGTAAAGGTTGAGTCGCAAGCTAGTGTCTGGTCCGTCCTGACGGTTTGCTGTGTGGCGACAATTGGGAGCGCCCGATTGTAAGGGGGTCTTTGATGCGATCTGGAGTAGTGTTTTGGGGGCCACTATATTTGTGCTTCTCCCAAGCGGTGCAGGCCATTCGGCTAGAGACAGTCTTGTCTCTCCTGGCTGGTGACGCTGGTTCTCTTCGTCGCATTCTTCAACACTTTTCAGGGGGCGCGCGCGGTCAATCCGGTCGTGCTGGCGAATGCCCGCCTGCTGCGCGCCTCCAAATCTTTCCTGCTGCGCCACGTCTACCTGCCGTCCGCCACCGCCTGGATTCCGTCGAGCCTGCGGGTGTCCGTCGGCATGGCCTTTATGGGGGCGGTGGTTGCGGAGTATCTCGGCTCGTCCGCAGGATTGGGGCACTTGATTGCGCAAACCGAGGGCGTCCTCAATGCGGCCAGGGCATCTGCTGGAATCATCGTTCTCTCCGCCTTTGTTGTTGTCCTCGACGCCATCGGTCGACCGCGCCGAAAAGCGGCCCATGGTCTGGCGGCCCGCGCCTTTTCACACGACTGATGCTGGTCATGGCGCTAGCGGCTTTCTCGGTCATTTCGGCGGAGGCTGCGGAGCCGGAGAAGATTAAAATGAAGATCGCCGTGGGGTCACAGATCCTCAACTATATGCCTCTCGAGCTTGACGTGAAGCTTGGGTCGTTTAGGGACGATGGTCTTGACGTTACCGTCGAGTACTTCCAGGCCGGTGGCTCAAAGGCTTTGCAGGCGCTGGTCGGCGGCTCGATCGACGGGACGGTCGGCTTCTACGATCACACCATTCAGATGCAGGCGCAGGGCTGGCACTCCGAAAACGTCTGGAGCTCGCTACCTCCGACAGAATTTGGACCCAAGTCGTTGCTGCGCGTGCCTGACCTATGTGGGCCGGACAATGGTTGGTAATATCGACAAGGCTCTTGACTGGGAGGGCAACCGGCTTGACTGCGAAACGTGCGTGCATCTCGCACTGAGCGAAACCGGTGGATGTCGGCTCAAGCACGCCTGCGTCAACGACCGTTGTCCCCCCAGTATCGAGAGGTTCTTCGAGTGGAATCCGGATCTCGCCGACGGCTATCTCAGCCATCCGCATTTTGAGGTAAGGGCAATCGCGGCGAAGTCTGCCAATGTTTTTTTGCTGCCGCCGCTGATCTATGATCCCAATGAAAAAGTGCAATGGAATGCGATTCTTCGCCTGCCGAAACGCTACGCGTTGCAACTACGGAAGCATCCGAATCCCGAGCTGCGGAAGCAGTTGGCAACCCTGTTCGACGGTGAAGAATTGCTGCCCATGGCCTCAGACGAATACTACTATGTTCGCCTTGTCGTCGCGAGTCGGATCGAGCCTTTGCTGCTCCCCCGAATGGTGGACGACGAGGAAGCCGAGGTCCGCCGTGTTGTGGCACGGCGCATTCCAGATGAATGTTTGCTCCGCATGATCAACGATCGTGACGCGTCGGTAAGACTAGAGATAGCCCGACGGCTATCTGTGCAGCTTGTGTCGCTGCTGCAGCATGATCCTGACTGGCGCATCCGCCACGAGGTCGCAAGCCGTGCACCAGTGACTCAGATCTTTAGCCTCGTCCATGACCCGCATAGTCTCGTGCGCGAAGTCGTGAGCTCGCGGATTGCAGGAGACCGCCGCTGAGATCGATACCGCGCCGGCCGACGCCGACGGCCAGATGAACTTGCCGCGATATGCCTATTGCGTCATGCCGAGATCTTGACCAGATCGCCGCGACGTCCCCGGATGATGTAGAGATCGCCAGCGTGCGGATCGCGCTTCAGAATCTCCTGAACTGCAAGAGCCAGGCTTTGCATGCCGGGATGCATGTCGGTTTGGCTAGCGGCGATTCAAACCCTAACGCCGCTCGGAATCGGGATCATCGTCGTCGCAGCAGCTCAAGAACTCACTGCAGCGCCTCAACGTCCCCGTCACGGTCAACGCGAACGCGACAGCCGCCGCCAAGCTCGATCTCGATGATTCGACCTTGCACGCTGTGGGAGCCCAACACGGCGACAAGAGTAACTGCGCCGCTCTGGCGAGGTAGAGTTGGTTTCCTATGTCCAAGCAAGGCTGGCACCAGTTTTCGTGCTTGCGATTCCGACGGAGCAGCTCGAGCACGAGATCATCGGCTTCCGCGGTCATCTGGACCGCGCCGAACAGCAACTTTGCTGGCTCGGTTCGGAAAGATAGTGCCGTATCCGATGCTGACCGCTGTTGCCCATGACCGGACGCCTGGAATTTGTCGGTCAGCGGGCACCATCCGGATTCTCGCGCGCCTCCCTACTGGCGCAGCGCGGCTCACGGATGCGCATTCGCATCACGATCTGCGGCACGAAGGGGGCGATGCGTGCCCGAAATCCGACGCCGACGCAAAGCAATGTCAGGCTACCTACAGGGGACCTTACTGGGCGTGTGGATGTTTTTCAAAGCTTTGTCATGTGCTTAGTGCGCGCGGACAGCCTGGCACGGTGATTGCTAACTAAGGTGAACCGACAAGGTCGCGCAACAGTAACATTGGAAGAAAATCATCATGCTATGCTTGGCGTCCCCGGCTCCTTCGCTCAAAGTCGAGAACTGGCTGCGTGGCGAGCCCCTCACGAACTTCGAGCCAGGGAAATTGTACATCGTCGAATTTTGGGCAAGTTGGTGCGACCCGTGTGTGGAGGCGATGCCCCATCTGATAGAGCTGCAAGCAAAATACAAAGACGAGGGGCTTGAGGTCGTCGCAGTCGCAGCTAGTGAAGAAGCACCAACGGCGGATCAGGCTCGCGCCAAGTTGGACGCATGGTTGACTGAAAAGTTGTCAAATCTGAACTATCGAATCGGGTTCGATAGTACCGGCGAAATGAACAAGCTTTGGATGGATGCCAGCTCTTCTGGTGGGGTTCCGACATCATTCGTCGTCGACCGCGACGGCCACATTGCCTTTATCGGTCATCCGATCGACATCGACGACGTCTTGCCGAAAATTATTAACGGCACTTGGCGCAGCAGCGATCAAGCTAAAGCCGCTGATGCGAAACGGATTGCGGCAGGCCAACGCGAGGCGCGCGAATTCTCAATCCTTGAGACAATTCAAGCGGCGATGGAAGCAAAGGATTGGCCGACAGCGCTCTCAGCGGTCGAAGAGGGCATTGCCGCGATGCCGGACAATCTCGAGTTCCGCGAGATTCATGCGGATCTGTTGCTTCACAAAATGCGCGACACGGCGACCGGCTTCCAGGTCTTACGCCAACTGGTTCGAGATGCGATTGAGAAACGGTTAGAGGCTGTATGTGGGCTGAATATCGTGATGAGGCAACTCTTTGATCCGGAGAACGATAGGGCCTACCTTCCGCGTGCGGAGCGCTTTGCGATCGGCAGGGATGTGTCGGAACATATCCTCAATCCTGGGCAAGCCAGCGCTGGCCTCGACTTCTATTCTTATGGGGGGCTCGCTCAGTATTACCACGAGAGTGGTGACAAGCAACGCGCGATCGAGCTGATCGAGCGGGCAATGACATGGCTAGACGATCCGAAAGTGTCGGACGCTATGAAAAAGGGTTATATGCCGCAGTTGCTCCAAACCTTGGCCACCTACAGGGGCGAGAAGGTTTGTTGCGGTGGGTCTTGTTCGATCTCGCAGGAAAAGTCTCCTGGAGCTCCAAAATGCAGCCGTAAGGAGGCGACATGAAGGGGATGTTAATCGAAGATGCACGATCGGGGCTATGTAAGCGCCTTCGAAGCGCTCGCGACCAGCAGAATCATTCACGACACGCAGGTCACAAGGAAAACCTAGCCTACAACGAGTGATGCGACGCCCTGCGGCCCGTCTTTGCTGGGTGTCTGGTTACTGCTTGTATTCAAGGGAGGCCGCTGGCAGTTATACATGCTCGATTTTGTAGCTCGAAACTATCAATCGGCTACTCACATCGAGCATGACCCACGCAGTTATGGTCGCCTTGCCAGCACAAACGGCCCCCCTTCGAAGAACTTAAATGCAAGCAGGATCGAGGTTCGATCTGACAGTCTTCTTCCGGTTGCGCCGCCGCAGACGTTGCTCCAATGCTCTATTGAGCTACGATAGACCTGAACAGAACTTGTTGTCCCTTAAAAAAGGAGGTGGCCGGGTTCAGACAATGCTGAAGGCGACTTGAGAATGTCCGATCTCGAATGCTTCAAACCATTAATCCGTGGCTCTTCAACATCAAGTTTTGCGACAACTGTACCGCATAACTCGCCGCCATGTTCACGACCACGAAACGCACGACCAAAACCACCACGGCCTTCGGGGCCCGGGGAGGCGTGCGCGCATAGTCGTCGACTAAACGCATCAAGCTCTACCGAAGCCCCGCCCAAAAGGGTCCGGGGCTTTTTTGTTGTCTGTCATTCAACGGAATGGGGGAGAATGTGAGTAACGATCCCGTCGTCGCGATTGTCGGCGTCACCGGTGCGGTGGGCGCCGAATTCATCGCCACCATGGACAAGCGCGGCTTTCGCATCAGTAAGCTCAAGGCGCTCGCCAGCGCCCGTTCGGCCGGCAAGACGGTGTCGTTCCGCGGCAAGGATGTCGTCATCGAGGAGCTGACCGAGCGCGCCTTCGACGGCGTCGACATCGCCCTGTTCTCCGCCGGCGGCAGCATCTCGAAGAAGTATGCCCCGCTCGCGGTCAAGGCCGGCGCTGTCGTGGTCGACAACTCCTCCGCGTTTCGCATGGATACGAACGTGCTCCTGGTGATCCCCGAGATCAACGCGAGCCGCATCCGCGATCACAAGGGCATCATCGCCAATCCGAACTGTGCCGCGATCACCGCACTGGTGCCGCTGTGGCCGATCCACCAGAAGAACCGCATCAAGCGCGTGATTATCGCGACCTACCAGGCGGCCAGCGGCGCAGGCGCCGCGGCGATGGACGAACTTGTCGAGTCCACCCGCGCCAATCTCAACGGGCAGGTCTATACGCCCAAGGTGATGCCGCACCCCTACGCCTTCAACCTCTTCAACCACAACACCGCGGTCGACCCCGAGACCGGCTACAACGACGAAGAGACCAAGGTCATCAAGGAGACCCGCAAGATCTTCGAGGACGAGTCCATCGCGATCGGCGTCACCTGCGTGCGTGTGCCGGTGCTTCGCGCCCATTGCGAGGCCATCACCTTTGAATGCGAGAAGCCGATCAGCGAGGACCAGGTTCGCGCCATCATGGCGCAGGCCCCGGGCGTCAAGGTCGTCGACGATCGCGTGAACAACTACTTTCCGATGCCGATCGACGCCTCGGGCCAGGACGACGTCCTGGTCGGCCGCGTCCGCAAGGACCTCAGCGATCCCTCAGGGCATTCGATCTCGATGTTCGTGGCGGCCGATCAGCTGCTCAAGGGCGCGGCGCTCAACGCGGTGCAGATCGCAGAGCTTGTCGAAACGGCCGCTCATGCGGAGATCTGTTCCTTTTCCGATCCAGGCAATGCCTCCTTGGTCGAACTTGCGCCAAACAAGGTGCTCGCGCAGCGAATTTAAGCCCCGCGGCGGGGGCAAGTTGCAGGAAATGGTGCAACCACCTGAGGACGATGCCCCGGAAAACGCAACATTTAACGAGCCAATTATTGCGAAGGTCGCCAAGAGCAGTGGCCCGTTGCTCGGGCAGGCTAGTGATCCGGGGGCACAACCAAGCGAAGCGCTGCTGTGAGTTACTCCGGCCCGAGCACCGGCCGCCGACACGGATGGTAGTACCTTGCTGGCCATACTTGCAACCAAGCATTGAGACAGCCTTTGCGGCGGACTCTGCGCAACCCGGCCGTGCTCCTTGCGAGTGCCGCGACAGCACTGCTTGTTAATAGCAACATTGGAGCGAGCGCAGCCGAATGTTTACGCGAAGATCCGCTGGGTGCGGCCCGCGTTCTCAGTGTCAATGCCAAGACTTATCCACGGGTCAGACCAATAGCTTTTCTCTGAGTCTGCTGCTTTCCGACCACTGGAATGCGTGCGCGCAGCGTTCTTTCTTTGCTCGGCAAGTCGCGGTTGAATTCCCCAAGCTCGTGCGTTGCGCCGGCGCGGAAGGCCACAGATCGCGCATCACAGCTAGTTCCCATCCAATGCTGTCCAAAATCTCTTCGACCAGGCAAGGAGGCGGCATGATGACTGGCGTGACATTTGGTCCGGCCACTCGGCTCGAGGAAGACAAACCTGACCGCAGCATCGCTTATAAAATGCTCAAAGTAGGTCGATTTGCCGAAGCGGCTTCGGCTTGATCTCGTGCACCGGTCAATTTTACTTCGTGCAGATGGCTGTACGACCGTTGGCTATGCTTCCGGTCGGGGACCGTCGGCGTGGCATGCGGCCGACTTTGGAGTTGGATTGCGATGGATGAACTGACTGAGCTGCTGTCCGTGGTGGCGGCTGGTATCGACGCCGAGTATTTTTGCCTGCCGGTGCATGGAGCGCCCGGGGCGAACTCAGAACTGGACGAAAGTTGGGACAAGTCAGCAATAGCGTATGGACAGGTGCTCCTCATTGAGCATGTTCTCCAAACGGGCATCGATCGGACGATCGGTGATCTGTATCTTTCGTTTAGCTTCGAATTCGCCGGCTAGGACCATGTCGTTTGCTATGGCGGTATCCGCAAGCGCGAAAGGGGACACGACGCCTGACTCGAAGGTGAGATCGTAGCTTTTGCGGGTGTCGAGCCGCAAAATCGCCTGCTCGATCTTGTCTTCTTGAAGGAAGCCTACGCCGCCTACCCGGCTCCATTAGAGGTCATGAAACGGAAGGACATATCCGCCACGCTCCGTGATCGTTCCGAGACGCTCAAGAAACTGGACCGGTTAGTCGAGGCCGACGGTAGCCGATCGACCTCGCAGCTCGCTCAACAGCCGCCGGTAACTGCGGCAATCTAACCTAATCTCATCACACTTTGGTGTGGCAGCTCCAGGAGCCTCATACTGTGCGGCTGTGAGTCGCGACGGACTGCGCCAGATGAGCATCGAATGCGGAGGCTACGGTCCTGACGAGAAACTCGGCGCCTTTCCTGACGAACAGTCGCTCGTCGCCGTCCATGGTCACTGCGCCGTCTGCAATGAGGCTATCGAGCCGCGAGCGATCGACGATGGCCGACTTCGGATCGCGGCCATGCGACCGAGCGATCTTCGACAGGTCGAGGGCCATGTCGCACATCAGTCGCTCGATCAGATCTGCTCGGAAGCGATCGTCACCCGTGAAGGCATACCCATTGAGGGTGGCGGGCCGGTCCTCGGCGATGCGCGCCAGGTAATCACGGGTTAACACGACATTCTGTGCGAATCCCTGCGGCATCCTCCCGATAGCGCTTGCCCCTAGCCCGATGAGGGTTTCGGCGGTCTCGTCGGTGTAACCCTGGAAGTTCCGACGCAGCCGCCCCTCGCGCTTCGCCGCGGCAAGATTGTCGCGGGGTAGGGCGAAGTGGTCGAAACCAATGCGCACGTAGCCCGCGTCGACCAGGGCTTCCGCAATCAATTCCGACTGAAGATGACGCTCGACTGTCTGGGGCAGGGCGTGTTCGTCGATCTTGCGCTGATGCTTCTTGAAGGAGGGCATATGCGCGTAACCGAACACCCACAAGCGATCCGGGCGGAGTTCGATGCATTTGGCGACCGTGTCTAGGCACGATTGCGTGGTCTGAAGCGGCAGACCGTAGATAAGATTGAAGTTGAGCCGGCCGACGCCGGCTCGCCGCAGGCGCTCAACGCACGTGGCGGTCTGCTCGAAAGTCTGCAGGCGGTTGATGGCACGCTGCACAACAGGATCGAAGCTCTGTACCCCCAGGCTCGCGCGATTGACTCCGCTGTAGCTCAAACCCTCCGCGATCGGCTCGGTCAGGGTACGCGGATCGATCTCCACGGCGATTTCGGCGTCGGGCAACACGAAATACGAGAAGCGGAGCGCGCCGACGAGATCGGCGAAGGTCTCGGGCGTCATGATCGTCGGCGTGCCGCCGCCGAAATGGATGTGCGAGATAGGAAGGCGGTGGCCGATAGTTTCGGCGATTAGGTGCGCCTCCGCTCGCAGGCCCGATGTATAGACTGCGATGGGGTTGTCTTTCTTCGTGACCGAGGTGTGGCAACCGCAGTACCAGCACATCGACCGGCAGAACGGAACGTGCACATAGATCGAGGCCGGCTGGCGGGGCGGCAGGGATCCGAGCCACATCCGGTAATCAGGTTCGCCGATCGCTGGCGAAAAGTGCGGCGCGGTCGGATAGCTTGTGTAGCGGGGAAGCCTGTCGTGACCGTACGATTGCGCCAGATCCGATCTCATCTGTTTCTCCTTCAGCTGCCGGATTGTCTACCGACTTCGCTGAGGAGGCACGTTGCGCTGGCGCAATCCTTTGGTCGTTTTGGGCTTCAACTTCGCCCGCAGCAGTTGGCACCACGTTTTGGCAGCTCTGATCCTCTTGGCCGGTAACGCGGCCCGCGGCCTGATTGCGGCAAAAAAGGCCGGCCGAAATGCGTTCGGCGGGCCAAGTCGCGGAGGAGAAACGTCGGCCGGGTGAAAGCGATCAGGCGTCGAGATTGTGCAGGCGCTGGCGCTTGCGATCGGGGTGATCCTGACGCTCGGCATGTCCGTGGTGGAGACCATTCATCATGCCGAGCACGCCTATTTCGACGCGGCGATCATGCTGCTTACCTTCCTGCTGGTCGGCCGCGTCCTGGAGCAGAACATGCGGCGGCGGACGGGCGCGGTCATCGGCAATCTTGCCGCATTGAAGGCGGAGACGGCGGCCAAGTTCATCGGGCCCGACGAGATCTCCCAGGTGCCGGTGGCCGCAATCCATCCCGGCGACATCGTGCTGTTGCGGCGCGGCGAGCGCTACGCGGTGGACGGCACCGTGATCGAGGGACGTTCCTAAATCGACCAGAGCCTGATCACCGGCGAGACGCTGTATGTCAGGGCCGGGCAGGGCACGCCGGTTTATGCCGGATCGATCAATATTTCCGGCACGCTGCGGTGCGGGTCTCGGCCGCCTCGGAGGCGACGCTGCTCGCCGAGATCACGCGGCTGCTCGACAATGCGATCCAGGCCCGTTCGCGCTTACAGGCGGCTCGCCGACCGCGGCTCTCGGCTCTACGCGCCGGCGGTACATGCGACCGCTCCTCACCGTCATTGGGTCATCGCAGGCGCCGACTGGCACGATGCGATCGTGACCGGCGTCGCTGTGCTGATCATCACCTGCCCCTGGGCGCTCGGGCTCGCCATTCCCACCGTGCAGGCAGTGGCCTCGGGCACGATATTCAAGTCCGGAGTGCTGCTCAATTCGGGCGACGTGATCGAGCGCCTCCCCGAAGTCGATCATGTCATCTTGGACAAGACCGGCACGCTCACGCTGCCGGATCTCGACGGGACGAATGCAGCCGATATTCCCGCCGGCGTATTTGCGCTCGCCGGACGCCTAGCGCTCTCGAGCCATCATCCGGTGGCCGCCGCAGTCGCGCGGGCCCCCGGCGTCAAGCCGCCGATCATCGGTACGGTCGAGGAGGCCGGGCAGGGCGTGCGCGTCATCGTCGACGGCGTCGAGATTCGCCTCGGCCTGCCATCCTTCTGCGGCGCCGAGGCGTTGGTCAGCGGCGCCGATCTCGGCCCTGAATCATCCATCGTGGCCTTCAGCAAGGGAAGCGAAAAGTTCATCCTCTCGCGGGGGCAGGGTCTGCGTCCGGATGCTTCGGCTGTGGTTGGGGCATTGAAGGCGCGCAACATCGGCATCGATGTCCTCTCTGGCGATCGCGAGCCCGCGGTGAGGGCGGCCGCTCACGCGCTCGGGATGCTCGAACGGAGCGCCGGCGTCACGCCGGCCGACAAGATCGCGCGGATCGAGGAACTGAAGCGATGCAGCACGAAAGTGCTGATGGTCGGCGACGGCATGAACGATGCGCCTTCGCTGGCGGCCGCCCATGTCTCGATGTCGCCGATCTCGGCCGCGCATCTCAGCCAGGCCACCGCCGATCTCGTCTTCCTCGGCCGCCCGCTGGCCCCGGTCGTCGCGGCCATCGATGCCGCGCGCAAGGCGTTGCAGCTGATGCGGCAAAACTTCTGGCTCGCGATCGGCTACAATGTCATGGCGGTGCCGATCTGTTGTCTTTCAGGAGATTGTCCATCTGCTCTGAACCGAGGAAGCGGAGGTTGCGAAGCTTCAGTGTTCCAAGGATAGACAAGATGCACGTCCACAAGAATGCGCCTTTGACGGCCAACGTCGAGAGGCGATGGTGCAAAGTGTGATCCAGGGCGGGCTGAGTAACGCCGACGCGGCCTTTCAGTTCAACACGACACCGAAGACCGTCGGCAAATGGGGCAAGCGGTTCCGCGCAGAAGGTGTGGAGGGGTTGCGTGATCAGTCCTCCAGGCCACGCCGCCAACCACGTGCAAGGTCATCGAGACGTTGCGCCGGCAGCGCCACACCGGCAAGCAAATCGCAGGCCAAACGGACAGTTCGTCATCACGCCGAAGATGGGCCAAGCTTCTAAGTTGTTGATCTCTCTTGAGGCACCGACGCGGCGGCGGGCCGGAGCCTCCGCGTGCACGAACCTAGTCCAAGCCCATTGGCGCTTGCTGCGGAGCGCACCTCTGTGCAAGACAATTGCTCCCAGAAGGGCATAAAGGAACCGCACTGTGACAGCCTTTCTTGATGGCGAAATTCGCGACGACCGCCATCATATGCAGGTCCG
>NZ_VSSR01000143.1 GCF_008123515.1 Bradyrhizobium cytisi
GGAGCAGAACGACGCTTACCCTGCACCAGTAAGCCCAGCGAGTTCATGCCGCGGCGCATATCGGTGTGGCCGGTCGCAATCCACACCCGCACGCCAGACGCAATGGGGATCACCGCAGGCTTCCATCTGCCAGCGCCGCCACGGCGGCCTTCAGCGTCGCCGCGTCGACCGTACCCGTGATCCGCATCCGAGCCCCGGCAGCAAACTCGATCTCGATCGATCCGCCGCTGCTTGTCGGCGCGACTGGACAAGGCATCGGCCCTGATTCCGCGACTACCATTGCCGGTACGAAGCCAGGTTGGTGGGCATCCCTCGGCACAGTCTGAAACGACCGTCGCCATCGCAGCAGCAATGAGCGCGAAACGCCATACCGCCGCGCTGTTGCCGCAACTTGGCGCGGCGCCTGCAAGCTCTCCAAGACGATCTTGAGCTTCTCATCCTCGGACCAGCGTCGCCGCCGGCCCGTGTCCACCACCTCAAGCCGTTCGACTTGGGCACTGCGCCTATCACTGTCCATAAGGACAGTTCTCAACAACACGCCTCATTCGGCAAGGCGGCCTTCACCGGCTTTCAATTACCCACAAATTCTCCTCCGACCAAGGCGCCTAACGCGATGTCGGTGAGGCGCGACAGCCCGCGCCACATGACCGTATTGCCAGGGGGCGGATCGCTGGCGCGGGCGAGATAGCCGCCGAGCCGGGCGACCTTGATCAGATAGTGCGACAGCGTTTTCCGTCTTGCTTTTGGTCTGTCGTTCACGAAGCGATCGAGCACGCCGATTTCAGTCGCGGTCAACGCGAGGGTTGGCGGCGCGTCTGGAGCCGAACGGTTGAGCATCGTCATCCAGAAGACCCGCCAACTCAGGATGCAAAAGAGCGAGATCAGATTGGTCAGACGCTGGGCGGTCCTGAGCTTTGACTGCTCAGCTTTGCAGCCTGATTTGAGGATCTTGTGGAACACCTCGATCTTCCATCTCAAAGCATACCATTCGAGCTTCTCAATGGCGTCGGTGCGGGAGCTAACAGGCAGATCTGTGATCAGCTTCCACTCAACTTTCTTTCTCTTCTTCGGCGTCACGCGCTCTTCGGCGTGGATTACCGTTAAGGTCAACGCGGGATAGCGCTTCTGTTTTCCGATCGGCGGCAGGACGCGAATCTTGCGATATCTGATCTCGAGGAAGGCTTCATCAGGATCTCCGTTGTTGTCTCCGACGTGGATGCGATGCCGTCCTTTGACGGCGACTTCGTCCATTTCGTCAGCGCTCGTGTGATCTCCATCCCCAGCCAAACGATCAACGCAAGTCCTGATCACGAAATGCGTTCCAGCTTCTCGAGCCGCGCAGAACAGCTCATAGATATCGCTCTCGCGATCACCGACGTGGACGCATCGTCCCGGATCGCCCAACAGCTCCGTGGATTGCCGGACATTGTCCAGCCAGCGAATGCTCTCCTTCTTCTCGATGGGAACGCGCGTCGGATTAATCTTCTTCTTGAGCGCGGCGGTCCCCTTGAATTTCTTCCGGGTCCAGAATTTGACGGCGGTCAGTCCAAGCGGCAGCCCTTCAGTCGTCACCGCCAGGCTCGAGTGCATCAGGATGCCGCAAACCGTGTGCGATCTCAGGCGGCCCGCCTTGTCCCGGCCGCTGTTTATGCTCTTCGTGATTCCGATCGCGTCTGAGTTCTCTCTTTGATAGCTGAACTCGGTCGTATCATGGAGCACCAGAACCGGATCGTCGGCGGCAATCGTGCGCTCACGCGTCGATTGAAAGTGGCCAGCCAGAATGTCCGCTTCGCTGACCCGGTCGTTGAGAAAAAACGATACGCAGCCTTGGTGTTGGCCCAGTCCTGGCACACCAGCGGAATACTTTCGCCCATGGCGCTCCCGATCTGCGCTACCAGTTTGCGGAGCCGCTTGTTCAGGCGCTCGTCGGCAAGGCTGCAGCCAGCGAGCTCGCGATCAAACCATGCGTCGGCTTCTTCGTCCATTGGCACCGCCCCCTGCGAATCGGTGCCAGACAAGGAATCACGGTCGATTCCTGCGATGCAATGGTTTGTGCGCTCCCTCAGCCCGTTCGACTAAATGTGGGTAATTGAAAGCTTCACCGGACGGATACCTTATGAGCGCCTGCTCGGTCGGCGCAGACGGCCGCTGCTTTCGTCTCCATTTAGGCCAAAGGAGGCTCGTTGGACCGTTGGCATTTCTCTTCGCGAGGCGTTGGTTGCCTGAACGACTCGATCACTCGGCCCCGTATTTTACAAGACGCATGAGACTCGTAAATATGATGTGCCTTTGTAGAATGCCTACTCCTCGGTCATCGCCCATTTTGAACATTTCGCCCATCAATTGAACTTGCCTCTGAAACGTTTGTATTTCATTGCTCCAATTGATAAGCGGAATTTTGGCAAGCCAAATTCTAGATGTCCGAAAGTACAGTCGGTCTATCAATGTTCGCAAAGAATTGCTTCGGATCCGTCCGATAAAGATCTTATGGAAATCAAGATTGATTTTCGCATATTCGATTGATGAAGGGGTTAAGCGAAGTGCATCGAGATCTAAGGAGACTTGCTCGAGACTTTCGATCGCATCTTCGGTAGCGGGGATAAGGCCCATTTGTCCAGCAAGTTCGGCTAGACTCATGCGCAATTCATACTCGTCGCGCAGCGTGGCCAGCTCAATCTGGGTAACCCGAGTAGCAACACCATGATGGGTCTCGATGAGTCCTTCGGCCTCTAGTTGTGCAAGCACACTACGCACGGGTGTTCGACTGACACCGAACTCGGATGCCAATGCGGTTTCACTTAGCTGATGTCCGGGAGGATAGATCAGGAAGCAGATGCGATGCCGGATTTCGTCATGAATTATCTTGAAACGCTCAGCGGAGCTGAAGGTGCCAAGGTTCTTCGGAACGGATCCCGTTGTGGTTGGCACCTCTGACAATTCACCTCCTTTAATCTGGCAGGCCGTGACGGGCCCTCCAACGACTCGACAGTTTATTCACCAGTTCCCAAGGGCAGACCGCTGGCGCCACGATATGGCGGCACCATCCCAAGCCGGAACTTCCATACACTAGCAGAAATTATGCCTTGGCGCGTTCCCGTCAGACCGGAAGCATGATCAGATCACGGTTGTAGGTCGTCAAGAGCTCGGGCCCGTCATCACAAACAAGGACATTGTCAATGATTCGCGCGCCGAGTCGTTCTTTGTGAATGAATATCGGTGGCTCGACCGACAGCATCATGCCGGGCATTAATGTATAAGGCGAATCCTCGAACAGGTGAATGGACTCGCCCCATGACGGAGGGTAACCGGGCGCGATACCGTATCCTGTTGTGTGTAGTCGATACTCGTCGAGCCCAAGATCGAGGCAAACCTGCTTGGCCGCTCGGTGCGGAATGACGGCCGGCGTTCCGGGCTGCATCAGTCGGATACAGGCATCAGCTGCCTTCCTTGCCGCATGATAGAGCTCCACCATTCGCGCAGTGGGCTCGCCTAGAACAAACTGACGACCGATAGTCGTGCAATACCTATTATAGGCTGCGCCAAATTCGATATTGATGAAATCCCCGACTTCGAGGCGCCTGTCTGTCGGCGCGCCGTGGCCGTAGCAGGTCCGGTCCCCACTGACTAAATTGATTGGACTTGCCGGCAAATCGCCGCCGAATGTCAGAAGGCTGCGATAAACCACGGCAGCGATCTCTCTTTCCGAAACACCGGGTCTCATAGTATCCTCGGCGACTTTCATCGCTCTAAGCGCGATGTCGCGAGCCTTGCGGATTAATGCGATCTCGGCGGGCGACTTCACCAACTTGATGTTTTCGACCAGATTCGTCGCCTCGATCAACTGTCTATCCCCGAGCAAGGACGCGATCTTGGCATGGTCTTGCACTGACAGGTAGTGGCAAGGGATTTCAAGTCCTACTCGTCGGTCGCTATAACCGTGCTTGGCAAGTACATTCTTCAGAACCAATATGGGATCTTCGGGTTCGCGTCCGCCCCAGCCATGTACCGCATCGGCAAGTGAGAGGTCGGTATACTCCGCTACTTCCGCCAGACGCGCCAGAACAACTTTTGGACGTAAGGGATCGAGCGGGAATAGCAGACATTGAAATTCTTGATAAGATTTGGTGCGGGTACCGATCAAATACTGGATATTGGTCGGGGCGATCACGAGCAGAAAATCGATCTGCTTTTCGGCCATTGCACGGCGGACCGCCGTGTGACGCATTTCGAATTCGCCAGCGCTAAAATCCATCTTTGACACACTCTACCTCCTCACAGCAATTTTCTTCCCTTCGGCATACCAACAGGCGAACCGTTCAGGTGAGACCACATCTCAACTGAGAGGATTCATTTGTTGTCGCGGAGCTAGAATTCGCAGGCCTATTTTCAAGCTCCAGCGGAGCCGTCATCCATAGCCAAACCGTCGTAAGATCGAGCTCGCTCCAGCGACGGGCATATCGCTGGTCCAAGTGATGAGAGCACCAGGCTTGGATGAATCCTCTTGCCATATGCTCTGATTGCTCAAGACAGGAATTCATTGCGCCACTTGACCTGTGGCGCAGCCACCAGCGCAAGAAAGTCTCCTTGTTTGATCAGGCCAGGGAAATGCCTACCAATCAGGACGCCGTCTCCATTCGACTTATAGATGATCGGCTCTTGCGACGGGTCGGTCAGAGAATGGACCTGCGCGATAGGGTCACCTGCGCGCACAACCTGTCCAAGTTCGGCGAGCATCTCGAACAGCCCATCATGGTTTGAATGAAGGTACGCGCCCGCAGCCGACGTATCTAGGACAGCCTGCTCCCCATCGACCAAAGCGGACTTGCCGTGAACTATACCAAGATGGCACAGGACGTTGCGCAAACCCCGATCGGCAATTGATACGGTGGTCGCCGACGCGGAGCCTCCACCCCCCAGCTCAGCAGCGAGGAACAGTTTTCCGCTTTGCTCCACCGTGGTATCGAGCATACCGCCATTGTCTATTTCCTCAAGCACCAGGCTGCATGGCGCGCCGAAAGCGAGAAGCAGCTCAAGCGAACGCGCCTGCAACTTCCTGTCTTCCAGCTTGTGAATACATGCAAAGGGTTTGAACTGCATTGTCTTTCCGCCCGAATGCAGATCTACAACCACGTCGCACAGGGGCAAGATTACGCTAGGGTCTGTTTGGATTCAGGATTGAACGAAGCCGCTGC
>NZ_VSSR01000144.1 GCF_008123515.1 Bradyrhizobium cytisi
GAAGATCTGTGCTCAAACTAGATGTTGCCGCTGAGAGCGGGCGTGGTCCATGCCATTAACTCGTAGGGCCGGTGCGCCTTGCCCTTGCCGATGCAGTCCACCTCTGGCGCGTGCAGCGAGTAGACTTTCGGGCCGCGCTGGTGCTGCTTCTGCTCAGGCACTCGTCGCGCCCGCGCCAGCATTCGCTCCAGCACGATCCCACCCAGCAAGGCGGCGTTGCCACAGAGTTTGCGGCCGATGTCGCGGATGACGCGGCCGAGGTAGGTTTTGAGCTTCTTCAAGGCTCGGTTGGCGCGCTTGAACTGCTTGGCATGGGCATAACGCTGGTGCTTGATCAGCGCGAACTTGCCCACCCTGGCATAGGACTGACGCAGCTTGATACCGGACCTCCTGGCAAGCCGCACCAGGATCTCGCGGGCGCGGTTCAGAAGCCGCGCATCGGTCGGGAACATGACGTTCTTGGGCTGCACCGTGGTGTCGATGATGACGCGGTTGAGATCGGACGGCCTGATCGCCTCGGTCCCGGTGGCGACCGCAAGGCTCTCCTGCAGCAGCGCCTGCAGCTTCTCCTCGCCCGTGCGCTGGCGCCAGCGCGTTAGCGACGTGCGGTCGAACACCATGCGGTGCTGGAAGAACTCCTCGCCGCAGAAGAACTGGTAATAGGGGTTCTCCACCCAGCGCTCGCACAAGACCTCGTCGGAGAGGTCGTAGATGTGCTTGAGGATGGCAAGTCCTGCCATCAGCCGCGTCGGCAGCGGCGGCCGGCCCGGCTTATCCTCATAGACCGCGCCGAACCGCTCTTCGAGGATCGACCAGTCGATCGTCGCGAAAGCTTCACTAGCGCATGGTTCATGTCGATGATCGCGTCCAGCCGGGAGCGCAGGAGATCGGCTTGTCCGCTGTCGCGTCGTTCCTTCGGCTTCATCGTTCCCTCCGATCCGACCGAAGGAATCACGCCGCGCGATTCGACGGAATCCTCAAAAGCAAAATTGCAAGCTTTTGGCCCGTCAAAGCCCGAAAGCCTGCAATCTCAACCCCCCTCGTCAGAAAAAAGGACTACGGACGACAATTTGGGTCCCACCGGCAGCACCTACGCGGGGAAGGTGCGTGCCTATGATCCATTCACGCGAGACAGTCAATAGCCACCAGGCACTAGTGGCTCGGCACAGT
>NZ_VSSR01000145.1 GCF_008123515.1 Bradyrhizobium cytisi
AATCTCTACTATGCCGACCTCGGGATTATGCCGACCATTGGCTCTGAACGGGCTCTGGCGGCGGCGATCGCTGCGTTAGAGTCGGCATAATCCGATTGGTCTCACAGCGTACAGTCTCCCCCTTGCCAATTGAAGGGAGGCTTTCATGTTGATTGATCTGTCACGAGTTGGGGTTTCGGGTCCGCTTTCGGCATTCGCGACTGGGTTTGCCGACCACATGACACGACAAGGCTATAACCCACACCAGACCCGCCTGCACTTATTGCTGCTAAACCACCTGAGCAATTGGCTTGCGAGCGAGGGGCTCGTTGTAGGGGAACTGCGCACAAAGGAAGTAGAGCGGTTTCAGCTCAGCCGTGATGAAGCGGGTTACAGCTTTCTTCGCTCTATCAGAGCGATGCAGCCGATCCTCGGTTACCTGCGCGGTCTTGGGATCGCACCGCCGGCCTCGTCACCTCCGGTCAGCGGAGTGCTTGAAGCGGCCCTGGCGCGATACCGAGGTTACTTGATACTTGAACGTGGCATCAGGAATGCGTCAGCGTCCCGGTATATTGAACTGATGCGTCCCTTCCTTCAAACCAAGGTCTCGCCGGACGGCCTTACTCTGGACCTTCGAAGCCTGACGGCGGCTGACGTCATTTCCTTTGTGGTGACAAACTGCCCTCGCCTCAGCCCTGGGACGGCCGGGTTGACAGTGTCGGCCCTTCGATCACTACTCGGTTTTCTTTACGTCGACGGCGTTATCGATCGGTCACTCGTGTCTGCGGTACCGACCGTTCCCGGTCGGCGATTAACCGGATTGCCGAAGGGATTGGCCGCTGACCAAGTGCAGCGCCTTCTGGCGTCCTGCGACACCAGCACCCGAAGTGGCTGTCGTGACTTCGCGGTCCTGACCATGCTTGTTCGCCTGGGCTTGCGGGCAGGCGAAGTCGCCAAACTGCAGCTTGAGCATATCGATTGGCGAGGCGGCGAGATCGTGATTGCCCACAGCAAAGGCAATCGCGCCGAACGACTGCCATTGCCTGCAGACGTCGGCGAAGCAATCGCGGCTTACTTGCATCACAGCCGTCCCGCAAGCACGCAAGGCCGAATGGTGTTTGCACGGATCACAGCTCCGCATCACGCTCTCACCACTGGCGCGGTAACGCAGATTGTTCGCCACGCTGGCGAACGGTGCGGCTTTGAACCGATCCATGCTCACCGGCTGCGTCACACCGCAGCGACTCTGATGCTACGCGGCGGTGCATCGCTGCCCGAGATCGGACAACTCCTGCGCCACCGCAACGCCATTACGACATCGATCTATGCCAAGGTCGATCGCGATGCTCTGCGGTCGATCGCTCGCCCCTGGCCGGGTGTCGTCGCATGAACGCTCTCCGCAAGGCTCTCGCAGACTACTTTGTGGTTCGCCGCGCCCTCGGCTTTAAGCTCTATCGAGCCGAGAAGCTCCTCGGTCAGTTTCTCACCTTCGTCGAGGATCGCGGCGAAGATCATCTGACAACCGAGGCGGCGCTCGCTTGGGCGACGCTTCCTAAGCGCGGTCGAACCTGGGCATTTGCCCGGCTTTCCGTTGTTCGCCGCTTCGCTAAACACCTGCGCGGGATCGACCCCGCGACCGAGGTGCCCCCGACCCACTTGCTGGTGCAGCAAAAGGGCCGAGCAACGCCCTACCTATATTCGGAGTCGGATATCGCGGCCCTCATCGCCGCGGCCGGGACGCTGCGGACACCGCACCGAGTGGCGACATTTCGGACATTGATCGCCTTGCTTGCAGTGACCGGAATGCGGGTTGGGGAAGCGATCGGCCTCGACCGCGACGATTTTGACTCCGTCATTGGACTACTCACTATCCGGAACGCAAAGTTCGGCAAGTCTCGCCAATTACCGCTGCATCCGAGCACGGTGGCTGCACTGGTTGATTATCTGCGTCGAGACGACCGTCCGACAAACTCGTCGAATACGCCGGCACTGCTGGTCACTACGGTTGGCACCAGATTCCACTACATGGGTATCCAGCCCGTCTTTCGTCAAATTGTGGATGTCGCCGGCCTGAAGCCGCGCTCTGCCTCATGCCGTCCGAGGCTGCATGATCTGCGGCATGGATTTGCCGTCAATACCATCCTTGACGGATATCGAGATGGCAGGGAGCCGGGGAACCGGATCGCGTTGCTGTCGACCTACCTCGGCCACGTCGATCCTGTCAGCACATATTGGTATCTTTCAGCTGCGCCGGAGTTGCTGACGCTGGTTGGTGATCGTTTGGAGCGGCACCTCGGAGGTGCCGCATGACCGCACTTGCCCCAACCCTGCAAGCGTTCTTCACGGAACGCCTCATCCGCCAGCGCCAGGCTAGTCTCCATACACTTGCAGCCTACCGGGACACGCTGCGGCTGCTGCTGATTTTCGCGTCCGCGAGGAAGGACGTCGAACCATCGAAGCTGGACATCCACGATCTTGATGCGCCGCTCATCGGCGCCTTCCTCGACCATCTTGAGAAGCAGCGCGAGAATAGTGCGCGCACCCGCAATGCTCGACTTGCCGCCGTCCGTTCGCTGTTCCGGTACGCAGCGCTTCGACATCCCGAGCATGCCGCCGTAATCGAGCGGGTGCTTGCCATTCCACGCAAGCGTTTCGACCGAAGGCTCGTCACTTTCCTGATCGAACCTGAACTCGATGCGCTGTTCCGCGCACCCGACCGCTCGACCTGGACCGGGCGGCGCGACCATACCCTGCTTACGCTCGCAAACGGGCCTGCGCGCGTCAGAATTGATCGGCCTTCGCATCAGCGATGTTCATCTCGGCACTGGCGCCCATATCAGTTGCATGGGGAAAGGACGGAAGTTGCGGATCACACCGATTACCGCGGGTATGGTCGCCCTCCTGCGTGTTTGGCTCGCCGAGCGCGCGGGTCTTCCGGCGGAGCCACTTTTCGTCACCCGATCGGGAACGTCACTCAGCCGTGACGCCCTCGAACATCGGCTCGCCAAATACGTTCAGATCGC
>NZ_VSSR01000146.1 GCF_008123515.1 Bradyrhizobium cytisi
GGACTTCAATGTATCGCTGCTTGGGAACAGCAATCGTGGACATTCGTTTGAGGGCAAGGAACCCAACTTAACAAAGCTGCCGCCTGGTGTCATCGGGCCAGAATTGACCGACGCCGAGCGGCGAGCGCTTGTCGAGTATCTCAAGACGCTGTGAGAGTTCCGTTGCCCGCACGTGGAAAGTCAAAGCAGGACCCTGAAAGCGGCGATTGCCGGCGCGGCCGGACGGCTGGGGCTGTCGCAATCTGGTTATCTCTGGGGGACAGACGAGAATGCGAAAAGATCATCGCTAGGTCGGTAAGGACCGGACGCTGCGCAGAAAACTATCGCATTATGTGTGAAAGACGACGCTATCCTTTGCGCCGGCGCGTGTAGAGTTGCCTGCCGCTGCACGGCCATTATCGGCGCCTGTTCTAGCACGATAAGCTGATTTGAGGCCGAGCGGTTGTTTCGATTGGGCCGTGTGCTCGCGATGGTTTCCGCAGGGCCTCGCTTCCCCAAGCGCCCGACTGTCGATCTCTATGATCGTCTTCCGTTTGGCAGCATCCTCTGATGCTTTACCGACAATAGCCGCGGCAGTCTCGAGGCGCTGAAGCCCTGCTTCTCTCACCAGACGTCGTATCCCATTCGCAATGCTGTAACAGAGCGCGCAGAGTCCGCGCGCTGCCGCAAACGGGTCTTGCGCGCTGACGCCGCATCGCATTTTTCATAGGGACAAGAAATCATGACCAGATTAGGATCGCGCTTGCCGACCGTGCGCCCGCTGCTCACAACCACGCTTACGCTTGTATTCCTCTCTTGCACCGCGCTTGGATCCACGCTTGCTCGCGCCGAGGGCGGTGGCCATTTGCGCGCCGGACATCTGTTCTTGAGCCGCGCTGTTTACGACGGCAATGCCGTCAGCATCACTGCCGGCGTCACGCAACTGCCGCCCAACTGCACCGCGGGCAAGTGCGCGCCCGCCAACGCCGGGAGCACCTATCCGCGGGTGTTCAATAACGACAAGGTCGACGCCTCCTTTGGCGTCACCGCCAAGATCGTGCTGGATGAGCTGAAGCGCAACGGAGAGCACGTACAGTCGCTGGAGGTGCCGAACAGCACGGGTCGCGGCGTTACGGCGAACAGCGACCAGATGGTCACGAGTTTCCCGTCCAAATCGGAAATTGCGCTCAATCTTTCGCTCGATCGCCGCTTCGTTTCGTTCATGGGCTATCTCGCGCCGGTCGGCGCGATTGATGTCTCCAACTCCAATACGCCTGCCGTGTTCGACCAGACCAACCCGGTGACCGCGAGCGATTTCCGCGTTGTCGCGACCGTGGATGAGAATGGCAGTTTTCGTTTCACCAAGACAAATGCCTACAGCGGCAACAACGGGCGTGCCGCGATCCTCAACGACAAGCAAGGCGCCAACGTGTTCTACACGGTCGGCAACGCCGGCAACTCGCAGCCGAACGGCATCATCATTGCCGCGGGCGCGAAGGTCGTGTAGGAAGCGCGCGCTCCGCGCGCCCAGCAGCCCTGTCCCGGCCTGCCGACGCCGGTCGGCAGCTTCAACGTCACCCAACTCAGGCTGAAGGCCGACAAGACCGGTAAGGACACCAACTTCCGCGGTCTCACGGCCTTCAACAATGTCATCTATGTACGAAGGGTAGCGGCGGCAACGGCGTCAACACCGTCTACTTCATCGACAATTCCGGCTTCGACGCCAACGGCAAACCGCTGGCCTGTCCAAATGGCGTCGGCGTGCCAAGCGCGACCGCCGCGTTGCCGACGGCCCCGATCGTCTACACCGCCGCGCAGCTGCAGACGCTGGGTGTGACGCCCTACAACATGTGCGTGCTGAAGGGGTTCCCGACCAATCTCGCCAAGACCGCGACGACCTTCCCGTTCGGCATCTGGTTTGCGAATGCCAAAACGCTTTATGTCGCCGACGAGGGCGACGGTTGCCGCTATCCGTCAAGTTCATCTACCACAATGATAGACGGCTCTTCAAAAACGACCCCGTCGCGAAGGGCATAAGCAGCGTCCGCTGGAATGTCGAAACCGGCAAGATGACGGACATCACGGCCTTTCGGGGAGGCGACGTAGCTCAACTGAACTGGGGGCAATGGGACTGGCCTCTGACCTTGTCCACGCCCGAGCGCGCCGTCTTCGAACTGCTTGACGAATTGCCCAACAACGACAGTGTCGAACAGGTCGACGCCCTGCTCGGTGGTCTTGCGAACCTTCGGCCGGACCGCTTGCAGAGCTCCTGAAAGATTGTGCGAGCGTGAAGGTCAAGCGTCTCTTCTTCTATTTTGCCGATCGCCACAACCATGCCTGGCTCAAGCGGCTCAACAAGGAGGCTGTCGATCTGGGCCACGGCAAGCGCATGCTCGTCAAAGGTGGCGTTCTCGACCCAACCTATCAGACGGTACCGGAAGATCTCAATGGCCTTGGCTAACGTTTACAAAAAGCAGGTCGCGCTGTTGCTGCGCGTTCTCCCGTTCGTCACCGAAGAGAAGTGTTTCGCCCTGAAAGGGGGCACTACGATCAATCTTTTTGTCCGCGATATGCCGCGTCTCTCCGTCGATATCGATCTGACTTATGTTCCTGTCGCGCCGAGACCCGAATCCCTCGCCGACATTGATGCGGCCGTGCAGCACATCGCAGCCAAAGTAAAAGACAAGATCCCCGGTGCGCTGGTCCATGAGACCCGCAAGGAGGGCGCGATCGTCAAACTGGTGGTTCGCGCGCAGAACGTCCAGATCAAGATTGAAGTCACGCCAGTGCTACGCGGCTGCGTCTATGAGCCGGTCGTGATTTTTAGCTACCCGCATTTGAGGAACCTCGAGCTCGGGGATAACCCATTGCCGGACGAGGTCCGCGCTAACCTGGCGGGGGCTGAAGCGTCACCGCACCTTGAGCAGCTGCGTCAGTGTTAAGGAATGAGATCGCCGTGCACCAAGACAAAGATCGATGGCGTCGAGGATCGTCGACTTGCCGCTGTCGCCTGGCCCGATCCGGCAATTGATCCCGGACCAGGTAACCAGCGAACGGCCTTCACCGCCCGAAAATTCTCAATTTCAAGCACACGGGCCAGCGCGATGCTGCGTTCTCCGCTCATTCGTTGCGGGAGCATGCACCAAACGGGCAGAATTCCGCAGCTCTCGGCCTGCCCATGCCCAGCCGACATGAACTTGACTTACAATGCAAATGCATTACATCGGATAGTACGACGATGCAAGGAGCCGGCCATGGCCAAGACGGCTGAAATCCTCGAAATCCCCGCCACGATCACCGAGCGCGGTCAGACGACTGTGCCGTCCGCTATCCGTAAGATGCTGGCACTCGGCAAGCGTGATCAGGTCGTATTCCGCGGGCTCGCTGACGGCACGGTCGTCATCGCGAAGAAGCTGGAGCGTGAAGACGAGGCCGACCCTGTGATCGGTACATTCCTCAAATTCCTGGCACGTGACATGACTAACGCGCCAGCACGAATTCGGCCCGTGCCGAAGTCCCTGGTGGCGCGCGGCAAGAGCTTGGTCAAGGGCATCAAGGTCGATCTCGACGCGGCGCTTCCGGATGACGAGGGGTGAGCGACGACGCCATCGAAATCAATGGTTGGGCTATCTATGCGCACCCGCTTTTCCTCGACCAGCTCGAGGCGATGATCGAGACAGTCGAGCGGGCGCGCAAAAAGGATCCGAAGGGATACAAGAAGAAGCTCGCCGCAAAACTCCTTGCGGCCGTGCTGAAGGTCGCGTTCGAGGATATTCCCGGCGATCCGACCAGCGACATCTATCGTCAGGGCTCCACGCTCGGCAATGAATACAAGCACTGGTTCCGCGCGAAGTTTCTGCAGCAGTTTCGCCTGTTTTTTCGCTACCAGCAATCAGCTGACGCCAAGGTCATCGTTCTGGCCTGGGTCAATGATGACTCGACGTTGCGCGCCTATGAGAGCGCCAACGACGCCAACACCGTGTTTCGGAAGATGCTGAAGCGCGGCAGCCCGCCCGACGACTGGACGAAGCTTGCCGAATCAGCTCGAGCGCCGAAGCAAAGCGCCGTCTTCGGAAGGCAGCTGGATCGCAAGAATAACAACTTCGGAATTGAGGAGGGAGGGGAAATGAAGAAGTTGCGGACTAACGGCATCGTAGCAAATCGCTTGCGTGCACACACGCGCCCGACGACTTTTGACGCGGACCTTACCGGAAGACGCCGGGCCTCTTCACCTTGATTGTGCGCGGAAGAGTCGGCGCGGCTTAATTTGTTCCGCCAGAAAGATTGTTCCGACATCCACGGCTCGCTGCGCGCTCTCCGAATCGACGTCAACGCCATGCGCCGCTTCATTCATGACGCGGAGAGAATCGAGAAACTGTTGCGTGCTGGCGGGTGCGAGCCCACGGTGCTCTAGATTTCGCAGCATGATGCCAAGACCGGTCGGCCGGGATGGAGAAAAGCCGTTTGCGGTCGCGAAATCACGCAGCGCGCGCTCGATCTCGATCCGCAGCTTGAGGACGGACATGAGCGGAAACTCGCGGGCGAATTCCTCGACGGTCGGCAAATCTTGCTGAAGCTTGGGTGGCAGGGCAGGCGAGAGTTGATAGTGGGCGACACCCATCGGCTTGCTGCTATCGCGCAAGGCATACTCGACGATGACCTCGTTGCGGCCAGAAGGCGAAGCCCTTGCGGAGTTCGAGGATGAGAGAGCGGAGGTGCTCGATCAGCCCTCGTTCGAGGTCCCGCTCCAGCATCTCAGGGCCGAGCGAGAGAAAGTCAAAAGTGTAGGGGTCCTTGAGGATCTGCTGGGCAAGCTCGGACTGCTCCGCCGGCAAGGTCCGCGAGAAGTTTGTCAGCGCGCTGCCTTGACGGGCGAACAGGTTGCTGTCGATCTGATGGGGGAGGACGTTTCGACTCCAACCGTGTTCGATGGCCTGGCGTGCGTACCAGGCGCGTTGCTCGGGCGTCTTGATGGCGTCGAGAAGTCGAACGTTATTGCCCCAGGGCAATAGTGCAACAACCTGTTGCATAAGTTCGTCGTCCGGCCAGGCCTCCGCAAAGGCTCGCATATACTTGAGATTTCGGGCGGATAGCCCCGTCATCTCGGGGAAGGCGCGGCCAAGGTCGTCGGCGAGGCGATCGATGACCTTGGCGCCCCAACCTTCCTTCTGCTGCCGGACGAGAATGTCGCGGCCGACCGTCCAGTACAGCAGGATCAATTCGCGGTTCACCGATAGGCCGGCACGATGCCTCGCCTCGGCGATCTTCGTCTTGAGATCGCCAACGAATGCCGAGTAGCTCTGCGCGTCGATCTCGGTCGCCGGTCCCGCGCCTTTTCGCGGAGCCGTGGGCCTGGAGGGGCGCTTGGTCATGCCGCCGCCTTCAAGTGCTTCTTGGTAAGCATGGAGCGCACGAACTTGTCCCACTTTGCTATACCGGCCCGCTTCTCGGGCATGTAATGCCAGCGGTCGCAGTTCTTGGAGCTGACGTCTGCAGCGCATGATTTTGCAGACGCTTCTTGAACGCGCTCCCGATCCGCATGTCCATCTCCACCGCGCAGGGTGTCGGCGTCGACGAGACGGTCCTCGCCAAGCTCCTTCTGTTCGAGCGCATCGGCGACGCCAAGGCGTATGCCGAGCTCGTCAAGAATGTGACGACCGACGCGGAAGGAAAGCCAGCGTTCCTGAAGGACTGGGAGGAGGCTGCGACCGCCGGCCGTGACCTGGAGATGAAGGACCCGTGGACCGGCGAATTCGATGGGATTGATATCGCTAGACTGAAGTTTTCACCGTCCAAACGCGCAACGGGCTGATCCGATTCGGATTTCTTAAAAATGGCCTTTTCCGCTACTGGACACAGATCTCGCCTGGTTGGGTGGACGACGCGACCGACGAATCGAATCATAGATTCGGTGATTTGTGAATCTCTACATGGACACCTTCCGGAAGCGATTTTCGACCTAAGCGATTCAAGAGATTCAGCTTTAGGTGAATTGCAGGCGCAAACTTCGGGCTAGAAGGGCCCAAGACCAAGCCGAAGCATCGACCAAGCCATCGCTCCTGAAAGCACGACGAACCAGCCTATGTCGGGGCTCAACCTATGCGCTTCTTTCCGGCCAAGTTGCTTCAGGTGCCGATCATGGCCTCAGTCACCAATCATTAATCCAGATCCGCATTTCACCTTCGCCACGGTTGGCCCTGCTGAACCACGGAATGAATGTCAAACGCTGCGGTTGCCGCTGTCCAGGCACTTTGTCGTAGTGATAAAGCGGTGCTTCCTCAGAGAGCGAGTGTTGCAAACGAAAGCCATCAGCCCGCAGCAGAATCTTGCCGGCAAAGAGGCCCTTGCCTTCAACAAGCGAAAACTGGCTGTCTGCATCCAGCCAAATATTATGTAGCTCCGGCCCGTTGTCGGCTTCTTCCAGACAATAAATCAGGGGGCCACGCTGAATAGCCACCTTGCCGGCCAAGTGGTGAAGCTGTGGATGGCCATACACGCGGCGTGCTTTCATGGGCAGCTGCAATTTGCAGCGATCGCCCTGCCGCCACGTGCGGTGAATGTGCAAATAGCCTTTGTGCGACTCGCAATTGACCGGTTCGCCGTTCAGCCTGGCCTCTGGCGCGCTACACCATTCCGGCAGGCGCAGCGCGAGCGTGTGGGTGATTGGCTGCTCCGATTCCACGGCGACCTCCACCTGGTCCTCCCAGGGATAGTTCCCGCTCATACGCAGTCGCAGCGTATGCTCTCCGACCGGTAATGAGACGCTGTTGCCAACGTAGAGATTGACATAGAGCGCGTCGGAGTGTGGCGTGTAGATGTAATGACCAATTGATGTGAAAAGGCGCGCGATGTTCGGCGGACAGCAGGCGCAGCCGAACCAAGGCTGACGTATCGGGGAGACATGACTGTAGATGCGATTGGACCGCAGCGTTTTGGGATGAATTTCGAGTGGATTGGCATAAAAAAAATGGCGTCCATCCAGCGCGATACTGCCCAGAACGGTGTTATAGAGCGCACGCTCCATCACATCGGCATAGCGACTGTCGGCCTCCATCTCCAGCATCCGGCGGGCGAACATCATCAGGCCAATCGATGCGCAGCTTTCCGCGTACGCAGTATCGTTCGGCAGATCGTAATCGCTGCTGAACGCTTCGCCCGCGCTTTGCGACCCAATACCGCCGGTGATATAGATCTGGCGCTGCACCATGTTCTGCCATAGCCGCAGGCAAGCCTGGCGTTGCTGCTCGTTCTGAAGCAGACGCGCCAGATGGGCTACCCCAGTCATGAGGTATACAAACCGAACCGCATGACCTGTTGCAGTCCGCTGCTCTGAGACCGGCAGGTGCGCCTGGCTATAGGCTTTATCTCTGACCATCCAGGGTTCGACGTGTGCTTTCCGCTGACGGGATCGCTTTTCATATTCTATGTCATAGAAGTGCGGCTCCGTGCCGCGTTGCTCCACGAAATAATTGGCTAGTGTGAGATATCGCTGCTCCAGCGTCGCTTCGTAGAGGCGTATCAATGCAAGTTCGATTTCCGGATGGCCATCATAGCCATGTAACTGATAGCGCTCCGGGCCAAAAACCACGGCGATGTGGTCAGCAAGCCTGCAAACGACCTCCAGTAGGCGGCGTTTGCCAGTCGCCTGAAAGAAAGCGACGCCCGCTTCAATCAAGTGGCCGGCGCAGTAAAGCTCATGGCATTCGCTTAAGTTGCTCCAGCGCTCCCCAGGCGCCTTTACCGTGAAATAAGTGTTCAGATAGCCGTCGCCGCACTGGGCGGCCGCGATCAGTTCAATCAGGTCATCGGCGGTTCTCTCCAGTTCTGGGTTGGATGTTTCGCACAGCAACCAGGCGACTGCTTCCAGCCATTTCGCCACATCACTGTCCTGGAAAACCGTGCCGTAGAACTCGCCATTTGCTCGGTTGGCTGCGATTCGAAAGTTGTCTATCGAATGGCTCGGAGTGACTTCGGGAATACGGTCATTCAGCGCCTCCCACTGATAAGGAAGCGTCACCTCCCTAACCAATTCCCGGCATTTCCCAATGAGCGGATCCGTGATCCGCAAGTCATGGAGATCTACTTCCGTAGCCGTCGGCCAATTCATCTCTCTCTCCTTCGTGTTGGGTGCAGGGGCCGATAGTTAACGAAAGCCTTACCCATATCCCATTGTTGAGTTTGCGGGGTGCGAATTGGCAGCCCCAGCATGTCCAGCCTGCTGTGGTCAGCTCATGCCTCTTTCGCGTACTTCCAAATCCCGGCATGACGAGCGATTGAAGCGTCCCTCTTGTCATGCAACCTGAACCAAAGGTGGAGAGAGAACCCACCTTCTTTGAATAGAATCGGACGTTCTATGACGCTCGACACGAACGACATTGTCGATCTCCATACATCGCGCTGACCAGCACGCTCGATGGTCAAGAGAGCAATTTCCGTGCCGGCAATGGCGTAGATCGTTCGTCTCGACTAGCACGTCCTCGGTATCCACGAGTTCGTCGCGGCCTCGACGTGGATCCTGCGCACCGCCTTGGGCCCGGATGGATTTTCGCTCTGCGTTGCTGCTGCTCGAGTTTCGGCGGGCGTCGTGCGCTTCCTGGTCGCCGCCGCGATTGAGACCGGTTGACCGCGGACTGGTCAGGACCGTTCCTGTGAGATTGAGCCTTGCAGATGGAGGTGCGGATAGAGGCGCCTAGGCCGGTATCGAGACGAATGCCTTATCGCATCGCCTAGGGAACCTTCGGCCTTGATGAATTGCGCTCATTCTCAGCTTGCGGAAATGGAGAGGGCCGATGCGCAGGCGCGCTTGGCCGCGTTGGAAGGCGCAGGCGACGGGGGGCCTCGCGAGAAGAAGAGGACGCAACAGAAGCCGAAGGAGAGGAGGCTCGCGAACGACCCAGCAAAGTGCGTTCAACAGGCATGACGGCGAAGTCAAATTGGCAGAACTGCGACTCGGCGAGGGCGAGAACGCGCCCGGCTCCGAGCTCAACCTGCGCGTGGTCTGGTCGATCTTCCGCAAGTCTTTGCCGCTCTATCCTCCGGCGGAACGGAAGGAACTTCCACCGCGCGTCTTGATGCCTCCGGCAGAAGCATGCGCTCGACAGGACCGTGCGATCGCCAACATGGCAACGAAGGATGTCGAGGCAACTGATGCAGAACCAGAACGAGCGGGCATTGAGCGACGAATCCGCAAGTTCCTGTGCGACTACTTCGAAGAGCTCGGCATAGGTTCGCAGGTCGGCGCGGAAAGCGCCCGCTTCAGGAAGTCAAGCCATGGATGAACCTGCTCATTCAGGACATCGAGGCAAACGAGTTGCGCCGTTATGCACGGCAGGCGCGAGAGGCCGCAGCTAAGGCCTCCACCTTGCTGCGCTGCGGGGAGCGGCCGTGGATCGGGCTCGTCCTGCAAGGCATGGAAACCGAAGAGCTGAAGTTCGGCGAGAACGCGATCGGTCGGGACGAAGCGTGGAGCCGTTCGACATGAGGGCCGTCGAGGTCGGTCGTCATGGGGGACGTCCTTTGCCGGATCGGCCGCGCCCATCGCGGCCTTCGTGGCGATCATCTGACGGCGGGCGGAACGGACCAGAACCCGAAGCAAAGCGAGGGGCCGAAGCGAGGCGGAGGATGGCGGAGGCGCGACTATTTTGTTTCGCGATGCAAAGGCGCGGAACGCGTCGGCGGAAAATGGCCGTGATGTCCGCCATTGCCGGGCAGTACCGCTCGCCGTCCGATCGACTCTAGAACTAAGGGGACGGCTCTATCCACAACGGCCACCTCACGGGGAGCGATCATGACGAGGATCGCGAGCCGTCCGCATTAAATCGACCTCCAAATGCGACCGGACGCACGACCCCCGCACGTAGCGAAAATTTATCTGGACTGAAGCGTGCAGATGCTCGCTGAGGAGCCGGAAGCTCGGCATTCCCGTCTGGACTTTTGCAAGGATGGCGCGTGAGCGCCGTCTTGGTTGACACTGAAAGCAATGGCGCGGCACGTAGAAAGGACCGATGTCGCAGTATTCGATGGTGCATCCGGACAGCGCACCGGTGGGCGGTCCTCCTCGCTTCCTTGGAATTCTACTTTTGCGTCGGCACTGATCCACCCAGGAGCGATGCCTCCGGTCGCTGCCGTCCACGCACATGGCCGGGCGGCTTCAGTTATGCCGGCCTCTGATTCGGATCGCCTCTCTAAGAGCTTGCACTTCAAAAAAATCAAAAACCAAAAGGTGCAGGGCGATGGCCTTTTGACGGGACAGGGAGTTGCGGATCTCGATGAAGGTTTTGGTCGACTTGACGCGCTGAACCGGATCGGGAACCAGGTTTTCTATAGCAACCTACTCGATCTCCTGACCGGCGAACTCCCGGATCCACTCTTCAAGGGCAACTTCGCCCGCCACGATGCGCCCGTGAGCTTTCCGCCCATCTGGGACACGCCGTATTTCCTCTGGGCGCAGTATGACGCCTCCGTTCTCAACGAACTTATTCGCAATTCAGGCGAGGCGC
>NZ_VSSR01000147.1 GCF_008123515.1 Bradyrhizobium cytisi
GGCCCGCTTCCACCGCTTGTTGGATCGAGGAGGTAGTTGCTGCCGACCTGCACCAGGCTGGTCGCACCGGCGGCTTCGATCAATGTCCCTACGACCGGATCTAAGACAGCTGAAAGACCGCTCGAATTGCCAGCTGCATCTGTTGCAGTCGCCGTGAACGCATGCGTCCCTGCCGGAAGAGATCCGGTCGTGATGCTCCACGCTCCATTGGACGCCGTCACCGCCGTGCCGAGCAGCGTGTTACCCTCGTACAGCGTGATCGTACTGCCAGCCTCTGCCGTTCCCGAGACCACCACCTTGTTGGACGCGGCGAGCGTATCCGAGACGAGAACCGGCGCGTTGGGCGCGACCGTATCAACCGTGACGTTCAAGGCGCCAGACGTCACGCTCACATTGCCGGCCGCGTCCACCGCCTGGCCGGTAAAGGCATGGGTGCCATCGACCAGCGTGCCGGTCGCAAACGACCAGTTGCCACTGACATCGACCGTGGTGGTGCCGACCTGGGTCGCTCCATCGAACACCAGAACCTTGCTGCCAGCCTCCGCGGTCCCAGCCAGCGTCAGCTGATTGGCCTTCGTGACGCCATCGCCCGCAACGTTACTGTCAGGCGAGAACGTCGCAATGCTCGGCGCGGCAGGTGGGATCGTATCAGCGACCGAACCCGCCGAAGAGGGGCCCGACGTCACACTTCCATCGCCAATCTGAATGACAAGTGGATGATCAGTCAACGTGACGTGCAGCCGCGAGACGTTCGTGTAGGTCGCGATGGGACTGGTCCCGACGAGCGGGTCGTACACGTAAACCACCCCATAGGACTTTCCGAGATTGACCGTCACATCACTACTTGGGGACGCGATCTCCTTTTTCAGGTTCGGATCCCAGATGACATGCTCATCCCACACCACAAGATCAAACGTGCCATTGTGTTTCTCCAGTAGCATCTGGGAGGCGCTCGACGGCATGTTGTCCAGACTGTACGCCAGGCTGCCGGGTGTGAACGGTTGCGAGGCGTTGGGATCGCTCAAAATCGTCGTGAGATTGTGTATTGCGGTCGCGACAAGCTTTGGACTGCCATCACTGTTGAACAGGCCGAAATGAGCTTCCTTGTTCGTAAAGTTCGGATCCGATGCCTCATCGAATAGTTCATACAGGAACGTTTGCGCGACGCCGTCCTTGAACGCATCCATCAAGGTATCGAGCGTGTACTTCGCCTGGACCGTCTGATCGACCCCGCTCATGGGATCGCTCGTCATCGTGTCGTAGCCCGTTTCCGTGAAGACGACGGGCAATCCGGACGCGTCCCATTGTGCAATCTTCATATCGTTCAGCAGGACCTGGCTCGGCGTGGCCCCCGACCAGACATAGGCGTGAATATTGGCGTAGTCCGCCGACGACGAGAGGTTTCCTACCTGGCCATAGTTGGCGCTGTTCGGCTGAGATAGCGTGAGATTGTAAACCGGCACGTCCGCCAAGCTTGCATCGGCCTGAACGGCCGCAAAAAGTGCTTTCTGAAACGAAGCCGCGCTTGATAATGACGCACTGCCATTATACGAAAAGGTCTGGATATCCACCTCGTTGGGGCCTTCGATCGCGAACAGCCCGTTCGGATGAGCTGCGACAAACGCGTCCAGCTGTTTGATGAATGTCGAGAGGTTGGTTCCTGGCGGAGTGAAAAAGTCAAACTTGACCCCGTCACTCGCCAGTTGTGAATACGCCGCTTGAGCATGCGCCGTCGAGAACATGCTGCCGTCGCGGACGGTCGTCACTCCAAGGTACGCGAGTGAACTCTCAACCAGGCCAACATTCTCGTACACGGTCCAGTTGCCAAGATGAGTATTTACACCGACAGACTGCACAAACTTTGCGGCGTCGATCGCTGTCACATTTGATATGGCGGTCGTCATTATAAGCCCTGCAACGACGACCAGGAGGCGGTCGTATCGAGTTACAGAGTACGCGACAAGCATTGCAATCGATTGAACCGGCGTTTCTCGTTTTTATCGAAGAAGGAAGATCAAGGTCGAGCTGGTAGCGATAATGATGCCTTAAGATTGGCGAACGTTGGGGCTGCGTCTCACGAACGAGAGGCCCCCGCCCCTCCGTGCAACTACGGATATTCAGGTGCCGCCAATCGACCAAGCGCCGTGCGCGCTCGCCATCGAGACTCGTATAGATTTTCCAACTGCCGGAATACAGTGCAGCAACATGGCATTTACGACGTTTCACGCTCGTTTTGCGACCAAAAAGCCGGCGGCGACGCAAACAACGCCGCGGGCGCTGGCGCGGTGGGCGCGCCTGGTGTTGGCGCGGGCCACTCAGCGAATGGCTTCTCGACACCACGGGCTCAGGACCCGAATCTCATGAACAACCGATCAATTCAGGTAACCGGTAGAAATTTGCATCGGACTTTATGCCGCGTGCTGAAGAGTGCCTCTGAAGGCGTTATCAAACCAAATCAGACACCACGGGGGAACGGTGCTAACAGGAGGAATGAAGATATTACTGTTAGTGGCTTTCATGGTCGCAGGCTGGTCAACCGCATCCGCCGAGACAAACGCTCCGGATCCGCTGAAAGGGAATTCGTCCCTCCACGATGAAGTTAAAGCGGCCAGGGCCAAAGAGAAGGCGGACGATGTTCGTGGGCCGAAAGAACGATGGTGGGATCGCGACGCCGAAGGGAAGCGGCCTTGGGACAAACCCACGAGCACATCAGAAGGGTTTCCAAAGCCATAACGACTACCGCTGCTTTGAGAACGCGGAACACTTATCCTCCGCAGCGGTCACCTGCCGAACTCTGGTGAACGCGTGCTCTTTGCGCGACGATACCCGGCAATCGTGGCGGCCGAGTTGACGGTATCGACCATGACGAACGATTCCTTTGGTGAATAGGAAAGACGCTGCCCGGTATTTTGCGCCGACCCGCCAAGGCAGCGAAACGTTCAGACGTTTTGCACAACCGACGCGCCGTCGTTGCCATTGTCGGTTGCGAAGCCATAGCGCGGATCGAAGCCAAAATGGTGGCGTCGACTAGCGAAGCCGCCGTGCCGACCGTCACCGCCGCCGAAACCACTTGAAGCCATTGTTGAAGTCGATCTTCCTGCTTGCGGTCGATCGTGACTTGGTTGTTGGCGTTGGAGGACTTGGCCCACAGCGGCGCCAGGATCGCTAAGTTCAGGCAAGTACTATTCTGAAGTCACTATTGGATCTTCGCACAGACAGGACGACTCATCGGTCTGACCTAAGCGTCATTAACGTATGACGATTTGATCGACGGTAACGACATTATCTTACTTTCCGACCTGAATATCGGTGTCGGGAGAACGATGGATAGGCAACACCTCGGAGCGCATTCGGCGGCTAGCCACGTCACCAAAGTAGAAACATTGTCCGGGATGTGCAGCGCGTAACTGCCGTAGTCCGGCGCCATCGTCTGACGTATGATACGGATGCGCTTCACGCGATCCGCTTGGGGTGGGAACTTCTGCGGCCGACGCGGTACGACGACACGCGGTCCGGAATAGATAGGGCCCGATCTCAATCTAGGATTTGAAAGGAATTGAAACCAAGAGGAGGTGAAAATGCGCGTCTTTTCCGTCTTAGTCCTCACTTTGGCTTCGCTGGTCCAGGCTCATGCGCAAGGGACAGTCCAAGACACGGTCGGGACAGGGAGAAGGTCAGAACCTAGTCTCAGCGATGCCTGCCACTACACGATAGATGGGCATTCACACGAGGTTCCGGCGGGCGGGAACCTCTGTTGGCGGGTCCCGTACCCGTACTTGTCGGAGTACGGGCTATTGCATTGTGACCCTAAAAACAACTTCCAGGAGATGGCAATGGTGAGGCGCGGTGATCCTCGCTGCGACCGATACGAAATGCGTCAATAATAGTGCTGCGCATCGGTGTCGGCGATACACTCGATCGTTCACGCAAAAGCCTTCCGCGTGCTGGGCGCGCGTCACCCTAAGCCGCTGCGACTTGGACAATCGGCGTTACGCCTGACGCTTGCGTAAGAACTCGAACTGCTGATCAAGCTTAAAGCGCTCGCTGTTCAAAGCTATATCTTGCTCACGCACATCGTGGCCATCATGCGCAAGAACATCGATCAGAACCTGTTGACCTTCGATGTAACGCTGGCGCTGTGCGATTTCGCGCTTCAATTGATCTAGCTCCGAATTAATTACCGCGGCCAAATGCAATCTCCTTTCCGCGTCGTTGCCAGCGAAAGCCTACCGCGAAATGCCTGAGACAATGCTGCAAGAATTTTCGGCCGAAAGGGGCAGCCCGTGTCTCGACAAATGCCAGTTGAAACGAGGCTCACTCAGCCATTGGGCCACTGCGTGAAGGTTTCGCCGCTCTTTCGGTTGGTCTGTCATTCGGCCTGCAATAT
>NZ_VSSR01000148.1 GCF_008123515.1 Bradyrhizobium cytisi
AAAGCGACCAGCGAAAGATTTGGCAGCTTGCGCTGCCAAAAAAATGCGCTCGTCATCTTGACGACCGGCCGGCTAATGGGCGCGTCATCCGGCAGCTACGCGACGAAACGGACCACGCCGCCATCCACCCGTAAAGCCGCGCCGGATGTCGCCGAAGCCTGCTCCGAGCATGCGTAGATGATCATGTTGGCCACCTCATCGGTGGTCGCGAAGCGTTGGATGAGGGTGGTCGGACGCATTGCCTTCAGGAAGCCCTGCTCGGCTTCCTGCTGCGTGATTCCGTTTGCTTCGGCCTGCTTCGCCATGAAGTCGCCCAGGATCTCGGAGCGGGTGGGTCCCGGCAGGACGGCGTTGACGGTGACGCCCGTGCCCGCGACCGCCTCGGCAAGCCCGCGTGAGACCGCGAGTTGAGCGGTCTTGGTCATGCCGTAGTCGAGCATTTCCTTGGGGATGTTGACCGCGGACTCGCTACTTACAAACACGACGCGGCCCCAGCCTTTCGCCGCCATCCGCGGCAGGTAATGACGGGTCACGCGCACGCCACTCATGACGTTCAACTGGAAGAGGCCGAGCCAGTCCTCGTCGGGGATCTTCGCGATGTCCTCGACGCCATTGTAGCCCCGGATGTGAGCCGTACCAACGTTGTTCACAAGGATATCGGCGTCCGGCGCCTGCGCGATCAAGGCCTCGGCACGCTCCGCTGTCGCAAGATCGGCGGCGATACCCGAGATGTCGCTTCCGGGAAAGGCCTGCCGCATCTGCCGCACCGCCTCATCGACCCGGGTATTGCCACGGCCGTTGACGACGACCGATGCGCCGGCACGGACCAGCCCCTCCGCCGTCGCGCGGCCGATACCGGCGGTGGATCCGGTGACAATCGCCTTGCGGCCCCTGAGTTCAATATTCATGTCATTCATCTCCAATGGTAGGTGGTGATCATCCGCCGATCCAGGGGGTTACGGGCGTTACGGGGAGTTAAGTGCACTGTCACCGTAACTCCCGCGTAACCCCGTAATCCGCAATGCGTCGATTACTGCTCCTTCTTGAACAGATCCTTGAAGATGAGCCGGCCCCAGGTGCGGCCGCGTGCGTGCACCAGCGCGCCACCCTCGTTGAGCTTTCCCAAGTCGACCGGTGCGAACCCGAGTTGTTTGGCCAAGGCCGCCACCGGAGCGATCGCGTCCTCGTCGTCACCAGACAGAAAGACCACCCGGTGACCGCCCTCGACCACCGGATCGGCAGCCAGGGTGGCCGCAGGCAGGTGATTGAACCCTTTGACGAGCCTGGCGCCGGTGAACGCCTTCGCGACGAACGCGGAGGACGGCAGACCGTGCAGCTCTTCAGGGACTGGAAACGCGTTCATGGCGTCGATGATCGTCTTGCCTTTCCAGCTCGGCAGGGCCTTCGCAACCTCGCGATGCTCTCCGAACGGGACCGCCAGGATGATGGTGTCGGCCTCGAGTGCATCCCGCAGCGACTTGGCGACGACCCTGGGTCCAATCGCCCGGACCTGCGGCGCCAACGCCTCGGGCGGCCGGCGGCTCGCAACCGTCACGTCGATGTTTTTGCGGGCGAAGGCGTGGGCGAGCGCCTGGCCTATCTTGCCGAATCCTACAATCGCATAGCTCATTTGAACTTCTCCGATCCGTGTTGATATTGATTTGCTGGCGCTTCAGATCGCCGAGAAGCCGCCGTCGACAGACAACTCCACCCCATTCACGAAGCTCGAATCGTCTGAAGCGAGAAACAGCGCGACCGCCGCAATCTCCTCGGGACGACCCATCTTTCCCCGCGGGATCAGGGATTCGAACATCCGCTTCGCCTCCTCGGTGAGAACCTGATCCTGCATCGGTGTGGCGATCGGCCCCGGGTGCAGCACGTTCACCCGGATGTTCCTGCCCTTCAGTTCGTTGAGCCAACCGCGTGCGAATGCGTGCAACGTCGCCTTGCTCGCCGCATACACGCTGTAGCCAGGAAAACCTTTGATCGAAGCAACTGACCCGGTCATGAAGATTGATCCGCCATCGCGAAACAGCGGCAACGCCTTCTGGACCGTAAACAGCGTGCCGCGCGCATTCAGGTTGAAGGTCGCATCGAAATGCTGCTCGGTAATCTCGCCCAGTGGGACGGCTTCGCCCGTGCCGGCGCTCGCGTAGAGGATGTCGATCCCGCCCTTCTGCCGCTTGACCGTGTCGAACAGGCGGTCGAGATCGCCGAGATTGGCCGCGTCGCCGCGCACGCCGGTCACGTTCCGGCCGATCAGCTTGACGGCCTCGTCCAGCGCCTCCTGCCTCCGGCCCGTGATGAATACATAGGCGCCTTCTTCAACGAAGCGCCTGGCGCTCGCCAGCGCCATGCCGCTCGATCCACCCGTGACGACGGCAACCTTACCCTCAAGCTTTCCCATAACTTCTCCTGTCGTGATGTCGGGACAGCATCTGCCCCCGAGAAGCTCGAGATGGGTCTGCCGGCCTCACGCGGCGAGTGCGGAAGCGCGCACATCGGTGGTGCGAAATCGATCCGGCTGAACGACTGCAGTCGGCCGCAATCGGTGTCCGCCGTTCGGAAATTGGACCGCGCTTGCCGCCATAGGGCTAGGACGACCGCCCCTACTGCTGGTCGATGTGTTAGAGACGGGATTCGGGAAGGCGCACCGCGCGGTGCGGGATTGCACCATGATCGACTGGGATGACGTTCGCTACTTTCTTGCCGTCGCGCGCGGAGGCTCGGTGCGGGCGGCCGCCGAGCGCCTCGGCGTGAACCACGCGACCGTGCTGCGACGCATCGCCCAGCTCGAGGAACGCCTCGGGGTCCACATGTTCGAAAAGCTGCCGTCGGGCTACCGCGTGACGGCTGCGGGCGAGGAGGTGCTCGAGTTCGCGGACCAGATGGAAGCGTCGTCGCACCAGCTGGAGACGCGCGTCTTCGGCCGCGACCAGAGCGTGCGCGGGCTGCTGCGGGTGACGCTGGCGCCGCCGCTGGCGACACACCTGCTGATGCCGGACTTCGCCGATTTCGCGCGTCTGCATCCTGATATCGAGATGGAAATCCTGTCGTCCGGCGAGCTGGCAAATCTGACCAACCGCGAGGCCGACGTCGCGATCCGCGTCGTCTACGACCGCAAAACCCTGCCGCTCAATCTTCACGGCCTGAAGGGACCGGAGCTGTTCGGCGGCGTCTACATGTCCCGCGATCGACTGGCCGCGTGGCGTGCGGGCGCGCCTGATCCGATCCGGTGGATCGTCATCAGCATTCATGGAATCCCGGACTGGGCCAGCGAGGGTGAGGTTCGCACCACCGGCGTTCCATTCAGGATCACCGACGCCGAGGCGCAGATCGCTGCCGTACGGCAAGGGCTCGGGATGACGACACTGCCGTGCTTCGTCGGCGATGCCGACCCCCTGCTGGTGAGGGTGCCGGGTACCGAGCTGCACATGTATGGAACGGTCTGGCTGCTCGCACAGGGGGACACACGCAAGACGAAGCGCGTGCGGCTGTTCACGGAGTTCGTATCCCGCAGGCTCGCCGCGTACGCGCCGCTTCTCGCGGGACTGTCGATATCGCGCGAGTGAGGCGGGGGAGGTCGGCGGCGGAGTTACGCGGACAGTGCACAAAATTGCCTTTGACCGGCATTGCGGATAGGGCGTGCCCTGCAGGATGGACAGTTTTGTGCACTGAAGATCATCTAGCCCTGTCTCTTATACACATCT
>NZ_VSSR01000015.1 GCF_008123515.1 Bradyrhizobium cytisi
CTATGAAGCTTGGGATTGTTGGGGAAGTCACCAATTATGCATCGCGTGATGCATGCAGGCGATCACGCGTCAGCGGGGAAATCTGTTCTCGATCGCGAACTCTTCATGACAGATTTTACTATTTAGGCGCGCCGCCGCGAAGCAAGTCACGGTAGCCGTGGTCTGCCATCCAGTTTGCTCGGGCCAGATGACTATCAAACGCATTGCGGGCGCGAGCCGGTTCACGATCCGGATCGATATGCAACACGATCCGGGTCACCTCTTTCCAATCCGCGCCATCGGCTTCGGCGTCAAGAAGTCGCCAATACGTCACCAGATGCTGCTCGTCATAGGTCGTCAGCACCGGCTGATCCGGCGCGACGTCCGCGACATCGGGATCTAACGATGGCTTGGTCATGTAGGCTTATGCGCGCACTTCGCTAATCTGCATTGTGGGCGAAACTTACCGGAATAGTTCGGTTATAGCCAGTGGTTTGATGGTCTGCCTAATGGCTGTTTGGGCGCATGAAAGCTCGTGCGCTCGTGGCCTGGAATGTGCGCCGGATCCGCGTGGATCGCGGCATTCCGCAAGAGCAACTGGCCTACGATGCCGGGATTGACCGCTCATATATGAGCGGCCTTGAGCGGCAATCTGAGAATCCGACAATTGATCTTCTCGACCGGCTCGCCGAGACGCTGGGTGTTCATTTATCTGAATTCTTTATTCAGCCACCCAAGGGAGCGGCGACACCCAAGACGTTGCCCAAAGGCCGCAGGTCAGCGCGTCTACGTTCCAATAAACAATAGCATTGGGCGAGTTCAGCCCATGCGGACAAGCGCCACGGAAGGGCGCGTCTTAAACAAGTGAAAATCAACTCGACCAAGCCGGTCCAGCTGCAGCTTTCGTCAATCTGTTTTTCTCCAAGAGTGAACCCCGCCCGAGGCTGTCGGGCGGGGCGATGATGAGCCTCACTCTCCGTTCTTGCGGGGCCGCGACCAGAGCAGGGTGTAGCCCTCGCCGCCTTCGTCATCGAACAGGTTCGCGTAGATCGGCGCGTTGAATGAGGGATCGTCAAGCTTGAGCGAGCGGTAGTCGCGGCCCTCTTCGGAGCGCTTCGACCAGGCGGCCCCAATTTCCGCGCGTCCCACGTAGACCCGATGGCTAGGCGCGTTGTCGTTGGAGCGATTGGTCTCTGCGACGATGCGGACGCCCTTGGCTTGCAGGCTCAGAGTGATGATCTCGCCCTGGAAATCGTTGCCGACCTTCTTGAAGGAACCGATGTTAGCCATGTCACTTCTCCTGTTGTGTTTCGAGCCCGCGACCACCGCGGCCTCGATGGCGATCTGGAGGCCGAGGACGATCGGCGACGCACCCGCAAGGGCCGGAGCGCAGCGGAGGACGCCGTTGGAGCGACTTTCTTGTCTCGCGAGGAATGGGCGCAAGCCCAGGGGAAGAAAGTCGCTCCAACGGCGTTGCGGCTCAGACGATCTGAGGCGAAGCCGGTCTTCGGCCAAGCCATCAAAGAGGCCACGTGCGTCCGCGTGCTGAACCACAATCTTGCGAGAAGACTTGGCGAATCTCGGTTGTGCTGAACAAGAGGTCGGTACGGTTCGGCGCAGAAACAGAAACAATCTGCCGCAAAGGGCGGTATCGTCCCGGAAGGAATGATCGAGCGCGGCGCGCCGCCCCACCGCAGCTATGTGGGCCAGACAGAGGTTGGTAAGACTTGCGTAAAGCGTTCAAGGAGGGGTGCGGTTACTTCTCGCTCAAGCTCGACCGCCCCTCGTTCAACGTGGCGCCCTGTGCGACCTTGCTCGACCGATGATGGCGACGAAGCGTCATCACTCGTGCGTGGCGGCTGTGAGAACTGGTCGAGGCATATTCTCCACCACCCCGCCCGACTCCAGCGGGCGGCTCTCCGCGAAAACGGTCAAGCGCGCCCATGCCGTGCCGCCGATGGAAACCGCACCTACGCAAGCGCAGGCCTCGCGCCAAGCCAGCGAAAGCACCCCGATCTGCGATAGGGCAAACACCACATGATAGCCAGCGATTGCCGCAGGGACCGCGAATGCGGTTGCGATCGCGACGTGCAAGGTCAAGGACCGACTAACGGCGACGGCGACCTGACCCACGGCAAGCGTCAGCGCGCCAGAAGCAATTCCGATAAGCAGTGCGCCGACGACACCCACGCCATCGCGAAATGCCAACATCCCGACACTGAGTGCGACGAAAAACGGCAAGGCATACACTGCCAGCGCGAAAATCGCCCAGCAGAACAACCCGATGCCGAGTGTGTTGAGAACGAGCCCAAGAGCGAGCATGGTGGTGGCTCCACGTGCATAGATGTACCGGTCGCGCCTTCCACCACCACCACCATGGCGCAATTTCGGACATAGAACCGAAACGAGGCTGAGTTGCGGCGTAGGCAACTCCGCCTCGTTAGCTTGGAGGCGAGAAGACGGCGCTCATGCGCCGCCGAACTTCCAGACGGGGATGCCGAGCCGCTTCGCCTTGTCGGCGAGGTTGTCCTGAATTCCCGTGTCCGGGAAATGCATGACGCCGATCGGCAGAAGCTCGAGCAGAGCGTCGTTGCGCTTGACCCACCTCGGGGGAATACACGAGAAGCGACCGAGGGAAGAGCTGCTCGTATGGTCGAGATGAGCCAACGGCTTCGACAATTCGAAAGATCTCGCTTTGACTTTCCACGTGCGGGCAACGGAACTCTCACAGCGTCTTAAGATACTCGACAAGCGCTCGCCGCTCGGCGTCGGTCAGTTCTGGCCCGATGACACCAGGCGGCAGCTTTGTTAAGTTGGGTTCCTTGCCCTCAAACGAATGTCCACGAGCAGCGATACATTGAAGTCC
>NZ_VSSR01000149.1 GCF_008123515.1 Bradyrhizobium cytisi
CTAGTACTTCGTCACAGTGATTTTGACGGGTTGATTTCGAGCCATTCGAGGATGGGCAACGCTTCGGGAGACACGAGGAGTTCGATGCTTCGGGCGACACCGGGTTGACGTCGGATCAATCCATTGCGCTCGAGGGTGACGACCATCTGGTGGACCGAAGGCGGGCTGACGCGGAAGTGGCGCTGCATGTCGGTTTCGGCTGGCGGCCGGCCGAACATGTGCGAGTAGACGTAAATGAAAGCCAGATACCGGCCTTGCTTGTCGGTGAAGCTTTGCCGGCCGGTATGCTCGCCTGATTTTTGACTCATCTGTCGATTCGTCCGGGCCTCCGACAAAAAGGAGGCTGCGATGAATGTACGGTATCGGGTCGAACTGAGCCAAGCCGAACGCGATGAACTCACCGCGATGTTGAGCAAAGGCAAGCGCGCCGCTCGCAAGCTCAAGCGGGCGCAGATCCTGCTGGCGGCCGATGCCGGGCGCAGCGACGAGGAGATTGCTTGCGCCGTGGCGGTAAGCAGATCCACCGTGTACCGGACCAAGCGGCGCTTCGTGGAAGGCAATCTGGAACAGGCGCTGAGCGAGGAGCCGCGTCCTGGAGCGGAGCGCAAGCTCACCGGCACGGAGGAAGCCCTGCTGGTGGCAACGGCCTGCGCGATCCCTCCGCAGGGTCGCGCCCGCTGGAGTTACTGGCCGACGCCATGGTCAAGCTTACCAATCACGCCAGCCTGTCGGGCGAAATCGTTCGCTGGCGGCTGGCCGAAAACGGCCTCAAGCCCTGGCGCAAGGACATGTGGTGCATTCCCCGGGTCGACGGCGAATATGTCGCCTGCATGGAAGACGTTCTCGACCTCTATGCCGAAGCACCTGATCCGAAGCGCCCGGTTGTTTGCTTCGATGAAAGCCCGGTCCAGCTTATTGGCGAGGTGCGCGAGCCTCTCCCACCCGAGCCGGGGCAACTCGAACGTTTCGACTACGAGTACCGCCGCAACGGTACCGTCAATCTCTTCGTCGTCCTCGACGTCAATCGGCCGTGGCGCAAGGTCAAGCTCACCGAGCGGCGCACGGCCAAAGACTACGCCAAATGCATGCTCGAACTCGTCGATGTTCATTATCCCGACGCCGAGTGCATCCGCGTCGTGCAGGACAACCTGTCGATCCACTCGGCCGGCGCCCTTTATGAGGCTTTCCCGCCCGCCGAAGCCAAACGCATTCTGCGCCGCCTCGAGTTCCATCACACCCCCAAACACGCCAGCTGGCTCAACATGGTGGAGATCGAGATCGGCGTCCTGCGCGGCCAATGCCTGGATCGCAGAATCGACGATCCCAAGCACCTCGCCAGTGAAGTCGCCGCATGGGAACGACAGCGAAACGCTGCCGGAGCACGCATCAAATGGATGTTCACAAAAGGCGCGCAACAAATTGGGCCGCGCCTACCCAGACACGTCGAAAGAATCATAATCACTGTGCAGAGGTACTAG
>NZ_VSSR01000150.1 GCF_008123515.1 Bradyrhizobium cytisi
TCTCGGACAGACACTAAGGCAGCTGGCGTCTGCAACTGAAAATGCGAGGGTGCATCATTGGACGCTGACGACAGGTGAAGTTGTTTCCGTCGGCTTGCTTGAAGCTGCGTTGGAGGGATACGCGCCACACAGCAGTATTCGCCTTGATGCCGTCGCCGCACTGCATGGCATCGCTACAGTAGAAGGAGCGCAAAAGAACCTGTTCGTGACGACATTAGCGTATGCACCGGTTGCGAAGCGGTTTGCAGCCAGGACATCAGGCGCAATGGAGTTGCGCGACATCCCGGGACGTGGCTCAATGGTGCGAGGCCGCGTCAGCCGGAATCATCGCGGATAAATCGCGTCTGGTATCAAGGGTTCACGTCAATCATGTAATCACTGCGACGCGGCAATCAGGATGGAAGTGGGTGGCAGAATGACGCTGCTGCCGCGGGACGACAGCACAGCTGGTTGCCTTCAATTCGGGTAGGTCAGTCATTATAGCTTCAACAAGCATCTCTATAAACTCTTTCGCTGCATCCTATTATGGATCAGATCCCCTGTGGCCAAGCAGATCTGGCTGCGCGCCGCGGACGCTAGTTGGCGCGAAGGTCGCCCGCTTCAGCCCGAGACTTACTACTTGCGATCAGAACCCGCCTATAGTGGTGCGCCCCCACGACTTTCGTGCGAAACAGATACACGTCGTTCCTCGCAAGAGCCGGCGGACATTTAACTATAGCGCTGCGCTCACAACGGGCCGCTACTCTCGGCAGATGCGATCCCATCTCATGGAGTAGTCCTATCACCGGATGTTATACCTCGCCGTCGGCACAATTTGACAGCAGCAGCACTCCCTAGTCCAAAAGCTTGAGGCGGCGCGCCTTGATAGCAGCCTGGATTCGGGTGGTCACTTCCAGCTTTCGCATCGCGTTCTTGAGATGAAAATTGACGGTGTTCTCGGTGATTTTCAATATCACCCCTATTTCCCAGGATGATTTGCCCTCCTCTACCCACTGCAAGCACTGCTTTTCTCGTGGGGACAGCACAACCTCTTGCACGTCGACCATGTGTTTCTCCTGGAGACGAGACGACTGGAACGAGATCAGCAAATGCCGTACCACGCGACGGCGATCGCAAATTCTCCTGCCAAGACAAGCCTTGAGGAGCACCGATCAGCCTGGGAAGCTGCGGATCCAACTGCAGCACCATCGGCTGTCGAAGCGATTGCGACATACGTCGTAAACGCGACAGCAGTGGTTGCAACAACGGCACACTTGACGTCCGGGACCTAACCTAGGCATGGGATAGGTCACCTCATGGCTTGTAAGCGCCAGCATTATGTCCCGCGCTTGCTCCAGCGCGGCTTTCTGCATGACCCCACGGAAGAGGCGTAGCGGACCCAGCTACATCGTCGTGGCTCCAAGGCAGAGGTTGTGGGCATTGCCGATAATGGCGTGGACGACTGGTTCTGTTCGCGTAAATCGCTCGACGACTCATTGACACTGGATGAGTTGATAACGGACATCGAACAAGATCAAAGTCGTTAACGCTATGCGGACCACGGTGCCGGGCGACACTATTGACTCGAATGTCGCCGCGCGATGCTTGATCCATCTCGTGATGCGCGCCGATCACTTGGATCGCGTGATGTCGGAGGGCGTCAGAAAGGGGTGCGATCCGTCCTATTTGTATGCCACAGCTATCCGGCAGCCATACCTGCGCTCTATATTTCTTTCATGCCGGAGAAGCCTACGATCTCATTGCCTCATACCGACTATCGTTCGGGGCGGAGGCATGAGCGACAAGGACGAAAAGGCTGCGATCGAGGCATTAGGACCGCCAAGTAATCGGAACATTCCGCGTGCCACGAAGCGCCTTCGCAAGAACCGTGGCATGCCGCCGCCCGCGACGTTCGATATCGATACGCTGCCGGGCAGCTCTAATTTGAGGCCATTAGAGGCCGCCGCGGTTATCCGGCGCACGCCCGGCGCGCTGGAGCGGTGGCGGCGGGATCCGAACCACCCGCTGAAATGGCGTTACGTCGACGGCCGCCCGCTCTATCCTGTCGATGCGGTACGCGACTATCTGGCCAAATGCGATAAGGCAACAGAAGACTAACGGATTGCTTTCATTGGGGCGCTGGAAGGCAAAAGTGTGAATGAGGCGGCAGATTTATCTATGCCCTTCC
>NZ_VSSR01000151.1 GCF_008123515.1 Bradyrhizobium cytisi
GAAGAAAACGGCTGTACTATACGCCCGCTATTCCAGCGACATGCAAAAGGCGACGTCGATTGACGGCCAGCTATTGCTCTGCCGGAAGGTTGCATTGCGCAACAACCTCGATGTCATCGGCGAGTTCGTGGATGCCGCAAAATCTGGTCTTACCGAAGGTGCGCGGGACGGCTATCAGCGTTTGCTCAACGGTGTGCGAAACCAGGAGTTTGACGTAGTCGTCGTTGAGCATTTCGACCGCTTGTCGCGCGATCCCGCAACCATCCAGCGTCTCAAGCAGGTTTTCGAGTTCAACGGCGTTGAGCTAATGGATCAGAAAGGGGTCTATGCGACCGCCACTGACATCAGCATCGCAAGTCTCTACAACACGATTTACAAGCCGCAGCTAGCCGAAAAGGTTCGGCGCGGCCATGACAACGCTGTTGCCAACGGAAGAATTCCTGGCTCCTACGCCTATGGTTATCGGCCAAGGGCGGGCGCGCCCGGCGAACGCGTGATCGATGAGAACGAAGCAAAGATTGTGCTCCGCATCTTCACCGAATATGTGGCGGGCCGCTCGACCCGAACCATCGCCGCAGATCTCACCCGCGAAGGTGTGCCCTCACCAGGGTCGACTCGTCATAAGAACAAGGCTGGTCGCACCACCTGGAATCATCAGTGCATCACAGGCGGTCGGTATGGTCGCGGCATTATCGGCAACGATTTATATATCGGCGAGATACATTGGAACGTTCGCTCGACAATTCTCAACCCGGAGACGCAGAAGAAACAGAAGCGTCGCAATCCAGAAGAACGCCACATCATAGTCAAAAAGCCAGAGCTGCGGATCGTTCCGCAAGAGCTCTGGGATCGAGCGCAGAAGGTTCGTAGCGCGCGCGCCGTATCTATGTTCGGGCCGACTGGCAAGCCGAGGCGTCGCGCCGTGATCCCGCGCAACAATGAGCACCCGCTTGCCGGTGTGCTCCGGTGCGGCGTCTGCAATGGCCATATGCGAATCGCTCAATCCTCGCGTAACGGTGCACCGCGCGCGGCATGCGCGAGCGCGCATCAGCGGGGCACCTGCGAGCACACCCATAGCTTTGACATGGACGTTCTGCTCGAGGATGCCTCCGACAAAATCCAAGTAAAATTGCTTTCGCCGAAAGCCATTGAAGAGGCGATGCGTGCTTGGAAGGAGGAGCGCAAAAACGATCGGAACAAGGGCAGCGAACACGCTAAGCTAGAGCGTCGACGCGGCGTGCTGACTACCGAGATCGAACGCCTGTCATATGCCATCGCAAATAGCCGTCGAAAGCCGGACGAGTTGCTCAAGCGGATCGATGAGTGCGACTTGGAGCGGGAAAGCATTGAAGCCCGCTTGCGACTGCTGGGCGGTGGCGGCGAAAATGTGATTGGCTTCGATCGCCCGAAATTCAGTGACCGATACCTTTCGGAGGTTAGAAGGCTGATCACCGCGCTCAAGACCAATCCGAAGGCGATCGAAACTCGCGTCGCCTTCCGCAACTTGATTGAATGCATAGTAGTGCATCCGGTTCCCAAGCGGATGCCGTACGAATATACGCCCTACCTGAACAGTTCCGCGCTCTGCGGCAAGAACCTTTTCCCCGAAAACCGCAGCAAGGAGCGAGAAATCAGCACGTTTGCCTACTACGACAATGGCAAGTCAGGGAA
>NZ_VSSR01000152.1 GCF_008123515.1 Bradyrhizobium cytisi
GATCTTCAGTGCACTTAATTTGGTTTGGCCGAATTGAATGCACCGTAATTCCCACCGTAACTCCCGTAACCGCTCTGCCCCCCATCAACTGACATGTAGCTGCACCGTGTCAACAGAAGCGATGGGCCAAGAGGCGTCCACGCCCCACACCGCCGAAGACGTCAGCTAGGAAGCCGAGAGCGGGCGCTGCCGGAACCATCACCGGTCGATCATCCCGCAGGCCCCGCTCGCCGAGTCGCACAACGGGCGTGAATAGTATGATGTATGCAAGATCCTGCTTGCGCGGCGAGACGCCGGCAGCGTCTCCGCAAATGTCCGTGCTTGATCTCGATTAATGGCTCTGTTTGGATGATTGCGTTTCGCGCAACTCTATTTCGGGCAATCATAGTGAATGAAAAAGATGGATACCGGCCTTCAATGGGTGCTCCTTCACAAGAAAGCATCGTGACCCTCCACCGTACCGGCATCGGGAACCGGCTACTGGCAGCGCTGCCGCCGGCGGATCTCAGCTTGCTCACGCCCCACTTCCGGAAGGTCTCGTTTGAGCCAGATGCCGTTCTGGTGCGCTCAGGCGATGAGATGGACCCGGTCTATTTTCCCCATAGCGGCGCAATCGCCTTCATGCTCGATATGCCGGACGGGCAAACGGTCGCAACCACCTTGATGGGACGGGAAGGCGCTTTGGCCTCTTTCTCCGTGCTCGGCCCATCGCTTTCATCCGTGACCGCGATCGCACGCATGGCTGGCTCAGCATCATTGATTTCCGCCGTCAAATTTCGGGATGCCTATGCGCAAAGCGCGGCCATCAGGAATGTCGTTCAGCTCCACGCCCGCGCGGTGTTATTGCAGCTCCAGCACGTAGCCGCTTGCAACGCGCTGCACCGGGTGGATGGTCGCATGGCGCGGTGGCTTCTGCAGCTTCACGACCGCGTTCCCGAAGACCTCCTTCCGGTGACGCAGGAGGCGCTTGCGCAATTGCTGGGGGTGCGGCGGACGACAGTGACTCTGACGATGAGAAAGCTGCGCGAGGCCGGAGCCGTCCCGTCCGACCGGCGCGGATTTGTTGAGATCGATCGGGCGCGGCTCGAGAGGGTCGCATGCAACTGCTATGCGCTTATGCAGCGCAAGATCGATCGGATGTATTGCCAGGAATTGTCGGCGCCCCAGCCTACCCGTGCGCCGTTCCGGGAATGCGCCATCGTCTCGTCCGGCGGAGCGAGTGGTGAATCCAGAGCCGTTTCGGGGGCGGAGAAGTAGAGACCATGCGATGACCGCCTTCGGTCAGAAGCTGCCGTTAGGTAGCAGGCCGGCGCAGGTCTTGAACTTATTACGGTGACACCCATTAG
>NZ_VSSR01000153.1 GCF_008123515.1 Bradyrhizobium cytisi
CTAGTTTGAGCACAGATCTTCATCGAGGAAGTAGCCTTCGGCGATAGCGTTAAAGCGTGTGAGGCCGCGGGACATTGTGATTGGCCCTGTGGATCGTTCGCTTTCATAGCCGGTCCAGCCGCCGAGGCGGGCGATTGTCCAGGCGGCCCACGCAAGGCTTTGGGGCGGATATGGGTTCTGCTGCTTGATGGTGCGACCTTGAAGTTTGCCCTGGAGCGCTTCGAGGACTTCGATCTGTCTGTCGTCGAAGGCGTGACTGGCGGGCTGGTCATGGTGTGAGGCTGCGCGTGCGAGCACGAGCTGCATGCTGGTCGTTGCGCCGATCAATGCAATGACGGCGAGCTTTTCGAGAGCCTCGCCGTCTTCGGCGACGCTCTCTTCGATCTTCAGTCCCTGGCTCTTCACGGTCCGGAACAGCTGCTCGATGTGCCAGCGCTGCCGATACCAGCCGATGACAGTCAGTGCCTGTGCGACGGTATCGACGGCGTGGGTGGTCAGCAAGCGCCAGTGGACCGGCGTTTCCTTGGCAGGCGGATCGCGCTCGATGACCTCGATCGCTGACAGTTCAATTTCCTCCGGGGCATCCCGGTCGGAACAGGATTGCGGACGGCGGATTTGGACGCGCCCGAAGCGCACGGTCAGGCAGGCCTGCCGCGCCTGACGCTTCTTGCCAGGCCGCGCGGGCAGATCGAGCGAGTAGCTGTGCTTTTCGGGCAGCTCCGCCATGGCCGCAAACAGCGTCCCGCCGTCGACCATCGCGCGGTCGCGGCAGGCGCGCGTCAGAAGCTGGGTGCGCCGGTCCGGCAGACGAGCCCATTTCTCATAGATATCGCCTTCGCGGTCATCGATCACCGTGACCTGGGCGGCCTTGCCCAGTGCCGCCTTGGCCCGCTGAGGCCCTTTGAGCCAGCGGTAGGACTCCTTTTCCTCGATCGGCTGCTTGCGATAATCCTTGCTCTTGGATTTGAAGCGCCGCCAGACCTGGACATCGAGCAGACCGAGGCAATGTCCATGCTCGGCATCAACCGCCAGCATCGGATGCACGAACAACCCGACATCGCGGCCATTGCCAACGGTGCCAAGGCCGCGTTTGCGTCCGCGCTGGCTCTCATAATTGATTTCGCTGGTATCCTGGATCACCAGCACATGACGACCGGCGCAGGCCTCGGCTACCCGCGCTCTCTGGTGCAGCACCATCTTCGAGACCGTGACCCGGTCGTTCACCACAAACCGGCGGAATGCGACCTGCTCGGCGCGCGTGTCGCCAAGCTGACGCAGGCAGATCGTCTGCCGATCCGACACGCGCTGCAACAACCGCGCGCCGTTTTTTTAAGACGCGCGTCGCCAAAATGTCCCAGATTCATTTCCGCCACCGCCCGATGATGCGAATCACGATGGCGGACAAAGAATCACAGCAGATTCCTCCGACTCAAGTCCCAATTGCTTGAAAAATCGAAGAAAGATCTGTGCTCAAACTAG
>NZ_VSSR01000154.1 GCF_008123515.1 Bradyrhizobium cytisi
CTAGCCCAACTTTCTCAACTCGCGTGCTGGAATGACAATTTTCAGGAATTTTGAGCCAAAAAGGCGAGTCGGATCAATCTGTGGGTCTCAGGAATCGCTTGTAGTGTAGACCAAGTATCTTTTTGGCCTGTTGCGATCGGCGTAGCTTTGTCGGGCCATGTTTTTGCGATCGAATCGGCGCTTCAAGGACGGCAAGGAGCACCGCTACTGGAACATCGTCGAGAACCGGCGCTGTGCCAGTGGCAAGGTGGTGCAGCGGCAGGTGCTGTATTTGGGTGAGATCGGCGACGGCCAACATGACGATTGGAGCCGCGCGATCGAAGCGTTTGACGAGGATGTGCAACGCCACACCCAGCTGTCGCTTTTTTCTGCCGATCGTGAGCTTCCCAGACAGGCCGAGGGGTACGGCGTACAGGTGCGGCTCGATGCGATGGAGTTGCATCGGCCGCGGCAGTGGGGCGCGTGCTGGCTTTCGTGTGAACTCTATGAACAGCTTGGGCTTGACCAGTTCTGGGCGGCCCGGCTGCGGCCCTCGCGCGAGGGAACGAGCTGGTGCGACATCCTGCAGACGCTGGTGTGCTACCGGCTGATCGATCCCGGTAGCGAGTGGCGTCTGCACCGGCAATGGTTTGAACAGAGCGCGATGGCGGACTTGCTGGGCGCGGATTTCATGCTGGCGGAGAAGAATGCTCTCTACCGCTGCCTCGACAAGCTCTTGCCGCACAAACAAGCACTGTTCTCCCACTTGCGACAACGCTGGGCGGATTTGTTCGGCGCCAAGTTCGAGGTGTTGCTGTACGACCTGACCAGCACCTATTTCGAATCCGCGCCCCCGGACGACGACAATGACAAGCGCCGCTTCGGCTACAGCCGTGACAAACGCAGCGATTGTGTGCAGGTGGTGATCGCGCTGATCGTCACGCCGGACGGCTTCCCGCTCGCCTATGAGGTGCTGCCGGGTAACACGGCGGACAGCACGACCTTGCGGGGATTTTTGCACAAGATCGAAACTCAGTACGGCAAGGCCCAGCGGATCTGGGTGATGGATCGCGGCATTCCCACCGAAGCGGTGCTGGCGGAGATGCGGCAGGCCGATCCGCCGGTCTCCTATCTGGTCGGAACGCCGAAGGGACGGTTGTCGAAACTGGAGAAGGCGCTGCTCGACAAACCTTGGCAGGCGGTGCGCGAGGGTGTCGACGTCAAGCTGTTGCCGCAGGACCAGGAGACCTACGTCTTGGCGCAAAGCCGCGCCCGCATCCACAAGGAACGCGCCATGCGCCGGCGCAAGCTCAGATGGCTTTGGTCACGATTGAAGCAAATCGCGAACATGAAGCTCACGCGCAAGGAGTTCCTGATGAAGCTCGGCGCCGCGCGTTCCAAGGCTCGCGCGGCGTGGCGGCTGATCGACATCGATATCGCCCCCAGCGGGACTGCGTTCAGCTTCACGCTCAACCGCGAGAAGTTGCGCCAGGTGCGCCGACATGAAGGGCGCTATTTGCTGCGCACCAATCTCGGAGATCGCGATCCCGCCGATCTCTGGCAGTTGTACATTCAACTGACCGAAGTCGAGGCTGCGTTCAAAAACCTGAAAGACGATCTCCAGCTGCGGCCGATCTATCATCAGGTCGAGCATCGGGTCGAGGCGCATATCTTCGTCGCCTTCCTCGCCTATTGCCTGCACGTCACGTTGCGGGCGCGACTGAAGCCGCTAGCCCCGGGCCTGACGTCAAGGGCGGCGCTCGACAAGATGGCCGCGGTGCAGATGCTCGACGTGCACTTCCCGACAACCGACGGACGCACGCTGATCCTCAGCCGCTATACTGAGCTCAACGCCGACCAGAAGCTGCTGCTCAAGCAACTCAAGCTCGATCTGCCGCCGCAGCCACCGCCGCGCATCAGTTCCTCACAGAGGTCCGATCGCCCACCAGGCCCAGCTCTGTAGTGGAGACTTTCGATAGATGCCTATTGATTTTATTCGACTTTTTCCTCGAGTTGAGAAAGTTGGGCTAG
>NZ_VSSR01000155.1 GCF_008123515.1 Bradyrhizobium cytisi
GGGACGGCGCGACTACGCCATTCTGTTGTTGCTGGCCAAGCTCGGCCTGCGGGCCGACGAGGTCGCGACGCTCACCCTTGATGATATCGACTGGCGCGCCAGCGAGATACTCGTTCGCGCCAAGGGCCGACAGCGTGCACGGATGCCGATACCGCCAGACGTTGGCGCGGCCATCGTTGCATATCTGCGCAGTGGCCGCCCAGAGTCGTCGTGCCGACGGTTGTTCGTCCGCACACTCGCGCCGCACATCGGGTTTGCTTCCGGATGTGCGATCACCATGATCGCCAAGGCCGCTCTCGATCGCGTTGGAATCGAAGGTTGCGCCCACCGCGGCGCCCATATCTTCCGACACAGTCTCGCTACCGAGCTTCTCCGATCTGGCGCGACCTTGTCGGAGATCGGACAGTTGCTGCGGCACGAGAACCACGACACTACCCGGATTTACGCGAAGGTCGACATCGATGCGTTGAGGAACATTGAGCCTGCCCTGGCCGGGAGGCGTGCAATGACCAATCTGCGCGCCGCACTCGATAAGTACCTGAGCATGCGCAAGGGGTTTGGATACAAGTACGAGCACCAGACCCGTCGGCTCGCCGACTTCGTCGCCTTCATGGAGAAGCGCAAAGCCAGGATCATCACGACGAAGCTTGCAATGGAATGGGCAACGCTGCCGCCCGATCGTCATGCATCCTGGGCGCTGCGATTGAGCGACGTGCGCGGGTTCGCGCGCCATGTCGCCAACTTCGATCCGAGAACGGAGGTACCGCCCGTCGGCATGCTGCCCGGATGGAAGCGCGCCAAGCCCTATGTCTACAGCGACGCGGAAATCGATGCGTTGCTGACGGCAGCGCTGGCTCTGCCGCCAGCGGGCGGGCTGCGCCGATGGACCTACCATACCCTGTTCGGGCTGATCGCGGTGACGGGCATGCGTATATCCGAGGCGATGGGCCTGGAGCGTGATGACGTCGACCTCGACGCCGGCGTGCTGACGGTCCGGCTGACCAAGTTCGGCAAGTCGCGGCTCGTGCCATTGCATCCGACGACGAGAACCGCGTTGCGCAACTACGCCCACCGGCGCGACGCGATGCTCGGATCACGCTGCGGCTCGACCTTCTTCGTTGCCGAACAGGGAGGCCGCTTGCTGCACCAGTACGTTCATCGCGTCTTCTGGCGATTGTCCAGAGAGATCGGGCTGCGGCGCCCAGGTGATCATACCGGGCCACGCGTGCACGACTTCCGTCATCGCTTCGCCATCCGGACGCTGCTCGACTGGTATCGGGAAGGCAAGGACGTCGAGCAACAACTCCCAGTGCTCTCCACTTACCTCGGCCACGCCTGCGTGCGCGATACTTACTGGTATCTCTCGGCCTGCCCCGAGTTGATGGAAGAAGCGGCGCGGCGTCTCGATCGGCGGTGGGAGGTGACGTCATGAAGCCCGCCTGCAATGTCGCCACGTTGATCGAGCGCTTCTTCACCGAGCGCCTCATGCGCCAGCGCAATGTTAGCGGCAACACGATCGCCTCCTACAGGGACACGTTCCGGCTGCTGTTCATGTTCGCACAGGTGCAGCTGCGGAAGCCCCCATCGGCCCTGACGCTCACCGACTTGGACGCAACGTTCATCGGCGCGTTCCTAACCGATCTCGAAGTAAAGCGCGGCGCCGGCGCGAAGACGCGTAACCTGCGTCTGACCGCCATCCGATCCTTCTTCAGGTTCGTGTCCTTCGAGGAACCGGCACACAGTGCGCTGATCCAGCGCGTGCTCGCCATACCGAGCAAGCGCCACGAT
>NZ_VSSR01000156.1 GCF_008123515.1 Bradyrhizobium cytisi
TCACTGTGCAGAGCCACTAGGTAGCCGTGAGCGATCCTTTGCCTTGGAGGAAATCGACTGCCGCCGCTGGGATGACTTCGCGATGTCTCGATTACCCATCGCTCGGCAGAACCTGCGGAGCAGAACCTCAGCGGACCCGAAACGTGCCCGAGTGACGGCTGCTTGGCCAGATAGCCGTCGACAACATGGGTCCGCACCATTGGAGGGCTCCCGGATCGAACGCTCCGACCTCGCGAACCGGGTGCATGTTCACTTGGGGTCGATGCTGATTGTCGCCGCTCTGCGATGTCCCAAATGGTCCCCGATCTCCTTATCGACGGACCTTCCACAAGAAGCCGGGACGCGCAGGTGTGGCATGGCCACGGCGGTGGGCAGCGTCGATTCCAAGTGCCACAAATCTGCGGCTGGCGACGTCATAGATGCTCCCCGCGTTCAACGGTTGACGGGGGCGCGTGCGTGCAGAGGAACACTTCCGGGCACGATGATAGCGGCTGCACCCGTATCGATGTAGCGGGCGAGCGCCTCAGCCGCAGAGGGCACCACGGGTAAATCTGCGGCTGGCGGCGCTAGGCGGAAAAGCTGTAGTGTCCTACCGCCCCAGTCAATCTGACCAAGGCGCAATGCCGCCACTTCGCGGCTACGCCCATCCCGTAGACCGCGGGCAACGGCAGGATCGCACGATCACGGATGTCCGGGGGGTTGTCAGCCTCGGCGTCGGCCAACAAGCGCTGCACGTCGCACCAATCTGGGGCATACGGTAGTGACCCTCCTGACGATAGAGCTGAGGCCTGCAATCGGCGCCGCTAAGCAGTCGGTACACATTCCCAACTTTGCCGCGTAGCCAAGAAATCCCACCGCAAGGCAGAGGCTGTGCTGGCCGCCGAAACGCGGGACCATCGTCCCGCGGCCTGGCCGGTGAAATAGGCGTTACGTCTTCAGGCTGAAGATTCCTCAATTGCGGGTTTGTCTTGTCGCACCAACGCAGGAGCCGGCCGGCGATCCGGCTCCATTGCTCCACCGTCGATGGCATGAATCCGCGCATATTGCGCATCCATAGTCACATACTGGTCGAGTTGGCTCTGGTACTGAAACACGACGGTCGGTTCACGCCATCAAACGAGAAATCGAAGCCAAGGTCGTCTCATGTCGACCACGCTTCGTGCTCCCGGGTCACAGCTCCCGTCAGGCGCAGACGCTCGGTTGCGATCCGTTGGAGCGCCTCGATATCAATGCCCTCCGAAGCTTCTGAACCGAGATATGCGGCAATCGGCAACAGCTCGTTCCGCTTGACTCTGAGAGAAGCTGCGCGGCGGCTTCTGCACAATGGCGAAGCTACCGGTACCGCTCGTGGTGAATGGCGCGTCATCAAGGTGGGGCACGGTCAACGGAATGGGACTAATCGTCTGAGCCTCCATTGGACAAATGGTTCGATACCCAGACGTCGAATTATTGCGTGAACAAAGCCTACGGTGTTCAGGCTCCCTGCAGTTATAGCTCCTTGCACAACATAAATCTGGCCGCGACATAACGGCTGATATGTAATCGCCACTTCTGTGACTTGTTCCGCAACTGAGCGCCAGCACCACGGCGGGGCGAGGAATTGTTTCTCGACTATGCCGGCGACACGGTGCTGGTGCTTGAGCAGTAAAACTGGCGAGGTGCGTGACGCGCACATCCTCGTCGCGGCCATGGGCGCATCCAGCTTGTCGTTCGCGCTGGCGACGTGAACGGAGCAGCTCGGCGACTGGATCGCGGGACATAACGCGGCCTACAGTTTTTTTGGCGCCCCGGCGCAACTGCTGGTGCCCGACAACGCCAACGTCGCCGTGATCAAGACCTGCCTCTATGAGCCTATCGTCAACCGCAGCTACAGCGATATGGCGCAGCACTATCATACGGCGATTTTGGCGGCACGGCCGCGACACCCGACGGATAAGGCGAAAGTTGAGGCCTGCGTCGGAATCATCGAGCGCTGGCGGGTGGGGCGGTTGCGGAATCCAACTTTTTACAACCTAGCCGAACGCAACGATGCAATTGCCGAATGGCTGGCCAAGCTCAATGACGGACCGGTGCTGCGCCAGTATGGCCGCACACGGCGTCAGCCGTTCAAGGAAATTGACGCGCCGAACCTTAAGCCGCTCCCCGGCGAGCCGTGGGTCCATTCCGAATGCCGCCGATACGAGATCGAATGATACTACCACTCGGTGCCCTATCGCTTCGCCCGTCGCGAGATAGAAGCGCGGATTTGTGCGCGACGGTTGAACTCTTCCTCGGGGCGAGTGTATCGCGCGCGTACATGCGCGGCAGCGGCAACGGGGCGGCACACACCACGATTGGCGCCCACATGCCTCCAGCCACCTGCATATGGCAAGTGGACGCTGGCAAAGATCCGCAGCGAGGCAAGCCGGATCGGCCCGATGCTGCGCCCGCTGAGCGACCGGATCATCGAGGATAGGCCGCATCCCGAACAGGGCTATCGTTCGTGCCTGGGGATTGTCCGGGCTCGAGAAGCGCATTGGCGCCGAGCGCATCGAGGCGGCCGCGCTGCGCGCGATTGAGGTCCAGGCTCGCAACTAGCCAAGCGTCAAACCGATCCTCGAGAAAGGCTCGATCGCGTTTAAATGCCCGCGTCCCCCGAGCGCAAGCCGATCATACACAGCAACATCAGAGCTTCGGGATACTGCCACTAAAGGGAAGTCAAGCTGACACGCCCCACACTCCACTTGCTTACCCGGCTCCGCCTTGCCGGCCTGGCCGAGGCCTTCACGAGACTCGCCGACAACGAGGAGGTCCACCGTCTCGCGCACGCCGAATGGTTGGCGTTGCTGCTGAGCATCGAGCGGCTTGGCGTAGCAATCGACGCCTGGCGCTTCGTCTTCGCAAGGCAAAACTGCGTCATCATGCAGTGCCCGAGGAGATCTAGTAGCGCCGCCCCGTGGGTTCGACCGCCAGACATCCTGCTCAAGGGAGACTGGATCAAGAACCATGACAATTGCGCTATTCTCGACCCAACCGTCGTCGGGAAAGTTAGCTTGGCTGCGCGCTCGGCCACAAGGCCAGCGGGACAACCACTCTGTACTTTACACCCGGCTGCCGCGGTTGTCCGCAGAACTGGACCCCGCCCGGGGCTACGCCCGACTCGCCTCGTGGATGAAGAGCATCGCCGCCGTCGAGCTCCTGATTTTGGACCACTGGGGCCTCCAGGCCATCGACGCCAATACCGTCATTATCTGCTCGAAATACTTGAAGACCGCTACGGCCGTCGATCCACACCGCTACCAGCCAGCTTCCAATTGCCAAATGGCATGAACTCATAAATGAGCCGATGACTTTATGATGCCTCCTTCTTCGAACGCTTGGTGCGTCGCACCTGATTGCGAAGTTGGCTGATTTGTTCCTCTGAGATCTCGATCTGCCATGGCTGTTTTGGTTAACTGATGACCTGCCAGCAATCCGCGCAAGATAATCGAACACTGTTTGCGGGGTTACTCCAAGCTCAGTCGCCGCGCGCTGAATCGAGAAGCTCCCATCGGGCCAGCGCATTGGGTTCTTGTCCATGCCGTTGATTTTGACGGTGGGAATGCCCCAGCGGGTACGTAAAACGCAGACGTTCTCGCCTTTGAAGGCGCAGCCTCGGGCCGCGACCAAGTCTATAGACGTGGTCTCTTCGGCAGCCGCTTGACCACTGGCAACGATGGTGCCAATTGCCTTTATGATCGGCAGTTTCGCGTACGGGCGATCAGATTGGAATGCTGCGCGGCATCAGATCGGAATAACTGCACGCGATCATTCGAATCCGCATCCCAAAGCCGATCGCAGTAAGCGACCTCTGGTGTGCGGTGCTAGGGGACAAAAACCATCCCAAAGCGCGTTAGTCGCAGTGTTGAGCGCCGTCTACGAGGCCGACTTCGTCGGGTTCTCCTTATCCGGGGCGCAGCGGACTCCTGGCGCTAAACTGACGGAATGCTGGACTGTGAGACATGCATGCCCCATTCCTTTGATGCGTCTTTCCGTCGTGCTCCGCGAAAAACGATGCGATCATTTCCTAGCATCAAAAACGGCAGTAACAGGAACCGTTCCCTGCCCCCACACACTAATCTCTACTCTCATCATGTCCAGGATGAATGATCGAACAAATTGGTAAAGTGGCCGCGATCTTGTATTTCCTACCCGAATCGGCAGGAAGGCTTGCTTTTCTTTTGCTGTACTCTTCAGGGGCCATCAGTTCTCGAGCAAGGCGCCATTTTGTAGTGGCGATAACCCGATAGGCATGATGTCGCAAGGAAAAACAAGCGTCATGGAAAATCCGAAACGAACCTCATCAACAGCACGTGTGAACCGTGATCATTTAGACCATGTCCAAAGTCAACTTGTCTTTGCTCGACGCACCTCCGACGAAAGAGCTCCCGAAGTTGTTTTGTCGCGGCTCGACTCGGCTGCCAGTCCAATCAGGCATTGCGTCCTGCCGCCCACCAGAAAGAAATGATTCCTTTCATCAAAGATTACTTCAACGCGTCGTGGGTTGTGGCTCACCAACAATCGTTTGTTGTTCGTGATGGCAGTGGGAAATCAAGTCCGAAAGGATGCGAACCGGTCGTATGGGCTCATCTTGATTTCGCGCCGATTGCTGGTCCTATGTTTGCCGCCCTTGTGGATCAGTCGGAGGGCGTTCCGACAAGGCCGTATTCTCGATTGATGATCGCTCAAACTTGGCATGCTCTCTCGCCGCCCCCGCAGGATTGTCCCTTAGCGTTCTGCGACGGCGCCTCCGTTCACGATACCGATAGTGTTGTGGTAAACTACCGTTTCTTTAATACCACAACTAAGTTGTCGGTCATGCATTTCAATCCAGCGCAGCGCTGGTATTACTTTCCGGAGATGACCGCGGACGAGTTCATTCTGTTTAAGGGGTATGATTCCGAGGTGTGTTGCAACGCAAAGGCAGCTCATGCTGCGTTCGACAATCGTCGCGCCTATCCCAATGCAAAGCCTCGAGTGAGTGTCGAGGGTCGCTTCCTCGTGTACTTCGCTTGAGCGGTTGAGGTCGTTTCTGTCTTTTTCAATCGCTGTTCAAACTGGCGAAGCAGGCAGGCCAGCTGTCGCGGTCGATGGTAGGTCCGCGCCTGTCGATGAGGAGTGCTCGCCCCGCACCGGGTGCGGGAGTGGTGCTAGCCGACCCTCAAGCGGTGCGAACCGCGAGGTGTCCGGACAGCAGCACGTTCGTCATCTCGGAGGCGCCGATATATTTGGGTGCAACTTCTTCGGAGTCCTTGCCGATGGGGCGTTTGCGCGAGGAAAAAGCGCCAATACGAGCGGGCGCAATGGTCTACTACTGACAAGACCCCCTGGTTTGTGCGTACGTTTTCTCAAGTGCGGTAGAACAGGTTGTGGTGCTCACCGCTCGCATCCAAATTGCCGTGGCTCTCGAGCTTCCTTCGCTGAGGGCTACACAACACCCTTAAGATGCTCGCAGTAACCGTTATTGGTGATGCGATACGGTTGTGTGACCTGATAATGCGTGATGACCTTCATTCTCGCTAACGGATGAATTTCACGAGGCAGCTTGGGCCGCGGATTCGATTTGGGGGCTGGGACTGGCGCGAGCGAACTCAGGTCGTCGGCGGGATCATCCGCGCGCTCAGTTCGCCTCCGGTTTGCGGGCTATTGACAGGCTGTTTGCTGAGCGGCAAGGCGACCGTGCTGGGCTGATCTGCGCGGCGTCAAGCGGCATCTTCCGTGCAGGAGCGCGGTAATGCCGTCACACGCTGCGCCTCTGGTTCTGGGCGAACGTGTCACCTAGAGTCTGCGTCGGCCTCCGATGCTGATGCTTCGGGAACGGGCTGGGCAAGGGCGTCTTGCATCGCACTTGAGCGCGAAAACCTTCCTTGGCGCCATAAGGCTTTAATGAGCCGCAGCTTTCTGTGTGATCGCGCAGAAATCGCCGTTGGCTCGGCCTCCTCAAAGGCGCCAGCACCGCGATCGGTCCCCTACTGCACCGATCGCAACACTCGCGCCTTTCTGCGCCTGGACCCCGCAGTTCGCAACAAACCGCTCGTGCCATCCGCGTGCATTTTCACAATCATTGCGATCAAGCATTGGAATAGGCCAAGCACGCTCAAGGCGAACGACGGCCTGATTGCCCGACTGCGGCGCACTCGATTCCTGGCCGACAACTGCGTAATATGGTAGGCTCGCGCAACAATACTCCGCAGTTTCGGGTTATATGGAGTAAATTCGGTAAGTGAGGTGTTGTACCGATGTATCATCGCGCAGCGAGCGTTCCGCTCTGTTCCGCAACAGTAGAATTTTACGCGACAAGATGGAGCCTACAACAATGGCAATCGCAAAAGCGCCGCAGGCCTTTCCAAGAACAGAATATCTGCGCAGATTGGCAGCAGTGAAATCGGAAATGGCCCGGCGTGAAATCGATGCGCTTGTCATCACGAGTTGGAGCAATATCACTTATCTGACCGGCAACGTGACGCGTATGCTGGCCGTGCATGCGCTTGTTGTCTCTATCCAAGATGAAGAGCCGACTCTTATCGTGCGCAAAATGTGCGCGCCGGGAGCAGCTCACCAGAGCTTCATGGCCAGAGAAAAGATTATCGGTTACTCGGAAAATCTAGTCGGTAAGGCTAACACCGATGGCTACGATGCCGTGATTGACTTCCTCAATAACATCGGTGTGGCGCAGCGCG
>NZ_VSSR01000157.1 GCF_008123515.1 Bradyrhizobium cytisi
GTCGATCGCGTCCTCGAGCTCACGACCGAAGTGCAAATGGCTGCCTGAACTTTCACGAAAGACATTTAGAGCCGGAGAACGAAGATGAAGACCTGTTTGGTGGTTGACGATTCCAGCATCGTTCGCAAGGTCGCCCGTCGCATCGTCGAAGCGCTGGGCTTTCAAGTCATTGAAGCGGAAGACGGCGTCGAGGCGCTGGTTCATTGCAAGAAGGCCATGCCGGAAGCCATCCTGCTCGACTGGAACATGCCCGTCATGGATGGCTTCCAGTTCCTGGGCACGCTGCGCCGCATGCCCGGTGGCGAAGAGCCCAAGGTCGTGTTCTGCACCACCGAGAACGGCATCGACCACATCACCAAGGCGATGGGCGGCGGTGCCAACGAGTACATCATGAAGCCGTTCGACAAGGAAATCGTGTTGGCGAAGTTCCAAGAGGTCGGGCTGGTCGAGCGCGAAGAAGAGACAGCTGCCTGAAAATACACCTGCCAGTAGCGTCAAGAGGTATCCTGTGAATCCGCCCGACTACGAGTATCTGCGTAAGTTGCTGAAAGAGCGCTCCGGTCTCGATCTGTCCGCCGACAAGCAATATCTGATCGAAAGCCGTCTGCTGCCGCTTGCGCGCAAGGCCGGGCTCTCCGGTATCTCCGATCTGGTGCAGAAGCTGCAAGGCGGCTCGAGCGCGCTGATCACCAGCGTGGTCGAAGCCATGACCACGAACGAGACCTTCTTCTTCCGCGACAAGGTCCCGTTCGACCATTTCCGCGACACCATCATGCCGGAAGTTCTCAAGGCCCGCGCCAGCCGCCGCAGCGTGCGGATCTGGTGCGCCGCAGGCTCGACCGGGCAGGAGCCCTATTCGCTCGCGATGACCCTGAAGGAGATGGGCGCGGGCCTGACCGGCTGGCGCGTCGAGATCATCGCGACCGATCTTTCTCAGGAAGTGCTGGAGAAGGCCAAGGCCGGCGTCTACAGCCAGTTCGAGGTGCAGCGCGGCCTGCCGATCCAGATGTTGATGAAATATTTCAAGCAGACCGGCGAGACCTGGCAAGTCAATCCCGATCTGCGGGCGATGATCCAGCACCGGCAGCTCAATCTGCTGCAGGATTTCTCCCATCTCGGTACGTTCGACGTCATCTTCTGCCGCAACGTGCTGATCTATTTCGATCAGGACACCAAGATCAACATCTTCAACCGCCTGGCCCGCCAGATCGAGCCCGACGGCTTCATGGTGCTCGGCGCTGCGGAGACCGTGGTCGGACTGACCGATACGTTCAGGCCGATTGCCGATCGTCGTGGCCTCTACAGGCCGAATGATCCGCGTGCCGCTGCGGCGGCCGGTGCCGCGGCGCCGCGGATGGCCGCGATGGCAGGGCGATAGGCATGGCCGAGGATGGCAAGGGCGCAGAGCGCGTCACATTCAGTCGGGGCTATGATGTCTGCATCATGGCTATCGACGGCACGTGGCGGCGCGACTGCACCCTCAATGCGATTTCCGATACCGATGCCATCCTCACGGTTGAAGGCTCGATCCAGGGATTGAACCTCAAGGAGTTCTTCCTGCTGCTGTCGTCCACCGGCCTTGCCTATCGCCGCTGCGAGCTGGTGCGCGTCAACGGCGCCGAGATGGACATCCAGTTCCTGCGCGGCAAGAATCGCAAGAAGCGCGGCGCGGCCAGCGGCCATGATGCGGTGGCGTGATCGCGACACGCAGCGTGTTGCTCCTTCCCGAGGCGTTGCTTCACATTTTCTGAAAACATCCGAACGAATTTGCAGGCCCGGCTTTACGTGGCCTAAGCGCGCACCGTGTATCAATGACAGGTCGCAATTTCAGGGTCCGGCCATGCCAAGAAGCTCTCTCTCCCCTATCCCGTCAAACCTTCCCGACGTCGCCGAACGGCGCGCGCTTCAGCTCCTGGTGGTCGATGACGACGCCACGCAGCGCAGCCTGATCAGTGTCGCCGCCAAGCAGGCCGGCCACGAAGTCGTCGTTGCGCCGTCGGTCGCGGAAGCCATCGAGAAGCTGCGCGCGGCGCGCTTCGACTGCGTGACGCTCGATCTCGTGCTGGAGGATGGCGACGGCATCGACGTGCTGCGCGAGATGGCGGCGGCGAAATTCACGGGCTCCGTGATCGTCATCAGCGGCATGGACGGCAAGCGCCGCAGCGGCGCCCGCAGCTTCGCCCGCTCGGTCGGGATCGAGCTTCAGAGCCTGCCGAAGCCGTTGGATCTCGCGGCGCTGCGCATCAGCCTCGCCAATCTCGGCAAGACGGCGATGGGGCTGCCGACGATCCATACCTGGGGCGGCGTCGCGACCGACGCGATCGTGGAGCGGCACCGCGCCTGAGGCGCGGAGCTGCCATGCAAGCGGCTGCGGCAAATCGGCTGCGCTGATTGCTGCCTAGTCCGGATTACCAGATTCCGACAGCTTCTGAAGGGCCCGGCCGAGCTCGGCCCGGCAGGCGTTGAGGGCGGCGCTCGCCGTGGCATAACGGGGCGTGACGTCGTCGAGCACGACAATCTCGGTGGAACCCGAGATAGCGCTCAAGATAGCGCTATCGTCATCCGGCTCCATCGCCGCGTCGATCAGGCGCATACTGATCTCGATGCGCGCGATCAGGGAGCGAAGTTCGGCCGTGATCAACTGACGGCTGTCGGTTTCAGCCATCGCGGCGAGCGGGGGTGTGCCGGCGTAATTTAGCATGGATATTCTCCGTCCCCCGCAATAAGGCACCATGGCGCTACTTGTGCGTTAAGTTCATGTCCCGTACAAATGCGGGGTGGGTCGAATCTGCGCCGAAAGCCATAACGTTAGGCGCGGACGCGAGTCCTTGAACGCCGAACGGACTTGGCAATCGCCTTGGCGAATGGACATGGCACATGGTCGAACAAACCTCCCGTGGTGAGATCTTCGTGGTCGATGACGACCCGGCTGTTCGCGACACCCTGTCGATGGTGTTGAAGGCGTCGGGGTATGAGGTGATCTGTTTTGCGGACGGCGCAGCACTGCTCTCCGTCGCGCGAAGCCGCACGCCGGCTGCCGTGCTGCTCGACGTGCACATTCCCGGAAAATCGGGCCTCGATATTCTCAAGGAGCTGCACGGCGAAGACTATCCCGCGCCGATCTTCATGATCTCCGGCCAGGGCGACATTGCGATGGCGGTGGGCGCCATCAAGAGCGGCGCGCTCGACTTCATCGAGAAGCCGTTCCGCGGCAGCGAGATCGTCGGCCGGCTGGACGAGGCGATCGGCGCCTATGCGCGCCGGCAGTCGGAGAACGCATCGCCGAAGTTCGGCTCGCTGCATTTCCCCGGACGCGAGCCGCTGACCCGCAGGGAGCGCGAGGTGCTCGAGCAGTTCGCCGCCGGTGCCTCCAACAAGGAAGCCGGCCGCACCCTCGGCATCAGCCCGCGCACCATCGAGGATCACCGCGCCAACATCATGAAGAAGCTTGGCGCCCGCAATGCCGCCGATCTGATCCGCATCGTGATGACCGCGGCCCAGCGCGCGTCGTAAAATGGTCTCGTGCCCCGGACGTGGTGCATCATGAAATGATGCG
>NZ_VSSR01000158.1 GCF_008123515.1 Bradyrhizobium cytisi
ATTATGCCGACGTCGGCATAACCTCTATTCGATCACGACGAACCAAGCCGCCATCCTCGCACTCTTCCGCGTCGTCAATCGCTACGTCGGCAACTTACAGCCGATGCCGGGCGTGTTTCCCGATTATCAGGCGCCCATGATCCGCAACACGGAAGCCGCGACCGAGATGACGATGATGCGTTGGGGCATCAGTTATCACCGCGCGGTAGTTCCGCGATCGCCCGACGGAGCTTGATTTCGATGCACCGACCGCAGATCAACTCCCCGTCCCCGGCCGGTGGCGCAAGAACTATCAGCTCTTCTGGCGCGAACTCTTCTTCGCAGTGGTCGCAACGGGGGATTTCGAGCATCCGCGCATTTGCTCACGCAGTTGCGGCGGAATTCGGTAGACTCTTTAACCGACCGCTCGCAAGAGCTTGATCAATACCCACGGCCGAGCTTGCACCAAGTTCGTTCCCAATGCGGAACGACGCTGAAGAAATCCCGGACGTTGCAGATTTACAACCCGCGCAGCCATTCGAGATACTAAGCTCGTCCGTGGAGACGACCAAAATATATTTCATTCTTAGTTCAATATGATCAGCGGGGGCGAAAGGTGTTTGATGTCTATCGCAATGACAAGCGCTTCTTGCTCGTTCTAAGTTCAGGCTCGCCCGTACCGGCGCTTTACTCTGCACATAGATGGCGCAGGAGCAGAAAACGAGTTCTCAAGGTCAGCGACGAAATCAAGTCAGCCGTTCAGGCACAAGGGTATTACGTCCGCAGCCTGCGGGTCACCAAGGAGCGAATGATCGAAGTCGAGTAGGTGGCGAGCCGGTGTTCTTCCATGCGCAACCACGACAGCATCACGCCCAACCAAGGCGCCATTCTGGACCACGCCGAATACCGTGTTGAACCGATCCATCCGAAGGCGATGGCAGTGGTCCTGACGACCGACGAGAAAGCGTGAACGACTTAAGCTGGCCTCAGGCTGTTAAGATGTTGAAGATATATAGCCCCTGTACAAGCAAGTCGGTCTTGCGTCGCCATCGAGCAGCACGGTGATGCCGGTATTCTGACGGCTCAAGCCGACAACGATGCCAATCTTGTTAGCCAGATTTGGGCAGCGAACCGCTCCAAGTTCGCTGATCTTGAAGCGGGTGCCGACTGCAATTCTATCTATTTCGCGGTCCATGGTTTAGCTCCGCAATAAGCCTTATTGAAAAACCTGCACTGTTGACGGCGTTTGTTTCAGGATCATTTCGTCGCCTACGGAATTGGGTTTCATGGCAGCTAGCGGCGATGTTCGTCCCGGTTTGCCGCTCCGTCCAGGAAAACAGCTTGGTAAGGTTAGCTCGTCGCCGCGCCATCCAACCGCGCCAGCCCAGCCTCAATCACGACGATATCTTCCTCGATCTGCTGGACGGTTGTCCGGAAATCAAAACCTGTACGTGCCTTTAGGTCTACGGCCAGCTTTCGGCGCTGCATGCGGAGATCATCCAGAGCCCTCCGATTGTTCAAGCGAACGTAACCGTCCACAATCAGCTCGATTGCGTTTGGCATTCCCATCCCCCTGTCGTGATCGACCGATACCGAACCGCTTAACTAGCGACACCCCTCAAAACAGCATCTCTTCGCAAAGTGTCTCCCGTAACCGTCAAGTGAGATCCTACGGTCAGACCGAGCCGACCTAGCGTCAGGAGAGCAAGGGGGCTGCACAGTTCAATGGAAAGACCGGCTCCCAATATCGCAATGGCGCGTTGTTCATCCCTATCGAGATCGGCCCATGAGATGCCGTCCATGACGAGTCTCCGTCGCAAAGAACTATCTAAAAAAACGCGCGACTGATTTGCCGCAGCATAGCCATGGCCGCGCCGGTGTACCGACCGTCGGTTAGATATTGATCCAGCTGCGCTGTACTGATCAGCGCCACAACGACGACCGCGAAGCCCTTAAACATTGGGCCTCTCCTCTTGAAAGAGACCGCTAACCTGGCGTGCTCAGGTTCGAACCACTTCAGGAATTCCGGGGGGCCGCAAATCGCGACCCATATGCAATGGCAACATGGTGACGATGACTGGTAACAAATTCCTTAACTGCGCGGCCTCGGGGGCCTCTGTGTCGCCGCGTCAGCTTGTCAGTCGAGCGAACTACACTTCAGAACTGCTCTGGCCGATCTCGCGATCCCTTCGCAGAACAGCTTCAAGTTCTTCGACAATGGCGTGAAGCAGGCACGCGGCAAGGGGATCAGTAACCTCTCGCTCCAAAAGGCGGTAGCGAGCGATCTGGACTTCTTGCTCGATGAACTGGCGCTCTGGCATGAGCCGTGCCCTCCAGAAAATCGACTCGGAGGGGGCCGAGTTGTTTCAGTAAAATTTTTTGATCATTTTCTTTGGTTTCTAGTCAGTTAAAGAACGATGCGGGCGTCGTGCGGCCGACCGCGTCCGGTGTCACACAGGTGAGTTTGGCGTTGTTCGGCTTGGGGCCAGAGGAATTCTCGGCGCCGGATGCAAGAGGGCCGCCAACGGGGCGGTCTTCCTAAGCCATCGGGCTCGGTAGAAATGTGGCTATCAATCGCTCATCGTGCCACAACTCGACTGTGCCGTACTCAATGAGCCGCCCAGCTCGATCGATGGCGTCAGCGTCATTGGCGCAAACCAGATCGATCCGCTGCGTGATATCGCCGAAAGTCCCGATGATGTGGACGCGATATGTCTGCATTGGAACGCAAGGTTCTTCGCTCGTAGAGCCAAATTGTGCCTACGTTGGCGTGCCCTCAGGTCAGGAACAGCATCACGGTCAGACCGATTAGCCCGACGAAACTGATGGCGGCTGTTCCAAGGCACAGTTTCTCAAAAGGTGCCACGACACTCCCCAGCGCTTCATGACCCAAGAGAACATTGGAATTCTGAATTTTGTGCCTGTCTGTCCGGTTTCCGACGTAAGCAAAAGAATCAATGATTAAGGTCAGCCGGCAAATTAGGAAACTGCAGGTCGTCAGTGTGGACAAAATGAAAGAGGCCGCCAACTGAGGCGGCCTTATTTCTCTCGGAGACGATCCGTTCATTCGTATTTTCGGCCGCGGGGATGTTCGCCCCGAACTCAGGCCGTCAGGTTGCCGTTCCGAAACGACAGGAACGGTTTGCCGACTACCAGGTTTTCCCGATGCCCTTCCCCAAGGGCATCCCCCAAGTGGGCCCCAGCTCCATCGTCCCCGCTGCCCCCCGGAGCTGGGGCTTTTTTGGCGTCGTTCCAACCGGCAAATCAGGCCAATCCAAAATCAAACTAGGCGAGGCGTCATCGGTGAGTGCGCCCTGTCAACCCGTGTAGCTGCACGGGTGTCGTCTCCCGTCCGTCACGGCTACACCCCGGCCGGGCTCCCTCGCACGATGGTGCGCGTGCACTGTCTGAACGAGCCTGTCAGGTCGGTCCGCGTGACGGATATTAAAGCGGGCGTGTTGCGTCCCGCCTGTCTTGTTACGTCACGATCCGACTCGGTCGCTCGGCGGCTGTAGGCCGGGCGATCTCAGCCATTCGCTGATGTGCGAGCCGGTGTCGGCTTGCCGGGCTCTGCGGAGTAGCTTATCGCGAGTAGTGCCGGGCGGACAGGACTTAGCTGCCTCGCGTAAGCGCTGCGCTTCTTGAGCAAGTCTTTCTTCAAGGGATTGGGTTTGCTTGAACCGGCGACGCTGCATGGCGGTTCTCCCTTTCCGGCTTCGGGAACCTACAATGAACGTTACGGTTGAGCTGTCTGTCCGGGACCCGACACAGGCCGCGCGAAATGGTGACGCTGCTGAGGCTGCGAGCCTCAGGTCGCGCGGTCACCGAGACGCCACGGCGCCGGGCGGCCCTCGGTGCTCCAGTCCGGCCGGACGTCTGCGCCGCGCATGCCGCAGGCGGAGCAGACGAACCGCTCTTCGATGTCGGACAGCCGCATATGGTCCGGCCAAGCATCGGCGCTGACCGCGACCCAATGGCCGCATCGGTAATCGGCGCACCAGATCACGACGCCGCTTAACCCCATCTCGCGCAGTTCGCCGAAGGTAATCTTGACCGGGCGGCAACCGGCAGGGGTGGTGCTATGGCGGGCGGGACGCGGCATGCCGCCATCAAAACGCGGCTCTGTCCGTGGTGCAAATTATCGATCCATAGGGGGATCAGTCGGCGGCGAGCTACTGCCGGCCGTGGGTGGCCTCGCCGCCGCGCACCAGTTTACCCCAGAACGATCGTGTCGACTCTCAGACACCGTTTTAAACCCCGCTCTACCAGCCGATATGGCCTCCGATAATGTCGGCTGATCCGGCTTACGTTCAGCCCACTTGACGATTTCGGCCCGTAGCTCTGGCGATCCCCGAAAACCAAGAAGCGAAGTTTGTCCGGTGGGGCCCCGGTTCACGCTGGCGGGCCGTCGTCCAAATTGCGCTGCCGATGTGCACGTCACCGGGCATTTAGTTCCCTTAACTGTCTGACAAATATGACAAATATCAAGAATGTCTCGGCGCCTTTGGGTAGCGAGTGTTGTAAGCCCGCTACAGCAACGCACCGGCGAACGACGTACCATTGATTGGCAGGTGGGCGAACGCACCGATTTCATTGAACTCATATCTCTGGGGAGAGAACTCGCATGAAGAAGCTTTTTGCGGCTGCGGCCGCAACACTAGCTCTGGGCCTCTCGGCTCCCGCAAGCGCGGCGGACCTCGCTGCACGACCCTACACCAAGGCTCCGGCGCCGATGGTCGCCGCCATCTACGACTGGAGCGGCTTCTACATCGGCATCAACGGCGGCGGCGGCTCAAGCCACAAATGCTGGGACTTCGTCGACACTATTGGCGGTGTGACTGGCGTTCCGGGTAGTCTTGTCGGTGAAGGCTGTCACAATGCGACCGGGGGCACGGTCGGTGGTCAGATCGGTTATCGCTGGCAGTCGGCCAACTGGGTGTTCGGTGTCGAAGGCCAGGGCAACTGGGCGGATTTCAAGGGCGACAACATCAGCGCGGCGGGATTCGGCCTTCGCAATCAGTCGAAAATTGACGCCTTCGGTCTGATCACGGGCCAAATCGGTTACGCCTGGAACAACGCCCTGTTCTACGTCAAAGGTGGCGCTGCCGTCGTCGGCGATCGCTACAGGACCTTTGACGTTGCAACCGGCCTTGAATTCGATCGGGCGAACGACCAAACCCGCTGGGGCGGGACGGTCGGCGCCGGCTTCGAATATGGCTTTGCGCCGAATTGGTCGGTTGGCATCGAGTACAATCACATCTTCCTCGAACGTCGTAACGTCGATTTCACTGGCTCCGGCAACTTCGCCGGCGCGGGACTTGGTGTCTTTACGCGCACCGACCGTATCGATCAGAACGTCGACATGGGCCTCGTCCGCTTGAACTACCGCTGGGGCGGGCCGGTGATCGCGAGGTACTGAGTAGCTTCGTCAAAAGAACAGAGGGCCGGCTCTTTGAGCCGGCCTTCTTCTTGCGGAGGCTCGAAATGACAAAGACCTACGGGCCAGTCATCCCGTCGCAACTCGTCGCCGATCTAGAGCGTTAGCCCATCTG
>NZ_VSSR01000016.1 GCF_008123515.1 Bradyrhizobium cytisi
TCCCCATGTGAGCAATCCAGAGTCCCTCCGCGGAAAGATTCTGGATTGCTTCGCTATGCTCGCAATGACGACGCGGAGAGAGCTGGCTCTCGTCCATCCGCATCAACGCGCGGATGTACCCGCAAGCGAGGCGCGCAGACTGCTCACGCCTCGCCGCGCAGCCAGGCCCGCACCTTTTGCAGCAGGCCGTGCCGCAGCTCATCGACGGAGGCAGCCTCGGCGGGCGTCAGGGTCTGCAAGGCCCCGTCGATATCGTCGGCCGCGAGCGTCGGCTCCGGCGCGGGTGACGATGCGAGGCCGGCCGCGGCGATCGCGATCGGGCCAACCTGGGTGAGGAAGGCGCGCTCGTATTCGCGCGACAGGCGCGCGAGCGCGTCGTCCAGCGTCAGCCAGTCGACGGCCTTGATGTCGTTCATGAGCTTGCGGACGGGACCGGCCCCAGCCTCCATCCGCCAGAAATGCACGATCTTGATGGGGCCGCCGGACTGGTAGGCGATCGTGCCCAGAAACTCTTGCACGACCACGTCGTGGCCGGTCTCCTCCAACACCTCGCGATGCGCGGCTTGCTTCGGCGTCTCGCCATCGTCGAGCTTGCCCTTGGGCAAAACCCATTCATTGCGCTTGCGTTGGCGCACAACCGCGATCAGCGGCGTGTCGCCACGCCGCAGCACAATACCACCCGCCGCCATCACCGGCGCCCGCGCCATCACAAGATCCGTGTCGATCGAATTGTCCCGGCGGACGATATAGGCGGCCGAGACGGCGGATTGAAGGCTAGTTTTTCCTCAGCAGCGCTTGACCGGCGCGGATGCGCGTCCCCTCAGTGATACCGTCGCAGAACGAAAAATCACCGGGCGCCAGGATGATGATGGTCGACCCGTGCTCGAACCAGCCGAGCTCCTCGCCCTTGGTCACACTGACGTCGCAGGGGAAGTTGACGGGACCGCGTGTCTGCGCATTCAGCACCATGTCGAGGAAATGCAAGCGGATGCTGGCGACCAGGATCGCGGCGACCGGCACCAGCGTCACGGCCTCGCCGGTCGACAAATGCGTGCGGATCACCGCGCGCTCGTTCTTGCAAAACAGCCGCTCGACCCGCTTCAGCGCGATCGGGTTGACGTTCCAGACGTCGCCATGGATCAGCGTGACGCGCTCGATATGCGCATCGAACGGTGCGTGGAAGCGGTGATACATGCTCGAGGTCAGCCGCAGCGTCACGAAGCTTCCGTTGCGGTGCTGCTCGACCAGCGCGGGATCGCCAAGCAGGTCGAGCAGCGAATAGGGCGCGCCCTTGACCTGGAACAGTTCGGTGTCGGCGATACGGCCATGGGCGCCGACAATGCCGTCCGAGGGACTGGCGACCACCGACGGATCCGGATCAAACGGCCGTAGGCCCGGCTTGAGCTCACGGGTGAAGCAGTCGTGCAGACTGCTGAAACGGTCTTTCTTCGCCTCCGACAGATCGAGGTCGGAGAACAGCTTCCACAGCGCGATGGAGCCGTCCCGCACCAGCGGGTTCTCGATCTTGGAGAACCACCCCATGAAGCGGGTCAAGCCTGCGCGGGGGATGCGGTTGGTCAACAGGAAGTTGAGGTCTTCCTGCTGGGTGAAAGAGGCGATGAGGGCTTTGACTGTCATGAATCTGTCAGCTCGCAGTATTAGCGCTTGTTGTCATGGAAACGACACTCCCGATTCTCTCATTTTCCGTGGCCGCCGCAGCGTCCGCTGCCGCCGCCCTCCCGAAGCTGAAGGCGCGGATCGAACTGTCCCGCGCCAAGCACCGCTCGCTCGCCGGGCACTCCAAGATGTCGCGCCGGGTGGCAAAGCTGCTGCCGTTCTACGAGTTCGAGGGCGACAAGTATTTCGGCTGCGACGGCGCGCCTGACGACGTGGTGATGCAGCGCAAGGAGGCCTTCTTCCGCCTCGCAGCTCTCTACGCCGATCGCTACCCCAAGGGCCGCGCGATGACGAAGGAAGCGGCCGAGACGATCTCCGACCTGCATTTCACTGAAACCTACCGCGTGCCGTTCCAGTTCTCGCGTCTCGTCCGCGAGCATCTCGGCACCTCGACCTTCATGGAATCGTCGAGCGGCGTTACCGTCACGGATGTCGACGGCAACACCTCCTACGACCTCACCGGGTCCTATGGCGTCAACATCTTCGGCAACGATTTCTACAAGGAATGCATCGAGGGCTCCCAGAAGCGGGCGCACGTGCTCGGCCCGGTGCTCGGCCCCTATCATCCCGTCATCCTCGAGAACGTGCAGCGGCTCTGCCAGATCTCGGGTCTCGACGAGGTCTCGTTCCACATGTCCGGCACCGAAGCGGTGATGCAGGCGGTGCGGCTCGCGCGCTACCACACCAAGCGCACCCATCTGGTTCGCTTCGCCGGCGCCTATCACGGCTGGTGGGGCGACGTGCAGCCGGGTGTCGGCAATCCGATCAATGCGCACGAGACCTACACCCTCTCCGAGATGTCGGAGAAGACGCTGCACGTGCTGCGCACGCGCAAGGACATCGCCTGCGTGCTGGTCAATCCGCTGCAAGGGCTGCATCCGAACGCCAACGCGCCCGGCGATTCCTCGCTGGTCGACTCGTCGCGCGGCGGCAATTTCGATCGCGTGGCCTACACCGAGTGGCTGAAGCAGCTGCGCGAGGTTTGCACCGAGCGCGGCATCGTGCTGATCTTCGACGAGGTCTTCGTCGGCTTCCGGCTCGCCGCCGGCGGCGCCCAGGAATATTTTGGCGTCAAGGCCGACATGGTGACCTACGGCAAGAGCCTCGCGGGCGGCCTGCCGGTCGGCGTGGTCTGCGGCAGACACGAGCTGATGCGCCGCTTCCGCGACGACCGTCCCGCCGACATCTGCTTCGCCCGCGGCACCTTCAACTCGCATCCCTATGTCATGACGGCCATGGACGAGTTTTTGAGCCGGCTCGCCAGCCCGAACTTCCGCGCCATCTATGACGGGCTGGACGCGACCTGGAACGGCCGCGCGCAAAAACTCAACCAGATGATGACCGACGCCAAGCTGCCGGTGGAGTTCGCAAACTTCTCGTCGATCTGGACGGTGAAATACACCACCCCGTCCCGCTACAACTGGATGCTGCAATATTACCTTCGCGCCGAAGGCCTGTCGCTGAGCTGGGTCGGTACCGGCCGGCTGATCTTCAGCCTGAACTACACCGACGCCGACTTCACTGAGGTCGCCGTCCGCTTCGTCCGCGCCGCCGGGAAGATGAAGGCCGACGGCTTCTGGTGGCACGATGGCGCGCTCACCAACAAGAACATCAAGCGGCAGATCCTGAAAGAGATGCTGGCCAAGCGCTTCGGGCGCTGAGGCTAGTTCCTCCAACGCCGTCATGGCCGGGCTTGTCCCGGCCATCCACGCGCTTCTGCACGAAACTTCCAAGACGTGGATGCCCGGGACGAGCCCGGGCATGACGTAACCATCAGACATCGGAGTGGTCGGTGTGCGCAGCGCGTTCAGGCGTGCTGCTCTTCGAGCGTGGGCTCGGAGATCAGGCCCAGCGTGTGCTCGGGGTTGAGGTGCAGGCCGGGGTCCATCAGCTCGCCGCGCATCAAGGCGAGCGGGGCGCTGCGATAGAGCATCAAATCGTGGAAGGGGTCGGTCAGGATCTTGGTCATCCAGACCAGGCCGGTCTCGACGTCGCGGATGAAGAACAGGTGCACGGTGCGGAACAGGAGACCGCCGCCGCCGATCACGAGCCAGATCTTGGCGACCTGCCGCATGAAATCGGTCGCGCTCGCCCAGGGGGTAAACAGGCCGAACAGCGTGGGGTCGACGAACAGCACTAGCGGGGATGCCGCCCAGATCGCCATCAGCACCACCTTGCGCTGAAGGTTGTAGCCGACCTTAATGTCTTCCTTGTACTCATGCGTCGCCTGGTTGATGTGGTCGTAATCATGCGGCTCGAAGAAGAAGTGACCGGCCTGGCGCGAGGTCATCGAGACCAGCCAGCCGACCAGCGCCGAGATCATGGGATCGACGAACAGCCAGACATAGGCAAAGAGAAAGCTCAGCGCGCTGACGAAGTGCAGGCTCTGATTGATGCGGCTGTGGTGATAGTAGCGATGGTCGTCCCAGCGCTGGATCCGCAGCTGCTCGATATAATTCTTGATCATGCTCTCCCCCAAAATGCTTTCGGGTTCAGGATTTACAGGGATTCGATGTAGGCCGTGTGACATCATGATTTTGTCATGTGACGATGCAGCGACGCGATGACGCACGCGAACGCGTGAGCGGCGGATCGCGCCGCTCCGACGCAGACTTGCTCAGGCTGCCTTGGCGACGTCGACCTTGCGGAAGCGCACCAGCGAGAAATGACCGAGCGGCGGAATCAGGCGGCGCTCGGCAAGCTCGATGCCCTTGGCGCCAGCCAGCCACTTCGCATAGCGCGACCAGGCGAACTCGGCGGTGCGGAAGCCGAGCGGACGCACCACCGGCTGGAGCTTCTGCTCGATGAAGCGGCGCATGCCGGTGTCGGCGCTGACGCGGGTGAGGATGATCAGCTCGCCGCCCGGACGCAGCACGCGAGCGAATTCATCGAGCGCGACTTCCGGATTCGGCACTGCGGTGACGACATACTGCGCCATCACGACGTCGAAGGAATTGTCGGGGAATTCGAGCTTCTCGGCGTCCATCACCGCGAGGCCTTCGACGTTCTTCAGGTTGCCCTCGGTGACGCGCTGGCGTGCCTTGTCGAGCATCGCTTCCGAAATGTCGGTGCCGAAGATGCGCAAGTTCGGGGCATAAAGCGGCAGCGAGATGCCGGTGCCGACGCCGACCTCGAGCACGCGGCCGCCGATCTTGTTGGTGGCTGCGATCGCGGCCTGACGGCCCTTGGCGAATACGCCGCCGAACACGAGATCGTAGACCGGCGCCCAGCGATCATAGGCCTGCTCGACCGTGCCGCGGGTGAGATCGAGCTGCTGGGTGCCGTCAAGGTTCATGATCTTAGCCATCGATGAGGTTCTCGCTGTGGGTCAAAGTATGATCAGCCGCGCACCGGCCGCCGCGCCATGCGAGGCGAGGCGCGCAGGATGCGGCTGGGCTGGAGTGAGGTGAGATTGCCGACGAACTGGCGCGCGCTGTTCTCCCAGGAACGCTCCAGCGCGAAGTTGCGGCAGGTCTCGCGCGACATGGTGAGTGCGCGCAAGCAGGCGGCGCGCAGATCGTTGTCGATCGCGCCGATCGGATGATCGGCGATGACGTCCTTCGGTCCCGTCACCGGAAACGCCGCAACCGGCGTGCCGCAGGCGAGCGCTTCGAGCTGCACCACGCCGAACGTGTCGGTGAGGCTCGGGAACACGAAGACGTCGGCGGCGGCGAGATGCGCGGTCAGATCCGCGCCCTTCTTCTCGCCGAGGAAGACGACATCGGGATATTTCTTCTCGAGCGCCGCCTTCTGCGGGCCGTCGCCGACGACGACCTTGGTGCCGGGCAGATCGAGCGCGAGGAACGCCTCGAGATTCTTCTCCACCGCAACGCGGCCCATGGTCATGAAGATAGGACCCGGCAGGTCGAGCCTGGCCGGAGCGTCCGGATGAAACAGCTCGGTGTTGACGCCGCGCCCCCAGAAGCCGAGCCGCTTGAAGCCGCGCCCCGACAGCTCCTGCCGCAGCGACGGCGTCGCCACCATGGTCATGGCGGCGGCATCGTGGAAGTGGCGCAGCACGGCATAGCCGACGGCATCAGGGATGCCGGTCCGCACCGAGACGTATTCCGGAAAGCGCGTCGTGTAGGAGGTGGTGAAGGCGAACCCGTTGCGGCGGCAATAGGCGCGCGCCGCCCAGCCGATCGGGCCTTCGGTTGCGATATGCAGCGCTTCGGGCGCGGCCTTCTCGATTCGCCGCGCGATCTCCTTACCCGCAGGCAGCGCCACGCGCAGGCCCGGATAGGTCGGCAGCGGCCACGACCGGAAGCCGTCCGGCGTCAGGAAGTCGATCTCGACATCGAGGGCCTTGGCGGCGGCCGCCAGCGAGGTCAGCGTCCGGACCACACCGTTGACCTGCGGATGCCAGGCGTCAGTCGCGATTAATACCCGCATGGGGAAATCCCGAGAGTTTGATGATTCTCGGCTTAGGACCATCAACCACGGATATTTCAGGCGTGTGACGTCACATAAGTGTCGGCGCGCTGTTTTGTTCGTTAACAGCCCGGCCGGGCCACGAAACTGTCATGAAACAATCCTTGCCGCGACGAAACCGTTTTCGGTTTTCCGTGCAAACGTCCCGAAACTTCTTGTCGTTAGTGATTGACGCAACGGAGCACCGAAACGGTGCCGGGGTGACCAAGAAACACCACGCAGACAGGGGCGATCAATGTTCAATCTGGACACGTTCAAGACGTTTTCGCGTGCCGTTGCCGTCGGTGCAGTGGCTGTGACCGCAATCGCATTTGCCGGCCCGGCCAAAGCCGCGCCCGTGCAGCTCTTCCCGTTCTTCCAGCCGCTGCCGACGATGACTGCGCCGCAGCCGCTTCAGCCGTACCAGCCCTATCAGGCGCCGACCTATCAGACCGCACCGTCCGAGGATCAGGACGCGGTCGAGACGCCGGCCCGCTTCCGCCGCCAGACCGTCAGCTACGCAACACGTGAAGCCCCGGGCACCATCATCATCGATACGCCCAACACCTATCTTTATTACGTGCTCGGCAACGGCCAGGCGATCCGCTACGGCATCGGCGTGGGCCGCGATGGCTTCACCTGGTCCGGCACGCAGGCGGTGACCAAGAAGGCCGAGTGGCCGGACTGGACCCCGCCGCCGGAAATGATCCAGCGTCAGCCCTATCTGCCGCGCCACATGGCCGGCGGCCCCGGCAACCCGCTCGGCGCCCGCGCCATGTATCTCGGCGGCACCGTCTACCGCATCCACGGCACCAACGCCCCCGACACGATCGGCAAGCACGTCTCCTCCGGCTGCATCCGCCTGACCAATGACGACGTCTCCGACCTCTACGCCCGCGTCAACGTCGGCACCAAGGTGATCGTGCTGCCGATGACCGAGCGGAGAGCGGAGCTTCGGTAGCGCGAGGCGTAAGCTGCGAACGAGATTAGGATGCGAACAGCCCCGGCGACGCCGGGGCTGTTTTCGTTTGAGGCCGGTGATCGTGGCCATCCTTCGAGACGCCCGCCTTCGGCAGGCTCCTCAGGATGAGGACGGAGTGCGCCGCGGCTCCGCAGCGCTTGCGCTACATCGCCGATGCCAGTTAACCTCATCCGGGGAGCGCGCCCTTGCGCGCGTCTCAAATGATGGGGCGTTCACGATGACCGAAGGCGCCTACCTCTACATTCTCAGATGCGCCGATGGCAGCTACTACATCGGCACGACGCGGACCGAGCTCGAAATCAGAGTTGCGCAGCACAACGCTGGCACTTTTGCCGGCTACACAAAGTCACGCAGACCCGTAACGCTAGCCTTCTCCCAATGGTTCGACCGCATCACCGATGCGATCGAATGCGAACGCAAACTCAAGAAATGGAGCCGCGCCAAGAAGGAAGCCTTCATGCGCGGCGACTTTGCTGAACTCCATGAACTAGCGAAGCGCGGCTCTCATCATCCTTCGAGACGCCCGCCGTCGGCGGGCCCTCGGGATGAGGGCTGAGGCCGGCGCGAACAAAAACCAGGTTGCCGCAAAACCGGCGCGCGCTAATCCCATGCTACGCCGCAGATGCAAGTTAGCCTCATCCTGAGGAGACCGCGAAGCGGTCGTCTCGAAGGACGAGGCGTTCACGCGGGCGGAGGCCCCTCACCTCTCGCCCACGCGTCACCGCTCCGTTATCAATCGCAGCCACGCCGCCGCGTGAAACGCGCTCATCAGCAGATACATCGGCACCATCCCGCCGAGCATCGAGCCGTGCCCGGCGGCGCAGAGCATGTCCGCCGGACCACCGCCGAGAACCGCCGTCAGCAGGGCCATGACCGCGAAGGTCGGGGTAGCCGCAAGACCCAGCCATCTGGCGACGTGGGATGCGGTCACCACCTCTCCGCCAGCACGGCCGGCGTCGGCAGCCGCGCCGGCGGGATGGGCCTCGGTCACTGCGCGCCCTTCTCGCGAAGCGCCTTTTCTCCGGCATCGGACACCTCGACCCACTTCTTGTCGGGCGCGCTACCGTCCTCGTAGCTGTCGTGCCAGTTCCACCATTTGTAGGTCGGCGTCTGCGGATAGCCGGCCGGCGAGTCCTCCCAGACCTCCTGGCGGCCGAGCGGGGTGATGTCGAGATAGTTCCAGGTGCCGCCCATCTGCTCGTCGCCGCGGCTCTTGATCAGATAGGTGCGGAAGATGCGCTTGCCGTCGCGGTAGAACACGTTGGTCCCGTGCCATTCGCCGACACCGAAATCGGCATCAAAACTGTCGGTGATGGTGACCCACGGGATGTTCCAGCCCATCCGCGCCTTCAGCCGCGCGATATCCGGCTGCGGGGCGCGCGAGGCGAACACCAGCGTGGTGTCGCGGGCGTTCAAATGCGCGACATGGGCGACCTGGTCGGCCACCATGGAGCAGCCGCGGCAGGCATGGTCGGGCCAGCCGAACACGCCCGGCTCGAAGAAGGCCCGGTACAGGATCAGTTGCCTTCGGCCCTGGAACAGATCGAGCAGACTGGCCTTGCCCGAAGGCGTCTCGAATGCGTAGGTTTTGTCGACTTCCATCCACGGCATGCGCCGGCGTTCGGCGGCGAGTGCGTCGCGGGCACGGGTATGCGCCTTTTCCTTCACGAGCAGTTGCTGACGGGCTGCCTCCCAGTCCTGCGGCGACACCACTGGTGGTGTTTGCATGGCGGGCTGTCCGTTGGTTCCTGCTTTTTCTGCTGATGTCATCATGGCTCTCCAAACTTCTTGCTCACCGCACATTGTCGGCCGTCAACGACTTCTGGCACCGGACGGTTGCCTGGTGGGAGTAACAAGTGTGGCGGGATTTTCATGGAATCGCTGATCACGGCCGCCGCCCGCGCGCTCGAAGCCGGCGATCCGCTCGGCGCCCTGAACCGCGTCGCGTTGCGCAACGATGCGCCCTCGCTGGCGCTGCGCGGCATCGCGATGGCGCAGCTCGGCGATCTCGCGAAAGCGAAGACGCTGCTGCGCAGCGCCGCGCGCGCGTTCGGGCCGAGAGAGGCGGTCGCGCGCGCCAGATGTGTGGTGGCCGAGGCCGAGATCGCGCTCGTCTCGCGCGACCTGAGCTGGCCGGCGCCGTCGCTCGCAAGCGCGCGGGCGACGCTCGCAAGCCATGGCGATCTCGCCAATGCCGCCCATGCCGGCCATATCGAGGCCCGCCGTCTTCTCCTGCTCGGACGCGTCGACGAGGCCGAGCGCACGCTGGCCGAGATCGGCATCTCCCCGCTCCCGCCTGCCTCTCTCGTCGTTCGCGAGCTGGTGGTTGCCGGCATCGCCATCAGGCGGTTGAAAACAAGAGATGCGCGTACAGCCCTCGACCGCGCAGGCAAGGCAGCGCAGCTGGCCAAAATCCCGGCGCTCGCCGCCGAGGTCGACGCAGCGAGCCTGATCCTGAACACGCCGGCCGCGCGCCTGATCGCGCGCGGCAGCGAGCACCCGCTGCTGCTCGGCGAGGTCGAGAGACTGGCGACCTCGACAGCGCTCGTCGTCGACACCTTCCATCATGTCGTGCGCAGGCAAGGCACGGCCGTGTCGCTCGGAACGCGACCCGTGCTGTTCGCGCTCGCCCGCCTGCTGGCGCAGGCATGGCCTGCGGATGTCTCGCGCGAGGCGTTGATATCAGGCGCGTTCCGGGCAAGGCATGTCGACGAGTCGCACCGCGCGCGATTGCGCGTCGAGATCGGGCGGCTGCGCACCCAGCTCAAGCCGCTGGCCGAGATCAGCGCGACCAGGCAGGGTTTTGAGCTGGCGCCGCGCAAGACGCGCGACGTCATCGTGCTGGCCCGGCCCGTCGAGGAGAAGCACGCCGCGGTCCTCGCCATTCTCGCCGACGGCGAGCCGTGGTCGAGCTCGGCGCTCGCGCTCGCACTTGCCATGAGCGCGCGCACGGTGCAGCGGGCCCTCGAGGAGCTGGCGCGGTCGAACAAGGTGCAGTCGTTCGGCCACGGCAGGGCGCGCCGCTGGGTGACCCCGCCCGTCCCCGGATTCCCGACAGGCTTGTTACTCCCGGGACCGCTATTAAAGGCTTAGGTTGGTCGCATCACAGGGATCGAGCAGATGAAACGTTCCGCCGCAGAGATCGTCAAGGAGTACGGGCCGTTTCCGGGCGTCGAGGCCGTGCATGGCATCACCTATGACGGCACCCATGTCTGGTTCGCATCGGGCGACAAATTGAATGGCCTCGATCCGGCCAACGGCAAGATCACGCGCTCGCTCGATGTCGCCGCACATGCGGGCACGGCGTTCGACGGCCGCCACCTGTTCCAGATCGCGGAGGATCGCATCCAGAAGATCGACGCCGCGACAGGCAAGGTGCTCACCACGATCCCCGCGCCCGGCGGCGGCGGCGATTCCGGGTTGGCCTGGGCCGAAGGCTCGCTCTGGGTCGGTCAATATCGCGAGCGCAAGATCCATCAGATCGATCCGGACACCGGCACCGTGCTTCGCACCATCGAGAGCAAGCGTTTCGTGACCGGGGTCACCTGGGTCGACGGCGAGCTCTGGCATGGCACCTGGGAAGGTGAGGACAGCGACATCAGGCGGATCGACCCTGAAACGGGCAAGGTGCTCGAGCAGCTCGACCTGCCGGCCGCGACGATGGTTTCAGGATTGGAATCCGACGGCGGCGATCGCCTGTTCTGCGGCGGCGGCGCCGCCGGCAAGGTGAGAGCGGTCCGCCGTCCCAGGCGCAGTTAGCTGTGCACTGAGGGCCTGGATCGACGGAAACAGCCGTTAACCGATTTGCCGCAATTCCACCCCATCGGTGCGCTCTAGCGCCCTGCTCGCCTGCCCTGTAAAATCCCCGTCGGGGCGGCTTGGGGGATCGATGCGACTAACCTTGAACTTGAAGACTGTCCTGATCGCCGTTGTGGTGCTAGCTGCGTCGTTTTTCATCAGCCTGAAGGCGATGGACTTGCTGTCGCCGCGCGCGACCAATTCGGCGCCGCCGGTCGCGCAACTGCCGCCGCTGCCGCCAGTGTCCAAGAGCTCGATCGTGGTGGCGCCCGTGGCGATCGCGCTGTCGGCGATCCGGGACCAGGCCGAGAAGGCATCACCGCGCAACTTCGCCGGCAAGGCCGAAAATCCGATCTCGCAGATCCTGCAGGACGCCGATATCGGCTGGGCCGCCGTCCGCGGGCCGATGTCGGCGACCGGCGACAAGGACGTGCTGACGCTGTCGACGCCGATCAGCGGCAAGCTGAACGTGACGGGGTCGCTGTCGGCGAAAGCGACCGGCGCGCTCGGCGATGCACTAGGCAGCGTGCTCGGCGGCGACGCGGCGAAACGGATCGGCGCGGTCAACATCAAGAACTTGAACGCCAGCGCCGAGATCAAGGGCAATGTGGTCGTCACCTCGCGCCCGAAGCTCGCGGCCGCCTGGCATCTCGAGCCGAATTTGGGCGCACAGGTCAATCTCGGCGACACCAACCTCAACGTCGCCGGCGCCAAGGTCAACGTGCCCGCGCAGGTGAAGCCGCTGATCGACAAGACGGTCGGCGATCAGCTCAACGTCGTCTCGGAGCGCATCCGCAACGATCCCAGCCTGCGCGAGAACGCCAAGGTGCAATGGGCCAAGGCCTGCCGCTCGATCCCGCTGCAAGGTAGCGGTTCCTCGGCCGCGCTGCCGCCGCTCTGGCTCGAGATGAAGCCGACCCGCGCGATTGCAGCGCAGCCGCGCGTCGACGCGCAGAACGTGACGCTGCTGCTCGGCCTCGAGGCCGAGACGCGCGTGACCTCGACGCAGACCAAGCCGGACTGCCCGTTCCCCGACAAGATCTCGATCGTGCCGCCGACCGGCACCGGCGTGAACATCGGCGTTCCCATCGACGTTCCCTTCACCGAGATCAACAAGCTGATCGCAGCCCAGATGGTCGGCCACACCTATCCAGAGGACGGCTCCGGTCCGGTCGAGGTCACGGTGAAAAGCGTCAACGTCGTCCCCTCCGGCGAGCGGCTTCTGATCTCGCTGCTGGTGCGCGCCAAGGAGAAGAAGAGCTGGCTCGGGCTCGACGCCGAGGCGACCGTGCACATCTGGGGCCGGCCGATGCTCGACCAGGCGCAGCAGACGCTGCGGCTCGCCGACATCCAGCTCGCGGTGGAGTCCGAGGCGGCCTTCGGTCTGCTCGGCGCCGCGGCCCGCGCGGTGGTGCCTCAAATGCAGCAGGCGCTGGTGCAAAAAGCGACACTCGACCTGAAGCCGATCGCCGCCAACGCGCGCGAGAAAATCGCAGGCGTCATTGCCGACTTCCAGAAGAGCGAGGACGGCGTCAAGGTCGAGGCCAATATCAGCAGCCTCACGCTGGCCGATATCGCCTTCGATTCCAGGACGCTGCGCGTGGTCGCCGAAGCCGGCGGAACGCTGAATGTGTATGTGACCAGGCTGTCGGGGATGTAGAGCGCCTTCGCGCACCTGCCCCCGCAGGGCGATCGCGTATGGCATTTTGCACAACCTGAGTGGCGCCTCGTCCTTCGAGACGACCGCTTCGCGGTCTCCTCAGGATGAGGCTTAAGCAACATCGGTGCTCGTCAAAACTACAGCCGCACACTCGGTCCTCATCCTGAGGGCCCGCCAACGGCGGGCGTCTCGAAGGATAGCCACAGGGGAATCACTCCCATGCGACTGCCCTGCCGCGCGCCGCTGGCGTTCTCGTCGGAGGGTGCTAAGCTGTTTCTCGATAGCATCGTAGGGGACACGCGAGGACAACATGGAAGCCGGCCTGGTCACGCCTGCGCCGGCACTGGTGCGCTTTTCCGGCATTCAGAAGACCTATGATGGCGAGCATCTCGTGGTGAAGAACCTCGATCTCGACATCAGGAAGGGCGAGTTCATCACCCTGCTCGGCCCCTCGGGCTCGGGCAAGACGACCACGCTGATGATGCTGGCCGGCTTCGAGGTTCCGACCCAGGGCGAGATCTACCTCGCGGACCGGCCGATCAAGAACATGCCGCCGCACCAGCGCGACATCGGCATGGTGTTCCAGAACTATGCCCTGTTTCCGCACCTGACGATCGAGGAGAACGTCGCCTTTCCGCTGTCCGTGCGCAAGATCAACAAGGCGGAAACGCAAGCGCGCGTCAAAGCGGCGCTGCGCATGATCAAGATGGAAACGCTGGCGCAGCGGCGGCCCGGGCAACTGTCCGGCGGCCAGCAGCAGCGCGTGGCGCTGGCCCGCGCGCTGGTCTTCAACCCGCAGCTCGTGCTGATGGACGAGCCCCTGGGCGCCCTGGACAAGCGCCTGCGCGAGCAGATGCAGCTCGAAATCAAGCAATTGCACGAGACGATGGGCATCACCGTCGTCTATGTCACCCATGACCAGAGCGAAGCACTCACCATGTCGGACCGCATCGCCGTGTTCAACGACGGCATCGTGCAGCAAATCGACCGGCCCGACGCGCTGTATGAGCATCCGGTCAACAGCTTCGTCGCCAACTTCGTCGGCGAGAGCAACGTGCTGGCCGGCACCGTGGAGACGATCGAGAAGGACTATTGCCGCGTCGCGCTGGCGGCCGGCGGCTCCGTCATGGCCCGTGCGGTCAACATAGCAGGCGCAGGTGCTTCGACCTCGTTGTCGGTGCGGCCGGAGCGGATCGCCATTATCCCTGATGGCGCCTCCAGCGACGGACCGAACCGGCTGCCGGCCAAAGTGCAGAACACGATTTATCTCGGCGACCACGCGCTGGCCGTGCTCGATGTCGCAGGGAACGCCGAGTTCATGGTCAAGCTCCAGCCGGGGGCGCATGATAGCCTGCGGCATAGCAGCCTAAGACCTGGCGAAAACGTGTTCATCACCTTCCGCCCCGAGGACTGCCTCGCCCTCGATCCCGTCTGATCCCGATGCGAGTGGCACCTGCATCGATCAACCTCAACGCAACGCAGATGAAGAAGGAACAAGGACCATGCTGAAGCGCAAGATTGGCAAGATTGCTCTGGGTTTCGCCGCGGCGTTCAGCGCCAGCGCCGCGCTGGCCACGGTCGCGCAGGCGCGTGACCTCACCGTCGTGTCATGGGGCGGCGCGTATCAGGATGCCCAGAAGAAGGTCTATTTCGAGCCGTTCAAGAAGGCGGCCGGTGTTGCCATGAACGATGAGTCCTGGGACGGCGGCGTCGGCGTGTTGCGCGCCAAGGTCCAGGGCGGCGCCGCCACCTGGGACCTCGTCCAGGTCGAGAGCGACGAGCTCGCGGTCGGCTGCGAGGAAGGGCTGTTCGAGAAGCTGGACTATTCCAAGATCGGCGGCGAGGCCGCTTACATACCACCGTCGGTCAATCCCTGCGGCGTCGGCGCCATCCTCTACGATTTCGTGCTCGGCTACGACAAGGACAAGCTGAAGGATGCGCCCAAGGGCTGGGCCGACTTCTTCGACACCAAGAAGATTCCGGGCAAGCGCGCCCTGCGTCAGGGCCCGAAGACCACGCTCGAGATCGCCCTCATGGCCGACGGCGTCGCACCGAAGGACGTCTACAAGGTGCTGGCGACCGACGAGGGCGTCGATCGCGCATTCAAGAAGCTGGACACCATCAAGGGCGACCTCGTCTGGTGGAAGGCCGGCGCCCAGCCGCCGCAATTGCTCGCCTCCGGCGAGGTGGCGATGACCTCGGTCTATAACGGCCGCATCGACACCGCGAACAAGAACGAGAAGAAGAACTTTGGCATGGTGTGGGACGGCGCGCTCTTCACCCTCGACAGCTGGGTCATCCTGAAGGGCAGCCCGAACAAGGACGCCGCCTACAAGTTCCTGGACTTCGCCGGCAAGGCCGAGAACCAGTCCAAATTGTCGGAGAATATTGCCTATGGCACCTCGAACAAGGACGCCGCCGCGCTGATCCAGCCGGCCGTCCTGAAGGATCTGCCGACCGCGCCCGACAACATCAAGAACGCTGTCGAGATCAACGTCGCCTTCTGGCTCGAGAACATCGATCGCCTGACCGAGCGCTTCAACAAATGGGCCGCGAAATAACGCGCCGGCGAAACGGCGTGCGGCGCGCATTCAGAGCATCTTCGTTGCGGCCATCCTTCGAGACGCCCGCTTTAGGCGGGCTCCTCAGGATGAGGACGGAGTGTGCGGCGGCCATTTCGCAGGAACTGGTGTTGATGAGCCTCATCCTGAGGAGACCGCGAAGCGGTCGTCTCGAAGGACGAGGCGCGCGCTCAGACCGATCGAAGAGGCTCTCCACATGACGGCAACTTCCTTGACCGGCGCCAATGCGTTGACCGAGGTGCCACTCAAGCGCCGATTGCGGCGTGCAGAGCGGACACGCCAGGTCAAGGCATTGGCGCTGGTGCTGCCGCTTCTCGTCTTCCTGCTCTTCACCTTCGCGGGCCCGATCGCCGGCATGCTGTGGCGCGCGATCGATGACCGCGAGGTACGTCAGGCTCTGCCCCAAACCGTCGCGGCTCTCGCCAGCTGGGACGGCAAGGACCTGCCGGATGAAAAGGCCTACGCGGCGCTGGCCAGCGACATCCTGGCGGCGCGCGCCTCCGGCACCATTGCCATCGCAGCCAAGCGGCTCAATTACGCCCTGAACGGCTTTCGCACGATCCTGACCAGCACCGCACGCAATCTGAAGGCGGTGCCGGAGCCCGGCACGGCCAGGGAGACGCTGGGCAAGATCAACCCGGCCTGGCGTGAGCGCACCACCTGGACGACGATCAAGGATGCCGGTGGCCCGGTCACGGGCTTCTATCTATTGGCGGCACTCGACCTGACGCGGAACGTGGACGGCGCGATCGTCGCGGCCCCGCCGGATCAGGCCATCTACCGCGATGTCTTCGGACGCACCTTCCTCATCAGTCTCGGTGTCACCGTACTCTGCCTGCTCCTCGGCTTCCCGGTCGCGTACCTGCTGGCGACGCTGCCGCCCGGCCGGTCGAACCTCTTGATGATCTTCGTGCTGCTGCCGTTCTGGACATCGCTTCTGGTGCGCACCTGCGCCTGGATCGTGCTGCTGCAGAGCAAAGGCGTCGTGAACGACAGCCTGCACTGGCTTGGCATCATCGACGAGCCGTTGCGCCTGATCTACAACCGCTTCGGTGTCTGCGTGGCCATGACCCATGTGCTGCTGCCGTTCATGATCCTGCCGCTGTACAGCAGCATGAAGGCGATCTCGCCGGCTTACATGCGTGCCGCCGCCTCGCTCGGCGCGCCACCCCTCACCGCTTTCCTGCGAATCTACCTGCCGCAAACCCTGCCCGGCATCGGCGCGGGAGGCCTGCTCGTCTTCATCCTCGCGCTCGGCTACTACATCACGCCGGCCCTGGTCGGCGGCGCCGCCGATCAGATGATCAGCTACTTCATCGCGCTCTACACGACCGAGACCGCCAATTGGGGCCTTGCGTCGGCGCTGGGGGCGGTGCTGCTGCTGGCTACGATTCTGCTCGCTCTCGTCTACGGCAAGCTGGTGCAGGGCCAGCAGGTCACGGGAGGGATGAAGAATTGAGCGACAATGCTTCCCTCCGCACGCCCAGCCAGCGCATCGCGTGGACCGCGACCATCGTCATCTCGACGCTGGTGTTCATCTTCCTGATCGCGCCGATTCTCGCAATCATGCCGCTGTCCGTCAGCTCGGGCTCGTACCTCACCTACCCGCTGCCCGGCCTCTCCTTGCGCTGGTACGACGACTTCATCAACTCGCCGCGCTGGATGAATTCGCTGAAGAACAGCATGATCATCGGCGTCGCTTCGACGCTTCTGTCCATGGTTCTCGGCACGCTGGCCGCATTGGGGCTCGCGCAGTGGAAAAGCCGGTTCAAGCCGCTGGCGCTGGCTTTCGTGCTGTCGCCGGTCGTCGTGCCCGGTGTCATCACCGCGGTCGGTCTCTATTTCTTTTTCGCGCCGATCGGACTGACCGGCAGCTATCTCGGCTTGATCCTGGCTCACACCGCGCTGGCGACACCCTTCGTGGTGATCACGGTCGGCGCGACGCTGCAAAGCTTTGACACCAACCTCGCGCGCGCCGCCGCCTCGCTCGGCGCCTCGCCGCTTCAAGCGTTCCGCCGCGTGATCCTGCCGCTGATCCTGCCCGGCGTGGCGTCGGGCGCGCTGTTCGCCTTCGCGACCAGCTTCGACGAGGTGGTGATCGTGCTGTTCATGGCAGGGCCAGAGCAGCGCACCCTGCCGCGGGAGATGTTCAGCGGCATCCGCGAGAACATCAGCCCGACCATCACGGCAGCGGCGGTGATCCTGACGACGGTCTCGGTCATCCTCCTCGCCACCCTGGAAGGCCTGCGCCGGCGCAACGAACGGCTCAAGGGCAGCAGCGCCTGAGCGGGGACCTCCTTCCTTCTCCCCTTGTGGGAGAAGTATTGCGTTGATCTTATTGGCCTTTTTTGGCCAGTGTCCAGCCGGTGTAAAAAACAGATTTATTTGCTGGAAGGTGCCCGAAAGGCCGGCGAGCGACCGAAGCCGCTCGCCGAGTCGCGATTGATCTTTACGCCGTGCGCCCGATGCGCTGGGCGGCTTCGTCCTTGCTGCCGGCGTGCGTGATGCCCTTGAGCACATGGTTCACGGCGCGCGGGTTGATCACATAGGCCGCTGCGATCTCGTGCTGGTACTGCCCGCTCCAGCGGCGCAGCCACACGTCAACAGCTTCTTCGAATGTGAACTTGGTTTTGCGGGGTTGGTTGTCTTGAACGACCGGACTAGCCACGCTAGGGTCTCCTTGTGGTTGATGGACATGCGAAAGCATTTTCAGCGACAAAAGCCACGGAAAGCCGAGCCCGCGTGCAAAGTGTGCTCGGCTTTTCCATGCGTGATTCGGGATCACGTCCCCCAGTAGGCCAAAGCCGTTGGGGTCGCGCAAGGTGGCGCGGAAAGCCATCCGTTTCAAGGGATTGGGGACTGGTTCCCCACGATTTACAGGCATAAGCCAATAGCGCCGCCCCGGTCAAAATGACCTATCCCCAAAAGATCACCTTCGGCGAGATGGCGCGAAGTCGGCGCGCCTTAGTCGTTTTGAGCCGCCAGCCGTGCGGCTTCCGCTCGCTGCCATCGTTCGGTGGCCTTCATCTCATCCATGAGGGCGACCACCCTGTTTTCCAGCGTCGTTAAGTGGCCGTCGAAGCCTTCGATGAACTCAATGACGTTGCGCCCTTGGTTGACTTCCCGGAAGAGCTTCATCACGTCGAGTGCGACGGCCGCCGCTAGCCATAGATCAAGCTTGACGTGATATTCGTCTTCAACGTCGAAAAATGGCGCATGAGCCTGATCGCCTTCAACGCGGAAGACGCCGTGCGATGCGACGACGTTCGCGTGAGTCTGCGACTCGTTGAGCATGTCCTTTTTAGCCTTGATCGCGTCGGAAAATGGTTTGTGGTTTTGCGCCAACCAATCGTAACGCTTGCCGGGAAGTTTTGGCGGAAGAACGAGCAGGCCATTTTCCCATTTAAAGAAATGTTCGTCGCCGGGATTGGCGATAGCGAAAGCGGCGTGCGCGCCAGCTTCGAGAACTTGGCGCAGATTCCACATTGCTTGCGACTTGTGCAAGCGAACTGCCGACATGATCGCTAGCAGATGATGCTTTTTCAGGATCGCAGTAAAGCGGCCGACGTGCATCCGGTCGTGGTCTATCGCAACAATGCAACGCGAAAGAAAAATCGAACTCGCGCGGGCTTCGACCCAGTGCTTCCCGAAGCGAGCTTCGGCCTCCAGCACCATTTGCCGTTCGCTTTCCGCCAGCTCCTGAAGCGTAGATTGAGGATAGGTCATGCGAATCGCCTTTGTCGCGCGTTTATAACACGGTCCGCGCCACGCTGGCCGCAGCGTCATCCGAGGGAAGGTGCGGCCGAAGTCTCCTTCGCCGGCATGAACGAGCACGACCGGCAGCGCGTCACCGCCGCTCCACTAACGGATCGTTCATGCGATGGGGTGAAGGTCAGAGCTGATGCCATCTCCCGCTAGGAAGGACCAACCACTGTGACCGATGAACAATTCGACGAGATAGCGACCGCGTGGGAAAACTTTGAGGACGAACCTAATCCTCGGACGGCTTGCGCGCTGTTGGAAGCAAACAACCCGGACCGCTATCGCCAGCGCGACCGATAACGTGCCTGCCGACAAGCGTCGCTGCATGACTGCGCGTCGGAGCGGCGCGGCGTGAAGCTCTTGCCGCATCCTGCGCATTTGCGTGGCTTGACGACGGTGCGCAGCTTGGCACGGCGGTGACGCCAGTAGCACGCCTTGGAGCAATGATAGACCAGCGGTCGCCCGATTGCCGACGCACACCCACCCACGCCGCACTGCCAGCGTCGTCGAAGGCGGTCGTAACCGGAGCTGAGGTCGATGCAGGGGTCGCCGCAGTGGATGGCCGCGCCGCACTTCAGGCAGCGAACGGGCTTGCAGGCTTCGGCGTGCTTCACTCGTGGCATAGCACTCAAGTGTAACACGCCAGCATGCGCAGATCATCCCGCCATCATCACCGCCAGCACGACCAAGATCGAGACGATGGCCACGAAGGCCAGCGCCTCGATGTTCGACAGTCGCCACACCGTCACCAGCCGAACTTGCTGACGCCGTGGTGGTGCAGTCGCGACGGGTTGAGATGTTCGCGCTGCACCTCGCGCACGACGCGACCGATCAGGCCGGCGCCGATCTCCGGATGGCGCGCCAGCTCGGCGGCGACATCGCGCAAGAACTGGCTGCGCTGGTGCGGCTGCAGCGGCGCGGCGGCGGCCATGACGGTTTGCAATTCGGTGTCGGTGAGCGAGATCACGGGTGCGGCACTCCAGATTTCCAAAATTACCTCGCGCGGTAATTTGGGATTTTCATTTACCCTGCGCGGTAAATCGTTTTCGGTCGCCTCGCGGCCTAATCTCTTACCGCGCGCGGTAAGAGATTCACTTCACCGCCTGCCGCTGCCCGGCCTCGACACGCGCAATCGCGGCCAACGGGTCGGCCTCGTAGATGCTCAAACCGAGCGACCGCAATTTCCGGACGATCTCGGCGCCTTCGCGGCGGCCGGACGCATCGCTGAACGGCACGCGCAAGGCGTCGTCGAGATGGTTGGCGATGGTGGGCGAGCACGGCGGAAGTTGCCACGGCTTCAGATTCAGCGCGGCCGATTGGCAATGACAGGCGCAGGATCTCGCGGCACTTTCCCAGCCGCGCTCGGCGAGCCATCGATCAACGCGACCGTGCAGCGCCGGATCATGGCGCGCGAGGTCGAAGGCGCGCTGCAGGGCGTCGCGGTCATTGTCGTCCATCGCGCGCGGCCTCCAACGCGAATTTCTCATAGCCGCTGATCAGCTCGGGCTCCGACGACGGCGACGGCACCAGCAGACGCGCGGAGGGATTCAAGCGCAACATTCTCGAATAGGTGCTGATGGTCCGCTTCGCGTCCGCCAGCACGTTGAGCCAGCCGCTCGGCTTGCCATCCGCCATGACATAGCCGTCAGCCGCGAGTCCCGCGCTGGCGGCCTTCTCCTGCACGATGGCGCGGCAAAAGACGGCCAGCGTCGGCGCATCGCTCGCGTTGAAATGATCGGCCCTCGTGGCGATCACCAGATCGCAGAACACGCTCCTCGCGGCGCCGGCCAAATCGTCGGGCGGCTGAATGCGGGTGGTGGGTTCGGAGAACGGCAGGGTGGCACTGGATCGGCGGGGCATCAGCTCGGCTCCGGTTGGACGGCGGTTCGCTGGCGGTCCGGGCGGCCCCCAGCGATTTGGACCGGCGGCCAGCCCCAGACACCGGGCGGGAGCGAACGGCGCTCCAGCGGGCTCCGGACGGCTTTTCCGGGTCGGGTGCGATCATGAGCACTATCGCGGCGGTTGAAAAGGGGTCGAAACGGCTGGAACCGGGCTCGTAGCATAAATCTACTGCCGTTCCGACAAAGTTCCATCGGCACAACCGCCAAGTGTTCCACGTAGGGTTCCAACTGTGCATCCGCGTTGGAGGATATGGAACCCGGCAAAAAGTGGACCTGCCCCTCAGCCCCCAAAGACGATCAGACGGCCTTGCGGGCCTTAACTGGTGCGTTTGCCCTTGCCAGATGGCCTTTGCCAGCTCGCCAGCCGATCCAACGCATGGGCGGGCTTTGTAGGGCCTCGCACCTTGTGGGCCTTAACCCGCTGATCTAATTGGGCTCTTAGCAGCCTGACACGCATCTCTAACCTTTTGATTTCGCTACATTATTTCTAGAAAAATCTCGAGCGGCGATCACACGGGCCGGTTGCGGTTCCGGAGAAGGACTTTCCAAAAGCCAGCACCGGGTTCCATTGCAGCCGGTGCGCGTCCGATGCCTTTGAGACTGGTCATTTCAGTTTACAACCTGAGATCAGCATCGCGGTCAGGCCACCAAACCGAGCGCCCTGAGCGCGTTGGCCTGCAGATTTTGCAGCAGGACGTGGAAATAGACCTCGCGCGGGCTCGCCGTCTCCGGCAGCTTCGGCAGTGGCGCCGCGATCTCCTCGACCAGCCGCGCGAAGTAGCGACCATCATCGATCATGGCGTCGCCGACCAGCGACTGATGCAGCTTGCGGATCACCTTGGCGGGCTCGTCGTCATCACGCACGGCGGCCTCGCAGCGGGTTCGGCAGATCGATGATGCGCGCGGACCGCGCTCGCTTGGCCTTCTGCTCGGCCAGCCACTTTGCGCGGTTGCGCGCTCGGATCGGCCCCATGATGGTTTCGTCAACCGGGTGATCGACGGCGCGGAGGATCGGGCCATGCAAATCGGCGTCCTGCTTCGTGCCGTCGTCATCGAGGTAAAAGAATTCCTCGGCCGGTTGCGGCTGCGCCTTCGCCATTTCGGCGCGCAGCTCGGCCACCAGACCCTTGAGCACCGCGCGCGTCACCGGGCGCATCTGCTTGCTCTCGTGATAGCCGACGACGGCGGCAATGATCCGGTCGTCGATCCACTTTTGCCATCGCAGCGTTTCGGAATCGGTCAGCGAAGGCGCTGCGCGCTCAGGCTCAGGCACGGGTTCGGGCTCGGGCCGCTTCCAATATTCAGTGGAGTGATCGCGGTGCTCGACCGTGATGCCGGCAGTGCGCGCCAGTGTCGCGCGGGCTTCTGCGAAAATTCTGCGGCCACGTTCATCCATCACGTCACCATGCCGTTGTCGTCAACCATGCCACCGCGCGCGGGTCGCGCTTCGCCCACGTCACCGGCCAACGTACCCTGAGCCCCAGCATATCGGTCTGGAATAGCGATTGCGACGTTGCTGCGACGAGCGGCGGCGTGCCGTCCGTGCTGATGTTCGTCGGCATGTCGTCCATGTGGATCAGGGACTCGGTTGACTCACTGATTTGCGGCGTCGTGCCTGTCGCGCTGACGATGGCAGGAGGCGCGACCGCGATCAGATCATCGGCGGCGATTCCATTGGTCGGCAGGATGACGAACGATGAATTGAGCGCAAGGCCGATAGCGTCCAGCGGCATCGTCCGGGCGCGGGCCGGTTCGGCGAGAAGAACAATCGGCTCGGTCCTGCTCACAGCAGCCACGACACGGGTCAGCGTCTTGATGTCGGCGATCATCGCGGCGGTCGGATCGCTCGCCGCGCTGGCGGTGCTGGCCGCGACGCCGTTGCGTAGACCGGCCGGACGTTCGTCCGCGATGGCAGGATTGCTGTCGAACAGCGCTACGTCGAGCGCGAGGCCGACGCTTTGCACTAGAGCATCGCCAACCATCTTCTGCGCATTGCCAGCGCTGGCGTTGCAAACTTCGTTGCTCAAAATGGTGAGGGTGGCGAATTTGTTCGGCTCCAGCTTGAGTGACGAGGCCAGCAACATGCGGACCGGGATCGGCGCACGTTCACGGACAAAACCCACAAGACCAGCATCGGCGATGAACGACGGCACGCTGATCGTTTCGTACCTGTTGAATTTCAGTTGCAGCGTCTTGTCGAGCAGGATCGATCCAGCCGAGACGGCCGCGAGCGCGGCGATGACGTATTCCGTCAAAGTCTGGGTCAACGCAGGCGCGTCCGACGTACTGGTCGGATCGACCGCCGCCTTGACCACCAATCCGACTTTCGTGTCTTTCGGCCACATCCGCGCGGCGACTTCAATCGGATTTTGCTTGGGCGAATCGCGACGCTCGGCGGCGAGAACATGCGCGGTCGCGGCGCGCGTGAAGATCGCGAGTCCAGCGCGGCGCGTGGCATCGCGGTCGGGTCGGAGCGGAATTGGTTCAAGGTCTGGGCTCATGGCCGGCAGGATGGCACGGCTTCCGGTTGGCCGATGAAGTAGGGTCACGGTTTTTTTCGTCAGCTCACGTCGGAGGCCGATACGGCTTGTGCTCGATGGGCGGGAATCGGAGAGCAGCGGCCGACGCCTTGACCTGTTCGATGCTCGCCTCATGCTCTTCCCGCGAAAGCCGGGGCACCTTGAGAGCGACGGATGCCTCGATGCGCTGCCGATCATCAATCGAGATGCGGTTACCGAGCTGATCGAGTCGCTCGTAGGCCGCATCCCAGAAGTAGCGGCGCTGGTGATCAATTTCGATTCTGCTCTCGGTGATGCTCGCGAGCCATGCCACATGCTTTTGGCGCGGCTTGCCGTCAATCCTCACGCTCTCGACGATGACGGCAGTCCATCGCACATCCTGCCCGACCGATCCGTCAGCGCGATGTCGCGTGCGCAGATAACTCCCGCGCGCGTTGCGAACGAGGCCAAACTCGTCGCGCAACTGTGGCCCATAGTCGCCAATGTCCGGCTGCTGCCGCTTTCGACTCTGCCATCGCACATACATGGCCGTAGTGTCCCAACTTCGTCCAATGTGATCAAGTTAATGCACTACGCTTTCTCACCGCTTCGCCGCGTCCGCCGCTTCCGTCAGCCCGCGCGTGATCGCCTCGCCCATCTTGCCCGCATCGTCGGCGTCGGCCTCGTCGAGCCAGTGCACGCCGCGCACCAGATAATCGAGCAGCATTTCGCCGACCCTCACGGGCGCGATGGCAACGCGATCTTTCTTGTTCTGCCGGTAGCGTCGCTGCGCCAGCCGCCGACGCTCGCGCTTGGCGGCGCGGCTGCGGCGGCAGGATGGTGGGCGGGTGAGCATCAGTGCAGCGTGCTACGCGCGGCTGGCGGCTCGGTGAGGCGGTGCGAGTGCTTTTCGAGAAACGCTCTCGCGCGCTCCTGAACCGCATGCACACTTTCGAGGATCGCATCACTCGCCGCTCGCCGATCTAAATCAAACTCGGCGCGGAATTCATCGTCGATCCGGCGGAGAGCGGTGGCGTCGGCCTCGTCCATCCGCGCGCGCACCCACGGCGCATCGTTGGCATGACCTTGTGCGAACGCCTTGGCCTCCTGCAGGCTCTTCAGGCGAACATTGTGGATGTATCTCACGTACCATTTCCCCGATGATCGACCGACCGCGAAGCGGGCGATGTGATACCCAATGACGCCGGTCGGACGGCCGCCGGGGCCGCGAGTTTCCCATCGATGAATTTCATATCGGCGCTTGGCTGCGGTCTGGGATTTCCAACCGTCCTTGCTCGTGCGCCGCCACTTCAGTTTGGTTTGCCGGATCATGGATCATCTCCGCTGCGCGTTGCCGGCATCCGGCCGGCGCGGGTTAAGTTTCTGAACCTAGCTTCGTCCGCCGCATCGCCTCCTGCGCGCTCCAACGCGGTGCCGGCGGCGCGTGCTTGGTTTGGATGTCGCGGCCCCAAATCCCCTGCATGCATGCAGCCTGCACGCTGCATGCAGGGGTTATAGGGGGGGCGCGTACAGGGGAGCGTGCAGGAAGCGTGCAGGGAGCGTGCAGGGTCATGGGGACCACCCCCTTCGCACGATGCGGCTGGTGCCGCGCGAGGCGGCGCCGTACGGTTCCACGGCGACCTTGGCGGCGGCTATCAGCCGGTCGAGGGCGTCGGCGAAATGGCCGGTGGTGAACTTTGCCGCCTTGCCTTCGGTGGTCTTGGCGAACAGCGTCGGCGCGTAGTTGTTCGCGTTCTGCTTCGGGCTGACGTTCTCGCCCTTCGCCGTGAACCTGTCGAGCAATTGCAGGAAGAGCGCATCGGCCGCCGCGTTCCTTGCCGCCTGCTCGGGCGCACTCGGTGCGCGCACCGGCACATACAGGCCGTTCGCCCATTGCAGCTCCACGCGCTCGGACAGTGCCGAGTAATTGCTCTTCATGAACTCCAGCACGCGGGTGCCGCTGCGGTCGTCGCTCTCGATGTGCATGTACGCGCGGGCGCGCATCGAATTGTGCCATTGCGTGCTTCCGCTCAGCCCGGTCTTGCTGGCGATGCCCGCGACGCTGGGATGGCTCGACATGATGACGTAGCCATTGGCCGCGATGGCGATCTGCCTCATCAGCGCGACGAATTGCCGAACCTGACTGCGGTCAATCTCGCTGCCGCCGTACACGTCGGCGACGTTGTCGATCACGGTGCAGATCGGCTGCACGGCGCGCGCTCGCTCCAGCAATTGGGCATAGAGCGGCGTCGGCACGATGCGCCCGCTGCGATCAGGCAGCGCCAGCAACGGGTCTTGGTTGGCCAGCGAGAACACATGCAAGTCAGCCGCGATGTCGCTGAATTTCGCACGATAATTTTTCAGGATGGGATCGAGGCGGCGCACCAGCTCGTCGCCTTCGTCCTCGCAATTGACGAGCAGCACCGGCCCTTGCTCGGGCATCGAGCGCAGCCAATCGCGACCCAGCGCATGGGCGACGGCCAGTTGCAGCAGCGTGATCGATTTACCGACTGCGCCTTCGCCAGACAACAGACAGACGGCACGTCGCGGGAAGCGGTCGCGCACGCCCCATTCGCGCTCCGGGATCGGCGCGGTGTCGTACTTAGCCAGATCGATCCGCGCCAGTTCGGGCGGCGGTGCGGGGTCGGTCGGCGGTTGCTGCTCGCGCCCACGATCCGTGCCACGCGCTGACGCACTTCCATCATCGTTAGCGCGGCGAAGTGGGATCGCGGCTTCGGCCTTGGCAAGCGCGAGCTGGTCTTCGAGAGCCTCGCAGAAGCGAAGCTCGGGTGGCTGCAGTCTGGTGATGCCGTATGATTTGTGGCGATACTCGTGCAGCAATTGTGCCTGCTGAAAAGAAAGCTGCGGCGCTTCCTGTCGAATGCAGGCGATCTCGTATCGATCAGAGTCGGTCAGGGTGAAGCGCGAGCCGTCGAATTGGGTGTCGGTGATCTTCATATTGCGAAGCCCGATGGATTCGCGCTACACGTCACCCGCTCTTTGCTGGAGCAACACTCAGGTGACAATCTCCATTGTTGTCGGTTGCGCCGCCCCGGTCTCCACCGGGGCGGTCGCGCATCGGCAACAGTGAAAGGCGCGAAGGCGGTGCCTGATCTCGGTCAGGTCCGCGCAGTGGGTTTCGGCTTGCCCGCCGGTTTGCAGCTCAGCACGGACATTGCGGTCCGTGGTCGTTCTTAACTGTTCACCTCGACGTTCTCCGGCGTGGCGTAGACTCCAATCGCTTCGCCGTTCGGAAGCAGAATGTCGATTTCCTATGCGCCATCTTGCAAGACGAGCGTGACGCTGCACCCGGTGGCGCAGACCGCTGGCGCGTTCTTGTCCTTCGTGAAGCCGAGCCGCACGAGTTGGGCGAAACCGTTGATTCCGGAATCCGTGATGTGGGTATCCATGGGCTCAGGCCTCCGCGCTCGCGGCTTGAGAGGCAGTGCTCTCTTTCTGCGTCGTGGCCTTTCCGCCCTCGCGCCACGCCTTGGCAGCTTCGACGCTGATCCGGGTGGCGTGTCCGATCTTCTTGATCTCCGGCCCGGTGCCGGTGCGCGCCATGCGGTAATAGGTTTCGAGGCTGATGTTGTGCGCCTCGCAGAACTGCGGGATCGTGTACATCGTCGATTCAACCGGCAGCTTCGCCTGCTCGGCCTTCGCCTTCTTAAGTTTTTCCTTCGCGGTGACGCGGGGTTTTTTTGGGCCGGTCTTTTTGCGAGCCATGGCGGCGACTCCACTCGATGGATACTGCCGCTAAGCTACCGCTCGTGTTGTTGCGCGCGCAAACCAGCGCACAGCCGCGCGCTTTCCTTAAGCCAGCTTTTTAGGCCGAGTTTTATTGAAAGGCCTGACAGAATCCGTTTTGAGATTTTTTTTCGAGCGACGGCGCGATGCCGGCCGGCGGCACCGAAACGGCGCGGCGAATCATGGGAACTGGCAAAAGAAAACCCGGCGCCGCGAACGACACCGGGTCTAGGTTCAGATGTTCTGAAGGTGGCCTCAGCTCGCCATCGCCATGTCGGCATCGTCGTGATGCAGCAGCGCCCGGCGGCTGATGTCGTCAGCGTGTTCAACGATGAACTTCGAATAGTGCCGCTCAATCGCCGCGACGGATGTGTCGTGCGAGGCCGCGACGATCCGCACCGGGACGTTGAGCAGCAACGCGCGCACGATGCTGCTGTGCCGCAAGGCGTACATCGACACCGTGTCGGGGTCCTCCCCGATGGCGGTGACGACGGCGCGGATGTCCTCGCGGTAATTGTCGCTCGGCCGCTCGCCCCATGGCGCGCCATCGGCCTGCAGCAACAGCGGCGCATCCGGCGCCCGGCCCTTTGCGGCGGCCTTCAGCTTCAGCGCCAGCGCCGCAGTGATCGCCACCGAGAAGCGCTCAGCCTTGCGCGCAGCGCGGTTCTTGGAGCCGCCCTTGCCGCTCTTCGGCATCCGCAACCGTGGCGCCTTCGGATGCACCACCAGATCGGCGACCAGCAGCCGCGACGCCTGCGACGGTCGCGCGCCGGTCACCGCCAGCGTATCGACGTACAGGCCGAGCGCGCCGTCGCGCACATAGGACGCGCGGACGAAGGCGCTCACCTGCTTGTCGGCCAAGATGACGTTGCGGTCGTTGTCGGCGTCGGGCAGGCTTTCGAGGCCAACCTCCCAAGCGTCCGCGTTGACGATGCGCGGATCGTGCCGCGCCGCCAGCTTCAACGCGGTGCGCAGACACTTCAGCATCCGGTTGATCGATGAATCCGCCAGCGCGCCCCCGATCAGGCTGTCGCGCCATTTTTTCAGCTCGGTCGCGGACAACATCGCCACCGGCTTCATCAGCAGCGCGACGCTCAAATGCTTGCGCGGCATCCGCGCGTTGTAGATCGAACCTTGGCGCGCTTCGAGATCGCGCTCATAAGCGGTCAACGCCTGATCGACGTTGACCGGCGCGAAACTACTCGCGGTCTCGGTGTCGCTGTCGCCGCGTGCCACCGTGCGCGCCTGCTTGATCGCCTGATCGTAGTTGAACACGCGCTTGTCGTCGGCGGGCTCCATGTCGTCGGCGATGCCGAATTTGCGCATCCAGCCATTCGGACTGCCATCAGCGAAGCGCACGCTCCACGTTCCGAAGCCGCTCGCATTGCGCCGATAGCCGAGCGCGATGTGCGGCGCGACGCGAACGAAATAGGACGCCTTGCGCGGCGTGAGCTTGGCGCGCGCGGTCGGAGTCTCCAGCGCGATCTTGCGGGGCTTGGGCATGGCGGAAGCGTCCTCGGTTTTAAGCCAGTGTAAAAAACAGCGGTAGCCTAGTGGCAGATAAGCACCAGCATAGCGTCAGCTAGTTTCACATGGCATTTCAAGGGGTTACGCGCAAGTCTAGCACCGTCCAGCGCTACGCTACAACTTGCAAATTCTCCCCTTGTGGGAGAAGGTGGCGCGAAGCGCCGGATGATGGGTTCTCTCAGCACGCTCGACTGCAAGAGGCGGACTCGCGGAGACAACCCCTCACCCGTCTCGCCGCTATCGCGGCGAGCCACCCTCTCCCACAGGGGGCCCACAGGGGGAGAGGGTAAAAATACCGCAGCTCCCTACTTATTTCTCACCCCTCTTCACCCGTCCCCTGCTTTGCGACCGCGACCGTTTCTCGCTAGAACAGTCCCCGCAACAAAGCCCCAAACAACAATGCTGAGGGAGAAAACGACATGCAAAAACTCATCGCCGCCGTCGCGGCCAGCTTCGCTATCGCCGCGACCTGCGGCGCAGCGCAGGCGCAGATTTCCGACAACGTCGTCAAGCTCGGCGTGCTCACGGACATGTCGAGCCTTTATGCCGACGCGACCGGCAAGGGGTCGCTGGCCGCCGTCGAGATGGCCGTCGCCGATTACGGCGGCAAGGTCGCTGGCGTTCCGATCCAGATCGTTTCCGCCGACCATCAGAACAAGCCCGACGTCGGCGTCAATATCGCCCGCAACTGGTACGACAACGAGAAGGTGGACGCGGTCCTCGACGTGCCGACCTCTTCGGTCGCACTGCCGATTTCGGCGCTGACGCGCGAGAAGAACAAGATCAACATCAACTCCGGCGGCGGCTCATCGGACATCACCGGCACCGCCTGCTCGCCCAACACGGTGCACTGGACCTACGACACCTACGCGCTGTCGAACGTCGCCGGCAAGGCGATGGTCAAGCGCGGCGAGGACACCTGGTTCTTCATCACGGCAGACTACGCCTTCGGCATGGCGCTGCAGCGCGACGCCGCCAATGTCGTCAAGGAGAGCGGCGGCAAGGTGCTCGGCGAGGTCCGCCATCCGCTCAACTCGTCGGACTTCTCGTCCTTCCTGCTGCAGGCCCAGGCCTCGAAGGCCAAGGTGGTTGCGCTCGCGAACGCCGGCGGCGACACCACCAACGCGCTGAAGCAGGCGGCCGAATTCGGCCTGACGCAAGGCGGGCAGAAGATGATCGCGCTGCTCATGGAGATCACCGACGTTCACTCGCTCGGCATCAAGGCGACACAAGGCCTGATCATCACCGATGCGTTCTACTGGGACACGAACGACGAAACCCGTGCCTTCTCCAAGCGCTTCAACGAGAAGGTCGGCCACATGCCGACCATGATCCAGGCCGGGCTCTATTCGGCGACCATGCACTATCTGAAGGCGATCGAGGCCATCAAGACCGATGAGGCGCCGAAGGTGATGGAGCAGATGCGCAAGACGCCGATCAACGACTTCTTCGCCAGGAACGGCAAGATCCGCATCGACGGCCGCATGGTCCACGACATGTATCTGTTCGAGGTGAAGAAGCCGGAAGAGTCCAAGGGCGAGTGGGACCTCTACAAGCTGATCGCCACCGTGCCCGGCGACGAAGCTTTCCGCCCGCTCGACAAGGGCGGCTGCCCGCTGGTGAAGTGAACTCGACAGCGCGCCCGGTGAAAACCGGGCGCGCTTCGTTTAGGAGGTCAGAAGCGCATTACTCCGAGTACTTGAACTCGGGCATCTTCTTCAGATCGTCCTTGCTGGCATTGAACACGGCGTGGTCCGGATACCACTTCGAGCCAGACGACGCCGTCGCAGTCTTGTCGGTGCCGGTCGCCGCGCCCGTGGTGGTGGTCGACTTGCTCATGGTGCCGGGTCCGCCTGGGCTCATGCCGGGCGCGCCGGGAGCCGTACCGCCGCCAGAATAGGCCACCGCCTCATTGGTGAATTTCAACTTGTCGTAGGGAACGGCGACCAGATGCTCGCCCATGCCGAGGAAGCCGCCGACGCCGATCACGGCGGTCTTGATCGCACCGCTCTTGTCCATCAGGAGGTCGTTGATCGAGCCGATGTTCTCGTTGGCGTCGTTGTAGATCCTCAGGCCGGCCATCTTCGATGCGCGCCAATCACCCGACGCGCTCGTGGTTGTGGTGGTCGCGGTAGATGCGTTTGGCGACTTGTCGGTGGTGGCCGTCGGGTTTTGTGCAACCGCAACGGTCGCAAGCAGTGCCGTGCCGGCAAGGCCGGCGGCGATTGATTTCATCAACATGGTTGTCCTCTCCTTCAGCAGAAACTTGTGCGGAGAGAACAAACACGATCAGCGGCAGTTCCTGTGCTGCGGCAATTTCGTTGCGCAGTTGCGCTGCGTTGCGAGGAAGGTTCCTGCGTCACGCAGAACGTTGTGCGGTTCCCCGCCGACGATCTTGCGCCCTGGGATGTAGCTCGATCGCGGCGAGGAACGCGCCGACCTGCGTCGATCAGGTCAGCTCTGGTAATCGATCAGCAGCGCCGAAAAATCCGAACTGCTCGACGAGCTCGTGGTGCCATTGGCACCGTAGGACGAGCTCGATGACTGCGACTGCTGCAGGGCCTGGAGGAACTGCTCGAGGACCTTGGCCGTGCTGGACTCGGTCGAGCTGCTGCTCGTCGAGTCCGTCGACGACGCGGAATCCGAAGCGCCGTCATCCGACGGCGGCGGACCGGGAGGCGGGCCACCCGCGCCGCCGGGACCGCCGGGGCCCCTGGCGAAGGCGGACTGAAACACGCCCTTCAGCTCGTCGGCCTGGTCCGACGTCAGCGTCCCGTTCGAGACCTCGCTGGAGATGAGATCGTCGATCTTCGATTTCAGGCCGTCCTTGGACGGCTTGGTGCCGCCGGACTGATCGCTGGAGCGGCTCTGCTGAAGCGCCGTGTCGATGTCCTGCAGCGCGCTCGTGAGCGCCGACTGGTCCGAGGACGAGATCGTGCCGTCCGACACTTCCGATTGCAATTCCTGCTGCAGCTTCTGCAGCGGCGACTGGTAATGACCGGCGGAGGCCGCCGAAATCGAGGTCATGATGGCACCGTGGTTTTTGCGGGTTTCGTATCCAACTGCGCCACGGTATGGTTAACGGGCTTAACGAGACCTTGCCGTATGACGACCCGGTCGTTGCGGGGTGTTGCGGACATACATTTGGAAACAATCTGAAACAAAAATCTTCGCCTTTTGGCCCGAATCTTGGACAAACAAGGCTCATGGCCATTTCTTCTCCCAACATCCTGGTCGTCGAGGACGACCGCGAGACCCGGACGTTGATTGCGAAATATCTCCGCAACAACTCCTGCAACGTTACCGCTGTGAGCGACGGCCGCGAGATGTCGCGCGCCATGGCCGACCACCGCGTTGATCTCATCATCCTGGACGTCATGCTGCCGGGCGAGGACGGTCTCAGCTTGTGCCGCAAGGTGCGCGCGGAAGCACAGACGCCGATCATCATGCTGACCGCGCGCGGCGAGGACGTCGACCGCATCGTCGGCCTCGAGATGGGCGCGGACGATTATCTGCCGAAGCCGTTCAACCCGCGCGAGCTGCTCGCCCGCATCAACGCGGTGCTGCGGCGCCAGGCCTCCGCGCAGGCCGCGAGCTCGATCGAGGGCGCCTCCACGCTCGCCTTCGAAGGCTGGCGCATCGACCTGCGGCTGCGCGAGCTGCGCAATCCGGAAGGCGCGCGCGTCGCGGTGACCAGCGCCGAGTTCGACCTGCTCAGGACGTTCTGCGAGCGTCCCGGCCGTGTGCTCTCGCGCGACAGCCTGCTCGACCTCACGCAGGGCCGCAACACCGGCTCGTTCGAGCGCTCGATCGACGTGCTGGTCAGCCGCATCCGCCGCAAGATCGAGCCCAATCCGGCCGATCCCACCATCATCAAGACGGTGCGCTCCGGCGGTTACCTGTTTACGCCCAGAACGGAAGCGGTTACGACGCCCCTGAGCAACTGACGGGGCGTTAAGACGATGAGGCCGTTCGGGTTCTTCCACCTCAAGGGCATCGGCGGGCAGATCGCAGCACTGGTGCTGGCCTCGACCGTCGCGCTGCATCTCGTCGTCACCACCGCGTTCCTGATCAGCCGGCCCGACCGCCCGGACACGCCGCCGGACGGCGCACCCCAACTGGCGGATGCCGCGCTGCTGCTCGGCTCGGCCAAGCCGGACGAGCGGCCGCGCCTGATCGCCGATCTCACGCGCGCCTTTCCGAAGCTCAACATCGAGACATCAGCACCAGGCACCGCGACGGTGATCGAGGACAGCGAAAGTCAGCACCTGCACGGGCTCCGCCGCCATCTCGGCCGCGGCTACAAGGTGGTGCAGCTCGCGCCCGAGGGCGGCGCCCACCGCATCGGCGTGGTCCTGCCTGACGGCACCATGATCGCCGGCCATGTCGACGGCGGTCCGCGTCCCTGGTTCTGGGGCGCGCCGTGGCTGGTGACGCTGCTGACCGCCTTCATCTCCATCAGCGTGCTCGGCCTGTGGGCGGCGCGCGCGCTGGCGACGCCGTTGTCGTCCTTTGCCAAGGCGGCTGAGGATTTCAGCCTCGACGGCACCTCCGAGCCGCTGCCCGAACGTGGCCCGGAGGAGATCCGCCTGGTCGCCCGCGCGCTCAACCGCATGCATGAGCGGATCGGGCGGCTGATGGCTGATCGCACCCGGATGCTGGCTGCGATCAGCCACGATCTGCGCACCCCGATCACGCGGCTGCGCCTGCGCGCCGAGTTCATCGAGGACGAGGGCAACCGCAAGCGCATGCTGATCGACCTCGACCAGATGCGCTCGATGCTGGAGAGCGTGCTGTCGCTGCTGCGCAACGATCGCAAGATCGAGGCGATCACGCTGGTCGACATCGCGAGCACATTGCAGCTGATCGCCGACCAGTTCGGCGACATGGGCCATGTCGTGCACTACGAGGGCCCGCTATCTGCGACCGCCGCGGCGCGTCCCGACGATCTGCATCGCGGCGTCACGAACCTGGTCGAGAACGCTGTGCGCTTCGGCGCCGAGGTGACGATCCGTCTCGATGTGTCAGGCACAAAGCTCGTCATCGACGTCGAGGATGACGGCCCCGGCATTTCCGATGCGCGCAAGCAGGAGATGCTGGAGCCGTTCGTGCGCGGCGACGACGCGCGCACCATGGACGAGTCCACCGGCTTCGGCCTCGGCCTGTCGATCGCGCGCGCGATCGCGCTCGCCCATGGCGGCGAGCTGTCGCTGCACGACCGCCCGCCGCACGGGCTGATCGTGCGGATGCAATTGCCGGTGTGGCAACAGCCGCGGCTGGCGGCGTAGCTTCAGGCTGCGAGCGGCGGGTGCTCGACTTCCATCTCGTCAAAGATCGCGATCGCCTCGAAGCGATAGCCGCAGGCGCTGCAATTCCAGAGATATGAGATGCGTCCCTCGCCCGGTTCGATCCAATCAGGTTGCGGGATCGGCGTCCCGCATTGCGCACAGGGATTTCGCCTGGGGATGTCGCCGATGTGTGCCTTCACCACGTTTGCTTTTGTCATGGCACCTCTCCCGATTTGCAGCGTTTTGATACTCGCTTTCGCGTCTGCGCGCGAATAGACAGGCTCGTTGTCACGAGCTGCGGTCTTCCACCCGAGGTGAACCCTTACGGCGGCATTGCGTCGTAACAGCGGCTCTGCGTCGCAAAAATCGTGATCGGCGACGTTTCGCCACATCATCGCCGCGTTCAAGGGTCCTAACGGTTCCAGTGCAGGTCGCCCAGGAACCGCGGGGATATCCGATGAAAATTTTACGGGTTGTCGCGCTCATCGCGGCCGGGCTGGTATCACCGCAGGCCGCATTTGCGGGCCAGGCCGAATATGCCGAGATGGTCGCCATGCATGCGCGCACCAACGGCGTGCCGGAGGCGCTGGTGCATCGCGTCATCATGCGCGAGAGCCGCTATCAGCCCGGCCTGGTCGGCCATGGCGGCACCATCGGGCTGATGCAGATCAAGCTCGCGACCGCCCGCGGCCTCGGCTACACCGGCGATGCCGCCGGCCTGCGCGACCCCAACACCAACCTCACCTATGCCGTAAAATACCTCGCCGGCGCCTATCAAGCCGCCAACGGCGACCACGACCGCGCCGTGCGTTATTTCGCGGGCGGCTATTACTACGTTGCAAAGCAGCAGCGCCAACAAATGGTGCAGCACGTCCGCAACGCGCGGGCGCAGGCACTCAAGTAATCCCCTGTTCCGGGCCAAACGCGTTGACCACCCCGCCCCGCTGGCCTACATTAGAGCCGTTCCGAGGGGTGCTCCGAGGAGGAGCTGAGATACCGCTAAATGGGCAAAGCCTGCAATTCAGCAAGCCTGCCCAGGACCGCGGTGACCCTTTGAACCTGATCCGGGTCATGCCGGCGAAGGGACAGGGATGTTACAGACGACCAAGCGACCGGATTCTCCGGTATCCATCATCGGAGCAGGCATAGCCGGAGCCTGGCAAGCGCTGTTGTTCGCGCAGGCCGGCCATGCCGTGACGCTACACGAGCGCAGTGACGCAGGAATGACCGATGCCACCAGCCATTGGGCCGGCGGCATGCTCGCGCCTTATTGCGAGGCGGAGGTCGCCGAGCCCATCATCAGCCGCCTGGGGCTACGCTCGCTCGACATCTGGCGGCGCGAATTGCCTGATACCCCCTTCAATGGCTCGCTCGTCGTGGCCCATCCGCGCGAGCGCAACGATTTTGAGCGCTTTGCAGGGATGACCGAGGGCCACCGCCGGCTCGATGCAGCGGCTTTAACCGCGCTCGAACCGTCGCTCGAGGGCCGCTTCCGCGACGCGCTGTTCTTCCCGACCGAAGGCCATGTCGAGCCGCGCCGCGTGCTGCCGAAACTGCACGCGCGCATCGTTGCCGCCGGCGGCACCATCAAGTTCGGAAGCGATATCACCGCCCAAGATCTGCAAGGCCTCGATGGCATCGTGATCGACTGCCGCGGCCTGACCGCGCGCGAGGAACAAGGCGAGCTGCGCGGCGTCAAGGGCGAGATGATTTTGATCGAGACCAGCGAGGTCAGGCTTTCGCGCCCGGTGCGGCTGATCCATCCGCGCTGGCCGCTCTACGTGATCCCGCGCGAGGGCAATCTGTTCATGCTGGGCGCGACCTCGATCGAGGCAGAGGACACCGGCGTCAGCGTCCGCTCGGCGCTGGAGCTGCTGGGCGCGGCCTATGCCGTGCATCCGGCCTTTGGCGAGGCCCGCATCGTCGAATTCGGCTCGGGCCTGCGCCCCGCGTATCCCGACAATCTGCCGCGCATCGGCGTGCGCGGCGGCAAGATCAGCGTCAACGGGCTCTACCGCCACGGCTTCCTGCTCGCGCCGGCCCTCGCCGAGCTGACGCTCAGCTATGTCGAGCGCGGTCAGATCGACAATGAGGTGATGCAATGCGCGTGATCGTTAACGGCGAGCAGCGCGAGATCAATGCGGCAAGCGTGGACGCGTTGCTCAGCGAGCTCGACTACGAGGGCACGCATTTCGCCATCGCGCTCAACTACGATGTCGTGCCGAAAAGCCGCTGGGCCGAGACGGCGCTGAACGCGGGCGACGAGATCGAGATCATCACGCCGCGGCAGGGAGGGTGAAGTGATGTCACTCCATTTATCGCCTCGGCGCGCGCCACACACTCCGCCGTCATCGCCCGGCTTGACCGGGCGATCCAGTACGCCGCGGCTCCTCGTTTCCAGCCGCACTGCCGCGGAGTACTGGATCCCCGCTTTCGCGGGGATGACAGCATCAATTGAGGAGACACCTCGGACATGGTGACCTTCTACGGCAAAACCTTCCCCTCCCGTCTCCTCATCGGCAGCGCGCTCTATCCCTCGCCCGCGATCATGCAGGACGCGATCCGCGCCTCCGGCTCGAACATCGTCACGGTGTCGCTGCGGCGCGAATCCGCCGGTGGCAAGACCGGTGACGCCTTCTGGAAGCTGATCCGCGAGCTCGATGTCACCGTACTGCCGAACACCGCCGGCTGCCGCAGCGTGCGCGAGGCCGTGACCACCGCAAAGCTCGCGCGCGAATTGTTCGGCACCAGCTGGATCAAGCTCGAGGTCATCGCCGACAACGACACGCTGCAGCCCGATGTCGTCGGCCTGGTCGAGGCCGCGACCATCCTGATCAAGGACGGTTTTGAGGTGTTCCCCTATTGCACCGAGGATCTCTCGGTCGCCAACCGCCTGGTCGACGCCGGCTGCAAGGTGGTGATGCCGTGGGCCGCCCCGATCGGCTCGGCCCGCGGCATCACCAACCGCGACGCACTCAAGCTGATGCGCGAGCGGCTGCCCGACATCACGCTGGTGGTCGATGCCGGCATCGGCGCGCCCTCGCACGCGGCCGAGGCGCTCGAGCTCGGCTACGACGCCGTGCTGCTCAACACGGCGATCGCAAAGGCCGCCGATCCCGTCGCCATGGCCAACGCCTTCCGCCTCGGCTGTGATGCCGGCCGCACCGCATTTGAAGCCGGGCTGATGAACGCCCGCGACTTCGCCTCTCCTTCAACCCCTGTCGTTGGGACCCCGTTCTGGCATGCCGTATCCTGATCGCAACGCGTATCCTGATCGATTTTACCCCGTCGTCGACAGCCTCAAATGGGTCGAGCGCCTGACAAAGCTCGGCGTCGGCACCATTCAGCTGCGCACGAAAGACCTCAACGACGCCGACGCGCTGCAGGTCGTCACCGACGCGCTGGCGATCACCAAGGGCACGCAGGCCAAGCTGGTCGTGAACGACTATTGGCGCGCCGCGATCGTCGCCGGCGCAAAATACCTGCATCTCGGCCAGGAGGATCTCGCCGACGCCGACCTCAAGGCGATCCGCGAGGCCGGCCTGTCGCTCGGCGTCTCCACGCATGACGAGGCGGAGCTTGAAGCCGCGCTTGCGGCCAAGCCGGATTACGTCGCGCTCGGCCCGATCTTCTTCACCACGCTCAAATCGATGCGCTTCGAACCGCAGGGCATTCCAAAGATCACGGAATGGAAGAAGCGCTTAGGCCACATCCCGCTGGTCGCGATCGGCGGCATCAAGTTCGAGCACGCCGCGGAGATCTTTGCCGCAGGCGCGGATTCCATCGCCGTCGTCAGCGACGTCACCCAGAACGCCGACCCGGACGCCCGCGTGCGGCAGTGGCTCGGCCAGTCGAAGGAGGCTGCGTGATGGCCCCACTCTCACCACTCGTCATTGCGAGGAGCCCTTGCGACGAAGCAATCCAGAATCCCTCCACGGATGCAGTCTGGATTGCTTCGCTGCGCTCGCAATGACGGAGCAAGAATTCACCGCCGTCGCTCAAACGCACGCGCACCGAAATTAACCGGAGGACCCCATGAACATCCGCTCCAACCCGCAACAGACCGTTCCCGCCGTCACCACCGGCCCGCTGCCCTCGTCGCGAAAAATCTTCGCCTCGCCCGATGCCGCGCCCGACCTGCGCGTTCCCTTGCGCGAGATCATCCTGTCCGAAGGTGCCGGCGAGCCGAACCTGCCGGTGTACGACACCTCGGGCCCCTACACCGACCCAAGCGTCACCATCGACGTCAACGCCGGTCTCGCCCGCGGCCGCAAGCAGTGGGTGCTGGAGCGCGGCGGCGTCGAGGAATATGCGGGACGGCAGATCAAGCCGGAGGACAATGGCAGCGTCTCCACCGACAAGGCCGCGCGCGCCTTCGCCGCCTATCACCAGCCGCTGCGCGGTCTCGACGGCCACAAGATCACGCAGCTCGAATTCGCCCGCGCCGGCATCATCACCAAGGAGATGATCTACGTCGCCGCCCGCGAAAATCTCGGCCGCAAAGAACAACTCGATCGCGCGGAAGCCGCCCTCGCCGACGGTGAGAGCTTTGGCGCCTCGGTGCCCGCCTTCATCACCCCGGAGTTCGTGCGCAGCGAGATCGCGCGCGGTCGCGCCATCATCCCCTGCAACATCAACCATTCAGAACTGGAGCCGATGATCATCGGCCGCAACTTCCTGACCAAGATCAACGCCAATATCGGCAACTCGGCGGTGACGTCGTCGGTCGAGGAAGAGGTCGAGAAGATGGTGTGGGCGATCCGCTGGGGCGCCGACACCGTGATGGACCTCTCGACGGGGCGCAACATCCACACCACGCGTGAGTGGATCCTGCGCAATGCGCCGGTGCCGATCGGTACCGTTCCGATTTATCAGGCGCTGGAGAAGTGCAACGGCGATCCGGTGCAGCTGACCTGGGAGCTCTACAAGGACACGCTGATCGAGCAGTGCGAGCAGGGCGTCGACTATTTCACCATCCACGCCGGCGTGCGCCTGCAATACATCCACCTCACCGCCAACCGCGTCACCGGCATCGTCTCGCGCGGCGGCTCGATCATGGCGAAGTGGTGCCTGGCGCATCACAAGGAAAGCTTCCTCTACACCCATTTCGACGAGATCTGCGACGTCATGCGCAAGTATGACGTCTCGTTCTCGCTCGGCGACGGCCTGCGCCCCGGCTCGATCGCGGACGCCAACGACCGCGCCCAGTTCGCGGAGCTGGAGACGCTCGGCGAGCTCACCAAGATCGCGTGGGACAAGGGCTGCCAGGTCATGATCGAAGGCCCCGGCCACGTGCCGATGCACAAGATCAAGATCAACATGGACAAGCAGCTCAAGGAGTGCGGCGAAGCGCCGTTCTACACGCTTGGACCGCTGACCACCGACATCGCGCCGGGCTATGACCACATCACCTCAGGGATAGGTGCGGCCATGATCGGCTGGTTCGGCTGCGCCATGCTCTGCTACGTCACGCCGAAGGAGCATCTCGGCCTGCCCGATCGTAACGACGTCAAGGTCGGCGTCATCACCTACAAGATCGCCGCCCACGCCTCCGATCTCGCCAAGGGCCACCCCGCCGCCCAGCTGCGCGACGACGCCCTCTCCCGCGCCCGTTTCGACTTCCGCTGGAGCGACCAGTTCAACCTCGGCCTCGATCCGGATACCGCGAAAAACTTCCACGACGAGACCCTGCCGAAGGAAGCCCACAAGGTCGCGCATTTCTGCTCGATGTGCGGACCAAAATTCTGCTCGATGAAGATCACGCAGGACGTGCGGGATTATGCGGCGACGCTGAACGATCCGAACTCGATCGGCATGTCGCTGAGCGGCACCGCCGAGGACGGCATGAAGCAGATGAGCGCGAAGTTCAAGGAGATGGGCTCAAGCGTGTATCTGGATGCGGAGAAGGTGAAGGAGAGCAATCGGGTGCTCTGAGTCATCCCTTTCAAGACACACACGTCCATAAGAAGCCGGGCTATTGCCCGGCTTCTTTTTATCCGCTGGACACCAACGACTCAACGCGACATATTCTATCTAAGGTAGATTATACTTTCCAACAGGACTTTTGTTTCAAGCACCTTGAGATTTGGAGCGAGACAATGGGAAACGATGGTGAAGGCTCATTGGTCGAACAATGGACACGAAGGCTCAAGAACCGCCCCTTAGTCGCCGCGATAACAATATTTGCGACGGTGGTTGCGGGAGTCGGCTCGTTCACCAATTCGATCAACGATTTTCTTGGTCTCTTCAGGGAGAGCCAAAAATCGCCGCCTGTAGTTCTGACTCTTCCATCACCGTTGCCTCAGCCGCCCAAACGGATTTCGTTTAACGAAGACTTTCAGTTGGGAGAGGTCGCCGCATATTCTTCGACACACGGCGTGTCCGTCCGCACGCAGTTTATCACACCTGACGCGGCGCAAATTGGCGCATCGGCGGACGGCCAGTCAATTCGCTACAGCAACACACAAGAGGCGACCAGATGTCTCTGTACAGACAAGACTGCGATCGCTTGATCGTCACTATCAGGGTTATCTCTTTTGAAATCAAAGGTGGATTGACTCTTGAGGAGGTGCAGAAGCTTGGCCGGGCGGGCGAGATGCTTGTCGACAGAAAGGTCGTTGGAAGCATTTCCGGAAAATGTGAAGAGTAGCAAGTATGGGCAAGTGAAGCGACATTCGGGATTGACGGTCGCGCCGAATATCGCCGATGGTCTCGCTGACTATGTCACTGCGGACGATTGATTTGCCAAGCTCCATCCGCACCCGCCTTCCCGACCAGCTCTGTCCCAACCTGCGCCTCGTCTTCGTCGGCACCGCCGCCAGCACGCGTTCGGCCGAGCTCGGGCACTATTACGCCCATCCCGGCAACCGCTTCTGGCGCGCGATCCATGAGGCCGGGATCACGCCGCGGCGCTATCAGCCGGGCGAGTTCGCCGCGCTGACCGAACTCGGGATCGGCTTCACCGACCTTTCCAAGTCGGGCGCTGGGATGGATCATCAGATCGCGGCTGAAGCAATCGACGTGCCGGGGTTCAGGACCAAGATCGACAAGTATCGGCCGCGGACGATTGCGTTCACGAGCAAGAAGGCGGCGAGCTTGTTTTATGGCAGGCCGTCGAGCGGGATTGCGCTCGGGCGGCAGCCGCGCGACGAGAGCCTGCCGGAGATATTTGTGTTGCCGTCGCCGTCCGGCGCTGCGTCCGGGCATTGGACGCTGGAGCCGTGGCGGGAGCTGGCGGAGTGGATCGCTGCGGAGGGTGGCTAATCAATAGCGCCCCAGACGCAGTGCCGTAGGGTGGGCAAAGGCGCCCCTGCGCCGTGCCCACCATCTCTCCACCAATCCGCTAGAACGGTGGGCACGGCTCGCGAACGGCGCGCCTTTGCCCACCCTACGAGACTGTCGGAATCCGCACCAGTCGTTCGTCCTCTGCACACCGACCTGATCAACACGGAGACCTCAATTGCCCCCCACCATCACCGCCTTCGCAAACTCACCCGACCGCGGCAGGGGACACGCGCGCGACATGCGGGTGCGCTGGGCACTCGAGGAGGTCGGCCAGCCCTACGATGTTCGCCTGGTGTCGTTCGAGGCCATGAAGCAGCCGGGGCATCTTGCGCTGCATCCGTTCGGGCAAATCCCGACTTTCGAGGACGGCGATCTCGCCCTGTTCGAGACCGGCGCAATCGTGCTCCATATCGCCGAGCATCATGACGGGCTGCTGCCGGCCGGGACGAACGCCAGGGCGCGCGCCATCGCGTGGATGTTTGCCGCGCTCAACACCCTGGAGCCGCCGATCGTCGAGCTTGGAATGGCGATGCTGCTTGAACGCGACAAGAGCTGGTATGACGAGCGCCTGACTGTCCTCAACCATCGCGTCCGTGTCCGGCTCGGCGAATTGTCGGTCCGACTCGGCGACGCCGACTGGCTCGACGGCGCGTTCAGCGCCGGCGATCTCCTGATGGTGACCGTGCTACGCAGGCTGAATGCCTCGCATATCCTCGGCGACTATCCGACCCTTTCATCCTATGTTGCCCGCGGCGAAGCACGCCCGGCCTTCCGCCGCGCGTTCGAGGCGCAGCTGACGGTTTTCACAGCGGCGTCGAAGCACGCGCCTTAAAGATCGAAATTGGTCGGCAGCATGACCACGTCACGAATGGTCATGCCGCGCGGCCGGGTCAGCATGAACATCACCACGTCAGCCACTTGGCTGGCCTCCAGCAGGCTGCCGGAGTCTCTGGCTTCCTGCAGCTTCTCGGGCGGCCAGTCCGCGAGCAGCGAGGTGACGACCGGGCCGGGCGAGATCGAGCCGACGCGAATGCCGTGCTTGAAGACCTGGCGCCGCACCGTCTGGACAAAGCAGTTGATCGCCCATTTGGACGACGCATAGACCGGCTCCCACGGCGTCGGAAAATGCGCGGCAAGAGAACTCGTGACGATGATGTCGCCGGTCCGGCGCGCGATCATGTGCGGCAGCACGTCGTGCACATTCTTCATCACGACGTTGACATTGAGGTTCAGCATCCGGTCGATCGCCATATTGTCGGCATCGACCAGATCGCCACCGACATAGGTGCCCGCATTCGCATGCAGGATGTCGAGCTGCCCTGCCGTCTCCAGAACGCGCGGCAGCAGCGTTGCGCAGTCTTTGGGATCCAGGAGGTCGACGACCAGCGGGATCACCGCGTCGCCATGCTTGTTGCCAACCGCCTTCAGCGCGGCCTCGTCGCGGTCGAGCATCACCACGCGCGCGCCCGCGGCCAGCATCGCCTCGGCACTCGCCAACCCGATGCCCGACGCGGCCCCGGTCACGGCGGCAACCTTGCCCGCCAATTCGCTTCCCATGAGATCACCATTCAGCCGATGGTCGGCAGTATAGTGATTCAAAGGCGAGTTGGCGAAGCGGATCGCCGGCTTCGTAGGGTGGGCAAAGGCGCCCTTGCGCCGTGCCCACCATCTCTCCACAAATCCGCCAGAACGGTGGGCACGGCGCGCGAACAGCGCGCCTTTGCCCACCCTACCGCACCGTCAGCCCTCACCCTGCATACGCCTTGTCCAAATCGGCAACCACGATCTTCTTCATCCCCATCATGGCCTGCATGACGCGGTTGGCCTTGGTCCGGTCGGGGTCGCCGAGATAGCGGCCAAGCGCTGTCGGAACCACCTGCCAGGAGAGCCCAAATTTATCCTTGAGCCAGCCGCATTTGGATTCCGCACCGCCGTCGGCGGTGAGGCGGCTCCAGAAATAGTCCACCTCGCCTTGCGTCTCCACGCTGATGAAGAACGACACCGCCTCGTTGAAGCGGTGCTGCGGCCCGCCGTTGAGCGCGTTGAAGCGCTGCCCTTCCAGCTCGAACACCGCCATGAAGTCGCTGACGGTCTCGACCTTGGCGTTGGGGAACACCGATTTGTAGAAGGCGACGGCCTCCGGAACGTTGTTGTCGAACCAGAGAAACGGCGTGATGGACGTCATGTGCGGATATCCTTCTGCGAAACCGGACGCGCACGCGCGCGCCGTCGCTCGAAGGACGAACGCGCGGCCGGTGATCCGACAGGCGGAACAGCACTTTTTTCGATCCCGAGAGGTTGCCTGGCCTCCGCCAAACCGTTGATGCCGGGCATCCTCCGATTAATCGACGTCGCGCGCGGATTATTGCAAGTCTCGTAGGGTGGGCAAAGCGGAAACGTGCCCACCAACTTTCTCGCGTACCACTGACACCGATGGTGGGCACGGCGCTTGCGCGCCTTTGCCCAGCCTACGGCACCTTTTGCGACCACGCTGGATCAGCCTCTCACGAAAGCGGCCGCAACAGCGGCTGATGATCCTTCAGCCGCGCATCGCATCCAGCCTCCCATGGAAACCGCCCGTCCTGATCCGGCCACACGATCTGGAGGCAGGGAAACGGCCGCGGCAGCTTTGCATAGAACCAGATCGCCGTGCCCAGATAGGCATCGTAGACCTCGAGCGGCACCTCGACGAAGCAGACCTTCCGATCGAGCGGAAGGTCGTCGCAGACGTCGCCGGCGACGTAGCGCTGTCCCGCAGCAGCGCGGTCGCGAACGGCGTTGATAACAGCGCAAGCGTCTGTTGGGTCGAGCCCGAACAAGACCAGTTCGGCGTGCGCGTAATTGAGGTAGAGACCGATCGAGAAAACATAAGCCGGGGCCTGCGCCTCAGCGGCGATGCCCATCAGATGACAGCCGTGTTCGCGGACGTTGCGGAACAGTATCTCGTCGGGAGCCCCGTCAGGCTCGGGCCATACGAAACTGTCGAGCATGCGCAGCTCTCGCGACGGGGTGAGGAAATCAGCATCAATGTACCAGCTTCCGGCCACAGTGCTACAGCGATTGCCTCTCCAAATTCCGCCCGCCGAACGGTTGGCATCCTCCGATCGATCGACGTCGCGTGCGGACTATTGCAAGGGCGTGATGGCGGCGATACGACTTGGAGCGGAAGAACGTGGGACGGAACAGCCGGGCCTCAACCGGCGCTCATCATGTCGAGGAAGCCACTGCTGTGAGCGACGATCTCTCCGGTGTCTGGGACGGCACTTACATCCAACCCGGCACGGGAATGGTCACCTTCACGGCGACGCTGGTCGAGGCCGGCGGCGCGATCGAAGGCCACGTCACCGAACCCTGCTCGAATCCGCGCTGCCCCTTACGCACCCACAGCGCCTCGGTCACGGGCCATCGCGCCGGTAGCGTCGTGTCCTTTGTCAAGCGCTACGAGCCGCCGGGTTACGGCTTCGACATTGTCCAGTACGACGGCATCATGAACGGAGAGGCAACCGAGATCGACGGTCGCTGGCGGCTGCCGGGCACATCAGGATCGTTCCTGATGATCCGCGCCAGCAAGCGCGCACAGGCGAACATCACCGGCACACGGGCGGACGAACCGGCCCGCGAATAAACGGAGCCACCATGCTGACCCTCTATTCCTACCCGCAATTGTTCGGCGTCGCCGACAACAACGGCTACGGGCTCAAGGTCTATGCCTTCCTGAAGCTCGCCGGCGTCACGTTCGTGCACGAGCACGTGTTCGATGCCTCCACAGCCCCACGCGGGCAGCTGCCTTATGTCGTCGATGACGGCGAGACCATCGGCGACAGCGAGACGATCATCGCGCACGCGATTGCGAAGTATCATCTGACCATCGATGCCGCGCTGTCGCCTGCGCAGCGCCGCACCCATCATTTCGTCACGCGCATGCTGGATGATCTCTACTGGGTGATGTCCTATTCGCGCTGGAAGGACGAGCGTTATTATCCCGCATTTCGCGACGGCTTCATCGCGCAGCATCCGCAGATCGATGCCGCCGGGTTCGAGAAGGCGAAGGCCTACAATGCGCAGCGCTATCACTACCAGGGCATCGGCCGCTACGCGCCCGAGCAGGCTTATGCGCGAGGGCTGGCTGACTTGCAGGTGCTGGCCGAGATCGTGCCCGCGAACGGCTTTGTGGATGGCGAGCGGCCGACCAGCTGCGATGCCGGCATCTACGGCTTCATCGCGAACATCTATTACTTTCCGATTCCGACGCCGCTGAAGGCGTTCGTCGATGCGCAGAACAACCTCGTCGCGCATTGCGAGCGGGTTCATGCGATGGTGAGCGCGTAGTCCGCAGGTCCTGTAGGGTGGGCAAAGCGGAAGCGTGCCCACCAACTTTTTCGTATGTCGCGGACACCGATGGTGGGCACGGCGCTTGCGCGCCTTTGCCCACCCTACGGCACCGAGTCCTGCGACACCGTCCTCTACCGCATCGTAATCGCAAGCCCGCTCAGATCCGCGTTCGCCATCAGGCCGGTCTGGTAGCCCGACAGCTCCAGCACCGCGCCCTTCTGGTTGGTCAGCACGATGGCGCGGGCGCCGCGGCCGACGGCGAGGCCGGCACCGGCGGCGCCGTAGACGCCGGCGACATCGGAAGGACGGTTGATGTTGGAGACGCGGCCGCGCAGCACGGTCTTGGAGCCGCCGAAGACCAGCCCGTAATCGAGCCCGCCGGTCGAGAGCGAATAGGAACGGCCGCGGAAGTTCAGCACGCCGCTCCCGCCAGAACCGCCGATGAACCAGCCCGCCTTGTAGATCGTCAGCACCACGGTGCCGCCATCGGCCTGCGCCGCGGTCGAGAGGCCGGCCAGCGCGGCAATGGCGACGAGCGCGGCACGCAAGGTGGAAGCAATCTTCATGGGGCGTCTCCGGGGGCTATTTTTCAAGGGGAATGCGAATCAGATGCTGCAATCTATCCGATCGATCGCGGCGGCAACATGATGGGGGGAGTTTCTGCAAGTGCGGTGGCGACTGGACTCGCGGAAGGTCCGCATCCTCCGTCATTGCGAGCGGAGCGAAGCAATCCAGAATCTTTCCGCGGAGGCAGTCTGGATTGCTTCGCTGCGCTCGCAATGACGGGTGGATGGATTCCGGCCTCTCGGGCATGATCGCCACCATGCCATCCTGCCGGTGTTTTGCCCGACGGGTCAAGCGATATTTCTTCCTTCCCGAATTCCAATTCCGCCAATCATTTCTACTGTGCATGGGGTTGTTTTCGCGTTTCCTGTTGGAGCAAGCCCCGCATGCCGCTACGCTTCCTGCGAACGCCATCAATGTTACATCCGAGGTCCCCATGCCGATCCAGCATTTCGCGCCCCCGCCGCATGTCAAGGCGCCGCCGCTCTCGTTCGCGACCCGCGTCGGCGACCTGCTGTTCGTCTCCGGCATTCCCGGCTTCGACGCCAACGGTGCGCTGCCCGACGGCTTCGAGGCGCAGTTCGCCAATGTCGTCGTCAACATCAAGCGCGTGCTCGACGAGGCCGGCGTCACGACGCGCGACCTCGCCAAGGTCAACGTGCTCTTGACCCGCGCCTCAGACGTTGCCGCGATGAATGCGCTCTATGCCGGCGCGTTCGGCCCGCCGCCTTTTCCTGCACGCACCACCTGCGTGGTGCAGGCACTGCCCGATCCAAAGATGCTGATCGAGATCGAGGCGGTGGCCTCGCTGGCGAAGTGAGCCATGCTGAGCGCGTGTGTCTTGCCGGGCACTCGGCCGAACCAAGTGCACGACTCCATCTGACATATCCGTGAACGGCCGCTCCTCGGCTTGCAAAGGACCTGCTTTTACCGCACGAATTTTCAGGTCACACTTCCCCATCAGGAGATTTTGCATGCGTCGCGTTCTCGCCCTCTGTGCCGTTGCCGGCATCGCCACCTCCGTGTTTGCCGTGCCGGCCTCCGCGGCGGTCGGCTATTACGTGATCCGCTGGGACAACACCGGCATCTGCCAGGTCTGGAACGAAGACCTCCGCTACAAGCCGTTCCAGTGGGGCGCCTCGACTTACAAGGTCGTCAGCAAGCCGGTCCCGACCTTCACGGCCGCCTCCGAGCTCCAGATCAAGCTGCGCGCCGAGCGCCGCTGCACGCTCTGAGCCGATCCGCCAGTCCGCTCGCCCTGAAGGATCACGCGTTGAAGGCCGGTCACTGCAGCTGGTAAGAATTCGATTGGCGGACGACAAGGGCCGGGCAAGGATGCGATGCCAGCATCCTTGCCCGGTCGTTTTTTTAACCCGGATTTTTGGAGCAGGCCGATGCGCGCACGGACGATGATGCTAGCCGCTCTCACCGCATCGCTCCTGCTCGCCGCAACGGCGCAGGCGCAGGCTCCGCAATCCCTTCGCGTGATCTCGCCGATCTTCAGCCAGCTCGTCAGTTTCGCGATGCCGTCGACTTTCGCGGCCGTGTTCGAGAACACCAAAGGCGGCCACTACATCCGCGAAGCCGTGCTCACGGGCGAGACGCCCGAGCGCTGGACGCAGATGATCACGGTCACCGGCGAGAAGGGCATGACGCTGACGCCAGGCGCATCGCCGCAGATCTTCGCAGGCACCATCGCAGGCCGGTTCAAGACGGCCTGTCCCGACAGCTTTGCCGCCAGGCCGCTGGGCGCCACCACGTTCGGCCGCTTCGAGGGCTTTGTTGCCGTGATCGGATGCGGCCGCATCGACAGCGGCCCGACGCGGCACAGCGAAACCGCGCTGCTGATCACGCTCAAGGGCGCGACCGACTATTACACCATCCAATGGGCCGAGCGCGGCCCCGAAAGCGACGAGCCGCCGGTCAACGACGACCGCTGGGAAGCCCGCCTGCGCGATCTGAGCCCGATCGACCTCTGCCCGATCACGCCGCGCCCTATCCGAGCTGCGTCAACAAGAGCTGAGGCGCCCTCACGCGTCCTTGTGCGCGCCGGGATGAATCAAAACGTCGCGCGCGGTGGAAAGGTCGATGAAGGCCTGCGCGCTGCCGCCCTGGTCGGGATGTATGCCCTTGGCGGCGCGGCGATAGGCCTGGTTGATGTCGTCGCAGGTGAGCTGCACGGCGAGCGGCAGGCCCAGCATCTTGCGCGCGCGATCCTCGCTGGACAGTTTCTTCGGCGCCGCGTTGCGGCGGCCGAAGCGCGGCGCGGTCAGATCATGGACGACATCAAGGATCACGCCTAGGCGGCGCCGGGCCGCCAGCGTGACGCCGTGGTCGTCATTGTCCGCGGCTTGGCGCAGCACGGGCAGCGCCTGCTCGGCGGCCTGCCGCAGCGTGGCGTCGCTGCTCATCCGCACGATCTCGGCCACCAGCCGCCCTACCTCGGCCCAGTCGGCGAATTCCGCCGACCGCAGGCGCTCGAGCGCCAATTTCCAGGATTCAAGTCGTTCCATCATGCGCGCAACGTTTAGCAATGGGAATCAGTATGCCAAGGCGGCCGTTTCCGACCCCTTAATTTCGAGTTAGCCTTTCATGAAACTTAGAAACGAATCCGGGAGGAAAATGTCATGGCATTGCTTGCAAACCACATCGCTGTCGTCACGGGCGCGGGTTCCGGCATCGGCCGGGCGATCGCCGCCGGCTATGCGCGCGAGGGTGCGCAGGTCGTGCTGCTCGACGTCAATGCCGAAACGGTCGCGGAGGCGGCCCAAGAGATCCGCAAGGCCGGCGGCAAGGCCGAGAGCTTTGCGCTCGACGTCACCAGGCGCGACGATTGCTTTGCGCTGGCAAAGACCGTCGCCGACAAGGTCGGGCAGGTCTCGATCCTCGTCAACAATGCCGGCATCACCCGCCGCAACCCCTTCACCGCGGAGACGGAGACCGTGGCGAAGGACTGGAACGACATCATCTCGCTCAACCTCAACGGCGTCTTCAATACGACGCAGGCCTTTCTCGCGCCGTTGCGCGCGAGCAAGGGCCGCATTGTCAATATCGGCTCGATCCAGTCTTTCGTGCATCTGCGCACGCCAAGCTCGGCGGCGTACACGACCTCGAAGCATGGCGTGCTCGGCTTCACCAAGGCGCTCGCGGTCGAGCTCGGCAAGGAGGGCGTGCGCGTCAACGCGATCGGGCCGGGCTTCATCGAGACCAATCTCAACGCCAATGTACGCGCCACCAATCCCGCGCTGGTGCAGGCCTTCGTCGATCACACTCCGCTCGCGCGCGCCGGCAAGCCCGAGGACATCGTCGGCCCCGCGATCTTCCTCGCCTCGGACCTGTCGTCCTACGTCACGGGAACAATCGTGATGGTGGACGGCGGATATCGCACAGTGTGAGAGGCGAGATCGGTCCGCATCGCTATGCATCTCGTGCCAATCGCGGCGGCGCGGCGGCATTCCCAAGGTCAATTCGTGCGATGGCGCGCGATTAACCTTTCATTAACCAAACCCGGCCACCGTAGATCTACGGCTTGGGGGTCGTTGTTCTCGATCCGCTTCCAACGATGGAAGCGGGCGTTGATCGGGGAGTATGTTGATGACCACTGTTCACGTCGCGGCGCCCGAGCAAGGCGCGCAATTCCTTGCACCCAACGAGATCGTTCCACTTTTGATCGGCGCGACCGTCGGCGAGGTCGAGCGTGAGCTCGTGCTTCAGACGCTCGCGCGCTGCGACGGCAACCGCACGCGCGCCTCGCGCGTGCTCGGCCTGTCGGTGCGCACGCTGCGCAATAAGATCAGGCTGTACGCGGCCTCCGGCATCGAGGTGCCGGCGTATCACGATTGACGCGTGGGGCCGTGCCCCGTCGGGCCGATTGATGTTAATCAAGCCCGGCATCATGCGCGGGCGGAATTGCTGCTGTCGTCAAACGCCGCTAAGTAGCTTGCGTGCGCAGAAGGAGCAGCGGCGTGGCAGACGATCAGCGACGGCAGGGATCTCAGGGTCCGCGCGGACGGCAGGGCGAGCCGGGACGGCCGGGGCCGCAGGGTCATCCGGGCAAGCGGGGCCCCGACGGCGCACGCGGCAAGCCGGGACCGCAGGGCAAGCCGGGACCGGCCGGAAAGGCCGGAGCGCAGGGCAAGGCCGGTCTGCCGGGCAAGCCGGGCGAAGCCGGTGCGCGTGGCACAGCCGGACCGCAGGGCGCCGTGGGTCCGCAAGGCCCCGCCGGCCCTCAAGGCCCGCGCGGCGAGGCCGGTCCGCCCGGCCAATTGCCGTCGATCGAGCAGGTGCTGCCGTGGCTCGAGCAGTTGTTCGACGCCTGGGACGAGCGTCGCCGCCAGCGCGAGCAGGAGGCCGCGGAGCGCGCCGCGTTAGAGGCCGCCGTGCACGAGGCTGAAGATGCGTCCTCCGACGACGACGCCGAGAGCGACGATGCCGAAGGCGACGCGCACAAGAAAAAGAAGAAAAAGAAGAAGCACGGCCACTAGGACCAGCAGGCGCCTACTTCGCCTGATCCTCACGCCGCGGCAGCATGCCCATGCGCTCGAATTGCCAGCGCATGGCGCGGTACCAGAGATAACCCACCGCTGCGCCGCAAACGGCCAGGATCACCACATTCGCGCTCGAGAACGAGCCGCTCCACCACATCATCCACGCGGTCCACAACAGCGTGAAAACGATGGCACCTGCTTTCAGTGGAATAAGGCGGCGGCTCATGATCGTGCTCCGGGTTGTCAAAACCCCGGCGAACATCATCGCGCGTGATGGGCATCGCTTCCGTGAGCCAGATCACGGTCGTGCCCGGCGGAACCGCTAACCGAAGCGCAGCCGCGAACGTTCCTTCGCTTTTTCCGCCTCGACCTCGCGGTCGCGCGTCGGTGCATGGGTGTGCAGCGAGGTCAGCAGTTTTCGCGCAGCCTCCGAGACCTCGGCGACCGCGCGGTCGAATGCCGCCTCATTGGCCTGCGACGGCTTGTTGAAGCCGGAGAGCTTTCGCACGAACTGGAGCGCGCTGGCATGAATCTCGTCCTCGGTCGCGGGCGGCTCGAAATTGAACAGCGTCTTGATGTTGCGGCACATGCAGTCTCTCCCGTAGAAGCCCGATTTGATCCAAGGACGGATGGAGAAGCCGAAATTCTACATCGCATGCAGCCGCATGTCACAGGGGTCCGAATATTCCACTTGCGCGCCGCAACATCGAGGGAATGTTTTTCAGGGGGTGAGCAGCGGTCCGCTCTCGATCCCAGGCGGCCTGCTGATAAGATCGCGCGCAACGCGGCCACGAGCCATGAGCCGCACATTTGGGAGACAAACATGAAAGTTTCTTGCGCGGCGCTGTCGGCCGTTGTGCTGTCCATCTCGACATCGGTATTCGCCGCCGACTATCCGGCGCCGAAACAAGGCGATTGGGTCGCCAGGGATTTCAAGTTCCACACCGGCGAAGTCATGCCGGAGCTGAAGCTGCATTACACCACTGTCGGTGAACCGACCGGACAACCGGTGCTGGTGCTGCACGGCACCGGCGGCTCGGGCGCGAGCATGCTGACACCCGCCTTCGCCGGCGAGATGTTCGGCGCCGGACAGCCGCTCGATGCGTCCAAATATTACATCATCATTCCCGACGCGATCGGCCACGGCAAATCGTCAAAGCCGTCCGACGGCATGAAGACGAGCTTCCCGAAATACAATTACGACGACATGGTCGAGGCGCAGCATCGCCTCGTAACCGAAGGCCTCGGCGTCAAGCATCTGCGGCTCGTGATCGGCAATTCCATGGGCGGAATGCAGACCTGGCTGTGGGGCGAGGCATATCCCAAGGACATGGACGCGCTGGTGCCGATGGCCTCGCAGCCGAGCGAAATGGCGTCGCGCAACTGGATGATGCGGCGGATCATGCTCGACACCATCCGCAACGATCCCGATTACAATGGCGGCAATTACGCCAGCCAGCCGCGCATGATGAAGTACGCCATCACGGCCTACGGCATCGCCAGCATCGGCGGCACACTCGCCTATCAGCAACAGGCGCCGACCGCGGCGAAGGCGGACAAGATCGTCGACGAACGGCTGGCGACGCCGATCACGGCGGATGCCAACGACTTCGTCTACCAGTGGGAGTCCTCGCACGACTACAATGCCGCCGAAAAGCTGGAGGAAATCGAGGCCTCGCTGTTGCTGGTCAATTCCGCCGACGACGAGCGCAACCCGCCAGAGACCGGCGTGACGGACGCTGCGATGAAGCGGGTCAAGAACGGCAAGCTGTATCTCATCCCCGCAACCACCGAGACGCGCGGCCACGGCACCACCGGCAACGCAAAATTCTACAGCGAGCAGGTTCGGCAACTGCTGCAAACCGCGCCGCAGCGCACGATGTAGGCATCGCCAGAGCTGCCCCGATATCGCAACGCATCATATGCGGCGCCTCGGCGCCGCATATTATTTGAGCATGCAATGAGCCGACGGCTCGGGCTTAATCGCGTCAACGATACGAATCGACACGCGATGAGGAGGATCGCATGCACAGGCTTGCGCTGTGCGTTTGGCTCGCCGCGATGACGAGCGCCGCGTTCGCGTTCGACAACGGCCAGTACGACAACGTTTCGCCCGACATCCGCGCCTGGTTCAAGAGTGTAATCGCGCCGAACGGCGTACCTTGCTGCGACATCTCCGATGGCCATCGCACCGACTACGACGTGCGCAAAGGCACGTATTGGGTGCCGATCGAGGGACAATGGATGGAGGTGCCCGAGCGCGCCATCATCCGCGATCGCGGCAATCCGGTCGGCCAGGCCGTGGTGTGGTACGTCCACCACCGCGGCACCATCATCATCAATTGCTTCGTGCCCGCCGACGCAGTTTAACGTCTTAAGATAGATATCGTTGGCGGACATGGCCCGATCGGGTAGTTTGACGCCGAACCGATCTGGAGGCATGCCGTTGACCGACCTTTGCGCCGAAGACCTCGCCACCATCTATGCGAAGCCGACCCCGCGCGTGATCGCAAAGGCGCGTCCCGCGATCGACGTGCATGCGAAGAAGTTCATCGAGATGTCGCCGTTCTGCGTGCTCGCGACATCAGGCACCGACGGCAGCGTCGACGCCTCGCCGCGCGGCGGCAGCATCGGCTTCGTCCACGTCGCCGGCCCCAATCAACTACTGATGCCCGACCGTGCCGGCAACAACCGCATCGACAGTTTCCGCAACGTCGTCGAGGGCTCGGGCTTCGTGCATCTGCTGTTCTTCGTGCCGGGCATCGACGAGACGCTGCGCGTCGGTGGGCGCGGCGCGCTGTCGGCCGACCCGGATTTGCTCGCTTCGATGGTCGAGTTCGGCAAGCCGCCGCGCGCGGTGCTGAGCGTTGCTGTCAACGAAGTTTATTTCCACTGCGGCAAGGCGCTGATGCGCTCAAAGCTCTGGGCGCCGGAGAAGGTGCAGCGCTCGGTGATGCCGAGCATCAGCCAGGTCATCCACGACCAGACCAGCCTCGGCGAGCCGGAGAGCCAGGAGATCGTGGAAGAGCGCTACAAGACGCAGCTCTAGATCACAGCGTCGTCGCGGCCTTCGCCGGGACGACGTTGGAGTGCGCGGCTGCCGCCGGAGCTTAGTGCCCCTCGCCCTCGAGCCCGCCGACGTGCTTCTGGGTGTAGAGCTCGAGGCCGATGCGGCCGATCAGGTCGAGCTGGGTTTCGAGGAAGTCGATGTGATGCTCCTCGTCGCTCATCAGCTTCTCGAACAGGTCGCGCGTGACGTAGTCTTTGACGCTGTGGCAGTAGGTCGCCGCCTCCTGGTAGAGCGCCCGCGCGCTCATCTCGGCGGCGAGATCGCACTCGATGATCTCCTTGACGTTCTGACCGATGCGCAGGGGATCGAGCACCTGCATGTTCGGGAAGCCGTCGAAGAACAAAATCCGCTCAGTGAGCTTGTCGGCGTGCTCCATCTCCTCGATGGACTCTTTGCGCCAGACCTTGGCCATGTCGCGGAGACCCCAATTGTCGAGAAAGCGGTAGTGCAGCCAGTACTGGTTGATCGCAGTCAGTTCGTGACGCAGCGCCTTGTTGAGATAGTCGATAACTTTTGCGTCGCCCTGCATGGTTCACTCCAGCTCTTGCAGTCCAAATCGGTCCTAAACCGAGTTTAGAACGCTTCTAAATGAGTTTACGAGCGAGGGCAACCGGCTACGGAGACGCGGCCGGGGAAAGCTCAGCCAAATTTGCGGAAGTTTTCAGCAGGCCGCGAGGGCGAACTGGGCAGGCTGGGCCGCCTCGTCATTGGCGGCCACGGTGTGGCTGTGCGGACAGCCGGAGCAGCACGACTTGGCACAGGGGCCGAGCGCTTCGTCGATAATGGTCTTGATGGTGCGGGCGCAGCGGCCGCATTCGGCGCTGCAGCCGAGGCATCCATAGATCTGCTTGGCATGACGCACGGCATCGTCGGACTCGGCGACGGCGGCGCGGATGTCGTCATCGCTCAGCACGTTACAGGAACAAACGATCATGGAAGCGGTAGGCCCTTCGGTGATGCGCCATCATCGATATTTAAGGAGCCGTCCGGATGCAAAAGGAAAAACCGGTATTTCAAGCTATTCCAAACTGGCCCGGAAACAGGCCTAGAACGGCTCTAAAATAGAGAGTTGCGCTGGATCAAGATGATGTCTGATCGGGCCTAATCGCTGCTCCCGCCTCCCCCACCATCGCTCCCGCCTCCGCAATCTCCACCCCCGCCGCTATCGCTCGTGGAGCAGCCTCCGCTGTCGGTTGAGCTTCCGGAACTGTCGCTGGAGAACCAGCTTCCGAGCGAGACGCCCTCATTCGTGGTATCCGAATAAGTATCGCTTCCGCCGTCGCCGCCTGCCCGGGCGCGCGGGCGTGGGGCGCGGCTCTGTAAATGGCTCATCAGGGCATAGCCGACCACGCCGACGGCCGCGACGGCGATCAGGGCATTGGTCAGGATGTTCATGTTCGCCTCCCAGGCATGAAATCGGCCATTTCTACCAATTGGTCGCACCCGGCCGATGCGCCGTTCATTGATCGTTCAAACGAAGTATGGAACTTTGGCCGCAAGAGTTCCGCATTCGCTGTGAAAGGTCGCCCAAATGAAGAAGTCGGTTATGGCGGTCGCTGCCGCCGCCACCTTGGTTTTGGCTGCAGGTATGCCGGCCCATGCACAGCGTGGTGTCGCTGCCGGCGTCGCTGCCGGGATCATCGGCGGCGCCATCGTCGGTGGCGCGCTAGCCTCTCCGTATTATTACGGACCAGGTCCCGGCTACGCGTATGGTCCGGGCTACGGCCCCGGCTACTATCCGCCCCGTTATTACGCGCCGGGTCCCGGCTACGTCGCCGACGACTATTACGGCGATGGCTGTGTCTGGCAGAAGCAGCGCTTCTGGGACGGCTACGCCTGGCGCATCCGTCGCGTCCGAGTCTGTGGCTGAGGCGCGTTAGCGCCGGTTCGATTCAGTCGACTGAGTTGAGCCGGTTCACAACGGATGCGCCGTTCATCTCCGGGCCCGAAAAAGACCGCTTTTTCTCGTCACAGCTCTGTGTGCGTTTACCGTGGATTGACCATTTGCGCGCTTCCTAGCTGCAAGGCCAATTCCATCAGCGTGTGCGTGAACCTTTCAAACCCGGACGCTCCTAACGAGATGCGTCCATCTCCCAGGAGAGCCAAGAGCATGAAGAAGACTATTGTTGCCGCCCTCACGGTTGCGACGGTCGCCGGTTCGCTGGTGACCGCCACTCCGTCCGCGCAGGCCCATGACGGCGTCGGTGTCGGCATCGCGGCCGGCCTGCTCGGCGGCGCGATCATCGGCGGCGCCATCGCGTCGAGCCGTCCCGCTTACGGCGGACCGGTGTACGTGGCCGAGCCCGGCCCGCCGCCCCCGCCCTGCTACTGGCAGCGCCAGCGCTATTGGGACGGCTATGGCTGGACCGTTCGTCCGGTTCGCGTCTGCTACTGATCTGATCGCAAGGCGCTCATGAGCGCCGCGATCGAAGCCCGGCCGCGACCATCGGCCGGGCTTTTTCTTTTTTGGCGGCTTTGTTAGCGCGCCGCCTGGATCGAACGCAGCACCTCTTCGCTCGGCCAGCAATCGACCTTGAGCCCGGCCGACTTCTGATAGGCGCCGAGAGCTGCGCGCGTCTGCATGCCGGCCTTGCCGTCGATCTTGTCCTTGTAGAGCCCGGCGCGCGTCAGCCCGCGCTGCATCGTCTCGACGTCCTTGGTGCGCAATTGCTTCGACGCGGACCACGGCGTCGCGAACGGGAGCGGGCTCGTCATGCGGTCGCTCAGATGACCGACGAACAGCACATAGAGATCGGAGAAATTATATTCCTTGATGACGAAGTAGTTCTTCGTGGTCAGGAACGCCGGACCATAGATGCCCTCCGGCTGGAGCAGTGATGCCGGCTGCGCCTGCTCCGCCGCGCTGAGCCGCTCGCCGCGCACCGGCACAAAGCCTTCACGCAACCACTGGCCGATCGGCTTCGTCACCTCGGGCACGCCGGTGGTGCAGTCGACCTTCGCCGGCGCCTTCACCTCATAGGCCCAGCGCACACCGCCCTGCCAGCCCTTGTTGACGAGCTGCTGCGCAGCAGAGGCCAGCGCATCCGGCACCGAGTGCCAGATGTCGATGCGGCCGTCGCCGTCGAAATCGACGCCGTGCTTGTAATATTCGGACGGCAGGAACTGCGTGAGCCCGGTGGCGCCGGCCCAGGACGAGCGCATGTCCTTGCGCGTCACCACGCCCTCGCCGAGGATCTTCAGCGAGAGGATGAACTCGTTGCGATAGGTGTCCTTGCGCCGGCCGACATAGGCCTGCGTCGCCAGCACGCGAACGAGATCGTAGGGCAGCGTGTAGCGGCCGTAGTCGGTCTCGCGGCCCCAGATCGCGAGCATGACGGTGGCCGGCACGCCGGAATTCTTCTCGATCTTCGTCAGCGCGGCATTGTATTTCTGCAGCAACCGCTGCCCCTCGCCCGCGAGATTCGCAATCGAGCCTTCCCTGACATAGTCCGCCGGCACCTGCACGAACTCGGCCTGCGATGGCGCGCCGGTCGCGGGCCGCCCGGGCAGGATCAGATCAGGCAGCTTGTAATCCGGCTCGAGCCCGCGCGTCTGTTGATCGAACGTCGCGCGCGAGACGCCGGCCTCTTGCGCTTCCGGCCAGAGCGAGGCGATGAATTGCGTGAAGGCTGCATCGGCGGCCTGGGCGGACGACCAGCCACAGGTGATCACGATCACCGCAGCGATGAGCGCCCGCCGCATCATCACGCAGTCACCGCGTCAGCTTCTTGTACTTCACGCGGTGCGGAATGACGCTGTCCTGGCCGAGCCGGCGCATCTTGTCCTTTTCGTAATCCTGGAAGTTGCCTTCGAACCACTCGACGTGGCTGTCGCCTTCGAAGGACAGGATGTGGGTGGCGATGCGGTCGAGGAACCAGCGATCATGGCTGATGATGACGGCGCAGCCGGCGAAATCCTCCAGCGCCTCTTCGAGCGCGCGCAGCGTGTCGACGTCGAGGTCGTTGGTCGGTTCGTCGAGCAGCAGCACGTTGGCGCCGGACTTCAGCATCTTGGCGAGATGGACGCGGTTGCGCTCACCACCGGAGAGCGCACCGACCTTCTTCTGCTGGTCGGCGCCCTTGAAGTTGAACGACGAGCAATAGCCGCGCGAGTTGACTTCCTTCTTGCCGAGCAGGATCAGCTCGTTGCCGCCGGAGATCTCCTCCCACACGTTCTTGCTGCCGTCGAGCGCGTCGCGCGACTGGTCGACATAACCGAGATGCACGGTCTCCCCGACCGTGATGGTGCCCTTGTCCGGCTGCTCCTGCTCGGTGATCATCTTGAACAACGTGGTCTTGCCGGCGCCGTTCGCCCCGATCACGCCGACGATGCCGCCGGGCGGCAGCTTGAAGGTGAGATCGTCGATCAGCAGGCGATCGCCATAGCCTTTGCTGAGGGCCTCGAAATCCACGACATTGGCGCCGAGCCGCTCGGCGACGGGAATGATGATCTGCGCGGTCTGGGTCTGCTTCTCGCTCGCCTGCTTGAGCAGATCCTCATAGCGCTGGTAGCGCGCCTTCGACTTGGCCTGACGTGCCTTCGGCGAAGAGGCCACCCACTCCTGCTCGCGTGCAATCGTCTTCTGGTGCGCGGCGTCCTCGCGGCCTTCCTGCTCGAGCCGCTTCTGCTTCTGCACCAGCCAGGAGGAGTAGTTGCCCTCGTAGGGAATGCCCTTGCCGCGATCGAGCTCGAGGATCCAGCTCGTGACGTTGTCGAGGAAGTAGCGATCGTGGGTGACGATCAGGATCGCGCCGGGATAGCTGCGCAGATGGCCTTCGAGCCACGACACCGACTCGGCGTCGAGATGGTTGGTCGGTTCGTCCAGCAGCAGCAGCTCGGGCTGGTCGAGCAACAGCTTGCACAGCGCGACGCGGCGGCGCTCACCGCCGGAGAGTTTCGTGACGTCGGCATCGTCGGGCGGGCAGCGCAGCGCGTCCATGGCCTGGTCGACCTTGCTGTCGAGATCCCAGAGGCCCTGGGCCTCGATCTCGTCCTGCAGCTTGGTCATCTCGTCTGCGGTCTCCTCGGAATAATTCATCGCCAGCTCATTGTAGCGATCGAGGATGGCCTTCTGCTTGGCGACGCCCAGCATGACGTTCTCGCGCACGGACAGCTTCGGATCGAGGTGCGGCTCCTGCTCGAGATAGCCGACGCGCGCGCCCTCGGCGACCCAGGCCTCGCCGGTGTACTCCTTGTCCAGGCCCGCCATGATCTTGAGCAGGGTCGACTTACCGGAGCCGTTGACGCCGAGAACGCCGATCTTGGCGTCCGGGTAAAAGCTCAGGCGGATATTGTCGAGCACCTTGCGGGTCGGGTAGCTCTTGGTCAGGCCGTCCATGAAGTAGACAAATTGGCGCGCCATCGGTCCCGTGAAACCTTCAATTTGAGGATATTTGCTTGCTGCCGATGTAGCGATCCCGCCCCCAAAGGGCAATGTTTTCCCCCCGTTCACCACGGATGAATACTGGGCAGATACCATCCGGAGCCCGATCCGGACAATTGAAACCATTTTTTAATAAAGCAGGCCAAAGCTCGGTTTCGCGCGGCAACAGCGCCACCCGCTCAGAATGAACGGGGAGCACAGCGAGGCCCATCATGGCTCTGATCGAGACCCATTCCCTTCCTGTTCCGGCACAAGCCGGCCGCACCTCTGCGCTCGTCTCGGAGATCAAGGGCTTCTGGAAGCGCTTCTTCGCCACCGCTTTCAACCCCTACCGGCCCGAACTGCACTACATGCGTGGCCCCGGCCCTGCCTGGCGCGCCAAGCACGGCATGGATGCGCCGATCCGGCTGAAGCCCCGCAAGGTCTGAGCCGCCGCTCTCTCTCTCTCGGATTTTGCCTACGGATTTTTGAAGACCCAGACTGCTTGCACGCAAGCATGATTGCGCGCAACCATGGCCCGGTTCCGACGGTGGCGCCCCTCCGACTGACGCGCCACCTCTCGCCATGGATGAACGCTGATGACGCGGCTGCGCTGTGCAATTCTCGACGACTATTTCAACCTCGCCCTCGACGTCGCCGACTGGGCGAAACTATCCGACCGCGTCGATGTCACCGTGTTCGGCCATCCCTTTGCCTCGGAGCAGGCCGCAGCCAGCGCGCTGGCCGATTTCGAGATCGTCTGCGCGATGCGTGAGCGCACCGCGTTCCCTAGGAGCCTGTTCGACAAGTTGCCGAGGCTGAAGCTGCTGCTTACCTCCGGAATGCGCAATGCCGCGATAGACATCGAGGCCGCGAAGGCGCGCGGCGTCGCCATCGGCGGCACGCAATATTCCCGCGATCCGACCGCGCCGCTCACCATGGGCCTGATCCTGGAACTGACCCGCGGCATCGGCCGCGAGAATGCGCGCATGCATGCGGGCGAGCCCTGGCAGACTTTTGCCGGCGTCGAGATCGAGGGCCTCACGCTCGGCATCGTCGGCCTCGGCAAGCTCGGCACCAAGATGGCCGGCATCGCCAAGACATTCGGCATGAACGTGATCGCCTGGAGCCCCAACCTCACGCCGGAGAAGTGCGCGGCGGTCGGCGTCGGCTACGCCACCAAGGAGGAGCTGTTCGCCAAGGCCGATATCGTCACCATCCATGTGGTGCTGAGCGACCGCTCACGCGGCCTCGTCAGCCGCGCGGACCTCGCGCGGATGAAGCCGACCGCCTTCCTCGTCAACACTGCGCGTGGGCCGATCGTGGACGAGCAGGCACTGCTCGAAGCCTTGCAGCAACGGAAGATCGCGGGCGCCGGCATCGACGTGTTCTCGGTCGAGCCGCTGCCGGTCGACCATCCCTTCCGCAAGCTCGACAATCTCGTGCTGACGCCGCATCTCGGCTACGCGACCGAGGACGGCCTGCGTATCCATTACGGCCAGATGGTCGAGGCGATCGACGCCTTCACTGAGGGTAATGAGCTGCCGCGCAAGCTCGCCTGAAGCGACGCAGATCTCGAACGACGAAGGGCGTGCCGATGGCACGCCCTTCTCGATCTCAATTGTCGCTTAGCGCTTAGCGCACGGTGACCGGTGCGGGCAGCGGCGGCACCACCGTCGGCTGCGTGCCGGGGACCGGACCTGCCTGGGCGGCCATCGGAGCGGGACCGGGCGCAGGCGCCGCCGACGCAGTCGCGGTGCCCGGCGGCGGACTACCCTGCATCACCACCACGCGGGTCCCGACCTTGGCGCGGTCGAACAGATCCGAGACGTCCTCATTCAGCATGCCGATACAGCCGGAGGAGACGAACTTGCCGATCGTCGAAGGCTGGTTGGTGCCGTGGATGCGATAGACGGTCGAGCCAAGATACATGGCGCGGGCACCGAGCGGATTGCCTTCGCCGCCGGCCATGAAGCGCGGCAGATAGGGCTGGCGCTCGATCATTTCCACCGGCGGATGCCAATCCGGCCACTCGGCCTTGCGGGTGATCTTCTGCACGCCGGTCCAGGTGAAGCCGTCGCGGCCGACGCGGACGCCGTAGCGGATCGCACGGCCATTGCCGAGGACGTAATAGAGGTAGGTGTTCGGAGTATCGACCACGATGGTGCCAGCCGGCTCCTTGGTCTGGAACGCGACTTCCTGGCGGCGCAGGTTCGCCGCCAGCTGCGCCGGTGCTGCGTCAGGCTGCTCCTCGGGCGGCAGTGACGCCACCGACATCGGCCGGCCACCGGCACCAGGCTGCGGCGACATCGCTCCGGTCGCGGCCGGGCCACCAACGGCTTCCGGCGGACGCATGCCATCACTGGCGGGCGCCTGGCCCGGACGGTCGGCATAGATCACCGCGGGCGGGCCGGCAGGGCGGCCGTAGCGGGGATCATCGGGTGACATCACCGGGCCCTGCGGCGGCGCGGCGGAATAGACGGGCGGAGCGCCAGCCGGACGGCCGTAACGCGGATCATCGGGCGACATCACCGGACCCTGCGGCGGGGCAGCCGAATAGACCGGGGGAGCGCCGGCCGGGCGGCCGTAGCGCGGATCGTCAGCCGGACCCGGCGGCGGCAGCGAGGCCTGCGGCATCGCGTCGTCGTCATCCTCCAGCGCGTCGAAATTCGGGGTGCGGTCGCCGGGCCGATATTCGGCCGGAGCGCCGTAGCTCGGCGCCTGCTGAACCGGATAGCTCTGGGCCTGTGCGAGCGAGGTTCCCGCCGCAGCGACTGTTGCGGCAGCGCATATCGTCAGAAAATGTTTGATCATCATCGCTCTTGTATAGCCCCCGGGCCCCGTCCGAGCCGTTAACGGCCACATGACCGAAGATAGCGGCACATTCAAGACATGGCAGGCTGATTTGTGCCTGATTTAGCGATTTGTGATGCAATCGCACACAGTTGCTCCGTTGCATCACGGGGATGGAAATCGCATCGCGCCGTAGATTGCCGGAGTTATCAGCCCGATTTTTACGGAACGGCGCGGAGACGTTGCGATATGGTCGAATCAGCCTGATTCGCCACCGATTTGAGCTCGGATCCAGCGTGGCGAACGCGGCAATCGGTATCGTCACCGCGTTCAGATGGCTCGTGGGCCCTGGCCAGCCGCCGGGGCGGAATTCGTAACCCGTCAATGCTTCCCGGCTTTCGCTTCCTGCTTGCCGCGATCCTGCTGTCTGCCTCCATCCTGGTGTTCGGCCTGGGAGCCGCCTCACTGCTGCGGGCGAGCCACGAGCAGTATGTCAGCAACCCGTCCTGGCGGAGCGGCCCGCAGGAGCAGGTGTTCGCGCAAGCCTCCGAGCCGGCCCAGCCGGTGCTCGCGGCGCTCCGCGTGGAGCCGGTCGCACCTGATGCCAACGAGGCGGCGCCCGCAATGCAGGACCAGGTCCCGAGCATCGGTCTGCCCGCGGTCCAGACCGCGCCCGAGCAGATGGCCGCAGTGACGCTCGAGGCCAAGGTCCAGCCTGAGCCTCAGATCGCCGTCGCGTCACCCGCAGAGCCGGCTGCGCCCGTCACCGACGTGACAGCCCCCGAGCAAGCCAGGATCCAGGCTGCGGCTCCTGCGCCCGCCGACACACTCACCCTGGCCGACACGAGTGCTTCCATCACCACCACGACGCCGGCCCCGGCGATGAGCGCCACCGACGTGCCGCGAACCGCGACACCGGCGCTGGCATCGCGCGTGAGCGACATTGCAGCAGCCAGGGTGGCTGCGCTGAACGACCTCGCGCCGACGAAGTCCAAAGCCGGCAGCGCGACGCAAGCGAGCAAGCCGCGCGCGCACAAGCCGAAGAAGCGTCACCGCATCGTACGGCGTCCGCCGCCTCAGCAGTTACAACGATCACTCGATCCGTTCGGCCAGCAGCAGCAGCAGCAGCAGACGCTCGCCACGACCGCCACGCGCACGCGCTGACCTTAGGCCGGCCCTGTCGCGATCGGCGGGCCTTTCTCCTGGCCCCATTCCGACCACGAGCCGTCATAGAGTGCGGTGTCGGTAATCCCGAGGCGATAGAGCGCGAGCGTCAGCACGCCGGCCGACACGCCGGAGCCGCAGCTCGTCACGATCGGCGCATCGAGCTTGACACCGGCGCCGGTGAAGGCGGCGCGAAGCTCCTCGAGCGGCTTCATCGTGCCGGCCGCGGCATCGAACAGCTGATTGTAAGGCACGTTGCGCGCACCGGGGATGTGACCGGAGCGGATGCCCGCGCGCGGCTCGGGCGCGCGGCCTTCGAAGCGATCGGCGGCGCGGGCGTCGATCACCTGCTCGGCGCGGCTTTCGACATTGGCGATCAGCTGCTGCATGCTGCGCACGCGCTTCGGATCGTAGCTCGCCTTGAAGCTTGCAGGCTTCGGCTTCACCTCGCCGCTCTCGACCGGACGCCCCTCGGCGCGCCACTTCTTCAGGCCGCCATTGAGGATGCGCACATTGCTGTGGCCGAACGCCAAAAACATCCACCACGCGCGCGGCGCAGCGACCCAGCCGCCGGCATCGTAGAGCACGACGGTATCGGCATTGGAGATGCCGAGATTGCCGACATCGCGGCCGAACTGCTCGGCGCTCGGATACATGTGCGGCAGGGGGTTGGAATGGTCAGACACCGCATCGACGTCGAAGAACACCGCGCCCGGCAGATGCGCGGCGAGATAGTCATCCTTCGGCAGCGGCAGCACGCCCGGCAGCTTGAAGCTGGCGTCGAGCACTTTGACGTTGGCATCGTTGATGTGGGCGGCGAGCCATTCGGTGGAGACGAGGGGGTCGGTGGTCATTGCATGCTCCGGCAGTTGTTCCAGTCGTCATGGCCGGGCTTGTCCCGGCCATCCACGTTCTTCGTCGCAGCAAAGACGTGGATGCCCGGGTCAAGCCCGGGCATGACGGAGTGTGTGGTGAGGGAGGTGTTTTCCTCACCCCTTCTTCTTCGGCTCCCACTGCTCGGTCGGGCCGCCTGCATCGCGCCAGGCCGCGTAGCCGCCGGCGATGTGGGCGACGGGCTTGAGGCCCATGTCCTTTGCGGTCTTGGCCGCGAGCGCGGAGCGCAGGCCGCCGGCGCAGTGGAACACGAATTTCTTGTCTTCCTGGAAGATCGGCTTCGCATACGGGCTCTGCGGATCGATCCAGAATTCGAGCATGCCGCGCGTACAGGAGAACGCGCCGGGGATACGGCCGTCGCGCTCGATCTCGCGGGGGTCGCGGATGTCGACAATGACGACGTCGCCGTTCTTGGATATCTCGATGGCGTCCCTGGCGGTGAGCGTCTCGATTTCGCTATTGGCCTCGTCGATCAGCGCCTGGATGCCGCGGGTGATGTTTTGGGGCATGTAGCTCTCCCTCTTGTCGGCCGCGCGTGCAGCTAGTGCGTCAATTCCTTCATCGCTCCCTCAAGTCCCTCGATCGTGATCGGGAACATGCGGTTGGCGAAGATGCGTTTGATGATGGTGGTCGATTCCGAATAGTCCCAGTGCTTCTGCGCAACCGGGTTGAGCCACACCGAATGCGGATAGGTACGGATGATGCGATCGAGCCAGACCGAGCCGGGCTCCTCGTTGACGTGCTCGACCGAGCCACCGGGCACCATGATCTCGTAAGGCGACATCGAGGCGTCGCCGACGAACACGACCTTGTAGTCGTGTGGATATTTATGCAGCACATCCCAGGTCGGCGTGCGATCGGTGAAGCGGCGCTTGTTCTGCTTCCACACGCCTTCATAGAGGCAGTTGTGGAAGTAGAAATACTCCATGTGCTTGAACTCGCTCTTCGCCGCCGAGAACAGCTCCTCGACCTGCTCGATATGCGAATCCATGGAGCCGCCGATGTCGAAGAACACCAGCAGCTTCACCGCATTGCGCCTTTCAGGGCGCATGTGGACGTCGAGATAGCCGTGATTGGCGGTCTCGCGGATGGTGGTGTCGAGATCGAGCTCATCCGGCGCACCGGTGCGCGCGAACTTGCGCAGGCGGCGCAGCGCCACCTTGATGTTGCGAATGCCGAGCTCGACATTACCGTCGAGGTCTTTGAACTCGCGCTTGTCCCACACCTTCACGGCACGGTTGTTGCGGTTCTTCTCCTGGCCGATACGAACGCCTTCAGGATTGTAACCATGCGCGCCGAACGGCGAAGTGCCGGCGGTGCCGATCCATTTCGAGCCGCCCTGGTGCCGGCCCTTCTGCTCCTCGAGCCGCTTCTTCAAGGTCTCCATGAGCTTGTCCCAGCCCATGGCCTCGATCTGCTTCTTCTCGTCCTCACTGAGGTATTTCTCGGCGAGCTTCTTCAGCCACTCCTGGGGGATCTCCGCCTTCTCCATGGCGTCGAGCAGGCTTTCCAGCCCCTTGAACACCGTGCCGAAGACACGGTCGAACTTGTCGAGGTTGCGCTCGTCCTTCACCAGCGAGGTGCGCGACAGATAATAGAAATTCTCGACCGAATAGTCCGACAGATCAGCGTCGAGCGCCTCCATCAACGTGAGGTATTCGCGCAGCGTCACGGGGACCTGCGCATCGCGCAGAGACGTAAAGAATTGCAGGAACATGGGTGACAGATTGCCCGTCGGGTGGCCGACGTCAAGGGGCGGAGACCGGCGCAGCACGCTGGACCGATGGGCTTTTTGCTCTAGAATTGACCGCCTCTCAGGGTTGTTTTGGGGACGTTTGCAATGGGTATTCTCGCAGCGCTCATCATTGGCGCGATCGCCGGCTGGCTTGCCGGCAAGATTGTCCACGGAGCGGGATTTGGGCTGATCGGCAACATCGTCGTCGGCATCATCGGCGCGCTGGTGGCGGGCTGGGTGCTGCCGCAGCTCGGCATCGCGCTGGCGACCGGCACGCTGGGCGCCATCATTGACGCCACGGTCGGTGCGGTGATTGTGCTCGTCATCCTTTCGCTGATAAAACGGGTCTGAAAGCCTGACCGAACCAGGAACGGCCGCCATGAGCGGCCGTTCCTTTTGTTGGACCACGGCAATGCCGGGGCCGACGACCAACAAGGACGCGCGATGAAATTTACCGGCACCAAGGACTATGTTGCGACCGATGATCTCAAGGTCGCCGTCAATGCCTCGATCGTGCTGGAGCGCCCGCTGCTCATCAAGGGCGAGCCCGGCACCGGCAAGACGGTGCTGGCCGAGGAAGTGGCGAAGGCGCTGAACGCGCCGCTTCTGACCTGGCACATCAAGTCCACCACCAAGGCGCAGCAGGGCCTCTACGAATACGATGCGGTGTCGCGCCTGCGCGACAGCCAGCTCGGCGACGCGCGTGTTTCGGACATCAAGAACTACATCAAGCGCGGCAAGCTGTGGGACGCCTTCGCGGCGAAGCAGCGCCCGGTGCTGCTGATCGACGAGATCGACAAGGCCGACATCGAATTTCCCAACGACCTGCTGCTCGAGCTCGACCGCATGGAATTCCATGTCTACGAGACCGGCGAGACGATCAAGGCGAAGCAGCGCCCGATCATGATGATCACCTCCAACAACGAGAAGGAGCTGCCGGACGCCTTCCTGCGCCGCTGCTTCTTCCACTACATCAAGTTCCCCGACGCCGACACGATGGGCCGCATCGTCGACGTCCACTTCCCCGGCATCAAGAAGCGCCTGGTCGAGGAAGCACTGCGCATCTTCTTCGAGGTCCGCGAGGTGCCCGGCCTGAAGAAGAAGCCCTCGACATCGGAGCTGCTCGACTGGCTCAAGCTGCTGCTCAACGAGGACATGAGCGTCGAGCAGCTGCGCGAACGCGATCCGCGCAAGCTGATTCCGCCGCTGCACGGCGCGCTGCTGAAGAACGAGCAGGACGTGCATCTGTTCGAGCGGCTGGCGTTCTTGAGCCGACGGGAAGTGTAGGGTCACGCGCTGTTTCTCCCGTCCACCTCAGGGTGACGGTGAGAGATTTGAGCTCGCCGCTCTCTCCATTCGTCATTGCGAGCGCAGCGAAGCAATCCAGAGTCTTTCCGCAGTGACAGTCTGGATTGCTTCGCTGCGCTCGCAATGACGGAGTATGAGGCAACTGTTTCGCTCCTCCGGTTGGCACTTTGAATCGCAGACACACGCTCGCATCCTCGCGGCATATTCCGCCCGAGCTATGCTCTCTCCGTTACACCCTCATGAAAGAGGGCGCAGGGAAGGCCGGGTGCTGACCTCGCACCCACGGTCCGCTGTGCGCATGTAGCGCAAAAAGAACTGCACAGCGGCATACAGGTGAAGCCGAACACACGGCCTTCCCTGCGCAGTGGGTTGACGGCTTATGCCGTGCTCTCCCGGGAGCCGAATTCCTTCTGGCCTCCCTCGCCTCGCGAAAGTCGCCGACACCGCGCCGGTTGACGCCAATGCCGCATCCGCCAAGGCTTGACCGTAGCAACGACGGCCAGGACCACACGGTTTTGCCGTACGCACACAGCGCCGCTCGTCCGCACGAAGCCTCGGGTTCACGGAGAGCAATCCGCCCTGCCCTTGACCTCTCGTACACGACGCTGCCGCGTCCACCGCAACCCGGCCCGCGCTTCGAACGACTCGCGAACCGCCCCTCTTCGTGGGCCGGGCTGTTTCGATGTATGCCGCAATTCCGAATTTCGGTAAAGCGGAATATTTTTCCGGAAGCAGGTTGACAGGTTTTGCGGTGTTTTGCCCGCCGGGCAATGTGAGGTCCCGGAACGACAACGGAAAGTGCGGCGGCCATCCAAGCATTCCAGGAACTTTCATTGCCAATCTGCAACGGTTCCCGGCAATCTAAGACTGGACAAAATGAACGCCCATTGCGGCCACGAACCCTGCTCACAACGCCGTGAGACAAGTCAGGGGAACGACGATGCGAGCACAACGCGTTTGGAACGTGAATGGAGCCGCCAGCATCGGGCAGCTTCAGTCCAGATTGGACGATTTGAACAAGCGCCTGAATCAGCTTGAAAGCCAGCATCCCGAGAGCTGGAAGGTCGAAGAGCTGAGATCGAGCGCACTCAGCCTGTCGCGGGAGATCGACGACATCCGCTGCGCCGAGGCGACGGCGGCCTTGCGGGAATTGCTGCGGAAGTAAGACCCCGGTCGGCGCGACGGATCCGTGATCGGCCGCGCGCCCGTCGCCATGGATCAAGGAACCAAGGCGCAGCCCCCGCCATTTCCATGAAGAGCATGGAGCAAAATCATGACCAGGCACCTGACACGAGCCCATCTTGCGCGCGGTGTGGCCGGCGCGGTTTCCACGCTGGTCCTGTGCGCGACGATGGCCTTCACCATCGCGTACCACTTCGCGTTGTGAAGGAGAGTTCACATGATGTCCGCCCCCGAGGAGCCGGTGAGGCTGCAAGGCTTTGGCGCTCGCGCCACTGGAGCGATCGGAGGCCACAATCTTCCGCGTCCGCGACGGCGCGCATTTGGCCGCGCGAGATCGCCGACCTTGCCTCGGAATGGGACATGACGCCGATGGCGAACGACAGGTCTCCAGGACTCGTCGCGCACCCACACTGGCCGGACGTCATTCGCGGCACGCGCTCGCGTCAAGGGATCACGGCGTTCCGCGAAACCCGACGAAACCATTGTTGCTCGCGAAATCGCGACCGCTCCGCTGGGAACGCCTGGAGGCAGCAGGGATTGATGCCTATCCAACCGAGACATGGAGACAACCATGACACGTATGAAACTTCTGAGTGCCGCCGCACTGGTGGCCACCGTTTTGCCGCTCGCGACCGCAAGCCCCAGCCTCGCCGCGGGACGCGGTCCGGGCTGGTGCACTCCGCCGAGCGGAGACGCTGTCGGCGCCGCGGGCCCGGCCATGAACGGCGGCCAGTTGATGGCTGGCGTCGGCCAATGCCGTCGCGTCGGCGGCTGGCATCAGACCAACACCTACGGCTATCGGGGCGCCGGTTATGGATATGATGAGCCCGGCTGGCGCGCACCGGCTTACGCTCCCTACGAGTACTGATGCCCTGATACCGCAAGGTCACAGCGGCGCGGTCTATCTTGACCGCGCCGTTTGCGTTGGATGAACACCTGGTAGAGCGCAGCGAATGTCCTGAAGCGGATTGGTTCGCGCGCGGCGCGGCGGAATCCTGCCGAAATCGGACCATGTGACGGTGATCTTCAGGCAAAGCTCGTTTCCAAGCCATGCCGCGCGCTCGGGCGCCCCTGCAAGGGCCAAATCGGCCGTGGACCCGCCTCGAAAATCGTTGCAAAAAGACGCTCCCGAGGCGCTGGCAGCCGGTCCGCCAAGCCTCTGGAAAACGTCGACTTTTGGAAGAATGGTCGGAGTGGCAGGATTCGAACCTGCGACCCCTGCGTCCCGAACTCAAGACCGCCCCAACAATACATTGATTTTATTGCCATTTTCGTCGTCGCTCGGGTACGTTTTTCTGCTTTTGTTCACGTTCATTCTGTACCCAATCTGTACCCCAAAGATGCAATTCCTTTAAATAGCATCTACATCTTGATACCACCTTGCGTACACGGCGCCAGGATTGATCTGCGGACCGGCAAGTCGTCATTCGTCGGCAAGTTTCAGAAGCTCGGAAACCTCCACCGCCAACTGCTTTCGCTCCTCAATCCCTCCCTTCTTAGCAATGCCGATAACTTGATGCTGATCATTTACGACGGGCCCGCCACTTATGCCGTCGCTTAGGATTGCGGATACCTCCAGCAGTTTCACACCATGTTTTGTGGCGCGCCCATAGATTTGGCCGCCCCTCCTACTCAGCTGATCTCCTGGACCGTAGTCCGGAAAACCAAGAGCGACAATTTTGTCGTCGCGCTGCTCTGGGGACGTAACTACAGGCAAACTCAAGTAGTCAGTCGTCGGGACGTCGTGCTCCAATATCATCAAGTCGCGGATGGGGCAGCTACGTTTCGATGGCGTAGCTTTAAACTTGTTGCCGCCACCACTTGGCCTGTAAAGGTCTGCATGCGCGCCAGGGGGTAGCTTTTCGAGAACGTGATGGGCCGTCACCAGCCCAACGCCTGCGAGGAAGAAAGCTGTGCCTTGAGCGCAATTATCCTCATCAGCGAAAAATTCGACCACCCAAACGGCCCGCTCCGCGGTCTCCTCGTGCGTCGGAAGTATCGGGAGCGGGGAATTAGGAAAGAGGTTGTTAAATCGCTTGGCTAGAGTGCGGTAAGGGTCGAAGCTTCGTCCTCGAACCTGCGCTATCCATTCTAGCCGGCCTCGAAGGACCTGTTCTAGGGTAGCGTTGGTGGTGTACTTTTTTTGGTATGCACTTTGAGCCGCGGCGAGTCCCAATTTCTCCGTCTTATAGAGTGCAGCCCGAACGTTGCGCACAAAACTGCGCTTTAGATTAGTGAATTCGTTTACGACTAGACCAGTGACCTCTTTCCGTGATTTTGGGCCGGCGAACCAGACTTTGTCGGGAGCAATCTCAAAGCCATTCGTTGCAAGCACCGTCGAGAGCTCAACCGAAAGCTGATCCGACTTGACTCTGCCGGGAATTGGCAATCCAGCGTTGAAGAGTGCCAACGGAGGTGCATAGCTTGAGAACGAAATGTCGTCTGCATAGCGCGTGTATTTCAATCGATATGTTTTCGCGAACTTCATGAGATCGCGATCGAGGCGATAAGCGACCAAATTAGAAAGAATCGGAGATGTCGGCGCGCCTTGGGGAAGTTGATTTGCTGTGAGACAGACCGAGCAAACTGCCTCCGCCGCATCGTCCGGAAGCCCCATGCTTATTAACATGCCGAGAACCCGGCGGCGCGATATCACGCCGAAGAAATTGCGAAGGTCAATATTGAAAAGGTACGGCCGTCTTTGATGTTCGTTTGCGTTGCTGATCGCCCCCTTCTGTTTGACAAAGCCATGCACGGGGGTGCGGGGACGATAGAGCTGATTCAAGAGTTGATGCGCTTTGCGCTGTAGGAACTTGAGCCGGCGATCCGGTACCATCAAAACCCGCGTCCCGCCGCGTCGCTTCGGGACAATCACACGCTTGTATCTATGGAAGGCATGCTTTTCGAGAAACTTTCGTTCCCCTGCCCCTACGCCGAGGTAGGCATAGAAGTCATTGGCTGATCCCAGCGCCTTAGGCAATGTCGGCATCGTAAAAGGGGCGCCCCCTCCTTCTCGCCCGATGCAAAGCATTTCGGGCCGTCAATCATGTTACCAACCGTTGAGTCAGACGCCGCAGTTACGACAGCGCGGTATGCGAGGGGGCGCTCCTTCTATTAATCTCAAACGTCCACTCGTAGTCAACCAGAGTCTTTAGTTTAAAGATCTACAACCATCTGATCACCAACCGATCGCGCGCAGGCCTGCCCCAACAACCACAAGCCCGCCGAGGTCATCGCTCGGCATCGACAACTTTTGAGGCTCAGTTCCAAACTGTCGAGTGTTGTCTACGGTGGTGGGTCACCGGTGGTGAAGCCAAACGCACCTGTCCGGGGTACATAGTAAAGTGTGTAGTCCGTCAAAGGCTCGTTGTGATTTAAGCGCGATTTGATCTTCTTTGGCGGATCGTAGCTTCTGATGTGCTGGTCGACGTACTGCCGAATGAAGCTAAACAGATTTGCGCCCTTGCAGAAGAGCGTGTCGAACTCGGCCCAAGAGATGACGCGAGGCTGACCACCATTCCGCTTGCGAATGCGAACTCCATCCGCGGCAAGGATGTAGTCTGCGTGTGCGATGGCATTTCTCAGGTCCGGATCGAACGCCTCCTTGAACACGTCAGACAATTCAAACAGCTGGATGTCATATGCATGACCCATCATGTTCTTCATAATGGCATTCGCGTTGGGGTCGATAGCGCGACCCGTCTTCTCATGCCTCTTTACCAAAGACTGGAAGGGCCAAATATTATTACCCTTGCCTTCAATCGTAAGCATGAGCTTTTTGGGTATCTCATAGAAGCCACTGCATTCTGATAGCATCAAGTAGAACGCAAGAATGATCCGAATGCGGACCACACTGTCTTGGCCAAGTAACTTGATGTGATCCGTAAACTGATCGAACGCTTGTACGGCTTCTTCTCCCGTATTCCACCCGCCGTCTTGCATACCGCGAAACTCGGGCATCAACGCCATGACGAAATGCAGCTCGTTCTTGGCCTTTGCTTTCTCGAACAAGTCTTCGAGCGCACGCTTCGCCTTGTCATAGTATGCTTGGTTGGGGTCTGGCTGTTGTCCCGCTGCTGCCGCCGCCACCATTTTCCTCCCCCTCTAGAGCCTAGCCCTACAGATCGTTCTCGAATTGTAACTAGCTCAAAACCTCTTCTGCACCTCGCGAGGCACGGGTCGGATGACGCGGGAGATCACAAAGGAACCGGGATCGTTCACGTACACGCCAAGAGCCGCATCGAACGTCTGACGATAAGTGATCTCAACGTCTAGAGCGTCACCCGAACCGAGTAGATGCTCGCGTCGATCCAATTGATCGAGAAATTCCTTATCTGCGACGGGCGCAGACAGAGGTACACCGTTCCATTCAAATGACCACTTGCGACGGGCGTGGTTCAGCCACGCCTTTAAGATGACAAGGCGAGCGCGCTCTTTCCTGGTGCGCTCAAGTGGCTGCTCTTCTAATTCCACGATAGGCACCACAACAAATCGAAATTCAGAACGTGGGATCGAGATAAGGGGGCGCGGATCAGAAATGCTGCCGGTGATACCAAAATCTTTAACGTGCGGGTCCGCCGCAAGGCTATCGAAGGTTTTCCTTACTCCTTCTTGGACCGCCGGACTTTTCTTCACGTTCTCGGTCGCGTCATGGACCACTCTTGGGACGATGATCGTGTCGTTCCCATGCTTGATGATGACTTCTGTCGTATTGATGATGATCTGGGGCTTCGGATCAGCGCCCTTCAATGTCGCGTCGTAGATGACGTTCGACACGACGTTCCAAAGGATCGTGCCGGCAATGCCGGACAGCACACCACCAGCAAAACCCTTCTTGAGTTTCCGAAGTACCGTGCGATAGCTGCCGGGACCCGTTGCCTCGACGATGATCTCGATTTCTTGGCCAGGATCGATCGCGGCGTTAACGGCGTACGCCGTGTCAGCGAAGCCGATTAGGGCGTTCGCCAACGTGTATGCATCGATGGTCCCCTCAGGACCACCGAAGTGCAGGACAATGGTGTCATGAGAAAAGGCGTCGAGCCGAATGGTAGCCATCTTTCCCCCGAGAAAAATCCTAGGGGCACAACCAGCGCGTTACAAGACCCTATACTCGTCTAATGCGTGCGGCACTTGAGCGAAGCGAAAGCAAATGGCTTGCTCAAATTCAAGCAAAGGCCAATCGCAATGACGCGCCTTTCAAAATGCGAAGGCGCCTTGTTCGGCATCCATGAGCTAGGTAAGAGCGGCACCTGAGAGCCCTGCGTGCAACACGCACTGCATGCTGCAGACTCGCACCGAATAGATGCGATACATGCCGAATGCTGCGAGAAACACGCCATTCAGCTCTAATTTTTGTTAGTGAGAAGGTCGAGATTTGCTAAATCTGTACGCCAACCTGTACCCTGCGCTCAGGTTGAGCAAACAAACAACAAAAAAATCTAAAGCATTTCAATGCTTTAGAATGGTCGGAGTGGCAGGATTCGAACCTGCGACCCCTGCGTCCCGAACCCGGTTATCGAACCGCATAATATTGAAAAGTCGAGAGTTTTGACTTCATTCGACCCTGGTTATGTCCGTTCGTTCCTGACGTAGCCGGGGTTATTCCGGGGTTGGCACCTAATACAGAAAATCGGCTTCGACCGAAGCTTTTCGGTTGGTTGCGGGGAGGCGCAACACCCGATTCTCGCGATTGATTGAACAAGAGATTCCTGCGCTTGTTGCCTGAGTGGACGCCGGCCAAGCCCCTGATTGAGAGTTATCTGCGCACTGGGCATTATCAATGACTTGCTGGTCGCAGGCCGTGTTTTTTCAGGCCGTAAATGGAGATTCGTCGCACGATCACGATACCTCATTGAGCTGCGTATCGTGGGAGTGGCTGAAGCTAAAGAGCATAGCGTCGGGTGGGCATGGCCGACCTCAGCCCGCTGGCCGGGGCAAGCTGAGCGAATCGCGCAAGGTCGAGCCGTCGTACTCAGTGCGGAACAGCCCTCGATGTTGCAGCTCCGGCACGAGGCCGTGGACCAGCTCCTCCAAGCCGCCTGGCAGATATGGGACCTGCAACATGAAGCCGTCGCAAGCACCCGCCTCGAACCACTCCTGCATGCGATCAGCCACCGTGCTGGGCGTGCCGGCGAAGCCGCTGGTGGTTCTCCCCGCGCCGTAGCGCTGTCCTAGCTCAGCAAGGCTCAAGCCCGAGCGGCGCGTCAGCTCGGCGACCTCACGGTAGTGCCCTTCGACGCCGGGAACGTCGAGATTCTCAGGCAGGACCTCGTCCTGCGGGAAGCGCGAGAGGTCAACGCCGAGATGATAGGACAAAGTCGAAAGACCGGACTCCGGATGCGACAATTCGTGGAGCTGGTCGTGTAGCGCCTTGGCCTGCTTCTCCGTGTCGCCAATGACCGGAACGATGCCGGGCAACACCTTGACTGTATCAGGGTCACGGCCGAAACGGACCGCGCGGGCGCGCAAGTCGTTGCGGAATTCGACGGCGACATCGATGAGGCCCGGCGTCACGAAGATGATCTCGGCCCATCGCGCAGCGAAATCGCGGCCGCGATCGGAGGGGCCCGCTTGGATGAAGACCGGACGTCCTTGCGGGGGCCGGCTGACATTGAGCGGGCCTTGCACGTTGAACCATTTGCCGGAATGGTCGATCCGGTGCACCCGCGCAGGGTCGGCGAACAGCGGCGTCTGGCGATCCCGGACCAGCGCACCATCCTCCCACGAATTCCACAGCTTGGTCACGACCTCGAGAAACTCGTCGGCGCGCTCGTAGCGCCCATCGCGCGAGAGCTGCTCGGTCAAGCCGAAATTGCGCGCCTCCGCCTCCTGAAACGAGGTGACGATGTTCCAGGCAGCACGGCCACCGCTGAGATGATCGAGCGTTGCGAGCGCCCGCGCCAGCACATAGGGCTGGGCGTAGGTCGTCGAAATGGTCGCCCCAAGCCCGAGATGCTTCGTCGCACCCGCGATGATCGAGAGCACCACCAGTGGATCGAGCCGGAGCGCGCCCAGCGCGCCGTAGCGAAGCTGGCTGTCCAGGCTGCCGCCCAAAGTGTCCGGGATCGCGAGGATGTCCGCAATGAGCAGAAGATCGAAGCGCCCCTGCTCCAGCAGCCGGCCGATATTCTGGTAGTAAGCGGCGGACAGCAGGTCGCCATCCGCCTTCGGATGCCGCCAACCGGCGTGGCTGCCGGAAACCGGCCCCGCGGAGACAAAGGCGGCAAGATGCAGTTTCTTGTCGGGCATGGGTCAGCTCACTGTCCATGAGATCTCGACGGGGCCGCCACGCTTCAGCGTGTTGTAGATCGGGCAGTTGGCGGTGAAACCGGCCACCAGCGTTTCAGCCTCGCCCTCCGTCACGCCGGACAGGCGCACGGCGATGCGAATCCATTCGTACTGCGTCGGATCGGTGGCGTGACGCCGGAACGAGACGTCGGATCCGGCCTCGCGCAGAACGATTCCTGATTCTTTCGCCGTCTTCTGGATGAGGCCGAGCGAGCAACTGCCGAGAGACGACAGCAGCAGTTCACCAGCCGTGATCGCCTCACCTGGGCCGCCGACGGCAACACGTTGGTCCGAAATGAAATGGTTCGTCCTCGCGCTGACTAGATAGCGACCGAACTGACCGATTGTGGCAGAGGTGATCGACACCGTCTCGGCGGTCTGAGCGTTCATCATGATTTCTCTGTTGTTGGTTTAGGCGTCGCCGCTTACGCGCCGAGCTCCAGCGCGACGGCCTTCTTCGCGGCGTCGAACTGTGTGCCGAGCAGGAATGATCGGACGTCGACCTTGTTCGGGAGCACGCCGAGCGCGTGGAAATTGTCGGCGAGATCCTGGGTCGACGCTGCTGCTGCTTCGTCGATCGGCTTCAGCGCAACCGCAGTCGACTCGGACAGCCTGGCCTCGCGGACGAGCTTCTCGTAGACGGCCTGCTCGGTCCCGTTCGACGGAAAGCCACCCTGCGAGGCCCAGAGCGCAACGGATTCAGCGGGATGCGCGAAGATATAGGCCTGGGTTTGCCGGATGATCTTCACGAACTTGGCGAAGAGCTGCGGATACTTCACAGCGACGTCACTCCGCGCCACGTAGAAGGCATAGTCATAGGTCTTCACGTCGGGCAGCAGACGCGCCTTGCCACCGAGCCTGGTCAGCGCGAGCGCCGTGGCCGGCTGCCAGTGAATCCAGCCGTCGATGCTGCCTTGCGCGAACGCCGTGAACGCATCCGCCCCGCTCAGGCTGACGGCCGCGACATCAGACAATCTTAGTCCGGCGGTCTCCAGATACTTGATCAGGCTGTAGGTCCCCGTTGTTCCATTCTGATGGGCGATCTTCTTGCCCTTCAGATCTGCCGCGGTCTTGATCGGGGAATTGGCCTGCACCAAGAAATCAACTTCGTCGACGGGCAACGGATAGGCCGCGAGCGGCACGATCGGGACACGCGCCGGAACAGCATTCACGACCGCGGTCGCGGTTGCGAACGTGAAATCGACCGAGCCGGCCTTGATCGCCTCCATCACCGGAAGCGATGCCGTGAAGCCCGGTTGCCAGACGATCTTGGTTCCGAGTTCCTGCTCGAGATTGCGGCCACCCACGCCTGCCTGCAGTGATGCCCAGACGCCGGTACGGCCGTCTCCGATGACCGCGACGGTCAGTTGCGGCGGCACTGCATCGGCAGCATTCGCGCGCGGCAATACGCGGACGCCTGTCGAGGCTACGGCAAGTCCCGCGCCAACCGAGCACAGCGTTCGCCGCGAGATGCCAGCGCGATCGCCCGTCGAGTCAATAAACGTCATGTCTTCATCCTTTCGTCTGTTCATGCAACGGCGGCCAAGTCGCGCTCGGCCGTGAGCAGACCGTCGAGCAGCTCTTCCTTCAGGGTCGCCAGTGCCGGATCGCCGCGATGCCGGGGGCGCGGCTGATCGAAAATCAAGTCGCGCGCGATGCCGCCATCCTTGACCAGGAGCACACGATCGGAGAGCAGCAACGCTTCCTCGACGTCGTGCGTCACCAGCACGACGGTGCGGGGCCGCGCGACGAGCAACTGCTCCAGCAGCAACTGCATCGCGGCTCGGGTGATGGCGTCGAGCGCGCCGAACGGCTCGTCGAGCAGCAACAGGTCCGGCTCGTGGATCAGCGCCCTCGCCAGCGCCACACGCTGGCGCTGGCCGCCCGACAGCCCGATCGGAAACTCGCTTTCGCGTCCCTGCAACCCGACGGCGTCGAGGATGCGCCCCGCGTCCTGCTTCCTGCCCTTGATGCCCAGCAGCACATTGCGGAGGACGCTCCGCCACGGCAGCAGACGATCCTCCTGGAACATCATGCGCACGTCCGCCTTGCGGCCCGTTGCGCGGAGCTCGATGCGACCGCCCGAGGGCGCGTCCAGCCCCGCGACGAGGCGCAGGAGTGTCGACTTGCCGGCTCCGCTGGGTCCGATGATCGAGACGAACTGGCCGGCGGCGATGTCGAGATCGACATCGTCAAGGACCGTGCGGCCGGCGAACGATTTGCCGACCGAGCGCAGGCTGACGCTAGCTCCGCTCATGCCTTCACCCGATCCGCATAGTTCGGATGCCAGCGCAAGAGCCGCCGTTCGATCAAGCGCGTGATGAGATCCGACAGCCAGCCTGCGATGGCGTAAAGAATGATGGCGAGCACGATGATGTCGATGCGTAGTAGCTCACGGGCGTTCTGCACGAGATATCCAACCCCGTCCCGCGACGCGATCGTTTCACCCACGACCAGAGTGAGCCAGGCCACTCCGAGCGCATAGCGCATGCCGACCAGGATCGGCTGCAGCGCCGCCGGCAGAATGATCGACCAGACCAGTTCGGCGCGGCCAAGTCCGTAGGACTTTCCGAGTTCGATCAGTTTGGGATCGACATTGCAGATGCCCCCGACCGTGTTGATGTAGACCGGGAAGAGCGAACCCATCGCGACCAGAATGAGCCGCGGTTCCTCCCCGATTCCGAACCAGAGGATCATCAGCGGCACCAGTGCCAGGTGCGGAATGGTCCGGATCATCTGCAGCGAGCGATCGAAAAGATCGTGCAGTGGCTCGAACAGCCCAACGGCCAATCCGAACAGCAGCCCACCGAGGGCGCCAATGCTGAAGCCGATGGCAACCCGGCGAAGGCTGATGAGGATGTCGTGCTGCAATTCGCCGCGCTCGGCAAGCTGCTGCGCAGCGTCCCAGATATCGGACGGAGCCGGCACGATCGCCGTAGACACAATCCCCGTCGTCGAGAGGAACTGCCAGACGAAAAGCAGGCCGAGCGGCAAGAGCCAGGGCAGAGCGAACGAGCGCCATGACAGGCCACGTGCGCGCGCTCGTGACAGCTCCGACGGACGCGTAACGTCGGCCACCACCGTCACCACGGATTCGCCGGCACGGGGGAATGGTTCCGTGCGACCGGCCGCAGGCGACGCTGTCGCATCGACAGGCCTGGAAAGTAGCGACGCATCCGTCATGAAATCGACCTTGCTCCGTCTCACCTGAGACGGCGCCACCTTCGCAAACTCCGGCGCGCAATTCGATGGTAGCGAAATTCATTTTTCGCCGTTCGGCATCAGTGCCGTTCTACCGCGCGCGGCCATTTGCAGAATGTCTTTTCAATTTGGCGATGCGCCGCGCGACATCACGTACTCGAGAGGATTGTCTCGAAGCTGAATTCGAACTCATGCGCGACCGAGGCAGCAATCGTTGGCGTGTTCGGTCATGTGCCAACGTCGATCGAGCGCGTTTTATGTCGGAGACAAAACGACTATCGCGCTCATTGCCCCTATCCAGACGCATTTGTTGTCCGTCTCAGGCGAAATTTGGAATGGCCACGCCTCTTCATTTCGCTTCTCCTGTGCATCTTCTCAGATACGCAAACTGTGACCCGATCGACGCCGCCGATCATCAGGAGCTATCCATGACTGTACGCTTCTCCTCGTTCTCGCATTCCCGGCGACGGCTGTTAGTCACCCTCTCCGCGGTGACAGCCGCCGCCTTGACGGCAATGGCGGGATTGTCTCCAGCTCGGAGTGCCGGCGCTCAGAAGAATGTCGGTGACATCACCTTCCTCATCGACTCGCTCGGCGGCACCTGGATTCCGAACAACAGCTCCATCTCCAGCTTCCAGGGCCACATCTGGGGCCACGTGACCGACAAGCTCGTCTATGTCGATGCCGAGGGGAAGGTCAGTCCCTGGATCGCCGAGAGCTGGGAGCAGAGCAGCGACGCCACCCACTTCACCCTGCACCTCAAGAAAGGTGTGACGTTCTCCGATGGCAGCGCACTCGACGCATCGGCTGTCGTCGCTAATCTCGACATCTGGTACGCCGGACGGAAGAGCGAGGGCATCAACCCGGTTGGCCTCTTCCCGAAGACCTACGACCGTGCCGAGGCTGTCGACGCAACCACCGTGAAGGTTGTCTTCAAGGCGCCGACACTCGGGTTCATCCCGACGCTCGGCTACCATGGCTCCATCCTCATCTCGCCAAAGAGCATCGCGCAACCCGCCGCCCAGCAGGCTGATCTGGCCAAGACATCCGGCAGCGGCCCGTATCTGGTCGAGTCCTGGAAGGAGGGCGACTTCGTCAAGCTGGTCAAGCGCAAGGACTACAATTGGGGTCCCGCCGCAGTCGGTCACACCGGCCCGGCCTACCTCAATTCGATCACGTACAAGCTTGTATCGGAGCCGTCGCTGCGGGTCGCCGCTGTCCAATCTGGACAAGCTGATGTCGCCTACAGCCCCTCGCCGCAGGAATTGAAGTCCCTCAAGGACGCCGGATTTACGATTGCGACACCGCGCTATCTCGGCTTCGTGAACGGCCTGGCGATCAACACCAGGCTGGAGCCGTACAACGACGCGAAGGTACGGCAGGCCCTTCAGGCCGGCATCAACCGGAAGGAAATCATCGATACCGTCTATACACCTGACTGGAAGCTGGCGACGTCTTTTATCCAGAGCAACGTCCCCGGTGCGACCGACCATAGCGACCTCCTGGCCTACAATCCCGGCAAGGCCGAAAAGCTTCTCGACGAGGCGGGCTGGACCAAGGGCGCTGGCGGCATCCGGACCAGGGACGGCAAGCAGTTGACGCTGACGCTCTACTCCAATCCTTATCTCGCGACGGCGAAATCGATCGACGAGCTCATCGCCCAGCAACTCGGCAAGATCGGCTGGAAGGTCACCATCCGCGCCTACGACGTCGTGACGTTCGGCGAGAAGGTCAGGTTCGGCGGGCCGGCCGTGCCGGCCTACGAGGTGACGCGCAGCTTCATCGACGCCGGCACCGTGGCCAGCATCCTCACCGACGCCAACAACGGCGAGAACTGGTTCAACCTCGGCGACAGCGACAAGCAGCTCAACGAGCTGCGCGACAAGATCGCCGGCGCTGCCTCGACCGAAATCCGTGATCCGCTCCTCGACCAGCTCCAGACCTACGTCCTCGAGCAGGGCTACTTCATTCCACGCACGCAGATCGTCCAGCGTATCTACGTGCAGTCTCCGAAGCTCAAGGGAGAGGTCTACAACGGCATCGCCTACGCCAGCTATTACACGGCGACGATAGGCGAGTAAGGCGCAGTGCAACCATGCAATTTAAGGAGGCAACCGGCATGAGAGGCGCCTACCTGTCCTATGCCGCGAAGCGCTTGACCCAGGCCATCGTCGTCATCCTGCTGACTTACGTCTTCACCTTTGTTGTCGTCAGTATTCTGCCCGGCGACCCCATCACCAACGTGCTGCGCGACCCGCAGAATGGGTTCACCGAGGACGAGATAAAGGCAATCGTCGCCGCCCAGGGCCTGGACCAGCCGATCCCGGTCCAGCTCTGGACATCGCTGTCCCACTTCGTGACAGGCGATCTCGGCCTGTCGATGCGGTCCAACCGACCCGTCACAACCCTGATCGCCGAGGTGCTCCCTTCAACGTTGATCCTCGCGTCCGCGGCCTTCGTTATCGCGCTGCTGCTGGCGGTGACGATTGGCTACGGCACGCAATTTCTTCCGAAACGGTTCGGCCAGGGCTTGCTGCGGGGCCTCCCATCGTTGTTCCTGTCGGTGCCCAACTTCGTGATCGGCCTGGCGCTAATCCACATCTTCGGGTTTCAGCTCGGCCTCTTCCGCGTGATTGCGCCGAACAGCTTTTGGGCCACTCTTTTCGCCGCGGTCGCGCTCGGCATCCCCGTCTCCGCGCGGATCGCCGAGGTGCTCATCGCGAACCTCGACAACGAATCCGAGCAGGAGTACGCCGCAGTCGCGCGCGGTCGCGGGCTCGGGCAGATGCGCCTGTTCGCAAAACACCTGCTCAAGCCGTCTTCGCTCCCGGTGGTCACCGTCATCGCCCTCGCCATCGGGGAACTGCTCGGCGGTTCGCTGATCACCGAGACGGTGTTCGGACGCACCGGTATCGGCAGCCTGGTGCAGCGTTCGGTGAGCACGCAGGATTTGCCTGTCCTGCAGGCGGTCGTCTCGCTCGCGGCGGTAGTGTTCGTGCTCGTCAATTTGATCGCCGACCTCGTCTACCCGCTGCTCGACCCGCGCGTGAAGCTGATCGGCGGTCCCAAGTATCGCCCGACCACCGCTGACGACAGCTCCACTGCCACGTCCCAGGCGGTGACGTCATGACTCTCGCATCCGTCTCCTCCGCGTCGCGCGTCGCGGCGATCAGCCGGCTGACGGGCCTCCGGGTGCCGCCGACCGTCGCGCTCTCGTTCGCGGTCATCGCGCTTGTGATCGCCTGGTCGCTGGCGCCGGGCTTGTTCACGAGTCATAATCCGGTCGTCGGTGTCCCCGCTGACAAGCTGCTTGGCCCCGGCACGACGCACTGGTTCGGCACCGACCATTTGGGCCGCGACCTCTACACGCGGGTCGTCTATGGCACGGCTTCCTCGGTGACGAGCGCGCTCATCGCCGTCGTCATCGCCACTGTTGCCGGCGGCCTCATCGGCCTGCTGGCGGGCTTCCTCGGCGGCTGGGTGGACATCGTGCTCGCCCGCCTGGTCGACGTGCTGCTGGCAATCCCGAACTTCCTGCTGGCGGTGATCGTCGTCACCGCGATCGGTTTCGACACCACGAACGCCGCCATTGCGACCGGCGTCTCGGCGGTGGCGGTGTTCGCGCGGGTGATGCGTTCGGAAGTCATCAAGACCCGGCAAGCGATTTTCGTCGAGGCGGCGTTTCTGATGGGCGGCTCACGCCGGCACATCCTGTTGCGACACGTGTTGCCGAACGCATCGCGCTCGGTGCTCCCGCTCGCGGTGTTGCAATTCGGCCTGTCGATCCTGGTGATCGCGAGCCTTGCTTTCCTCGGTTACGGCGATCCCCCGCCCGCCTCCGACTGGGGCCTGCTGATCTCGATCGGCAAGGACTACCTGAAATGGCCATGGCTGGTGTACGCGCCCGCCTTCGTCACGATCGCGACAGTGCTCTCCGTGAACAGGATCAGCCGATGGCTTCGCACGACAGACTGACCACCAACACACTCACGCGCGCCGAGCTTGTCGCGCCGGTGCCGCTGCGCCCGATTCCGCTTCTCCGCGTCAACGGCTTGTCGGTCTCCTACGGGCCGAATGAGGTCGTGACCAATGCGGAGTTCGAACTGGGCCGCGGCGAGAGCCTCGCCCTCATCGGGGAGTCCGGCTCGGGCAAGTCGACCATCGCCCGCGCAGTACTGCGGCTGCTCCCGAGCAGCGGACACGCAACCGGCCGCGTCGCGTTCGACGGCCAGGAGGTGCTCGGGATATCCGAGCGCGGCTTCCGGCCGCTGCGGGGGCGAGCCATCGGATTCGTCCCGCAGGACCCCGCTCACGCGCTCAACCCGGTGCGCACGATCGGTGCCCAGGCACACGAGGCGGCCGCGCTCCTCGACGAGCCCGACAGGGCGGTCCGCAAGCGGCTCATCCTGGAGACGTTCGCCGAGGTCGGGCTCGACAACGCCCGGCGTGTCTACGACTCCTACCCGCACCAGCTGTCCGGCGGCATGCTCCAGCGCGTGCTGATTGGCCTGGCGATCCTTCCACGGCCGACACTGCTGGTCGCGGACGAGCCGACCTCCGCGCTGGACGTCACGATCCAGAAGCGGATCCTCGACCTGCTCACGCGGCTGCAGCACGACCTCAAGATCAGCCTGCTGCTCATTACTCACGACCTTGCGATCGCCGCCGAGCGAGCGAACGCGCTCGTCGTGCTCAAGGACGGCATCATCCAGGAGGCCGGCCGAACCGCTTCTGTCTTCGCCGCGCCGGCGTCGGCCTACGCAAGGAAGCTGCGCGCGGATGTCCCGGCCCTCAACCCCGACCGCTACGCCGCGCTGCGCGACACCGGCATCCGAGCCCTCAAGACCGGCGCCGGCGCGACACCGAAGATCAAGGTCAGCGCTGTCACCAAGACCTTCACTGTCGATGGCAAGACGCTGACCGCCGTCGACGATTTGTCGTTCACCGTCCCGGCCGGCACCACGCACGCGCTGGTCGGCGAGTCCGGTTCGGGCAAGACCACGGCGGTCCGGCTGCTGCTGGGCCTCGAGCAACCCGACACCGGGACCATCTCGGTCGCAGACGAGCAGATCACCGGTCGCTCGCCCGATGAGCTACGTTCGGTGTGGCGCCACCTTCAGCTGGTCTATCAGAACCCATTCACGTCGCTCGATCCGACCTGGACGGTCGAGCATCTTGTGCGCGAGCCGCTCGATCGATTCGGAATCGGAACCCGCAAGGAGCGCGACGAGCGGGTTCGCGAGGCGCTGGCCGACGTCGGGCTCGGCGAGCACCTGCTCTCCCGCAAGCCGCAAGCCCTGTCAGGCGGCCAGCGCCAGCGCGTCGCCATCGCCCGGTCGCTGGTCCTCAAGCCTGATGTGATCGTGCTCGACGAGCCCACCTCCGCGCTCGACGTCAGCGTCCAGGCAGACATCGTCGAAGTCCTGCTCTCGCTACAGGTCAACCTTGGCCTAACCTATGTGTTCGTCTCTCACGACCTCGCGCTGGTGCGCCAACTCGCCCACACCGTCTCGGTGATCCAGCGCGGGCGCATCGTCGAGCACGGGGCTGTCACCGAGATCTTCGACAATCCCCGGCAGCCCTATACGAGGTCGCTGCTGGCGTCGATCCCGTCAGGTGTCGCCGGCGCCGCACACCTGCCGCACCCGCGCCTTCGGCAGTTGGCGACTGCGGATTGAGTAACTGCAGAGGGCGCCTGCCCGCTTACTTCTCGTCATCCAGCGCAAGCACGGCAAAGCTCGCGAGCCAGTGCTCACCCATATAATGCTCGGCGATATGGGGAAGGCCCGCAGCCAGATGCTCGTGCGCCGCTTCGTGAGCCATGGCGCGACGGGGATCGCCTGCCGGATATTCGCGCCCGACATGGCCGAGCGCGATACGAGCGAAATGGGCGGCGTGTTCGCGGGTGAGACGGGATGTGGTCATGCTCTGGCCCTTCGTTTGTCACGGTCGATCAAGGTCTCGATCAGGCGTGGATGTAGATCGGCAATTGCGTCGCTGCAAAGTATGGGGCCATGCGCGGCGAGGCGGCAGCGCCGAGCGCCGACCAGACCAGGCCGACATTACGATTGCCGAGGATGAGCCCGACGGTCAGTCGCTGGCCAAAATTGCCCGGCAACAGCACGGCACCCGCAGCTTGAAGGGCAACGTTGCAGGCAAAGGCGAGCCCAAGGCAGAGCGTGGCGGCCTGCACATCCGCCGCGATCTGCGCGCGAATGCCAGCCATCGTCGCCACCGCAAAGACGAGGAGCGCGGCAACGATGACCCCGTCGACCACGCCGCCATGGGCCACCAGCACTGGCGCCGCATGCCGGCGGAGCAGAAAAGCGACGCCCTCCGCGCTGCCGATCAACAGCGCCAGTCGAAGCGCGAGCTCGTAAACGGCGCACAGCCATCACCCTCGCTCACGTCGTCGCGGTGCCGTTCGCGGTTGCAGGCACGGATCTCGCGGCGACCATGGCCGAGCGCGTCGCACGCCGCTTCGCTACAGCCACCGGCGTATCCATCGTTCCAGTTCCCTACGATGTGGAGGCATTCACCATCGACCTCCTCCACACGCGCCGCGCCGTGGCCGACCCGGCGTTGCGCTGGTTCATCGAATTGGTCGATCGGGTTTGCAAGGAATTCTGACAAGATCGTTCCAACAAAGGGCTACTCAACAGAGTGTCGCCACTATTGATTTGCCGAAGAAGAGAATATCGCACTTGTCCGACTATCAACGCATTTGAGCCGTAGAACCAATCGCAGTCCTGGGACGTTGACCGAACGATCAAAACGGGGGCGGCACGATGGGTCCGGAGGGGCGGCATGCGATCGTCATCGGCGGGGGCGCCAGCGGCGTCCTTCTCGCTTATCAACTCCTGAAAACCAACACACCCCATGTTCGTGTTACGTTAATCGAGAAACGGCCCGAGATCGGCCGCGGCCTTGCCTTTCATGCAGGCAATCCGGAACATCTGCTCAATGTGCGCGTGACGAATATGAGCGCGCTGCCCGACGATCCCGAACATTTCTGGAACTGGCTGTGTGCACGGCCCGGCGGGCCGCTGTGTCCCGATCCCTACTGCTTCGTACCCCGGCAGACCTACGGGGACTACCTCGCCGATCTGATCGCGCCGCTGATGTCGGCCGACCCGACGCGAGGCTTGACCATCGTGCGCGGCGAGTGCGCAACCATCCGCGAAAATCCGTCCGACGTCGCAGTCACGCTCGCGGACGGAACTTGCATCACCGGCACTACGGCCGTTCTCGCGACCGGCCATGATGCCGCAGCACCGCTGCTCGCTGGCCATGCCGAACCCTGGGCCTCACCCACTGACGCCGGCATCGACACGAACGCGACCGTGTTGATCCTGGGAAGCGGCCTCTCAATGGTCGACTATGTCTTGTCGCTGCTCCGACACGGACATCAGGGGCGGATCGTCGCCGTGTCGCGGCGGGGCCTGCTGCCGAGGGCTCATCGACGCGTCGATCCGATGCGCTTCGCCGAGAGCGAGATTCCGTTCGGCGCCGAAATCGGGCCGCTGTTGCGCTGGTTTCGTCATCGCGTCGAAATGCATGTCGCCGAGGGTGGCGACTGGCGCGGTGCAATCGACGCGATCAGGCCCTTCACCCAGCGGCTCTGGCACGAGCTTCCGTTGAGCTCCAGGCGCCGATTCCTCGAACACGCCCGCGCCTGGTGGGATGTTCATCGCCACCGCACCGCACCGGAGGTCGAAGCTCGCATCGCGGAGGCTCTCGCGACAAGGCGGCTGACGATCATCGCCGGCAAACTCACCATCATCGCACCTAACCCCGGCGGCGCTATCGTTCGCTACCGCAGGCGCGGTCAAAGCGACACGTCCGAGCTGCAAGTCGGAGCCATCGTCGACTGCACCGGCATCGTCCGGGATCCAGGCGCCAGCACCAACCCGGCCGTGCGCAGCCTGCTCGACGACGGCCTTGCCCGCATCGATCCGCTGCGGATCGGCATCGACGTCACGCGCGAGTGTGCGATCGTCAATCGTGACGGGTCTCCCTCTCGCCGCCTCTACGCCGTCGGCCCGCTGACGCGGGCCGCGTTCTGGGAGATCATCGCTGTTCCCGATATCCGGCAGCAATGCGCGGAGCTGGCAGCGCGACTCGGCAACCATTCGCTTTAGGTTCACAGGAGCGGAGAGCCAGATTCGCTGTAAGCGCTCTCTATCTCCCTTTAATCACCTGTGCGATCTCCCAGGCATGGCCTGAAGGATCGGCAAAGGACGCGGTTCGCCGTCCCCAAGGGCGATCGATCGGCCCATTGAGCAGATCGACACCAATCTCCCGAAGGGCCGAGCACACTTGGTCGACGTCACGAACCCTGATTGTCAACAAGACCCGCGCTCCTGCAGAAGACTTCCCAACGGGCAACGGCTCAACGAGAGGAGGCGCCTGAGACACGTCGAGAAGATTGATCAGGAGTCCACCAAATCTAAGCACGGATGAGACCGCATCTTCCCAGACGACTTCAGGTGCGAAGACCCTAGCGTAAAAAGCTTTCGACGACGCAATCTCGTCGACGAACAAGGTAATGACTTCAACCTCGTTTGGCAGACCATTAGCCATGTCGCCGTGCTCCTCACCGTTGTCGCGCCGGCTTGCGCGAACGAGACAAGCCGCTGGCTACAATATCTCACGATGTCACGGCGTGGCGCAATTCGGCGAGCCGGGCAACCGTCTCGCTTAGAAGCCTCGATCCTAGTTGAACAAATCCGGCTCGGCCTCGGTAATCCAGTCCCACAGCGGCTGGAAGCTGAAATAACCGCCCTTGTGCGTACCGACCTGTCGCGAGGTCAGCCTCGCGATCTCATGCGGGATCGGCTTTGGCGTGCCGGCGGCCTCGGCAAGCAGCTGGGCGCGTGCGGCATTGTCCATCGCGATGTACCACCACGCGGCCGCCTCGATGGTCGGTCCCACCGTGAGCAGACCGTGATTCTGCAGGATCGCAGCCTTCTTCGAACCCAACGCCTGCGCGATCTTGCGACCCTCTTCCGCCTCCAGCACGACGCCGGAGAAGGGATCGAACAGCACGTGATCCTCGTAGAAAGCGCAGGAGTCCTGCGTCAGCGGATCGAGCAGGCGGCCGAGTGCCGACCAGGCCTTGCCGTAAGTCGAATGGGTATGAGCGGCCGCGATCACCTCCGGATGCGCGGCGTGGATCGCCGAATGAATGACGAAGCCGGCTTGGTTGATCGGCTTGTCGCCGATCAGGATGTTGCCGTCGTGGTCCACGAGTTGGAGGTCCGAGACCTTGATCTGGCTGAAATGCTTCGACAGCGGATTGATCCAGAACCGCTCGGGAAACTCCGGATCGCGCACGGTGACGTGGCCCGCGAGCCCCTGATCGAAACCGTAGCGCGAAAACAGGCGGAACGTTGCAGCCAGCCGCTGCTTGCGGTGCAGCCGCTCCTCCTCGAACGACGCGGCCGGCGTGCGCTCGACCAGCGAGTATTTCTTGGGCTTCTCGACGACCTTGTTCATTGTTGCGGCTCCTTTTCTAGTATTCGAGATTCGTGTCGAAGACGTCGGCCAGCGGCACGCCATGCGCATAGGCGTCGAGGTTGATCAGCGTCTTGTCGGCCAGCCGCTTGACGTCCTCTCCTCCCGTCCACGAAACGTGCGGGGTCAGGACGACCTTGGGATGGCTATAGATCGGATCGCCCTCCGGCGGTGGCTCGGGATCCGTGACATCGAGCGTCGCGCCGGCAATTTTTCCTTCGTCGAGCGCTTGTAGTAGAGCGCTCTGGTTGATGATCCGGCCGCGCGCCACATTGATCAGATGCAGCGAAGTCTTGGCGTGCGCCAGCACGTCAGCGTTGATCAGACGCGCCGTCTTCGTCGTCGCCGGCAGAGCGAGGACGAGATGATCGGAAACCTCGACCAACTGCTCGATGCTGTCGACGGGCTGGATGCCCGGAAGGACATACGGCCAGGCCGAGCGCCGCAGAACCCGGATGTTGACGCCGAACGGCTTGACGCGCTCGACGACAGCGCGGCCGATCGCGCCGAAGCCCGCGATCCCGATCGTCTTGCCGCTGAGCGAGCCCAGCGGGGTGATCTTCCACTGTTCGCGGCTGCGCGGCCGAATGTCGTGGATGCGCTTTTCGAAGCCAAGGATCGCCGCAAGGACATATTCTGCGATCGGATCGGCCGAGATGCCGCGACCGACCGTGACCACGGGACCTTCGAGTAGCCATGCCGGAAAGAAATCGACGCCCGTCGATGCGGTCTGGATCCAGCGCAGGCCGAACGGCCAGTCCGCAGGCGCCTTGTGCCAGCCCGCGAGCGGCCGCGTCACCAGCACATCCGCCTCCGGGGCAACCTCCCATGGCGCGCGATCGGCAGGATGATCGATGATCAGCGGGCGCGACCAGTGATCGGCAAGTGCGGCACGAATGTCCGGGCCCAGCTGATTGACGATGATCGGCGATCGCACGCTGGTGGAGGCGCGCCCATTTTCAATTCGGGGAGTGTTCATGTCAGGCGGCTCACGATGGCAATAACGCAGACATGCTAGGCGGTTGCGGCAAGATAGTCTTTTCAAAAATGGCTGGCCCCTTGCAACAACAGGACGACACGCCCGAGTGATGCATAAGAATTCGTCTCTACAGCCGGCTCGCAGACGCTACGTCCCGCGCACGCGCTTGACATCGGAGCGAGCGATCCGATCTTGAGTAGCGATCAAGGAGTTCTCCCATGAAAGTACTCAACATCCTGACCCGGCGTTGTCTGCCACTGGATCAACTGGATGCGGCCGTCGCTTTCTATGAGGCTCTGGTCGGTCAAAAGGCGCGCCTTCGCTTCGATTATCCCGAGTACGACCTGAGACTGGCGCAGGTTGCATCAATCCTGTTCATCGCCGGAACCGAGCAGAGCCTGAAGCGGTTCACCGCAACCCACATGACTTTCATGGTCGAGGATATTGACGCATTCGCCGCCCATCTCCCGACGGTCGGCGCGACTGTGCTGGAGGCGCCCAAGCCGGTGCCGACGGGACGAAACATGCTGGTGCGACATCCGGACCATACGATCGTCGAATACGTCGAGCATCGCGACAAACATCCGGCGGACGTACTGCCGTCGATCTCTGTCGATCCGGCCGTGTAGGATGACTTTTCCGAGCGGCCGCAGCCAGAGCGATTTATTTCCTCCCGATGATGCCAGGCGGCTCCGCTCTCACCTGTGCCGCGGCCTCACCGGCGCGACGAAACACCGTTTCCATGAGCCATTGCTCGTTTGGATAGCGATCGGACCATTCGTCCCAGCCGGAATGCTTGCGGTATTGGCCGAGACGGCCCGAGGCCACCACCTCCTCCGCAGTCACAGCGACGTGTCGGTCGCAATCCGGCGCCACGTAGATCGCGTCAGCCTGGCAATAGAGCTCGCACACGAAGCAGGTCTGGCAATCCTCGACACGGGCGAGAATCGGCAGGCCGTCTTGCCCGGAATCGAGCACGTTGGCCGACAGACCGCGATGCATATCCCGCAATCCGTACAGTGGTCCGCGACGATGAGCTCGATCATGATGCCGCCTCGAGTTGACCAGTTTCGGCATTCGCGGACGGACCATCGGCGGCCACCCAGACCTTATCTAATCCGCCGCTGAGCAGTCGGGTTGCAAATCCGGAATCCTGCGAGGGAAAATCCTCGCGGCGGTGCAGACCCCTGCTCTCGTTGCGTGTTGCCGCCGTGGCGACCGACCAGCGCGCCGTTGCCAGCAGAGCCGCCGTCTCGCGCGAGGCGATTGTGCCAGTGTCCGCGTGATCGGCGAGCTCGGCCCACAAGCCCTCGAGCACGCGTATGGATGCCGCAAGTCCTTGTCTCGTCCGGAACAGATTCTTGTCGAACGGATGCATTTCGGCGCGCACACCGTCTCGTAGCGCGGCGAGATCGACGGTCTGCGCGCCACTGCGCGGCTCGCGCCCGACGCGGCCAAGCGGCCGAAGCCGGCTCTTGCTTCTCTTCACGCCGCGCGACAGGCATGCCGCAGTACGTCCGGCGAACACACCGGACGAAAGAGCCCAGGCCGAGTTGACATTGCCGCCGCCAGAGATCGCCCCGGCAACCTTCTCGCGCGAAGCGTTGTCGCCGGCTACGAATAGCCCCGGAACAGATGTCGTGCCATCCACATCGTGCACACGCACCCCGCCGATCCCGCGAATGGTGCCGTCATTGTGCAGCGTGACCTCAAAGCGGTCGCGGTAGGGATCGATGCCCCAGCGATCGAACACCAGCGGCACATTCGGCGAGATCGTGTGCAGCCGCGCCTTAATGTCATCAGGCAGAAGGTGCAGCGAGCAATAGACCGGGCCGCGCTGGAGCGCGCGGGCGAGGCCGATGGTCTGGTCGGGACCAAAGGGAAGATCGAGCTCGTGCCCGTCGGCATCGTAATAGGTCGCGAACGCATAGGCCATGCTTCGCGTCATCGTCGAATGCGCCGGCGCAATCGTGTAGGCCGCGGTGAACTCCACGCCGGACATCTCCGCGCCAGCCTCCGGCGCCATCAGATAGCCATTCCCCGTGTTGGTCCAGGATCCCAGAAGATGGGACAGGAAGCTGGTCCCGCCGGCTGCGAGCACCACCGCTCCCGCCTCGATCCGGTACGCCCGCCCGCCATCCTGCCGGCGCTGGCCGCGGGCGCCGCCGATCGACCCGTCGGATCGCGCCAGAAGCTCGAGAACAGGCGAATGATCGAGGATGGTGACGCCGTGGCTGAGCACCTGCTGCCGCAGCGCGCGCATGTATTCGGGCCCCCGCACGGCGCGGTAGTTTACCCGCCCTTCGTCATCGGCCCCGAACTTGTAGTGGCGCGCCAGCGTCGGCAGCGTGCGCCAGGTCTGGTCGAGGATGCGATACATCCACTCCGCTTCGCCAAGACCAAGGCCGCTCGCAACACGATTGGCCACGGCTGCATCGCGCGCCGCGGGAGGATCCGGCGGGACCCACCAATGGCCGGCCCCGCCGCGGCCGTGACGCCACTGGTCCCGCAATAGCCCTTGTCGACCAGCACGACTTTCGCCCCGGCCTGCGCGGCGGATGTCGCCGCCCAGGCGCCCGCCATCCCGCCGCCGACGATCAGCACGTCGGTCGTTATCAACAGCTCTTCGGGTGGTGCCGACGCCATAATCTCTCAGACGATTCGTTTCACGCTGCTTTGCGCGCACCGGCGCCAGCGTCGGCAGCTGTCAGCGCCTGGCTGAGATCCGCCAGGATGTCGTCGGGGTGCTCGATCCCGACGGACAGGCGCACATAGCCGGGCGTGACACCCGCGGCCAGTTGCTCGGCCGCGGTGAGCTGCTGGTGCGTCGTCGACGCCGGATGGATAGCCAGCGATCGCGCATCGCCGATATTGGCGACGTGATAGAACAGTTTTAGCGCGTCGATGAAACGCCGGCCGGCCTCGACGCCGCCTTTCAGCTCGAAGCCGACGAGGCCGCCATAGCCGCCTTTCAGATAAGCCTCCGCCCTGCGCCGGTTCTCGCCGCTTTGCAGGCCGGGGAAGATCACGTTCGAGACCGAGGCGTGCTTGGCGAGGAAGTTCGCGACCTTGACGGCGTTCTCGTTGTGCTGACGGATGCGCAGCGGCAAGGTTTCGAGACCCTGGATGAACTGGAAGGCATTTTGTGGCGCGATCGACGCGCCGAGGTCGCGCAGCAGCTTGACGCGGGCGCGAAGGATGTAGGCGATCGGGCCGAGCGGCTTCGCGGCTTCCGTCCAGATCGCGCCGTGGTAGGCCTCATCAGGCTTGTTCAGAAGCGGGAAGCGGTCCGCATGTGCCGCCCAGTCGAAATTGCCGCCATCGACGATGGCGCCACCGATCGCGGTGCCATGGCCACCGATATATTTTGTCGTGGAATAGACAACCACCGCAGCGCCGTGCTCGAACGGACGCGCGATCAGGGGCGACGCCGTGTTGTCGAGAATCAGCGGCACGCCCAGCGAGCGGCCGATGTCGGCGACCTCCTTGATTGGAAAGACGTTCAGCTTGGGATTCGGAAGCGTCTCGCCGAAATAGGCCCGCGTCCCGGCGTCCGTTGCGCGGCGGAAGTTCTCGGGATCCGAGGGGTCGACGAACCGGACCTCGATGCCGAACTGCTTCAGCGTTTGTGAAAGCAGCGTCCAGGTCCCACCGTAAAGATCGGTCGACGACACGATGTTGTCGCCGGCTTGCGCGATGTTGAAGATCGCGAACGCGGAAGCCGTTTGTCCGGAGGACACCGCAAGCGCAGCCGCTCCGCCTTCCAACGCGGCAAGCCGCGTTTCAAACGCATCCTGGGTCGGATTGCCGATGCGGGTGTAGATCGGGCCGATCTGCTCGAGCGCGAACAGGCGCGAGGCGTGATCGGTATTCTCGAACTGGAATGACGTGGTCTGGTAGATCGGAACCGCCACCGCGCCGGTGGCCGGATCGGTGCGATACGACCCTCCATGCAGCGCCAGCGTCTCGAAGTTCCGGGTCTCCAAAGCCATCTGCAACTCCTTCGATCTCTAGGGCACGCGCGGCGCTCGGTCCGCATCGCCAGTCGGTCGAAGGATGCGTTTTGATTTTTGCGCTGTCGAGCGGGTGCGAAAAATAGCGATGCGCGTGCTGCCTGATCGCGATTTCGGAATTCGTTTGTTCCCAATCGTTCGCCGAATTGGAAACAAACTCACTCGCGCAAAAGAGTCCTAAAGCGGGCGAGTTGCGCTCCCTCCAAACAAGAATCTGAAAAACAACCCCATGCACAGTAGAACCGCCACCGGCCGGTTGCCGGGTGTGGCGCGGCTTAAGCCGAGGTCAGGTTTGGTTGAATCGACACGCGGGCGCAGAACGCGAAGCAGCTTTCCGTGGCGAGGGCGAGCCACCAAACGAGCTTGATTTCATCAAGCTCAGGTCATTTGACCTGTCGGGCAAAACAGTGGCAAGACAGCATCGTGGTAATCAGGTTAGCGAACGATATTCTCGCCCAACCACAGTCCAGCGCAGCCTTTCCCTACCGAGAGCGATCACCGCGCAGCGAACGTTGCGAATTCGCGCATACGACAGTTTTGCGCTTCATTCGACCGCCACGGCACGATATCTGCGTCTGTATCGTAAAGTCACCGACGGAACGTGCCATGTCGCCACGCCAATTGCACCTGAACGTCAACCTGCTTCACGCCGGCGTCTATCCGTCGGCCTGGCGACTGCCGGACAGCGATCCGCGCGCCTTCTTCGATCTCGGTCATTATGTCCGTGTTGCTCAGATTGCGGAGCGCGGAAAGCTCGATGCGATCTTCCTCGCCGACTCTCCGGCCGTGAACGATCGCATCGATTACCGGTCGTTCACATCGATGGAGCCCACCATTGTGCTCGCAACGGTCGCCGCCGCAACCAGCCACGTCGGCCTGATTGGCACGGTGTCCACGACCTATAACGAGCCCTATAATATCGCGCGCCGTTTCGTGACGCTCGACCATGCCAGCGGCGGACGTTCGGGATGGAACGCGGTCACGACGGCAGACGCCGCTTCAGGCCGGAATTTCGGCCTCTCGTCGGTGACGGAGCACAAGGCCCGCTACGAGCGCGCCAAGGAATTCACCGAAGTCGTCCAAGCGCTTTTCGACAGCTGGGAGGACGACGCCTTCGTCGGCGACAAGGCGAGCGCGCGATTTGTCGATACGTCGAAAGTGCACTCGATCGCGCACCGTGGCCCGCATTATTCGGTGGCCGGACCGCTGAATGTCCCGCGCTCTCCGCAGGGACGACCGGTCACGGTGCAGGCGGGCGGCTCGAACGACGGCCGCGACTTCGCGGCGGCCTATGCAGAAGCCGTGTTCACGCTGGCGCAGAGCATCGAGGAAGGCGTCGCATATGCGCGCGACCTGCGTGCGCGCGCCGCGACTTATGGTCGTTCGGGCGATTCCATCGTCATTCTGCCGGGGCTTGCCACAGTCATCGGTAGCACCGAGGCCGAGGCGCAGCGGCGGCAGGACGAGCTCTGGGAGCTGGTGCCGATCGAATACAGCCTGGCGCGTCTTGCCGGCACGCTCCAGATCGATCCGGCGCTGCTCGATCTCGACAAACCACTGCCGGATCCGCTGCCGTTGCCGGTCAACGCCAATCACACGATGTTCCAAGGCACCGTGAATCTTGCCCGGCGCGGCAATCTGACGGTACGACAACTTATCCGCGCGCTCGGCGGCGGTGTTGGCCATCGCATCATCGTCGGCACGCCGGAGCAGATCGCCGACGATATCGAGGCCTGGTTCAGGGCCGGAGCCGCCGACGGCTTCAATCTGATGCCGGACGTGCTGCCGTCCGGGCTCGAAACCTTTGTCGATACGGTGGTGCCGATCCTCCAAAAGCGCGGATTGTTTCGGACCGAATACACGGGATCGACGCTCCGCGATCATTTCGGCCTGCCGCGGCCGGAGAGCCGCTTCGCGAAGCAGGCGCCGGAGGTGGCATCGGCCTAGTGTGAGGGCTGGACCAGCCTCTCGGCGGCTCCTGCCGATTGCCTTGCCCGCACGCGGGGGATCACCTCGTGTGCAAATCGCCGCATCTCGGCCTCGAACGGCTGGAATTGCAGCATGAAGAGCTCGATGCCCGCGGCATGGAACGCCTCGATGCGCGCCGCAACCTCGTCATAGCTGCCAACCAGCCCCGTGGCCGTGCCACCATTGCTGCCGACGCGCGGCGTCTTCTGCATGGTCTGCATCATCACGACCTTGGGGTCGGTATTCTGCTTCTGGATCACCTTCATCGGCGCATCCTTTGCGGCCAGGCTGAGCAGCCGCTCATGGGCGGCCTGCGCCTGCTCCCGGGTTTCACGCGCGACGACAAAGGCGGACAGGCCGAAGCGCAATGGCGGCACCGCGCGGACGCGCCACGACATCGGCGATCAGGCCGACCACATCTTCCAGGGGCTGACCGTTGATGAACCAGACGTCGCCGTGCCCTGCGACCAGATCACGCGCCGGTTCAGATTCGCCGCCGACATAGATGGCCGGGCGCTTGCGGTAGAGGCTGGTCGGGCGCAGCGCATAATCGGAGACGTTGAAGTGCTGACCGCTGTAGTTGAGGCGCTCGCCCTCCATCAGGCGGGAGACGACCGAGATCCATTCCGTGCCATAGGCATAGCGGGCGTCATGTTCCGGAAAGCCGATCCCCGCCTTCTCCAGTTCCGGGCGATTCCAGGCATTAACCAGATTGATCGCGAACCGGCCACGGCTGATGTTCTCGATCCCGAGTGCCAGCTTTGCCAGCACAACGGGATGATAGAGATACGGCTTGATCGCGGCGATGATCTCGATGCGCTTCGTCAGCGCCGCAATCGCGGCCGCAGCACTCCAGGCCTCGAGCTGATCGAGGTCTTCCTGATGTGGATTGATCGTGTGCTGCGCGATCAGCGTGGAGTCATAGCCGAGCTCTTCGGCCGCCAGCACCAGATCCCGGTTGCGCTCCCAAGAGGCGTCATAGGGTTCTTCGGGGTCCTGGTGCGCGGCACGCGGGCCATGCACCAGCGCCCAGATTCCGAAGCGAAGAGGCGCAGTCGCCATCGTGCTCTCCCGTAACTTTCTCTCGATCAATCCGGCAATTGTCACGCGTTCTCGCCAATGGCCTGTGCGAGATCAAGCACGACCGAGATCAAAAGATTTTCTTTGTCGCGCACCGGCACTGTGACGACAGCAGATCACTCCGGAGCGAACGACAATTGAAATAGCACTCTATTCCTGTCGGCACGATTCCATGGGACATTTTATGCTGAACGAGGTTTCGCGTCTTGAGCAATATCGAGCTGAGCCAAATCAACCGTACCGTGATCGCTACGGATAGCGGACTGCCATCGCAAAGCAGCGACAGATCGCTCGCATCGACAAGCAGACTTGGCGCTCGCGGCCTTCAGCTCCTCTCCTGGCTTGCACCCGTATTGCTGGTCATCATCTGGGAATCGCTTGCGCAAGTGGGATGGGTCTCGCCACAGGTGCTGCCCGCGCCGAGCAAGGTCATTCGGACGGCGTTCAAGCTTGCGACCACCGGAACCTTGCTGAACGATCTCGGCGTAAGCCTGCTGCGTGCCGCCGCGGGCTTTGCGATCGGTACTGCAGTCGGCGCCGGACTCGGCATCCTCGTCGGGTTCTCGCGGATCGCGGAAGCTGCGATCGACCGCAGCGTTCAGATGATCAGGGCCATCCCCTTCCTCGCTGCGCTACCCCTGGTCATCGTCTGGCTCGGCGTCGGCGAAGCGGAGAAGATCTTCCTTGTGGCGCTCGGCGTCACGTTTCCGATCTACATCAACACCGTGCTTGGCATCCGGCAGGTTGACCCCAAGCTGCTCGAACTCGGCCGGGTCCAGGGCCTGGGCTCGCTCCAACTGATCCGCCGGATCATCCTTCCCGGCGCATTGCCGTCGATCTTGACCGGTGTTCGTTATGCTCTTGCCACGGCTTGGCTGGCGCTGGTCGTGGCTGAGACAATCGGCGCGCAATCGGGAATTGGCTTTCTCGCGATGGATGCCCGCGAATTTCTGCGCACCGACGTGATCATCCTGACGATCGTGATCTATGCGCTGATCGGCATCGCGGCCGACGGCATCGCACGCTTGCTCGAACGGCGTCTGCTCGCCTGGCATCCGAACTACGGGGCAGCGCGATGAACGTACATGTCGCTCCATTGTTCCCCGCATCATCCGAGTCAGGGCCGGCCGTCGTTGTCAGCAATCTCGTCCGCAGCTACGGCCGTCGTGTGGTCATCGAAAGGCTGAACCTGCGGATCGAGCGCGGCGAGTTCGTTGCCCTGCTGGGCGAGAGCGGCTGCGGCAAGACCACGCTGCTACGGGCGCTCGCCGGCCTCGATACGATCCAGGGTGGCCGCATCGTGGCGCCCCGGCGGCCGGCAGTGGTGTTTCAGGAACACCGGCTGCTGCCCTGGGACAATCTGTGGCGCAACGTCTCGCTCGGCTTGCAAGCATCCAACGCCCGCGAACGCGCCGCCGAAGCGCTCACCGAGGTCGGCTTGGGCGATCGTCTCGACGACTGGCCGCGCAACCTCTCCGGCGGACAGGCCCAGCGTGTCGCGCTTGCCCGCGCGCTGGTCCAGCAGCCCGAGCTTCTGCTGCTCGACGAGCCGTTTGCCGCGCTCGATGCGCTGACCCGCATCCGCATGCATGAGCTCGTCCGCGAACTGGTCGCCAATCATCAGCCGGGCGTCCTGCTCGTCACCCACGACGTCGACGAGGCGATCGCCCTCGCCGATCGTATCCTCGTGATACGCAATGGCGCGATCGCCTTTGAGCATCGCGCCGCGCGCGACGGCTCGACCTCCATCTCGCGCGCCGAGCTCCTCGGCGAGCTTGGCGTGACCTCTCATTCTCCCAACTAGGTTCTCCGGAAGGCCCACATGTCCGACTCCTCGATCGCCAAACCATCCCGGCGCGGCTTCCTCGGCTCCGCAGCCTTCGGCATTGGCGTGCTCGCCGGCATGGACATCAGTGAGTTCGCGCAGGCCGCGCCCGGCCGCACCACCGACACGGTCCGCCTGACCTGGGGCCTGGGCGGCCTCAACCTGATCGCCAAGGAGCGCGGCGAGTTCGAGAAGCTGCTGGCCAAGGACGGCATCAAGGTCGAATGGCTCGGGCCCTTCCCGAACCATGCACCGACCTTGCAGGCGGTCACCGGCGGCAGTGCCGACTTCAGCTTCGGCGGCAGCACCACGCCGGCACTCGCCGCCATCATTGCCGGTTCGCCGCTGGTGTTCACGCAGTTCGTGGTCTACGAGCCCCGCACCACGGCGATCATTGCCAAGGACGGCTCCGGCATCGACAAGATCGAGGATCTCGTCGGCAAGTCGGTCGCGGTCAACCGCTCGGGCCTCGGCGAATTCCTGCTGGTCGCCGCCCTTGAGAAGCACAAGGTCGACCGCTCCGCGGTCAAGTTCGTCTATCTCAATCCACCCGATGCGGCACCGGCGCTTGCCTCCGGCAAGGTCGACGCCTGGTCGATGTGGAGCCCCGGCGTCGACATCGCCCGGCGCGAATACAAGGCGCACGACATCTTCCTGGAAGGCCGCGATCTCGAGTTCCAGATCGACTACACGTCCTACCTGATCACCCGGAAATTCGCGACCGACAATCCGGCGCTGGTTCGCGCCGTGAACGACGCGTTCCGCGCCGAAGGCAAATGGATCTCGGAGAACGGCAAGGACGCCGAGTACATCGCGCAGAAGGCCGGCAAGTACAGCGACGAGGTCCGCGACCAGTTCATCGCGCTGAAGCGCCAGTATCGCTACTTCGCGGTCAACGACGAGCAATTCATCGGCGAGCTGCAAAAGGCCGCCGACTGGCTCGTCGCTCGCAAGGTTCTGCCCGAGCCGGTCAAGGTGACCGACCATCTCGCCCAGCTCTAGGACCATTCCAACAGGCCAAGACAATGAACAAGACTGTATCCAGCCCCTCCCTGAACACATCCGAGCCGCTCAAGACCGGCTCGCCGGAACTGGAGGCTTTGCTCAACCAGATCAACGAGGGCGCAAGCGATCGCGAGCGCGACCGCGTGCTGCCGTTCGACGTAATTGACCTCATTCGCCGTGCCCGCCTGGGCGCATTGCGGCTCCCCATTGCGGCCGGCGGCGCCGGTAGCACGATCCGCGATCTCTTTGCTTTCGTCATCCGCCTCGGCGAGGCCGACGCCAATGTCGCGCACATCCTGCGCAACCATTTCAGCGTGGTCGAGCGGTTGGTGCGCAATCCCAAGGACGATCAGAGCCGGCAATGGCAGAAGGCGGTCGCTGAGGGTGCCATCATCGGGCTTGCGACGACCGAGCTCGAAAGCCCGCGCGTCGGCAATGTCACGCCGGGCACGACGTTCACACCCGATGGGAACGGCGATTACCTGCTGAACGGCACCAAATATTACAGCACCGGAACATTGTACTCGGACTATGTCCTGGTGCGCGCGGCCGATCCTGATGGCACCAGTGGCGCAACAATCGTCCCGATCAAGCGTGAAGGCATTGAACTGGTCGACGACTGGGACGGCCTCGGGCAACGGCTCACCGCCACCGGCACGACCCATTTCCGCAACGTCAAGGTCAAGCGCCAGGAAGTGGTCTTCGATGCGCCCGATATCGGCTACGGCGTGCCCTACTCCAACACATTCGCCCAGCTGTTTCTGACGGCGATCGTTGCGGGCATTGCGCGCGCGACGCTGCGTGATGCGACCGCGCTGGTCCGCTCACGCAAGCGCACGTTCTATTACGCGCCGACCGAGATCCCGACCGAAGACCCGCTTCTCCAGCAGACGGTCGGCCAGATCGCCAGCGGCGCCTTTGCGGCCGAGACGGTGGTGCTGGCGGCAGCCGAGGCGCTGGACATCGCAACCGACGCCTTCGAGACGGGCGCCCCGAATGCGGCAGATGCGGCCCATACCGCCGCCCTGCTCTCGGCCAAGGCAAAAATCATCGCGGACGATTTCGCCATCCGCGGCGGCAGCCTGCTGTTCGATGTCGGCGGCGCGTCGGCCACCAAGAAGGTCACCAATTTCGACCGCCACTGGCGCAATGCAAGGACGCTGTCCTCGCACAATCCGACCACCTACAAGGCGCGCTCGATCGGCGAATTCGAGATCAACGGCAGTCTGTTGCCCGCCAAAGGGTTCTTCTAGCGGAAGGATCCAAAGCCAGTCCCGGCAGGCGCGACGCGAGGAGAGACAGATGGGAAAGTCGGACATTCATCTGATCAGAGGCGGCAACGAAATCGAGCACCAGTTTCGTGCCGTCATGCGTCGTCTTGCGGGTGGCGTCAGCATCATCACCGCGGGCCGCGACCAGGAGATCACGGGCATGACGGTGACGTCGCTGACGTCACTGAGCGCGAGCCCGCCCCGCGTGCTTGTCAGCGTCAATCGGCAAGCCTCCTCCTTTGCCCCGATCGAGCGTCATCGGATGTTCGGAGTCAACATCCTCGGATCCGATCAGCAGGATTTGGCGAACCGGTTCAGCAACAGCAGGCTCAAAGGTGCGGAGCGCTTCGAAGGACTATCCTGGACCACCGGCACATCGGGCGTCCCTCTGCTCGGCCATTCGCTGGCAACGATCGAATGCCAGGTGGAGGAGATCATCGAGCGATATTCGCACGGGATCATCGTCGGCAGCATTTTGAGCTTCGAGCTGTCACCCCAGGTCTCCGGACTGGTCTACTGGAACGGCCAGTACATCGAGATCAACCACGACGTTGACCTCGATCTGCTCGCCGAGATCAGTATTCCCCTGGCCCATGTCAGGTGACATTATCATCCGACATCACCCCGATGGGACTGAGGCGGCATGAAGCACGAAATCCCTCGCGAACCATCCGACAATGAGGCGCGCACCCCCGACAATCCGGCGCAGAAGCGGTGGCAGCTCGAGCGAGTCGTCGCCGCGCTCCGCGTCTCCCGGGAGGAGACCCACAGCATCCGCCGGGATGGCGAGGCCCGCCGCGCCCCGTCTCGCGAGGCGCTTCAGGCGATCCTCGACGGTCTGACGGAGGCGCTGTTCCCGCGTCACTATGGCCAGTTCGACCTCGACGGCGAGAATATCGACTATTTCGTCGGCAACCGTCTCAGCATTGCGCTCGACGGGCTCTGCGACCAGGTTCATCGTGCCGCGCTCTTCATCGGCGACGAGCTGACGCCCGGCTTCCGGCGCGACGATGCGATCGAGCTGACGCGCAAATTTGCTTCACAGCTTCCCGACGTGCGCGGGCTGATCATCAGCGATCTCCGCGCCGCGTTCGTCGGCGATCCCGCAGCCAGGAACTTTCCGGAAATCCTGATCGGCTATCCCGGAATGACCGCGATCATCCACCACCGCCTCGCCCACATCCTTCACGGGCTGGGGGCCCGGCTTGTCGCTCGCCTGGTCGCTGAGATCGCGCATACCCGCACCGGGATCGACATTCACCCCGGCGCCAGCATCGGCTCGGGCTTCTTCATCGACCACGGCACCGGCGTCGTCATTGGAGAGACCGCCATCATCGGCGACAATGTCCGCATCTATCAAGCCGTGACGCTCGGGGCGCGCCATTTTCCGACCGATGATGAGGGCAATCTGATCAAGGGTGACGCACGCCACCCGATCGTCGAAGACGACGTCGTCATCTATGCCGGCGCGACCATTCTTGGCCGGATCACGATCGGCCGGGGATCGACGATCGGCGGCAATGTCTGGCTGACCCGGAACGTGCCGGCCAACAGTGTGGTGACACAGGCCACGGCCGGAACGCGATCGGCCTAGCCTCTCGACAACTCTCATTGTCTGCTCGCCGCATCATCTCCATTCCACAGCCTTTCCGCTAGATTCATGCTCGCATCGCGCACAACAACGTAAATCCATTTCATCGACAATTCTCTCACTGACGCCATAGAGTTCGCTCCAATCGCGCGGCATTGACGGCCCGCACCTGGACATCGAACCATGAGTAACCAACGGCAGCTTGTTCTCAACCTCTTCATCTATCCCGGCGGCCATCACGAAGCCGCGTGGCGCTACAAGGGATCTGAACCAGATCGCATTCTCGACATCACCCATTATCAGGAGCTGGCGCAGCGCGCCGAGGCGAGCAAGTTCGACGCGATCTTCTTTGCCGACGGGCCGGCGCTGGCCGACAATGTCCGTTACGCCCAGCGTTTTCGTTTCGAGCCGATCACCTGGCTCGCGGCGATCGCCGCGGTGACGAAGCGCATCGGCCTGATCGCAACCGCGTCGACCACCTATACCGAGCCTTACAATCTCGCGCGCCTGTTCGCCTCGCTCGACCACCTGAGCCAGGGCCGCGCCGGCTGGAACATCGTGACGACCAGCGCGCCGCAGGCCGCGCAGAATTTTGGCCTGCCCGAACACCCGCCGCATCACGAACGCTACGAGCGCGCCCGCGAATATCTCGACGTGATCTCGCGGCTCTGGGACAGCTGGGAGGACGACGCCTCGTCAACGATCCCGCCTCCGGCGTTTTCGCCGATACCAGCAAGATCCACACACTCGACCACGTCGGCAAACACTTCCGCGTTCGCGGCCCCCTGAACATCTCGCGCACACCGCAGGGCCGGCCGGTCTATGTGCAGGCCGGCGCTTCCGATGACGGCCGGGCCTTCGCCGCCCGTTTCGCGGAGGCGATCTTCACCGCTCATCAAACCCTGGAGTCGGCCAAGGCCTTTTATGCCGACATCAAGCGCCAGGCCCGCGCCTTCGACCGTGGTCCCGAGGAGATCAAGATCCTGCCCGGCATCAGCCCTTTCATCGGCAGCACGCAAGCTGAAGCGGACCGCCTCCAGGAGGAGTTCAACGAGCTGATTCAGCCGGAATATTCCCTGACCCAGCTGCGCCAGATGATCGGCGTCGATCTCACCGGCTACGATCTCGACGGTCCCGTCCCGCGCCACCTCATCGACACCGCGAGCGCGCGCGGCGCCGCCAGCCGCTTCAAGCTCGTGGTCGACATCGTCGATCGCGAGAAGCCGACCATTCGCCAGCTGGTGCAGCGCCTAGCCGGCGCGCGCGGTCACTGGGTCATTGCCGGCACGCCGGAGAAGATCGCCGACAATATCCAGACCTGGTTCGAGAGCGGCGCGGCGGATGGCTTCAACGTGATGCCGCCCTGGCTGCCCGGCGGCTTCGATGTCTTTGCCGAGCAGGTCGTCCCGATCCTGCGCAAGCGCGGCCTGTTTCGCGAGGACTACACCGGCACGACGCTGCGCGAGCATTACGGCCTCGCCCGTCCCGCCAGCATCTACTCCAACGCGGTCAAGGCGATCGCCTGACACCGCTTCCGCACTCACATCCCAACTCGAGACCAGTAAGAAGACATGAAGACAGCGTTGTTCCTCCTCTCCGGCCTTTTGGCTCTTTCTCCCTTCGCTGCCGGAGGCGCCTTGGCCCAGCAGCCCGCAAAGCCGGAGCTGCGGGTCGGCTTCGTGCCGGGGCCGTATATCGACGAGTTCAAGATTGGCGTCGAGCCCGAGCTGAAGAAGAAAGGTTACAAGATCCGCTATGTCGAGTTCTCGACCGGCCTTGAAGCCAACAACGCGGTGTTCAAGTCCGAGATCGACGCCAATGTGATGCAGCACACGATCTTTCTCGATTCCTACAACGAGCGGCAGAAGACCGATCTCGTCGGTATCGTCCACGTCCCCACCCCGCCGATGGGCCTCTATTCGAAGAAGCATCCGCTCGGCACACCGATCAAGCCCGGCTCGAGCGTCGCGGTGCCGAACGATCCGGTCAATTTGCAGCGCGCGCTGTGGGTGCTGCGCGACCTCGGCCTGATCGAGCTCCGCGACAGCAAGCCGGTCGACGTCAGCGAGCTCGACGTCATCAAGAATCCCGGCGGCGTCAAGCTCGTGCCGCTCGAAGCCGCGCAGGCGCCGCGCGCGCTCGACGACGTCGATTTCGCCGCCGTCCAGGGCAATTTCGCGATCTTCAGCGGGCTGAAGCTGACCAATGCCTTCGCGCTGGAGAAGATGACGACGCCCTACATCAACGTTCTCGCCGTGAAGAAGGCCAACGCGAACGCCGATTGGGCGCAGGACATCGTCGCCGGCTACAAATCGCCGACGTTCAGGACGGCGATCCTGGCCGACCGTTTCTATGACGGCTTCACCTTGCCCGACTACATGAAGTGAAGGGACATGCGGAGCAACCGCAGGAAACGGCGCCGGCATGTTCGAATTCACCCTGGAATGGACCGGCCTTCGTTCTCCCACCGAGCGGGCGATCGAGGCGAGAGCGGTGACGGATCGCATCGGCAGGCATGAGACCTTGATCCTGCCGCTGGTCCTGACGATCGCGTTCCTGTTCGTGCTCGGTCTCATGACGGGAGCACATCTGCATGAGCGCGCCGACCGGAGCCTGCTCTATGCACCGTTCAGCAGCATGGGCATGCCCATGCTTGTCGTGCTGCCGGACTCCTGCCGCAAACCGCTGAACGTCGGTTCCACACCGCGCCTGCGGCACGCCGACGTGCTCGCGCTGCTCGCGAACGACTGATCCAACGCCCCTGCGCCCGGTGATCCCCATGAAAATCGTCCCTTGCGAAACGGCGCCACGGAATTTTTTGCTCGGACCAATGACAGCTTCAGCACGATCCAACCAAACTGATCGTCGCCAACGCCTGGCGATGTTCAACGTCTTGTCACCCGTGATAGCCTTGCCGGGTTCTCGCCCCACAATGTTGTCCGGAGTGAACATGAGCTACGTCGTCTCGCTGCATTCAAGCTTCGCCAGTTGGCTCGAACAGGCACGCGGATGGTTCCGGCGCTCGCTGCGGCCGCAGACAGGCGGTGAGAGCGGCGATCAGGACGACCTTTACGAGATTTTCCTGTTCGGGCCCCACGGCTGACAATTCTGCATAAGTGCCGGCCCCGCGCCTCCCCTGACACAAAGGTAATGAGACATGACCGACGCTGCGTTGCAGCTCGCCGAGACTGGCCGCCGCCTCGATGCCATCGACCGCAAGATCCTGACGGTGCTCCAGGAGGACGCCTCGCTCTCGGTGGCCGAGATCGGCGACCGGGTCGGTCTGTCGTCGACGCCGTGCTGGAAGCGCATCCAGCGGCTGGAGGCCGACGGCGTGATCCTGAAGCGCGTTGCGCTGGTCGACCAGAACAAGATCGGTCTTGGCCTCTCGGTGTTCGTCTCCGTGGAAAGCTCCGATCACTCGGATTCGTGGCTGAAGCGCTTCGCCGCGGCGGTCAGCGCCATGCCCGAGGTGATGGAATTCTACCGAATGGCCGGCGACGTCGACTACATGCTGCGCGTCGTCATTCCGGACATGCAGAGCTACGACGTGTTCTACAAGAAGCTGATCCACGCCGTCCCGCTCAAGAACGTCACCTCCCGCTTCGCGATGGAGAAGATCAAGTCGATTACGGCCCTGCCGGTCCCGGCCGTGATGATAGAGTAAAACACAATGCGGTCTCGCAGGACGGCTGATTGACCACGACGCGACTACGTCCATAGATCCCGCGGCAGCGACCGCTCGGCCCGCGCTGGGCCATGGATCTGCACGGAGCGCTCGACGCCGGAGCGCTACGACCGGGCGCACGACATCGCGGAAAGATCGTGGATTTCCGATGCCGGTGGTGGCGCAGAAGCGAAATGCCCCTCCAACCGAACAATCCCGTTCTGGTTCTGCGGCGAGCGATACCCGGACAGAACAGGCTATCCGTTCTGCCCGCCCTAATATCCCATTCTACGACGAGCACGCAATCGGCCTGTAGCATTGAACATACGTGCTGTATTGCACGGCGCGAAGATACAGGAACCAACGGAAAAGGATAATCGCGCTGCAATCCGACGTACCGTCGTGCGACCACAAAAACATCGCACGCACCATAGCCGTCTTGTTCTCGGCGACCACTCCCGTAAGTTATTGAACAGGAAGAGTTCTTGAGTGGTGGGCGCACCAGGGCTCGAACCTGGGACCCGCTGATTAAGAGTCCCGACGATCATCAATCCTACCAAGGGCATAAAGCCCCGTTGATTGCATTATGGTATTGAGACTGCTGCAAACCGGATTCTTGGCGGAAAATCCACCAAATCCACGTTTCGAACTTCCTACAGCGTTTCCGTGCACTCTGTTTAGCCCCCAACGAGGAGGTGCGGACGCTTTCGAACGCCTCAATCGCGGACTTTAGGCCCTATGGCCGCCTCCAGAGCCTAACGCCGTCTTTTTCTGGGAGGGCGCGAAGGAGACCTGACCGCAGCTTTCTTGCTGACTTTTGCTCTAGTCGAGGTTTTCTTCTTTGCATTTGCCTTTTTCGCTCTTGCCGCGTTCGTTTTCTTCGCTTTCGCAACCGCCCTCTGGACTACCTTGGTCTTGGGCTTCTTGGCGGCTTTCGCGGACTTCTTTCCGGTGGCTTTTGACTTTGCTTTCTTACGAAACTGCGAAACATCGATCGATGCGATCTCAGGTTGTGGGCCGCCAACGGCCGCACCCGATATCCCGACTGCCATCTTCTTAAGGTGGGCGACGACCTCCGTAAATGTCAGAGCGGCCCCCTTCTTCCTCGACCAACCCCGAGGTCTGTGCTTCTGGTGAACCAACAACAGGATGCCGTGCCGTCCGTCATTGGCGCGTAGGTAGCGCCCGCAGAGCTGCATTACGAGCGCGTCTTCAAGCTGCTTCAAGGTCCAGCTTTCCGCAACTTTGACCTCGATGGGCATCGTCGCATCCGTAGGCTTACACCGAAGCCGGATGTCGGGCTCCCTTTCGTCTGCAACATGAACTTCACGATCAACCGAATAGGATCGCCCCTGCTTGAGCGTCATTCGGTCCGCCAGCCACCGTTGCACGCGGCTTTCCTTGGGCAATAGCGCTAGCGTCTCGCCTTGCTGATACTCGTCGTTGACGAGATCGTGCTGCATATCCTCAAGCCGCTGTAAAGCAAGCCGTTGAAGATCGACAGCCGTATGAGGCTGCGTTTCCGCAGTGGTCTCGAATTCCATCGCATCGCGCGCGGCCCATGGAGCCATTTCTGAATCGATCGCGGCGCGTTCGATCTTCAGTTCCTGAAGATAAGCCTTCGGGACGGTAATATCGCGGTCCGATTGCATTCTCACGATTGCGTCGAACGCTGCACGGCCGGGCATCGTGGCGATACGTTTGAAAACCGCGCCTCTGGCATGTTCGGCATCATCGCGATCCGTTGGCGAGTAGACCTCACCGCTAACGTGCCCGATGTCTTCTGCCGTGCGGATCGTTCGATACGCAAGGCGAACCAATCGCTCCAGTTCTTCCAATGGGAAGTTCTCGACAATCACTTCGTCGCGGCTAAATTGGCCGCCAAACACACGCGGAAGCACGCGCTGGACCAGCGCCGCCTGATCATCGATCTCGACTTTATCCAGCCGCTCGATGATCAGCTTCGTGGCAGCACGCGCATCAAGCGCGAATAAAGTCGCGGCATACTGGGTTGAGCTGTCGAGGTCAGTCGAAAGGCGGACTCTTTTGGCGGCGATAGCCTTCAGCCGATCGCGCTCGCCGTCCTTTGCGTGTTGCGCAATGCGAAGCAACAGGGACAGCGGCCGCGACGCCATGCTCTCGTTCCGCTCGATTTCATCGATTGCAACAGGCGCGAGCAGCTCCGTAATATTGTCGTTCCCATTGGCGAGGTTTTGGGCGACGCCAAAGCTTGGCGCATCAGGCGGCCGCGCAAGTTCGGCCTTCAATTCGCGCTCCAAAACCTCACAGACGATATCGGGCTTGTGCGTTGCAAGTTCCGAAAGCCACTTGGGGAACCCCGTAAGCTCCAACGTGCCATACTCAGCCGCACGCCTTGCGTCGCTTTCGCTCAGATCGCGAGCCCAATTCGGATTGCCGTGCGCCTCGATGGTGATCGCGGCAATGCCCATCGAATCGAAGTTTCGACGTTGGCTAAGTTCTTCATTCTTGCGCGCGCTTCTGATCCAAGGCTTCCACGGCCGCCAATGCGCAATTAGCGCGGCACGAAAGGCGTCTGTAGCCTCCCGGCCAATCATCGGCTCTAATGGCGCGACCGTATCGAGCGCGTACTGCCTATCGGACGACGCATCCCGCAAAAGACGCCAGAGGTGATAAACTCGGGAGTCGGCGGTTTTCTCGGTTGTCGGCTGCGCTTTACGGAGCTTGTCCGGATCGTTCCTCATCTCCGCCGCGAAATCAGTCCATGATTTGTCGTGCGCCGCACGCTCCAAGGCATTCCGCTTTTTCAGTGCCTCGTACTCCTTTTCACTCTTAACCAACTCAGGCGGTTTTGGAGCCGGTGTTGTCCAAGCGGCGAACGCTGCTTTCAGATCGGCGTCTTCCCCAACCGCTTGCGCGATCCGGTCGCGCAATGCGTCGGGCCGGCCGAGGTCGCGCCAGACTAACATCGCCGTGTCGATAGCGAGCCGCCGCTCACTACCAAGTGTCCTGCCTTGCGCGTCCGCAAGCAGCCAGTCGATGTCCTCTTCGACCATATCCAGCGGCCAGCCAACCAACGACATGTCGAAGATCGAGGTGATCTCCCGTCCCGCAAGCATACGATGCCCGCGCAGTTTTTCAGCGAACCGCCAGAACGCCAGCCGACGCCGATCCGGCGTCTTCTTCAGTTCCGCGACAAGTTCTGGGCGCGCCTCCCGCGCGCGGTGGGATGACGCTCGAAGGCTGTCCCCAATTCGAGCGACAGCGTCGAGAGCGGGCTCTGGCGCTTGTGTCGATGGAGAAAGTTCAAGAAGCCGCGTCGCGGCGGCGCTGACCATCGGAAAATAGGCAGCCTCTCGCTTGGTTTCTTCGCGGTCGCCCGCTGATGGGCTTCCGCCCAGTTGAGCGAGCGCGCCTCTAAGGAATGTTTCAAGATCAGCGGCAGAAGCAATTTTCGGTACAAGTTTCGGGCCGATATAATCCAAACCGAGACCACCATCGCGGTCGGTCACGTTGATCCGGGACAGAATATCCAGCGCATCATCGATCGTGAGTGCCGAAGGAAAGATCGTCCCTAACGCATCCCACACCACCGTGGCGGGCTGCTTAACCGCGTGCTTTCTTACGCGCGCGGCATAGCTAACAAGGGCTTCATGCTTGCCCGTCGCCATAAGGGCCCGGCCAGCAAGGATGGAGGTATAGCGCTTTCTCGACACGTCGAGAGTCACGTCTTCTGCCAAGTCGGCTAATTCTTCAATCTTGCCCGCCCAGATAATGCGCAGGAGGAGTTGCTCGACCTCGTCGTGTTTCGCGTGCGCTTTGAACAACCGACGGATTTCGGGGGCGAGATCGGCACGGGCAAAACGCCGTAGGCCGTCAAAATCAATGATCGGCACGCGCTCACCGCTCACGACACGTTTGACAACCTCGCGCAGCAAACGTTCACGCGTCGCGAGTGGAAGGGACTGGGGATCGCCTGACGACAGGAGCAAGAACGGGTTCCACTTTGCGACCTCTCCGGCAACAGTATCATCCCACAACGACAACCAAGCCGCCGTCTCCTGCATCGACAGCTTGATGACCGGCACGCCGTACGTATCCGCAAACAACAGATCATGCAGATGACGCTTCGAGAGATTCGCCTTGCTTAGGCGCAAAAGCCAGCGTGCGGCTAGAAACCCGCGAACGACGCCTTCATTATCGTTGTGCAGCCGAGCCCGGCCATAGGTCGCAGGATCGAATACAGCCCGTGTGATAAGGCGTGCGCGATCCTGCGGCGACCAATCAGGCAGCACGTCTGCTAGATCAACTGCGCTTTGATCGGCGGTGAGATCGATTTCGCCGTCGGGAATCGCGATCGTGTCTTTCCGCCCAAAGACAAGTGCCGCAGCGACACGCTCAAGACCGGCTGCGGCGCGTTCTGCGGCCAAGTCATCCCGCCGCGTGCGATCCGTGTTCGATTCTTGCAACCGCTCCGCAATGCAAACCCGCAACATCTCCCCGAGCGAACCGAGGCGACGATTAGCCCTCCAAAATTCGGTGAGCCAATCGAGGTCGAGCGGGCGGCGCGCGAACTGCCACAAGTTTCCGCTTTCGATTTGCTCAAGGAGCCCATTGACGTCATCGATTCCCTTTCCTTCGGCAAACTGGCGCACGCGCGCCTCGTCTAGCCCGGTCATCACGACCACAAGAACGTCCTCGGGAGGCGTCGGCGTGTCAAGGCGCTCACGATGTATCACGCTAATGACAAGCTCATCCGGCGTAGGCGCTGACGGCAATTCTTCATCAGGCGGCATAGCCAGCGCGTCGCGCACGAGACCAAGATCACGGCGGAATTCCCAATCCGTGTAACGGCCCGAGAGGATGATATGCGCACGCCGCTCGCAGCCGGAAATCGCATCCGCGAGGTTTGCAACAACGGTTCGGAGTTTTACGCCGTCGCTTTTAGCCTCATCGACGGAGTCAACGAAGAACCACGCCTCTTGATCGGACTTCCGCCACGCCGCCAAGCGTTTGCGATCCGAAACTCGCAGGGCACCTTCAAGGCCTAAGCGGCCGACATCCTCGACGGTAGCGTAAAACGCTTGGCCTACGCTCTCCGGCACAGCGCGCGACTGCGCGACCATTTCGGTCGACTTGCCGCTACCCGCCTCCGCAAGGAAAACGACGCGGCGGCGCTTCAGGAGATCAGCCCACCCTAAGGTCGAATCTGTCCGGCCGAACCGAGCCACGAGATTGGGATCAGTCGAGCCGTCGTCCTTGCACTCGACAAATCGCCTATTGAGTTCGATCGGCATGGGAAGGTGGGTTCAAGCCAACTCAGGACGGTGATTCGTCCGAGCGTGAGATCAGTCTAATTCGACGCTCCCACCTAAAAAAGGGGCTTTTTCTGCCTTCTCCGGGCTAATAAAGCGCGCCTGGTTGCTTGGCGAAAACCCTCTGCCGAGTGATCGTTTCGAGAAACTGTTCCGGCAAGACACGCTCAACAACAGCGAGGAAAGCCTTCTGCTCAAGTGGAATAGTGGTGAGCGAGAAAGGATCGATTTTGGTCATTATTTACGTCCCTCCCCTATCTGTTTTGGATTGAGCGGTTGCAGCACGGATTTATCAAGCAGCCCAACCTCCACAAAACTATGCTTGATGGGAAACGACCGGAAGCTTTCGTAAATCCAATGCCGCAATATCTTCGCGTCAACTCCGATCTCATGGAGCAGCAACGTATGGTATAGGGTGGCAAGGGCCGTGCTCCTCTTATCTAGATCATCAATAAAGCTGGCGGAAGACGCGACGTTTTGGGGCCTACCGAAGTGGGATATGTCATTACGCAACTTTGCACATATGTTGCAGAATTCGCGCAAGCGGCCCTCTTCGATTCCAATCGGGAGAGTTTTGAATGCGTCGAACATCCGTTGAGCGAGCGCCGGTTCGTGGGCATGGCTCAACCTCTCGCGGAGCCATTTCTGATCCTTTGGCGCTGAGACCTGACCAATGACCCGTTCAATTTTTTTGGCCAGACGATCAGATATCGTCGCAGAATGTTTCGTTCGATGAAATGCTTCAATTCCCCAAATCAGGTTTACGAACCGGTGCTCCTCGTACAACTTTAGTCCGCGTCGAGTGCCGAGATATAAATAGAACCCGGCACCGAACATTCCGTGCTTCTTTTGCCAATTCGACCATATCGAACCAAACTCACTCCTGAGCTGCACGAAATTTGTCCAACATTCGTGCCATTTTGGCGCTATAGCCGACTGCTTGCTACCGTGCCTCAAGAAGTACCATTTGCAATGCCGGTCTTTGTTGAGTGAGACTATCGGCCATTCCAGGCAGTAGTCCGAATCTGTAAGAAGGATAAATAGATCTTCGAGCAGACTATATTTGGTCTTTAGATCTTCCAGGAGTGACGGTCTCTTTGGTTTCCAAACAAGCGAGGCCGACTCTTTCAGCGACAACACACTCGTTCGATGTTTACCCGGAAATGGCTCCCCCGCGATGTGATAATTGATCGAAAGCCTTCCGTCATTCTGGGCGTAGACGGCATCTTTTGGCTTCTTATATTTTGCAGATAACGCCGAGTTTCTTTTTACTGTTTCAATGGAGCCCAGTCGCAACCAATCCTCAAAGCCATCCAGTTGAACTTCTAGTTCTCGTATTTTTGGCACCGCTTCACCGGCTAAAAACGCGCTATTTCCCACAAGGCAATCCATCGCTGAGAAGCGTTCGTAGGATATGCCGTTCGTATTAAATTGCCCCCCGTTTCTGATAAGGTTCAGTAGTAGCACCCGCTGGCTCGTGTCCTTGAGAAGGCCTTGAATGCATCTCTTTTCGGGATGTCGTTCCTGACGCGTGACTATCGCCGCCATGGGGCCATGCTCATTTGCGAGATAGCCGTCCAACTCAAGAGAAATACGGCCTACCTCATCGATCTTAAGTGCACCGAAGACATGAGCATCAGGGGCTAACAGTACATCTGGAACAGGCTCATCATGCCACCAAAATACTCCGCGCGCTTCCAGGACAGCCATTTTCGAAAACCCTAAAGCTTCATTTGTTCAGCTCTGAAGACTGTGTAAGCTCCACACACAAAGAATCAACTGCTGGGTTGCATTTGGGCATGCGGTATGGGGCCTTCCGTCCTGCGACCGTCATCTCGCTTCTGTGCCTCAGTGCAGCCGACTACGAAGGTACAGCCGTTGTCGTGGACGGCGACACGATCGAGCTGCACGTCGGCGATAAGGTTGTCCGGTGCGCCTCTGCGGAATCAATAGTCCAGAAGCACGACACGCGGGCGGCCCCGAATTCGAATGCTCAATGATTGAAAGCCGTGTAAAGGGAGTGCTGCTGCCGACGTGCCGTTTTCCCTGAGTTGCATCGCTTTTCTCTGGCAAGCAATGGCTGTTGGGCTGTACTATAGCACTCATTTCCCATGACCGAGTTGTTCACCCTTGCCCCGCGTTCGCCTCATCGACATCCGAAATTTTCGCTGCCTAAAGACATTCACGTGGAGACCGGCCGAGGGCTTGAACTGCCTCATCGGACCAGGCGATGCGGGAAAATCCTCCGTCCTCAATGCGATCGACCTATGCCTTGGCGCGCGCCGCAACATTTCGTTTTCAGACACGGATTTCCATGGCCTTGATGTGACCGAGCCGGTCTCAATCTCGATCACTATCGGTGAGCTGGATGACGGTCTCAAGAGCATGGAGACTTATGGCAACTACCTGCGATCATTTAATGCCGCGACGGGCGTGATCGACGACGAACCGGAGCACGGCGCGGAGACGGTTCTCACCCTGAACCTGACCGTCAAGAGCGATCTTGAGCCGGTATGGACACTGGTGTCCGGGCGTTCCGAGGCGCAGGGCCAAACTCGCTACCTCACATGGAGTGATCGCATCAGGCTTTGCGCGACGCGGATCGGCGCTTACGCCGAGAACGATTTGGCGTGGCGGCGTGGCTCGGTGCTGACCAAGCTTTCCGATGAAAAGGCTGAGACCTCTGGCGCGATGGCCGAGGCTGCACGGCAAGCCCGAGCCACCTTCGGCGACATGGCCGAAAAGCAGTTATCGGTAACGCTCGGGATAGTTGGCGACACGGCCCGCGACCTCGGGATTGATATTGGCGCGCATCCCAAGGCATTGCTTGATGCGCATTCCGTGTCATTCAGTGGCGGCACTATTGCCCTTCACAACGAAGACGGTATTCCGCTTCGTGGGCTCGGTACGGGCTCGGCACGATTGCTGGTTGCCGGCCTGCAACGCAAAGCCGCCAAAGATGCGACCATCATCCTGATTGACGAGGTGGAACATGGGTTGGAGCCACACCGGCTTATCCGACTCCTTCATTCCATTGGCTCAAAGGAAGAGCCACCACCGCTGCAAGCGTTCTTGACGACGCATTCGCCCGTAACCGTCCGCGAATTGTCGGCGAACCAGCTGACGGTACTTCGGCATGGCAAAGATGGGCACAAAGCCGTACTCGTCGGATCGAAACCCACCATCCAAGGCACGGTTCGGATGTGCCCGGAGGCATTCTTGAGCTCGTCGGTCTTGGTGTGCGAAGGCGCAAGCGAAGTTGGCCTTGTGCGCGGCATCGATCAGTTCCGGGCGTCGCAAGGCACAATCACCATGGAGGCCCTTGGCCTCGCACTTGTCGACGCCAAGGGCAGCGACAACATTTATTCGCGCGCCAAAGCGTTCCGCAGCCTGGGCTACCGCACAAACGTCTTGCGTGATGATGACGTGCAGCCCGATAAAGCAGCAGAAGGTATCTTCGTTAAGGTCGTCGGAGCGATATTCAAATGGCGCGCGGGACGCGCGCTCGAAGATGAATTATTCGACGCCCTGCCCTTCGATGCCGTGACGAAGCTGCTGGAATATGCCGTCACACTGCACGGCGAGGAACTGGTCGGCGAACACATCAAATCGATCTCTGCCGGGAAATTGACCCTCAAGGATTGCCGGGCAAGCATCACCAAGGATATCCGCGCCTGCCTGACGAAGGCATGCGCGACAAAAAGCGCTGCGTGGTTCAAAAATGTGACGGCGATGGAGCATTGCGGCCGGGAAATCGTCGGGCCAGCTTTGGCGAAATGCGATGCCGAGTTCCGCGCGATCGTTGAGGGCGTGTTCGCGTGGATCGAAGATGGCCGGTCCTGAAATCGATTTGCTCAGCGTCGAGAAAGGCGCAATCACCGCTCCCGCAGGGAGCGGCAAGACCCAGCTGATCGCTAGTGCTTTGTCGCGGCACGAGCGGTCAAAGCCAATCCTTGTTCTGACGCATACCAATGCCGGCGTGGCCGCGCTCAGGGGCCGGCTTGATCGTGCGGGCATTGCTCCATCTAAGTATCGCTTGGCCACGCTCGATGGCTTCGCCATGCGGTTGATCTCGATGTTTCCAAAGCGCAGCGGCCACGATCCAGCGATACTTGAGCTAGCTTCGCCAGGGACGAACTATCCGGCCATCCGCAAGGCCGCGGCGGCGCTGCTCAATGAAGAACATCTCGATGAAATCCTCGCAGCAACGTATGACCGCCTCTTTGTCGATGAATATCAGGACTGCTCGCAAGTCCAGCATGAGATGGTAGTGTTCCTTTCTGATCCGCTGCACTGCTGCGTGCTGGGCGATCCCATGCAAGCTATCTTCGGCTTCAAGGGTAACGCGCTCGTCGATTGGGATGCTGATGTCCTTGCCAGTTTCGGTGATGCAGGCGAATTGAAGACGCCTTGGCGGTGGATCAACGCGGGTGAGAAAGCGTTCGGTGAATGGCTGCTCGGCGTTCGCAAAACGCTTCTGGCCGGTGGCAGCATCGATCTTGCTTCAGCGCCAAGGAATGTAGTTCACATCGCGCTCGACGGATCGGATGATCACGCGCTGCGCCTCAAGGCGTGTTTGACGAAGGCGCCGACTGCCGATGGATCGGTTCTCATTATCGCCGATTCTACCAAGCCGACGGAACAACGGCGTTTCGCTAGGCAAACGCCCGGCGCTGTCGTCGCAGAAAGCGTGGACCTGCGCGATCTTGTGGATTTTGCGCGCGCATTCGATCTGAGCGCCAGCAACGCACTCTATCGCCTTGTCCAATTCGCGTCTCAGGTAATGGTGAACGTGGGACCCGAAGACTTGCTCGCCCGCGTCGACAGTCTTCAATCCGGCAAAGCTAGGAAGGGCCCGACCGAGACCGAACAGGCGGCCTTGGCATTCGCGGACAAACCCAGTTATGCCGGAGCGTCTGCGTTGCTGGCTGCCATCAACAAGGACGGAGGCGTGCGTGCCCATCGCCCGCCGGTTCTGCGGGGATGTCACAAGATGTTTCAGCTATGCGGTTCGGCGGATGGACCATCCATTTATGACGCCGCGGTTCAGGTCCGAGAACAATCGCGCCTCATTGGCAGACCCTTGGCAAAACGCACCGTTGGCAGCACGCTCCTGCTTAAGGGTCTGGAAGCGGATGTCGCGGTGATCCTAAATCCAGAAGTCATGGACCATAACCACCTATACGTCGCGATGACGCGCGGGAGCCGTACACTCGTTACCTGTTCTGACACCAACGTCCTTAACCCGTAGGACGAGCCAGCGCAGTTTTCTTCGGACGATAAGCCAGGCGAGCACGCTTTCGGCGCCGCTGCTAGGACCCAGCACGCACGGCGCCGATCCGTAACAATATCCCTTGACCTGTTACACTCATTTGTGGAACACATCAACGGTCGATGAGCTGTTCCGGCAGGCCAGCACCGAGCGCGATGAAGCCCGACGCGCCGATCAATTCCGCCAGATTCAGAGGATCACCAGCGAGGACCTGCCGGCATTGCCGCTGGTGGCGCTGAACACGACCATCGTCAGCAACGCTCGTGTCCGGGATCTGTACAATAGCGTCGATCTCACCGCGGGCGACTTTTCCGACGCCTGGCTCGGCGGCTGACCAGAGCGGCTGGGACTAGCCAGGACTGCGCGCGAGAAACGGACGGACAGCATCGAGCACGGCTTCAGGCTACTCTTCCGGCTGAAGATGACCGCCGGGAATGGCCCAGCCGTCAACTTCATTCGCCCAGCTCTTCCAGATGTGAAGCGGCGTATTCGTATCGCTGAACGGTCCCTCTTCCCACAGCACAAGCACCGGGCAATCGAGAACCTTTCCGGCAGCGCGATCAGCGAGATCATGCTCATGGTCTATGCTCGCACCGGCCCGATAGTCCTGCATCATCGCGTGCCGCACCTCGGGTCGACGAAATGCCTCCCGATAGGCAGCACGGGCGTCGTCTGACAAGGCGCCGGCATCCTTGGCCATTTTCCGCAGCGTCCAGTCCAGGAAGAAGTCGGGATCGCCGCTCAACAGACGTTCCGGCAAGTCATAGGGTTGCGCAAACAACAGCCAGTGATAAGCCCCGAGCGCGAAATCCTTGCCGGCGCATGCCCACACCTCGCTGGTCGGAATGACGGTCAGGGATACGAAAGCCCGTACGGAGTCCCGGTGATCCAATGCCATGCGGTACCCGACCCGAGCACCGCGGTCGTGCCCGATGACGGCAAAACGATCGAACCCAAACCGCTTCATCACGGCGACCTGATCGCTCGCCATCGTGCGCTTGGAATAAGCCGATGCGTTGGCCTGCTGCGGTCCGCGGCTGTCGCCATATCCCCGCAGGTCCGTGGCGACGACGGTGTAGTCGCGCGCCAGAAAGGGAGCGACGTGACGCCAAGCGACGTGGGTCTGCGGATGTCCGTGGAGCAGTAGCAGTGGAGGACCGTTCCCACCTATGAACGTGGCGATCGTCGCACCTTCGGTCTGGACATCATAGCGCTGGAACCCGTCGAGCATGGCAGCCTGTCCCGTGATCCTTCGAAGGACGCGTACTGGCAGTCATTGCCATCCTCGCGACCTGATGGCCTATCCTCTCCCTCACTCCGCAGCGCTCTGACGCGCCCGCGGCTGGAAAGCCCCGGCGGCATGCCGGACGGGCAGCCGGTCGCCTTCACCGAACAGCTTATGGCGCAAGGAGCCATCTGAATAGGCGGTCTTGTAGCGGCCGCGGTTCTGAAGTTCGGGGATCACGATATCGATGAAGTCCTCATAACTCTCCGGCACAACGATCCGGCTGAGATTGAACCCATCGACATCCGTTTCGTCAATCCAGCCCTGAAGCTCGTCGGCAATCGCGGGTCCATCGCCAGTGATCGCCGCATGGCGTCCACCGAGGGCGAGTTCCTTCAGGAGATCGCGCTTGGTAAGGCCCCTTTGCGCGGCGGCGGCCGTCGCCGACTGGATCGCGTTACCGGGTGCGTAAGGGATGGCATCGTCGAGGCTGTACTGGGCGAAATCGATGCCGGTCGAGGCGGAGAAATGCGCCAGACCCGCCTCCGGGCTGGCATAGCGCAGATACTCGTCGCGTTTCGCCTCAGCTTCGGCCGTGGTCCGGCCCGGCACCACAGCGATGCCGACGAAGATCTTGATGTCACCGGGACGGCGGCCAGCGCGTTCGGCCTCCGCCCGGATCGCACGGACCGCATTCCGGGCTGTCGGCTTGTCGCGGGCAGAGATGAAGACGCATTCGGCGTGCTGGCCTGCGAAAGTGCGACCTCGTAGCGAGGTGCCAGCTTGGTACAGCACCGGCGTACGCTGTATCGACGGCTCTGCGAGATGATAGCCCTCGACGTCGAAAAACTCGCCATGATGTGAGACCGGCCTGACCTTGCCGGGATCAGTGAAAACACGTGCCGCCCGATTTCGGCGGACGGCATCGTCATCCCAGCTTCCCTCCCAAAGCTTGTAGAGCACCTCGAGATATTCGCTGGCATAGTCGTGGCGCCGGTCATGCTCGGGGAGATGTCCGTCGCCCTTGCCGCGATGCGCGCTCTCCAGATAGCCGGCGACGATGTTCCAGCCGATGCGCCCTCGCGTCAGATGATCGAGGGTCGAAAAGCGCCGAGCCAGGGTATAGGGCGCTTCGTTGTGCACGTTCACGGTGATTCCGAAACCCAAATTCGTCGTCACCGCCGCCATGGCGGAGACGAGCAGGATCGGATCGTTCACGGGGAGCTGCACTGCTTCTCGCGCCGTCAGATCGATCCCGCCGCCATAGACATCATAGACACCGATGATATCAGCGATGAATATCCCGTCGAAAAGCCCGCGCTCGAGCAGCTTCGCCTGATCCGTCCAGTAGGCGAGCGTATTGTAGTCGGACGAGCGATCGCGCGGATGCGTCCAGGCTCCTTGGTTGATATGGCCGACACAGTTCATGTTGAAGGCGTTGAGCAGAATTTGTTTCTTCGCGGCCATCGGGGCGCTCCTTATTACGAGAAATTCCAGTCACCCGGCAGCTCTGATCCGCGTCAGCGTGTCACGCTGTTCAAGGGCTTCCGCGCCTCTGCGCAACGCTATGCAATGGTCTCGGATTTCTTCGGCTGCAACCGCCGTCGGATCGCCTTCTCTGCATCCTGGGGCGACCGAAACGACCGTCCGTTCAAGCGGCTGAGGTCATGGAGCGCCGATTGAAACCGGTTGCGCTTTCCGTCACGAACGACGAAGCCGACGGAACGGGATTGAAGCTCAATGGCAAAGGCAAGAGACGTAATTGCGTGCTCGCCAATTTTCAATGATTGGCGTCTCCGATTGTGAGGATTGATGCCGAAAGTGCGCTCCGTGCGGCCTATCCTGCCGCCGTCGTCACACGGGGAGCTGCCCACGGCTCGCGGCCGATCCCTACTCATCGAAACATCAATGCGACGAATATCCGCCCTGTCATCCGGCGAAGTCAATGTGTCCGAGAATATAGCATGCTACGTGTTCTCTGACGGCCACGTCGCAGGCGCGATATGCCAAAGCCCGCCGCAAAATCGGAAAATTGATTGCTGCGACATGAGCATTGCCATGCGCTGAAATCGCGCACTCCGCTTTCCAGACAGCGGCTCCGTGGCCCTACTCGCCGCCATCGTGGACGGCCGTATCGCGGAGATTTACGCCAAGCCACGTCAAGAGCTGGCGGTGCAATACGCCGAATCGTTCGCGACTGATGTCGCGCGGTCGCGGCAGGTCGACGACCAGTTCATGAGCGATACCCCTCGCTTCCATCACGAGCACCCGATCGGCGAGCAGCAGTGCTTCCTCGACGTCATGCGTCACCAGCAGTACGGCATAGCCGTGCCGGCGCCAGAGGTCTGCAACGAGCGTCTGCGCATTCAAGCGTGTCAGCGCATCGAGTGCTCCGAAGGGCTCATCGAGCAGGAGCAAGTCTGGGTCGCGCACAAGCGTCCTCGCCAACGACGCCCGCTGGGCTTCCCCGCCCGAGAGTACCTTGGGCCACACCTCCGCCCGGTGTCCAAGGCCGACCTCCGCCAGCGCCGCCTCTGCGCGTCCGCGATTGGGCAGTCCGGGAAGGCCCAGCACGACATTCCTCCAGACCGATTTCCATGGGATGAGCCGAGGCTCCTGGAACGCGACTGCCCGCCGGGCAGGTACGGCGACTTCGCCCTCGATATCCGCATCGAGATCCGCAAGCACGCGCAAGAACGTCGACTTGCCGCATCCACTCGCTCCGATCAGCGCGACGAACTCGCCCGGGGCAATGTCGAGGTCGAGATTGTCAATGACGGCACGGGCGCCGAACCGGCGTGTCAAACCGCGTACGCGCACCACGGAGGGACGAGGCGTCTCATCCCCGGCAGGGCTCAAGTTCCGGTGAAGGACGGCCGCCATGACAGCAGGACCCTTTCGAGAAAACGAACGAAGGCGTCGACGATCAGCCCGAGCAGCGCATACACGACGAGACAGACGACGATGACATCAGTCTGGAATAGCTCCCGCCCGGTGTTCATCAGATATCCGATCCCGGCGCTGGCATTGATCTGCTCGCCGAAGACCAGGGCCAGCCAGGCAACTCCCAATGAATGGCGCAAGCCGATCAACGCGTTCGGGAGTGCCCCCGGAAGGACCATGTTCCACACCAGAGCGGCGCGGCTGAGCCCCAGCGTCAGGCCTACCTCGATCAGCTTCTGATCGACGTTCCGGATGCCCGCATAGACGTTGAGGTAAAGCGGGAATGCGGTCGCAAGCGCGATCAGCGCGATCTTGGGCTGCTCGCCGGTACCGAACCAGATGATGAGCAGCGGGATGAGAGCGACGATCGGCAACGTGCGCAGCATCTGCAGATCGTCACAATATTCGCGTCGAAGGTCTGGTCTTGCTTTGCCGTTTTCTGTCGGAGCGATGGTCGGACTGGAATCGGAACGGCCGCCCCCTAATCGCCGACGCATATAAGGATACGCTCGGCAAGAGCGTACAAATGGCCCGACAGCTCGACGGAATGACGTTTGAAGAGGTGCGTGACCGGGTAGGCAACTCGGGCGGGCGGTTCAAGCCGATCCTCGACGTGATTTGGCCGAGTTGGACCGAACAGGAGAAAGATCGCCTTTGCCTCACGCTGAAAGCGTCCATCACGAATAAAAACATCGAGGGCTTGAGCGAGGCTGATATCCAGGCATTTGCGGGCTTTCTCGCCGACGAAGGACTCTCGGCCTTCTTCTGGCGGTTAAAATCGTTCGAGGATCACGTCTTTCGCGGCAATGAATTCGCATTGGAAGGCATGCGAAGCGACTTACAGGGCATGGCAGTCGCGGTCGAACATGTCGTGGCGGCGCTGGGTGGCACCGAAACTCAGCTTTACGAGAAGTACAAGCAAGTCTGGAAAGATCCCGAGGTTCTGGGAATACTGAAGCGCGGCAATGTATCGCCACTAGCGCGGCAAGAGCGGCTTGCGCAACACTGGCCAGCGCTCAAAGCGCAGATCGACGCGCTTCGCAAAGAAACCGGTGGCGCGGTAGCCGCTGATTTAGTGATCGCACATCGCATACGCGGCGGTGTCCATACGATTCTGCCTGAAGATGATCAATTTGAGCTTGAAGCCCTATTTTTAACTTTGATGCGTGCCGCCGTATTCACCTTTGTCGAAGTCCGCAGAATCGAAAACCTCAAAAAACCAAGCCGACCTATTGAGACAATCACGAGCAATGACTCCTAACGTTCCTTATCCATCGAAGCTCTATCAGCCGCTGAACCGGTGCGCGTATTGCCTATCGACCGAAGGACTATCCACGGAACATATCTTCCTTACGGACTTGGAAGCGATCTGGTTCTTCCCAAATCAAGCTGTGAGCCCTGCCGTAGAGCCACGTCCAAAATCGACGATTTCGTGCTTCGCCGATACCTGTGTCCGCTGCGCTCGTATCCAGGCCAGGTACCTCCGATCATGCGATCATGCGTATGACCTCGTCGGGGTCGATGTCTTGTTCGCCATCTCCGCGGCCTGGCGAAATTGACGGGCTGCCGATGATCAATCCGCTCGCGGTATCGCGGTACACAGTGCTCTGGCCGGCGCAGCGGGGCCCATGCGCAGTTCAGCGCAAACGGACAGACTTCGTCCCGCACCTAGGATGCGTTTATAGAAAGATTTTGGGCCAAAGAAGACAAAAGCCCCATACGAAGGGGGAGTTTCGCATATATAATCGATTCGACGACGCGGACTCAGGACAACATGACCACCGAGATTGATTTCAATGCACCTGCAACGTTGCGAAAATGGCCTTCATTAAAGAAGGAGCGGATCCCCACAACATGGGGTGCGGTGCCTTACTCTGTTGTCGAAGGAACGCTCGACGTCTGCATTCGGGCCTTTATGTCAAAGGAAGAACGCCACCTGTATGAAATCCACACCAAGGCCCAGCTACCCTTGGTAACTGAGGTCCTTCAGCATGAGCACATCGTTGAACTTGCGCGGCTGAGGGACTTTCTCTGATGGATGACCCACTGAATGAATTCTCGGGGGCATGTTTTGAGGATAGCCAAGTGTGTTGAAGCCTGGATGAGGCATTTTGCGTTTTCTTTGCTTCTACCCCATCGTATTCGACTGCCTGTAGGTGCACTCGACGGGCCTGACAGCTAGACCTAAGAGCTACCCTTCACTATCGGTGACATACTTTGCGTCAAGCAAACAGCTTGCGTCGTGAACACCTGAAAGGACACGATCTTAGTCAACAAAATCGTACTTCCTGGGGGAATAGTTCTAGCCCATTTGAACCCGTGCACGGTTGTAAAGCCATTTCTACAAGAAATCGCGCTGCGATGGAATAAACTCGTCATCGAAAGTGCGAACGAATCTAAGACGTCCATCGCTGAAGCTCAGCTCCATCTCAGCACGGAGTTTGCGAAGCTGAAACCTGGCCTCAAAACAATGTACTCCCAAGAAGGGATCGAAAAATTCAGAAGCGTTTGCGAAAGGTATTCGACCAGACTCTTCGGAGAGGCCGGGAATATAGAGAAACGCTATCCCGAGCATGTGGAGACAATACGAAAGGTAAAGCTTTATTAGAGATCAGCTTCGCTCGGTGGAGAAACCCAAAAGACTACTGCGATAAACGCGCGCTTCCACCACGCAGGTTGAACGTTTGACAACTTCCAAGTTGCGTTCCAATTCAGGGCTTTTTCTTTTAGCATCATCGAGTTTCTCCTTTTACGGATTGCACAGAGTTGAACTGCTGAGCACGCGGATGGCTATGGCATTCGCCGCCTCCGACGTTTAAGTTGTGGCAAGAATAAACCTCGCGCTTCCTGCGCTTCACGCCCTATCAGCTTCTGCTCGCGGTCGGCCGGCAGACCGGGGCGCGCGACTACAAGCGCAATCGCCTTGGACGGCGCCAAGTATTCTGGGTAGTTCAGAGTGCTAGCTGGCTAACCGGCATTCGACCGGCAGAAGCTGCCGACGTCCCCGCCCCTTCCAGAATCTACGCCACGTGATGGTCTATCGCGAATTACACCATTGAGCGTAGGTCGCAGGCGGCAGGCCCGTCGATCTCGCCGATTAACTTTTCCGTGCTTTAATATTGCCAGTCCGGCCCCTTCTTACTCAGTTGAAGTTTAGGGACGCCAACTTCAATCCTGGCTAAGCTTTGCCGCGAAAGGACACGCTCGATCTTTCCCTTGAGATCCAGGATTCTACTCCAGAGAGGCTCGAAACCAACGCCTCCTAGATTGCCTTTCGTGCTGCCGAATGAGAAGAAAACGAACGCTATTCTCTTCGAGGCCCTAATGCAGAGTATTATTTTGAATTCCTCGTCGATCTCATACGCGGCACAATTGTAAACGTTACTCACCGACTTAAACGAGCCTCGCAGGGCATCCTTGATTTCTTCAAGTCCGAGCGCGGTTTTGAGATCGGCCTCAATAGCAACACACGGCAATCGTTCGTCGGTTACAATCCAAGCATCGTCTCGGTTCAGCATGCTATACTCCACCGTTGGCGCGACGCCGAGCTAACGAACCCCGGCTGGTCTATTCAACCGCTGTTCGGTCGATATTTGACCCATCGATCTATCGGCGAGCGCATCATGTGTTGGTGTTGGCGGCGCCGCGCAAACTCAACGACCTGTTCGGTCATTTTCCTGAGCTGCAGGCCCACGTGATCCTGGCCGCTTGCTTCACCGGCAATGGCCTTCCACTCAGTGGTATCGATGGTCACGCCCAGCGGCGTAGGCCATCCGCGCAACGCATGCACGATTGCTCGCAAGCCGGCCAAGGCGGACGCTGCACCTTGCATACCGCTCGCACAGACCAGGCATCCGACAGGAATGCCGTCAAAGTAGATGCGATCATCGCAACGTAGATCTTCGGCATAGTCGATAGCGTTCTTTAAAAGGCCGGACACCCCGCCGTGATAGCTAGGTGAGGCGACTATTAAGCCATCAGCAGCTCGGAACAAGGTAACCAAGCGCGCCTCACGCTCGGTACGGTGCTGCGCAGATGGATCGTACGGTGAAATGCAAAGATCTGCCGGTCCAAGTAGCACAACCCGCGCCCCGGCGGCTTCGGCAAACGAGAGACCAAGCCGCAGCGCTCGTTCAGTGCTCGAGCCAGGACGTACCGTGCCTCCAATGCCGACAATCAGCGGACTCGCGTCGGAAATGGCTACCTCCGGCTGCGAAGCGACGGGAGCCTCAAACTTACGATCTGACATGATCATCGTTCTCCAACGGATTGAGTTTCGGCAGACGTCTGTGATCGAAACGACAAACTCCATCGACATTGCCACAATTGAACGGCGCATTTGGCATCGCGCATCCGTTGCGGGATGCCAACTCCGTACATCGGCCAACATCGCACGATGCCCACCAACCGCAGTTCTGGCGGCTCCCAAACTCAGGCCCTCAACTGGCGTCCGATCAGCAAGGAGAGGTCAACGAGACGGTTTGAATAGCCCCATTCGTTGTCATACCACCCAACGACTTTCACCTGATTTCCGCTGCTCATTGTCAAAGCGGAATCGAAGGTGCAACTCGGTGGGGTCCCCACGATATCGGACGACACGATTTCGTCTTCGGTGTAGGCAAGAATTCCTCGCATCGCTGACTGTGAAGCGCTCCGGAATGCTGAATTGATCTCGTCCTTGCTTGCTTCGCGGTCAAGCGTGACGACTAAGTCAGTGACGGAGCCTGTGGGAACCGGCACGCGGAATGCGATGCCGTCAAGCCTGCCCTTGAGTTCGGGTATCACGAGGCTGGTGGCTCTTGCGGCTCCCGTTGTGCTTGGGACGATATTGATCGCTGCTGCGCGCATGCGCCTCAGATTTGCCTGCCCAGATCTGCTCATGGCGATCTGATCGAGCAATTGCTGCTCCGTCGTATAGGCGTGTACGGTCGTCATATAGCCTCGAACGAATCCAAAGTTGTCCAGGAGCACCTTCGCCATAGGTGCCACGCAATTGGTGGTGCATGACGCGTTCGAGATAATCGTATGCCGAGCCGGATCGTACGCTTGCTCATTCACCCCCAACACAATGGTGATGTCCTCTTCAGTGGCGGGGGCCGAAATAATTACTTTTCTTGCGCCGGCGTCAATGTGCTTTCGCGCATCGGAAGCTTTTGTGAAGCGCCCGGTCGATTCAATGACGACATCAACGTCCAATTCGTGCCAAGGGAGCGCGGCTGGATCAGTCTCCGATGTCGCGTTTATCGCGGCGCCATTCACTCGCAGAGTCGCATCATCATACGTGATGTCTCCAGGAAATGTACCGAGTATCGAGTCGTACTTAACCATGTGGGCAAGCACCGCAGTGTTGGCCAGATCGTTAATGCAAACGATCTCAAGATCGACTTTTGAGGCGAACGCGGCTCGAAGAAAGTTTCGGCCCATGCGGCCAAATCCATTGATAGCTACTCGAAGAGTCATCAGGGTCTCCTGATTTGATTTTGACGACAATCTCGACGTCTTGGATAGGTTCGGTTCTGTCAGCCCCGCGTTTCTGGCGTAGGCTGGAGCGAGGGTGCAGATGTCGGCTCACTGACCGATATACTCTTCAATCCGCCCGCCAGCACCAAGACAAAAATCAGCACCAGTGAAATGCCCAATACAGGCCAGTTCACGCCTTCCCAACCCAGGAGGACGAAAACGGAGCTCGCGGTGAGAGATGCGAGCACGCCCGTCGATTGACCGAGCCCTTCGGCGACAGCCTGGATTCGTCCGCCACGACCCGGTGGATAACTGCGGACAAGGAATGTCGTGCCTGCAAGATAGAGGAAATTCCAACCGATGCCGTTCAAGGCGAGCGCAATCAGAAAGTTGGTTGCGCTTGTGCCAAGGACCCCACCGACGGCCCCCGCCGCGAATAGACCTGCACCGATCATTCCGGTCCATCCTGGCCCTACTCGCGTCAAGATATTGCCGCTGATGAGTGCCGGTGCAAACATGCCGACAAGGTGCCATTGGATGATGGCGGCCCCGACCGAAGCCGAGTGTCCGCATTCATGGCTGCCCAGTGGACCGATTGCCATGATCATCGTCATCAGGGCGCCAGAGCCCGCGAGAGCGAACAGCCCGCAATAGAAGTCTTTGGAGGCTTTCACAGAGGACAGAGGAACTGGCGTCAGCTTGTCGGTTTGCGTTTTGGGACCAATTCGGCCGGCACGGAGCGACAACATCAAGGGGATGTTGGTCAAGGCAAATACTCCCACCATCGCATAAGCGCCTGCATACTGGGCGCCGAAGAAATCGGATGCCGAGGTTGCGACAAACGGACCGGCAAACGCCGCGACAAGACCGCCATACAGAATGAACGATACAGCCCGCTCCCGCTGTCCGTCCGGCGCGCGATCCGCGGCCATATAGCGAATGTACCCCCCGGTAGATCGATAGGCGCCAACCAGTCCGGTGCCACAGCACAATAGCCAGAACGAGCCCGTTGTTATGGCAAGCACCGACACTGCGGCACCAACTGCGGCTGTTGTCGCCCCAGCGATCATCACGGCGATGTACCCAATTCGACCTACCGCAAGCCCCGTGCCAAATGAGCACAGAGTTCCGACGATTGTGATTGCCGCCAGTGGGAACGTCGCGAGAGCAGGCGTGGGTGCCAGTTTGAGCCCGACAATTGCCGTCAGGGTGAGGTCGATGCTCACACCCATGAAGTAGAACGCTTGGCACGCAGCCAGTATCCAGGTTGACCGCCCGACACCGTATCCCAGGAGTAGTCGCCAGCCGTTGGGAGGCATGCTCATTTCGCTGTCTCCGCCTCACGGACTGGGACCATCGCCGCCGCGCGTCCGCTCGCGTTCGAAGCCACGAACTCTTCACGTCGTTCGGAGACCCAGTTTTGCGATGCTTCGATTCCGACAAGGCCCCCCCTCAAGCGAGGAGCGACATGCCGCGCGAACAGCTCCAAACTGCGTTTCCGGGCCGCCGCAGGCGCCCAATCCTGGAACGAAATGAGTAGGCAACCGAATCCGCCGACATTCTCGGCCAAGCCGGTGACGGCGCGGAAGCAATCGTCTGGTGAACCCAAAATGATCCCACCTTGCGCAACCGTATAGTCGAACGCTTTTTCTTGAGCCACATCCGAACCTGGGATCGGGACTCCGAGCGTTTTCTGATAGAGGTCACCGCGCTGAAACTTCCAACCGTCGAACAGCTCTTTCTTTCCTTGTTCGGCGGATTCGCTGACATGGACCGGAACAACCAACCGCCAACTTTCCTTGTTGACGGCATGACCTGCCGCGCGCTCGAGATGCCCCCATTGATCCGCAAGCCTTCCGACCCCGATATCCTGGCCGGCTCTGATCGCACCCCATGGCGGCGCGACATGGGACATCGCGTTGATTCCTAATCGGCCGGCCAATTCCATGCTGAACGGGGTCGCCGCACTTGCGACCACGATTTCAATCGGCGCACGAAACGGCCTAAGCTGAACGCGGGCGTCGTTCATCACAAACCAATCGGTCTTCGCCGAGAGCTTCTCTCCTCGAAGCAGCGGCTCGATTGCTTCAAGCGATTCACCGAGCCGCTTGCGGGTGCTCGCAGGATCGATCCCTAGAATGTGCATATCGGCCTGATAAGCACCAGACCCAGCTCCGAGAATAAATCGTCCATCGGTCAGATGATCGAGCATCGCGGCGCGCTCCGCGACGAGAAACGGGTGATGATACGGAAGCCCGAGCACTCCAGTGGCGAACTTGATCTGACGCGTCCGTTGCGATGCAGCCGCAATAAACAGCTCAGGACTGCTGAGCGTTGCCCATCCGCCCGAATGGTGCTCACCTATCCAAAATTCGTCAAATCCAAGATCGTCGAGAAATTCCGCAAGCTCCAAGTCTTCGCGAAGCAACAGATACGGATCGACGCCGGGCGTGTGAAGAGGCGACGTGAAGCAGCCAAATCTACTCGGCAGTTGCATGATTACTCTCCTCGTTGAATCAGAGTCTGGAAGCTATCGTGACGCGTTGAATCTGATTGGTGCCTTCGATGATTTGCAGCAACTTGGCCTCGCGCATCCATCTCTCGACGGGCTCGTCACTTGTATATCCGTATGCTCCAAGCACCTGCACGGCATGGGTCGTCACCTTCATTGCGGTGTCTGTCGCAAACAGCTTCGCTTGGGCCGCTAGGACCTCGGTTTTCTGTCCACGCGCATCTCTCTCGCGACAGGCACGGCAAAGAAGCTGACGGGCGGCTTCGATCTCCGTTGACATGTCGGCTAGCAAAAACGAAATTCCCTGAAACTCTATGATCTTTGATCCGAACTGAACGCGGGCCTTGGCATAGCTCGTCGCCCTGTTGAGAGCTGCTTGCGCCAAGCCGACTGCGCATGCCGCGATCCCCAGACGGCCCTGCACGAAGAAGCTCTGTGCAACGATCATGCCCCGATTGATCCGGCCCAGAATGCGAGAACGAGGTACTTCAACCTGTTCGAACACAATCTTCGCCGTTGGCAGGGCACGAACCCCCATCTTCTTTTCACGAGACTGGATTTGGACACCTGGACTGCCCGCATCCACAAGGAAGCAGGTCAGCCCGCCGAGCCCGGCGCCGCCGGTTTTTGCATATACGTTAAGCAAGCCTGACACGCCGGCGTGTCCGACCCACGACTTCACACCGTTCAGAACATAAGCATCGCCCCTTGACGTCGCCGTGGTTTCGATCTGCGAAAGGTCCGACCCGGCCGAAGGCTCTGACAGGCAATTGGAGCCTATCAGCTTGCCGTTCAGCATATCCGGCAGGAACTCGTTCTTGAGTTTGTCGTCGCCATGCTGCGCTAGTCCGCTGGTTGCAAGCGTCTGCAAATGAACCGCTTCTGCGAGAGCCAGCCAATGAACGGCGAGACGTTCGATCGCAACGCAGAACAAGGTGGTTGGATCGGGGGTTTTCGTTTGACCGAGGACCAAACCTGGCAACCCAAGCGAGCATATTTTGCTCACCAGGGCGGACGGAAATGTCTCGTTGCGTTCCGACGTTTCGACGATCGCCAAAACCTCCTCGCTGACCAATCGGTCGATCTCCGCCAGGATGTGGTCAGGTTCGCACGGCATGTTCAGCTCTTCTCGAGTGTTGAACGAACGGGCTCGTATAGTCCGGCATAGACGTCGAACATCGTTGCCAGGCCGGGGGACCTTTCAAAGGCATATCGGGCCGCCGCGAGGAATCCAGAAGCTGCGGCACGGAGGTCGGCGACGCTATGACTGATCGACAGCGACGCTCCAGGCAGGTCAAACGTCACCATGTGATCGCTAACGGGGGCGCCAGCACGTTGCGAGACTATCTCGCCATGCGAATACGTCACTGCCAGCTCAGCCCATGAGCGCGCAAGCGAACCAGCGGATGCGCTTGGACGGTCCCTTTTCGTCACCGGGTGCCGCTCGAGAACCGACATGCGGGGCTGTCTCTCGAACCCGGCGCTCAGCCTTGCGATGGTGCGAACCAGAGAGACTTGTAACCAGTGACCGATTGATAGGTTGTCGGCGATAACGACAGGAACTTGGCGGCTTAATTCGACAAGGGTGCGGTAGGCATCGGAGGGAACGGATGAGACGGCATAGATCAGGGCCGTGCCGGTTTCGCGGCAGTAGCCTATTGTGTCGAGCAATGCGCTCGGCGCGGTGGCGTCAACGAGCACATGAGGCGCGGTGTCGATGCGCCAGCCGCTCGATGATGCGCGTAGTCCGAGGCGAACGCCACAACGGGTACACTCGTCAGCGATCGCCATTCCGAGCCGACCCGTCGAACCAACAATGCCTACGATAAGAGGCGATTCATTCAACGTTCTGCTCCTTCAAAAACCTGACGATTCCACTGACCCTGCCGAGGAACGTGGTATCCTCCTCCAGGTCAATGTAGACGCCGTACGTTGTCTCGATCGAATCAATCAGTTGAAGAAACGACAGGGAAGAAAATCCCTTCTCCAAAAGATTTGACCGTTCATCCAACGCCAATTGTTGGGTCACGAGCCCGCTGGAAGCTTGTTCGATCAGCTTAGCGATACTTTCGCTCAGCGAAGTGTCGACCTGGGTCATTTCGGCTCTCCTCGGCTATGAGTCTGGACTACAGGGGCTGGATATCAGTCTCGATCGCGATAGCTTAGAAGGAGTTGCTCTATTTTGGAGCCCTGAACCTTGCCGGCTCCATTCGTAGGCAGCACATCAACGAAAATGATCCGCTCGGGCACCTTGAAGGAGGCAGCTCTTGCCAAGTAGTGCCGACGCAGCTCCACCGGATCGACCTCGTATTTTCGTACCACGACGGCTCCCAAGAACGGACGGCCTCCATCGGGGCTAACGACGGCGGCAGTCCCCGCTGCCACGGCCGGGTGGGAAGTCAGCAAATTCTCCACTTCCTCCGAGGAAAACTTGCGTCCGCCGAGATTGAACGAGTTGCCGAGACGGCCGGCCAACTGAAGTTCGCCGCTTGGCAACAAGGCTCCTCGATCCGTGGTTCGATAGTAACCGTCCGAGGAAAACCTTCCCTCCAGCTCGCCGGGATAGTTGAGGTATCGCGTACCGGCCGACCTGCTTTTGGCGAGCAGAGTGCCGATCCCATCTTTCACGCCTTCGGTGCGAAGCGAGACACCCGGCAACGGATATCCTTGTCCCCCACCGGGGGTTGGATCGGAATTGAACGTCAGCGGGCCAGTTTCCGCGATGCCATAATAGTCCGCAACGCGTATCGAACGCTGAGCTAGTGTAACGCTGGTTTGCAGGCTGAGGCGCGCCGCTGATGACAGCGCTAAGCGCAGTCGGCTCTGCGCCATCCAGTCGAGTTGGGATGCCGCCAGATGATCGTAGGCGGCCGGGAATGCCACAAGCACGGTCGGCTCAAGCGTCACGAGATGGCGGGCAATATTGCTAGGGCTAGGCAGACCCGCAGGGAAGAGAAGGTCGGCGCCTGCCAGCAATCCCGGGATCAACGACGTATTGAAGGCCAGTCCGTTATAGAGCCCGGCGAAGCATAGGACGCGATCAGCGCTATTGAGCTCACTTGCGCTGCACCACGCCTGCGCGGCCGCCGATACTGCAGAACCCGAGAATTCGATGCACGCCGGTGAACGGGTCGATCCCGAAGTGAGTCGGCACACTTCTGTATCGGGCGCTAACGGTAAACGGGATGAGGCTTGATCGGCGGGCAACCAAAGCGGCGTTCCAGCGCAATCAACCACGCATCTACCTGGCGGAAGCTGCGCAGACCCGTCATGCAATATCCCGTCGAAGCCACAACAGGTGTCAAGAGTTACGATCTCATGTGCCCCTAAGGCCGGATCAATGAGGAACGGAACGCCGCCGACACGGAGAACAGCTAAAAAGTCGGAGACGTAAGCTGGAGCGTTCCGGCGGACGATCCCGACACGGGCGGGCGCCCCCCGTTGCAGGTCGAGCGCCATCGTCAGCGCGCGCGACTTGTCGTCAACCAAATCACATAGTCGCCCGTAGGAGATCTTCTCCGAAAGATTCCCGATCAGGGAGTCGGGATGGTCCGCCAGACCTTTAGATATCCGTTCGTATAAGATCATCAACGGGCCTCCACTGTTGCCATCGCCTCGCTCCGCGACTGCTCAAGCGCGTGCCGCACCAAATATTCTGTTACGCCAGTCGAGAGCAGGTCCGCTCGCGCCGTGAACTCGAGTTCGAGTCCGTCCTCCCATGATCTGGATAAGGCCCTTGCCAATCCATAACCTCTGAGGCCACCGTCCAGTGCGATTGCCCTCGCCGCCTTGCCGCTTACGGTGAGATCCCGGGTTGGCATCAGATGGTTGGCGTAAAGATATCGAGGAGACTGGTGATACGGTCGATTTCGCGCCGCGACCAGGTTGTTTACGCGGATCGCTGTCTCCAGGGCAAAGGGAGTCGGGGGCCGTCGGACCGCGTTAAGCAACCGGCCGTGGACTTTTCTTGCTCTTGTGGCGAGACCGTCTGGTCCGACCGGTACGGACAACATGAACCAAGACGAGAAAGGCCCTACGGATTGATCGTACTCAAGTGAGTTACGCCCCAGGAGAACTCCGATCATCGGATATTCGGTCGTCAGTCCCGGTTGAGTGCCATGGAGCGAGTCTAGCCCGCTAGCCAACAGGGCCGGTCCGATACCCGCGGCACATGTTCTGGCGTCGAAGGAAAAGCCGGTCCAGGGTATCTTGACCTTTGCAGCCTCGAGCTGGTACCGGCCGGCGTTTTCCGAAAGCGAAAGAGGTGCCTGCGCATAGGGGGGGAAGCTTTTGGCCGGTGCACGAGCTTCTTCTTCAAGCGTCTGTCTCAGAACCTCGGGTGATGGTGCCCGCTTGAGGCAGAATCTGAGAAACTTGTCATCGACTTCGCGAACAGTTGGTGGACCATTATCTATGAACCGGCTCCATTCGTCGACAATGACCGTCAAGGACCGAGAATCAATACAAATGTGGTCCACGGTGAAGTGGACTTCGAGGCCGTTAGTCCTGCGCACTAGCGCGACCGAAAAGAGCTGTCCGGTATGCAAACCAACGTGAGCCCGCAGGGTACTTAGCTGCTCTTCTGTCGCTTCTTCAACAACTGTGCACCAAGACTCCACTGCCTCGCACGGGAGCACACGTTGTGTCCAATAGCCTTGCCGATGTTGCGTGAAGGCGACACGAAGAGACGGATGTCTTACTATAACCTCGCGCCAAGCGGCTGCGATATCCTCCAATCGCGTATTGTCGTCGACAAACCAAGCCTTCGCAACCTTGTCTCGTTCCTTGGTCTGCGCCCTTGCGCTGGTGAGCCGCTCGTTCTGATCCCAACTGCACGGGTACTCACAAGACAAATCCGGATAACTAACCATGGCTTCCGCGCGTCCCGGTCGCATCAAACTTTTCACCGACCTGCGAATCACCAAGGGCAACCAGATAGAGAACGTCGTCGCTGGTTTCGCAGAGTTCGGCCCACAACGAAGGATTGATGCCTCCAATTCCGGTCACGCCCAGACCTGCGTGTGTGGCCGTTAGGTAAGCAATTTCACCGGCAATTCCGCACGCAACAATGAGCCGTTGTGTCGAAGGAGTGAGCGTATCCGCAACAGCGTCACGAATTTTCGAGTGGATGACGATGAATGTATTCGCACCGGCGAGATCGCTCTGCCCAATCAAGGCGCGGTCAGTCCAAGTCGGATTTAGTCGCCTCGCACCATTCTCTTGATTTCTGGAGATGCTTAGAATGCCCGGGACTGGCAGTCCGAGCGCCGGGATTAGCCGTTCGCAGAGGTCCACACATCGTTGTGTGGCACGCGCTGCCGGATCGGGTGAGACCAGACCCTGAAGACGGGCGGCGGATCGGCGGTTAGCGATAGCATTCGCCAGGTCGGTCTGGGCACATCCCTTGGCAAGGTACAGCGCGACCGGCTCAGGCGGTGGCGGCAAGAATGAACCAACCACGCCTTCGATGTCGCTGAGCGCAAGCGTTGATGCATCCGTTGTATCATGCATTGTCCAGCCTGTGGGAGAGACCTGGTTGCGTCCCCCCTCGATGATACCGACTCCCAGCAAAGAACCACCACAAGCGCTCGATTGTCGTGCAATCTGTTGTGCAACACGAGATTGCAAAACCCAACGAGAGACCGGAGAGTCCCCCGCCACCAAGGATAAGTTCAACGCCGCATGTCCGATGTCGAGGAGATGGTACAAATAGCCTCTCCGTCCATACTTGCGCATTGAAAGCCACGGTCGTCCAACAAGGAAGTAGACGAAAGAGTCGCTATTCCAGGAACTGCGATCGGCGTACTGAGTAACGATCCGTCGGCGGTGAAAATCAATTGATCCGAACGCCGGGCGGTCCAGTGGTGAGATGAATACTTCGTACGGATAGCACGCTCCTGCAGATGGAGCCGCTCGCTTGCCGGTGTCATCGCGATACCCGATTGCCGCCTCAAGCCGAGCGACCGCGTTCGCCAGGCCGACGGGCAGCCTGGTGGATCGCCCACCATGGGGAATCGGGGGCTGCCTAACGTCAACCCATTTTATGGGAGCGGCCACGCCAACTGATGTCGGCACCGACGAGGACTCCAACGAACTTTCGCTCACAGCAGGATTTCCTAGACGTTACCAGGCTGCGGCTTCCGGAGAGTTTCGCAGCACTCTTCGTTGGGTGTGTTCCCAGTACGAGCGGATCGACAGGTCCGCGAAGATAAAGTCACGCTTCGCAACCACGTCGGTGTCAGACGAACTTGCAAACTCGCGCCCTGTTGCCAGCGCATCGAGTTGAAGCCGACACGCTCTCTCCAGCATTAACGCGTAAACCACGGCGTGCCGGATACTCTTTCCGACAACGACACTACCGTGATTGACGAGAAACACCGCAATGCCCGACCCCAAACACGCAGCGATCGCGCGTCCGACGGACATGTCCAAGACTGTATTGCTCGTTAATTCGAAACGACTCACCAAGCGCTGCAAGCCCGCACCTTCGTGAGTGAGAGGTACGAGTTCCTGATTAAGTGCACCAAACACTAGTCCCGCGGGCGCGTGACTGTGGATGATGCAACTCACGTCGGGGCGCGTTTCGTAAATTGCCTGATGTAATGGCAACTCAGGCGGAGCCATTTTGTCCCGTTCGGCGCCCGGATCCACGCAAGCCACAACAAAATTCGTCGGGGTCGCCTCGTCGAACCCGACAAGCGCGCCCTTGATAGAGAATTTAGAAGAACCCGGACGGCGCCAGGAAATCTGCCCCTGATTAAAATCGTCGTGACCGCCGAGGGAAAGTGCACGCGCTCCGATCGCCGCTTGTACAGACATTGCATCGGCGGCTAACGATTTTCGTTCAGGCTCGCTCATTGACGCTGACTCTCTGAGATTGTAGCACCAGTTACGAACAATTTTAAGGAGACGACCAACAGATACAATCAGAAGATGTCACCAGTGTGATTTTCGTGGATGATAAAAAAATAGACCGCAGGCACGATGCACGAGTACTAGGTGCGCGGCGGCGATTTGATCGAGCATGGTGCAAGCACAAAACGACGATCGCAGCAGAATATTGTTCGGATGGCGAGCTTTGGGGATTGAAGCCGCTGAGAAACGTTCAGAAACGTTGCGATCTAGCGAACATCGGGCGTGCGCAGAAGCTTATATAAAAGGAGGCGCGAACTCGCGCCTGAGCGACAAGGCCAATCGGCTTTCAGCTTTCGCGGAATGGCGTGCTACACTTTTGGTCAGGGTGAGAAAGCGTCCGGTCGAAACAAGATAGGCGAGCTACGTTGCGGCGAGGTTAGAGGCGATCATTTCTCATTGTTGAATGAAAGAATGCAGCGGACGTCTCAACGAGCCGAGCGTGAATGGAGCTTCGACGGATCTTATCGACATCCGTAAAGTATTCTGGTGTCGAACGAAGTCCCAAGCGGGAAGGCTTCGGGAGAAAAATATAATGTCCCACGTTCGGTCGTAGTATTTCGAGCATGCTGTTGCGAAGTCGGTGGTGAAGCCAGTCGGAGCATTCGCTCGCGGGCGCCACCTTGTCGCCGTCGCCAACGACGATCCGCACAGCCGCTCGAATTTCGGCTAGGCTATCCGCGGCGAAACCCAATACAGAGGGCCCTGGAGCAAGAAGCAGGCCGGCCGTGAACCTGGTATCTAGATACGAGGCCGACATCCGCTTCCAGGATTCGCGGAAGACCGCGCTCTCGAGGAATAGTCGCGGAATTCTTGTCGCGATATCTGGAAATTGCCTGGAATTGAGCATCCCACACCTTGCCGCACCAAGACCATAAAATGGCGAGGACGATGTTTGGGCACCCAACAATAGCATTGCTGCGTAAGCTCCCGCGGAGAAACCGGCAACGAACACTTGCCTCGTGTTGATATGGCTGGCGATATCGGCGATCCAGTGCAGGCTATCGAGCATGCAGGTTAGATCACGAGCCCGCTCCCACAGGCAGGCAAAGCCTTCGAGACGGTAGCGCTCAATTGCGGAGTTGCCGTGATGACTGACAGCTAGCGCCACAAATCCCCTTCGAGCCAGCCCATGACCAAGCCACTCCATTGCAGCCGCTGATCCGCCGGTGCCGTGGGATAGCAGGACAAGATTATAGCAGCCTGCTCGGTTATTGAGCGGCGCGCCATGGGCGACAGGACTTGTGACAAACCATGACGCGCCAGACAATTCACTCTCGACTGCGCTTGTGACCGCCGGGTACCACATACACCACGAAATGGGGCGTGGCCCAGTTCCGTCCCAGTTCGACCTGTGACGATCAAACGATACCCCCTCTCTAAACCCGATCACCATTCGAGGCACGCTTTACATTCGATGTTTCGTCGCGAGGTTTCCCCGGCATACGTCGTTTCGTTTCATCGTGCTGACTTCCCAAGATTGGTAAAGGAACGAAAGCTGAGGATATCGAATATGGTTGCATAAACGAATCACTTCGTGTTTACGTCGAGTGGCGACCGTGATGATCAGCTTCTTCAAAGATCGGTCCCATCGGATTTGACCGTCGCTGTTGGATGAGCGCTTGTGATCGGCGTACTGATCTTTCCCAACTTCCAATTGCTTGATGCCGCTGGACCGATTTCCGTGTTCGAGGCCGCAGGGGAGCTTTCCGGCCGCAGGATCGATACTAAGCTGATAGCGCTGGGTAATACCCCCATACGAAGTTCGTCAGGTGTAAAGTTTTACGCGGCGGACGCTAGACGAGTCCGTTCTCTCGACACGCTAATCGTGGCTGGCAGCGAGGATATAGCCGGGTTGATGGGATCGGAGCGGACGATCGCATTCGTGAGATCGATGGCGGCCAAAATACGCAGGATCGCCGGTATAGGCTCCGGGGCTCACGTCCTCGGCCGGGCAGGACTTCTCAACGGCAGGCGCGCGACCACCCACTGGTCTTTGTGCAAAGATCTTCGCGCCCTAGGCTCAGGGGTTCGGTTGCAACCAAGCCAGTTGATTGTCAAAGACGGCAAGGTATGGAGCTGCGCGGGGAATAGTGCCGGCGTAGATCTCGCGTTGGCTATGGTCGCAGAAGATTACGGCTCGGAGATTGCCAAGGAAGTCGCTCGCGATTTTGTCTTATGCTGGCCACGCTCCGGCGGACAGTCGCAGTTTTCCGCAGGGCTCCAATTGAAATCGTCTCAAAATAGATTCGGTGCATTTCTGAAGTGGGTTCATGATCACCTAGATGAACCTCTCACGCTCGATCGTATGTCGGCCCAGTTCCACCTGAGTCCGCGACAATTCACGCGCACGTTCGCTGCTGCGACTGGGATAAGCCCGAGCAAGGCTGTTGAGAGCTTACGGATATCAACGGCGAGAGCCAAGATAGAAACTATGACAGATTCGATGGAGGCGATTGCGCATCAGACAGGATTCCGAGACGCCGCGCACATGCGCCGTGCGTTCATCCGTATTTTTGGACAGCCACCGCAATCGTTTCGACGCACCGCGCGACGAAGCTAGGTAATCGCGTGCGAGGCAGGATAGCAGGCCTGTACCGTTCACCGCTGACCATCAGTTTCCAGGCGATCGGCGCTAGCCGTTTCGATCGGTCGATGAGGCACGCCTTGATGTGCTAGTTGATTGACGTCTCGGATGTTTCGTTCAAAATGATGCGGATGTAGACATTACCCGTCGCAGGCGCCCTGCCCCGAACCACTGCTGGACGCGGTCAGCCCACCCAGGCGGGCGTTCCGGTGAATTCGCTGATGGTTCGCGGTCGACACCGCAGATGAAAGGACAGTGTCGACACGCCGCTTAGATAGTGATTCCTTCGCCTAATCTGAGGCTAGGGTTGGACGTTACCCGGAGCATCGAGCGCGCGCGAATAGTCCGCCTTGTCACAAATTGCACGCCGACCTCCGGCCCGTCTAACCGGACCAACTCGCACCGCCGGAATGCCAGGCCTGTCTTTGAAAGCAACAGGAAAAACAGACGCGATCTCAAGACATCTGTCGATCCATCTATTCGCAGACGTGCGCCCGTTTCAGAAACATCAATGAGTACGCAATCGCGCCACCATGTGCCATCAGACCCCAAGAGAGTGGCTCGGTGCTCATGTTCAAATTGAACGCGCTTCGCTTTTCGCCTGTCCCGGTTCATACATCCACGCTGTTAAATAGCAGCTTCAAGAGCCATCTAGAAATTCAAGATCAAAATTACTCTCCGGGTAGCCGCTCGCATGCGCCCCTGCCGACACAAAGTCGGTAATCAGTCAGGACTATCGCGTCAGCTCGCTACGAGCCGCGATACGCCAGAAACACAGGCCAACTCCTATCTCAAGCCGCGGGTCTACCGGCGCGAACCACGACGAGGGCAGCGGCTCTTAAATGAATGCAAAGGCGAGCAGGCTCGAGCAGAGCAGCGCGAGCCCTGCCGCGGTCAGGACCAGCAGGCTGCCGGAGACAAGATCATGATTGTGCATGAAGCGCCCTTGAGTACAGCGCAAGGAGAGCGCTAATTGCTGCCTGCGACGTAGGTGTCAATCCATAAATTATCGTTCAAATTGACTGCACAATTTCTGCTGTTGCTATCAAAGAACGCATTTTTTCAGCGTGATCGCCGGACCGCTCGCCGTCTTACGGCGGAAACAACGAATATTACGTTTGAGACTGCCGGCCGGGAAAGAGAGAGGCGCAGCTCTTCGTTTTCCTGGCCTTACGAACGAGATCCGGTAAAGGGTCAAGACGTTTGCGCCAATCTGTCGGAGCACACTCCGAGGCCCCGCGGTGAGCCATTTCACAATTACGGTAGATTCTTCGGAGTAGCTTTTTGGAATGCGTGGACTTCTGATCATCCTTGTCGCTTTTTCAATGATCTTGGCGGCACGCGGCCGGCACCAGGATGGGTTCATGCCGCGCCCAACCGCGTCCATGCCACCGGTCAATGTGCCATAGTCAAAGGATTTGGCTCGATCAGCGCGGGAATCGCGTTTAAAAGTGGCTTGTCTCTCATCGGCATGGAGAGCGGCATGGCGCGGAACATTTACGACAATCCCGATTTTTTCGCCGGTTACAGCCAGTCGCCCCGACAGCTGCATGGGCTGGACGGCGCTCCTGAATGGCCCGAGATCAAAACCACGCTGCCCGATCTTGTCGGCATGCATGTCGTCGATCTGGGGTGTGGTTTCGGCTGGGCATCACGCTGGATGCGCGAGCAAGGTGCCGCCTCTGACCTTGGCTTGACCTGTCGCAACGATCGGGGAGGTACCCGGCGTGAAGCGGTTCATTACGCGAAAAGGAATCCGGCAATCCGGCATCTCACCAGGTTTCGCGCCTTCGCATGCGCTTTTTCGTCGTGCTCTCGGCCGTACGACGCGAAAAATCTGCGCTGCAAATGCTGTAATCTAAAATTGCAGCGCTCTTCAACGAAGGCGCGAACGGCGTTCATTGAGTGATCCATCTAATCCCACAAATTGTTCAAGTGCGGGAACTGGGCGAAAATCTGAATTCTGTTAGCGAAATTGCGGGCTCGCCTTGGACGAGCCGTTGAATCTTCAACTTCAAGCCCGTCCTGCTGTCGCGGTGCCGTCGAGAGCACTCGAGCTACTCGCCTTCCTCGACGGGATCATTGGAATCGAGCCAGGTCAACGCGGTCTGGCTCTTCGCAAGAACTCGTTCGAGTTCCGCTCGAAGCCGCTGCGCCTGACGCAACACGGGAGCGAGCATATGCGCGCCAGCATCCTCCTCGCCGTTCAGCAGGTGCTACACGTTGATGCCGGTTCGCGGGCATCTAAATGGTACGCGTCGCTCCATGCAATCATGATAGGTCGGAGGTCCAGGGAGCGAAATTGCCGATGATTACTGAGGGACCAGACCGCGCGCATTTCTCTACCCTTGTCGGATCGTTAGCTCGAGGGGCGCTTTCGCTGAGGGTAGCTTTCTCGCCGCTGCGACGGCCGCATGAACACGGGGCGGGGTAAGCCATGGATGCGGTTCGCGGCGAAGGAGAGCTAGAGCTCTGACGCCATTCTGGCAGATACGTCGGGATGCAAAATGGCCGCAGACGAATGGCCTGCGGCCCACCGGCGAAACTATGAACAATGATGAAGTACGAACAGCCCCGGTGCTGCCGCAGTAAAGCACGTCTGGCGTGAACTTTGGATTCCGGGAATCTACGGGTGAGCACCCGCTTTCTCATTCTGGACTCGATCGGCATTGGCGCACGCCTCCGCTGCGCTTGCAGCCTTGGCCTCTGCCGCCTTCTGTGCCGCTGTCAAGAACAGGTGCGAGACCGTCTGCGCCAACCAGATCAATACGCCAGCCTCGATAAGCAGGATGCCGGCGTGGGGAATGACGCGGCCAAAATCGGCACCGCCCCGGATAGACAGCCGCCGGCAGAATGAAATACAGCGTCAGATGATGCAGCGCGACCGCTGCTATGCCGGCGATATGGCTCGATAATCGCAATAAGCGACCAGAGTTGCCAGGGCTGCAAAGAAATACATATGCATGTCGACCTGCCAAGGATGTCCCGCGAACTGGAAGACAAACATTGAGGCGCCCGCCATCAGGGCGACGGCAAACACCAAGCGGGTTGAAAGCCCATTGCCTCCCACACGCCACGACAAGATAGCGGCGAGTGCCATCGCCATCATGAAGGAGGCTGGCACAATCCAATCGGCGCCGAGCGCCAGAGCAATCACGACAGCAATCGGCACGTGGACCCAGAGCAGCGCGAGCAATATCGTGCTGGTGGACTGGCGCAGGCGTCCCAGTTCATGGCCTTCGAAGGTCATTTTCAATCCCCAAATGGTTTGCGTTCAAATCGCCTACTCGCCTACTCTCAATTCATCTGTCTTGATGCAGGCTGCGATTGCCAGCGGGTCAATGGTCAGCCAAGCACGGCATGTCGTAGCCGGGTGAGCCCGTCATTATCGTCGGGGCGGAATGATGCGCCCGGATCCCATTTGGGCAGACTATCGCGACGAAGCTAACCGAGAGTAAAGCTGTAGGTTGACGAGTTGCTTGGCGCTCGAAAAGATTGCGCAAGTTGATCCAATAGTGCACTTGTATTGCCTGACTTAACTGGCTTTCGCACTGCTCCAGTCACGTCTGTTGAGGCTCTTGAGGCCGTTTCTCAACCTCAGGATCGTTGATGCGAGTTCGGTCGCCGGGACCGGGCGACTGAACAAGTATCCTTGCGCCTCATTGCATCCTTCGGCCTTCATCTGGTTCAACTGCTCTATCGTCTCCACACCCTCCGCCGTCGTCGTCATGCCGAGGCTCTTCCCGAGGCTGGTGATGGCCCGGACGATCAATTTCGACCCCTTCGTCGCCGTCGCGTCGCGAACGAACGATTGGTCGATCTTGAGTTTGTCAAATGGGAAACTGCGCAGATAGCTGAGCGACGAGTAGCCGGTACCAAAATCATCCAAAGCTATGCGCAGCCCACGCGCCTTCAGCTCATGCAGCGTCGCGATGGTTTCGGCACTGTTGCCGAGGAGAACCGATTCAGTGATTTCGAGTTCAAGCCGATGTGGCGCCAGCGTCGAAACGTCGAGCGCTTTCGCGATGACGGCCGCGAGCCGTGGATCCCGAAACTGAGTGGCCGAGACATTGACCGCAATCTTGAGTTCGTTCGGCCAACTAGCCGCCTGTTTGCAGGCGCGATTTAGCACCCACTCCCCAAGCGGAGTGATGAGGCCAATTTCTTCGGCGACAGGGATGAACTGATCGGGCGGCACAAACCCTCTTTCCGGATGTCGCCAGCGCAATAATGCCTCAAAACCGCTAATCCGGTCCATGCGCAAGTCATAGATGGGCTGATAGAACAAATCGAATTCGTCCTTGTCCATGGCCGCGCGCAGGTCGGTTTCGAGCGCGCGGCGGCTTTGTAGGCTTGCGTCCATGGCCGGCTCGAAAAACCGCCACGTTCCCCTGCCGTCCATTTTGGACCGGTACAACGCCATGTCGGCATTTTTCAGCAGCGTTTCGCGTGTCGTGCCATCACCCGGCGCCAGGGAAATTCCGACGCTGCAGCCGACGATGACCCGATGTCCGTTCAGCTCATAGGGCGCTCCGACACGCTCGACGATACGCCGGGCCAGATGCGCAGCATCTTCAGCGTTGTGGACTTCAGATTGGACGAGCGCAAACTCATCGCCCCCCAAACGCGCAACCGTATCACCCTCTCGGACGCAGGCACTCAATCGCGCCGCGACAGCGCAAAGCAGCCCATCACCCACCGGATGGCCCAGGGTATCATTGATCTGCTTGAACTTATCCAGATCAATACAGAACACGGCAAAGCCTGCACCTCGACCGGCCTCTGTGACAGCCTGTTCAATCCGCTCGGCGAACAGAGACCGGTTAGGCAATCCGGTCAGAGCATCGTGCCGCGCCATGAAGGCGATTTGAGATTGAGCGCGTTGTTGTTCGGTCACATCTTCACAACTGATGAGCCAGCCGCCATCGGACGTGGCGCGATGAGCGATCGAGACGACGCGTCCGTCGCTGAGCTGCTGGAGGTAGTTGCCGCCCTTGCGGCGAGCCAAAATGTCGTCGGATTCGGTCAAAAGATCGGCGACGGTGTGGCTGCCATGGTTCCCGGCGGCAACACTCAGGCGCAGGACATCTTGGAACGTCATCCCTGGAAGCACAAGCTCCGGCGAAATATCAAAGATCTCGCAGAAGCGCCGGTTGACCACCTGCAGCCGTCCTTCTCCGTCATAGAGGCAGAGTCCTTGCGACATATGCGTGAGCGCCGCATCCAGTCTCAGATTGGTCGCATGCAGCTCGGCTTTCTGCTGTTTCAAACCGCTAATGTCGCTGTAGACGAGAATGACGCCGCCCTCCTGGGTCGGGCTGCGGCTGACCCGCAGCCATCTTCCGTCCGGGAGTTGGGCCTCGCTCTCCACCCCTTCGACCTCGTTAGCGTCCTCTTGCAGGATGAGTTCCCTTGAGTGCTGGGCGCCGGGCGCCCGGGCCGTTCGAAGCGGGTGGACAAGTTGCGGAGAGCAGCGAATGAACTCGCTCGCTCTGGAATTGGCCAACGCGATCTGACCGTTTTGGTCGAGGAGGACGACGCCCTCACGCGAGTGCTCGAGCGCATCGGAAAGCCTTGCCTGCGCTGAACGCCGCTGCGCCACCTCTCGGTCGACCATCGCCCTGATGTTGTCCCGCATTCTGCCCATAGCCGTCAGGAGCGTACCGAGCTCGTCGCCGCTGCCTTCCGGAATGCTTGTGTTCAAATCGCCGTCGGCGATGCTCTTGGCCGCTTTAGACGCGATGGCGACTGGACCAATGATCCGCCGCGCCAACAACCAGGAGAAAAGACCGGACAGAAGAAGGGCGACGGTCAGCCCCGCCACGTTGAGTTGTAGATCCCGGTTGATCGCAGCAATCGCTCGCTGGCGAAATAGAAATCCATCCCCGGCCGTATAGTTTACCAGCAATTCAATCTGCTGATTTACAGTCTTGGAATACGGATCAACACCGTTGATCTCGCCACCGCTCGCTTCAACGTTCCCATCTTCGTGCGCAGACGTCTGAAATTGACGTCGATGAAGCGCGATCCAGGCATTTGCCGCCTCCCGAACCTTGGCGGCTGCTTGTGCGGCGCGCGCGGACTGTGACCGCTCGGCCGCTATGGTAAGGTCTTCCGAAAGCGACTTGGCCAGCTCGTCAATTTCGGCATCGAGCCGCGCATGGACCGTTGGGTCCTGTGTGAGAAGGCGTTGTGCAGACGCCACGCGCATCGCCGCGAAATCGGTGCCGGCCGCTCGCGCATAGTTGATCGACATCAGTGACTCGTCGAAGGTTTTCGCAACCAGGTCGCCGGCGTGCCGAATGCCGAGGCTGGCATACCCTCCCAAGGCAGCCGCAATCGCACTCATTGCAAGGCAGAAGATCAAGATCCCGGTTCTAATCGAACCGCGCGCGACAAGCCGCGACAACCGAGCGATTATCGACCGAATGGTCTCGAGAACCGCTTGCGCAAGGCTACCGACGAAAGGACCCATCACAGTATCTTTCGCTGTAAACAACTAATCGCAAACATACCGCGCGGACCAGCTGCCCCGCCTAAAATTTCCCTAGTAATGGCTGCAAGGGATGCGGAAATCGTTAAGATCAACCGGTGATAAGTATGTGAGTGCTGACGCGGCTTGGTAGATCCGAGCCCGGACGGATGCTTGGTAAAGTTGAAGTTTCAGCGGGGTTGAAATAATGGCGAGGCTTTTCCCTTCGCGTACGGGCGAGCTCGGTTTTCAGATCACGGCCGCGATTGTGGGGGGACTGTTGGCGGGAGCCGCTTTGGCCGCGGCCCCTTACACGATCTCGCAAAAGGATCGAGAATTCAGGCCGAGAGAGATCATCATCAAGCGCGGCGAGACTTTACGGTTCGTTAACGACGATGGCGAGCTCCTGCACCACGCTTATTTGAGCGCGGACGGCTTTGATTTCGACACCGGCGACCAGCAGCCGGGCAGCCAGTTCGAGGTGGTTTTTTCCGTGCCTGGTGACTACACCGTGCTGTGCGGCATTCATCCCAAGATGAAGCTCGGCGTGCACGTGACTAAGTAACAGGCCTAGAGAATCGTCGTGTTGAAGATCGCGGCGTGGCCAACATAATAGGCGAACAGCGTGACCGTCAGCGCAGCGCATAGTCCTGCCGGGGCGAGCCACGGCGTACGATAGTCTGACTCGGACTGCCGGGTATCGGAAACGATCGCGACCAGGACGACGATGATCGCCGAATGCCCGATGACATCAAGCTTGCCGAATTCGAAGCACGCGCTGATAAACATGCCGAGCAACATAGCCGCCGCAATGCGTCGGACCAGCGGCGTCCAAGCCAAGGCGAAAGCGAGGGTGAACTCGACCATTCCCGCGGCTCGCATGTAGAACTCGTTGTTGAATCCAAGCGTGATGCCGGGATGCTCGATCAGGAGCGGAAAACTCCATTCCGGATAGGCCCACTTCTCGATCGACGCCCACATCAACGTGACGGCGGTCGCATAGCGCACCACATCGAGCGGCGAAACGCCGAACAGGTCCTTTTGGAAGCCGGTGAGAGCGAGGTAGGCCGCAAAGCCTAGAAAGATCGGATAGTCGGCCAAATGAAAGGTGCCGTAGTCCCGTACTGCGAGCGCGAACAACACCGCGATCCCGGCCGCGGATAGTGGCATCGTGCGACGCGACAGCAGGCCGGCGGCGATGGCGAGCTGCAAAGGCCCGACCAGCGCGGACGTCGTTTTCAATTCGGGGGTCAGGATGATACCTCCGACCGCCCAGAGCGAGATGAAGAAAAACCCGCAGACGGCGCGCATCATCAGTTCGGTGTGCAACTCCAGCGTCTCCGTGAAGCGGTTCAGTGAGCGGACCACCAGCTCGCCCGGGGAGGTCCGCTCGACCACACACCCGGAAAAGAACCAGAGCAAGGCCACACCCAGGAGGAGCTCAAAATCCTGGCACAGAACGTTCTCGAGGCCCCGCGGCTGGCCCGCAGCGTCATAGGCACAGAACCATTTGACGTGGGCGGCTGCCTCTTCAGTCCCCAAGATCCAGAAGCAGAATCCGGCGATGGACGTGGCAAACAGGTAGATTGCTCGGGATGCCGAAACGGCATCTCGTCCCAGAGACCTGAACATTTCAAAAAACCGCCCGTCCTAAAAGCACAGCCTTAACGATCTATTCACCTTAGCATAGATTTTAAGGTTTGTGGCGCCTGTCGCAGCCGCAGGTTGTTTGGTGGTTAATGGGCCGCGCGGGGCAGGATTAGATGGCCAGGCCACCCGCAAATCCTTTCAAAGTTTAAGCATTTCGAGGACGGGCCTTCAATCCGAGGGGTGTACTGAACGGGGGACAAGCGGATAATTGGAGCAGTCCATGTTCGGAGCGTTAAGTGCGGCAGGTGTGGCGGTGGGCACGGTGCTGGCCCGCGGCGCAAAGCGGTACGCAGTGCGCACAGAATCCCTGGAGGCTGGGACAGGCGCCCTTCTTATCCTCGGCTTTGGCCTGTTGGGGGCGGCATTGCCGCACCTCCAGTGATCCCCCTCTCGGCCGACCCGATCAGGGAGCTCGTGGTCGGGGCACCTTAGGGAAAGGCGGGGTCGGGGACGAGGCTGTAAGCGTTTGAAGAAAGGCGATCAGATCGGTCTTTTCGTCCGCCGTAAGATATAGTGGCCGGATCGAAGGCGATCGACTCGGACGATCAATCCCACCCTTGTCATAGAGTTCGATCACCTCTTCGAGCGTTGCCAGCGATCCATCGTGCATGTAGGGCGCGCGGCGCGCGACATCGCGCAAGGTCGGCGTTTTGAACGCGTATCGCAGCTTTTGCGATGTCGGAAATAGTCGGCCGCGCCCAATATTATCATCTGTTGCGGTGCCGATATCCTGGAACGATCCATCTGTAAAAGACGGCCCACTGTGGCAGCTTGAGCACCGTGCTTTGCCGTTGAAAATGTCGAATCCGCGTTTCGCCGGCGCGCTGATCGCGGCGTCATCCCCCCTGATCCACCGATCGAATGGCGACTCGCCAGCGACAATGGTGCGTTCAAAGGTCGCCAAGGCGGCTTCGATCCTGGGGCGCGTAATCGCACTGTCTCCGAACGCGCTTGCGAATGCATCACCATAGGCCGGTGCGGCTGAGAGACGGTCAATCAACTCCGATTCCGTCAGGTTCATGTTCGCCCGGCCAGTAATCGGACCAAAGGTGACGGACTCGATATCCCTGAACTTCCCGTCCCAGCCCAGCGGTTCACTGAAGGCCACATCGATCAGACTGGGCGAACGCAACGGCAGGCCTTTCGGGTCCTCGCCGATCGCGTGCGAGCGGCCATCACCCCAGGAAAGCGACGGGTCGTGGCAAGTCGCACAGGAAACGGTACGGGACCTCGAGAGCAGCGGATCGAAGAACAACATCTGCCCAAGACCCGCTTTGGCCGCGGAGTAGGGATTGCCGTCCGGAAAAGGAACGGTAGCAGGCCGACGGTAGCTGGCGCGGATCTCCGCAGCCTGGCCAGGTGCCTCAGCGGACTTCCAGGCAAAATGCTGGCCCAGCGGCAAAAACGCCGCAAGCAAAGCCAGGCTGACCCAGACCTTCATCGGCTCCTCGGACGGAAATACCGGCTCTGTATATGAAGTGTTAGTCAACGAAGCTTTAATGAATGCCGACAGATCCGAACGAACGCGCCCCCGGCAGTGGACCGAAGACGATGCCCCCAAAAGCGCTGGAAGAGGCGACTTGATCATGCTCGGCTCAGTCCGCGCGGCATCCCGCACGTAAGCGCACTAGGACGCTGTCAGGTCACGTGGCTGCAGCGCTGCATGGGAGGCGGCCCCCGATGGGTGTTCTCGCGCGGTGATAAAACTGGCGCCTGTTTGAGGGGTGTCACTGCCCGGAGATGTGCACAGCCTCGGATATTGCTGCGATTGTAGGCGTGAGAGCGAAATGTGCGCAAAGCTCCTCCCAAGGGCTGCCGAGATACCTGCCGCTAGTTAAGTTTTGGCCTCCTCTCATCGATGTATGTCACGCTATACGCCCTGCCTCGCACTGCGCGAGGCGTCGGATGGGAGTCGCTTGCGATTGCCGGGCTCGTGCTCGCCCGGCAAATGCCAAGATCGGCCAAGGGCGTCATGTTCATCACGATCGAAGACGAGAGCGCGACCGCCAATCTTATCGTTTGGCGATCCGTGTTCGCCAAATGGCATCGCGCGATCCTCAGCGCGTCTATCTCGGCTGTTGTGTCGGTCGATACGTCATGATAACGCGTCGTCATCTCCAACGTTGTCGAGCAAGTCGCAAAAATAGCGAGGCGCATGCCGCCCATCGCTACTCTTGCGAGCGCCTTGTTTTGGATGCCTGTGCTCTCAGCTCATTCCTTTTCCACACCTTGATACAGCCGGCTCAAGCAGGTTCGCGTTCGTGGGCCCTGTTGGCTTTGGCGGGGTTCAAGAGCGGAATCACCTCGCGGCCGAACGCCGGTAGTTCGTCGGTGAAATTCAGGAAGGCGCAGAGGATCATGTCGACGCCGATGGCCTCATAGGCACGGATGCGTTCCGCGATCAGCTCGGGGGGACCGAACAGACGCGTCTTGAAACCGTCGTTGGGCTGGACAAGATTGGCGTGACTCGAATCCGCCCACATTCCGATCTTGTCCGCAGTCGATGCGCCAGCCTGCTTCACCTGTTCGGCGAAGGCCTGCACGATCTCGGGGTCGGCGCCCGCGATGATCGCTTCGAGTTGCTCGAGCGCTTCCCGCTCGGTCGGCCGCTGGATGATGAAGCCGTTGAGCCCGATCTTGACGGTGCGGCCTTCCGCCTTGGCGAGCGCGCGGACCTCGTCGATCTGCTGCTTGGCACCTTCCACCGTGGTGCCATTGAGAAAATACCAATCCGAATATTTCGCGGCCATCCGTCGCGCGGCCTTGGAGTTTCCGCCCTGGAAGATCTCCGGGTGCGGCCGCGAGATCGGCCTCGGCTTCAGCCAGGCGTCATTGATGCTGTAGAAGTCACCTTTGAAGGTGAAACGGTCCTGCGTCCAGAGCCCCTTGAGCACCTGGATGAACTCTTCTGAACGGCGGTACCGTTCGTCATGTTCCAGCCAGGGCTCGCCAAAGGCACGAAACTCATCCTTGAACCATCCGGTGAGAATGTTGATCGCGAACCGCCCCTTGGAATAGACGTCGATCGTGGATCCCACCTTCGCGATCATGGCCGGATGCCAAAAGCCGGTATGAATTGCGCTGATGAGCTTCAGCCGCTTGGTCTGGGCGGAGAGCACTGCCGTGCAGGTGATAGCCTCCTGCTGCAACTCCCAGCCATGGCTCGCGATGAAGCGCGCCGGCGCCAGGCCATATTCGAAGCCGAGCTCTTCGGCCTCGCGCGCGAGAGAGGCGTTGTAGTCGAGCGTCCAGTCGGTGCGCTGCGGAACGTTGCTGATGACGAAGCCGCCGCTGCCGAGCGGCATCCAATATCCGAAACGAATAGTCATGACGCGCTGCTCCTGCTCATACGATCGGGGTTTGGACTGGTTCAGCAGCCGCCGTTCCGGCCGTCGCGGCACCGAGATAGAATTCGGCAACGTCGTCCCGTTCGGCGAGAACGGCCGCGGTGCCTGATACGGCGACCCTGCCGTTCTCGAGCACGTAGCCGTGATCGGCAAATCGAAGAACGAGATGAGCGTTCTGCTCGGCCAGCAGAAAGCTGACACCCTCGTTCCTGTTGAGATCGCGGATGATGTGGAAGATCTCCTCCACGATGATCGGTGCGAGACCCATCGAGGGCTCGTCGAGCAGCACGAGGGTCGGACGCGTCATCATCGCGCGCCCGATCGCAACCATCTGCTGCTCGCCGCCCGAGGTCAGGCCGCAACGCGCGCTGCGGCGTTGTTTGAGCCGCGGAAACCAGGAATAGACGCGTTCGAGATCGTCGGCGAGCGCACGACGGCTCGGCCGGCGCACAAACCCGCCGGCGAGAAGATTCTCCTCGATCGTGAGTTGGGGAAAGACGTGACGGCCTTCCAGTACCTGTACCACCCCCCTTGCAACAAGATCGGCCGGATCAAGCCTGTTGGTCGCCTCGCCACGCCAGGTGATTGCACCGCGGCTCAAGTGGCCACGCTCGGACCCAAGCAGATTCGAGATTGCCTTCAGTGTGGTGGTCTTCCCGGCGCCATTGGCGCCGAGAAGAGCAACGATTGATCCCTCTTCGACCCTGAGCGATACGCCGCGCAAGGCCAGGATCGCGTGACTGTAGAGGACCTCGATGTTATCGACTTCGAGAAACTGCGACGTGGTCATGGCGATCCTTCAGGGTAACATCAGTTGGTTGCATCGCGCGGCGTGATGCCCCTTTCCCTGGCGTAGGCGGCGGCACGCTCATAGATCAGGGGCAACAGCAATTCCCGGTCGGATTTCACCCAACCGTTGGACACCACGTTCCACTTCTCGCCGTCCCACTGCAGCACCTTGCCGGCGCCACCACCCTCGTGGTCCTTGGCGGAGAGCTTCAGCGGCTGCTGCAGACCAGTGGCGCCAATTTCAGCAAGACGCTTCTCGGAGAGATCGAGATGCTCGAGGCCCCACTGCGCCTCCTCGCCATTGATCGGCCGTACGCCAAAATGCGCCTGTGCAGTCCGGATCGCCTCCACCGCGACGATCGCCTCGTCGACGCCCGAATTGTAGTAGACCGAGCCGAAGCTCTTCGGGTCCTTGAGATCGCTGAGACCCTTGTCGAGAATGTGCTTCTTGAGCTTCTGATGGATCTCGAAATTCGCGCCGGCGGGGAATGGCGTGATCGCCAGGTAGCCCTTGCCCACGGCGCCGGCGGGGCGGACGTCCTCCTCAGAGCCCGACCAGATGCCACCAATGATGTGATCGACCGGAAAGCCCACCTTGGCGGCAGTCTTGATTGCGACGGGCGTCATGACGCCCCAACCACGCAAGAACACCCAGTCGGGCTTGAGCTGGCGGATCTTGGCCCATTGCGCCGATTGCTCATTGCCCGGATGCGGGACCGGAATCTGGATGTCCTCGAAGCCATACGTCTTGGCAAGATGGGCAAGCGGGACCTGGGTCTCCTTGCCATAGGGCGAGTCGTGGTAAACGGTCGCGATCTTGAGGCCCTTCAGCTTGTCCTTGCCGCCTACCTTCTCCGCGATGAAGTTGACCGCCGACGAGGCTTCGCTCCAGAAGCTGAAAACGACGGGGAAGCTATACGGGAACACTCGCCCGTCGATTGCCTCTGTGCGGCCGTAGGCGATCGTGACGAGCGGAATCTTGTCGGCCACCGACTTCTCGGTCAGCGCCTTCGAAATCGGATCGCCATGCGGCAGGAAGATCGGGACCGGCGACCCGTTCTTGCCCGCCTTCACCCGTTCATAGCACTCAATTCCCTTTTCGACTTCCCAATTGGTCTCGCACTCGTCCCAGACCAGCTTGATTCCGTTGATGCCGCCTTCGACCTCGTTGATGTAGCGGAAATAATCAATCTCGCCGGCCCAGACCGGAATGCCGCTCGACGCATAGGCTCCAACGCGAAAGGTCGCGAGCGGGAAGTATTGCGTCTTCGCATCTTCCGCCGAGGCGGTGGCGCCAACGGCGAGTGACAGAACAAGCGCCGCCAGCCCGATCGCCCTACTCGTGATCCGCTTCTGCTTCCGTATAGACATCCTGCTTACCCTCCATTTGATTGCAACGTTCAAGTTCGACCGTGCGTGTGGCGTACGCCCACGTGTGATGAATTCGTTGTTTGCTAGCGCTCGAACCGCGAAGCCAGTTGAGTCCATGCTCGCGACAGCAACGCTGCGAGCCCTCTCGGCTCCTTGATCAGGAACCAGACGATCAGCGCGCCGAACAGCGCCTTCTGAAGATTTTCGAGTTGTCCGGGATCGATCGCGCCTCCGAACACTGCACCCCCGACATGATCGAGCAGGATCGGCAGCAAGATCATGAAGGCAGCGCCCACATAGTTGCCACTGATGCTGCCCATGCCGCCGATGATGATCGCGAACATCACCTGGAACGAACGATCCAGATTGAAGCTCCGCGCATCGACCGTGCCAAGGTAAGCAAAGGCCCAGAGCGCACCTGCGATCCCGATCACCAACGAGCTCACGAAGAACGCCTTCAGCTTTCCGGCCGCCACGGGAATGCCGATGACGGAAGCAGCCGTATCCATGTCGCGGATCGCCATCCAGGTTCGTCCGGTCTGACTGCGCACCAGCCGGATCGCGACCACTGTGACGATCGCAACCGTCGCCAGCGTAAGCAGGTAGCGACCGGTCGGGCTCGACAGATCATGGCCGAGAATCGCAAGCCTCGGCGCCGAGATCGAACTGGATGTCGAGTAGTTCGAGAACCAGCCATATTGATTGAACAGCCACTCCAGTACGAACTGTGCTGCCAATGTCGAGGCGACCAGATAGAAGCCCTTGATGCGCAGGCTCGGCAGACCTGCGATGACACCGACCAACCCGGAAATGACGCCTCCGAGCAGCAGGTTGACCGGCAGCGGCAGTTCGGGCAGCCGCAGCAGGATATTATAGGTTGCGTAAGCGCCGACCGCCATGAAGCCGCCACTGCCCAGCGACGCCTGGCCCGCATAGCCCATCAGCAGGTTCAGCCCCAATGCCGTCAGAGACATGATCAGGAATGGGATGAGGACAGCGTTCAGCCAATAGTCATTCGCCACGAGCGGAACGGCGGCAAGTCCCGCAAGGAGCGCAACCGCAAGGGCGATGCGCAGCCAACTCCGCGCGGTCTCGTCGGTCGAGCCAAACCCTTCGATCGTATCGGTCCCGATCGCGGTCATGCTTCATATCCTTTCGATCGGCGCATCGCCGAACAGGCCGGTCGGGCGCACCAGCAGGAAGCCGACGGCAAGCACATAGGAGAACCAGGTCGACACGCTGCCACCCAGCAGGCTGCCGAGATAGATTTCAGCCAGGCTGTCGCTGGCGCCGACGATCAGGCCGCCGACAATGGCGCCAGTAATCGACGTAAAGCCCCCGATGATCAGCACCGGTAGAGCCTTGAGAACGACAAGGGTGAGCGCAAACTGCACGCCTTGGCGCGCGCCCCAGAGCAGGCCGGCTACCAGCGAGACGAACCCGGCGACACCCCACACGATCTGCCATAAGGTCTGCAGCCGAATTCCGATCGAGCGCGCAGCCAGCGGATCGTCGGCAATCGCCCGCAGCGCAATCCCGACACGGGTCCAGTTGAAGAAGATCGACAGCGCGATGACGAGAACGCCTGCAGTGGCGGCCGCGACCAGGTCGAACTGGCTGACCTGGACCTCGCCGACCGTGATCGGCGTATCGACGATGCCAAGGTCGAGCTCGTGCACGCTCGCGCCCATCGCGATCTGCGCGATGCCTTCGATGACAAAGGAAAGCCCGAGCGTGGCCATGAACAGCGTTATCTGGGGCCGGTTGACGAGCGGCCGCAGGACCACGCGCTCCACCGCGATCGCGATCGCAACCATGATCGTTAGCGTGATCAGCCCAGCCAGCCAGAAATCGATCCCCCTGTCGCGCATGGTCACGAAGGTCAGGCCCGCGCACAGCACCATCGAACCCTGCGCGAAATTGAACACGCCCGAGGCCTTGTAGATCAGGACGAACCCGATCGCGACCAGCGAGTACATCACGCCTGCCAAAAGACCGCCGATGAAGGTTTCGACGAAGAAGCTCATCTCGACCTCAATGCACCGTGCCCAGATAAGCCGCGATCACGTCCGGATTCCTGCGCACCTCTTCCGGGGTGCCGTCGCCGACCTTGCGGCCGTAGTCCAGCACGACGACGTGATGGGAGAGGCCCATCACCACGCTCATATCGTGCTCTATCAGCACAACCGTGGTTCGGAAGGACCGGTTTGCTTCCAGGACAAAGCTGCTCATCTCGCGCTTCTCGTCCTGGTTCATCCCGGCCATGGGTTCGTCGAGCAACAGAAGGCTCGGCCGGCCAACTAGCGCGCGGGCAAGATCAACCCGCTTTTGCACACCGTAAGGAAGCGTCGATACAACCCTGTCGCGATGCCTGGCAAGATCCAGGAAACCAATGATCTCGTCCGCACGTCGGCCGAACGCACGTGTCTCGCTACGGTCGCGACCGAGGCCGAAGGCGTGTTCGATCAGAGTCGTGCGGCTATGCCTGATGAGCCCGGCCAGCACGTTGTCGAGTACGCTAAGATGCCTGAACAGCGCATTGTGCTGGAAAGTCCGACCAATCCCGAGATGCGCGGCGCGCGCGGGGCGGATGCGTACGAATCTTTCACCGTCGAAGCTGACGCTTCCGCTGTCGGCGCGATAGACTCCGTTGATGATATTCAACAGAGAGCTCTTGCCGGCCCCGTTGGGACCGATCAGCGCGCAGATCTCGCCTCGCTCCACATCGAAGCTGAGTGCATTCAGCGCCTTGATCCCCTTGAACGACAGCGAGACGTCACGCAACTGCAGAATGGGCTCTGCCATTGCGCATCACGCTTCGACGGTCTGGCGCGGAGCCGCGACCGCCGCATCGCCCGCGCGGCGCTTCACCGCCTGGATGTCGCGATACGCTGCAGCCGGATGGCTCGACGGCAGATACGACCCTTCTCCGAACAGCTTCTCCCGCAGGGTCCCGGGACGATAGCTGGTCGGATAGACACCGCGCTTCTGCAGCTCCGGAACCAGGAGGTTGACCACGTCTTCGAAGGTCTCCGGCGTCACCGCGTAAGCGAGGTTGAAGCCGTCAACGTCAGTCTCCTCCACCCACTCCTGCAGGATATCGGCCACCGTCGACGCCGAACCGACAAACACTGGACCAAGTCCGCCGATGCCGCCCCAGCGCGCCAGCTCCTCGATGGTCCAGGCCTTGCTGCCACCCGCGAGATGATCGACGACGGAAACGATCGCATTCGTCTCGACCTTTTTGACCAGATCGGTCGGCGCGTACTGTCCAAAATCGATGCCGCTCCAGCCGGACATGAACACCAGAGCGCCGTCATAGGAGGCATATTGCTGATACTCCCTGAACTTCGCCTCTGCTTTCGCGTCGGTTTCATCGACGATCACCGTGACCAGATTGTAGGTCAGAATCTTGCGTGGATCGCGGCCGGCTTCAGCCGCGAGCCGTCGCACCTCCGCCACGTAGGATTTCAGAACCTGCTTGATCGGGGCGGCGACGAACACGCATTCAGCGTGTTCCGCCGCAAAGGCTTTGCCGGCCCCAGACGCTCCGGCCTGGTAGAGGACCGGCGTCCGTTGCGGCGACGGCTCACAGAGATGATAGCCCGGCACCTCAAAGTATTTTCCCTTGTGCTCGATCTCGTGGACCTTCGAAGGATCGGTGAATATCCGCTTCCCGGCATCACGCAGGACGGCCCCCTCCTCCCAGCTGCCCTCCAGCAATTTGTAGAGAACCTCGACATATTCGGTCGCCACCTCGTACCGATTGTCGTGGCGGCGCAACCCACCCTGGCCGATGTTCTTGGCCCCGCTCTCCAGATAGGAGGTCACGATGTTCCAACCGAGGCGTCCCTTGCTGTGGTGATCCGCAGTCGAGAGCCTGCGCGCGAAAGTATAGGGATGCTCGAACGACGTCGATGCGGTGATGCCGATGCCGAGATGCTCGGTTGCGAGCGCGATTGGCGCCACCAGCTGCAACGGATCGTTGACGGGGATTTGTGCCGCCTGCTCAAGCGCGTGGGACAGCGAGTTCTTGTAGACGTCATAATACCCGATGACATCGGCAATAAAGATGCCGTCGAAGACTCCCCGCTCCAGCGTTCGCCCGAGATCCTGCCAATAGTCGAGGTCCTTGTACTTGTAGGAACGGTCGCGCGGGTGCGCCCAGACGCCGGGAGACTGATGGCCGACACAATTCATGTCGAACGCATTGAACCGAATCTGTCGCGCCATTCACACGTCTCCGTCGCGTCGCCCGCGTTCATCCACGCAGCCATCTCGCCACAAGACGCAATCGATCGTCCATCGCTTTTATCGATCGTTTTCGAGATGCATCTTTCGTCGCATCTCGCTGCGGGATGAGAAACCAGCTCTTGGCCCAGTCTCATTCGCTGCCACAGCTCTGGTCATGCAGCACACTCGATGCGATCCAAGGCAACAATTAGCTTCGATCCGACCGCGTCTCGACACGATTCGCCGCATATATCGCACCTCGGAGAACAGTCCTTTCGAGTTGGAAGCGATTGCGAGCATCGCGATCTTCTGCAAGCGGCGTTGACCTCATTTCTCGAAACATCGACCGGCAGGATCGCGCAGCAGATTTTTCTTTGTGCGATGTTTCGCTGCAAACGATCGTGTTCTATCCAAGCAAAAATACAGTCTGGCTCTCGTAGAAGAGCGGACTATTCTTCGAGACAACAAATTCTGTCCATCCGAGGACTCAAAGAACGAGCGGACGCAGTGCGATGACCATTCACCCAGGCAGACCGAGCATCAGCGATGACGAACTCCACAAGCGCTTCGCTCCGACCTTCGAGACGATCGCGGCGGGTGCGGTGGCGCGCGAACGAGGCCGCACGCTGCCGATCGAGGAGATCAGACTGTTGAAGGAGGCCAGCTTCGGAGCGCTGCGTGTGCCGATCGAGTTCGGAGGGCTCGGCGCAACGCTCCGCCAGACGTTCGACCTCCTTATCGAGCTTGCGGCCGCGGATTCCAACCTGCCACAGGCGTTACGGGCGCACTTCAACCTGGTCGAGGACTTGCAGCTGAACAAGGATGAGGCAGTCAAGGCGCGGTGGCTCAGAGCCATCGCGAACGGCGCGCTCGTCGGCGTCGCCGTTACCGAGCCCGGCCTTGGTGCGGTCGATCGCTACCGGACCGCCGTCACATCGGAAGGAGCCGCGCTGCGGCTCGACGGGCTGAAGTATTACACGACTGGCACACTTTACGCCGATCACCTGCTTGTCGCGGCCGACCGGGACGGCAAACGAATTACCGTCCTTGTCGACACCAGCCAGCCTGGCGTCAATGTTGAGGACGACTGGGACGGCTTCGGCCAGCGGCTCACGGCAAGCGGCACGGCGACGTTCAAGAATGTTACGGTCACCCAGGACCGGATCATCGGTCCCGGCTATGGAACGGAAGGCCGGGTGTTTGGAACGGCCCACGTTCAGCTGATCCTGCTCGCCACGCTCGCGGGGATTGCGAAACGTGCCGCGGCGGATACGACCGACTGGATCAAGGCGCGAACCCGCACGTTCACCCATGCTGTCGCTGACCTGCCACGCAATGATCCCCTGGTACAGCAGGTCATCGGTCAGCTCTTCAGCGCGGCCTTTGGTGCACGGGCAACGATCCTCGCCGCGGTCGACGAGCTCGCGCGGACGCTTGATGGTGGCCACCAGGACCCTCAGCGGCTCGATGCCTCCGAACTTGCGGCGGCGCAGGCGCAGGTGACCGTCATCAAGCTCGTGCTCGACGCCGTGACCACGCTTTTCGAAGTAGGCGGCGCCTCTCTCAGCTCGGAGAAGCTCGCCATCGATCGGCACTGGCGTAACGCGCGTACCATCGCTTCCCACAACCCCGCGATCTTCAAGCTCCGCGCAATCGGTGCGTACGAGTTGAATGGCGAGACACTTCCGTATGCCTGGAGTGCTGGCGTTCGTCAGACAGGACAACAGGGCAACTAGCACCCCACTTTCTCGCGAGCTTCACGTGTCGAGACAAGGCACGTCCAGATCCCGCCTTCGGCGCCGAGTCATTCTTCCTCAGGAGAGCCACGTGTCCAACACCAAACGCAAAGTCGCGATCATCGGAGCAGGTATTGCCGGGACAACCGCCGGGCTTGGCCTTGTCAATGCGGGATTTGACGTCATCATTTACAGCGATCGAGACCAGGCGTCGCTGCGCAACGATGTGCCTCCGACGGGGACGGCTGTCTATTTCGGCAAATCCCTCGAATACGATGCCGAGGTCGTCGAGGATCTTTATGACATCGGGACCAGCACCGGGATGAGTGTTCGGATCTTCTCCGGCACCGGCGAAACCCGAACTCCCGTCATCGAATTCGACAGTGCCTTCAACTATCGGGCACAGGCGGTCGATACCCGGCTCCGTGCCGACGATCGCCTCAGTCGTTTCCTGGCGCGAGGCGGCAAATTCGTCGTGCGCGCGGTCACCCCGGAAGACCTGGACGCGATTGCGGGGGACGCCGATCTCACCCTCGTAGCGACAGGCAAGGGCGGCTTGTCGGCCCTGTTCCCGGTTGATCCGGAACGCACTGTCTACGCCGACCCGCAGCGGCACCTGCTGCTCGCAACATTCAAGGAGCTGGATCGTGCCGATCATCAGTTCGCCTATCGCAGCTCGGACGGCGCCAGGCACAACTGGTTCAACATCCATGCCGATTTCGGCGAGACCTTCTTCGGACCTTATCTGCACAAGGATCTCGGCGCCACGCGGGCGTTCATTGGGTTCGCCAAGCCTGGTAGCCCGTGGATCGACATCTTCAACACCGTGACCGATACTCAGAGCGCGCGTGACGCCGTGGTGAAACTGTTCGCCACCTATTTTCCTGAAGATGTGGAGCTGATCGATCAGCTGGAGCCTCTGCACGAGGATCCGCACTCCTGGCTCCTCGGCGCAGTCCCGCCGACTGTTCGACGAGCCGTAGCCCGCACCAAAAGCGGACACGCTGTTGCCGCAATCGGAGATGCCGCAGTCTCCTTTGATCCGCTTGGCGGCCAGGGCGCGCAAAATGCAATCGTCCAATCCGTGCTTCTGATCCGAGCGCTCAGGGAGCACAAGGACAAGATCACCTACGAATGGCTGCAGGATCAATTCAACAAGCATTGGGACCATCGCGCCGAGGCAGCGACTGAAGTTACCAGGCTGTTTCTGGGTGATGAAAAATACAAGACGCATGCTGAGCTGCTATTCCAGGCCGCTGCCGTCAACGCAAAAATCGGAAGCGCGTTCTTCGATTTCCTCTCTGAGCCACAGCCTTTGCTCGGTATCCAGAGCCGAGAGCAGATAGACAACTTCATCGCAAATTTGGCAGGAGAAGCGGCCGAAACCGTCCTGGCGAGGTTCAAGGCACCGAGCCAACTTGCGCGGGCGAATGCGCTCGAGCGTGTGACCGTGTTGTCTTAAGCCACCAGGTTTCGTTCTCGGCTTGGAGCGAAGCCACATGGTGATGATGTCGGTGGGCGGAAGTAGCAGAGGAGCCACTCGCGCACCACCCGAACATCGCGGCTCTAGTACCTGGAATCATAGCTGACTGATACGGCGGCCTTTGATTTTGCGTTGCCGGACTTTTTTCTTGGTCCAGACGAAGGGCTCAGCTTTTTCGTTGTATGTGTCGATGTAGGCATCGATGTGCTGCTGGAGCTGCCTAAGGCTTGTGAAGGAAGCGCCGCTGAGCGACTGCCCCTGCAGGATCGAGAACCAAACCTCGACCTGATTGAGCCAGGACGCGCTTGTCGGCGTGAAATGAAATCCCACATTGGGGTGGGCTTTGAGCCAGTGCTCGTTCTGCTTATGGGTATTGAGATTGTCGAGGATGACGTGAAGCTGGCGGTCCGGAAAAGCCGCGGTGATGCTGTCCATGAAGTCGAGGAACTCGACACGGCGCCGCCGTTTTGAATGCGTCGCGATGATCTTTCCGGTCGCAACCTCGAGCGCTGCAAACAGCGTTGTCGTGCCATGCCGCTTGTGGTCGTGGCTCTGACCGGTCAAGGCGCGGCCATTGGGCAACTTCAGATAGCCTTGCGCGCGCTCCAGGGCCTGAATCGAAGGCTTTTCGTCCACGCATAGCACGATAGCCTTCTGGGGCGGGGCAACGTAGAGGCCGACAACATCGGCGGCTTTGGCCGTAAAGTTCGGGTCGTTGCTCTCGCACCAGGATTTGCGAACCACGAGGTCGATCTTGTGGTTGCGCAGGAACCGCCAGACATATTGGACGTCAACATCGTCCAGCGCCTCGGCCAGCTGCGGTCCGGTCCAGCGTGCAAACCCTTGCGGTGCTGGCTTGTCCAGCAGCTTCAGTATCCGCTTGTCTGTGGCCTTCGTATAGATTGGCTGCTTGCCGGACCGCGGCTTGTCTTGCAGCCCTTCAAGGCCTTGGTCGGCATAGCGATGCCGCCAAAGGCTGACAATCCGCGGCTGGACTCCGACTTCCTTGGCGATCGACCGGGTGCTGCGCCCGTCCGCCGCCAACAGAACGATCCGCGCCCGCTTCAAATCGCGCTGCAATGTCATCGGTGAGCGACAACACGCCTCAAGCACCTTGCGATCTTTCCTCGAAAGGCAGACTTCTCTTGCTTCGGGTATCATCCCGACCTTGAATCACGACTCACCCTCTAAGAAAAGGTGGTACTAGTGTTGTGACCCTAACGCTTGTTTCGCCCGAGCGACTTCTTCGAGGATTAACTCACCCGCCAACCCAACGAAGAGAAAGGCGAAGCAGCGTGATGGGCCGAGCGATTCAGGAAACGAACAGGCGTCCAGTGCGTCTGCCCCCATTCAGAGACTTGGGTCTCCGAGGCTCTGGGGTCGCGGATTCAGACTACTCGCCCCCTTCGTAGAACAGCTCGAGCGGCAGGCCGACCAGCGATTTGCCAATCCAGTCCCGAGCAATCACGTTAGACGGCCCCATTGCGATGGCTGCGCGCGCGTCGCGGAAGGAACGCTCGATCGGCCCGCGATGATAGCCGTAGCCTCCCGTCACGGTCAGTGCCGCTGCTGCGACCTTGTTTGCGACCTCGGCGGCGTGGACCTTGAACTCGGTCAGTGGGATCAGGATTTCGCTCTGCGGCTTGCCAGCCTGCCAGAGCGCGTCGAGCTTTGCTGCCAATTCGAGGCGCCACGGCCGTAACGTTTCGACCAGGACCTTGGCCGCGCCAAGCTCCTGCCGGATCGCCTGATAGTCGGATAGACTCTTGTTCCGATCCTTGTGCACGAAACTCGTGGTGTGCTTGACCGCCGCATTCAAGGCGCCGCGGGCAACCCCTTCCCAGACAGCGCCGAGCCCGATCAGATAGACCGGCGATACGCCATCGTAGATGATCTCCTTCCCCTGCCCTTCTGCGCCGAGCCGATCCCGCTGCGGCACCCGCACGTTGCTGTAGCGGATCGGACCCGAGTGATTGGCGCGCACACCGAGGGCATCCCAGGGCTTGGATTCGATACCTGGAGACTTGCCGTCGACAATGAAGAAGATGATGTCGGCCTGGTCTTTGGCGCCGGGGGTGCGGGTCTGCACCACATAGAAATCGGCCTGACCGGAGCTTGTCGTGAACGATTTCTCGGCGTTGAGCAGATAGTTGTCGCCATCGCGTGATGCTTCGGAGAGGTTATACCACCAATGTCCTCCGGTGGCGCGCTCGCTGGTCGAATATGTGCCAAGCAGACCTCCGTTATTCGCCTTGAGCCAGCGCTCCTTCTGGTCATCGTTACCAAACAGATTGATCGTCTGGGCCGCGCCGACATGCATGACGTAGATGAGGCCGGTTGAGGCATCAGCCTGTCCAATACGGTAAGCGGCTTCCGCAAAATCGACATGAGCAAGGCCAAGGCCGCCAAACCGTGTTTCATTTAAAACACCGGTCCAGCCGGCTTGCGCCAACGCCTTCAGATTCTCTCTCGGAAAGCGGCTGTCCAGATCGTTGCGATCGGCGTTGACCTTGACGGTCGCATCAATCGCGGCATCCAGTCGGGAATAGACGTCTTCATCGATCTTGCGTACCAGATTGGGGGTTACCATGGTTAGTCTCTCCTGTGTCGATCAAAGTCCAGCTACGGCATGGATGCGCGGCTTCTCGCCGACGTCACTTTGCGTCGAGCCGCCGAGGTAAAGCGCCTTGATATCGTCGTGGGTGCGCAACGCGTCAGACGGGCCGGACAGCACGCTGCGGCCGTTCTCAAGGACGACGGCATAATCGGAAAAACGAAGCGCGACCCTCGAATTCTGTTCCGCAACGAGGATCGAGAGATTCTGCTCGCGGTTGAGTTGCTTCAGCGCCCGGAAAATGCCCTGGACCACCAGCGGCGCAAGCCCCATCGACGGCTCGTCGAGCACCAGGAGGCGCGGTCGTGACATCAGGGCGCGGCCGATTGCGGTCATCTGCTGCTCGCCACCCGAGGTGAGCCCGGAGATCGACCCGCGATGATCCTTCAGCCGCGGGAACAGCTCATAGACCTGGTCAAGATCAGAGCGAATCACGCGAGACTTTGCGTCCCGGCCAATAGCACCGGTGATGAGGTTCTCTTCCACTGTCAGCGAGCGGAAGCAATGCCGGCCCTCAAGCACTGGAACGATCCCAGCTCGGACCAGCTTCGCGGGCGATGCGGATGCAATGTCGTGGCCATCGAAGACAATGCGCCCGGCAGCCACTTGACCCCGCCGCGCCGGCAAGAGCGCTGAGACCGCCTGAAGCGTCGTCGACTTGCCCGCGCCGTTTGCGCCGAGCACAGCGACGATCTCACCGCGCCGAACCAAGAGCGAGACGTTGTTCACGGCGCGGATTGCGTGATTGTAGGTTGCGGCCAATCCCTCGACCGAAAGCAGAACGTCACTCATGCCTGATCCATCCCCTCTGAGACCTGCGGGAGCCGACGGCGCCCGCAGGGACCGAGCGTTGCGTTGCGCTATTGGCTCACGGGATCATCGCCGGATGTGCGGATTCTGATGCCATGCTCCTTGGCATAGGCAGCCGACGACTTCTCGATGATCGGTCGGAGGAACGCCCAGTCCGGCGCGATCCAGTCCGAGACGACCTTCCACTTGCTGCCGTCCCACTGTTGGAAGGTGACGCGGCCGTCGCCCTCGTGATTGTCCCAAGTCACATTGATCGAGTGGAACAGGCCTTTCGCGCCCAGAGCCTCCACCCGGGCCGGATCGAGCTGCAGGTGCTCAAAGCCCCAGCGGACTTCGTCGCCGGTCAGGGTGCGCTTGCCGAACTTGGCCTGCGCGATCCGGATCGCTTCGACATTGAGGATACCGTTCACGATTCCGAGGTTGTGATAGACGCTGCCGATTCGCTTCTTGTCATCGAGGTTGCCTTTGTTCGCGCCATAGACGGTCTTGATCACCTCCTGCAGCACCGGATATTCGGCGCCGGAGGCCTGGGTCGTGATCGCGATATAGCCCTTGGCCGCGTCTCCGGCGGGAATGACGTCCTCCTCGGAGTTGGACCAGACGTTGCCGATGATGTGGTCGGCGGGGAAGCCGACCTTCTGCGCGGTCTTCAACGCCACCGGATTCATCACGCCCCAGCCGCGCAGCACCACGTAGTCCGGCTTCGCCCGACGGATCGAGAGCCATTGCGATTGCTGCTCGTTGCCCGGATGCGGGACCTCGATCTGCTCCAGGCTGAAGCCGTACTTGTCCGAAAGCAATTTGTAGATCGGGATCGTCTCCTTGCCGTAGGGCGAGCCGTGATAGAGCACGACGATTTTCTTGCCCTTGAGTTTGTCCGGACCGCCCTCTCTTGACGCAATGTAGTTCACAATGCCGGACGTCTCGCTGTAGGGATTGAGCAGCAGCGGAAAGACGTAGGGGAACACGCGGCCATCAGTCGAGTCGGTGCGGCCATGATTGATCGTGATCAGCGGCACCCTGTCCTTGGTGATGCGGTCGATCATGGCATAGGCAATGCCAACCGACAGCGGGTTCCAGGCCGCGATCCCGGGATGGCTCTTCAGGCGCTCATAGACCTCGACGCCGCGCTCGACCTCGTACTGGGTCTCGCCTTCGTCCCAGGTCAGCTTTACGCCGTTGACACCGCCGTCGCGGATGTTGATCAGATTGAGATAATCGATGAAACCTCCGAAGAACCCGGTGCCGCCGGCGGCATAGGGACCGACGCGATAGCTCTGCAGCGGGAAGAATTGTTCGTCGGCGTGCACCGCAAGCGTTCCGGCAAGGCCGACGGCAAGTGCCGCGCCCATCGTCACCTTCAGACGTCTGAACATGTTCATTGCAAGCTCCATTGGGTTAGGCAAATCTCAAGTCGGTATCGCCGGGCGCCTGGCGGGCCGAAGGGCGGACCAGGCGCGGTCCCACAGGGCGATCAGCCCGCGTGGCTCCGCGATCAGAAAGACGATGATGAGTGCGCCGATCACGATATGCTGGCTCATCTCCAGCACGCCGGAATCGAACACGCGACCGAGCACGGCGGCGCCGATACGCGACAGCAAGAGCGGAAACACCACAATGAACGCCGCGCCGATAAAGGAGCCGCGCAGCGAGGCGAGCCCACCGATGATGATGATGAACAAGATCTGGAACGAGCGATCGAGATTGAAGCCGGCCGGCTCGACAGTGCGCAGGTACGCAAACGCCCAGAGCACCCCGGCCACGCCAATGAGGAAGGAGGATATTCCGAAGGCCAGGAGCTTGGTGCGCAGCAGCGGCACGCCGATCACCTTGGCCGCGATCTCGTGGTCGCGTACCGCAATGAAGTTGCGGCCGGATTGGGAGCGCAGCAACCGTAGCGTCAGCAGGGTCAAAACAACCACGATCGTAAGCGAGAAGACGTAACGTTCTGCGGCGGTCGCAAACGAGACGCTGCCAATCCGAAGGACCGGCGCATCGATGACGCCGGATGGATTGTCGTTGGAGAACCAGCCGAATTTAGTAAGCGCCCACTGCACGAAGAATTGCGCGGCGAGCGTCGACACCGCGAGATAGAACCCGCGCAGCCGCAGACTCGGCAGCCCGAACACGATGCCGATGGCCGCTGCGATGCCGCCGGCCAGCACCACATCGACCAGCAGAGGCAATCCCGGGACGCGGAGATGAAGATTGTACGCGGCGTAGGCGCCGACCGCGAGGAAGGCGGCCGAGCCCAGCGAGACCTGCCCGGCATAGCCGGTGAGAACGTTCAGCCCGACGGCGGCCAGCGCCAGCACCAGAAATGGCGTGAGCACCGCATCCAGCAGATAATCCGAACCTGCGAGTGGAACGACGCCATAGGCGACCACGATGCCGATCCCGATCCACAGCGTCTCGGCGGTGGGCCTATTCGTCTTGGTGCTAGCGAGAAGGGCCATTGGCTACACCCTCTCCACCAGCTTTTGTCCGAACAGACCGGATGGGCGGATTAGCAGGAACCCAAGCGCCACGACATAAGCTGCCCAGACCTCGATGCCGCCGCCGAAGAATGGTCCGACATAGACCTCCGCCAGTTTTTCGATTGCGCCGACCAGAAGTCCGCCGACGATCGCGCCGGCGATTGAATCGAAGCCGCCCAGCACCAGCACCGGCAGCGCCTTCAGCACGACGAGCGACAGCGAGAACTGCACGCCGAGCCGCGCGCCCCATGAGAGCCCACCGACCAGCGCGACGATCCCGGCGACCGCCCAGACCGCGCCCCAAACCCGCGGAAGCCGCAGGCCGACCGCAAGCGCTGCAAATTGATCGTCGGCTACCGCACGAAACGACAGCCCGGTACGGGTGTAGCGGAAAAACAGCGCAAATAGAGCGACCAGACCGCCTGCGACCGCCGCCGCGAACAGATCGAGCCGGCTGATCAGCACGCCCGCGACGTCGAACGGAGTATCGCTGATCCCGATATCGAGGCCATGCACCTGCGTGCCCCACAGGAGCTGAGCAGCACCTTCGATGACGTAGGAGAGCCCGAGGGTTGCCATGAATAACGTGATCGGCGGCTGGTTGACCAGCGGCCGCAGCACCGTCCGCTCGACAGCGATGCCCAGGACGATCATAATCGCCAGCGTTGCCGCCAGAGCCGCGGCAAACGGCGTGCCGCGCTCGACCAGGCTCACGAAAGTCAGCGCGGCGAACAACAGCATCGCGCCTTGCGCGAAGTTGAGCACGCCGGACGTCTTGTAGATCAGCACGAACCCGATCGCGACCAGCGAATACATGACCCCCGAGAGCAGGCCACCGATCAATACCTCAATTAAGAATTGATAGTCGAACATCAGACCGCGAGCTCCGTAGCGTCCTCATGCGCGACGCCGAGATAGGCATCGATCACCGCCGGATCGGCGCGGACCTGGTCTGGCGTGCCGTCGGCGATTTTCCGCCCGTAATCGAGCACGGCCACGCGATCGGATAGCCCCATCACGACGCCGATATCATGCTCGATCAGGACGATGGTGGCGCCAAGGCTGTCGCGGGCGTTGCGCACATGCTGCGACAGCTCCTGTTTCTCGGCGAAGGTTACGCCGGCAAACGGCTCGTCCAGCAGCAGAAGCTTTGGCCGAGCCACCAACGCACGCGCAAGCTCGACCCGCTTCTGCACGCCATAGGGTAGCGTTCCGGCAAAGCGGTCGTGAACGTCGTCGAGATGCAGGAAGCCGATGACCTCTTTCGCCGCCGTGCGGTTCTCCTCCTCGATCCGCCGCGCCAGGGGCGCGCCCATGATCTGCCGCAGAAATCCCGCGCGCATGCGGTGCGCGAGCCCCATCTGCACATTGTCAAGGACGGAAAGTCCCTTGAACAGCGCGAGATTCTGAAACGTCCGTGCCACGCCATGGGCGGCAAGCCTCGCAGTCGGCACCTGATCGAATGAGTGCTCGCCGAACTGCACTTGGCCCCGGGTGGGCCGGTAAAGCCCGCTGACGATGTTGAGCAACGAGCTCTTGCCAGCGCCGTTTGGTCCGATCACTGCCCGGATCTCGCCCTGCGCAACTTCCAGGTCGACATCGCGCAGCGCAGCGACACCGCCAAATGTCAGCGAAATCTTTGCCAATCCAAGCGCTGGATTTGCGAGCGTTTGGGCTGCACGCTCGGTGCGGCGTTCTGTGGCGTTATCGCGTTCTCGGGTCGATCCATGAATCTGTTCGTCTGGAGGCTCCTCCTCCAGACGAAGCACGCCCGCCCCTGTCGCGATCCCGGACACCTGACTGTTTCTCCTTAAATCTATTCGGCAGCCTGAACGCGGACGGGCGCCTTCGCCTCGAGCTCGCGGACCAGCGGGATCACATGCTTGCCGAAATATTCGACCTCTTCCTGGAAATGCAGGAAGCCAAGCAGAATCAGGTCAGCGCCGGCACGCTTGAGCTCGATAATGCGCTCGGCGACCTGTTGCGGCGTGCCGATCAGGTTCGAGCGGAAGCCGTCATTGTACTGAACGAGGTCCTGGAGGGTGGACTTGGCCCAATTGCCCTCGCGCTCGGGGCTGGCGTTGCCCGCATTCTGGACTTCGTGGTGGAAGCCGCGCACCGCGTCCGGGATCGCCTTGTCGAGGACCTCCTGCAGAACGTCCTTGGCTTCCTTCTCCGTCTGGCGAACGATACCGAAGGCATTGATGCCGATCTTGGTTCGCCAGCTCTTGCCGAAGGCTTTTTCCTTGGTCCTGATGTCGTCAACCTGCGCTTTGAGGCCGTCGGGCGTATTGCCATTGGTGAAATACCAGTCGGACACGCGAGCAGCCATGTCGCGGGCTGCCCGCGAGGAGCCGCCCTGGAAGATCTCCGGCAGCGGATCGAGCGGCTTCGGCTTCAGCGAATAGTCGTTGAACCGGTAGAAGTCGCCCTTGAGCGTGAAGCTCTCCTGCGTCCAGATCCCGCGCAACGCATTGATGAACTCCTCCGAGCGGCGATAGCGCTCGTCGTGATCGAGCCAGGGCTCGCCGATGGCATGGAATTCGCCGCGGAACCAGCCCGAGACGATATTGACCGCAACACGCGCATTGGTGAACTGGCTGATGGTCGCAATCTGCTTTGCTGCGAGCGCCGGATTCCAAGGCCCGGGAAGGAGAGCCGCGATAACCTTGAGCTTTTCGGTCGCTGCGAGCAGCGCGTGCGAGAAGCTGACGGATTCGTGCTGTTTGTCAGCTCCGTAGCCCGCCGTGAAGCGAATCTGGCTCAAGGCGTAGTCGAACCCGGCCTTCTCGGCGATCTGGGCAAGCTTGCGATTGTAGTCGATGTCCCAGCTGGTGCGTTGCTCGATCGATGAAATGACGAGGCCACCCGACACGTTCGGCACCCAGTAAGCGAATTTGATCGGATTGTTGATCGCGGTCATCTGTTTACCCCTCAAGAAGTAGGTCTGCGGCGAAATGGACGACGACTTGAGGCAGGCAGCAACATCCACAGACGCGCGCCGCTGCTATTCAAGCCGTCGCTTAGGTGACTGATTTGGGAGAGCTACAGCGATCTGCGGCGCGATCGCGTCGGCGCATCTGGCGCAGCGTCAACAGAAGGACGAACACAAGTCATCGACAAGCTCTGCGCGTAAGCGAACCATTCACCTCGTCGAAGATGTTGTTGCGCATCATGAGCGTCCCTGACCGGCATCATTGCCTGATGATCGATCCTCTCAGAGAATGTGCGAGCCCGCGAGTCTAAGACGCACTATTTTTTGTAGTACGGAGATAATCAGTTTTCGTATTTCGCCGCGAACGCATTGTTTTGTTGCTGCGCGGTGAGAAACAGGGTCTACCGACTCGTCACCTGACGAGTTCGCGTTCGCTGAGCTCGCGATTGCAAGCGCGTGAGCACCGCGCTTGCGGAACAGGCTGTCGCCGAGATCGAGGCCGCAATCCTGCGAGGTGCATCTCTGTCTGACGTCCGATCAACGCACGGGGGGCCGCAGCCGCGGTTTATGCCGCCAAGGTCAACGGCACACGCGTTGCACTGGACGTCAACTCACGCATCTTCGACCTGACGGGCGCGCGATCGAGATCCGCCCGCTACGGCTTCGACCGCTTCTGGCGCAATGTTCGCCCCCACACGCTGCACGATCCGGTCGGCTACAAGGCGCGAGAGGTCGGCAACTTCGTGATCAACGGACGGATCACCTCCGATCCTCTCTACAGCTATAGTCCGTGCGCGGACGCTGACTTGCTGCGCACGCAACCAGCTCCAACCCATAGACTGCGACTGCTCGGCGCTCTCCAAGGAAATCAGCCTCCAAACCGTACCCTCCGCAGAGGAATATTTCCACGCGTGCCTTACGTGCACGACAATTCTTGCATTCTCGCAAGGCGATCTACCAAAGCATCAAATCGTTGCTTAGAAAACACGCAGAGCGCACGACTTTTCGCCAAGCTCAGCACCGAAACCGTTCGCCTTCGTTGGAGATTGCCATGTCGCGCTTGCCGCTTCGCACCATCGATGATGCACCAGCGCTCGCGAGGCCGCGCCTAACCGCGGCTCAGCAGAACAATGGCTATCTGCCAAATCTGCTCGGACTGCTGGCAAATGCACCCGTCGCGCTGGAAGCCTACCAAACGCTTTCCGCGATCAACGCGAAAGCAAGCCTCAGTCCGGCGCAACGTGAGGCGGTTCAGATCACGGCTGCGGCGATCCACGGCTGCGGCTTTTGCGTCGCCGGACATACCGCGATCGCATACAAGAAGATCGACTTGGACAAGACGATCGTCGACGCGCTGCGGGGTCTCGACCAGGGACCCGATCCGAGGCTCAACGCAGTGGCGGAGTTCACGAAGGCCGTCATCCGAAACCGCGGTAATGTGGCCGATCGCGAACTGGCGGACTTCCTGGCTGCAGGTTTTGACGAGGCCGCCGCGCTGGAAGTGGTGCTTGGCGTCAGTCTCGCAACGTTGTGCAACTTCAGTAACAACCTCGGTCGACCGGCGCTCAATCCGGAACTGGCACCGTATGTGTGGCGTGGCGCTGAAGTGGAGGCTGCGGAGTGACCACGGTTGCGATTGGTGGCTCGATCCTGTCGAGCGAGATCCGGGCTTGGCTCGATCATGACGCACTGCTTTTCGACAGAGTCTCCCACGGCGCCTCTGCGATCGTTCCGACACTTGGCAGAGCTGGCCTGTTTGGGATCGGCGTGCCGCGCCACCTTGGTGGCGACGGAGCCACTTTGGCGGATGGAGTTCGCGCGATTGCGGCCGTATCAGCGCGATCGTTGACGGCCGGTTTCGTCTTCTGGGGCCACCGCACCTTCATCGAATATCTGCTGCAAAGCCCGAACGCGCGGTTGCGTGAAAAGCTTCTGCCCGACCTGCTGGCCGGCCGACGAGCCGGCGCGACCGGCCTGTCGAACGCCATGAAGTTCCTGAACGGGCTCGAAGCGCTCCAGGTCACGGCGTCGCGCCGGGATGGCACGCTCTGCCTCGACGGCAAATTACCGTGGGTAACCAATCTGCGGAAGGAAGGCTTCGACGTCGCGGCTGCCGTCCAGGATGACGACAGCAAGCCTGCTTTCATCGTCAGTCTGTCTTCGGACGATGACGGCTTGGTCCGCACGGCCGATCTCGACCTCATGGCGATGCGCGCGTCGAACACGGCCGCGATTGCGATCGATCGCCTCGCAATCAATGAAGACAGGATCATTCATCCGAACGCTGGCAACTGGCTTCCCCGGGTTCGTCCCGCATTCCTGGGCCTGCAATGCGGCATGTCGATCGGGCTCGCCCATCGCTCGCTCTGCGAGGTGGACAGCCTGATCGGCAACGGCGGTGTGCTGGCGGCCGCGGCTACAGGGCTCACGGCAGAACTTGCGGCCCTTGAAGAGCAGCTGCTGTCGCCGCTCGACGGACCTTTCTTTATCGAACAGCCTGTTGCGCTGTTTCAATTGCGCATTCGGCTCGCCGAAATCGTCAACCAGTCGCTTCAACTCGAGCTGGGCGCCACGGGTGGCAAGGCCTATCTCTCGGCGCCCGGCGAAGGCTATCAACGGCGCCTCCGCGAGAGCGCCTTCATTCCGGTGGTGACGCCAAGCCTTGTGCAGCTCGAAACCGTGATCGAGGCGCATCGGCGACGTGCGGCCGAGCGCGAAATTGCATGATAGGCCAAACGATCCTCGAAGCCAACGCGGTCACGCTCCGCTATGACGGCGATCAGGGCAATGTCCTCGATCCCTTCGATTTTGCGCTGAAGCCGGGAGAGACTATCGGCATTCTCGGACCGAGCGGCGTCGGCAAATCCAGCCTGTTGCGGGTGCTCGCCGGCCTGCAACAACCGAGCAGCGGAGCGGTGCACATTCGCGGCCAGGCGCTGTGGGGACCGCATCCGCGGGTCTCAATCGCCTTTCAGGACCCGAGCCTGCTGCCCTGGCTGACACTGGAGCGCAACGTCGCATTCGGGCTCGACTTCAAGCATCAGCCGCAGCTCTCCCGCGCAGAACGTGCGCGCCGGGTCGATGAGGCGATCGCGGAGGTCGGTCTCTCGTCGGCGCGCAATCAATTTCCCGACCAGCTTTCCGGCGGCATGGCGCAGCGCGCAGCCCTCGCTCGCTGCCTCGCCCGCGAGCCCGATATTCTGCTGCTCGACGAACCGTTCGGTGCGCTGGACGAGGTCACGCGGTCGCAGATGCAGCGTCTGCTGCTGAAGATCGTCAGCGACCTGGGAACGGCCGTTGTCCTGATCACGCATGATATCGACGAGGCGCTGCTCGTGTCGGACCGGATTGTGCTGCTGGGCGGATCGCCGGCCCGCCAGATCGGCGAATGGACCGTCGATCTCGCCAAGCCCCGTGACGATGATGTCAGCGAACTCGGCCGCCTGCGCGTCGACATCGTCAGCGCCTTACGGCGCGCCTCCCCTGCCCACCACAAGGACGAAGCCCATGCCGTTTGAAGACGATTTCTCGCGCCGCGACCTGATGAAACTGACCGCGCTCCTGACAGCTGGCGGCGCGCTGCCTTTGCTCCGGACCTATGACGCGCGCGCGCAGGAAGCCGATGCACCCGTGCGGATCGGCTATCTGCCGATCACCGATGCGACGCCACTGCTCGTCGCCCACGGCAAGGGCTATTTCGAGGCTGAAGGCTTGTGGGCCGAGAAGCCGGTGCTGTTGCGGAGCTGGGCACAGCTCCTGGAAACCTTCATCTCAGGCCAGGTGAATGTCGTTCACCTGCTGTCACCGATCACGGTCTGGGCCCGCTTCGGCAGCAAGGTACCCGCCAAGGTGGTCGCGTGGAACCACACGGGCGGGTCCGCTCTCACCGTGCGCCCTGAGATCAGCAGCGTGAAAGAGCTCGGCGGCAAGACCGTTGCCATCCCGTTCTGGTATTCGATCCATAACGTCGTATTGCAGACCCTGTTCCGCGAGAACGGTCTCGTACCCGTAGCCAAACGCGAAGGCCAGCTCGCAGCGAACGAGGTTCAGCTCGTCGTCATGGCACCGTCCGATATGGTACCGGCGCTGGCCTCGAACCAAATCACCGGTTACATCGTGGCCGAGCCGTTCAATGCCGCCGCGGAAAACCTCGGCGTCGGCAAGGTGCTGCGCTTCACCGGCGACGTCTGGAAGGACCACGCCTGCTGCGTCGTCTTCATGCACGAACGTGATCTACGGGAACGGCGCGACTGGTCGCAAAAAGTGGTCAATGCGATGGTAAAGGCGCAGCTCTGGACCCGTGCAAACCGCGCGGAGACGGCGGCACTCCTGTCCAAGGACGGTACGAACCGCTACACGCCGCACGCGACTGCGGTGCTGGAGAAAGTTCTGTCGCCACCCGGGAGCGACAATGCCGAGTACCTGCAGAGCGGCGCCATTCGCAACGCGTCCTGGCTAGAGCGCCGGATCGACTTCCAGCCCTACCCTTACGCGAGCTACACCGAGGAATTGGTCCGTCGTCTGAAGACGACGTTGATCGAGGGCGATCATGCATTCCTCAACGACCTCGATCCCACTACTGCCGCGCGGGAATTGGTCGATGACAGCTTCGTCAAAGCGGCGATCCTTGCCGTGGGCGGCCTCAAAGCGTTTGGCTTGCCTGACGCATTCGAGCGCCAGGAACTGATCGTCGCATGAGCGTGAGCTGGGCCACGGCCGATCCGCCTAAGGCTGTTCCGGCCGGGCGGCCGATTTCGTCCTCGTCTGCCTGGCGCGCCGCGCTGCTGAGGCAGACGATCGGCATCGCCGGACTTGCCGTTCTTCTTGTCCTTTGGTGGGGTGGGACCAAGCTGATCGCTGCACCGGGCAGCTTCCTACGACATTTCTCGCCACTGGAGGCAGTCACAACGCTCGGCCGCCTTGCCACGAATTCCGACCTGCCGATCCATGTGCTGGTCAGCCTGCGCCGCGTTCTGATCGGCCTCGGCCTGGCGCTTGTGATCGGCGTGCCAATCGGACTGGCCGTCGGCAGATCTGCTCTGCTGAACTCCGCGACATCGCCGTCATTTCAATTTCTGCGGATGATCTCGCCCTTGTCCTGGATGCCTCTTGCCGTCATGGTGCTGGGCGTCGGCGATCGGCCGATCTACTTTCTGCTCGCTTTTGCCGCGGTCTGGCCGATCCTTTTGAGCACGGCCGAAGGCGTTCGACAGCTTCAGCCAGCCTGGCTCCGCCTTGCCGCCAGCCTCTCGGCGACACGATGGGAGACTTTGCGCCACGTTGTCCTTCCGGGCGTGCTTGCACACGTGCTGACCGGCTTGCGGCTCGCGATCGGCGTGGTCTGGATCGTGCTGGTGCCTTGCGAGATGCTCGGCGTATCGGCGGGGCTTGGCTATTTCATTCTCGATACCCGCGACCGGCTGGCCTATTCCGAACTGACCGCAATGGTTCTGGTGATCGGCCTCCTTGGCTTCCTGCTCGACGCGGCCGCACGTGGCCTCAATCGCCTCGTGACCCACAGGCACTGACGATCGCATCGATCAAGCGATGGGCCAGGCACACCTGGTCAAATCGGCGTCTGATGGTCGAATGCTCGTGCACACCGATACGGTGTGGCCTCGCTGGGTGCGACAACGGCTCTCACTATGGCGGAGGGGAAGCAGCGGCTCCAGCCGACGCTCCTTCTGCGCCATTTGTGCCGCATCAGGAGTTCCAGAAATGGCCCGCATCTTGCTTCGATGACCCGATGAAACGGGACTCGTGAAGGCGACCACCGAAGCCAAAGCGCATATCTTGCAGCATGGAGACAAAAGGAATGAACGATGCAATGGCCGATCTGCTGTTTTTGGCCGCGTCGAGCGGAGACGAGGTGGCTCACCCGGTTCCGGACAAAAATCTGAATCGTCTTGCTGCCAAGGGGCGCGCGTTGAGGAAAGGCTGGATCGTGCTCAAGCGCAAGGTGAGAGATCCGGCTTGTGGTGGGCAGGTTGAGGTCTTCCGCGTGACCGACGCCGGTAGAGAGCGCCTGGAGGAGCTTGGTGCTAGCAATGGTGCCGTCGAGCGCTTCAAAGTGATGCAAAACTGAGCGCCGCCTGGCGATTGGCCGCGGTAAGCGGAATGCTGATGCTCGCCGACATCGCCTGCCGCCGCATCGACATCGGTGTCGAGCAGCTTTTTCCAGGCGATCGGGCGCAGCTCGACAGCCTTCCCAGAGCCTGCGATGCGTGATCAATCGGAACGCCCGGTCGCGATCGCTCGGTGCGCGCAGCCTGCTATCCGGAGCTCCAAGAAGACAGGGGATCGGCGAACGCCGCGAAGGCCTTGTTGATGCGGGAGGTCAATCGGGCCGCTTCTTCGTGGTGAGGCCGTTCAGCGTGTCCCATTAGCGTCAGTGCTGAGAAGTACCAGCAATCTTCGCCCTAGCACCGATCCGGTAGAATATCTCGGACGCCGGCTCCCAAGTGTCTGGTTCCAAGAGGTTCCGCAACGCTTGCTCGGCCCCTGGAGCGCTGCTCGATCGCCTTCAGGTAGACGATCATCAAGCAGCACTTCGGCGATCTCAAGTAGTTCAGCCAGAATCCGGTCTCTTACGGGATTCACCATTGTTGAAATCACCCTGTGCACTCTGGGATAGTTTGCTGCACGCTTTCTCGCGTGGTGCAGCCATTTCGCGGTGAAATTCACCGAAACTGGAATCGAAATGCCATACGACCGAATCGACGCCCGCATCCTAAAGATCGTGCAAAAGAACAATCGTCTAACTTCCGAGGTAATCGGCGAACTCGCCGGGCTTTCTGCCACGGCGTGTCAACGGCGCCTGAAGAGGCTCCGTTCGGAAGGTATCATCGAGAGCGATGTCTCGATCGTTTCGCCGAAGGCGGTGGGACGGCCTATTCAAATGCTCGTGTTAGTGACTATGGAGCGGGAGCGTTCAGATATCATCGATAGATTCAAGAAGGCCATCAAATCGTCAGTCGAGGTGGTTAACGGATTCTACGTCACGGGAGACGCGGACTTCGTCCTGTACGTTACTGCCAGTAGCATGGAAGAATATGAAGAGTTCACTCAACGATTCTTCTACGTGAACCCGGACATCAAGGGCTTCAAGACGATGGTCGTATTGGATCGCGTAAAAGCGGGCTTTGCTGTTCCAGTTGAGACTCCGTGCAAGGAGTGACCAAACGCTGATGCAGTCGCTTTCTAAGGGTAATCAGATTAGCCCCGCGAAATCGCCGAGACAGTAGGCCGCGAGGCCTAGCACAAGATCCCAAGCTGTCGCAGATTAACCGATTGAAGCAAAATGGCCGACTGCAGCTTTATAGCGCCGCGAAGCTTATGTCTCGAGCGTGAATCCTAACAGTCCCACGGCTCGGATCTACAACTGGCGGGGTTCTAGGCTCGTATCGAGCCTGGCCAGGCGATCACTTGTCCTGACATTACGAGTCGGTCGGGTCCGCTCTCTTTGGCGGCGTAGAGTGCCTTATCTGCGGCCTCAATCAAGGATGTGCAATGCAGCTTGTCGCTGGCGGACAGGAGTGTTGCGCCGCCGAGGCTCAAGGTGATCAGCCTTGAAGGCGGGTTGAGCGCGTGCAGGATGCCGAGGTCGCGAATCGCCTGCTGGATTCGCTCGCCGACCTGCGCGCAGCCCGCTGCGTCGGTGTTCGGTAACAGCAAGGCGAATTCCTCGCCGCCATACCGGGCCGCCACGTCCGCGGGGCGCCTTGCCTGCTCGCTTAAGACTCTGGCGACGGAGCGAAGACAGGCATCGCCGGCTTGGTGTCCGTACTGGTCGTTGAACTTCTTGAAGTGATCGACATCCAAAAGCAGCAGCGACAAGGGCGTCCCCTCGCGCTTGGCTCGTTCCCACTCTGATTCCAGCTGCTCGTCGAAATGTCTGCGGTTAGCTAAGCCCGTCAAGCCATCCGAACTGGCGAGAACCGCGAGCTTGTCTTCCAGGTCCTTGTGCTCTGTCATGTCGTGCGAGATAGCCACCACGCCGTCGATCTCGCCGCTCTTCGGATTACGGGTCACGCGCAAGGCGGTTTCCAACCAGATCTCACCCTTCTCGCGATGCCGATTGCGATAGATGATCCGGGCCCCTTCCGCTTCGCCGCCCCGCAAGGCGGCGACCCCATCGCTTCAATTTGCGGATTGCATCGATTCGAGGCTCGACAGCCCAGCCAGCCCAGACCGCAAAGCGATTGAGCGCAACCGGGAGGCATATACCGAACAAGAGTGGCTCGTCGCGTGTCCATCGGTCCTATTAGATTCGACCCGCAGTCACGAGGCCGGTGAGGATCACAAGAGATTCAAACAGGAAGTAACTACCGAATATCAGCTCTGCGTCCTGCGCTGTGTCGATGTCTCGCGCCACGGCTTTTCGGGTGAAGCATCCTCCGGTGAGCATTCCGATCGGACGCAGGTCGCCTGGGTCAGTGGGCGTCAGGTAGCCCGAGACCAGCTGGGTTACGGTACGTTCCGCGAAGTCTCGATACTTGGCGCCACCATTCGCGCCGAGTGGGGACGCGAGTCTCAAGGATGCTGCGGCGGCAATAGCAGTGGCCGCGGTGTCCCTGCTGGTACTCGGAATTGTTGGATCATCAAAGTCCCAGTACGCAACCAGGTCGGTGGGGACGTGCTCGATCCACCAATCCAGCACGCGCACTGCATATTCGCGCCACAAGGGTTCCTTCGGACGAACCATTGCCGCATGAGCGGTATATAGCATCGCCCAAGCCTGCGCTCGTCCCCAGGTACTCACATCGCTGTATCCCTTGTGCGTGTGCGTCCTCAGCACCTTTCCCGTCTGCGGGTCCAGCGTTGACGACTGGATCACCGAATTATCGGGCCGCACATGGATCTCCAATACCCTCCGCATGTGGGCGTTGGCGACCTCTTCCATGTGCGAGTCACCCAGCTGGTCCGCAGCCCAGTAAAGCAGGCCCGTGGCCTGGAGGGAGTCGATACTGCTTTCAGCTATCCCCACGGCGCTGGCCTCCTCAGCATCCTGGCCTAGTGGGATTAAGCCCAGCTTGGGGTCGAACATCCGCTCCAGCGACCTGGCTGCCGTGAGCGCGGCATCGCGTGCCATTTCATCCCCGAAGAGGATGCTTCCAAGCGCGGCACCGTGGTAGAAACCGAAGCCCTTGAATGCCGTCCGACGCTGGGCGCGAGGCAGCATCCGGGCCAGCCCGGCATGGGCGTCAGATATCGGGAAGCGCTGCGGATCGGCGAGATGCGCGAGCCAGAGTTCGCCGACGAAGGCTCCGCCGGTCCAATCACCATCCGACGTGAACGTCCATTTTCCATCCTCGGCGCGGGCCCAATGTGGCAGGCCAGCTGTGGAAGCATCCCGCGTTTGCGCAATGCGCGTCAGCATGCGCTCGCGCGCGGCGAAGAAGTCGTTGCTCATGTTTTCTCCCAGGAAACCGTTTTGGAGTCCAAGCGAAGCCAGAACTGCGTAGCGACAGGGCTTTAATGTCAGTCGCCGATGTAGACGTGACCGCGCTTCTTTGCGACGTGATAAACGACCACGCTCAGCACTGCGACCACAGATCCATAGACGGGAAAGATCCAGGCCATCTGCGCATGCTGCAACCACACCAGCAAATAGGGTGACGTCCCGCCAAACAGTGATACCCCGAGCGCATACCCGACAGCGATACCCGTCGTACGTACCGCGCGCGGCATCAGGGTGGTTGCGATGAAGTTGTAGAGAGCCATGTTGAAGCCGACGACCGCGCCTCCGAACACCATCACGAAGAAGAACGTGGAAATGCTCTTCTCTGAATAGATCAACGTCAGGAAGAAGCACGCGACGAGCAGCAGCCGCAGCAGCGTGAACGCACGCGAGGGTCGGATCTTGTCTGCGAAGGCGCCCACGAAGGGTGCTGTGACGATCCAGATCAGGCCCATAAGAGTCGTAATCCCGTACACCCAGGTGCTGTTCTCCTTGAACACGCCGTTCGCCAGGTTGGGCAAACCAGCGTTCCACGCGTAGTTCGCGATCTGCACCGCTCCGACGACCAGGATGACGGCGAGCAGCGAAAGCCGTACGCTCCAGAGCGTCTTCCACACGTGGCCTGTGGTCTCCTGAGTTCGCGACAGTTCGTCGCGATGCATGACGTGCTTGATTAAGGTCTCTGGCAGTTTGCTGCGCAAATAGATGATCAGCAGGCCGAGCACTCCGCCGACCGCAAAGGGCAGCCGCCAAGCCCATTCGTGCATTGTCTCGGGAGCCACCGAGGCACTCACGAGGAAGGCAACCAAACTGGATGCGAAGACACCGAGCTGGATAAATGTGCCACTGATCAGACCAAGGTATCGTCCCTCCTTGCCCGGCGGTGCAAGTTCGATCGCAATGGCGTTGGCGACACCTGCTTCAGCGCCGGTGGCAAGGCCTTGGATGAGCCGGACGAGCAGCAATATCACCGCCGCGGCAACGCCAAGCTCCTTATAACCCGGCAGGACGGAAATAAGCAGCGAACACAATGCCATCGCGGTGACGGAGATCATCATCACCCGCTTGTGGCTGATGCGATCGGCGATGGGACCGAGTATCGCTGCTCCTACCGGTCGCGCCAAGAAGCCCGCGCCGTACACGGCGAGTGCTGCGAGCAGCGACGTGGTCGGGTCACTGGAGGGAAAGAAGAGCGGCGACAGAAAAGAAGCCATCATTCCGTAGACGGTCCAGTCGTACCACTCCAGGGCTACGCCACCGCCCAAAGCTATGGTCATGCTCTTGGTGGCAACTTGTTTTCCACGCGGCGTGGCTGGCGCCATGGTTTGCGGCGCGGCGGGAGCCATGGGTTCAACAATGGTGGTCATTCATTTCCTCCGATTTTTTTCTGATGAAAACGTTTACATTTCGGCGCGACAGCACCTCTTTCAGAGTTGCCGCATTGCGGACGATCGCTAGGTCATCGGGTAATCTGAGTTCTGCTCCCGTCAGCGTCCGGAGAATACTGGTTGCCGTTTTTCGACGAAGGCAGCCATGCCCTCCTTTTGATCATCGGTGGTGAAAGCGTACCGGATCGCGCGCCGCTCAATCGCCAAGCCGGCCGACAGTGGGGTTTCGTAAGCTGCCAGAATCGATTCCTTGGCTAACTGAGCAGCGATCGGCGCACGACTCGAGATGACGCGCGCTATCGCGAGCGCGCGTCCTACCAACTCGGAGGCCGGCAGCATTTCGGATGCGAGTCCCGCAGCCACTGCCTGTTCCGCGCTGATTGGCTCGCCGGTCAACACCATCTGCATGGCCAGGGACTTGCCAACAATCCGCGTCAAGCGCTGGGTAGCGCCATCACCCGGCATGATCCCGATCGTGATTTCCGGCTGCGCGAGCACGCTGTCTTCCGCCACCAGCAGGATGTCAGCGAGCATCGCGAGCTCGAGGCCGCCGCCCAGGCACACCCCTCGAACGGCCACAATGAGCGGCTTGGGGAAGCCGGCGATGATATCCCATGCATCCTGCCGTGTGGGATCGCTCAGCGCCTCGAAGCCGTGCTGCTGCATCTCTTTGATGTCAGCACCAGCGGAGAAGGCGCGTTCATCCCCGCTGAGAACTACGCATCGCACAGACTCATCGGAACGAGCCGCACGAAGCGCGTCGGCAAGCTGTCCCAGCAGGGCCGCACTCAATGCATTTCTTTGCCTTGGGCGATTGAGCCTCAGCAAGAGTATAGCTGGGTCAGGCCGCTCGACGACGATGAGGCACTCGGTGACGTGGTTCATGTCAATCCTTGAAAACAACCCGTGTGAAGAGCCTTTTTATGTACCCGGACGTTAGGCGCCGGCGGTCTTCTTCGGAAGGAAGCGTTGCATATTCGCCCGGGCCGTCTCGTGGAGGATGTCCTGAGCAAAGTAGCGGTTCGCCAAGTCATCCATGACTTCTGCCCTCGCGGTTACCGAAGTGGAGAAAAATTGTTTCGTGGTCTGCACGGCGTGAGGCGGCATTGCCGCTAGGCCTTTAGCGTAGCGGAGCGCTGCCTCACGAGCAGTTTCAGTTGGAGGCGAGAGAATGTCAGCCAGTCGCAACCGATGAGCCTCCACGCCATCGATCGCAGTCGGGCTCCAGCTCAAGGAGCGAGCCGCAAACGGCCCAACGCGCGCAGCTAACGTGTCCAGCCCGAAGCCCGGCAACCAGCCTAGAGACACTTCCGGCAAATGCCAGCGCGTTGCTCGAGCCGTCACGACAACATCGCATGAGGCTGCCAGCATAAAGCCTCCGCCCAAGGCAAACCCATCGACAGCGCAGACGACAGGCTTTCTGACAAGAGCGAGAGAGCGCACAAATGCACCCAATCGGCGGTTCAGGTCGAAGGTGTCGTTGATGCCGCCGGCCGAAAAATCCTTGAGATCTGCACCGGCTGAGAAACCGGGGCCGTTTCCAGCGAGCAATATCACATTGACGTCCTTATCGTTGGCCGCCCTGCCCACCGATTCAACCAGATCTTTCAGAATGTCTTCGCCCAGAGCGTTGCGTCGCTCTGGCCTATTCATCGCCAGGATCTCGACCTGGTCCTCGTATTCTCTTGAAACGAACTTCACGTCAGCCGCTCCCTTTATGCCTGTGCTGTGCCATCGTGGAACCGCGCCGCCAAGTTCATCGGCTCATTTTTAAATATCCTCGAATCCATCAGCTTTAGGTCGGGTGACACGAGTACGTCGAATTCAATATTCGGCAGCACGTGCTTTTCGACTGATACGCCAGGCGCTACTTCGGTCAGCATCAGGCCGTTCGCCGTAAGCTTGAATACGGCACGCTCGGTGATGAAGACGACCTCTTGCTGGCGCTCCTGTGAGAAACGGCCACTGAAGGTGATTTGGTAGACGTCCTTCACCCACTTTTTGACCGTTCCCTCATTAGCAATGACGAGAGCCCCACCGTCCGGGACCGCCTTCAATCCGGACGCCGTGAGAGTCCCGGAGAAAACGACTTTTCGGGCGCCCTGGCTGATGTTTATGAAGCCGCCTGGTCCTATGATCTTGTCACCGAAGCGGCTCACATTGACGTTGCCGTATCGATCGACTTCCGCAGAAGACAGGAATGCGATGTCCAACCCGCCCCCATCGTAGAAATCGAACTGATCCGGTTGCGGCGCTATCATGTCGTAGTTCGTACCGGCGCCGGCATCCTGTCCGGGCGCAGGAATGCCGCCGATTACCCCCTGCTCAGCCGTCATTGTGACTGAGCGATATATTCCTTCTTCGGCGGCGACGACCGCAATTCCGTTCGAGATGCCGTAGCCGATGTTGACGGTAGCTCCGGGGGTCAACTCAAGCGCCGCGCGTCGCGCGATTACCTTTCTCACATCGAAGGGCAGCGACGCGATTTTACCATCCGGTACGCGCATTTTTCCGGCATAGGCTGGGCTGTACTCCGTGGCATAGGTCTGTCGCTGATCGGGATCGACGACCAGATAATCGACCAGAACTCCAGGTATTCTTACTTCTCGTTGGTTCAGCGTATTGGAAGCGGCTACCCGCTTGACCTGGACAATGACTATTCCACCCGAGCGGCGCGCGGCAGCCGCGATCGACATGCTTTCGCCGACATAGGCCTCGTCCTCGAGCGAGATATTTCCCTTCTCGTCGGCAATACTGCCTCTCAGGATCGCGACATGGATCGGGAAGGTCTTATAGAGCAGGTGTTCTTCGCCTTCGATATCGACAACAGCAACCATATCCTCTTTGCTGCACTCACTCTGCCTGCAGCCGCCGATGCGAGGATCGGCAAATGTCCGGAGCCCAACTTTCGTAATCACGCCGGGCCGCCCGGCTGCATTTTCGCGAGCGAGCTGCGCCAAGACGCCCTGTGGGATCGTGTACGCTTCAATTTCATTGGCCAGTGCGCGTTGTCCAAGCGCAGGGCAATTGTTCAAACCGCTCGCCACAACTCGACGCACGAGGCCCGCGGCCGCCAATTTATTGAAACCGGTCGTGGCCCAATCGCCAATGGCCACCGTACCGACCAGCATCAAATTCTTAGGAGACCCCTGCTCGGAATGAATGTCGCGGAGCGCGTCGATGATCAGCTCGGGGATCGCAACTCCGGCTGAACCACCGAAATAGACGCAATCACCATCGGAGATCAGCGATACGGCTTGCCTAGCCGTAATAATTGGCACCTCTCCCGTTCGTTTGTTCTTCGCTTGCATGCCTTCTCCACCGTCCAACCGCCGGCTCATTACTTCTCACCACCCAAGCTTTGCCTCGCACCGGGCGCCGTTGCCGCTCGCGAGCACATTTGCTTCGTGGAAACTATGAAAAGGTTTACATAGCCCTGCCCTGTCTCGCAAGAGAAAAGATTCCCGGCAGCGAAAAGTAGCTCGATTTCGCAGTTTCTGATGGCTTTCTGGGTCTTTTATCAGTTCCGTAGTCCAATTTAATATGGTAACGATTTCACCATGGATCTAGCCCGCAGCCTCCCAGGCTGGCGTGAGGAAGAAATAGGCTCATGGCTTTGGAAAAACTGGCCCGTGTGGACCAAAGGCAATCACCGACCGTCGTTGAGATAGCGAAGCGCGCGGGATGTTCTATCGCCACAGTTTCGCGTGTGTTGAATCGACCGGAAACCGTCGCGATCGACTTGAGAGAGCGCATTCTCCGCATCGTGGATGAACTCGGCTACGTTCCCAACGGATCAGCACGCGCGCTGCGATCGTCGCGCTCCCGATTGATTGGCTTGATAGTTCCGACATTAGACAGCGCGATCTTCACTCGAATGCTTGAAGGTCTGGAGAGCCGGCTAGCACCAGCCGGCGCGTCGCTGGTCTACTCTGCAACGGGTTACGATCTGGACCGAGAAATTCGCGTCGTGCGTAATCTTATCGAAAAGGGCGTCGACGGCATTGTTCTCGTGGGCTCTTGCCATCGAAAGGAAACCCTCAAACTGCTGCGTGAACACAGGGTAAGATTTGCTGTAACTTACGCCCTCTCGGAAGATGTTTCGATTCCCAGCATGGGTTTTGACAATCGCAGTGGTGGGGCTTTGGCAGCAAGCTACCTTGCAGACCTCGGTCACAAGAATCTTGCAGTCATTGCTGGGGTAACGCGCGAGAACGACCGTGCATCTGGTCGCCTTGAGGGCTTCCTCGCCATGGCTGAACGTCGCGGAATAGATCGTTCCAGCATTGTCGTCGTGGAATCGCCCTACGAGTTCAGCCGTGGCCGAGCCGCAGCTAAAATCATTCTCAATCAAAATAGAAATGTAACGGCGATATTTTGCGGGAGCGACGTGCTTGCTGTCGGAGCACTGCGCGCCTGCAAAGATGCTGGATTGAGCGTTCCTCAAGACATATCGATGATCGGTTTCGATAACCTCGATATTGCCGAATATCTCACTCCCGGCCTCACGACGGTTGACGTCCCGGCTCGCCTGATGGGCGAACAGGCAGCTAACTACTTTCTGGCAGATCAAAATTCGCTGGATATACACTCCAGGGTCGAGCTCGAAACGCGGTTGATCGTTCGACAATCAACTGCGCCGGCGAGAGATCGGCAATGACAGGAAGCGCATCCCCACGTTGTTGCCCGGCTGACCTCCTCCATTCCAATCGGAATGAACGTGCCACTAAGCTCAGGCGTCGAACGACAGCTGCTAGAGGCGCTTCGCAGGCTCCTGGTCGATGTTCGCGCCCACCTGAGGCCACTTTTTGAATCTCGGCCGAACTGCAGGAGGGCTGACCAGCAATAGTCAAACTATCAGCCGGATAGTGATGCTTCGCAGGTGCAGGTGATCAAGATTGAGGCCAGTTCTCACCTGCTGTTCGAGCCATAGAACATTTGCGATACCGGATCGATACGCCCACGCCAGCTGCTCGTCCCTATGCTCCTCATCACCGAAAAGAGATCCTGACCCATGCAAGCCCCAGAACGCGCACTCTATAATGGCCTGTTTCCCGTCGCGCCAACGCCATTCACGGACTCTGGCGATCTCGACATTGAGGGTCAACGGCGTGTTTTGGATTGCATGATCGATCAGAAGGTCGACGGAATTTGCATCCTGGCCAACTATTCCGAGCAGTTCCTGTTGTCGGACGAGGAACGCAGATTGCTAGTTGACCTCTGCCTATCACATGTGGCTGGTCGCAAGCCGGTCATGGTGACATGCAGCCATTTCAGCACTCGCATCGCGGTGGAGCGTGCACGCTATGCGGCCGAGCGAGGCGCAAGCCTTCTCATGCTGATGCCGCCTTACCACGGCTCAGGTCTTAAGGCGGACGAGGCCCACATGCTCGAGCATTTCGCTCGTGTGGCCGATGCGGCAAGAATCCCGGTCATGGTGCAGGATGCGCCGCTCAGCGGCGTAACGCTCTCGGTACCCTTTCTCGTGCGGCTGGCACGAGAGGTGCCGCTCGTTAGCTATTTTAAGATCGAAGTCCCGTTTGCTGCAGCGAAGCTGCGCAGCCTGATCGAGGCAGGAGATGCTGCCATAGCAGGTCCATTTGACGGAGAGGAAGCCATTACCATGATGGCAGATCTGGAAGCTGGCGCCACCGGGACGATGTCGAGCGCGCTATGTCCCGATTTGTTGCGTCCTGTTTTCGATCATCATATGGCGGGTCGGAGCACGGAAGCGGCCGCGGCGTATGCAAACGTGCTGCCTCTGATCAACTACGAGAACCGACAATGTGGCCTGCGCGCTGCCAAGAGCGTGATGAAGGAAGGCAACGTCATCAGATGTGACGCTGTGCGGCATCCGCTGGAGCAAATTCATCCCAAAACGAAAAGCGGGCTGATTGAGCTTGCGCGCGGGGTCAACCCGCTGGCCCTCCGCTGGGGACGCTGAATGGTTCTGCCTAAAGCGACTTACTCGGCGAACTGACGCGACGCCGAAAGTTTATGCACCTACGAAATTCAATCAAGTTCAGAGCTTATCCATGACAAACAACTATATTGCTGGCGAATGGCTCCCGGTCGCGGGGGCCGCCCCAAATATCAACCCGTCCAATACCAACGATGTTGTGGGCGACTATGCCCACGCCTCGATTGCCGAGACTGAGCGCGCGATTGCCGCTGCTTACGACGCCTTTCCGGCTTGGTCGCGCTCCACCATCCAGACGCGGCATGACATTCTAAAGGCGATCGGCGACGAGATCCACGCTCGCAAGGACGAGCTCGGCCGCCTGCTTTCCCGCGAGGAGGGCAAGACCTTGCCAGAAGGCATCGGCGAGGTCGCGCGTGCCGGACAGATTTTCCAATTCTTCGCTGGCGAGTGCCTTCGGATGGCGGGCGAGAAGCTGCCATCAGTACGGCCGTCCGTCGATGTGGAGATCACCCGCGAGCCGGTCGGCGTCATCGGGCTCATCACTCCCTGGAACTTTCCGATCGCAATTCCAGCCTGGAAGATCGCGCCGGCACTTGCTTACGGCAACGCCGTTGTGTTCAAGCCTGCCGAGCTCGTGCCGGGTTCGGCTCATGCGCTCGCCGAGATTATCGTCCGCGCCGGAGCGCCGGCAGGTGTATTCAACCTGGTCATGGGCCGGGGGTCGGTCGTCGGCGAGGCGATGCTGAGTAGCTCGAAGGTTTCCGCCATCTCCTTTACGGGCTCGGTGCTGACGGGGCGCAAGATCGCCCAGACCTGCATCACTTCTGAACAGATGAAGAAGCTTCAACTCGAGATGGGTGGCAAGAACCCTATGGTGGTCCTTGATGATACCGATCTGAAGCTGGCAGTGGAATGCGCCGTGAACAGCGCCTTCTTCTCCACCGGCCAGCGCTGCACGGCCTCGTCGCGGCTGATTGTGACTGATGGCATCCACGATCGATTCGTGGCCGCGATGCAGAAGCGGATGCAGGGGCTTGTCATTGACAGTGCTTTGAAAGCCGGCACGCATGTCGGCCCGGTCGTAGACCAAAGCCAACTCGACCAGGACCTGAAATATATCAGCATTGGCCAGGCGGAAGGCGCCAAGCTTGTTGCCGGGGGCGAGCTCCTGAAACGCGAGACGCCCGGATTCTATCTCGCCCCCGCGTTGCTCACGGAAGTGAGCAATCAGATGCGTGTGGCGCGCGAGGAGATTTTCGGGCCAGTCGCCACTGTGATCCGGGCGAAGGACTACGACGAGGCACTTGAACTCGCCAACGACACGCCGTTCGGCCTGTCGTCGGGGATCTGCACCACGAGTCTAAAATACGCCAGCCACTTCAAGCGCAATGCAGAGGCCGGCATGGTGATGGTGAATTTGCCGACGGCCGGCGTGGACTACCACGTGCCATTCGGCGGCCGCAAAGGGTCAAGCTATGGTCCGCGCGAGCAGGGCCGTTACGCGCAGGAGTTCTATACGACGGTGAAGACCGCCTACACTTTCGACGGCAACGGTCCTTAGACCCACATGACCAAGTCGAGGGGGTAAGTGCGCCGAAGCGGCGAATCTTCCGTGTTGATCAAAATCACGCCGGAGGCAAGTATTTGAGTGGTCCGACGATCAGGGACATTGCGCGTGAGGCGAATGTCGGTACCGCAACTGTCGAGCGGGTTCTCAACGACCGCGGCGGCGTGCGGACCGAGCTCGCCGAACGAGTCATCAAGGCCGCAAAGAAACTAAAATATGGCGACCGGCGGTTGACGCCTCACCGCGGCATCATTCGGATTGAGGTGCTTCTGGTTCAGCCTGAGGCCGAGGTTTTTTATGCCGACCTCAACGCTACCTTCCAGCGGATCTCGGCCTCCTTAGACCCGACTATTTTAGTGCACCGGACGTTCGTTCGCGAGGACGACATTACCGGCGTCGCCCAACATATTGCAAAGCCCCCTCTTCGCCGAGCCGGCCTCATCGTTCTGGCTCCAGACCATCCTGAGATTACAGAGAGCATCCGCCAAGTCCGCATGTCGGGCGTGGAAGTCGTACAGATACTTACGGGAAGCGCCGGCGAGGATGTGCCCTATATCGGCATCGACAACTACGCGGCGGGAAGGACCGCCGCCTATTACATGTCGCGCATGCTGCGGGGAAGTAGCGGCACTTTCCTCGCCATGTGCCACAGCGGAGCCTACCGGGCGCATAGGGAGCGCATACGCGGCTTCTCCGACTATCTAACGCAGCATACGAATGGCGATCACAATTTCTACCTCGTCATTTTCGGACATGACGACAATTTGCTTTCAGCAGAGAGGCTAGCGGAAGCTTTGCGCGACGACAGTCGCATTATTGGACTGTACAGTGTAGGTGCCGGCAGAGAGGGAATCGCGGCGGCTTTGAACGCTCATCCTGCCAAGGTATTCTGGATCGGGCACGCGCTTACTCGGAGCACTGCAAAATGTCTTCGGTCCGGTTTGATGGACATCTGCATCGACGGCGCGCCGGAAACCCAGGCGCGCCGCTCGCTTGATACGGTGCTTCGCCGTCTCGGATTAATCGATTTCGACGTGAGCAACGCCCCTGTCCAGTTTCTCACCATCACCGCGCAGAATCTCTCGATCAGCCTCTGACAGCTCCAACGATCTGCTCCGCCGCAAAAGGAGAGGCCTTCGTGCAGCTGAAGGCTCGCTCGTCACACGGCACGGCACTGGCGGCTAAAGAAAGAGGCCGCTGCTGGACCTGTCCAACAGCGGCTTAAGTCGAGGGAGGAAGCAGACGACCCCGGTCTGCCAGCGGATCATTTCGATCGGACGCGATACGCTCCAGCACGTCGGCGCCAGATAAGTCCGCCAGTTATTGGCTCACTCATAGCTATGCATGCTGGCTCTTTACCGATGCCGCTCACCATTCCACCGCAACAGTCTTGGTCTGATGGAGGCACCGCAGAGCGTCGGGGACTTTTGTAACCTAGTCCTTCGCAATGCTTGTTCATCGGTCCATCGTCTGTTCGATGATGAAGCGTGTCGCATTGACGAAGTCCGACAGAGGTTGGCCGGCACGGCGGTAGAGTTCCCGATCCAAAATCAAGTGACGGCGCTCTGACCGCTTCTCGCAGTGCTCCTCGATAAGCAAACCGCCCACGCGAGTTTCCCCGTCGTGGGGCTCCGCCTCTCGGCAGGTCCACCCAGCCTCCCCATAACGAGCTCTCACTATGAGTGCCAACAGATATGCTTTCTTACGCCAGAAGGGACGTGCGTTCGGATCTGTGTCGATCCGAATACCTTGCAACGCGCCGCTGCTGTCAACGAGCCCCGTCAGCAGCACGGGATGACCGCCGAGCTTCGTACCTTGATATTTATCGCTCAGCGCCGCCAGCTGATTGAGTTCGTCATTGAAACGAAACGAGATACCGCGCAAACCAACTTCATCAGCCGGGCATGTCCGAAATTCGTTCCAGGCCGCCAGCTTGGCGCCCTCCTTCTCGGCGCAAGCGAGGTTGATGTACTCCTCGGGCGGGATGTTAGCGACGGACATTCCAAGACTCAGGTCGCGTAAATCGATCGCTTCGCCTGCGTTCGCATCGCAGCAAGCGACCAAGAGAAGCAAAAGCGATAACGCCCAGACCCATCGTCGATGTTTCATCGCTTCTCTGCCGTTCCGGTTGCTTGCGAGTGAATCGAGCTGTTCTTGTAGACTTCACAGGCTCTCGAGCCGTCTCCGAAAAAGTCAATACAGTCTTGATAGCTTGTCGCTCCCTTACCTTTGATGTGCTCTAGAACATAATCAACGACCCCCTCAATTTCCTTCGGCCGGAGAAATGTAGCCGCATCCGGAGGCAGGTCCTTGCCCAATTCCTGAGCCGTGACGCCCGAATAGCATCGGTACTCCTTGTACGCGTCGCGATCAAAACGCGGCATTCCCGTTCCCGGCCGCCCGCAATGGACAATCTCAACGATTTGATCGCGAGTGAGCTGCGTAGCTCGCAACGAGAGCGCTGCGCCTCCATAGCCGCCGCCCCCATCGCCATGCCATTTGTGGCAGCCTACGCAATTTGCCTTTTCGTAGATGCGCTGCCCTTCATCCTGCGTGCGGTGCGCGCCTTTAATAACCTGCCCCGGTACGGGCGTGCCACCTTCGCCCCAAGCAGAGTCTCCTGTCGCGAGAAGAGCCAAGCCACCACCCACGATCAAGCAGATCACGCTAACGCGAATCGCGCAGTTTGCCCGTTTGTTCGGGCGCACGATCTTCAATTCCATTCTCCCCTCTTAAACTAGCCTTTTACGAAGTGGGGCAAGCGGCGAGCACACTTCCGCCCCACTTCGCCGCGCTGCGGATCACAGCTTAAAAACGTACAGCATGGATCCCGGGGGGACCTTCTCCAGGCCTTTTGTGGAATCGAGGTTCCACTTGTCCCAGGCGCCGCCCAGTCCCACGAGGATCGCAATATATTGGTTTCCGTCGACCGAGAACGTCATGGGGGGAGCGTTGACGCCGCCACCCGTATTGAATTCCCATACCTTGTTCAGAGTCTTGGCATCGAGAGCGTAGAGTTCTCCGGACGGGTGGCCAGCGAACACCAATTCGGGCGTTGCAAGTAGTCCGCCCAGCATTGGATACTTGGTCTCATACTTGCCCGTGACCTTACCTGTGGTCGCGTCAATGGCGGTTACGCTTCCTGTTATCGACATCTTCACGACTGGACCGCCCCCTGTGAAGAATTCACGAGCCTTCCAATCGCCAGGTTTGGTCTCCTTGTTATCCAACTCATCACAGCTCTCGATGACCGGGATGTACCAGGTCTTCAAGTCTGGATTGTACGCAGTAGGCGGCCAGTTTTTGCCACCGTTATGTCCGGGACAAACGGTGACGTGCGTGTTCTTCCGGTTCAGCGTCGCCTGAGGATCATAGGTCTGTACCGCTTTGCTGGGATCATACTCAATCGGTTTTCCGGTCTCGGGGTTGATGCCCTTGGTCCACGTCACCTTCTTCACGAACGGGGTTGCCCAAAGGAAAGAGCCGTCGGTGCGGTCGAGCGCGTAACCGAAGCCGTTGCGATCGGCTTCAAGGACCACCTTGCGCGCCTTTCCCTTGAACGGGAGGTCGACGAGAACTCTCTCCGCAACACTATCATAATCGAACGGATCATTCGGTGTGTGCTGAAAGTGCCATTTGACCTTCCCGGTGTCTGGATCCAGCGCAAGGGTACTGTCAGTGTAGAGATTGTCGCCCTGACGGTATTCAGTATCAAAATCCGGCCCAGGATTTCCGACGCCCCAGTAGATCAAGTGAGCTTGGGGATCGTACGACCCGGTCACCCAGGTAGATCCCCCACCGGTCTTCCACGAATCGTGTTCATCCTTCCAGGTCTCGTTACCTGGCTCGCCCTTGTCCGGAATCGTATAGGTTCGCCAAACTTCCTTTTGGGACTTCAGGTCAGTGGCAGCAATCCAGCCGCGGATGCCGTACTCGGCACCCGCCACTCCCGTGATAGCCATGTTCTTGACGATCAAAGGCGCGCCAGTGATCACTTCGCCCTTGTCGGGATCGGCTACATTGCGCTCCCAAGCGACTTTGCCGTCCTCCTTATTGGTCGCAACCAACCGCCCATCGAGGGTATGAGAGATCACAAAATTGCCCCATAGCGCAGCGCCTCGATTGTTAACCCCGCAACAAGCAATGGCGCCGGCCCAGTCGTGATCGGTCTTCGGATCCATTTTCCAGACCAGGTTTCCGTTCCCGCCGTGGAGATCGATTTTGTAGACAGATCCCCACCCGTCGGTGACATACATGAATCCATTCTCGACAATCGGAGTCCCCTCGAGACCGCCGTGGCTCCAAATACCGCCACCCTCGACACCGCCCAGAGCCATTGTCCAAGCCACGTGCAGCCCCTTGACCGTGTTGCGATTGATCTGGTTGAGCGGCGAGTAACGCTGTGCCGTGTAGTCGCGGTGGTGATGCAGCCAGTTGCTCGTTTCCTGCGTTGCATTGAGAAGCCGCTTTTCCGTCGTTTCGTCGGAAGCAGCCGCCGCACTCCCGAGGAGGCCTGCCATTAGGGCAATCCCCACGACCGTGCTGACGGTCTCCCAAACTCCAACTCTTGTCCTGCTTATCTTGGACATAGTTTCACTCCTCTAGGCTGATTGTTTTGTTAATTCTGTTCGAGCTCAATCGCGGCTCAAGGCGATCGAGTTTGACGTCCGGTCGTCTAGACGCGGATCTGATCGCCCGCTGGAAGCGAACGGATACGTTTGCCCGTCGCGGCGAAGATCGCGTTGCAGAGCGCCGGCAGAAAAGGCGGCACTCCCGGCTCGCCGACACCGCCCGCTGGCACGTCAGAACCGTTCGGAACGATGTGAACACGCACATTGATCGGTGCATTGTCGATGCGGGCCACCGGATAGTTATCAAAATTGCTCTGCTCGGCGCGGCCATTCTTGAACGAAATCTCGCCAATGAAATTGCTGAGTCCCATGACCGCCGCACCCTCAATCTGGGACCGAATCCGCTCGGGGTTGACAGCAAAGCCGCAGTCGATCGCGGTCTCCACGCGTGGGATGATCAGCTTTCCTTGGCTATCCACGCCAACCTCGACGACTGTCGCCACGTACGAGAGGAAGCTCCGGTGTGCTGCAATTCCGAGCCCGCTTCCCTTGGGAAGAGATCTTCCCCAGTTCGCACGCGAAGCCGCCAAGCTCACCACGTTCGCGAGACGCCCGGTATCGATTGGGTAGGTTGAATACGGATCGCCGTAATTCCAAAGCGGATCCGTCACCCCGAGTTTCTCAAGCTCAAGTTTTCGTGGAGGCCCGATCATTTCGAGCAGGAAGTCTTTGGGGTCCCTCCCCAGGGCCTGCGCGAGCTCCGCAATGAAGGATTGTACGGCAAAAGCATGAGGTATGTTGTTGACGGACCGAAACCAGCCAATTCGCGTCAGGGCCGCCGCTTCGCCGGTCTCGACGCGCACGTTAGGGACGTCCAGTGCGATATCTGCAAGCCCCAGCCCGAGTTCAATAGCTTGCTCGCGCTTTGGATCAGGCTTGAAATTCGCGAACAAGGTCGGCGCGACCGAACGATGCCGCCATGCGATCACTTTTCCCGATGAGTCGAGGCCGGCGTCCAGGCGCGAATAGGTGACCGTATGATAGAAACCATGATGGAGGTCGTCCTCTCGCGTCCAGGCTAGCTTGACAGGCGCGCCATCAAGTGCCTTCGAGAGCAGTACGGCTTCCTGCGCGAAGTCTGATTGACACTTTCGACCAAAGCCGCCGCCTAGAAGAGTGACGTTCACTTTCACCTTCTCGATCGGCAGCTCAAGCAGCTTCGCGAATGCTTCGCGCGCACCAAACGGATACTGCAATGGAGCCCAAACCTCGGCTGCGCCATCTCGAATGGTCGCTGTCGCAACCAGCGGCTCCATCGAGGCTTGAGCGAGGTGCGGCACGTAATACTCTGCGGAGATAACCTTCGACGCAGCCGCGGCCGCCTTATCGAAGTCACCCTGATTTCGCTCGACGCGGCCCGGCCTACTCGCCGCTTCAGCCATCTGCTGTCGATACGCGGCTGAGTCGTAGCCGCCATTTTCACCGTCTTCCCAGTCGAGCTTCAGGGCTTCTCGACCCTTTATGGCCGCCCAGGTGTTCGTGGCCACCACCGCAATGCCTCCAAGAGGCGAGAATGCGGCGGGCGGCGCCCAACTGACTTTGAGCTCCAATACCTTTTCGACGCCTGGAACTTTGAGGGCGTCGGTTGCGTCGAAGGATTTTATCCTCCCGCCGACAACGGGTGGACGGGCGATTACGGCGTATTTCATGCCGGGCAACCGGACATCGTATCCGTACTGCGCCTTCCCGACAGTGATGTCGAACAGGTCATAAATTGGGACGTTGCCGTGGCCGATATACCGGAAAGCATTGTCGGGCTTGAACTTCAAGCTCTCTACTGGCGGGGTCGGCAAGTCCATCGCGGCTTTGGCGAGTTCACCGTAAGCGAGCTTGCGGCTTGTCGGCCGATGTATCACCTCGTGATTGGTCGCTTGGACCTCTGATAACGGAACGCCCCACTGAGTCGCCGCCGCCTGCTCCAGCATCTGGCGCATGGCCGCTCCGACTTGTCTCATCGGCTGGAAGAAGTGACGCATGCTGCGAGAGCCGTCGGTATCTTGATTTCCATACCGCGGCTCATCCGCCAGCGCTTGGACGATGCGAACCTTCGACCAATCCGCTTCCAACTCGTCCGCCACCACCATCGGAAGTGACGTTCGAATCCCCGTGCCCATCTCGGAACGGTGGGCGGTAATTGAAACGATACCAGAGGGGTCGATCGACACGAAGACGTGCGGATCGTTCACGATGCCATGCGGCATCTGACCGCCGCCAGTCTCGTATGCGAAGCCTGGCTCCAGGCCAAAAATCTCGGCAGCTAGAGCAAATGCGGCCACCGCTGCCGTCGAGCGAAGGAATTGACGGCGGCTAACGTTTTCAAGCCTCACGCAGGGACCGGATGAGGTTCTCGGCGCACGCATCGTTAGACCCCCCTTGAGGCTGTGCGCACCGCGGACTGAATCCGTTGGTAGCAGCCGCAGCGGCAAATATTTCCGGACATCGCATCGCTGATTTGCTGATCGGAGGGGTTCTTGGTCTCCGCTAGGAGCGCCGCCGCCTGCATGATTTGCCCGGCCTGGCAATACCCGCATTGCGGGACGCGCTCATCGCGCCATGCACGCTGAACGGGATGATTGCCGTCGGCATCCAATCCTTCGATTGTGGTGACTGGTTTCGCAACGTCACCTACGGCAGTAATGCACGAGCGCACTGCATCGCCGCCAACATGCACCGTGCAGGCGCCGCACTGAGCAATTCCGCACCCATATTTCGTGCCCGTCAGTCCGATCACATCGCGAAGTACCCACAGCAGCGGCGTATCAGGTGCCACGTCAACAATGTAAGATCTCTTATTTATCGTAACCTCAATACTCATATCGGACGTCCTCCAGCTCACCAGCTTTCCGGTCTACGAGCCAAGCGATAGACGATCGGGGCAGCGATACGCCTGGGCAGACGCACAACACCACCCGAGCTCCAAGACACGCAGTCTCTTAGCTGTCGATAGAATTAATCGAGTTCAATAAGGAGCGTGGCTCACCGCTTGGGCATTGATTCACCCCGCACGCAATTCCGCGCCTGTCGTCCTCCTCCCATTTTTGTCTTCAGTTCTTCCGAAGATCAAAATTGTCAGCTGAGTGATACCGAAGCCGTTGCCTGCAATCCCGTTCCGCGTTGATCAAAATCCATCAACTACCGGAGGTAGGCATTTGAAGGGCTGACGATCAGACACATTCCGTGCGAGGCGAATGTCGGCACCGCAACCGTCGAGCGGTTTCTCAACAAGGTCGGTGAGGTGAGGAGCGAGCGTTTGGACAAGGCCACCAAGGCCGCAAAAAAACTAAAATACGGCGACCGGCGATTCAGGCCTCGCCGCGGGCATCATTCAGATCGAGATTTTTCAAGCCGTCCTGGAAGGAGACAAAAAGGCCTCAACAAGATCGCTGACACGCTCGGGCCCAACCGCCTCGCGCGCGACAGTCTGAGGAGATCGTCGAGCTTGTCAGGCCAATCTACGAGCGTGGTCGCCCGCTCGATGGCCGACCACATGCGATGTTACATTCACGCGGCCTATAGTTGGGGCATGAAGTCCGACCACGATCATCGGAACACATCCTGTGCCGCTTCAGCGTTCCTTACAATCCAGCCTCAGAAATTCCGACCGAACCCAAGGTCCAGGGCTCGCGCTGGCTCAACGAGGAAGAGTTCGAGCAACTCTATCGCTGGCTGGAATGCCCGATACGCCGGTTCATCCCTCTTAATCCTCGCGCTGTGCAGCTCATCATCCTTGGCCGGTCATTGCGTCGACGAGATCGTGCGCCTGCATGTCAATCAATGGGATGCGCCGGAGAGACTCATAGACTGGGGTTGATTCTGGTGGCTGCATTAGCTCAATCTCTCGAAGATGACGTTTATGTCAGTAATTGCAGCAAGACGGTACGCTCTGCTCTCCATCAGATTTATAATCCGAGCCGTGTTGCCATCGAGAAAATGCTCACTTGGCTCGCATTGGATCACAGCAGGTTTGATACGCTCGTGGTCAATGGCCTCGACGAGATCGTAATCTAGTCCTTCGCAATCGATCGACAAGAAATCGATTTTGTTTGCATAAGGGATCAATAGTTCGTTGATGCCGACAGCGCTCACCTCGATATGCTCTCGGACACCTCCTACGCCGTCGAAGTCTCCGAAGCTTTTGATATGTGCTTCATCCAAAGAAGACAACTCATGGGCGTTTCCGATGAAGAGGGTGGCAGACGCCTGCGGAGCAGGCAAAACAACGGACGGCACGAGAACGTCTCTCGGGCGCACTGTCCGGATCAGCGCTCCCAATTCAGGATTGGGTTCGACTAGAACACCTTGCGCGCCTCTTTGATACATAAGGTAGGTATTCGAGGTGGAGATGGGGTGATTGGCGCCGATCTCGACATAGAACACACTCTTCCAAGATCTTTGGCTTTTGCAGAGTTTTGCGGCCAAAATTCCTTCCAGAATAACGTCTTCTCCGGCTTGTGCGTAGCTAGCCGGGGCGAAGTGCTTGATCCGAGAGTTGGGAAGATTGAGCCTCTTGACTTCCCGGTTTATGCACTCGTTCTCAAACTCGGAAAACATGAACTTGGCCTCCAATGTAAGCTGTTAAAAATAGCTGTCGCATGGTGGTCATCCCGGGGGCAACTGACGATGCTGATAGTTGACGACTCTTGACGGAGCTGCCTGTGGTTCATGACAAAGCTCTTGCGTCTGAGCAGCCGCCCATAGAACCATGCCGAGGTCCCATCAACTCCAGTTACTTAATAAGCAGGTCGCTCGCCGGCTTCATAGGCAATCTAAAGCTGGGCCACAGCTCACGCCTGGCGGGTGTCACTGTCTGAGCCAACTGATCTCAAGCATGCTTCTAAGGGCAAACAGCTGTCGCAGTGTCACAGTGCTCGATCTCGATTCTGTTTTTTGAGGCCGGAGTAATTCTCCCCAGAAGCGCCGTTCGAAAATTCCCCAGTTGATCGTGCCGCCGGTCCCCTCAGGGCGCGCCCTGGGGACCGGCGGTGAATCGCCACCCAATCCTGCTCTACCAGGACGAGAGGGCGCGGAGCGGTGATCACGCTTCGGACGTTGATGATTCTCAACCTTCATGGACAGCGGCTGTTGTGCTCGGCGATTGCACGCGAATTGGGCCTCGAACGGAAGATGGTTCGCCGAACGATCGCCCGCGGCCTGGAGGCGAAGCGCACAAGCCTTTCGCCACTCATTGACGCGTTCGTCCCGCACTTGCAAGAGAGGGGCACCGCCTACCCCGGCATGACCGGGCAGCGGCTGTGGCGGGACCAGCGCGAGCGCAGTTACGCCGGCGGCTATACCGCCGTCACGAATTTGCTTCATGAACTGCGGCCAATACCATTGCCGGCATTCGAGATTCGCTGCGAGGCACCGGCATGCAGACGGTCCTGCGCTGTCACATGGCGGCCTTCGAGGCGATCGGCGGCGTTCCCAACGGCGCGCGCACGCCACCCAATGCGTGGTCAACGAAGCCTTTGCGGCGGAGAAGCCTCACCTAGGGGGGCCTTACCGATCGCCGCCGCGACGAGCCGATCATGATCGTGCGTACCGGTGGCAGTGTCGCGACCCGACCACTCCTCCCCGGCGGTCTCCCAGCGCATGGCGCATCAGACAGAGCGCCATGAGCTCCTAGAAATTGTCCCCTTAGTGCTCGACCGCATTCGCAAGACCCTGGTCGATCTAAAGATGCCCGGAGCACTGAAGTGCGCTAGCTCGCGCGTGGCCAAACCGCGCTCGAGGTGATCGTTAATTCCAGAAGACCTGACCGATCAGAAGCTCCAGATAGCCAAGCGAAAGCAACAGGTCTACAGCCCGCGTTCGGAACGTTCGGCGCGGCTGATCGAACGTTGGCCTTCTGCACTCCTAGAGTTGGGCGCCGATGCCACCCAACACGAGCTGGCGTCAGAACTGGCCCTCGCCAAGACGGTTACAGTGCGGCAGTGCGTCCGCAATCGCGCTTGAGGGTGAGGATTCCCGAGCATCTGCCCAGTGAGCGCTTGGTGATCGAGCGGCCGGCTACTGCGCGAGTGCTGCGGCGGCAATCGCCTGCGCAAGCGTGGCGAGGATGTGACGCGGTACCGCGCCAGTGGAAGAGGGTCGAGAGCGTGCGGGAAAAGTTCTCTTGCCGTGACTGCGAGAAGACTAGCCACCCACCGGCCAAGCGGTTTGAGCCGACTCTCCAACGCTATCAGCACGCCGAAATCCTCATGGGGCGGGACAGATGAGGTAGTGTGAGCTCGCCTTCGCCCGCAACAACTGAGACATTTAATTTGTGAGCGGCGGCGGCCAACACCGGCACCGAAACTGCACTCTCGCCTGCTAGGCGCACAGCGCACTCAATATCCTTTGCGGAATTCGCAATTGAGATTGCCAGAACATCGGGTTTCTCGCCCAACAAAAAGGCCACGAAGCCTTGAAATATTCCGCTGTTAGTGGAGCCGCGACTAACCAGAGAGCGGAGCGTTACGAGATCGACGTCAACGCCGCACGCAAATTGGCACACCTCCGCGGCTACCGCCGCGATCCCCATCGTCATGCTGTTGTAAACAAGCTTGAGCTTGTGACCTTGTCCGACATCGCCGACATGAAGAACGGTCTCACAAAATGCGGCAAGAATGCCTTCAGCCGCAGGAAACAGCTCTTCATTCGATCCAACGATCGCGTTGAGACGGCCTAACTCTGCTTGTTCGGGGCTCCGCGTTACTGGAGCATCTATAAAGCTTAGGCCGCGTTTTTGGGCTTGCTCAGCCAGCGCAACCGTCGAAGCAGGATAAGACGTCGAGCAGTCAATTATTAGACCTCCTCGCGGCATATGGTCGAACAGCCCGTCTTGCCCGAGGCAGACTGCCTCAACCTCGCGGCTGGAGGGCAAGGATAACAGAACGGCACTTACATGCCGCGCCAACTCAGCGATTGAAGGATGTTCATGGGCGCCCGCACCAGTCAAGCGATCCGCCCCGAAGCGATTCTTGTTGGCTTTGATATGCAACTCGATTTGCTGACGCATCAGGCTGATGCCCATACCGGTTCCCATGCGTCCAACGCCGATAAGGCCTATTCTCTGCCTCGCCGTTTTAGGAGCGACATTGTGTGATGTTTCCTCGCCAATCATGATTTATGCATTCCAAAAAAACCATGGCTTCGTAAGATTGGCAACAGCTCATGATGGTTGTTAATCGTGTAGTCGGGATGCGCCGCCCGCAAGCGCGACTCCGAAACAAATCCTCCGGTAATAGATATACTTATGAGTCCGAGATTCCGTGCAATATCCGTTTCGACCGGCATATCGCCGATAATGAAGGTTGACGCCGGCTTGAAGTTGTTCTTCTGCATGTATAGACGAAGCCGCTCTCCTTTGCTCACCGATTTGTATTGAGTGGTGCGGCTTTCAAAGGCGAGCACATCGTCGATGTAGTCATTGATTCCAAGTCGTCTCAATTGGGAGCGCAGAGGGTCGACTATGTGGTTACTCACGATGACCGACGATGCCCCTTCTTGACGCGCCAACTCCAACACTCTGCGCGCGCCCTCGCGCAAATCGGCTTTATCCGCAAGAGGTTCGTAGGCGTCGTGAAAGATTGCACTCCCATCGCGATCCACCGTCGCAACCTCGTCTTGCGACAGTCCGAGACTGCGATAAAGAAGAGATAGCGGAACGTCGCAGTGTTCTCGAAACGTCTTCATGTCGATCGCTGCGCGACCAAAGCGATCTAGTATGGCATTGGTCGTTTCGAGCAGTGCGTAGGCATCGTCGAGCAGCGTTCCATTCCAATCAAAGACGAGAACAGGTTTCATGATCTGACCTCAAGCAGGGATTGATTCCGAATAGGGAAGATCGGCCACTAATTCGCGCAAGTTCCTATTCGCACGCTTCTGCCCCGCAGGGGTTGGCATCTCGAATGTAAACGGCGACAAATCGACGCCGTCTTGACTGCCGGGCAACAACGACACTAGAAGTGGAAACGGCAGATATGTTATCGTGGCTGCGCTGATAGACGCGGCAGTATTACTTTCGATGATTTTGAGAACTTGCGGCTCCATCTTGTGAAAGCGAAGGCTTTGCGTGCGCTGTTCGGGCGGCAATCGTTTCCATATCTGCCAGAATGCCAACTCTTCTAGTGTGTCGATACCCATGCCGTAGTAGTTCGGCGCCACTATAGGGGGCGAACCGATCGCCCAATGTACGGCTTTGGCCCCAGCGGCAAGCAGCATATTCGTGACAGCCTGACTGGTATCGCCACGAATGAGCGCCTCGTCAACAATTACGATCGTGGTTTTAGCAAGGCTGGTTTCCGACACCCGGTATTTTTGAGCAATGCGAGACTTTCGCTCGCCGGGTGTACCGATGAGAGTTCGGTGAAGAAATTGCGTTGCGACTACTTCCCGACGCAGGGCGAACAGGCCGTGTTCGGCGAGAGATGCAAACAGACCATCAGCGTACGGTCCTCCAGTATGCGGCATCGCGGAAACGATTGTGAACGCGGAGACTGGCTCTCCTTGCAATCGCTGCGCAACAAGGCCACCAAGGGCGACACCGATGTTGTAACGGGTTTCGAAGTGTGATTGTCCTTCGACCGATGTTTTCGGATTTCCTAGGTAAAGAGATTCGTAGGCGCAGAGTTTGGCTTTGTATCGCTTGTTGCTCACGGAACGATCAACACAGTACCCGGTTTTCCCGTCTACATACTTGATGTGGCCTGGTAAGATTTGCTGTGTCTTACCCTCTAGACCGGCAAAGGCACAATTTTCCGAAGCAAAGAGCAAGAACCCATCATCTGTTTGCATAGTTTCCAAGGGTCGCAAACCAGATCGATTACGGTATGCAACTAGATTTCCTTGTCCGTCCAGGAAAAGCGCGCTAATAGCGCCATCGATTCGGTCATCGATGTCGCGAAAGACGTTTTCATAACTGACGGGCAGACCGTGTCGCCAGTAGTCTCTTTCACAAGAGGCTTCAATCCATCTGAGCAAGAGCTCAGCATCTGTGCTGCCGCCCAGCCTATGGCCCTGAGCAAGCAATTCTCCCCTGAGTTCACGGGAATTGACCACAGCTCCATCCAGAGAAATCGCGAAATTGCGGCTGTCGCCGGCACTATAGCGAATTGGCTTAACGTCGCCGGTGCCGCCGCATCGGCTATGAATTTGGGCGATTGCAACATGGGGCCTAAACTTCAGATCTTGTTCAACGTGTTTAATGCGCACTGAACCGCATGAAAAGTGGACCGCTTTCGCATATCGAACACCCTCCGTGTACGTGAAAGCTGCAACGCTGACTCCCGCCTGCCCACGAAGCGCAAGTTTCGGAAGCATGTACTCGAGCTGATCATAAACGGTCGCGCGTGACTCTCTTGAAGAGCATAGAAACGCTGCAGCAACACCGGACACGCTCTTAGCTCCCTTTGCTAAATTACCGACGTCCCGGGTCCATCGCAGGCGAATGTATTCAAAACCGAAGAAGCGAAGACGTAGTTTCGCCTTTCGTTAAGCAAGCGCCGTACCAGCCTTAGATCACTCGGCTCGCGCTCCAAGCGACTGAATTCGAAAAATTTTGACAGTTGGTTTGTGAACGAGGATTTCGCGTAGTTCGATCCCCGACAGGTTGTCGGAAATCTGACGCGTCAGTGACGAAAGAGAGCCAACGTTGAATGCTGGTTCTCTTGTCTTGTGGTCGCCATTGATCCAGCCGACGTCGTGACCGCGATCGTAAGCAGCGCTGCGATGTTTGGGGTCTCCGCGCCGCGCGCCATCGGTCATGCCCGGTCTCGCTGTTCCTGCCCGACGCCGGGCGTCTCCTCTTTCCGTTCGGCGCAAAGCGCGCGACCTCGAACCAGGCATACAAGGAGTATTGCATGCCATCAAAATGGAGAACGTCGCTTGCTTGTCAGATTTTCGGGGCGGATGGCGAGGGGTCGGTTGAGTTCGCTGGTGATCTGAGCCTTGTTCAGCAGAAATGCAGGGGCGGTGATCAATTCATCGGTATAGCGCGACCTTCAGTCAAAGAACGCAGGCTTGTGCGCATCCGCTGAGAACGAAAATGCCGCTTCGATGTCGCTTTCCAGTACCCTAGTATTCACTTTTCTTGGATCGTGAGTCATGATTCAAGATCTGGATTGATACCCGAAGCAAGAGAAGTCCATCTTTCGAGGAAAGTTCGCAAGGTGCTTGAGGCGTGTTGTCGCTCACCGGTGACGTTGCAGCGTGATTTGAAGCGAGCGCTGGCGGCTGACGGGCGCAGCACCCGGTCGATCGCCAAGGAAGTTGGGGTCCAGCCGCGGATTGTGAGCCTTTGGCGGCATCGCTATGCCGACCATGGCCTTGAAGGCTGCAAGACCAGCTGCGGCATTGGCTCGATACGGTCGCTAATCCGCGCGTGCACGCCAGAATGCATGGTCAACGAAGCCTTGGCGACGGAGAAGCCACACCTAGCCTAGTGGTTCATCACAGTAATTTTGACTCTTTGGCGATGGTTGGATATGCGCGGCCTAGTTTGGCGCGGGCTTCGTCGGTTGTGAACATCCATTTGATGCGGTCTCGTGCTTTGTTTCGCTGCCGTTGCTATGCTGCGATCTCTTTTCGGAGCCGTTTGGGGTCGTCGATGCGGCGGCCGAGACACAGGCGGCAGCACGCTGATCTCGCGCTCGACCATGTTGAGCCAACTGGCGTGTTTCGGTGTGTAGTGGAATTCGAGGCGACGCAGGATGCGACGGGCCTGGGCGGGCGCAAATGCTTGATACAGCGCGCCGGCGGAGTGGATCGACAGATTGTCCTGCACGACACGGATACAGGCGGCATCGGGATAATGGACGTCGACGAGTTCACGCATACAGTGGGCGTAGTCCACGGCGGCGCGGCGGCCTGTTATCTTGACGTTGCGCCAGCCGCGATGCGGATCGAAGGTAACGAAGAGATTGACGGTGCCGTTGCGGCGGTATTCATATTCGTAGCGCTCGCGCTGTCCGGGCCTGGCCGGGATCGGCTGACGCACCTCGCCGATGAGCTGGACGGGGGTCTCGTCGAAGCAGACCAGCGGCCGCTCGGAATCCGATGCCTCGGAATAGAGATCGAGCACGTCCTCCATGCGGGCGACGTATTCGCCGTCGACATGGGGAATGCACCACATGTCGCTGCGCCATGGCTTGAGGTCGTTCTCGGCCAGCCAGCGACGCACGGTCTCGCCCGACAGGCTATCGTGATCGGTGAGCTTGACCATCGTTTCGGCCAGCAGCGTCCAGCGTTTGCGGGCGGCTTGGCGCATGTGGTCGCGACCAGCAGGGCCTCTTCCTTGCTCGTCAGCTTGCGTTCCGCGCCCGGATGCGGCTCCTCGCTCAAGGCCCGCTCTAGATTGCCTTCCACGAAGCGGCGCTTGGTCCGGCCGACGGTGGAGAGGCTGACACTCACGGTCCGGGCAATCTCCTCGTCGCGGCGGCCCCTATCGGCCGCCAGCAAAATCTGCGCCCGCTTGAGCTTGCCGGCGGCGTTGTTTGCCGCCGCCGAGCATCGCCGTCAGTTCATCGCGCTCAGCTTGGCTCAATTCGACCCGATAACGTACATTCATGCTTTGCCTCCTTGTCGGAGGCCCGGACGAATCCAACGATGAGTCAAAAATCAGGCGCGCGTTTCACCGAGAAGCAGGGGCACTACCTCGCTTTCATCCATACCTATTCGTACATGCTCGGACAGCCGCCCGCCGAAGCCGACATCCAGCGCCATTTCCGCGTCAGCCCGCCGACTGTCCACCAGATGATCGTTACCCTCGAACGGAACGGCTTCATCCGACGTCAACCCGGCGTCCCCAGAAGCATCGAGATTCTCTTGCCACCGGAAAACTTGCCCATCCTCGAATGGCTCGGTATCAAAACGTCAAAATCACTGTGATGAACCACTAGGCGAAGAAGGCAGCCGGCTGGTAAATCGGCCACCGCCCGATGCTGAACTAGGCGGGTCCAAGCTGCGGCTGGAAGGCAAGCCGCCAAGGGCACGTACCGCTGCTCGGGATTGCGCGCGCAAACCGGATTGGTCTGGGAAGCGGCCTCACGGCTTTAGCGAGATCGAGCGTGGCCGGCGGATAATTCGATATGTACATACGCAGATGCGATGACGTGTTCTGCTCTGGGGAGAACGGAAGATAAGTGCATTCGGCAAATGCGGTGCGCACTTTGGTGGAGATGTCTCGCGGACCGGGCGTGACGCGGGTGGCAAAGGCCTCGCTATCACCCGGAGTTCGGCCAGCCATCCTCGCTGCCGGGAAAACTATCTCGAGTCAAAGCTCACCGAACGGGGCAGCCGAACAGCGAATTGACCGACTTCGGTTGGCCTCCGCCGACGCCCTCGCTAAGCGAGCGGAGCGATCCTGCTTACTGCGGAGCGCATGCATGCATCGGCGCGACAAGACGGAAGCGAACCGCACCGTGCAACGGCCCTGGTTGGCGGCTGACGCACGGTGAGATCATCAACAGTGCCGACGCAAAGCAGACATTCGCGTAGTCGCTAGCTTTCGCTCGCGGGCAATAAGCTCGCCAAGGCCTTTGCTTCCGATTTAAGAGCATCGAGCGCGGCCTTCCGCGCGTCAGCATCGAAACGAGTCCTGATAGCTGAAACCGAAAGCGCCCCGCGCATCTTGCCGTGCACGTCCATCAAGGGCACGGCCGCAGCAGCAACCTCCGGATCCCGCTCGCCGATTGAAACATAGAACCCTCTGTCCCGGATCTTCTTGCCTTCCGCGCTTATCGGCTCGCCGTATGCAGTGAGAACTCGCCCGGCGGCGCCGCGGTCAATCGGCAATCGCTGGCCCTCTTCGAGGTGATGTCGAACTGAACGCGGAGAATTGACGCGGTAAAGGCAGATGCGTTCGTCGCCATCCGCAACATAAAAGGACGCAGTCTCCCCCGTTGCTTCAACCAGGCGACGAAGCGAAGGCCGAATGACTTCGCTAAGGTCAACGCCGCGTTGATAAAGCGCACCAAGGCGCGATAGCTCCGGTCCCGGCCGAAATAGTCTGTCAGCGCCCCGAACCAGGAAGCCGCCAGCCTCCAACGAAGAGGCCAGTCGCAACACCGTACTCTTGTAAAGGTCGGTCGCTTGCGAAATTTCAGTCAGCGTCATCGCGGCGCGTTCCGCGCTGAAGGCTTTCAGGATTGCGAGCGCCCTGCCGACCGCGTCTACCCCTGTCTTGCTCATGCCAGCTCCAGTTCTGCTACGTAGAACTATTGTACGAAATCCGCCCCAAAATCTACCATTGCTGCACAATCCGGTTCTGTTGGCCGGAATGATGTTGACTCATTCCGCGCGCCCGGCTATCGGTGGTTGAATAATAGAACAAGTTCTATGGAGCGAAACTATGGAAGGGCAGCCGGCGCTCGCCGTCGATTTGCACGACGTACTGATCCGCTTCGGCGACTTCACCGCCGTCAAAAGCATGAATCTCCAGGTGGGCGACACGGAATTCGTTGCGGTCGTTGGGCCGACCGGCTGTGGCAAGTCCACCATCCTGAACACTGTCACGGGGCTCTTGAAGCCCGCGTCGGGTGACGTCCGCATCTTCGGGAGGCCGCTCACCGGATTGAACGACCAGTCCGGCTACATGCTCCAGCAGGAAGGGCTGCTCCCGTGGAAGACCGCGCAGGACAATGTCGGCCTTGGCCTCGTGTTCCAGGGCAAGTCGGTCGAACAGGCGCGCGCACAGGCTCGGCCGTGGCTCGCCAAAGTTGGGCTGAAAGGATTTGAAGAGCGATATCCGCATCAGTTGTCTGGCGGGCAGCGCAAGCGCGTCGCGATGGCGCAGACCTTGATCATGGAGCCGAGGATCGTCCTGATGGACGAGCCCTTCTCGGCGCTTGACGTTCACACCCGCCGGTTGATGCACCGCATCCTGCTCGACCTCTGGCAGGCGGAGCGCCGCTCCCTGATCTTCATCACCCACGATCTCGATGAGGCGATCACCCTGGCTGACCGGGTGGTCGTCATGTCGGCGGGCCCTGCGAGCCGGATGGTCGGCGAAGTCAAGATCACCCTGCCACGTCCGCGGGATGTATCAGCGCTGCAGACCACGGACGAGTTCGTCGCCCTCTATCGCGAAATCTGGTCACTGCTCGGCAGTGAGGTGGAGAAAAGCTATGCCACGCAGAACTAAGGTCGTTGTCGCGCAGGTCGCCATCGTCCTTGCGCTTCTCCTGACCTGGGAACTCGGCGTACGTTCGGGCGTCATCGATTCGTTCTTCTTTCCGGCGCCGTCGACCCTCGTCGGCCGAATAAAAGAGTGGATGTCGACCGCCGATTTCTGGACCGATGTCGGCACCACGCTGGTCGAGACGATCCTGTCCTTCATCGTCGGGATTGCGATCGGCACAGCGCTCGGAATCTGGCTCGGCCTGAATCCGTTCACCGCTGACGTTGTTCAGCCATTCATCAAGATTTTCAACGCGATCCCACGGATCCTGCTGGGACCGATCTTTGTCATCTGGTTCGGGTTAGGGCTGACGTCCAAGGTCGCGCTCGGCGTGACTCTGGTGCTGTTTGTTGCATTCTTCAACACCTTCCAGGGGGTGCGCGAGGTCAATCCGGTCGTCCTGGCAAACGCGCGGCTATTGCGCGCTTCAAAATCCTCGTTGTTGCGCCACGTCTATCTGCCATCCGCCACCACCTGGATTCTATCGAGCCTGCGGGTCTCCGTCGGCATGGCAGTTATGGGCGCCGTCGTGGCCGAATATCTCGGCTCATCCGCCGGATTGGGGCACCTGATCGCGCAAGCCGAGGGTGTGCTCGATGCGACCGGCGTGTTCGCTGGAATCATCGTGTTGTCCGCTTTCGTTGTTGCTCTCGACGCCGTCGTCGACCGCGCAGAAAAGCGGCTCCTCGTCTGGCGGCCGCCGGCCGCTCACGAGACCTGACCTTTATGCTTCGTCAATCATGGAGATGCACATGCGCGCGTTGATGCGACTGATCGTGGGTGTGGCCGCGACCGGCCTCTGGCTCAGTTCGGCCAATGCCTCCGAACCGGAGAAGGCGACACTGAAGATCGCCGTCGGTTCTCAAATCCTGAACTACATGCCTCTCGAACTTGGGGTAAAGCTCGGCACCTTCAGGGAGGAAGGTCTCGATGTCACAGTTGAGAATTTCCAGGCCGGCGGCTCCAAGGCGCTGCAGGCCCTGATCGGCGGCTCGGTCGACGGTACCGTTGGCTTCTATGATCACACGATTCAGATGCAGGCGCAGGGCAAGGATATCTCCTGTGTCTTCCTGCTCAATGACATACCCGGGGTTCTTCTCGGGGTGCGTAGCGATCTCGCTGACAAGGTGAAAACCGGCGCTGACCTCAAGGGGCTTAAGCTCGGCATCACGGCTCCCGGTTCGTCGACGGACACGATGGCACGGTACTACATCAAGAAAGCACGGTTAGGACCGCGCGACATCAACATCATCGCGGTTGGAAGCGGCGCGCCGGGCATGGTGGCGCTCGAGGCCAAGAACATCGACGCGCTGGTCTATTTCGACCCGATTGCCACGCTGCTCTCGAGGAAGAATATAGCCAAGCCGCTGTTCGACGCGCGTACGGTCGAAGGCTCCAAGACCGCCTTCGGTGGGATCTATCCGACCGCCTGCCTCTACCTGCAGCAATCATTTATCGACAAAAATCCCGAGACCGTGCAGCGGCTGGTCAACGCCTTGCTGAAGACCCACCGCTGGATCAACTCGGTGGCGACCGAGCAACTCGTCGATGCGATCCCTGCCGGATACAAGACCGATAATCGCGAGGTGAACATCGAGATCTTGAAGGCGTCAAAAGCGTTGTTTTCCCAAACTGGCCTCATGGACGCCGAGGCAGCCAAGATTCCGCTCGCTGTGCTGAGCGATTTCGATCCCAAGATCGCCGCGGCAAACATCGACCTCAGCAAGACCTTTACCAATCGCTTCACTGAGCGCGCGGCGCAACAGCTGAAATAACGACCGCAACGTCGGACGAAAACACCTCAACGGAAGGCTTTGTCAGATGTCCCTGCCGCTCACAGGCATCCGCGTCCTCGACCTGTCGAACGTATTGGCAGGCCCGTTCTGCGGCTATCATCTCGCGCGCCTCGGCGCGGAGGTCATCAAGGTTGAAAACCCGAATGGCGGCGATCTCGCGCGCCGCCTCGGCGGCGATCCACAAAGGGCGGAGCGTCTGCAGGGCCTCTCCTTCGTCGCGGTCAACGCCGGCAAGCAGTCGGTCGCGCTCGACCTGAAATCGCAAGCGGGCAAAGATGCGTTTCTTCGGCTCGCTTCCGAAGCAGACGTCGTTCTCGAAAACTTCCGGCCCAAGGTCATGGAGAGGCTTGGTCTCGGCTTCGACATCTTGAGCAAGTGCAACCAACGGCTCGTCTATTGTGCGATCTCCGGTTTTGGGCAAAACGGCCCCTGGTCCGCCCGACCGGCCTACGATCAGATCGTCCAGGGCCTTTCGGGCGCCATGAGTGTGACGGGTGACGCAGCCTCGGCCCCGCTGCGGACCGGCTTTCCGATTTCTGACACCATCTCCGGGCTGACGGCCGCATTTGCCATCGCCGCAGCGCTTGTCGAGCAGCGACACACGGGCCGTGGCCGTTTCATCGACGTGTCGCTGCTTGAGGCGACCATCGCGGCGATGGGATGGGTCGTCTCCAATCACCTGAACGCCGGAGTGGAGCCGCAGCCGATGGGAAATGAGAACTTCACCGCCGCTCCCTCCGGCACCTTCCGCACAGCAACGGGCCCGCTGAACATAGCTGCCAACGAGCAGAAGCAGTACCGGACCTTTTGCGACCTGATCGGGCGGTCGGATCTGAAGACGGATCCGCGTTTCGCAAAACGCGAGGCGCGCAAGCTGAACCGCACGTCGTTGAATGAGGAATTGAACGCGGCCTTAAGTTCCAGGCCTGCCGAGGAATGGGAGGGTCTGCTGAATGCATCTGGCGTTCCGGCAGGCTGTGTGCTGACCGTTCCGCAAATATTGCAGCAGCCGCAACTGTTGGGCCGCAACTTCGTGGAGACGCTGCCGACTGAGCAGGCTGGCGACTCACCCTTGCGGATCACGCGCCCAGGTTTTCGGCTGGACGAGGAATTTCCGGTCCCTTCGCCGCCGCCAAGCCTCGGTGCCGACACTGAACGATGGCTGGCGCGGCTCGGCTACGCTGACCGGGAGATTGAGCAAATGGTCTCCAGTGGCGCCGCCGGAACGCCACGCCAGGGCGAGGTGCACTTTCCGCTGGTCCGTGCGGCGACGGACGGGGCGGCCTGAGCAGATCAACGAATTGGGCGCACTCGGTAAAGACCGCGCAAGCCGGTCGGATCGGAAAGCAGAATGAGCGAAACAGAGCTACGAGAGCGGGCTGCGCATTGGTGGCGGACCTCGATATGCGACATAGCGCCAGGCCGCATCGCCTACCGCGGATATCCAATCGAGGAATTGATCGGGCGCATTTCGTTTCCCGCGATGATCTGGTTGATGCTGCGCGGCGAATTCCCGGCACCGATCCAGGAAAGGCTCCTGCAGGCTGCGCTGGTCGCTTCCGTCGACCATGGACCGCACGCGCCTTCAATCGCCATTGCGCAGATGGCCGTCAGCTGCGGGTTGCCGCTCAATGGGGCGATGGCGTCTGCGATCAATACGCTCGATGATGTGCATGGCGGCGCCGGAGAGCAGGCGATCGAACTGTACGAGGAGGTCCTGCGACGCAGCGAGGCCGGGCACATCGATGAGGCTGCGGCCGATGCCATCGATCACTTCACCCGCACGCGCAGCAAATATCTCCCTGGCTTCGGTCATCGGTTTCATCCCATTGACCCGCGTGCCGAACCGTTGCTCGCGTTGGTGGATGCCGCGGTAAGCGACGGTGCTGTGAGTGGTCGCTACGCCAACGCTGCGCGCGCGATCGAGCGCGTCATGCAAAAGCGCAAGGGCAAGCTCATTCCCATGAACATCGACGGGGCTACCGCGGTGATTTATGGAGAACTCGGCTTTGCGGCGCCCCTAGCGCGGGGCATCTTCTGCCTGTCGCGCGCGGTCGGCATTCTAGCGCACGCGTGGGAGCAGACCGGACGCAAGGACCGCAACAAAGGACCCATGCCGAAGCTGTTTGCCTACAAATACGAGGGGCAGCCGAAACGAAGCCTGAAAAGCGCGCCATGATGTACCTCGACGGCCCCCCACGGGTCATTGAAACGCGTGTCTTGTCAACCATGCCGGCCGAATTTCGTCGGCCCGGGCTTCGCTCAGACTGGGCGGACGCCAATCGGGGCGGCAAGCCCGTGGACTGCTTCATCGAGGGGCCGTCGTTCGATGCGTCCGGAAATCTCTATCTGGTCGACATTCCCTTCGGCCGCATCTTCAGGATTGCAACCGACGGCAGCTGGTCCTTAGTCATCGAATATGATGGCTGGCCAAACGGCCTGAAGATCGCGCCTGATGGCCGCATCCTGGTTGCCGATTACATGAATGGCCTCATGGAACTGGATGCGCGTCGCGGCACGATCCGCACTCTGCTAGGTCACCGCAATTCCGAATCGTTCAGAGGCTGCAACGACCTGCATATCGCATCGACTGGCGACATCTATTTTACGGACCAGGGCCAGACCGGACTGCACGATCCAAGCGGCCGTGTGTTTCGCCTGCGTCCCGACGGACGACTTGACTGCCTGATCTCCAACGGACCAAGCCCGAATGGTCTTGTTCTCGACCCCAACGAGACTGTCCTGTTCGTGGCGATGACCCGGGACAACTGCGTCTGGCGCGTGCCCCTGACGAAAGATGGGGGCGTCGCAAAGGTCGGCAAGTTCAGCTCATTTTTCGGAACGAGCGGTCCTGATGGATTGGCGATAGATGCCAAGGGACAGCTGTTTGTTGCGCATGCATCACTTGGGCATGTTTTCGTGCTCGCCGCGAATGGTGAGTGCATCGCCCGCATCAGATCCTGCACCGGCTCGACCTGCACGAATATCGCCTTTGGTCCAGACGGCGCATTGTACATTACAGAATCATCGACTGGGTCGGTGCTAATCGCAGATCTTGACAGCCTGTCTAATAGAACTAGGGGAGGCCACAGGACTTGATCGCATGCGCGTCGTGCGGCAGGTGTCGAGATAGTTTTGTGTGTGAGCACGGAAATGATGCCCACGCCCTAACGGATCCGACCATTGATCAGAAAACGGGCAAGGAACGACGTGGTGGCTCAACAAACTTGGTCGACCAGCCTCCTCCGGCGTGAAGGCGCAAGTAAAAGAAATCTCGCACCGAAATTGCTGTCCGAACGCTTTCGAGTGATCGTTGTCGCGCGCTACCGTACGAGGCAGCCCTCCTATGTTCGCTTTGACGCTTTTGGGCTGCACGAGCAGCTCTCATCCGGGTGTCCGGGTTTAGGTGTCAGCATCGCGGACAAAGAAGTGACGGAGAACAACTCGAAGGAAGCAACGCAAGCAAATGGAGTGACGCATTCGCGACAGAATGTGAGCACTGGCAACTAGCCATGGGGTTTCGACCGTGCCTGTGGAATTTCGAGATCTACGCTGGGCGATCGTCGCGTCCCAGCACCGAAGCCTCCGTCAAGCGGCAGAAGCGCTCAACATCAAGCAGTCGACTCTTAGTCGCCGCTTGCGCAATCTCGAATGCAAGTTGGGCAGCACTCTGTTCGAGCGCACAAATGGCGGTACGCGACCGACCATCGAAGGTCAGGAATTCCTCGATGCCGCCCGGCGCGTCGTGGGCGAAACTGATGCAATGACCGCTCGTCTCAAGACCCGCTCGCGTGGCGAGAGCGGTCGGTTGACCATCGGCATCCACACCTCCCTCTCAGCCGGCAATCTCCGGGCCACTCTCCTCGAGCACCGGCACCGCTTCCCCGATGTCGATAGACAACTGGTCGACGGAGCGAGCGACCATCTGATCTCGGATCTCGCCAGCTCCGCCGTTGACGTCGCCTTGGTGGCCGAGCCCAATCCGAAATGGAGTGACAGGTCATTGTTGCTCTGGAGCGAGCGTGTCGTTGCCGCCCTCCCCGCGAACCATCCGTTGACGGGCCGTGAAGTAGTTCACTGGGGCGAACTGAGGAACGAATCGCTTTTAATGTCACAGCGAGGCCCGGGACCGGAATTCCTGAAGCTCCTCATCAGCAAATTGGGATCCTCCGACCCTTGCCTGCTGCTTCGCCATGATGTCGTGCTCGACCGCCTCCTCTCCTTGGTCGGCGTGGGCTGGGGCATTCTACTGATATTGGAAAGTGCGACTGGCGCAGTCTATCCGGGTGTCACCTTCCGCGAGGTGCATGATGCCGAGGGCCCGACGCGGCTGAGCTTCCGCGCCTACTGGCGGCAGGCCAACGGCAATCCATCATTGCGTCCGTTTCTTGACCTGCTTCGTGAACGCTACCCGGATCTCTCAGCCGCTCCAGGATTGGACTGAGCAGCACTTCGCCGTGCTTTCGTAAAGGCGTGATCGGTCGCCATGAAACGCTCGATCATCGGTGCGATCAATTTGGCGGGCTCAATCGGTGTCGTCGCGCCTCCGCTACGCCTCAGAATCTCAGCGTAGCTTTTGAGATCCCTGAAGACCGCCGCCGGCAGCTCGATCGTGAGCTTGACCGGTTTGTCGTCTTCGAGTGGTCCAAGCTTGAGCTTCGTCATCGCGTACCTTTTTGTCCGTAGGGCGCCAGCACCAGGTCGCGCGTGACGATCACGCGGACCGGGAAACCTGGTCGGATGGTCAGGGTCGGCTGGATATTCAGTTGGCGCTGCACGATTTGCCGGCCGGTCTGGCTGATGCTGTTGGACGCGCCGCTGCGGATCGCTTGAACGAGATTGTTCTCGTTCTGACTCGTGCCTGCCTCGGCTCCGACGCTGAGCATGGTCGAGAGAACGGCGGCCTTGAACAGCATGCCCCAATGGTTGTCGACCTCGTCCTCGAGTCCGGCATAACCACCGGTGTCGGCGCCGGGCTGGCGTTCCAGCACGATCGATTTGACGTCCGGCATGATGATGCGTGTCCAGACCAAGAGGATTCGACTCTGGCCAAATGCGACAGAGCTGTCGTACCGGCCGATCAGCTTCGCGCCCGAAACTGATGCGCCGCAACCGTCAGCATCAGCCGGCCGCCGTCAAGGCGCTCGCGATCGGCCTGCCGGCCAAAGCTTGGCGCACCATCACGTGGCGGCAAGGAACGAACGAAAAGCTGACCTCGCGCTTTGCACGCGTGCGGGTCCGTGCCGCGCATCGTGATTATTGGCAAACCACCCGGCGATTGGAGGAATGGTTGCTGATCGAATGGCCAAAAGGCGAGGACCAGCCTACCAAATACTGGCTCTCGACATTGCCGGAGGATGTGGCATTCCGGACTCTCGTTGAGACGGCTAAATTGCGCTGGCGCATCGAACGCGACTATCAGGAACTCAAGCAAGAGGTCGGGCTCGGCCACTTCGAGGGACGCGGCTGGCGCGGCTTTCATCATCACGCAACAATGTGCATCGCAGCCTACGGATTCCTGATCTCCGAGCGGGAGACGATTCCCCCCTCAGGCGCTCGGCGCGCCCGGCCGATTCCGCTCGATCGCATTCCCGCAGATCACAGACCCCGCGGATCTGCCGCTGCGGACCCAACGTCACATTCCATACTCGATCGCGACGATGCGACGGCGCCTCGAACATGGGCTCGTCCGAACGCTGTCGAGATGCCCTTGTTGTGCGATCAAGTTCGACCACCAGACAGATCATCGTTTGTGACGCAGTAGGATTAGTTAGCTAGACCCTATGTTCGCCCTCTGAGGTGACGGGCGGCCCGCCCCGCGGCAAGCTCCTATCGAGGGTTGCGCCGGATGGTCCGGCGCCGAGCCTCAAGCATGGGGAGCGGGCCTGATGAACGATAGCATTTTCGTGGGGCTGGATGTGCACAAGGCGACGATTTCGGTTGCGGTGGCCGAAGGGATGCGCGGTGGGGAAGTTCGTAACTTGGGAATCATCCCCAATCGCGTCGATCAGATCGAGAAGCTGGCGAAGAAGCTTGGCAAGGGTGACCGGCAGGTAAGTTTTTTCTACGAGGCCGGTCCCTGCGGATATGGCCTGCATCGACAACTGAAGGGACTGGGGCACAACTGCATCGTGGTGGCTCCGTCGCTGATCCCGATGAAGGCCGGGGATCGGGTAAAAACCGACCGGCGCGATGCGGCGATGCTGGCCAAGCTGCACCGGAGCGGCGAGCTGACAGCGGTGTGGGTTCCGGATGCGGCGCATGAGGCCATGCGCGACTTGGTGAGAGCCCGCGCCACGGCGATGCGTGTGCTCGGCAAGGCACGGCAACATCTCTAAGGCTTCCTGCTGCGACATGGGCGCATCTATGCCGGGAAGAAGGGATGGACTCTGGCTTATCGTCGCTGGCTCACCACGGTGCGCTTCGATCACCCGGCGAGCCAAATCGTTCTGCAGGACTACATTCATGCCGTGACCGACGCCGAGGCCCGTGTGGACTGCTTGACCAAGCGGATCGAGGAGCTGGCGCCACAATGGTCGATGACGCCATTCGTTGAGGCCGTGCAGGCCATGCGCGGCGTCGCCTTCATCGCTGCCGTGACCGTGGTTGCTGAGGTCAGCGACTTCTCCCGTTTCGACAATCCCCGCCAGTTGATGGGCTTTCTCGGCCTCGTGCCGTCGGAGCATTCGAGCGGCGCCATCATCCGACGCGGCGGTATCACTAAGGCCGGCAACGCTCTGGCCAGGCGCGCTCTGATCGAGGGGGCATGGACCTATCGCATGCAAGCTCGCGTCAGTCGCAAGCTCCATGACCGTAACGAACGCCTACCTCAAGCTATCCGCGATATCGCCTGGAAGGCTCAGGTCAGGCTGTGCGCCCGCTATCGCCGCTTGTCGGCGGCCGGCAAACCGAAGGTGATCGTCACCACCGCCATTGCACGCGAGATGGTCGGCTTCCTGTGGGCGATCACCCGTCAAGTGCAACTCGGGCCGGCCGTCTGAAGAAGAGCGCTGCTCAACCATATCGGTGCCCACGGCAGGAGGCAGGGCGCGGTGGGGAATCCTCGTGAGCCGCTTTCGCGCCGAATGCCTCAATGGCCACTGGTTCCTGTCCCTTGCGGATGCCCAGGACAGAAGAGACATGGGCACATCGTTAGCGAGGGCCACCGCGTGGGCGGTCGGCAGTCGAACGCCGATTTTGCCGCACAACCACGTCCGCGCAACCAGCCCGCCATCGTGATCACGGGACAAAGCTCTACTCTTGGGTGGTCTAAAGTTCGGTCTCACTGAAAATCCCGAGATGTAACTGCTGCCGCATGAAAGTTCAGTGGCAGGTCAGGTGCAGGATAATTCTCGGGCGTATCCACCGTATCGGTGACCTGTGAGGGATCTAGCGCTGGTGGTGCGCTCGTAGACTCCTGGTCATCGCCCGCGCTTCCGCCGCGACGCCGTCCTGTGAGGACGTCAGATCTGCACTAAGCGTTGGCCGTAAGGGATATCAGCCGATTTGCCGAGCCCCTGTCCCTCGACTGCTAGGCATGGCGACGATCCGAGCTCTCTCAGCTTCCGTACGTACGCGGCGCCCCGATGGTCCTTCAAGAACCTCCAGCCGGCTCACCGACCCCGTCGTTGAGCCGTCCAAATGGACGTCCTTTTTGTTGTCCAATCCCATCCCAAACCTCCGTCCAAGCCGGAGGCTTCTTTCGCACAGCTATACCGATCCCCGAAGCAAGGGTCCCGGCTAAGCGCTTACGCTCCTCCGAGGTCCTGAAGCCTATGAATTACAAGCTCAGGCGCTGGGACGACTCGTCCGCTTCCTCGACGATGGCAAGATCTGCTTGACCAAAGCGCTGAGCGCGCATTGAGAGGCATTGCCTTGGAAGGCGCAACTTGACCTTCGCTGGTAGCCAGCGTGGCGCCGACCGTGCCGCCATCATGCTGCCGATGATCACGACCTGTCGCCTCAACGACGTTGATCCCAAGGCCTGGCTCGCCGAGGTTCTGGCGTTGGCGACTCTGGCAGAGTGCGCTGGCGCAAGTCAGCATCGTCGCGCAACTCCGACGGCGTTAGCGCATTCAGGTCAACCAAAGACTCACGAGCAGCGTAGGTGTCTGAGCGAGCTCTGGCAGGATGCGCCGGCCAAAGTGAGCATCGTCGCGGTTCAGACGGCGCGGGCGTATTCAGATCAACAAAAGGCTCAAGACCGCCGCCGGTGCGTGACAGGGGCCCTGCAGTCGATGGTGATGCTCGTTCTTGCATCGGCTGGCCAACGAGCCCAAGCTCCCGCGCTCGGGGTAGCCAGGCGTCGGGGGAAGCTCCCGCGCCGAGCCGGACTGCCGAGCGGACTGCACGGCCGGCGAACCCGGCTGCTCACGAGCTTGCAGCCCAGCTCGCGGTTCACGGCGATGAGCTTTAAGTAGCTTGCAAAGATGCGGCAAATCGGGACCGTATACTCTGCCACCAGTGCGTGGGAACGAAGCCCCCCTTATACAGCTCGAACATTTCTTCGAGCTTCGGACGAGTGATGGGCAGGTGCGTTAGAGCGCACCAAGGCGACCTTGCCGGCGGGCAACAAAGCAGGACAGCGACTTCGTGTGTCCGCGTAAGCTGGCTCTCTTCAGAAGTGTCGGCGCTGGGAGCTGGACCTGCGACCCCGCGTCAGATGGGAAAACTCTGCTGAAACATACCACGCGCGTCTAGAGTTTAGCATGCAAATTATCTAAGCGCTCCAGCCCCTGCTCAATGAGAGATATTGGAAGATAGCTGAAACACAGCCGCACGTGACGGCCACTTCGTGGGCCATAGTTCCGACCATTTATAAGGTGCACGTCGTGCTCGCGGCTCGCAGCTTCAATAAACCTCTCCGGATCCGTACCCGCGGTAAGCTGTACCCAGAACGAGAAGCCCCCGCTTGGCACACTATATTCCGGCTCGCAAATCCGGCTGTGCTGCAATAACCTATGTACGCCGTCTCGCTTCGCTCGGTAGTGCTCGCGCAAGCGTGTTATGTGCGAGTCAAGAGCGCGCGATTGCAAGTAGGAGGGGTCCTCCGTCAGGACCACGTCCCCGGGGTCAATCCAGCCATCGGCAAGTAATTGTAAGGCCTGCGAAGCTCCACCCGTAAGCATAACTTGGTCATGCCGCACACCGTACCTCAGTGCGAGCTTGGTACGAAGTTCGGGCAAACCCGCGGCATCCGTATACTGCGGCAGATCGGCGGGAGCCACACCCGTACGTCCGTCAAACGCGTCTGGCCACGGCAGTTCTGCAAACATGACCTGGTCGGCCAGCGCGTGGCCGAAATTGATCCCATGCGTCGCACTTGAGGAGTTGAACGGCGCAAAACCCTGAGCGACAGCGCTGCGTTTTGAGATGCGCGTATTCATGGCTTCGTCATTCGGATCTTCATGATTGCCAAATCTGTTCTCTGCCAAAGCGCTTATTGTACTCCGAGGCAAAGCTTGCAGGTATTGGCGTGCTGAAACGGGGAAAGTCCACCGACCCCTTTGGCTGGGCTGCTACGGCTGATGGCTCGAGGGACGGCCGCCACGCACCGCCAAAGTAGTGCTGGCCGTAGCCCATCGCTAGCTCAGGTACTACGGGATAGAGTAGGCTCAGGAACAGCGAGATCTGCGCAGCATTCCATGTCCAACCCTTTGCATGTGCGAAGCCAGCTAGCTCGAAGTACCTGTCGATGATATCAAGCGCATCCCAGAAACGCAGTGTGGTGACCGCATCGGCGTAATCTTCAGCGAAGCGGCGGAAATTCGGGGGGAGTTCGGTGCTCTCTACCGTGAGTGCGCTTTCTGCACACCGCCGTAACGCATCTTCCCAGACCAGAATGCGTGAGGCTGCCGAGATGAGTCCGTCGAGATCAAAATCGTTTGAGTCGGCTCCAAACGGCTTGGCCACTCGCGCCAGTGCATAACGGAGTACGTTTGGCCCCACCTCGCGCGCCACTTCATCAGCCCAAAGAGCATGATCACGACTGGTGGAAAACTTCTCGCCTTCCAGCTTGTAGAAATCCTGGACGGAGTGATTTTTTGGAATTGGGTAGCCGCGCGCGAGCAGAGCGCCGGCCACACCTAGCGTGTAATAGAAGCGATTATCTTGCCCCATGAAGAAGAGAAGCTCGCTGTTCTGGTCGTGCAACGTCGCGCTTGCGTCCAGACCTAAGCGGGCGCATTGCTCGCGAATTCCGGTGTCGAAGCACCAGAGGCCCTCAAACCATGTAAGCAGCGTTTGGCCGATCAGAGAGTCAGGCTGTTTTACCTCAACTCCGTGCCAAAAATGGCGGGTCATCGGCAAGCCGCGCACCTCCCGGCGTAGCCAAGCGCGCGCCTTGGCGCGTATCGGCTCGGGCCACGCGCTTTCTCCAATGGCTTCGTGCAGTTGGCGAGCGAGACGTGGCATGTCGAACACGGCCTGCTTGATGGCTCTTAGCACAAGATTGCGGCCGCAGGTGACGTGCCGTGCGTCACGGATTGTGTCGTGCTGAACAGCCAGCCCGCAGTTCTCACACAGGTTGCTGTCGCAAGACGATGAGCAGGCCGGGCAATGGCCAGTTGCGAGCGAGTCCGTAACGAGTTCATCGCAATGTTCGCAATACAGTTGGACGCCCTGCCGTACGTCGACGTAACCGGCCACTTGCAGCTCGCGGAATATCGCTAGCGCATTTTCCTTGTGAATCTCGCTAGATGTGCGCACGAACACATCAGGCGTAATTTGCACGGCACGCAAACACTCTAAGATCTGGTGAACGTATTGTTCTGCGACATCGCTAAAGGATCGGCCGATCTTTCGTGCCGTTTCGAGCGTATGTGTGCCGTGCTCGTCTGAGCCGGTGATGTAGTAGGCCCGATGGCCGGTCATGCGTTGAAAGCGGACGAAGATATCAGCGAGTAAATACACGCCGCCGATGTGGCCGAGATGTAGTTTGCCGTTAGGGCAAGGCGGCGCGGGACAAACAAAATAAGTGCGCACGTCAATCCCACCAGATCGAGATAAACTTGAGAGTGCTGTCTTGGCTGATATTGCGGATAGTGTGCGTCTGATGTGGCGACATGTAACACAACGTCGTTTCGCCAACATCACGGACCTGACCGTCGACTTCGCACTCTCCACGACCAGAGATCAGCAGCCACAGCTCGTGCTCCTGATGATCGTGCGGGTCGACCGCATCGCCTGGAGCAAGCTCCACGACTGAAGCGCCAAATGTTGGGCTGAGACCCTCCGGCAGATGCTCCAAAAGGCGCCAGACCAGAACGCCGTATTCGGTCCTCATCAGAGAATGATCGAGCTGCGTCGTGTACATGTTGGTCTTCCTCAGACGGGGCTATCAATCGCGATAGAATATGCCATTGGGAAGCTTTAGGTTTTCAAGATCGGCCACCGCTTCCTCTGGAGGGTTGTAGGCGCGCTTCATGCAGTTGTATTCGGTGCGTGTCGGACCCCCAGTGGATGCGCGCTGGAATACCAAGTGAATCGCACGACGCGACCGATCGCTCTTGTTTGGCAAGGAGTAATGGGGCGCATAATCGTCGAAAATGAAAACATCACCAGCTTTCAATTGCACCGGCTCCCATGTGAAGGTCTCGGCGATCTCCGGGTGAATCACGCCGCCGGCATCCATCGGAAACATTCCTTCCTTATGGCGAGCTGGCGTGAAGAAGAGCCCACCGTTACCCGGGTCGGAGTCGTCCACGGCGATGGATGCAATTGCGTGCACCATGCGGTCGGGTATCTTGTGCGGCACATGGTAGATGTCCTGATGAGGGCGGTATCCGCCGCTGTCCGGATACTTGAAGATCAGAAGTTCCTTCAACATCCGTGTCTTCTCATTCAAGAGTGTCTCGACCGCTATACGAATGCGTCCATCGGCCAGGAGCGCCTCCCGTAGAGGGGCATGGTAGTCTAAGAGGTTCTCGGCCTTCGAGATAATCTTCCGGCTGTCACTCGTCTTCTCGAACCACAACATCCACTTATCGGAGCTTACATCCCAACGTGCAACTTCCTCAACGTAACGAGAAATCTTATTGCGCGTGGCTGGATCGAAGAACCTTTCCAATCGAAGGTATCCATCCTTATGCCATTTCGATTGTTGTGCCTCAGTCAGCATGTGTGAGCTCCTTCCTAAGATGAGGCGGATCAGTTGTGCTTTGCCCGAGGCGGGTTGCTAGCACCGCATTAAGAGCGGTCGCGCTCAATAGGCTCAGCAACATCACGTCAAGGCCGAATCCACGGACCAATTGCCCTCCAACCATGGGAAAGCCGAAGAGCCCGAGGAAGTATGCGAGGGTAAAGATCTGCGAGGTAGTGGGCACGGAGACGCCGTGCTCGCCGGCGAGATTGACGGCTATCGTGTTCAAGGTTGAATAACTTAACCCATAGCCGGCGGCAAAGAGGACTGTGGCCGCAATATAGAGTGAGGTGCTGCCACCGTTGAGAAGGAACAGCACCAGAGACGCAGCGATCAGTAGGATGAGCGTGAGCGCCAGTCGGCGTAACGGCAGGCTGCCCATGAGGTGAGCGACTGAGAAGCGTAGTACCACGCTCGTAGCAGTAAAAACGAGAAAGAACAGATCGGAATTCAAGTGACGTGATGCGGAATACGCGCTCTGATATGTGGACAGCCCCGCGAACGTGCAGGCTGAAATCGCAATCATGGCGATAGGGAGCGCTGTGCACTTCTGAAGCAGTGTCGTAGTCGCGGCAAGTGTAATCGCGATATCCGGCATAGCCAGTGCCGATAGCCTCGACATCGCGCGTCTTGTAAGGTCTACGCAGGCGGCGGCGGTCACGCACGCAATCGCAAGCACCGCATAAATCGTGGCCAGCGAACCCGTGTATTTTGCGAGCAAGTGACCAAGTGGAGCCGCTAGGCCGAGCCCAGCCATTTGTGATCCGGATAAGACCGTCAAATACTGAATACGTGCTGAGGGCCGTAGATGCCGAATGATCTGCAGCGGTGCCAGAATGTAGAACACTGACCAAGCAGCGCCCACCATTAGTCCTCCAACGTACGCCGCTCGCGTATCGAGGGCAGCGCCGGCAAAGGCCAGCATGGCTACCGCCATAAACAGCGATGCGGCAGTCAACGTGGGTAATAGGCCTATCCGCTTTGCCAGCCACCCAGCCAAGCAACAGGAAACGAGAGTAGTAGCCAGGCCGCTGGAAATAATAAGACCCGCGACTCGACTATCCGTTTCGAGCGCATGCATGTAGTCCGGCAATAGAAAGCTAGTGCCGTAAGCTGCTGCAATGACAATGGAGGCAATCAAAAATGGTACAAAGGCGCGGTAGTCGAGCGTGCCTGAAAGCTGGTCGGCGGCGTTGGCCGTTCCATCCGCAATCCGGCCCCGCAGCGGTGAGGTCGAGCCGCCGTTCATGTGCTACCCAACATCTGTCGGGTTGATCGCAACGCAACCACACCGGCGTCTCGTTCAGACGTGTCTGAACAAACCTGAATCATCTGCCTGTCGGATGTATTCAAATAGAACGGTCGGCCGAGGAGGCTGTTAATAATTTGGCTGTTGCGGTACGCCACCAAAGATAGATTGGCACTCTGCAATCCATGCTGCACGCGGCTTTGATTTTGTAGATAAATTGGTCCTGGCATGTGCCGACTGAAGCGGACTGCGTAGTCCGGGCCGAGTACGGGCAGGCCATCTTCCATACACGCACCCTCGAGGAGGGCCTCCAAGAAGGGCGGCGTACGTGGCTGGAAACCTGTAGCAAGCACTATACGATCAACGAGGATGCAGCTATTTCGCTGCGTTGCGATCTCATCTAGATCGACTCGCCAGCGCTTTTTGTGGGACGCGATGCCTTTCACGACTACGCTGGACAACACACGAAAACGGTCGGCCAGCGTGCCATCCACGCTGCGCTCGTACAGCATTTCATATAGGCGATTGCACAAATTGACAGAAATACCATCGCTCGTAAGCATCTCGCCCTTGACTATGTCCCGGCGCTGCTGAAGCGGTAGAGCGTGAAAGCGACGGCTATAGGAGGGTGTGTAAGCCTCATTCACAAAGCTGTTGTCGTCGATGGAAAACAAGTTTGAACGCGACGTTGCCCACGTGATTTGGGTGGGCACGGAACGAGTAAGCATGTCCTCAATAATCTCAGCCCCGCTCTGACCACCTCCCACAACGAGCACATGCTCGGCTGCATGCGGAAGCTGCCGCTCGAGATAGTCGGCTGCATGGTAGACAGTGTCACATAGCAAAGATCTGGCGCAGGGAGGGATCTTGGGCTCTACGCCAACGCCCACAACAACAGCGCGCGCCAAGTATGTGGTTGTATTCGTGCTGATGCGGTAGCCGTCCCTAAACGGAACGACATCCGTGACGTCCTCCGAGAAGCGGAGCGTATTGAGTCGCCCTGCGACCCACCGGTAATACTCAATGAACTCCTGCCGGGACGTTGAAGCATTTCGCCTGTTGACAAAGCTGTAGAGCCGACCATGCAGTGCCAAATAGTTGAGGAATGAGTATGGGCTAGTAGGATCGACTAGGGTCACGCAATCCTTGAGCGGCGACACCTGAAGTCGACTGTTCGGCAGTGCAAGGCCTGGATGCCAGAAAAGTGCGTCTCGCTTCTCCAGGAAAAGTGCGCGGAGCGGAGTAGGTTCAATAAGTGCTGCAAGACTGAGGTTAAATGGGCCGACCCCAATTCCGATGACATCCAGCATTTCCACAGAAGTCTCTTTTAGCTCGTGTAAGTTCTTGTCCTTGGCGCTCATGTAAATTCTGTCCGGGTCCTTCGCTTCATTACCGAAGCACGTTTGTGTGACTTGGGATGGGGCAGCGGCTTGGCCTGTAGCCGCGGGAGGCATGGTGAATGATGCATCCGCAATAGCCGCGTCTTGCAAGACGTCTGTTGAAACCGGCAACAGTCTCATCCGTGTGAACACTAAAGTCCGCCTGCGACCATCTTCACCCACCTCATCCGGTGATCTCTCTGCTCATTAGCAACCGCCGTGCCACCCGCAAAATCTCGACTGCGCCTTGTTGGACGAGAAGAACATGCCCACGTACAGCGTTTCGCGCGGAGTTGCTCCGGCAGCTCCTGTCGGATTTACGACATTAAGGCGGCAATCTGACATACACATACGGAATACGAAGCGCGCGGATCCATGGCTGAGAAACCAACACACCGTGAATGCTCATCTAGCCGACAATGCTCAAATCACCACGATCTTCCACACATTGTCAGCGTTACAAGAAGGGTCGGACGATCTACATCGAGAGTGAACCCGCGGAATGCGTCTATCATGTCATGAAAGGAGCGGTATGAACCGCCCCGGGTTTGCCGGAGGCCATTTGGTTTAAGTTATGCCGCCATGGCCGGTTGTTCCAGCATGGCGTAGTAGCGTTGCTCGGCTTCGGCCGGCGGTATGTTGCCGATGGGCTCCAGGAGCCGCCGGTTGTTGAACCAGTCGACCCATTCCAGCGTCGCGAACTCGACGGCCTCGAAGCTGCGCCATGGTCCGCGCCGATGGATCACCTCGGCCTTGTAGAGCCCGTTGATGGTTTCGGCGAGAGCGTTGTCATAGGAATCTCCGACGCTGCCGACAGAAGGCTCGACGCCTGCTTCAGCCAGGCGCTCGGTGTATTTGATTGAGACGTATTGGGCGGATTGGCTGCCCCTGTCGCTGTGGTGGACGAGCCCGCCGCAATGGACCGGCCGACGATCATGCAATGCCTTCTCCAGCGCATCGAGCACGAAGCCTGCATGCGCCGTGCGCGAGGCTCGCCAGCCCACGATCCTGCGGGCATAGGCGTCGATCACAAAGGCGACGTAGACAAAGCCCGTCCAGGTCGCGACATAGGTGAAGTCGGAGAGCCAGAGGACGTTCGGCCTTGGCGCCTTGAATTGGCGGTTGACGTGATCCAGCGGGCATGGCGCGGCCTTGTCGCTGATCGTGGTTTTGACCGGCTTGCCGCTGATAACACCTTGCAAACCCATGTCCCTCATTAGTCGCGACACGGTGCAACGGGCAACATCGAAGCCTTCGCGCTTGAGCTGCCGCCAGACCTTGCGCACGCCATAGACGGAGAAGTTCTCATCGAACACGCGCCGGACTTCGATCTTCAACCTGACATCCTGCCTGGCGCGCGCCGACAGCTTGGCCGGATCGCGCCGTTTGGCCACATGGGCATGGTAGGTCGAGGGGGCGATCGGCAAGACCTTGCAGATCGGCTCGACCCCATGCGCCCCACGATGATCGTCAATGAAGGCGATCATGGCTTGGACCGGCGTGCTGCCGAACTACTCCGCCAGGTTGGCTTGCTTGATCATGCGAAGAAATACCCGGCTCAATTGTCCGGCGGCCAGCAGCAGCGGGTTGCCATCGCGCGAGCACTCGCGAACAGGCCGGCGGTTATGCTGTTCGACGAACCGACCTCCGCTCTAGATCCGGAGATGATCAACGAAGTCCTTGACGTGATGACAGCCCTCGCGGAGGGCAAGACAACTATGATCGTCGTGACACATGAGTTGGGATTTGCGCGCCGAGTAGGAGATCGCGTCGTATTCATGGATGCTGGTCGCATTGTCGATGATCTTCCTAAAGACGAGTTTTTCGCCGGAAACACTAGCGATCGTGCTCGTGACTTCCTCTCCAAGGTACTTCAACACTAACGCCCGAGGACTTAATGTCGTTGGTTGACCTACGCAGCGATCTCCTCGCGGGCCCTACGCCGGAGATGATCGAGGCAATGATCGCCACCGCGCGTGTGCCATCGAGTTATGGTCCCCGCGAGGACCAGCATGTGCGAGAATTGGAAGCGCTGACAGCTCAGACGCTCGGAACCGAGGACGCCCTGTTCTTTCCGACTTGCACGATGGCCAATCAGGCGGCGCTCATGGTCCATTGTCGGCCCGGTGACTTTATCATCGCGGAGACTGAGTCACACGTCGCGGAGTTCGAGGCTGCATCGACGGCGGGAGTCTCAAATGTGGCTGTACTTCGAGTTACCGGAGTGCATGGACATCTGTCGCCTGTGCAATTAGCGGAGGTTCTCGACCGCAGTGAGGACGAGGCCATGCGAGTTTCGATGGTCTCCTTAGAAAACACTCACAATCGCGCGGGCGGGACGGTCATGCCCGAGGGTTGGCAACAGCAGATCGAGAGTGCATGTCGGGCACGAGGTATCGCCATCCATCTCGATGGCGCGCGATTGTGGAATGCGGCCGCCTATGCCAAATGTGACCCGCTGGCGCTGGTGCGAGGCGCAGATAGCGTTGCGGTCAGTTTAAACAAGGCTTTGGGCGCTCCGTTGGGAGCGATGCTCTGTGGGAGCAAGGCTTTCATTCGAAATGCAAGCCGCGTTCGGCAAATGTTGGGTGGGAACTGGCGCCCGGCTGGCATAGTGGCAGCGCCGGCTCTTGTTGCGCTAAAGACTATGCAGAAGCGCATCGTCGACGATCATGCGAATGCGCGGCACTTGGGTACGGCGCTCGCCTCCGAGCATCCTTGGTTGTCAATTGATTTTGATTCACTCCAAACAAACATCGTATTGGTGAAACTTCGAACTAAGCAGATGAACGCGGCTCGTCTCACCAAACGCTTGTCGGAAATGGGCGTACTTGTCGTAGCCTATGGCGACCAGTACGTACGCTTAGTCATCTACTCGGGAATAGGCCAAGATCAGATTGGAAAAGTTCTGACGGCGTTTTCGGAGATAAGCCGAACTTTGACGGCTGACTATCTTGCCGGAAGCTGAGGACCACAAGGCAGATGTTAGCAGGCGTCGTAATCCGCGTTGGACTTATGCCAATCAATCAGTGGAACAAATGTGAGGGGCGCCGAAAGTAAGAACCCAGGGCAGGCCGCGCGAGGGGGGCCATTGGGGAGCTAGTGATAGTCGGAGCGGCCTCTTGGAGACGAGGTTAGTCATGGCGCTGAGCGTGAAGCGCGAGCCGCGTGCGGCATTTCACGGCTGGGGAAGGAGGAGCTGAATAAGGCATGCAAATGGAATGACCCATTCAAGAAGACACTTGGTCACCGACAACTCACCCTAGAGCTTCGACCGTGCCCGTGGAATTTCGAGATCTACGCTGGGCGATCGTCGGGTCCCAGCATCGGAGCCTCCGCCAAGCGGCAGAGACGCTCAGAATCAAGCAGCCAACGCTCAGTCGCTGTCTTCGAAGACTCGAACACACGTTGGGCAGCACGCTCTTCGAGCGCACCAATGGCGGCACGCGACCGACCATCGAAGGTCAGGAATTCCTCGATGCCGCCCGGCGCGTCATGGGCGAAACTGATGCAATGACCGCTCGTCTGAAGACCCGCTCGCGTGGCGAGAGCGGTCGGTTGACCATCGGCATCCACACCTTGCTCTCAGCCGGCAATCTCCGGGCCACTCTGCTCGAGCACCGGCACCGCTTCCCCGATGTCGATAGACAACTGGTCGACGGAGCGAGCGACCATCTGATCTCGGATCTCGCCAGCCCCTCCGTTGACGTCGCCTTGGTGGCCGCGCCAAATTCGAAATGGAGTGACAGGTCATTGTTGCTCTGGAGCGAGCGTGTCGTTGCCGCCCTCCCCGCGAACCATCCGTTGGCGGGCCGTGAAGTAGTTCACTGGGGCGAACTGAGGCACGAATCGCTTTTTAATGTCACAGCGAGGCCCGGGACCGAAATTCCTGAAGCTCCTCATCAGCAAATTGGGATCCTCCGACCCTTGCCTGCTGCTTCGCCATGATGTCGTGCTCGACCGCCTCCTCTCCTTGGTCGGCGTGGGCTGGGGCATTCTACTGATATTGGAAAGTGCGACTGGCGCAGTCTATCCGGGTGTCACCTTCCGCGAGGTGCATGATGCCGAAGGGCCAACGCGGCTGAGCTTCCGCGCCTATTTGCGGCACGCCAACGGTAATCCATCGCTGCGTCCGTTCCTTGACCTGCTTCGCGAGCGCTACCCGGATCTTTCGACCAATCCCCCTCCGACTTGACCGGCACCTCGGCGTGCCTTCGCAAAGGCGCGGTCGGTTGCCATGAAACGCTCGATCATCGGTGCGATCAATTTGGCCGGCTCAATCGGTGTCGTCGCGCCTCCGCTACGCCTCAGAATCTCGGCGTAGCTTTTGAGATCCCTGAAGACCGCCGCCGGCAGCTCGATCGTGAGTTTGACCGGTTTGTCGTCTTCGAGTGGTCCAAGCTTGAGCTTCGTCATCGCGTACCTTTTTGTCCGTAGGGCGCCAGCACCAGGTCGCGCGTGACGATGACGCGGACCGGGAAACCTGGTCGGATGGTCAGGGTCGGCTGGATATTCAGTTGGCGCTGCACGATCTGCTGGCCGGTCTGGCTGATGCTGTTGGACGCACCGCTGCGGATTGCTTGAACAAGGTTGTTCTCATTCTGGCTCGTACCCGCCTCGGCTCCGACGCTGAGCATGGTCGAGAGGACGGCGGCCTTGAACAGCATGCCCCAATGGTTGTCGACCTCGTCCTCGAGTCCGGCATAACCACCAGTGTCGGCGCCGGGCTGCCGTTCCAGCACGATCGAGTTGCCGTCGGGCATGATGATGCGGGTCCAGACCAAGAGGATGCGGCTCTGGCCGAACGCGACGGAGCTGTCGTATTGGCCGATCAGCTTGGCACCCTGGGGAATCAGCAGATATTTGCCGGACGGACTGTCATAGACCGCCTCGGTAATCTGCGCGGTTATCTGGCCAGGCAGATCGGAGCGGATGCCCGTGATGAGCGCTGCCGGGATCACGGTACCAGCTTGCACGACATAAGGAGAGACCTTGGCCTCAAGTCGATCCGGACTGACCGTGCGCTTGTCGGTCGACGCGTTGAGGAAGGCCGTCTTGCGGTCCTGCATGTTCTGAGCCGATCCAGCGTCGATAGGCGGGGTCGTGGCCGGCGGCGTCGCGGTTGTGGTCGAGCTATTCGGAATGATTTGGCCGACGCTCTGCGGCTGCTGAACGGTCTGGGCGAACAGCCGGCTGACCCGCGCTGCTTCGATCTCCTGGGCCCTGTGCTGCGCCTCCGGATCGGACGTCGTTCCGGGGACCACGGTGTTCGGTGCAGCACCGGCGTTGAGCATTGGCTTGCCTAGATCGCCGGGCAGCGGCGGCCCAAGCGGCGGCGCCTGACGTGGCAGACCGGTATAGTCCTTCGGCAGCCCGGCGAGGCCCTCGGCCGAGGGGCTATTCTGGGTGCTGAGCAACTCCTGGCCAGACTGCGGCTTATTGCGGGTCTGGAGGGCATAGCCGAGCGCTCCGGCAACCGCGAGAGCGGACACCGCGCCGAGGCCGATCAGTATCTTGCGCGAGAGGCGTGTAACAGTTGGCCCCTCGCCTCGGAGCCGAAGATCCGGTGGCGGAACGGGTGGGATGTCGCTTTGATGTTCGTCTTCACCGCCTATCGCCATGAGCGCGGCCTTCCGTCGGTACGGACAATGCGTACGCGCCGCTCGCTGTCCTTGTCGCCAAGACGCAGTTCGGCCGCGGCGAACAGGCGGTCGACGATGTAGTAGTTGCGGTTCGCCCGATAGTTGACCAGCTCGGAGCCACCGGCCGGCCCGATGACGAACAGCGGCGGCATTTCGCCCTGGACGATACCGCTGGGGAATTCGATGTAGACCCTGTTCCCGTCGTCGAAGGCGCGCAGCGGACGCCAGGCCGGATCATCGCCCTCGATCGCGTAGCGGAAGTTGATCGAACCGAGATCGACGCCGGCCGCGATCGGAGCGGCGGCCTCAGCTGTCGCATTCTGCTGCCGAAGCGCGATGAGTTGGTCCTCGGGATACTGCCAGGAGACCGAGGCCATATAGGTCTTCTCCGTCGAACGCAGTTCGAGAAGATAGGTCCGCCGGTCGGTGTTGATGACGAGATTGGTAAGCAACTCCGGCCGCGTGGGCTTGACCAGGATGTGGATCTTCTTGGTCGCGCCCGCGCCGCTCTCGGTATCGCCGATGATCCAGCGCACTGTGTCGCCGGCGGCGACCGGTCCGGAGCCTGTGAGTTGCTCGCCCTCCTGGAGGGCGACATCGGTGATCTGGCCGGGCGCCGTATAGACCTGGTAGAGGGCTCCGCCGGAGAATGGATAGACCTGGACCGCGTTGATGAAGCCAGTGCGGACCGGCTGCACCCGTGCTGCGGCGTTCGCCTGTTTGACGCGAACCTTTGGATCGGCGGCTTCGGGGACGCGTTTGCCGGCGGTGAGCGGTTTCAACTGCCCGGGCAGCGGCAGGGGCTTGGGCAATTCCACGATCTTGACGGGCGGCGGCGGATCAGTGGTGAGGGTTGCCGGCTCCGCGGTGTCGTAGTTGATGTCGGGCGGGATGAAATTGTGCGCGCAGGCGCCAAGGGCTGAGACGGACATCAGCAAAGCCGCCAAGGCGGATTTACGGAAGCACGTATCGCTGTCTTTCCGGTTTTGGTGAACGATGGAGAGACGCGAAGCCGGACGGACGGCGCTTACGGAAATCGGCGGGGTCATTGTCCCAGCTCCTTCGACCAGTTGATGGCGTTGACGTAGATGCCGAGTGGATTCTTGCGCAGCCGGTCGGCGTCGGTGGGTGGCTGAATCGCGATGGTGAGGATCGCTGTCCAACGTGTGGTGCCGGCGAGCGCGCCGTCTTGATAGCGGTGCTCGACCCAGGCGACGCGGAAGCTGTCGGGCGAGGCGCGGATGACGCTGGAGACGTCGATCGCGACCTGCTGCTTGCCGAGATTGGCGAAGGGGTCATTGGCGCGGGCGTAGTCGTTGAGCGCCACCGAGCCCGCCGTGGTCGTGAAATCGTAGGCTTGCAGCCAGTTCTGCCGCACGATGATCGGGTCGGCTGGAAGCGAGCGCACCATCGCGACGAAATGGGCGAGATACCAGGCGATCTGCGGATCGCTCGGCCTGTAGTCAGCCACAGCGGGCGCTATCGCTTGCGCCTCGCCGAGCTTGTCGACCTGCACCACCCAGGGAACGACGGTGCCGTGCGTGGATTGCCAGATAAGCCCGCCGGCAAGGCCGCAGCTAAGGATCAGCGAGCCGAAGGCCATCAGGCGCCAGTTCTTCGCCTGCACACGGGCGGAGCCGATGCGTTCGTCCCAAACCTGGGCCGCGCGCTGATACGGGGTTGCGGGTTCGGGCGTGCGGCCGTAGCGGACCGACGATCGCCGAAAGACTGACATTCGTTATTCTCCTCCCGAGAGGTCGACGGAGTGGCCGCCGCCATGGCTATCGCCGGATTTGAGGGCTTGCGCGGCGGTCTGCGCGCCGTGAATGACTGCCTGATTGCGCTTGACGCGTTGGGCCCAGGCGGGCGGACTTCTCTCGGCCGACGCTTGAGAGGCGGCTCCATCGTTTGAGGCCTCGCCACTCTCAATGGTCCCCATGGTCGAGGAGCCACCGGTATTTGCGACCCCGGACCGGGCGCCGGAGGCGAAGCTTTCCGTCATTGACCCGACTGCTTCCGCAGACGCGCGTCTGACGGGAGCTGTCGCCGCACTGACCGCCGCGCGGCCGGCGCCGCCGAGCCCGGAGGCGACGCCGCCAGCGCCGGACCGGCCGCCAGATGCGAGGCTGTAGGCGGAGGACATTCCGCCCGCCATCGCCGCACCACCACGTGCAGCCGCAGCAGCGCCGGAGCTTGCTGCCATCGCTCCCCTTCCCGCCAGCCCAAGCGCTGCGCCCCCCGCCATCGCCGTGCCGGCGACGGCGAGGCCAGTTCCGACCACAGCGCCCGCGCCAAGCTGGGGCGCCCCTGACACCAGACCGGTTGCGATGCCGGGCCCGAAGATGCCAAGGCCGAGCATGGCGAGCGCTGCGAGCACGACCGAGAGCGCCTGCTCGATCGTCGGCTGGCCGCCGCCATAGGCGGTGGTGAACTGGGAGAACAGCCCGGTGCCAATGCCGACGATGACAGCGAGCACCATCACCTTCACGCCGGAGGCGACGACGTTGCCCAGCACCTTCTCCGCAAGGAAAGCGGTCTTGTTGAACAGCGCGAATGGAATGAGGATGAAGCCCGCGAGCGTGGTCAGCTTGAATTCGATCAGCGTGACGAACAGCTGCACCGCCAGAATGAAGAAGGCGATCAGCACCAGGAGCCAGGATACCATCAGCACCGCAATCTGGACGAAGTTCGCAAAGAAGCTGGTGAAGCCCATCATCTGGCTTGCCGCGTCCAGCAGCGGCTGCCCGGCGTCGAGACCGACCTGCGCGAGCCGCCCCGGCCGCAAAAAGTCCGCTGTCGAGATCGACGAGCCGCCGGCCTTCAGACCGAGGCCTGCGAAGCTGTTGAAGATGACGCCTGAGAGCTTGTTGAAGTTGGTGATGATGAAGGCGAAGAAACCGATATAGAGCGTCTTCTTCACCAGCCGCTGGACAATGTCTTCGTCTGCACCCCAAGCCCAGAATGCGCCGGCCAAGGTGATGTCGATGACGATCAGCGTCGAGGCGAGATAGGTGACTTCGCCTTTGACCAGGCCGAAGCCTGAATCGATGTAGGTGGTGTAGGTATTGAGGAAGGTGTCGATAACGCCGACGTTGTTCATGGCGTGTCTCCTTCCTTAGCGTTCGTCGTCGAAGGCGTGGCCGGCGCGGCCTGTGGCAGCAAGGGCCGCGCCGGCCTGCCGAAGAAGCGCGCGCGGTTCTCCTCCCAGACCGCCCGGCAGTGCGGATCTTCGGCATCCTCTGGGCCAAGCGCGCGGCAGCGGCGCAGCTCGGCCGAGAGATCGTCAGGTGCAGAGATGGCGGGAGCCTCGGATACCGGCTGCGGCGCCGGACGCCGATGGATGTAGGACAGCGTGGCCATGAAGACCGCCAACAGGGCAATCATCGCGACTAAGCGCCAGAAATCCGAGCGATCCATCTTCCGCGCCCTTAGTTGCCGCTGAACATGGTGACGTCGCCGGGCTGGTAGCCGCTGCGCGTCGAGAAGATCTTGTACTGCTGCTGGCCCTGCGACTCCGTCGCCGTCACACGCGCCTGCTCCAGCGCGTCCGCTCGTCCCTTCGCGGCGAGAACCGCGACAACATCGGACAGCTGCTGGGATTGCACGGCAAGGAGCTGATTGCCGGCCTGGGCGGCCTGCAGGGCGCCACTTGCGGACTGGCTGGCTGACACCAGCGACGTCATCGCACTGGAGTTGGTCGGTATATTGCCGACGACGCCAGCCTGCACCTTCAGCGAGTCTTCGAACGCGCCGACCGAGTTCTGCCAACGGATTTGAGCAGCGGCAAACAGCGCGGCGTTGGACCCCGTGGTCGGCGCAGTGCCGTAGCTGCCGGAATACGCGGTTTGAATTTGCTGGACGTTGAATGAAATATTCTGCGCCTGGCTCAGCAGCGATTGGGTCCGCGCGATCGTCGACTGCAGCTGGGCGAGCGTCGACATCGGCAGGCTCGCGAGGTTCTTCGCTTGATTAACCAGGCTCTGGGACTGGTTGGTCAGCATCTGGATCTGATTATTGATCTGCTGCAGCTCCCGCGCCGCCGTCAGCACGTTCTGACTGAAGTTGCTGGGGTCGTAGACGATCCACTGCGCGGAGGCTGGCGTGATCAAAAGCGGCTGAAGCGACAGGGCAAGCGAGAGAACGGTCGCAGCGATCAGGTCTGCGCGCCGCGTCTTACGGACGGTCATGATTACACCTCGAGGTTGGTCAGATCAGGGATGAGATCGGCAGCCCAGAGCAGCTCGTGATCCGCGAGCCAGGCCGGCGTAAAATCCTCGCGGCCGTGCTCGGCGAGCAGACGTTCGATGGCGGCATGGTCGGCCTTTGAGGATGCGGCGCAGAAGGCGAGCGCGATCGGCCCGAGGCCGAGCTCGAATAGCCGACTGCCGCGTCGCGATTGGCAGTAGTAGTCCCGCTTCGGCGTCGCTCGCGCGATGATCTCGATCTGGCGATCATTCAGACCGAACCGCCGATAGATCGCGGTGATCTGCGGTTCGATCGCGCGCTCGTTCGGCAGGAAAACGCGTGTCGGGCAGCTTTCGACGATCGCGGGTGCGATGCTGCTGCCATCGATGTCGGAGAGCGATTGCGTGGCGAAGACGACGGACGCGTTCTTCTTCCGCAGTGTCTTCAGCCATTCCCGCAGCTGCTGGGCGAAGGCCGGATCGTCGAGGACGAGCCAACCCTCGTCGATGATGAGGAGCGTCGGCCGGCCGTCGAGCCGTCCCTCGATGCGATGGAAGAGGTAGGTGAGCACGGCAGGCGCCGCGCCGGCGCCGATCAGGCCCTCGGTCTCGAATGCCTGGACCGACGCGAAGCCGAGCTGCTCAGCCTCAGCGTCAAGTAGCCGGCCGGAGGGACCGCCGACGCAATAGGGTTGCAGCGCCTGCTTGAGCGCGGTCGATTGCAACAGGACCGTCAGGCCGGTGATAGTCCGTTCCTCGACGGGCGAGGAAGCCAGTGAGGTCAGCGCCGACCAGACATGCTCTTTCGCAGTCGGATCGATGGTGACGCCTTCCTTGGCGAGGATTGCGGTCGCCCATTCGGCGGCCCAGGCACGCTCCGCCGCATCGCCGATACGTGCGAGCGGTTGAAGAGACACGGAGTCCTCAGCGCTATTCGACAGGCTGCCGCCGAGGTCGTGCCAGTCGCCGCCCATGGCAAGCGCGGCGGTACGGATCGAACCGCCGAAATCGAAGGCAAAGATCTGGCTGTTCCGATAGCGCCGGAACTGGATCGCCATCAGCGCCAGCAGCACGGACTTGCCGGCACCGGTCGGGCCGACGATCAGGGTGTGTCCGACGTCGCCGACATGCAGCGAGAACCGAAACGGCGTCGAGCCTTCGGTCTTGCCGAAGAAGAGCGGGGAGCTGCGGAAATGTTCGTCGCGCGCTGGCCCCGCCCAGACCGCCGAAAGCGGAATCATGTGGGCCAGGTTCAATGTCGAGAGCGGCGGCTGGCGAACGTTGGCGTAGGCGTGTCCCGGCAGCGAGCCTAGCCAGGCTTCGAGCGCGTTCACCCCTTCCACCATGCAGGTGAAGTCGCGACCCTGGATCACCTTCTCGACGAGGCGAAGCTTCTCGGTGGCGCGGCCGGGGTCGTCATCCCAGACGGTGACGGTCGCGGTGACGTAGGCCTGGCCGACATCATCGGTGCCCAGTTCCTGCAAGGCGAGATCGGCATCGGCGGCCTTGTTGGCCGCGTCGCTGTCGACCAATGTCGAGGCCTCGTTCGTCATCACCTCCTTGACGATGGCGGCAATCGACTTTCGCTTGGCGAACCACTGTCGGCGGATCCTGGTCAGCAGCTTCACGGCCTCGGTCTTGTCGAGCAGGATCGCGCGCGTTGACCAGCGGTAGGGGAAGGCAAGCCGGTTCAGCTCGTCGAGGATGCCGGGATGGGTCGCGGTCGGAAAACCGACCACGCTGAGCGTGCGAAGATGGTGGCTGCCGAGGCGCGGCTCGAGGCCGCCGGCGAGCGGCTCGTCCGCGAGCAGCGCATCGAGATGCATCGGCGTCTCCGGGACACGGACGCGCTGTTGCCGGGTCGAGATGGTCGAATGCAGGTAAGTGAGCGTGTCGCCGTCATCGAGCCACGCCACCTCGGGCATGAACCCTTCGACCAGTTGCAGGACGCGGTTGGTCCGATCGACGAAGCCGCGCAGCAGCTCGTAGGGATCGACGCCGTTCTGCGCACGACCCTCATAGAGCCAGCCCTCAATGCGCGAGGCGTCCTCGGCCGGCGGCAGCCAGACGAACGTCAGGAAGTAGCGGCTCTCGAAATGCGCGCCGGCCTCCTCAAAAGCATTCCGCCGCTCCAGATCGACCAGCGCCGATGCGGGATCGGGAAAGGCGCTGTACGGATAGGTCTGCGCGGCGCTGCGCTGAGCTTCGACGAAGATCGCCCAGCCCGAGCCGAGACGGCGCAGGGCGTTGTTGAGGCGGGCCGTCACGCCGACCAGCTCCGCAGGCGTGGCGCTGTCGAGATCCGGACCACGGAAGCGCGCCGTCCGCTGGAATGATCCGTCCTTGTTGAGGATCACGCCTCGTTCGACCAACGCAGCCCAAGGCAGGAAGTCGGGAAGGCTGGTGGGCCGATTGCGATATTCGGCGAGGTTCAGCATGGAAGCCTCATGTTGCGAGATAGGACGGATAGCGGAGGTGACGGCGAACGACGTCCACGAACTGAGGATCGCGCTTGGCCGCCCAGACGGCCGCGACGTGGCCCACGGCCCAGATCAGCGCGCCGGGAATCCAGAGCCGCAGTCCGAGCGCGATGGCAGCCGCCAACGTGCCGTTGGCGATCGCCACCGCGCGCGGCGCGCCGCCCATCAGGATGGGCTCGGTGAGCGCGCGGTGGACCGGCGCGAAGAAGCCCGGCACCTCTGGATCGACAATCGCCGCCATCAGACCAAGGCTCCGCCGGAGAAGCTGAAGAAGGTCAGAAAAAAGCTCGACGCGGCGAAGGCGATGGACAGTCCGAAGACAATCTGGATCAGCCTGCGGAAGCCGCCCGAGGTATCGCCGAAAGCGAGCGTCAGGCCGGTCACGGTGATGATGATGACCGACATGATCTTGGCGACCGGACCTTGCACCGACTCCAGGATCTGATTGAGCGGCGTCTCCCACGGCATCGAGGAGCCGGAGGCGTAGGCCGCGGGCGCGACAGCGATGGAGATGAAGGCTATCGCCGCGAGTTTGGTGAAGCGGCGGCGAACGCGACGGATCGCGGGAGGGAACTGGATCATGATGGGTCCTTGGGAAACGAGGATTGGCCGCCCGCCCCGGCGGACTGGACGCGGTAATCGCCGGTGGCGGGATCGAGGCCGGCGACGAGAGCAAGTTCGGCGAGGCGGCGTTCGCTGCCGCGGCCGCGCAGCACCGCGACGACATCAATCGTCTCGGCGATCAGCGCCTTGGGCACGGTGAGGACAGCTTCCTGGATGAGCTGTTCGAGGCGGCGGAGTGCGCCCAGCGCCGTGCCCGCGTGAATCGTTCCAATCCCACCGGGATGGCCGGTGCCCCAGGCTTTGAGGAGCTCCAGGGCCTCGCTGCCCCGCACCTCGCCGACTGGAATGCGGTCGGGACGCAACCGCAGAGAGGACCGAACCAGATCGGACAAAGACGCGACGCCGTCCTTGGTGCGCAGGGCGACCAGATTCGGCGCGCGGCACTGCAATTCACGCGTATCCTCGATCAGCACCACACGATCGGTGGTGCCGGCGATCTCGGCCAACAGCGCGTTGGTGAGGGTGGTCTTGCCGGTCGAGGTGCCGCCAGCGACCAGGATATTCTTCCGGCCGGCGACGGCTTCGCGGAGCACGCCCGCCTGGCTGGCCGTCATGATGCCGGCCGCCGCGTAGTCGTTGAGGGTGAAGACCGCGACGGCGGGCTTGCGGATCGCAAAGGCCGGCGCCGCAACGACGGGCGGGAGAAGTCCCTCGAACCTCTCCCCCGTCTCGGGAAGCTCGGCCGAGACGCGCGGCTTCTCGGCATGGACCTCAGCGCCGACATGGTGGGCGACCAGGCGCACGATCCGCTCGCCATCGGCGGCGGTCATCGTTCGTCCGCTATCCTCCAGGCCGCCCGACAGCCGGTCGATCCACAGCCGACCATCGGGGTTGAGCATCACCTCGACGATCGAAGGATCTTCGAGGAAGGTCGCTATCGCAGGGCCCAGCGCGGTACGCAGCATGCGTGCGCCACGCGAGAATGCTTCCGAATGGAGTGAAGTGACCGCCACGATTGCCCCCCGTCGAGCGCCACTCGCAGCATGCGATCGGCGACGGGGATGAATAGAAGAGGCAGGAAGGGGGGCAGTTCAACAAGTATTCAGTCGTCGTAGGGAGCCAGCGTAGAGCAGAGAAAAAATGCTTGCTGTATCGAAGACGCTCCCTAGCCGGGATGCGGTGCCAGCAGATTTGGAATGGGCTAATGTAACTCTGCATTTCGAGCCGATTTTGTAGGCCAGCCTTGGGCTGTTGGGAGCGAGAAGCTACTGACGCGCGAGCGTAACGCGCCGGAATCGCGCCTTCCAGTTCGGCTGGGCGCGTGAGAGCATTGTCGTCATCGACGACGATCACGGCGGTCTGGCGCGAGCATCGAAGGGCGCTTAGGCTTTCAACGACTTGTGGCCGAAGTTGGCTTGGGCCATGTCGGACTGGTGCTGGGCGTGGAGATGTCGCGCTTGGCGCGTTTGTGCCGACTGGCATCAGTTGCTGGAGATCTGCGCTGTTCGACACGCTGATCGCTGATGCCGACGGCGTGCCGCCACTCGCCCACGCTGATCCTCCCCGTCATCGACGACACCGCTCCAATTCGGAGCACTGGATCAAGAGCTGGCACAGCACCAACACGTTGCTGCCGCTGACTATGCCGGTCGCCAATCTCGTGAAGAAGGAAGTTCGCGCCGAAGATCCCGTCATGTTGACGAGACCGTGTTCCAGAATGCGCTGGACGCTGCGCTCGCAAAGCTTTAATCGCGGCTGGAGTGAGCAAAACAGAACCAACAGGGCACGCTCCGCCGGCTCAGGCGTCAGCTAGCTCTGGCTATCCTCCGTGCAGCGCCTCTTTGCCTGCAGTTGTCCGCCGACGATCGCGACCACGAACAAGTAGAGCCACCCCTGGTAGAAATCGAACAAATGCGAGTTGAGCAACGAACTTAGAACGTTCTGCGCGACTGCAATTAGGCCGATCCATGCAAGTAGAGTGCCCTTCCGGCCGCTGAGCCCTTCTTGAAACAACAGGAGATGGGCGCCCCACATGCCGTAAAGAACGACGCATCCGAGCATCCCCCACTGGATCGCTACAGCAAGTGTCTGATTGTGGGGATTATCGACGACTTTTGCCTCAATGCCGGTTTGCCCGGCTGCTTCAGCTGCAAACAATTGCTTTGTCGAGCCGGTACCATGACCAAGGACCGGCGCCGAGCGAATGAATCCGATTGACTTGCGCCAGAATTCGAGACGCTCCGCGCCGCCAGTCTCAACACCGTTCACAAACATGGTGTTGGTCTGAAAAGCATCAACCTCGCCCATGAGTCGCACCATCTTGAACTGGAGATTCGGAGACATTTCCCATGCTCCGACCGCGAGCACACAAATGGCAGCCAAGACAGCGAGAGAGTACCACCCGCGGACATAGCGGACCGTGACGAGCGCGAGCATCACCGGCAGATAAATAAATGCGGTCCGCGCAATATTCACAAAAGCGAGGTTCGCGAAGAATGCGGCGGATAGAGCGGCAAGTGAGCTCGCTTGGGGCCGCTGCTGTCGACGGACGGCTTCCGCCGCAAGCGACACAAGGACGATGGCGATGAACGCGAAGGCCTGGCTCTGGTCCAAATAGTTCTTCAGGGGGACGCCCGGAGCCTTCGCTCCGACAACGCTAGTGATGTCTGCCGAGAGGAACACCAGGAATGAGAGCGCAAGCAGCACGAGGTTAGACAGGAGATAGGCTGCGAACACCAATCCTGCGCGGGACGTATTTTGAAAGTGCACGAACAACGGAAGGAAGCAGATGAATTTGGATACCTTCCCAAATGCGTGCAACCGCTCCGGCCAAGGTACGCCATGAGCCCAAAATGTGCCGACGGACGCCAGTCCGAGGAGCAGGAGCGGAAGCGCACAGGCGGGACGCCTTAGACCGTTGATCATCTCTTGCGCGCCATAGGTGATCGCGATCATGATGCAAATGAGAAGCGCGAGACCCGTGGTTGCGGTTGTCGACCATGGAAATACGAGGGCTAGCGCCACAACAAGAAAATCTATCACCCCGATCCGGATCGCTCTTGCGCCCGGCTCATTCCGTGTGCCAGCGATGTAACGGACCAGATTGACGCAGCCATTCGACCGGCCTGAGAAAAAATCCTTCCGCGAGCGAGGAGAAATGACCTCGGGTATCATGTCTGCCATCCTCGCGAACTCCATTGATCGGGCTTGTTGGAAATCCACCTTCAAGAGCCCATCAGGCCTGCTGCGTTCAGGCGGATCTTGCATCCCGCACGCAGCTTCCCGGTCCGGCCGATCGGACATTGGTCTGCCCTGGAACGACATCGACTGGCCCCGCAGGCTCTTGCCAGAAATGCGGACGCGCTACTTAGCAGCCGAGTGGATTTTTCGCCCGTCCCATTTGGGATACGCAGCGTCGGCGGGGTGCCCTTATCCCTGTTACGTGGGATACTGCTATACGTGAATCAGCGACTCAGCGCGAGCCATCAAGAGAGCAGTTGGCCAACTGCCCCGTGTACCGGCAGCTTAGTCAAGCCACGAAGCAGCTTGCCTAGCGATTTCTAGAGATTGGAGACGAAGACGCATGGCCCAGCGCAACATCCCCATCTTTCGACGGGAGCATTATGAGAGAATGCGATCGATGGGTACCAAGCGCTCAGCTCCTCGATACCTTCGAGGAATGGGAGCAGGCGATAGAGCAACAAATTGAGAAATTTCGAGCGCGCGGCGATACCATCATCGAAGTAATCATTGATCCGCAGGAGTTCATCGCCTTTTGCCACGCGTGCGGGCTAGGTCACGATTTCGCAACTCTTGGAGCCTTCACCGTCTTCGCAGGTCGGAGACAATCCGGGGATAACGGATAGAAGCTGCCGCTGAACACATCAGGACTGCAGTGTGAAGAGCGACAAACTGAATGAGGGGCCTCCATCCTGATTGTCGCGCTGCAGCAGTGCTGTGTGGACGATCGGCGCCATTCAAGCGTAAGCGCGAATTTCCCCGCACCTTTTGCGGTTGAGTGCTGTGATGCATGAGGTGTCCACCAAATTAGGTGGACACCTTGTGATGGCAGACGATGATCAGAAACTGCGGGTCAGGCTTGTTGGCCGGAATGGGCGCCGGCGATACGATCCCACGTCGAAGGACCGTCTTGTCGCGGCCTGCCTTGAACCTGGGGTTTCGGTATCGAGGCTTGCGCTCGAACATGGGGTCAATGCGAACCTTCTTCGGAAGTGGATCAAGAAGTGGACGGCGACCAGGTCGCTGCCGCCGTCTTCACCACCGGCGTTCATCCCGGTTCAGCTTGAGAGGACTGCCGATCGGGCCCTGTCGCGGCAGAGCAGCGTGGCGACGGTGGATTTGCCGGCGACTTGCGATGAAGTGCGTGATTCGGAATCCAAAAGAACTGCAGCTTTTTGCTCTCCGGCCAAAGTGAGCGCGTCCCTGCCGAATGGCGTGAAGCTCGCGCTGGAATGCGGCGATGTAGATGCATTGACGGCGATCATCGGAGCACTGAGCCATGTTCAGACTGGGCGGTGACCTGCAAGTCTATCTGCACCTTGAGCCGATCGACTTCCGGGCTGGCATCAACAGCCTTGCGGTTCTGGTCCAGGAGGCGATGGCGCTCGATCCGTTTGCTCCGGCGGTTTTTGCGTTCTGCAATCGCCGTTGCGACCGGATAAAGCTGCTGTTCTTCGATCGGTCCGGCTTCGTGCTGGTCCTGAAGCGGCTGACCGAGGACAAGTTCCGATGGCCGCGCCGCCAAGAGGCGGTCGTCACGCTTACGACCGAGCAATTGCACTGGATCCTCGACGGCATCGATATCGATGCGATGGTCCGCCATCCGTTGCGGCAATATCAGGTTGCCGGCTGAGCTCTCGAGTTGAGCGGTTGACGCGTCGGTACGGTTCAGATTCAAGAATCCGATGAATCGAACCGGCGAACCGAGTGTTGAAGTGCTTTTGGCGCGGATTGCCGCGCTGCAGGCGGAGAACCTTCAGCTCGCCGAACGCGTCGTCAAACTCGAGGAAGAACTGGCGCTGGCACGCCTGCATCGTTTTGCGCCACGCAGCGAAAAGCACGTCGATCGTCTCTTCAATGAAGCTGAGCAGGTCGCGGACGAAGATGACACCGGCAGTGATACGGACAATATCGCCGAACTTCCGGACACAGGTTTGCCACCCGTCGAAAGCACGACAGGAAAAAAGCGCGGGCGCAAACCGCTGCCGGCAAGCCTGCCGCGCGAGCGCGTCGAGTATGACCTGCCCGACGATCAGAAGGCCTGTCCGTGTTGCCGTGGCCAGATGCATCGCATGGGCGAGGCCTTTACCGAGCAACTTCATATCGAGGTGAAGGCGAAGGTCTTACAGAATGTGCGCTTCAAATATGGGTGCCGCCATTGCGATCGCACCGGGATCAACGCACCTGTCGTGACGGCGCCGATGCCGACGCAGCCCTTGCCGGGCAGCGTTGCCACAGCCTCAACGCTGGCGTTCGCGCTGGTTCATAAATATGTCGATGGCACGCCGCTCTACCGCCTGGCGCAGGCATTCGAACGCGCCGGTGTTGCTGTCAGCCGCGGCGCTCTGGGCCACTGGGTGATCGGCTCAAGCGAGAAGCATCTCTCCCGCATCTATGACGCCCTGAAGCTGCGGCTCAGATCGCAGCCCCTCATCCATGGCGACGAGACGACGGTTCAGGTCCTCAAGGAAAAGGACAGAGAGGCCACCAGCACATCGTATATGTGGGCCTATCGCAGCGGCGAGGACAGCGACCAGCCCATCGTGCTTCTCGATTATCAGCCAGGCCGTGGCCAAATCCACCCGCAGGCCTTTCTCGGCGATTACCGTGGCATCGTGATGGGTGACGGCTATACCGCCTGGCGCACGCTGGAAGGGGCAACCCACATTGGATGCATGGCCCACTCCAGGCGACGCTTTGTCGATGCCCTCAAGGCGAGGAAGAAAGGCGGCGGTCCGCCCGAGCAGGCGCTGCGGTTCTTCGAACAGCTTTACCGGGTTGAAAGGCAGGCGCGGGACGAAAAACCAGACAGAGGCGAAACGCCAGATCAATGCATTCGCCGCTTCCGCCAGCAACACAGCATTCCCGTCCTGAACGCCCTCAAGGAATGGCTCGATCAAATCGCCCCGAAGGTCTTGCCGGACAGCAAGCTTGGCGACGCCATATCCTACACCCGAAACCAATGGGAATATCTGACGCGCTACGCCGAGGACGGCAGGATGCCGATCGACAACAATCTCCTGGAGCGTGATATCAGAATCTTTGCCACTGGCAGAAAGAGCTGGCTGTTCAGCGACACCGTCGAGGGCGCCAGGGCCAGCGCCGTCGTCTACAGCCTGATGCTGACCTGCCGCGCCTCACGCGTCGAGCCGTTAGCCTGGTTGCGCCACGTCCTCACCGAATTGCCTCAGCGCGCGGGCGACGCCGATATCACCGACCTGCTGCCCTTCAACTTCCCCAAAACCGCCACTGCCTGAACAGGCCAGACGCCCCCCCGATACGAAGGCCATCCGTCAAAAGCGCCGGCGTCAACGTGCGGGGGAAATCGCGCTTACATTCAAGCGGCGGGGCGACGAGCAAGGTCTCCTCAGCGCGTGAGTTTTGAGTCTTTTTTGGCTTTGCGCTTATCGGTCTTCGTGGTGAGGTTTCGGTGGCACGGTGTTCGATAATCAGCCTAAGGAAGTGTTGCGTCCGCCTGGGGATCCAGAACCCGCGCGAGCTGATGCCCCATCCTGAAGCGGCCTCGCCGATTGGCGTGGTAGAAAGTGTCGAGCAGCTCATCTTCGTCAAGGAAGAAATCCGAAGGCTGACCGAGCACCTGCACGCCTAGGCCTTCGAAAGTACTTCGTATAGCGTCGAACAGCTCAGAGTAGCGCGGATCCGATGCGTAGGCGCGGCGCCTCACCATGGGCGGCCATACATACTTGACCGTAATGCCGTGCGCGCGGGCCCATTGGACGAAAGAGCGGATCGATGGAAGGGGCATATCGCTTCGGAGGCCCAGCGCCGGGATCGGCGGATAAGACCTCGCCGCGGCACGCATTGTCGGCGTGATTTCCCCATTCGAGCCGGCCGTCTCGTCTCCGAGCTCGGTTACAGTTTCAATCCGGTAAAGCGGACTTGTATGAGGGATGGTCCGCTGAACCGTGGCAAAAAGCAGCCGTTGAGGCGAGATACCCCAGACAAATCGAGGTATTTCGACCGCTTTCGCTCCAGCAACGTAGCGAGGGTCGAACATCGGCACGAAGCTTGAAGCGATTTCGGTCGGCGGCGAGGCCTTGAGAAGGTGATATTCGAGGGCGAGGATAGCGGTGTCGCCGCGCTTGAGGGAACGCTCGGCGCGCGCAAGAATATAGTCTGCGCCGAGACCGGCGTGAGTGCCCAGATTGACGACCTGGGTGCCTGTCTCCCGGCTGATCTGCTCGGCCGAAAAGCCGAAATGGGTAGCCGATCCACCTATCAGCACGACTTTTGGCCCCGCGATCCTGGCAGCCGCCCCCTCTTTGCGGTCATAGATGCCTTGGATCCAGGCCGTCTCATATGATGGCCGCGCCCAAGGCAGGGCAATGTCCCACACTGCTGTGAGGACGAACACGACTAATAATGTAATCCAGATTTGACGCATGCTGCGAGCTTCCTTCAAAACTGGAAGTAGAGAAATTCCGAGGGAGCGGATCCGAACACGTTGAAGGCTGATATCCAGAGTAGTATGCCGGTCGTGATTGCGGTCGCAAATGAGCGGCCGGCCGTCCAATCGGACCGAAATTGAGCTTTGTCGTCGAGATTGAACAGGTCTGCGGTGTTCGGCGCGCCCCAGATCAGCGCGAACGCGAAGGCGAGCAGGAGCCAAAGCGTAGCGAAGTCTTTAAACGGAAGTGTCTGTCCCCAGGTGACCCCGGGAAGCTCATCCACCCCTAACAGATAAGCGACCTCGCCGGGCAACGAGAGCGTGGACAGACCGCACATGCCGAGGATGACGTGCTGGGCGGTCGCAAAATTTGGCGCGCGGAAGAAGACCCACGCGATAACCACTGCGAGGAACGTCGCGCCGGCATAGATGGGGCCGAGCGCCGCGTCGAGGCGACCGAGCCTTGGTGAAATCCTCTCGCGCCAGAAATGATTGAGAATCAAGAGGCTGCCATGCAGCCCGCCCCAAAAAACGAAAGTCCAGGCGGCGCCATGCCACAATCCTCCAAGGAGCATGACGATCAGCAAATTGATGAGGCGCCGCACGGGCCCGACCCGACCGCCGCCGAGCGGGATATAGAGATAGTCTCTGAGAAAGCTCGAGAGGGTGATGTGCCATCTCCGCCAAAAGTCGATGATGGATGTTGCCTTGTAGGGGGAACGGAAGTTGACCGGTAGGGTAATTCCGAACATCAGGGCGATCCCGATCGCCATGTCGGAGTAGCCTGAAAAGTCGAAATAGAGCTGCGCCGTGTAGCCGAGCGCGGCCCCCCATGCCGAAAAGAAGTCCGGCAGAGTGGTCGCGCCGCGGGCAAAGATAGACCCGACATAGACGGAGAGGCCGTCCGCGATCGCGACCTTTTTTACCAGGCCGACCGCGAAGATCGGGAGTCCAGCCGAGAGCGTGGCTTGGCTTACGGACAACCGTCTTTTGAATTGCGAGACGATGTCCTGATAGTGAAGCAACGGCCCCGCGATCAGGTGAGGAAAAAAAACGACCGAGCCCGCATATTCTGCGAAGGGAACGCGGTCCATCTTTCGTCCGTAAATGTCGACCATGAAGGCAATCTGCTGAAAGGTATAGAACGAGATGGCCAGCGGCAGCGTCATGGCGATGGCGGCCGGCGTCGCGCCGAACAGAGGCGCGACATTCGCCAGAAAGAAATTCACGTACTTGTAGTATCCAAGCGCCGCGAGATTGCCGGCGATTCCGAGCCACATAAACGCAAGACGGTAGATTGGCTTGCGGCTGCGGGCAACTAGATGCGAGAGCCCGAAATTCCAGGCGATCGAGAACCCGATGATCGCGAGCGAAGCGACTTCCCAATAGCCATAGAAGAAGAGCGACCCGGCGCCGAGGCAGATCAACCCGGCTCGCCGGCCGGCGACCCTGAGGGTGACAGCCGTGCAGATCAGCGTGACCGGCAGGAACGCCAACAAGAATTCCGGCGAATTGAACAGCACGTTGGCGCACCCGTTGAGAAAAGGCCGCGGCACCCTCAATCAAGTGAGGCAACGTCGGAGTCGGCACTCGGCAGCGCCACCGTGGCTCAATTCTAGGCTTTGGCGCTCCCGTGGCAATATCCCATTCGGTACTTGTCGAGCTTTCCGGACTCAAGCCATCATGGGCCGAGAGACATGTGAGCCGATCGCGGCCGAGAGCACGAGCCGTCTGAAAGCGCTTGAGATGCTAGAGCTCGCCTGATGGAATTACGGCTCAGCGAGAACTTGGCGCGTCCACGGTCCGCGTCCGATCAGGAGGGTTATTTTTGGCGGCAAAGTCAAAAGCGAAAGCCGTAGCTGTGGATGATGTCTTACTCTCGTACTTAGTGATCGGAAGTGGAATCGTGTTGGTCTTGATTGGGCTGTTGGGCTTGGTCGTCCTGCGCAGGCGCGACATCAAGACAGAAAAACAGCAAGAACTCTCTCCGTCCGTCGATTTACCGCAAGATCCCGGCCTCTAGGAGACCAGCACGGTTTTCGTCGAGATGATGCATCAGCGTTCTCTAAGCGCTTGAGCGGTTATTTCGACCAGCGGCGAAAACACATATTCGAGCACGCGCCGGCTTCCGGTCTTTATTTCAACCCTGACAGCCATTCCGGGCGAGAGAGGTACGGGCGTGCCGTCCGCAATCACTCTCGTGACCTCGGGACGAAGGGTGGCGGGAAACACGAGGTTCTGTGTACGCTGAGCGCCGGCAAATCCGCGATTTTCGAGTGGCCGGATGGGATTGCCTTCGGCCTGCGTGGCATCCGGTTCAGGGATGGCGTCATCTTGAATGTTCAGGAGTGTCGCATCGATCGTACCGTATCGCGTGAACGGCAGGGACTCGATCTTGACTACGGCGGCCTGTCCTGGATGAACAAAGCCGATGTCACGATTGGGTATATAGCATTCGATTTCCAGACTGGCCGCGTCTGGTACGATCCTCATGATTTCGTCGCCGGTATTCACAACCTGGCCGAGGGTGGTCACGGACATTGCGCTGACCCGCCCGGCTATCGGACTCTTCAGCACCATGCGCTGCTGTCGAACGCGAGCCTTGGCCATTCGTTGCTGAATGCTGTCGATCTCACGCTCGGCTTCCGCGAGTTTTTGCAGGTCATCAGCCGCAAAATCGCTGAAGCTGACCTCGATGCGCTGGCTCAGGACATCCATGGCGGCCTCGCTTTCGTTAAACTGACCGCGCGCGGTCGCAAGCTTCGCTTTCTGATCCTGCAACCGCTCCAATGAATCGATGAGATCGGCCTTCGATCCGGAGCCGGTTCGCGCAAGGCTCGCGCGCATGTCGACCCGCTCCTGAAGGGTGGCAACGAGCGTGTCCAACGCGCTGCTCGTTGCGGCGTAAAGATTTCGTTCCAGTTCCTTTTGATGTTTTTCAGCCTCAAGTTCCGCGGTTTTCGCCTTGAGCTGGTTGAGAACTCCTTCCAGCACGAGAGCTTCGCGCTCCCGCACCTCGCGCGGAATATCGTCGCCCCACTCTATGGCCGGACTCGCAGCAACCCGCCGCGATTCAATAGCGCGCAGGGCGGCCTTTCGCCGGATCGCTTCCCCGCGGAGCGCGTGCAGGTGAGCTCTGTGTTCATTCACATCAGCATCGGCCTCGCCGCTCTCCAGTCCGACCAGCTCCTGACCTTCGGTCACCAGGTGTCCGTTTTGGACGTGAATTGAGACGATCCTTCCGGGCTCGCTCGGCTGGACGACTTTTACCCGTCCGACAGGTTGAATCTTACCCTGGGCGATGGCGATCACGTCGATGCGGCTCACATAAGACCAAATCAACACAGAAAGCGCCAGTCCGCAGATGATCCACATCAATGCGACTCCGACGGGGGATGGCGGCATTTCCAGGATCTCAAGCGCCGCCGGCAGGAACTCCTGATCCGATCGGGTCCGGTGCGGCAGGCGAGGCATGCGGTATCTTGGCAAAGACATGGCGCGCGCTTCCTAAGCGACCGGTTGGTCTTTGGCCGTGTTGTTCTGCAGCGCCCATAGACGCGCATAAAGGCCTTGGGGGCGCCGCACGAGAGCGTCGTGCGTTCCTGTCTCAACGATCCGCCCATCGACCACACCGATAATGCGGTCGCAATGCCGCACCGTTACCAGTCGATGAGCGATAATGATTACAGTCCTTCCCCGAGCGATATGGCGCATGTTGGTCTGAATGATCTGCTCGCTCTCGTAGTCGAGAGCCGACGTGGCCTCGTCGAAAACCAGGATCGGCGGGTCGGTCGCCAAGGCCCTCGCGATAGCGAGGCGTTGGCGTTGACCACCCGAAAGATTGACGCCGCGCTCCTCGAGGATGGTGTCGTAACCTTGGCGGAGCTTCGAGACGAACTCGTCGGCGCCCGAAAGTCGCGCGACGGCTATGACCTGCGATCGAGACATCGCCGGATTCGCGAGCGCAATATTCTCGTGGATCGTACGGTGAAAGAGCGTGCTTTCCTGAAGTATCACGCCAATATGCCGCCGAAGCCAGACAGGATCGATGTGGGCGAGATTTCTGCCATCGAGGAGCACCTCTCCTTCGCTCGGCACATAGAGTCGCTGGGTGAGCTTGGCCAAGGTTGATTTGCCCGAACCTGAGGGACCAACAATCCCGATAACTTCCCCGGGATTGATGGTGAAGGAGACATCCTTGAGAGCGTCCTGCTCTCCGGGCGCGTAGCGGAAGGTCACGTGCTTGAATTCAACCTGCCCTTTTGGGGACGACATTCTCTCGAACACAGCAGGGGCATGCTCGGGCGAAGCGTTCAGAATGTCCCCCAGCCGTTCGACCGAGACTTGCACCTGCTGGAAATCCTGCCAGAACTGCGAAAGTCGCAGGATGGGCTGCGCCACTTGGCCGGCAATCATGTTGAATGCGACGAGCCCGCCAATGGTCAGTTCTTCATTGATGACTGCTTCCGCGCCAAACAGGAGCAGAAGAGCTGAGGAGAGTTTGGAAACATATTGGATTGCGTTCTGTCCGCCGGCGCCGAGCTTGGTGGCTGCGAAGGCAGACCGAACATAGGCAGCCAGCCGCTCTTCCCATTGCGTCCTGATAATCGGCTCGACCGCCGATGACTTTATCGTTTGGATTCCGACGACGGATTCCACGATGAACTGCTGGCTCGCCGCGCCCAAATTGAACTTCTCGTTTATCATCTCCTTGAGCGGTGGCCGGACGACGATCGCAATCAGCAGATAGGCGGGGATCGCTGCGAGAACAGTCCAGGTCAGCTTGACCGAGTACGCCTCGAGCACGGCGATATACACAAACGCAAAGAGCAGGTCGACGAGTGAAAAAAGCCCCTGGCCTGTCAAGAAGCTTCGGATAGTTTCCAACTCGCGAACTCGCGCGATGGTCTGGCCGGCCGAACGGCTTTCGAAGTAGCTGATCGGCAGTCGCAAAAGGTGACCGAAAAGACGATGGCTCAACTCGACGTCTATACGGTTGCTCGTGTGCGCAAGCGCGTAGGTCCGCAGATATTGCAGCACCACATCGAAAAGCCCGATCGCCGCGATCCCGCCGACCAGCACAAGCAACGTCGAATAGGACTTGTGTGGAAGGACCTTGTCGACGACAACTTGGAAGAACAGGGGGGTCACAAGCGCGAACAATTGCACAAACAGAGAGGCCACAACAACGTGTAGCAAGGGACGGCGATAGCGCCATACCGAGGACAGAAACCATTGAAAACCGAAATGCCTTGGATCGACCCCTGAACCGCCGACGCGGCGCTGAATAAGGAGGACGAAATCGTCCATGGCACGGTGGATTTCGTCGATCGGTAATTCACGGGATATCCGGGTGATGGGATCGACGACACGGATGAAACCAGATGGAGTGCGGCCCCCGAGAACGACAAACGTTCCGTCCTGCAAGCGCGTGATAGCCGGAAGTGGCACAGTGGCTACCCGCCTGATGGAGGGCTTCCTCACAAGCCGAGCCCTTAGGCCCGCAATCCTAGCTGCTCGGATCACGTCGCCTGCTTCGGCATTGCTTTTGAGCGCCATCTCGCGTGCGAGGCTCGTTGGATCGGCTGCGATCCTGTAATACGCCGCGATTCCGCAAAGGGCCGCCAAGCCAGTGTCGACGCGAACATTATCGTGCAAGAAACGGCTCCTCGGAAACGCTATAACCACCTACGGCGCGCGCGCCGTGCAGATTCTGAGGAACGGCGCATCTGCCTTCGACGCGGCGGGTGTCCGCAATGAAGTGGAGGATTGCATGTCTGCGGACCCGCCGCTGCGATAAGGGCGGACCCGCGGGCAGCACTGCAAAGAGTTATACCTGGACCATCCCTTGGATCGGGCGGTCCCTTTTTGGTTGCGCCCTGTCCTCGATGACGACGCGGATCATCTCAGGTCCAATTGGTTCCGCCAACGACGCTATACGCGGCAGAGGAGCCACCGAGCGGTTGCCAGGTCGGGATGCCGTTGTTACCGAACAAGGCAGCACCGAAATTGCCAGTGCTGTTCTCACGGAAGAGGACATCGGCGACGCCATCGCCGTTGAAATCACCGACTTCGACAACGCTGTAGGTAGCTGAGGTGGTGCTCAAGACATGCCATGTGCCGCCGCCGGATCCATTGAGCGCCTCATAGCCCCAATCGCCCGTGGTGTTGTTTCGGAAGAGAACGTCCGAGATGCCATCGCCGTTGAAGTCCCCTGTTCCAACAACACTGTATGCGGTCGATGAGCTGCCAAGCGGCTCCCACGTCGCATTGCCATTATGATTGAACAGAGCCGCGCCAAAATCGCCGGTGCCGTTGTTTCGGTAAAGGACGTCTGCGACACCGTCACCATTGAAATCCCCTATTCCGACGACGTTGTACGCAGGCGAGGTCAGGTTCAAGGCATGCCAGGTGCCGCCGCCGGAGCCATTGAGCGCGTCGTAGCCCCAATCACCGCTTGCGTTGTTTCGAAACAGAATATCCGAGACGCCGTCGCCGTTGAAATCGCCCGCCCCGACGACGCTGTACCCTATGGATGAGCCGCCGAGCGGCTCCCAGGTCGCATTGCCACTGCTATTGAACAGAGCCGCGCCAAAGTCGCCAGTGCTGTTGTTTCGATAGAGAACGTCGGCGATGCCGTCGCCATTGAAATCGCTGGCTCCAACCACGCTGTAGGCAGCCGAGGTGAGGCTAAGGGCATGCCAGGTGCCGCCACCGGTTCCGTTGAGCGCCTCGTAACCCCAATCGCCGGTAGAATTGTTCCGGAACAGAACGTCCGAGATGCCGTCGCCGTTTAAGTCTTTCGGCGTGTGCGTTTGCAGTCCCCACCCGAGGGCCTGCATGATCTGGATATCCTCGGGTGACAGGACCCCCGGGCCGCCTACGCCCGGACCGCCCGGCCCAAATGGGTCGTAGTTATTCGAATCCCCGAGGACGCCATCCCAGTCAGCGAGATCGAAGCCGTCGTTGGTGCCGTTCGCATAGGATGCGTGAAACTGCAACTGAGTGTAGACGCTGCGGCCATCGATCGAGAAGAATGTGCTCTTGCCGTCCGAGCCACCCGTATAATCATGCTGCCCGCTCGCCGTGTAGCGAAAGAAATCCATGGGGGCCCAACTATTACCAGACTTTCCGAGCCCGCCGACTCGTCCCATGATCCCTTCCGTCAGCTCGTGAAGGATGACCGCCTTCGCGTCATTCGGATAGTTCTGCAGGGCAGAAGCCGTCCAGTAGACGTTGTTCAGATAGATCGTATCGTCGGTGCCGTTTCCGGCACTGGCCAAGCCGAGAATCCGCGCCTCGCCGATCGAAACGTTAAGTCCCGCCCCGCCGGTGGGATCGGCGGTGTTCATCAAGACAGTAGCTGCCGCTTTACCCGCGGCGGTGTGAGCATGCTGCTGAATGGCGCTCGCGAAGGAAGCATACGACACATGAACAGGGTTGAAGAAATTTTCGCCGGAATAAGCCGGGTTCAGAGATTGAAGATCGAATGTACAATTGACGGTACAGGCATTGGGGAACAGCTGTGAAAGATACTGCTCGGCGCTGATCACGATGTTCTTGAACTGCGTGCTTGCGCCCGCCCCCCAGGTGTTGACAAAAACAAGACCGCTGCCCTGAAACGACATCGTTTCCGTATTTTCGGAGCTGCCCGCCTCGCTGCTCCGAACGGGCGCTTGATTAACAGCTGACGGCTGAAGCGGCGTCGTGGACGTCCCTGTGAAGTCGAGATCTGCGTCTTCGAACGTGTTGTCGAGAGCCAGTGCTTTTCGAGTGGGCATGACACACCAGAGTTGAAAGAATTGCTTTTAAAGTCTTGCGCACAACATAAAGATGACGCGCCCGAACAGGGGACCGATCGGGACGACGCCGCGGTGCCGTTGGTACGGCAGGAGAGAAAATCCTTCGGGAACTTAGGATTGTTCGCGACAGCGAGGCCAGTCCCATTTGAGATAGACATCCATTATCTTTGCGGACGTCGACGCAGGATGCTTCTGCCTGAAGATGAATTCAACAAAGCCCGACCTGACAGCGCCAGCATATGACCAAGAGTCGGCGCTCAAGCCGGCAAGGGCGATTTCTGGTTCGCGTATAGCGGCGATTGACGATCGGGCTCCTTGGGCGCAATGAAGAGTGCGTTGCGCTCGTTCCAATCAGCATAGGTTGGGAAGATCATCGGGCCGGAACGACCTCGCCAGCTGCACTCCAATTTTTGTTCAGTATGCCCCGCCGTCGGCAAATCATTCTATGGCTTTTCATTGCGGCCGCGGTTCCGTCTGGCTCTTTTTTCGGTACCTTGAGCCTGATCGATCGATTCCATCCAGGTTTTGGATATGAGGTCGCCCGCTTCCCGCGCGTGGAGCGTGGCCGGCCGTTGACATTTCAGAACGGCGAAAACAGCGGCGCGCTTGTGCTGGGCTGGTCGTTTTCGGAATCTTGGGGCGTATGGTCGGACGGCGATCGAGTGCAGCTGGGGCTCGTGATTCTGAGCGACCCCGCCGAAACTGCGAAACTTCTCATAGAGTGCAGAGTGTTCATTACCCCGATGACGCCTGAGCAAAAAGTCGAGTTCTGGGCCCGCAACATAAAGCTGACCGAGGTTACGCTAAGAAAGGATGTGAGTGCGATCCCGGTCCCGCTTGGCGGCCTCCGGCTTGGGCCGGGGTATCCGCTCATTCTCGAGCTAAGAATGCCGTTAGCAAAATCGCCGCAACAGCTCGCCCTGTCGCGAGACGGCCGCAAGCTTGCGCTCGGAATAGTGAGCGCCAGGTTCGAGGAAGGAATCGCGGGCCCGCTCTGACGTATCATGCGCTCGCGAACCGCTCCCGCTCCCATAATCATTCTCAAGTTTGCTTGAAAAGGCTCGGCTGGTTGGCCGAGCGCGCTTGGCTCCTCCACCGCCTGTGACGATGGATGCAGGAATTCCTAGATCATCGGCTCTGCGCCGCGGCCGCGCAGCGAGGTAGATTGATCGGTGCCTAGTGCCGCGCGTGGTCGCCCGGTGACAATGCGGCCGATCTTCGGTTTCAGCTCCAGGAGATCGATGAATGCATCAGCCTGGCGCCGCAGCCCGTGGGCGACCATTGCCGGCTGTGTCGCTCCCGTCGAGACCACGGTCACGTGCACACCTCGCCGTTGAACGGCCATCACGAGCCTGCGAAAATTACCGTCGCCCGAAAACAGCACGATCCGGTCTACATGGCCGGCAAGCTCCAGGACATCGACCGCGAGGTCGATATCCATGCTGCATTTCACTACGCGCTGGCCGCTCGTGTCGATGCACGCCCTCGTTGGCTTCGTGATGACGGTAAAGCCATTGTAGTCGAGCCAATCGATGAACGGACGCACAGAAGACACCTCCAGGTCCTCACTCGTTCTCGTATAATAGAAGGCTCGGAGTAGCGTTCCCTGGCTCTCGAACTGCTTCAGCAACAGCCTGTGATCAATGTCGAAGCCGAGCGCCCTGGACGTGGCGTACAGATTTAGTCCATCGATGAATAGAGCGATCCTGTTGACCGGACGATCTGCCACCACCATTCCTCCCATGAGCGAAACCGTGAATTCGCCGAACGAACCGATCGCTCGGCCGACGCCATATCAATCGAGTGATGGTCTTCCGAATGATGGAAGACTGAAGGCACGGCTGGGGCCATCGCCCGAGTTTTGGAGGGCACGGTAGGATTCGCCACGCAGCCATCGCGGGGCGGTCAAATCGTTCCTTCGGGAAAGCGCCCTAGAAAGTCCGCATAAGCTTTGCGGATACCTTCTTTAAGGCTGGTTTTGGCCTGCCAACCCAGTTCGCGCATCCGATCCACATTGAGGAGCTTGCGTGGCGTCCCGTCTGGTTTGGTCGGATCGAAGACAATCGAGCCCTTGAATCCAATAACTTCGTTGACGGTCTGGGCGAGATCGCCGATCGTGCTATCTTCTCCAGTACCGATATTGAACAGCCCGTCGCGGATGTCGTCCCGCTCCATCAGAAACATGCAGGCGTCCGCCATGTCGTCCACGTAGAGAAACTCGCGTCTTGGACGCCCCGATCCCCAGACCGGGTAAGTCGCTTCTTCCCGCTGTTTCGCCTCGTGGGCTTTACGGATGAGAGCTGGCAGAACATGGCTATTGTTCAAGTCGTAACTGTCATTGGAGCCGTAGAGATTCGTTGGCATCGCGGAAACATACTGCGTTCCGTATTGCCGATTGTAGCTCTCGCACAGCTTGATCCCCACAATCTTTGCGATCGCGTAGGGCTCATTCGTGGGCTCCAATGGGCTGCCGAGCAGATACTCTTCCTTGATAGGTTGCGGGCAATCTCGTGGGTAAATGCAACTTGACCCCAGAAATAGGATGCGCCGAACGCCAGCCAGCCAGGCGGCATGGATGATGTTCGCCTCAATCATGATATTCTGATAGATGAATTCCGCCCGATAGCTGCTGTTGGCGAGTATGCCACCGACTTTGGCTGCCGCCAGAAAGATGTAATCGGGCTTTTCTTGCGCGAGAAACTGGGCGACAGCCGCTTGATTGGTCAAATCCAACTGAGCGCGTGAACAGGTTAGTAGATTCTCGTATCCGGCAGCCTGAAGCCGCCGGACAATGGCGGAGCCGACCATGCCGCGATGGCCAGCGACATAGATCTTGCACGATTTCTTCATCGCTCTACTCGTGATAATCGAACGCGCTAAATCCGTGCAGCTTGATCAACTCATCGCGCTGCGCGGCCTTCAAATCCTGGCCGATCATTTCCTTGACGAGCTCCTGGAAGGAGATTTTTGGCTTCCAGCCCAGTTTTCGTTGCGCTTTTGAGGCATCGCCCAGCAAGCTTTCCACTTCGGTGAGCCGGAAATAGCGCGGATCGACAGCAACGACGCACTTGCCGGTGGCGTCGTAGCCCCGCTCGTTCACATCTCTGCCCTTCCAATCGATCGACAAACCGATTTCCTTGGCGGCGAGTTCGACAAATTCGCGCACGCTGTATTGGATTCCGGTCGCGATTACGAAGTCTTCCGGCGCGTCCTGCTGCAGCATCATCCACTGCATTTCGACGTAGTCTTTCGCATGGCCCCAGTCGCGCTTGGCATCGAGGTTGCCCAGGTACAAGCAATCCTGCAGGCCGAGCTTGATGCGAGCCAAGCCGCGCGTGATCTTGCGCGTCACGAATGTTTCGCCCCGGTTCGGGCTCTCATGATTGAACAGGACGCCATTGCAGGCATACATGCCGTACGCCTCGCGATAGTTCACTGTGATCCAGTAGGCATAGAGCTTCGCTACGGCGTAGGGGCTTCGCGGATAGAAGGGGGTCGTTTCCCTCTGCGGGATCTCCTGAACGAGCCCATAGAGCTCGGACGTGCTCGCTTGATAAAAACGCGCCTTCTTCTCAAGACCCAGAATTCGAATCGCTTCAAGAACCCGCAGCGTTCCCAGCGCGTCCGAATTTGCCGTATATTCCGGTTCCTCGAAGCTCACCGCGACATGACTTTGCGCAGCGAGATTGTAGATCTCGTCGGGCTGCACCTGCTGAACAATGCGCAGCAAGGAAGACGAGTCGGTCATATCGCCATGGTGAAGAATAAAGTGACGACGCTTCTCGTGGGGATCCTGGTAGAGATGATCGATACGGTCGGTGTTAAAAAGCGAGGTCCGGCGCTTGATGCCATGGACTTCATAGCCTTTCGAGAGAAGCAGCTCGGCGAGATACGCGCCATCCTGGCCAGTAACGCCCGTGATCAGTGCCTTTTTCATTTTGGAAGTTGTCCTTTTTACTAAACTCGAATATTGCCACCCGCTAGGCTTCTAGCGACGTGACACGGCGGTTCGTCACGAACGCGCGGTTGGTGTTGGCATCAAACGTGAGCGCCACTCCCGGCCGAGATGCCGCATCACGTAAGGAATTACGGCGAGTCGCAGCTCGCCTTCCGATGGGACATAGCCGAGGCAACGCCCGCGAATTCTGTTCATCTCGGCCAGACCCAAATCCTTTTGAGCTATCGTCTTCTGGGCGGAATGCACGCGGAAAGCGCCGATAAACCGCGGAAGGTGACGGAAACGCGCTCCGCACTCGCGGAAACGCACCAGCAGCTCCCAGTCCATCGCAAAGTCAAAGCTGTCGTCCAGACGCGAACCAACACGCTCCCAGAGCCGTCGCCGCCAGAAGACTGTCTCTTGCGGAATGTAATCGACCCACGAGAGAATCCGGTTTGAATGGCTCGGGAGCATCCAACGTCCGATCTCGCGGCTGTCGCGGTCGACGACAATTCGGTCCCCATAGACCACGTCCACATCAGGATGCGCGGTGAAGAACCGGGCGACGAATTCGAGCGCCCCCGGAAGCAAGAAATCGTCGCCGTTAAGCCAGCCGAGAATATCGCCCGATGCGAGGGCGAAGCCCTTGTTGAGCGCGTCCGACTGACCGCTATCTTTTTGGCTTTCGAAATGGCTCAAGTACTTGCGGTAGAGCGCGACAGTATCGGTCGTACCGTCTGTCGACCCTCCATCTATGACGATATATTCGAGAGGTGAAACGCGCTGCATAAGCACGCTCTCGATCGTCTGGGCGACAAAGGCCGCTTGGTTCAGGACGGGGGTCACTATGGAGATGGAGAGCGGACTTATATAGTCCGGCCCCGCTGCGGGGGCGCGGATGGGTCGCGGCGGATAGGCTTGGAACTGACCAAGACGGAAACCGCTTGCGTGACGAAGGATCGTCTTCAACTCTGGTACTATAGACATATGATGAAACTCGCGACCGCGTCTGAGGCGTCGTGTTACAGCTCGAGCGTTCCGACAAGCTGATCCGCTTCAAGCAGNNGTAGCCGAGTGACAGGTATAATTTGTGGGCTGAAAGATTGTCGGGATACACCTTCAGTCGAATTTGCTTGGCCCCCGAAAGCCGAGCGAGTAAATGGAGATGCTCCATCAGCAGCCTCGGCGCCCCGCTCCCTCGGAGTTCGGGGGCGACATAGATGCCGAGGCTCGGAACGGAAAAGCCATCGTCCCAACCTCGCAGGAATCCATAAGCAAAGAACCGCTCGTCAGTTCGAAGCGCCAAGTATCTGTCGTCTCTTCGATAGCCGCAGATATGAGCGGCCTCAAGTGCCGTGAACGGATGGGGATGAAATCGGCGGCTGCCCGGATCGGCAGCGATGACCGCAAACAGTTCAGCCAGCAACGTAGCGTGACCAGGCCGCAGGCTGACGATTTCCAATCTCACAGTCATGTTGCGACCTTCGGCCTGCCGATCGCCTGCCGTAGACCGCGCCAGCAATCACTGATGGTCAGCCTGTCGCCAACAAGCGGGCCTGACTTCGCGATCGTCTCGCGAAACAATCCGCGCAGACAATGAGCCGGCTGGCGTATATTCAGCCATAGCCACACCGTCTTGAAATAAAGCAGGCGATAGACCACGTGGTGCCTGTCGCCATAGTGATTGCCATGCAGTGTTTGGTAGAGATTGTCGCTGATCGCTTGCACGAAATATGGCGAGACCCGTCCGAAATGCCTGACCTGGACAGCCGTGACTTCAGCCAGAAGCTCGAGCGTCTGCCCGGCTGATTTAGTCGTCGCGTACCAGCGATTTCCCGAAATGTCGACGTCGCACGCGGCAAACCGGCACCCCGCGAGCGCGAAGCGCGCCCATAGATCGTAGTCCATGCAGAACCGCAGCGCAGGGTTTATCCCGCCGATGTTCGCGTACGCGGACGTGCGGAAGAATATCGAAGGCTGCGCAAGGTAGCCCTTCTCGAACATTTCGAGCGCGACGTCGACGTCCGGGCCGACCTTAATCGTCGGGTAAGGCCGATGGTTGCTGCCGTCTTCGTCCATATAGTGACCTTGCCCAACCACGACCTCAGCATCGAGGTTGCGCGCCACAACCTCGTTGACGGCCCAGAGCGCGCGATTGCTCTGAACATCGTCTGAATTAAGCCAGGTGATCCATCCCTCACGCGCTCGTGCAAATCCCTTGGCTATCGCATGCGACTGGCCATTATCGCGCTCGCTGACCCAGGTAATACGATCCCCGTAGTGCTTCAGGCGTTCGACCGTGTCATCCGTCGACCCGCCGTCCATGACCAGGATATCCAAAGCGGGATAGTTCTGGTCCAGCAGGCTCGTGATTGTCTCATCGACAAAGCGGCCCTGATTATATGATGGGACAACCACGGTAATCGGGATCTCTGTCTTCGCCATGACCACGTCTCCTTAAGCGGCTATGCGGCGACCCTGAGCCGCCCACGTCCTGAACCTGCGCATGGATCGCGACGCAAGGCGTGGCGACCAGCGCATATTCATGGTCATCCAGTACCAGCGCGCCATCAGCTGAATCTTGCAGCCAGCAGGGGGTGCTTCGCCGCGTGCCCACGCCGCGCCGTGTTCGATGGTGTATGCATATTTGAAAGCCCAACTAAGCGGCACAACGCCGTAATATTGATGGACGGCCTCGCAAACTCCGCTCAAGAGCCTTCGATCCGCGTTGGCGGTGATTGCGTCATCATGCAAGCGCGACAGTGAAAAGTAATCGTCGCAAAAATAGAACGGCACGTTCTCCTGCCAACGCATCCATAGCTCATAATCGAGAATTTTGGAGTTGAGCGCTCCACAGAGCGTTATGGCCATTCGTTTGAAGAACAAGGATGGCTGCGGCACGAGACAAAAATGCATCATGCGCCGACGTTGCTCGGAGATGAGCGGGCTCCAATCGACCGGATAATCGATAAGGGGATTGAGCTCCCGGTCTGCGTACCGATTGCGGCCATACACGACCATCGCCATTTGATTGTAGTGAAAGAAGGTGGCTACTTTCCAGAACGTGTCGGGTAGATAGACATCGTCCGAATTGATCCAGGCAACTATTTCGCCGGTCGTATTTGCGATGCCTTTGTTGACCCCGTGGTGATGTCCTCCGTCCGGCCGGCTGTCGTACCTGACGACTCCGGGTCGGGATCGCGCGTACTCCTCCAGGATATCGACAGATCCATCGGTCGAACCGCCGTCGGCTACAAAGATCTCCATGTTGGGATAGTCCTGTGCGAGCACGGACTCGAGGGTCTCTCGCAGGAAGGTTGCCTGGTTAAAGGATGGAATAACCACCGCAAAGCTTGGCAGCTCTGCGCGCGACAGGCTCCGGACATGCCCGATCTGTTCGGGTTTCGGGGTGAATGCGAGGCTGCGTTCGAGATCATTCATTGTGGTGTTCCGATATCGTACGGCGTCATGCCGAGCTGCGCACCAGGCGGATGATCGCCGCGCAAATCTCGTCAATTTCCTCGTCACGAAGGCCCGTATAGGTCGGAAAATTGATCCCGTGCGCCGCGAGGAATTCCGTGTTGGGGAGCGTCTGCCCGGACGCATACATCGGCAGGTGATGCATGGGCACGAAGAACGGGCGGGTCTCGATGCCGTAGTCTCGCGCGAGTTGACGCATGATGTTCGCCCGGCGCTCTTCGCCGCCGGTAGTCAATACCGCCGAGAACAGCCAGTACGTCCCCTCATAGCCGGCGATCTGCGCCGGCAACTTCAGCAAGCCGTCGGTCTCGAGCGGGCGAAGACGCTCCACGTATCGTTTGGCGATCCGACGGCGTTCGGCCAGATGAAAGTCGAGCATCTCGATCTGCCCAAGGCCGATTGCCCCCGCGATGTTAGTCATGCGGTAGTTGTAGCCCATGATCGGGTGCCAGTACCTGCGCTCGAGATCCATGCCCTGGCCGCGCAACATCTTTGCGTGACGGCGGCGCGCAGGATCACGGACATATAAGGCGCCGCCCTCACCGGTCGAGATGGTCTTGTTTCCATAGAAACTAAATGTTGAAGCGTCGCCGAAATGTCCTGTTGGTTTTCCGAACACCTTAGCGCCTAGGCTTTCGGCGCAATCCTCAAGCAGCCAAGCGCCGCGATCCCGGCACAGTTCTGCGATTTGCGCGACGTCTGTTGGCATTCCATACAAATGAACGGCCAGTACCCCCACGGTGCGCGGTGTCCATGCCTTTTTGATGAACGCGGCCGTCGCGTTCCAGATTGTCGGATCGCAATCAGCGAACACCGGGGTCGCGCCGCAGTACCGAACAGCATTGGCCGAGGCGACATAGGTAAGTGAAGGGATGATGACCTCTTCACCGGCGCGCAGTCCAAGCGCAAGACACGCTAGGTGAAGCGCGGTCGTTCCGTTACTGGCGGAAAGGCACTCGTCAACTTGCAGCGTCCTTGCGATCGCGTGCTCGAACTTCTGAAGGTACGCGCCAGTACTGGATATCCAGCCGGAATCGATTGCGTCGATGACGTAACGCCGTTCGTTTCCGCACAACACCGGCTTAGAGACTTGGTATCGAATGTTCATTCAATTTGCTTCTTAACGTTGTTATTCAACATGAACGGAAAATACGCACTCATATGTTCGAACACGCGGCCACGAGCTCATCCGGGCACCGCTGCCGCGCGACTGTTGCCCCGACCACTTCTGTCCCGGCGGGCATAGTCGTAAGCCTCCGCCAGACCCGTCACGTATTTCTGGATGCCATGATCTTCGCTCGCTTTCGCAAGCGCCCGCTGCGCGTGGGCGCGCCGATCATCTGGATAGTCGAGCCATCGCAGCATCTTTGCCGCGATATCCTCCACATCGAAGGGATCGAAGAGTAGGCCGGCCCCGCCCTGCATCAGTTCGGGCAGTGACGTGACATTAGAGCACATCGCGGGCACGCCGAGCACTTGGGCTTCGATGATCGGATAACTTGAGGCCTCGAACGTCGAGGGCACTACGCAATAGAGAGCGCCCTTATAGATCGCCGCAAGATGATCTACCGGGACATGGTCAAGGCAGATGACGTGCGAGCCGAGCCCTAGCTTTTCGATCGTCGCTCTCACCGCAGGCCAGCCGGAATGCCCACGGTAACCGGTGAAGACCAACTTCAAATCGACGTTCGGGCGTTTGTCGCGCACGATACGCAACGCCTGCACAAGCCTCGCGTGATTTTTGTGCGACCAGAACTGCGCCGGATATACCACGTAAGTAGGCGGCAGCTTGTATCGCGACGCCGCGTCTTGAACGCTGAAGGTGCCAAGGCCGGCGACCACTCTGGGATCCCAGGTGACGGGCACGGTGAACACCTTGGCCGGCGGCACCTGCATTTGGGTGATGAGATCATCCCGAACGAAGTCGGAGGACACGACGATCGCATCCGCCAAAGATGCCGAAAGGCTATACAGCCTGTTGCGGGCTTCAATATCCGTTGGCCGAAAGTTCTCGGGAAAGTGCAGGTGCTGAAGATCGTGAAGGTTCAGGACCGACGGGATGCGGAAATCAAGGAGCGAAAAGATCTGAACTGGACTGTGGAGCACATCTACGCCGATATCCTCTTGAAGGCGCGAGAAGGTTGCCATTGAGGTCGCGGCGCTCAATCGTCGACTGTGACCGAAAAGACGTTTGGGCACATCGATCGCCAACCCGACGGCGAGACTCCTGCGCATGACGAAGTAGCTGACCCTGGCTCCAAACAGCCTGCGCAGGGGCGGCACCTGGTCCGGCAGGCAAATCAACGTCACCCGCCGGCCGCCCTCCAGCAGAGCGCTGGTCAGCATCTTCATGTAGGTCTCGACGCCACCGGAGACGCCAAAGACGATCTCAAGCGCGTCGATCGCCACATGCAAGCCGCCTCCGGATGCTTCGCTGGGGATGTAATCGCCGTAGCCTGGAGGGTTATGCTTTCGGCGTAACTGCAGATCGGCGAAGCCTCTTAGCACCGCCTTTCCCTTGAGCTCCCGAAGAGCCGCCAGCTCGAGCACATGATCCTTGGCGACGAGCTTTTGGGACTGAATTGCGTTCTCGACGGAGGCACGCTCAAGATCGATCTTCAGTCGGTTGATAACCTGCGATTTTTCTGCCCGATCCGCTTCGACGGCGGCTAGATCGGCCTCCAGGCGCTGTGTTGCCTTCAGGGCGTTGTCGCGGGCCTCCACAAGTGCCTGCCGGTCGGTCTTGAGTTCGGCGACCTCGCCAACAAGGCGCTCGATGGTGACTCCCTTTTCGGTCCGGTCAGCGCTAACGGCACGTAGCTCACTTTCCAGACGCGCATTGGCGTTCAGGAGGTTGTCGCGCTCCTCGGTCAGAAGCTGCTGCGCTCCAGCCGATTCGGTAATTTGCCGAGCCAGCCTTGCGATCACATCCGCCTTGCTAGTTTGATCAGCCTCAACTGACCGCAGCTGGTTTTCCAAGCTTTGGTTAATGTTGAGAACGTTTTCGCGCTCATCCAGCAACTGCTGGCGAATTTCTCCAAGCGCCGAGATTTCTGCAGCCAGGGACTCAAGATTGAAGGCCTTTGCAGTCCGGTCTTCATCAACGGCTCGCAATTCGCTCGCCAGCCGTTCATTCACGTCCAAAACGTCTTCACGTTCCTTCGTCAGCGCCAGTTGGCTGCTCTTCAGCTCGACAAGCTCGCGTTCGATACGTTCAAGGACGCGCGCCTTTTCGGCTCGATCGCTTTCGACGGCACGCAGTTCATCTTCAAGGCGCCGGTTGGCGTTCAGTACGTCTTCCCGTTCCTTCAGCAACACCTGGTGAGTGCGCTTGACCTCGTGAACTTCGGCAAGCTCGAACCCGTCGTGAACACATGGAGGGAGGAAAAGGCGCTTTCGGAGATGCGCATCCTCTTTCCTGAGATAGAAGCGGCTCAGGCCGTCATACCCGGCAAGCTCGTAGTCTGCCGCAAGAACAGCGGGCTCCCAGTCGTCCCAGTTGCGAATGCTATCGGCCTCGTCCCAGTCCTCGATTTTGACTGAAGGCAGCGTCGCTTCGATGACAAGCACGCGCGGCCGGCGCCTCTTCAAGTCGACACCGCGCAGCACCGCCGCTTCGAAGCCTTCGACATCAATCTTGAGGAAATCGATGATCCGGTCCCCGCAATCAGCGATCACCTCTTCGAGCGTCACCACAGGCACTTCGTAGTCGACGACGTTGTATCCGGAGCGGCGGAGCTCCTCGGCCTGCGCTTCATTTGCGGTCGACAGGGACGTGAGTTCGTTGCACTCGTAAAACCGCACTCGTCCACCGAAGTCGGCCACAGCAAGGTTGAGGTTTTGGTCGCGCGGCCTTTCATCAACGAACAACTGAAACTGCCGCTGAACCGGTTCGATGTTTACGCCCGCCCAGCCCTGGTCGTAAAAATGTCTCGTCACCGAATGACGTGTCGGATCCCAGGCTCCCACATCGATGTAGAATCCATTCGACTGTCCCTGGAACATCCTGGCGAGAAGCACGTCTTCGAAGTTTTGGCTGTAGGAGATCATCTGCGCGGTTCGGATTCGAGGTGCGCAGCCTGAGGCACGAGGGACAGCTGCTGTTCGCTCGGCAGATCGGCAACGCCATAATGGCTGAACAGGCAAGGATCGCCCTGATGACGATGAATCACCGAAATGGCTGCCAGCCGGCTGACGTGAGACAACAGCTGGATATGAGGCGCTATCTCCGACGGGGCACAGGCCTGACGGCGGCTGAACAGCGCCTTTGGCAACTCGGCAATCCCGGACTCGACCGTATATTCGCCGACATCGATATCGAGCTTCATGTCGTGTACGCAGCGAAGGGTCGTACCCGCATGATGAATCGCCGGCGGAGGAGCCTCGAACTGCAATGAATTGCGGCCGTGCACCAGGACGCTCTTGGCGTTGATCAGCTGCACGCCGACCAGAGGAACCTCAACCGGCTGGTCCACAAGAAACTCGATATAGATTCGCAGCCATTCGCCCTGTTGGAAGACGCGGCGTGCCTTGCCCTCGCGATCCGCAATAAGGGCCTTAACCGCCCTGGCTGACGGAAGGCCGAACTGCTCGATCGCGCTGAGATCGAGTATTTCCCTTGGGTTGGCCTCGAACGGGTCCCACTCTTCCTTCAGACTGGTTGCAGGGTAAGGACCATCCGCAAGGCGTCGCTCGTGTGCCTGAGGCGGCTGCTCCGTCCGTCGGCCAGTGGGCGTTCCAAATTCGTGATGGAAGTAGTACTCAACTGCTTCCTTGCCTCGGCCTTCAAAGACCTTGCGCCCCTGCGAAAGAACCATGCCGCGATTGCAGAACTCGGCGGCGTCGGCCATCGAGTGCGTGACAAGCAGCACCGTCATTCCGCGCTTGCGGAGTTCGTTCAATCGCGCATAGCATTTCTGCTGAAAGAATACGTCGCCGACGGCCAGCGCTTCGTCGACGAGCAAAAGGTCGGGTTCTGCGTGGATCGCGACGCTGAACGCCAAGCGCAAGAACATCCCGCTTGAGTACGTCTTGACCGGCCGATCGATGTAGTCGCCGATCTCGGCAAATTTAATAATGTCGTCGATACGGTCGCGCATCTGACGTTCGGTCAAGCCGAGGATCGCGCCATTGATGAACACATTTTCTCGTCCGGAGAATTCCGGATTGAAACCGCTACCAAGCTCAAGCAATCCGGCGATACGGCCGGACGTCCGCACCGAGCCGCTCGTCGGTTTGAGCACGCCCGCCAAAATCTGCAGAAGCGTGCTCTTCCCGGCCCCATTCCGCCCGATGACAGCCAGCGCATCGCCAGGCCATAGATCGAAACTTACGTCATCGAGCGCCACATAGGCCGGCGGCTCTTTCAGCAAGGAGCCGAACAGCGCCCGCGCCAATAGGTGCCCGGGACCGCGATGCAGGTCATAGCGCTTGCCGATCGAGCGTGCGTGCACGACGGGACCGCCGACGGTGTCCTCCGCGGCATTAACGTCAGCGAGGATGTTCATTCCAGCCTCCCATGCGCGGCCAGCAGGGAGCGAAAGCTCGCGGCAAGCTTAGCGGTCTCGGCTTCTCGGCAGCGCAGCAGGCAAGCCATCGCCATGTCCGAAGCGCCGTAGACAACCTCCGTCGTCCAGGCGAGGCGCGCGAGCTCGCGGTCCGACAGCTGGTCGAGCCGTTGCAAGGACGGGACGAAGACCGCATCTGCCCACAGCGTTTGCGACGGCACACGCCCGACGGCGTATCCGCCGTGGGTCATGCGTCGGCCTTCAAGATTATGGAAATGATGGAACATAAAGTGGCGCTGTCGCAGAAACCGCTCGCATTCGGAGAACAAGGGTTGATCGCGGTAGATCTGGAGAAACTCGGTCTCGGCATGCACCAGGAGTGCCCGCTCAAGCAGCCGCTCGGCATTTTCTAGCGCAAGGAGCGTCCCGCCCTGGATGTCAATTTTCAGAAAGTCGGCTGACGCGACTTCTTCGATGTCGTCGAGACGGACCGTCGAGATCGCGATCTCTTCAGTTACCTCACACATTTCCGCCAGTCCCTCAAAGTGGGCAAGCAGTTCCGCGTTGGGACGCAGCAGGGACGATGTGAGCGGTGCCCGACATGCATAAAATTGCGCTTGAGCGCCATCGGCAATGGCGTATGGGAAGAACCGGCGTTTGCCCGACCATGTCTCATTGAGCCGGGCGCACTCAAGACGATCAGGCTCGAAACCGACGACCATCGCTCCCTTAGCGGCGAGCAGCGGCGCGTAAACATCGGCGTCGCCGGTCCCATGCGCTCCGACGTCCACGACCGTGTAGTTTTCAATGAAAGGTCCGAACAGCGCAGCGAGCGTGACCAGATAGTCCTCTCTCGGATCAGACGCAGCGGTGATCATAGCAGGTCGGCGAATGAGCGTCGGGTACGCTGGAACAAGGCGAAGGTCGCGAGGGCGAAAAGGACGCAACCCGTGGAGTGGCTCACCCACTCGCCCGGCGCCATCACCTCAGCATCCAGGACCACGTTTCTGAACGCCGTCACGAACCACGTTAGTGGATTCAGCTCGAGGACCGTTGCGAACGCCGGTGGAACCGCGGAAGCCGGATAGCAAACGGGTGCGAAGAACATCAGCAGCTGCGCCAAAAGCGGGGCCAGCTGCGACAAGTCCCGAAAGAAAACGCCGAGCGTCGCGAAGAGGAACGCCACGCCGAGGCCGAGCGCCGCCAACGGCATGAATATCAGCGGTAAGATCAGGACAGTTGGAGGCACAACGCCCCAGAGGAGTCCGACGGCTGCAACGAGAATGAGCGCGTTGATTGCGGCCAAGACGAGCGCGCTGTTCACGACAACGATCGGAAGGAGAGAAAGCGGAAATCGCACCTTCTTCACGAAGTTCGCTGCGGAAGTGATGCAGGTCGCAGAGCGCGTCAATACTTCCGCGACAAACAGATAAGGAACCAAGCCGGCAAAGATCATCAGCGCGCCCTCATTCGGACGCCCCTCCGTACCGGCCGACCAGCGCACGTTCAGCACAAGCGAAAAGACGAAGGTAAACATCGACAACAGCAGACCGGAATACAGAAAGGGCCACAGAAGACCCAGTACGGTACCGCGATAGCGCTGCGCCAGGTCCCTTTGGGTCAGCATGAACCCAAGCCACAATGTCTGCGTCACATCCCTATTCCTTCGTCTGGATACTGAGCAGGCGGTCCGCAAGCATTACACTTGTCTGCGGCGTTCGAGATGCAACGAAGATGCATCGATAAAGCTTTGTTGTGTTGGCGGGAGCGCGCTCGAGCCAATTGGTCGGAAATTCATCGTGCCATGGCTGAGTGCGGGGCACGTAAACATAAGGAAAGAGGCGCTTCAACGAGCTGAAGATCAGGGGCCGCGTCGGCCGGCAGCCCAAGCCGTTTGCGGCCTGCGTCGGGTCGTTCACGTCCTCAACAATCCCATTGACCGCCTCCTCAGCACCAAACGAGACGCAGGTTTCGAGCAGAAGCATTTCTTTCGTCCGCGCCGCCATCCGCGTCAGCGCCGAAAGCGGATCTGAAAGGTGGTACAGAACCCCGTATGCATAGACGATATCGTGCGCAGGCAAATCGGCCGGGAAGTCTTGTTCGACATCCACCACGCGCGCTGCCCCCGCCGGAAATCTCGTCCGCAGATGAGCGATGTTCTCTTCCCGCGCATCGGTTGCGGTTACCCTGCAACCGCGATCCAGAAAGAAGCTTGTATGATCGCCTATGCCGGCGCCGAGTTCGAGAACTGTTCTTCCGGTGATCGGCAGCATTAAGCTCGCAAGGTGCTCTTGGCGCCTCCTGTTGTGCCTTTGATAGGCATCATGCGTGAAGAATTCTATGGACATTATAACCGCGCGCGTAACGACCGTGACCAGCAGGTAGCGCTGCCGCCGCCGAAGGTCCTCTTCCCCTACCTAAATAAAATCCGCTCATCCATATCCCAAATGGGACTGTTCCTCTGTTTCGTTGCAGCTAAACGTAAGGAGGCTTTTGTTGTCGACTGATCGGGTGCAGCAGGGGACGGGGGTTCTTCAAGCTACATCACATTTCAAAGAACCGGGTGAGCTCCCGTTTGCGAGAGCGCGCTATTGATGGTGTGTCGGGACGATTTTCTCGGTTCAGGCGCGCGATCCGGGGTTTATGCGCATCGTGAGAAGGCGGAAACGCCACTGAGGTGCGCCTTCGTTCTCCGTGCCTGCCGATCGATCGGTCGTGGACCCCGGATATCAACTCTGGCTGGCGCATCATGGCGACACCTTGAGCGACACGTAGATTGTGTGAACAGAGGCATGGAAGCGGACTATGAGCGGATTGATAATGCCCTTGGTTGTCTGTGGTGGTGCGGGAACACGTCTATGGCCAGCATCGCGTGATGGCCGGCCGAAGCAGTTTCTGAGCCTTTTCGGCTCACACTCCTCCTTTCAAGAGACGATGAAGAGGGTGTCCGATCCGACGCTGTTTGGTAAGCCTATCGTTATCACCAATGCAGCCTATCGTTTCATTGTGCGCGAGCAGCTTGCAGAGATCGGCCTTGAGGCGGACGTGCTGCTGGAGCCTGCGCGACGCGATTCCGGGCCGGCGATACTCGCGGGTGCGGTGTTTGCCGGTTTGCGGAGTGCAGAGTGCGTCGTTTTCGCACTTGCCGCCGATCACGTCGTGCAAGATCTCTCGGCGTTCGCCCTCTCCTGCCGGACCGGGCTTGAAGTTGCACGAGATGGATTCATCGTCACATTTGGTGTCACGCCTGATGGACCCTCGACCGAGTACGGCTACATCCAGCCAGGGGACGCAATCACCGCTGACATCAGAAAAGCCGCCAAGTTCGTGGAGAAGCCGAATCCGGAGCTTGCGGCCAGATACGTTGCTGAAGGGTATCTTTGGAACTCCGGAAACTTCATGTTTCGGGCCGATATGCTGCTCACTGAATACGCCCGGCTCGATCCTGACACGGTGGCCGCAGTCACATCAGCCGTCACAAACGCCACCGGCGATCTCGGCTTCCGACCGCTGGATCCAGCGTCGTTTGAATGCGCGCCGTCCATCTCCATCGATTATGCAGTCATGGAAAAGACCTCGCGCGCGGCCGTTGTTGAGGTCGCCTGGGGGTGGTCGGACGTCGGATCGTGGCGAGCTGTCTGGGAGCTATCGCGCAAGGACCACCACGGCAACGTTGCGAAAGGCGGTGCGGTTTTCGAGGACGCGCAAAACTGCGCGGTTGCCACCGAGAAGGCCCTGGTGGCTCTGGAGGGGGTTGAAGATCTCGTCGTTGTGGCCACAGAGGATGCCATTCTCGTGTCGCGCAATCGTCAGCCGGGTGCGATGAAGCGCCTCGTTGGCACGGTCCGAAAGACTGCACCGCAGCTGGTCGAGAACCACCTCAGGGTGGATCGTCCTTGGGGATCCTATCAGTCGCTGGATCTCGGCGATCGCCATCAGGTCAAGCGCATCGTCGTGAGCCCGGGAGGCCGCCTGTCCAAACAACAGCACCATCATCGCTCGGAGCATTGGGTCGTTGTGCGGGGGATCGCGCTCGTAACGATCAACGATACGGAGACCCTCGTGCACGAGAATGAGTCGATCTATGTACCGATCGGCGCTGTCCACCGCATGGCGAACCCCGGCAAAATCCCGCTTGAGCTGATCGAGGTTCAGACCGGCAGCTATCTTGGCGAGGATGACATCATCCGCATTGAGGACGACTACAAGCGCCCTTGATGACTGTCACCCACGAAAACAATCTCGACGAAGCGCAGGGAAAGCGATCACCTCTAGTGACCGTGGTCGTTCCGTCTTTTAACCAGGGCCGCTACCTTGAAGAGGCATTGCGATCCATCGCTATTCAGAAGATTCCGACTGAAATTATCGTGATGGACGGCGGGTCGACCGACGTGTCTCTTGCGGTCCTCAAACGCTGGAGTGAACAGCTCGCCTATTGGCGTAGTGGGCCCGACGGCGGACAAGCGTCCGCGATCAATGAGGGTATCCAACGCGGAACCGCGCCATATGTGTGTTGGCTGAACAGCGACGACAAACTACAGTCTGGCTGCCTGCGCGTGCTTATCAAGGCGCTGGAGAACAATCCCGCCGCGCCGGCCGCCTATGGCGATGCCCTGAACGAAAACGCGAGGGGCATCACCACCCCTGTGTGGGTGCAGCCATTTAGCGAGCGTGGTTTGAGATTGCGGTGCATCATCTCGCAGCCTGGAACGCTCATCCGGCGGGCGGCCTGGGAAGCACTCGGGGGGCTCGATCCAACTCTCCATTTTGCGCTGGACTACGACTTATGGTGGCGCCTGTACCGCTCTTTCGGTCCACTCGTCCATATACCGCAGGTCTTGGCTGTGAACCGAGTCCACGCGGATACAAAGACCCGCAACAACCGCGCGGCCCATTACGCTGAAGCGATGAGTGTTGTCCGCCGCCACCACGGCAGTCTGCCGCTGAAATGGTGGCTCGCGCAGCCTTATGCGGTGTGGTGGAAGGCGCTTTTGGCCACATTTGGAAGCGACAAGTAGCTCGACGCGCCGCGCCCGCACGTCAGAAGGTGACCGGACCCATGCCTTGGGGTGTCTTTCTCCTAGCACCCCTTTCGGAGAGCACCTCTTCATAAAGATCCAGATATCGTTGCACCATAGTATCCGCCTTAAATAGCTTCTCATATCGCAGACGCGCATTCTGACCCATGCGCCTGGCCATCAGAGGATGCGTACTGAGAAGTATCATCGCCTTTCTTAACGCGTCGGCGTCCGATGGCGGGACCACAAGTCCGGTCTGGCGATCGATATTGATGAACGTCGTTCCGGTGCCGATTTCTGCCGAGATCATCGGCTTGCCATACATAGCTCCTTCCAACAGGGTTATCCCGAACGCTTCTGACCGCAGGTGAGACGGGAATACGACCGCGAAGCACAGCGTCAAAAGAGCGACCTTATCTTCCTCCGGAAGTTCACCGAGCAGCTTGACGTTCAACAGACCGTGTCTTTTGGCTTGCCTTTGCAACTGACGCTCGACGGGACCGCCTCCGGCAATGACGACAGGGATATCAGTCCCGTTGACGGCTTCCAGGAGAATGTGGAGCCCTTTGTAGTATCGCAATCCCCCAATAAAGAGAAAGAATCGATTCCCAACGCGGGCGCGCCACTTATCAAGGGTGTCGACAGAGGGCTCCGGGTAAGTCGATTGGTCGAGCCCGATCGGAATCGCGCAGGTCTTGGATTCGTATCTCTGCAAGGTTTGGCTCGTGGCGCGATAGTTCGGCGAGGTCGCAACGATGCGATCGACGCTATCCAGAAAACGCCTCATCAATGGACGATAAAAAAGAAATGCAACACGCTGGCGAACGACGTCCGAGTGATAAGTGACCACAGACGGTTTGGATGCGCCGGCAGTCAGATGTACGACATCCATGAGCGGCCATGGAAAATGATAGTGTATGACATCCGCAAAATTGGCCAATTCCGCGAATTTCTTGAATACCGATAGCGAAATGCTGGTCGAGGCCAGTTCAAGGTGTAAAGGCACCGGATGGATCGTGTAATTGTCGAAACTTGAAGTGCGCAAAGATTGGCGACTTGGAAAAAGAACGTCGACTGCGTGGCCGTGCCGCGCAACACCTTGCGCGAGCTGGCCAATAAACTGCGGCACTCCGCCATATGTGTCTGGAAGATGCGTCTTATAGAGATGAAGTATCCTCATTCGTTTTTATGCTTGCTCAAATTCGGGTTCGCCATGAAGAGGAGTATTTCGAAAATTGTTGTCGACTTCATTGTGGTGTGCTCGGGCCGTATTGTCCGACGGCCGACGCTCGGGGCTACGGCCGCAGAACTGGGCTAGGCGATGGAAAGCGCCGGCAAGCAAGACGGGAAACGCAATGCGCGCGGCATGAACACCGCGGCAGTTCGTCACTCGCTAAAACCGCGTGGCTTCGGCCTGGTTACAGCCTGAGGGCGACGTTGCTTATTTCTGGTCAAGAACGATCAACGAGCGGCTCCTATGACGACTTGCCTGGGCGACCAATAGCCAACTCGAACGCGCCGCAACGAGTCCCATATGAGATAGGAAAAGCAAAATGTGCTGAACGTCTCCCGTAGCGTTCCCGGACGGGTGTCCAAAAGCCGCATCTCTGGAACGGGCTCGCAAGTGCCGAGGTTCTTCTCAACGTTTGCGATCTATCCGCAGTTCGTCTGCGAGTGATGCAGCTTTCCGACCCTATCGCGCGGCGCCAGCAGGCATCTGGATCCTCAGTCGTTGGCATACAAAGCTTTCATCGGCGGCGAGCGCTTCGCGCCTTAGCTTGAATGGGCGCATTTGCGCGTCTCAACCGCAAGCGCCGAGCGTCTTGAGCTCTTGGCGGAAAGGTCTATCTCTGCAGCGGACCGCGACATCGGGCTTGCCTATATCCGCGTGCGGATCGAGCATGCCGCTCGGTTTCATCGTACATTACGTACGAAAACTGATGCGCTTAGACGCAATTGGTCGTCGAAACGGCATTCGCAGAGTGAACTGCCTCTTAAAGCACCTAATGGCAAGTCTTGAATCTGGTTCCGAATGCGAGTCCCGCCGATGATCAGCGAAAACTTAGCCGTCATGCGCAACCACCGCATCCTTATCCACCGCTATCGCCGCTGCTTGAAACAGAGCTAGCCGGGCTTGATCGCCAATCTATCGAAAGACGCCTGTGCGAGGAACATCGCCCTCGATGCGTTAGTCTCGGCCAACTTTCCTTTAGTTATCGAGATTCCCGAACCGAGTTGGAGGGCTGGGCAGACGCGTCAAATCAGAATACCCGCATTCTAAGCGCCCGCCGCAATGAAATCCGGCGCGAAAGTAGGGAACGTCGCCTGATGTATGCAGGCACAAAATTGTAGGTTGAGCGCCTTTCTTCTGGTGACAAGTCAAGTTTCACTTTTGGGGCAATCGCAATCAAATGTCGCCGAACAAGCGTGCAAATCGAACGAGCAAACGCACCGAAAGCTTGGCTATACGAAACGAACTAGAAATTAAATGAGAACACATATCCCAAATGGGACTGTCGACTTGGATTCGCACAGCTATAAGTTGCCGCAGTGATTGATGGTGTTTTTAGCTTTATTATGGCAAGCACAATTTGAATGTTCCGAATGCTCAAGGGTGAAGAGGAAACGGGGCCCGGTCCGAAGGGAGTTCTATTTTGCCCGAGTGAACTGCGCATCGCTCGCGGGGAACGGCCCAGGATGATTGGTGCGCTTGGACTACTGAAACGGCCTGCGATTGTGATCGATCGTCACGGCTTGGTGCTGGATGTCAACGACGACGCATTAAAGCTTTTCGATGATGATCTCTCGATCAAGGGGAAACGTCTGTTCGCGGCCGACCCCCAATCGCGAATGAAATTGGATCGACTGGTCAACTTGATCCGTCTCGCATCCAGCAAACCAGGCCGTAGCACCCTGCAAACCGTGATCACCAGACGCCAGGGCCGTCCGGTCGTAGTGGATGCCTTTGTGCAAGGATTGGAAAGCGAGAGCGAAGACCCGTTGCCGGATGTGGGCGCCCTTCTTCTCCTTACGGATCTGAACGAAATCCTTCAGGTGTCGCAGAGCTCTGTGATGGAGATATTCGGTTTGACACCCGCTCAGGCTCGTCTCGCATCGCTTCTGGTCGAGGGAAAATCGCTGGAGGAAATTGCTCTCGATATGACGATTTCGCCGGGGACCGCGCGTAACCATCTTAAGGCTGTTTTCCTGCGGACCGGGACGAGACGGCAAGCTGAGTTGGTATCTCTGTTGTCTCGCCTGCGATAATATTCGATTGCGATCCGGATCGCCGGTTCTTAATTTTTGAGTTTTACGCCTGCCCTGCCCTGGCCTGAGCGGTTGGCTGTGGCTGTCGTCAATTTCACCTCTTTGACAGATTGTCTCGATGTTTCCCAAGCCGAAATCCGTGTTGCTGCCCAACACCTACGCCTTCGAATCCGAGCCGATGGTGAAGGCGACCGGCTTTCGCGAATACGACGCGCGCTGGCTGTTCCAAAAAGAAATCAACCTGATGGGAATCCAGGCGCTCGGCATGGGGCTGGGTGCGCTGATCGCGGAGCTTGGCGTCAAGCAAGAGATCGTCACCGGTCATGATTTCCGCGGCTATTCGGCCTCGATCAAATATGCGCTGATCTCCGGCCTGATGGCAGCCGGCTGCAAGGTGCACGACATCGGGCTCGCGGTGACGCCGATGGCCTATTTCGCGCAGTTCGACCTCGACGTACCCTGCTGCGCCATGGTCACGGCCTCGCACAACGACAATGGCTGGACCGGCGTGAAGATGGGCGCCAACCGTCCGCTGACCTTCGGCCCCGACGAGATGACGCGGCTCAAGGAGATCGTGCTGGGCGCCGAGTTCAAGAACAAGGCCGGCGGCTCCTATCAGTTCCACGAGAACTATCCGGCGCGCTACATCGCCGATCTCACCAGCCGTCCGAAGCTTAACCGCAAGCTCAAGGTCGTCGCGGCCTGCGGCAACGGCACCGCCGGCGCGTTCGCGCCGCAGGTGCTGGAGGCGATCGGCTGCGAGGTGATCCCGCTCGACACCGAGCTCGATCACACCTTCCCAAAATACAATCCGAACCCTGAAGACATGGAGATGCTGCACGCAATCCGCGACGCGGTGCTGCAGCACAAGGCCGATGTCGGTCTCGGCTTCGACGGTGACGGCGATCGCTGCGGCGTCGTCGACAACACCGGCGAGGAGATCTTTGCCGACAAGGTCGGCGTGATGCTGGCGCGCGACATGTCGGCGATCCACAAGGACGCGCAGTTCGTCGTCGACGTGAAGTCGACCGGCCTGTTCGTGACCGATCCGGTGCTACAGAAGCAGGGTGCGAAGGTCGCCTACTGGAAGACCGGACATTCCTACATGAAGCGCCGCACCCACGAGATGGGCGCGCTCGCGGGCCTCGAGAAGTCCGGCCACTTCTTCTTCAACAAGCCGTACGGCCGCGGCTATGACGACGGCCTGGTCTCGGCGATCGCGATCTGCGACATGCTCGACCGCGCGCCGGGCAAGTCGATGGCCGACCTGAAGGACGCGCTGCCAAAAACCTGGTCGTCGCCGACGATGTCGCCGCATTGCGCGGACGAGGTCAAATACGGCGTCATCGACGCCGTCGTGAAGCATTTTGAGGGCTTGCAGTCGAAGGGTGCCAAGATCGGCGGTCAGTCGATCCGCGATCTCGTCACCGTCAACGGCGTGCGCGTCACGGTCGAGGATGGCAGCTGGGGCCTGGTGCGCGCCTCCTCCAACAAGCCCGAACTGGTGGTCGTGGTTGAGAGCCCGGTCTCCGAGCAGCGCATGCACGACATGTTCGAGATGGTGAACAGCGTGCTGCGCACGCATCCCGAGGTCGGCGAGTACAATCAGAAGATCTGAAGCGGGCTTGCTAAGGCGACATCTGCGGCAATCATAAGCATCACCATCGGCGGTAGGGATTGACAGCCTACTCGACTAAATTAGCCTTCTCCGAGTTTTTTTAACCTATTGGAGGCTAACCATGACGACCATCACCTCGGGCGCGACCACACTCAATTTAAGCTCGTCCAACAACTACTCTGTTATGGTTCTGGCGAGCTCGCCATCGCGGCCGCTGTCACGGCTTCTGGGACAATCAGTTGCGGGGACGATGCTGCCCCAGTCGCCATATCTATCCGAGGGACGAGCTTGCATTCGGTCGTGAACGCGGGCGCGTCCGAGAGCTTGGCGTACGATGTAATTGTGAATGGCGGCTGGGAAGAGGCGCAGGGAACGACGAACTACAGTAGCATCCTCAATGGAAGCACTGAGCAGATCTTCGGAGGTGTCACCTGTCATACCATTGTCGGATCAGTGGTACTCAGCAGGTGTTCCATGGCGCGCTGCCTCGCAGTCAGATTTGCTTCTACGTACTCAAGACATATTCGACGGATGGAGCTTTGGCGCAGTCGTCCAGAGCGGTGGTTACGCAACGTGCGTAGTGGCGACCAGGCAGGAGGCATTGCTGAATTCAGCACGATTTTTTCCGGCGGCACATTGACGGTTTATGCCGAAGCGGTGAGCGAGTACTCGTCCATCTTTGGTTTCGAAGAGTCAAATCTGGAGGGACATCGTGCAGGCCGGCGGTGCTTTGACCATTGAACAGGGAGACTTCTCGAACGCTGGAGCAATAAACTCCGGCGGGACGCGCAAATATTCGGAACCGACAATGGGAACACAGTCTATTCCGGTGCTACGGAAGTGGTTCAGAGTGGCGGCAATGCTCAGGGCACGATAATCGAGGGAGGATTGCTCGACCTGGCTTTAGGAGCAGCGCTGACATCGACGTCGTTCGTCGGCAGCGAGGCGTGCAAAAGATCGAGGGTAGCCAGATGCCCCTCTGGAACTATCGCGGCATTTTGGCAATGGCGATAAGTTTGATCTTGCGGCCGTGGCTTTCGATCCCTTTGGGCCGAGTGGGTCTGGCCGCACCGCTTTCGTCGGCAACAGCGTCGATGCCTGGGTCGCCTGGGATTCCTTCCCCTCCAACACACTGAAGCAGTCGGAAGTCTGGATCCTGGCGGACGGCCGCAACGGCCTTCGCCAGTTACAAGCGCTACTACCTCACTTCTGCCGCCTACGCGGACGTGCACGGCGACCCGTCAACAAGCTCGCCGAGACTGGCAAATGAAAGACACACTATGCGGAGGCAGGTGAAAGTTGCCCAGGCGTAGGACAGCCCCTTGGTCACCGGGCCGAACGCCGCCGAGGATGCGGTCTCGATCAGCCCCGCGTGCGTTGAAGAGATCGGCTGCGCATTGTCGATTCTCGCACAAGAACTGCTTGCGATGCACAGACTCGACTCGCCGCCGCGGCTGGATTTCCGTCCGCGCGGTGAGCGGTCATCAGACGATTAGGCAGCTACCGCTCACGTCGGCTCGGCCTCGTTAGTATCCTCCGGGATCTCCTGCCGCAGCTTCGGTCCTTGGTTGAGCCGTCGACCGAGTGCCGCGACGAAATTATCATAACGGACTCCGGCCTGTGCTCTTGCGGCCTTGGCGGCCGGTTCGGGGAGTGGCGGCGTCGTTGTGAGCCAGAACCGGACGAACAAGGCTATGGTCTCGACCGAGATCCCCATGTCGCGCTCGAGCCGTGCGATGCGGCGATCGACTTGATCAAGACGCTTGGCAATAGCGGCCTCCCGCCGTTCATCGGCGTCCGGCGACAGAAAGGACGCAATAGCAGCTTCGGCGATGAGCGACAGCGACTGCTCGCGCCGGGCGGCATAGGCCGAGAGCGTCTTCATGACGTCCGGATCGAGATAGACCGACATCTGGGCTTTCTTCTTCGGCGCGACCATGCCTGCCCTCACAATCCGAGATCGTCGCCGGGATCGAGCGATGCCTGTCGCGCGACGCCCTGCATCATGTCGTTCATGCGCCTGATCCGCGGGGCATCTTCGTCGAGTTCGTCGGCAAATTCAGACGCAAACTCGTTGTCGAGGGGTTCCTTCTTCTCGACGGTCTCACGCGTCAGTTCCGGTTGCCGCCGACGGTCCGTGGTCTTCGGATCTTCTACGTCGGTCTGATCGTCGGTCGAGGCCGGCGCTGTTGTTGGGCGCGGCGGCAGAGGCCGTGAACTCCAGTCGTCCGGCCGCCCGTCATTGGGTTTGGTCAGCGTCGGCGGCGCCTGGATGCGCTCCTGGAAGCGTCCGTCCTCGTAATAGCGGGCTTTCATGGCGCGGATCGGATGCAGGCCCGACATCATGACGATCGCGTCCGACGCCGGGAGCTGCATCACCTCGCCCGCCGTCAGCAGCGGACGCGCGGTCTCCGACCGCGACACCATGAGGTGACCGAGCCAAGGCGACAGCCGGCTGCCGGCATAGTTCTTCATCGCCTTCATCTCGGTCGCCATGCCCAATGCGTCGGACACTCGCTTCGCCGTCCTTTCATCATTGGTGGCGAAGCTCACCCTGACATGGCAGTTGTCCAGGATCGAGTTGTTGGGCCCATAGGCCTTCTCGATCTGGTTCAGCGACTGGGCGATCAGGAAGCTCTTGATGCCGTAACCAGCCATGAAGGCCAGCGCGGACTCGAAGAAGTCGAGCCGGCCGAGCGCGGGGAATTCGTCGAGCATCAGGAGGAGCCGGCGCCGTCCGGCCTTGGCCTGCAGATCCTCGGTCAGGCGGCGGCCGATCTGGTTGAGAATCAGACGGATCAGCGGCTTAGTGCGATTGATGTCCGACGGCGGCACCACGAGGTACAGCGTGGTCGCCCGGTTCCCACCGACGATGTCGGTGATCCGCCAGTCACAGCGTCGCGTCACCTCGGCGACAACGGGATCGCGGTAGAGCCCGAGGAACGACATCGCCGTGCTCAGGACACCTGAGCGCTCGTTACCGGACTTGTTCAGCAGCTCACGCGCGGCGGACGCGACGACGGGATGGACGCCGGCCTCGCCGAGATGCGCCGTCCGCATCATCGCGGCAAGCGTCGACTCGATCGGCCGCTTCGGATCTGACAAGAAGGCTGCGACCCCGGCGAGGGTCTTGTCCTCCTCGGCATAGAGGACGTGGAGGATGGCGCCGACCAGCAGTGCGTGGCTGGTTTTCTCCCAGTGGTTGCGCTTTTCGAGACTGCCCTCGGGGTCGACCAGGATGTCGGCGATGTTCTGGACGTCGCGCACCTCCCACTCGCCGCGGCGGACCTCCAGCAACGGGTTGTAGGCTGACGACTTTGCGTTGGTCGGATCGAACAGAAGAACGCGGCTGTGCCGGGTGCGGAAGCCGGCGGTGAGCTGCCAGTTCTCACCTTTGATGTCATGGACGATGGCCGAGCCGGGCCAGGTCAGCAGCGAGGGGATGACGAGGCCGACGCCCTTGCCCGACCTCGTGGGAGCGAAACACAGGACATGCTCCGGTCCATCATGGCGGAGATACGCGCGCTCGAACCGGCCGAGAACCACGCCGTCAGGCCCGAGCAGGCCAGCCTGCTGGATCTCCTTGCCCTCAGCCCATCGCGCCGAGCCGTAGGTCTCGGCATTCTCTGCTTCGCGGGCGCGCCACACGGACATGCCGATCGCGACGGCCGCGGCGATGATGCCGCCGGATGCGGCGATGTACGCGCCCTCGATAAAAATCGACGGCGCATAGGCATCGTAGGCATACCACCACCAGAAGAAGGCGGGCGGAAGGTAGAACGGAAAATGGAGCAGCTCGAACCAGGGCTGCCCGAGCTGCGGCTGGAAGCCCAGCCGCCAGGCCGTCCATTCCGTCGCGGTCCAGATCGTCAGCAGGACGATCGCGAAGACGGTGATGACCTGGCCCCAGAGAATCTTGGTCGCGGACATGGCGGCCGCCCTTTCCTGAAGTCGACGATTGGAGGCATCGTTCACAGGCCGAGCCCCCGATTGCGCCCGAAACCCCAATCGATGCCGCCGTCGTTGCGCGCGACGCCGGAGACGTGCCGGCCGAGCTGCTTTTCGAGCGAGGGCGTCCAGGGCACGAGCTGGAAGCCCAGCCCGTCGTCGATCATGGCGAAGCGGCCGGAGGCCAGTGCGATGCGCTGTCGATAGGTCCCAGTGACATATTCGCCAGCGGCCGACGGATTAAACGGCTGGCCCGTCTCAGCCGCGAGCTGCGCGCCGAGAGCGTCAACCTCCCGGCGGCGCAGCGTGCCGATGAGGTTCTTAGCGAACACCAGTCCACGCGCCTGGCGCTCGGCGAGACCCTGCTCGATGAGCTGCTCGGCCCGTCGTTCCATGGCGTCGCGGACCTCGGCGCCGAAGCCGGCCTGGCCAAGCGCTACCGGGTCGCGTGCAACGGCCTGCCGGTCGAGCCATGTCGCGCCGCTCGCCGTCACCTGCGCTTCGATCGAGAGATCGGAGCGGACGGCGAGTGCCACGCGACGCTGCCCTCGCGCGTCGTCGAATTTGCGTAGCTCGACGATCGAGCCCGGGGCGCTGTCGCCGGCTGCGTCGAGATCGGGGAGCCTGATGTGGTGGGTGCGGCCATCGACGCCGTCGACCACGGCGTAGGCGGTCTCCTTGAGTTCGTCGTCGAGACCGCGATCGACGAGGCGTCCGATGACGGGAACGTCGAGGCTTTCGCCTGCCAGCACGTAGCTCGCGCTCCCGCGCTCGATGCCGCGCTCGGTCAGGCTGCGGTGGATGCGTTTGATGATGTCGCCGCGCTCACCGAGCTCGCGCAACGTGGTCTCGGCGCCCTCGTCCATGGCCCATTGGCCTGGCCCGAGCTGATGCGCGAGGCCGAGGCTCTCCAGGCGTCGCAGCCGGCCGACCTTTAACGCATGGAACTGATCGGGCTGCTGCGTCGGATCGGGCGCGAGGTCGATGACGCCGTGCCTGTCGGCGTCTCGGACGAGCTGGCGGTCGAGCTGGGTCCAGTGTTCGGCTTCGACCTGACGCTCGAGCGAGCGGCGGATATCGAGATCGGAGCGCAGTCCGAGTTCCTGTGTGACCAGGTCCTGGGCCCGGGCGCGCATGCCCTCCTTGATGTAGTCGCGGGAGATGACGAGGTCCTGGCCGTCTTCGGCCACGCCGCGCACGATGATGTGGACGTGCGGATGCTGCGTGTTCCAGTGATCGACGCCCACCCAGTCGAGCTTGGTGCCAAGATCGGTCTCCATCTGACCGACCAAGTCACGGGCGAAACCTTTGAGGTCGGTCATCTCCGGCGCGTCCTCGGGCGAGACGATGAAGCGGAAATGGTGACGGTCATCCTTGCAGCGATCGGCGAAGGCCTTGGGATCGGCCTCGTCGGTCTCCGGGCCGAACAGCCGGGCCTTCTCCCCGTCCCGGGTGACGCCCTCGCGCCGGAGATAGCCGAGGTGGGCTGACAGCGGCGCCGAGCGCGCCGTATGCCGGACGACTCGGGTCTTGATCGTCACCAGACGCGAGCGGCTGGTGAGCAGACGGTTCGCCCTCACGCTGGCGACCCGGCCGCGGCCGAAGCGTGAATGACGATGGTTGGCGAGACGGCCGGCTCGCGAAACGCCGCCGCCGGCGCGCTGAGCAGCGGCAAGCGCCTGGGCGATGAAGGGCTTGGCCCGCTGGCTCCTTGAGGAGCGGATGCGGCCAGGCCGAGGCTGAAAGTCGCTCTCTTCAGCCATGACCAGCCTCGGCAATGTGCGAAAAGTAGAATCCCCGCAATGAGTTGATGGTGAGGCGCACATTGCGTGCCGAAGCCGCACATTGCCGGATCAGTAAAAAAACAAAGCAACAACAACCGACCGACCGAGCCGCACATTGCGGCCTTTTATCTCGCCCTCGTTCGGTCGTTGCCTGCTCGTCTCCCTCGCCTGCTCTTTCTCCTTCGCAGGAACGCGCTAGGACACGCCTGAGCACGAATTCCCAACCGACGGCGATGGCAGGCCACCATCGCGCGACGGATATCCAGATGTCCGCGACATGGGTGCCTGCAGGCGTGCGTCGATCTGGACGTTGACGTTGATGATGCCGTGCAGTCATTGCGATCGCCCCGTTGTCGAGAGCGCGACGAACAGGCCTTCAGACTGCGGCGCAATCGCCGAGAGATCGTGCACCGGAACGGCAGCCCACCTGTCGTGCGCCGGTCGGTCGGATGTCGCTCGCGTGGCAGACGACGGACCGTCAGCGCGCCCGAAAAAGAGCGGCGCCCGCGTCCAGGATGAACGAGAAGAGGCCGCGACGAGGAGAGGCTTTGGCGTCCCCTCCGCATCGACAAAAGGGACGAGGGCTGCGACATAGGCGACGGTCTCGGTGGGCAGCGGACGATGTCTGTCTCGAAAATCCTCGTAGCGGCCGGGACCCGCATTGTAGGCCGCAAGAAAGCCGGGCGAGCCGTAGCGTTCGTGCAGCTCGCGCAGGAAGGCTGCACCAGCGAAGATATTGTCATGTGGATCGAAGGGATCCCGCCCGAGACCATAGCGAGCACGCATGTCCGCCCAGGTCTTGGGCATGAGTTGCATCAGACCGAGCGCGCCTTTGGGTGACACGGCGCGCCGCTCGCCATGGCTCTCGATCCGCATGACGGCTCGAATCCATGCAGTCGGAATGCCAAAGCGCTGCGCGGCTTCCGTCACATGAGTGGCATAGCGGTCGTTCGTCGGCTGACTGCGCGCCGACGCTTTCTCTGCTGACACTGCCGGCATTGACGCGCCAATCACCAGCAGGCCGGTAAGGAGGAGAACGGCAAAACCCGCCGTGGCTCCGCCATCACGGCGGGGGTTCGTGCTGCTCACTAACGGCGCGCGCGGACAGGCGGTTTGACCAACGCTGTGCGCGGGGGCCGGCCGAAGGTTGCGCGGACCGGAGGGCTGAGACGCCTTTGCGGCGAACAGAAGAATGGAGCTTCGATGCGCCTTGTCGGCGGCACGCGTGACGGGGCCCTGCATGCATCAATCCCGATCGGCGCGCTGGGGCAGACGATTCCAGTTCAGCGTCCAGGCCGATTTGTCGTCGCCCGACTGGAAGAGATTGGCGCGGATCGGCCGCGGCAGCGTGGGATCATCGATGATGAGCGAAACGTACTCGCCGGCCTTCTCTCCAGTGCGTTTCCAACCTGCGCCGATCTCCGGTCCGTCGGCATCGCCGAGGCGGATACGGTAGTCCGGCGCGTTCTCGGCATCCGAGGATTCGGCCGGGACGAGGGTGAGAATCCGCTCGAAGAAAAGCGTTTCAACGCGTCCGGTGAAGCCGGACTTATCGCGGGTGAACTGGCCGATTTGCGCCATGGGAAACCTCCTGGTTGGCGGGTTGAGAAGCGGGCTAGTGGGTGGCGGCGCGCCAGACGAAGCGGCCGTCGCCAGCCTCATTTGTCCAAAGCGGGACCGCGCGTGCGACGACCGAACTGACAGGCAGTGAGCCGAAATAGCGGCCGTCCAGGCTGTCCGGGACGGTCGGGTTCATGAGGAAGACCTCACCCGATTGAAGGGTGGTGCAGCCGCTCCAACGCGGCAGCGGACGACCGAGATGGTCGCGATCGTGTGCAGCGCCGACGTCGACGTCGTCGACAGTGATGGCGTCGCCTGACCGGCACACGGTCTGCCCGGGCAGCGCCATCACGTGCTTCAGCAACGACACACCCTTGGGAAGAAAGCCCCCGACGGCGAGTTCATTCGCGATCGGCTCTGGGAGCCGCACCGCGACCAGGTCCAGGGCATGCAGCTTTTCGACTGAATGCAGCGTGTAAAACCCTGTCGGCGTGCTCGCGGTCGCGTTCCAGATCAGCCGGGGCGCGGGATGAACGAATACCAGGCCGCCGGCGGCGAGCATCGCTAGGTACGTCACCATGAGGTAGCCAAATCGGGTCATGGCGTGACGCTCCGGCGCTTGAGCCAGGCGACATGCTGCGCGCGCGTGTAGGCGCGCGGCACGTGGTCGGCGGCGAGGCGGTTGTGGAGATGTCGCCAGTATTCGGGCGCAGCGTCGGCTGGATCGACGGCGAGCGCCTCGATGGCGTCGATCGCCTGCAACACGCGCTCGACCTTCGGCCACCCATCGACGCGCAGCAGGATCTCGCCGCCGGGGCGGACGAATGGCAGCGTCTGATAGCGCTGGCCCGCCTCCACGGCGCGCACGATGTCCATGCGCGAGACCACGGTGCCATAGTCGTTCGAGGCCCAACGTACGAAGCCGAAGATGCTGCCGGGCGCAAAAGCGGAAATGCTGCGGCGGCGGTCGAGGATCTTCTCCTCCGCGCGACGGCCGAAGCGCAGCCAGTGCTCGATCCGCTTCTCGATCCAGGTCAGCTCGACACTGGTGAATGAAACGTCGCGCCGATGCGAGGGCGGCACGGCACGCGGCAACGCCTCATTGTCATTCATGACGGCTCTCCGGTGTCTATCGGGAATTCTCGCGCCAACAGTTCGCGCAGCATGTCGGCGACGGTGACGCCGCGCTGGAACGCAGCGACCTTGATGCGGCCGCGCAGCGCCGGCGTGATGTCGATGGTCAGACGGGCTGTAAATGCGGCCCCGTTATCCACGCGGCGCGGCGGTGCGTCGCTGGCCTTGATCCAGCTTTCGGCATCGCCGGGACGCGAGGCAAAGCCGCGCTTGGTGGAGCGCTCGCTCATGGCGCGAACCTCGCGACTTCAGCGGCGAGCGCGGCGATCTCGCGGGCGGCGGCGTTCTGCTCGGCGAACTCGAAGACGAGCCGACCGGACTGCGCGGCGTCAGCGAAGACGACGCGTTGGCCGATGGTGCTGGCGAGCACCGGCGGATCGTGATCGGCAAGAACCTCAGCCGTCTCGCGCGCGATGATCGTGCGCGCACCACAGCGGTTGAGCACAAAGCGAGCAGCAAGCTGCGGACGTGAGATGCGAGCCTCGCGCAGCAGATTGAGCATCTCGGCCGATGCCCAGCCGTCGAACGGCGATGGCTGCACCGGGATCAGCACCAGATCGGCCGCAAGCAACGCCGAACGCATCAATCCAGCGACGCGCGGCGGTCCGTCAATGACGACATGATCGGCGGCGCGCGCGATCTCCGGCGCTTCGCGGTGGAGCGTATCGCGCGCGAGGCCAACGACGCCGAACAACCGTGCGACATTTTCCCGCGCCCGCTGCTGCGACCAGTCCAATGCCGAGCCCTGAGGGTCGGCATCGATCAGCGTCACCCGCTTTCCGCGCAGCGCCCATTCACCGGCGAGGTGCAGGGCGAGCGTGGTTTTGCCGACACCGCCTTTCTGGTTGAGCACCGCGACAATCATCGCTTGCCTCCCGGCTTGCGGTTGAGAAGCGGCAAGGATTGTCGGCTTTGGTGCTTGGCTGGCGGCTCAGCGCGTGCGTCGGCGTTATCCGCAGAACGCACGGGCCCACTACAACAGTTAGATTCTAAGTTAGACTCTAAGTTAGGGCGAGCGATCGTCGCGTCTCGCCAAAGCGTTAGCTGTGGTTTGCGCTCCCGAAATCCCGATACGGGCACGCCCGAAGTCCCGATAGCGCGAACGCCCGAAGTCCCGAGTTGATTCACAGCGCCATCCACAGGTGCTGTGGATGACTTGCCGGGCAGGATGCGCAGCAGTTCTCGGCGTTCCCTGCGTTCGATGCTCAGGCGGTAGCCTGGCAGCGGTTGACGGGCCGCGATCCGGCGGAGATCAAAGGCGAAGTCAGCGGGCTTGGCGAGGCTGCCGGATTTCTCGTGGAGGTGTGCGACCTCAAACAGCCATCCTCTCGGCTGGCGGCCGGCATGCTTGCGAGCGACGCGGTAGAGCCAGCGCTCGATCCCGCCGGTCAGGCTGAAATAGGCCGGATCAATCGTGAGAACGAGCGAGCGATCGATGACGCCGCGATAGAACCACTCCGGGAGGACAAATTCCATGCCTTCCACGCGGCCGTCGCGCCGCGCGCGCTCCTCCCATTCGTTGATCCAGGAGAATTGGTGGCGCCGCCAATGCTCGCCCTGCCGGATGCTGGTGCGGATGACGGTCGCCTGCAGACGGCCCAGCGCGCCCTTCAACAGCTTGTAGTCCCGCGCCCCGGTCTGTCGGCCGACCGCGACCAGAAGCTGATAGGGCGTAAAGCGCAGGAAGCGTGAGGTTTTCAGACCAAGGTTCTCAGCCTCGACAATCTGGCTCGCCGCCCAAATCAGCACGTCGGCATCCCAAATGGTCGCCATACCGTGCTCAGGGACTGCATAGACTTCGACACGCACTTCGCCAGCCTGATAGAGGATCGGGCGCGTGCGTTTGGCTTTGGCGAGCGAGAAGAATGGCCGCTCCATCAAGTCGCGCTGATCGCGTGGGCTGGCGTCGCCGGTGGCGACAATGAACGGATCGAGCTTGCTTCGTTCGCTGGGCGTGATGAGGCGGCGCGACGACATGGGCGAGCGCTGCCTTAGCGATGCGCGTTGCCGGCGGCGCGCGCCTCGACGTAGCGAGGATCCGAGGTTGAGCTGCAGGCGGCCTGATCGGCCCAGGCTTCGAGATCGCCGATGGCGTACACGACACGGCCGCCGAGCTTGCGGAAAGTCGGACCGTTGCCATGGCAGCGATACTTCTCCAGTGTGCGCGGCGAGAGGCCAAGGAGGCGCGCGGCCTCGGGGGTGCGCACGTAGCGCGTGGTGAGCTGCGCGGTCCGGTCGAGCATGGGAGATCTCCGTCTTGCCTTGAAGCGCCGCAGCCAAGTCGCGGCTTGTCGGTGCCAGAGTGGCGGAGAGTTTTGGCGTTGGGGGTGGACGAAAATTTACGCCGATTTGTGTCCCCCCACAGTCGCATCGAGGCGAAGCCAGGCGCTAACAGCGGGCGCGGGTTAACTCATCAGGGCGGGTGGCCTGGTGAAATCGAGGCGCCGGTCAGAGGCCGCGCAGGAGTTTCAGATAGCCACGCTCGACCAGGGCGATCGAATCATGAATGAGGCGGTTCGCCTTGCGGCGGGCATGCGAATCCTTCCACTCGACCGAACGACGCTGGGCGTGGTCGGAGGCGAGCACCTTCGCTGCCACGTCCCGCGGGCTGCCGCCCAGGTCGTGGACGTCGAAGGCATGGAGGAGCTGAATCAGTCGCCGCTTTTGGAATGAAGTCAGCCGCAGAGCCGCCGGCAGAAGAGCGGTGCGCTGGCCAGCAAGGCGGCGCGCGAAGTGTAGCGCCACGTCGGCCCGCAGTTCGCCCATGCTGTCGAGCGGAACAAGCACGGCAGGGCGGCGCGCGGCCTGCTCGTCACGCAAACGGACATGGAGTTCACCCGACCCCTCCGCTATCACCAACTCGCGACCGTCGGCATCGGACAGCTCGAGGAGCGACTGCCCGAGAACGCTGCGATCAATCGAACGGGGGGTGTCGAAGCCCGGCGGCGCGGGCTCCAGGATCAATGTTCCCGGTGACGCTTCCGGGAGCCAAATGGTTGGCTCGGGCCCAACCGGAGAGACTGGGTCATGTGCGACACCGCAACCTCCATCGACGTGCGAAACTCATTCGGATGGTTTCGGGATCAGCGTCCTTGCGCGCAATCTGGCGCTCAGTGCGGGCGAAATCGCGGCGGTAGTCAGCATTGCGGCGAAGGAATTCGAGGGCAAAACCCGGGCGCTCAAGGCGATTCAGGCGCTCGATGGTCTCCGGCGAGCGCCAGTACTGGGTGGGCATGGTGTGTCTTCTCGTCTTTTTGTTCTACCCCCACACCACGATCCGTAAAGACGTTACGAAAGACTAGACCCGGAAGTTGCATCACGCGAGATCGCAATTTGCGTGATTGGGGCAACTCACTGCATCCGCGGTTGCAACAACTGCTGATATCCGGCTTCCACCATCCATCGCGCGCGGGCGAGATGGCTGTCATGGACGGTTTTGGCACGATCCGGTTCTCGCGCAGGATCGAGACCGAAGATCACGTGGACCACCTCACGCCAGTCGGCGCCCTCTTCTTCGGCCATCAACAACCGGACATAGATTGCAAGATGTTTCTCGTCGTAGGCGTTCACACGCTCGGTTATTGGCGGCTGATCGCGGAATCGCAGTTTGTTCAGTTCGTTCATGGCAATCGTCCCCTCAACATTGACGCAACGTCAGACTCATTCATTCGGCCATCGGAACTTCGCAAGCCGCGAAATGTCACATGATACGCCCGCGATGCGCAGACCGCATCACGGCGCTCCCCGAAAACGGCAAACAGGGCCTACGGCAGAACCATGAATAGCACGGGGCTGCGCGAATCGGAACGATCGTTCCTGGAACGATCGTGCTGATGTGAGTTCCCTTGTCGCCATGGATCTCAAGGAGGTCATGGCGATCAATCTGCGTCGGATACGTCATGTGAAGAAAATGACGCAGGAAGAGTTGGCAGATGGCGCCGGACTGAGTGTCCGTTACGTCGGCGCCATTGAACGCGCCGATGTGTCGGCCAGCGTAACCGTGCTCGGCCGAATCGCGAAGGCGCTAGGCGTCGAAGCAACCGATCTGATCAAGCGAACGGCGGTTCATCCTCATCGCGCTCGATGACGCGACGAATTTGTGCTCCATCGCGGCACTGCCACGTTGTGAATCACCTCCGCATTGCCTCACGCATAAGTTGATAGGCGGCTTTACGTAAATCTGATTTGTCTCCAAAGACGCATGCTTGGTCCAGGGACGGGAGAGCATGCTGAGTGAGATGGAGTCGCTTTATGACCCTGTACGAGCACTTGCCAGTCGACATCCGTGAAACGGTGGACACTCTGGTCGTGGAACTCAGGCCTCAACCTTGGCCAACTCGATTCCTCGCGCTGATTGGTCTCCTCGGAGAGAAGTTGGAGGCTCGGAGCGACCCGGAGCCGTGGCATCTGATCCAACAATGGACCGGCATAGTGACGGCGACGTTGGAGCATCTGCGGCCCGACAGTTCGGTCATCGAATGCCTGGGGCTGATGAGCATAAGCTTCAACGACCAATGGCGCGCTCAGGCGCTCGGCCAGATCGAACGGGATCCCACTGTGCTGGATCGCCTGGTCGCAATCTGTCCCGACTGGGATGACATCGTCGATAGCGTGTTGGAGGCCAATCAAAGACGGCCGATCAAAGCGGGACGCGGCGGCTAATCGGCATCTGCTACGCCCTCGCCGCTTGCGCCGTCACGGCAACGAGGTGCCTTCGCAATTCTTGGGCGTGGCGATGCCCCGCCCGGACCAGCCGGGCGAGGCATTGTGGGCCGGGTCAGTCGCCGTTGCGACGGCTGGGGCGGGACCAGATCAGGCTGAAGCCCTCACCGTCCTCGTCGTCGAAGAGGTTGGCGAAGATCGGAGCGGTGAAGCTCGGATCGTCGAGCTTCAGGCTCAGATAGTCGCGGCCCTCGTTGGAGCGCTTGGACCAGCTTGCCCCGATCTCAACTCGACCGACATAGACCCGGTGGCTCGGTGCGTTCTCGCCGGAGCGGTTGGTTTCGGGGACGATCCGGACGTTCCTGGCCTGGAGTGAGAGAGTGACGATTTCGCCGGTGAACTCGTTCGAGCCGGTCTTCTTGAAGGTGCCGATGGTCGCCATGGTAGTTCTCCTTGATCTCTGTTTTTCGAGCCCGCACCTTGCGGCCTCGATGGTGATCGACGGGCCGGAGGCGATCGACGGCGCACCCCGGGGCCGAAGCGTCAGCGGAGGATGGCAGCCAGGCGACTTTCTTGTTTCGCGAGGAATGACGGCGCAGCCGGCAGGGGAAGAAAGTCGATCGGCGCCGTTGCGCCATAGGCGGTCGAGGCTTTAGCCGCCCTTCGGCCAGATCCACCCATCGAAGAGGCCGTTCGGTGCGCTCGATTCGAACAGAGCTGGCATCAAGGAGAACATGGCGATTTTCGAGTTCCGCAGAGAGTCCGGCCCAACGCATTCAAGGTGATTGGGTCTCTGTCCTGGCCGGGCACCGATCTCCGCTTCCGTAACCAAACCTCGGCAGCACGCCCCGTTCACGATGGTCGCTGGCCGTGTCTGTGAGCCGTCGCCGTTTGGTCCATACCGTCTCAACGAATGCCACGAACCCGGCCACGCTGCGATGATTCGAGCCTCGGCGCGGGGCAGATCTAGTCCAGTTTCGATGACGAAGATCGCGGGCGTTCAGATACCTGGTCCATTCCCACTCCAGCCGACATGATGGTCCCAGTCCCGCGCCAACCCCTGTCCGGCTGGTCCGGGTACGGGCCATTCCGGTGAAGCGGACGAACGCCGTGATGCCAACGGCAATGGCGCCGACGACCGCGAAGATGGTCTGCCAGGTGGGTGAAGGCATCGCCATCTGGGCGATTCCATGGGTGGCGTTGTAACCGGCGACGGTGGCAGGCGCGCATAGAAGAGGATGATCGAGTATCATGCAGAAGAGTAATTCCGCCGAATGGCTCGGTTGGGAAGGTTCATTCCAGTAACATGGTGACGATGATTACACGTTCGCCAAGACTCGTCGTGCTCCACCTGTCCGAGTGCGAATCTGTGTTCGGTTCCGCGCCTTGAGCCGGTGTTGATCAGGCGCCATCGCGGTCCGGCGGAAAGATCATCTGCAAGCGGGGTCGATATAACTTTGCTTCTTTCTGGTCTGTGGTGAATGCGGTGTCGTGCCGATGCGTCAACTTTGGATACCAATTTCATTGACCAGCACGCTGTATCGCCGGATATTCACGAGTGGCAGGTTGTTCTGCTCAGGGTCACCGCAATGAAAACGAACGACGGAAGTGTGATGCACGACATGCGAAGCCGCATGCCCCATCGCTGTGTCTCGGCGGCGACCGGCGTCTGTTGTTGATCGTTTCGCAAAATCCAGATCAATCAACAATTAGACAAGAGCGCCGAGTCCGGCGATTCAGCACACATGTCCCAAGCCTATGTCATCGAAGTATCGGATCGAACCGCGGGTATCGTCGTCAGCGAAGAGCGCGGTTTTCGCTTTTTCTCGTCCGAACGCGCCTTCGACAGCCTTGACGGCGATCATTTCGGCTCCGCGCGCGCCGCAGAACGCGCAGCAAGGGCGCTCGTCGAGCGGCGCCGACACGCAGGCAGCCGGACGGCATATCCTCTAGGGGTTGATTAGCTGGTGCAGTGAGCAACGCGGACCGACAGTGCTGCGCTCGCGCTCCCACGGCTAAGGAGTTGAAAGGCGTAGCGTCATTACACTCGGATTTCCTCGATCACTCTGCCCGGCCTTGCGTGGATGCCCGCACCCCGGCGTGGTTGCCGGAAGTGTCCGCGTCACTGCATGTTTCTTAGTGAGTTCTACCGCATCGCCGACGGTCAAAATACACTCAACAGCATCATCGGAAATCTCGAAACCAAACTCCCGCTCAAATTTGAGCACCAATTCGACCATGTCTAGGCTATCTGCGCGAAGGTCGTCGATAAGGCTGGCATTATCCACCACTTCATCGGGATCAACAACAAGCTATTCGACCACGATAATCCTGGCGCGTTCGGCAACGTCGATCATGTTTCAAGCCTGCATCGTTACATCGTGGCAAAGAATGGCTCGTCATTCAGTCCGCCGTAGCAGGGCCGTCCACTGTCACGAAAGGTCCTTGTAAGAATATTGCTTCGCTGGAGTTCGTCCATCTCGTTTTTGCGGTTACAAGGAGAAGGCTGTTCTCCGCACGCAACCGACTCATCCGCATTGAGGGGCTTGTCGGAGCCGAGCAGCGTGTCAATTCAGGGCGGGAAAACCGCCGCGCAGCAGGTGTCGATATCCGTGCTCGCTCATCCATTTTGCGCGCGCAAGGTGGCTGTCGAAGGTGCGGCGGGCCCGCTGCGGCTCGTTGTCCACGTCGATATGCAGCACAATCTTCGCTACTTCGCGCCAGTCGGCGCCCTCGGCATCCGCGTCCAGCAGACGCCAGTAGGTGACGAGGTGCTTGTAATCATAGGGCGTGAGCATCGAATCTACCGGCGCCGTGTCGGCGACGTCGGGATCGAGCGGCGGTTTTTGCATGGGACGACCTCGCAATGTTCTGTCTGATGCGTCACTTAGCGCCGCCTTTTTGGCCGCCTGATGTCATATCAGGGCCGTCTTGCGGATCACGCGATGTTCGGGACGCATCAGGCTTGCCGATGTGTTAGTTGGCCTGAGGTCCGGACGCCGATCGGAGAGCCCCAAGCAATTGATCAAGCTAGCGAAGGAGGCGACAACGGCGGTAGGTTGTCGAACCGAAAAAAGCCTATCTCGCTGGTTTCTACGCCGGAACATGGTTCGTTGTCATGGGCCGTTCGCTGAGAAAAAACAGCTTGTAGAAGTCCCGCACGTCGGGAGCGCCAGTCTGTCCAGCCCTGTGGCAGACCTGTAGAGACGGAGCGCATTGACACGCAGGCCAGCCTCCTCGAATATTTCCCTCTCGACATTCTGTGCGGCCGACCAGCCGACCTCAACCACCGGGCAAAGTCCAGAGGTCATCGCTGCGCTCGCGCACCAGGAGGATCGCATCATCCTGCCCAATGGCCGTGACAATGTCAGCCCGTGCCAAGCGTTATCTGGCTGGTCCGGGTGCGGCCATTCCGGTGAAGCGGACGAAGGCCGAGATGCTGACGGCAGTCGCCCCGAGGACCGCGAAAATCGTCTGCCAGGTGGGTGAAGGCATCGCCATCTGCGCGATTCCATACGTGGCGCTGTAACCGGCGACGGTGGCGGGTGCGACATAGAGGATGATGATCAGGAGCCGGAGCCAGGTCCATGTCACGAAAGCGAGCACGAGTTGGCCGATGCCGAAGGTTGCTCCGCCCGCCACCAGGCCCACTGCGATGCAGCCGAGCATGCCGGCCCCCGAGTGGAAGGCCCAAATGCCAATCGTCAGGGCGGCGAAGAAAGGCAGTGCGAAGACAGCAAGCGTGAACAGCAGCCAGGCAAAGAAGCCGATGCCGAGGATGACGAGCGGTGGTCCGAAGATGATCATGGCGGTGGGCTCCGTGAGATAAAGGTCTGACGGTCGCGCCTTCCACCACCACCACGGCGCGGGCATGAGTATAGCCGCAGGCAGGCGCCAGCGGGAGCGAAAATCCCGCTGGCCTTGCGCAGTCCAACGCGCCTAGCGTTGCACCCTTCATGGTTGAAATGGGTCGAATTCATGTACGACGGCGGCCGGATCGCCGTCGTATTCGGCGGCCGGCATGACGCCGTAGCTGCCAGTGTCAGCATGAAAGACGACGACGCAGACCATGAGGGTGATGGCGAGGTTCCAGCCGTTAGCAAATGCGAGGGTTTGAGACATTGATCCGGCTCCTGTGCTGAGGCGGGGACCATCCCCGCGCGACAGGCGCCCGACGTGTCGGGCCGAGGGCCGCAATCACCGCGCAGACGAAGACGGAGCGGCGGCACGCTCACGCGTAAGCCGACCCCTTGCGGGTTGATGGCATTAGACCTCTCGGTCCGACCAAGGATCAGCGCTGATAGACGCGGGGTGGCGCCCGTCGACAGGAGTCTGGTTGTCAGGGCCGCGTGCCTCCCGGCTGGTACATCGTTGCCGTGACGGTGCAGTCGCTGATCGGCTAGAATGGATTGTGAGTCGATGTGCGGTTGAGGAGGCCGGCATGGCGGAATTCACAGGACGCAACCTGCATCTGGTGAAAAAAGCGCTTGCGATCGCGGTGCTGGCGATCGAGCGTCAGCCGGGACCGTTTCAGTCGGCTTCGGATCAAAGCGACATGAAGACGTTGCTCGATGATATGATCGAGAACGACACCGAGCGCGTGGCAAGGATCGCTGTGACCGGCGAGCCCGACTGAATGGGGCCGATGACCAATATGGGGCAGTCCGTCGACTTCCTGACCGCCTTAGCGCTTGAAGCCGCATAGCGGAAACACGGCAGCCTCGCGTTCCCGGCGCGCCAAAATTCGCCGGCCGCGGCGACGTGCTGGTATTGGCGTTTGATAGAAGGAAAGCGTTATAGCCGGACTTCTCCCCTCTGAGCATCATCGGCGATTACTGCGGCAAAAGAGATAGCCTACGATTTATGAGGCTTGTCCTGATATTATTTGTCGAGGAATTGCGATTCCTACGGTAACTGGCTTCCCGCCGTCGTCTGCAGCCCAGAGGTCGTCACGATCATTCGAGCTTCAACAGGAAAACGAGGATACCCGGCATGGGTGAGATCAATATCCCCCGCGATCACCAAAATGCCCTCGCTGTGATCGATACCAACGAGCTGAACAGGCTTATCGAGAACGCAATCCGCGAGGAACGATCAGGTGATCTGCACCGCCTCCCTCTCGCGAGCTGTGGACCCTACGTTGCGAGACAACTTCATCATTTTGAACAGGCATTGACGAAGCACTGCCAGGCCAAGGCACCACGAAAGTGTGCGGAAACAGAAAATACCCTCCGACGCGCGGGTAGTGATTTGTCATTCGCGGTCGAGGCTATGAAGCGCCGCATGGAAACGGAACAGAAGGAAGGGCAGCTCTTCTACGTCGACGACCAGATCGTGCCGCCCTACCACTTCGATAGTCGCCTGAGTGTCAGAGTGAGCTATCGGTGGCGCCGGGCCGTCGACGACGAGTGGACATCCGGCAGCATAACGTTTGTCCATGAGGTAGATCTACGTCCCGACTATACGATGCCCGTCCCCAAGCGAAAGCCAAGCGCTGCCAAGCAGGAGCAGGATCGGCAGACCAAGCTGTATGAAACATGGCAGCACCTGATGAGAGGCGCGCTCTATTCGGTCAGGGATTATTTCAGGGAGGGCGGTGACGGAGATAAGATTCCGCAGACATTTCAGGCGACGGTCGATTCGCATACCCGCGGGCTGAACAATTACAGCACTCGGTTCTGGCGCCAGCCCGCCTAATTTTCGAGGCGAATGACGTCATCTGGGCCCCGCTCCCACCACCTACGAGCCGCCTCATTTTTGCTCGTTCAGGCTTGCACAAATTTCTCAAACATTCGCGAGGAAGAAGGGCGGATGAGCGGTAACACCGATCTCGAAAGCAAAGTCGTCGCTGCGATACGACAATATCGCGAGGCCCTCACACGGGTGGAACACCTGGAACGAGAGGATTCCGACGCGCATCGAGCACTGACGCGCACGCTCGTTGATTTGCGTCGTGCCATGCGAGGCGAAGCGGCGCCGAATCTCAAGGACAGCCTGTTCGAGACCGGCGCGACAGTCGTTGCGCGGTCTGACGAAGCGCGAAACGCCCTGGTGGAGGCGACTGCGAAATTAGAGTCCGCCCGCCTAGCTTTGGCCGCCCTGGAACGGCAATTAGGATACATCCCAGAGGTTTCGATGGGACGAATCACAAATAGACACCGGCGGCTTGTCTGAACGGACGACCTGTTTCAGAGAGTTGGATCGGGTGGCAAACCACTGATGCACTAGCGTTCTCGACGAATGTCCAGCGCGAGAAAAAACCCTTTCCGATCAATTCGGAGCGACGGCATTCGCATCGACGGGCTCGCGTTCCAGCCAAAATCCGGCTCCTTGAAACCAGACCTTTTCTGCATCGTCGGAGCCGGGATCACCGACGTGCAGCGCGCGAATCGGAACTTTGCTAGGCGGCAGGCCTTCGAGCGCGGCATGCAGACGTTTTCCAGCATCCTCGTCGCGTCCACCCATGCAAGGATAAATAGAGACGGCACCAATCGAAGAGGCCTCGAACTGGTTTCGACGCCGGACCACACGGAGAAGAAAGCCCCTCCAGGATTCATGGGTCAGCGGCATCATAAGCCGGCCCCCTTCGGCAAGGCGATCGAGCCAGAGGCGGGATGGGTGGGTGGACCCGGCGAATATGATGACGACGTCGAGTTCGCCGACGTCCACCGTCCGGCCGTCGCCCGAGATGACATCGACGTGCGGCCAGTTCGCGAGGTTCGCGCGGGCCTGCGAGGCCAGCATTGGGTCGGTTTCAACCGCCGTCACGCGACCAGTGGAGCCGACAATCTCGGCCAGCACCGCGGAATAGTACCCGGTCCCGGCGCCGACCTGGAGCACGCGTTCGCCCCGCGCGATGTCGAGATGCTCCAAGTTGCGGGCCCAGAAACTGGGCATCCCATTGTTGAGATTGCGGCTCGCATCGATCGTCACGAGAACGTCATGATAGACCCAGCGCGGGTCGGTGTCGGGGGTCAGGAATGCGTCGCTGTACGGGTCCGAGATGATGCGCCACGGTCCGGGGCCGACGAATTGCTCGCGTGGAACAGCCGCAAATGCCTCGATCACATGCGGGTTACGAAGGACCGGGACTTTGTATCGTAGGTCTTCGGCATACCAGCGGCGCGCCTCTGCCAATGTTCTGTCCATGAAGGCTCTCCTGTTACGATACAAACGATGCGCCTGAGAGCCACCGGCGCGGACACGTCAAATATTATTTTCATCCGATGTCCGCACTGGGCTCGGTGAAGCGCATATATCGTGTGACCATGGAACGATTGACGATAGCTCCCAACGCTGATGATCGGGGTGCCCACGCGGCTGATGTCGCGTCCGCCATCGATGCACTGTCCGATGTCGACCTCGTGCGACTACAAGCTCTGGCGCGGCTGTGGAGCCGCGACTTGCCGGGAGGACTCGGCTGGAGCGACATCCTTCACGAAGCGATTGCACGCGTCCTCGACGGCTCGCGCCCCTGGCCGCCCGACGTCCCCATCCTGGCGTTCCTGTCGGGTGTCATGCGCAGCATCTGCAACGACCATTGGCGGCGTGCGCGGCTCGAGCAAAGGCTACTTGTCAGCCGCGATGATCCGGACCAGCGAAGCTGGCCCTGTGAGGAAGCCCATGAAGTTCCGGATCCTGAGCGGGTCCTGGCCGCCGCACAGACGCTGGCCAACGTCTATCGGCTGTTCGCGGGCGACCTGCTGGCGCTGAAGATCATCGCGGGCATGGCTGACGGGTTGGCGGCCAGAGAGATTTGCAGGATCCATGATATGTCCGAGCTCGACTACGACACGACGCGACGGCGGATGCGACGCACCTTGCTGCGCCATCAACAGAACTGGAGCAAGTGATGACACGCTGGCACCCAAGTCGCGATCTGACCCGCCTGCTCGAAGCACTGAGCGGGGAAATCCTCGCCGCGAGCGATGAGCAGGTACGGCAGACCTCCGGTCTGCAAGGATGGACGATCGCCAACACCGCCCGCGACGTCAGAGAGGTGATCATGGCCGCACACGGGGACGTGAGCGGGAGCCTTAATCGAAATTGTGATCTGAGCGAGACTGGTGCCAAGCGACGGCCGACGCGCGCGGGCCGCGGCTCGTTGCACAATTGGCGACATTGAGCGAGCCGGAAGGCTCCTAGTTATTAGAAGTTATGGCAGCGCTCACGCGCCGCCGAATTTCCAGACCGGGATGCCGAGCTTCTTGGCCTTGTCGGCGAGGTTGTCCTGGATGCCGGTGCCGGGGAAGTGCAGCACGCCGATGGGTAGCGTCTCCAGCATCGCATCGTTGCGTTTGAACGGAGCGGCCTTGGCATGCTTGGTCCAGTCGGGCCTGAAGGCGATCTGCGGGACCTTGCGGTTGTCGGCCCACTTGGCGGCGATCAGCTCGGCGCCCTTGGGCGATCCGCCGTGCAGCAGCACCATGTCCGCATGCTTGGCGTGCACCTGGTCAAGCTTGGCCCAGACCGACCGGTGATCGTTGAAGTCGAGCCCGCCGGTCAGCGCGACTTTCGGGCCCGGCGGCATGAGCACTTGATTCTCGGCACGCTTCTTCGCGGCCAGGAAATCGCGGCTGTCGATCATCGCGGAGGTCAGATTGCGGTGGTTGACTTTCGACCGGTTGCGCGGCCGCCAGGCGGAATGGGTGTGGCGTTCGAACTCGTCGGCGGCTTGGTCGCGCATCAGCTCGAAGGCGTTGCGTCGCTCGATCAGCGTCTGCCCTTCTGCCGTCAGTCGCTCCAGCTCGACGGATTTGATCTCGCTGCCGTCCTGCTCCCGCTGCGAGCGCTGCTGCGCCAGCTCGTTGTCGTCGAGCTCGCGCTCGATCCTGTCGACGGCACGATGGAAGACGTTCACCGTCGACCAGAGCAGGTCTTCGAGGTCGGGCTCAAGACGGGTATCGGACAGCGCCACCACCAGGGCATCGAAGATGTCGGCGATGCTGCCGGCGAGGACTCGCCCTTCAGGGAGCTGCCGGGGATCGGACTCATCGTGGAAGGGACGGTAGCCATGGAGCTGGAGTTCCTGGAGGACCTGGTCGGTCGGGGATGAGCTGTGGTGCGGCTCGAAATCGTCGTCGTTGTTGGTGGTCATTGCGGTTTCCCTGGTCGGCTCGACCGCGCCCATCGCGGCCTTCATGGCGACGAAAGCGGCAGGCGGAACGGACTTGCACCCGCAGCGCAGCGAAGGGCCGCGGCCTTGGCGGAGGACCGAAGGGGGCCGACTATTTTGACTCGCGATGTAAAGGCGGCTCTGCCGCCGACGGAAAATAGTCGACCCGCGAGGTTGCCGGTCCGGGCCGCCTGCCGCCCGATCGCCCTCTCAGAAGGCCGTGGATGCGGTCCTCTCCGGCGCCGCGGGGAAGCATGACCAGCGGCCTCGCGGTAACGAAGCGGCCGCATCGCCCTCATCCGTTCCGGCTATGCCGCCAGCTCCATAAAGCGCGCGACGTCCTGCGCCGCGATCTGCACGCGGCTTGCGGCCCGAAGGGCGTCAAATCCGAGCAGGCGAAGATCCTCGTTGAAGTCGCCAAGCCGTGGCGAGATCACGATCGCCTCGATCCCGGCCTCCTGCGCCCGGTCGATCAAGGTCGCCATGGCGCCGTCACCGGCAGGATCGTCGTCGCGGGCGATGTAGAGCCTACGCAGCGTGTCCGGGAGGAGGATGGCGGAGAGATGCGCCGCCGAGAGTGCTGCCACCATCGGCATCGGCGGCAGGACGCTGCGGAGCGACAGCATCGTCTCGATGCCCTCGCCGGCCGCCATGACTTCGCCAGCTACGCCAAATCGAACGGCGTGACCAAGCAGGTCGCCCATCGCCCGCTTCGGCGTATCGATCCGCGCCTTGCCGAGCGTCGTCTCGCTGAAGCCGCCGGGATCAAGCCAGGTGCGATGCGCGCCGGTCAGGTGGCCGGAGAGATCGGTGACGGCGGCGATCATCGCCGGCCAGGTCTCGGTCGGGCTGTGGTCGTCGGGCCGGTAGTAGCAACGTGGGTGAAAACGCAGACTTCCGGTTTCGTGCAAAACCGTAATGCCGCGATTGCGGAGATACGTTTCTACAAGCGTGCCCACAATCGACTGCGACATGCCGAAGAGTCGCCGCGCCGCCTCTGGCGATCCGAGGGGCGCGGGCGATTTTCTCGACCGGAGTCGATTTTGCTTGGGCTCCGGTTCTGGACGCGGCAGACTCAGAAAGCGTCGTGCCTCATTGGCGACATCGCGAAAGTCTACGAAACCGCAGCTCTCGCGGATCACGTCGAGCAGATCGCCATATTCGGCCGAGGCGGCATCGGTCCAATGCCCGGCGGCGCCAGGACCGGATTCCGGTCCGCTGAGCCGGACGAACATCGACCGGCCGGGCGTATTGCGGACGTCGCCTACCATCCAGTAGCGGCCCTGGCGCCGCCCGTTGGACAGGTAATGGCGGCACACCGCCTCGGCGTCACGCGCGAGACGGCGGGCCAGTTCGGAGGCGTTGTCGCGGGCCATCAGGCGGCCTCCCGCTCGTCGATGCGCGCGACCGGATAGTGGTCGAGCACCTTCGCCAACACTCCGGCGCCGGTCGCATCTGATGGCACGAACATGCGCAGCTTCCACGAGATGATCTCGCTGAAGAGGCCGTAGGTGCGCAGCCGGTCACGCATCGTATCGGTGAAGCCGGACAGCTCGATCCGATGGGCGCCCATCATGCGGACACGACGGAGCTGCAGATCCTCGGCGAGGTCGAGGACAACGCGCCCCTCCATCAGCGCCGAGAAGGCTTGGTGTGGGGTCAAGCTGCAGGTTTCGGTCGCGCAAGCGTTCGCGGCCCAGGCCGGCGAGACCCTGCGACCGATGATGCGTTCGCCCTCGTCGGTCTGAAGCCGATAGACCCGGGTCGACTCGTTCGGAAGTAGCTTCCAGATCGGCAGCAGCAGACCGGCGACGATGTGGAGAGTGCTCTCAGCGAACTCGAGGACGTCCACGACTTCGCCGTTCCATGCTGCGGCGAATGTCCCGCGATCCGCAGGCTGCCAGTGGCTCTCGTCCATCATCTTCATCGAAGCATGATGGTTCTCCATCGGGCGGATCAGCCGCACGCGGCTCTCGATCTCGCCGTCATCGAGCATGAAGCTTGGCGCTGGAACCTGCACCGCGGCGCGCCCCGAGCGCTCGTTGACCAGTAGCACCGCCCGAGCATCGGCGAGACAATCGAGCGCATGATCCAGCGTCATGGGGCGATTGCGCCGCCGTTCGGCGATCGTGAGCAGCCGGGTTTCCGCGCCGGTCGCAGGATGCGTGTAGATCGAGCGCCGATCGGTGACGACAAAGCTGTCGGCCTGCAGGGTCTCGAGACCGATGTCGTAGACGCCGCTGGCGATAGCGCCCTCGACCTTGGCGTTCAGCAACTGCTCGAAGGCTGTAAACAGCAGACCTTGCAGGTCGATGGTGAGCGCGAGCAGCCGGTTCAGGAACGTCGTGATCGGCGGCAGCTCGTCCTTGATGCCGTTTGCGTCCATGAGCTTCAGGCCCGTGGCCTCCTCGAACATCTGGAGCGTGCAGCCTTCCACCTTGCCCCGCGCGAGCAGCAGGTAGAGCTGGCGCAGCGCATCGCGGGCGTAGTGGCTCTCAAGATTGTCCTCGGGCCGGAACAGGCCCTGGCCGCCGGTCTGGCGCTGGCCGCGCGTGATAGCACCCAGCGTGTCGAGCCGGCGCGCAATGGTCGAGAGGAAGCGCTTCTCTGCCTTCACGTCGGTCGCAATGGGACGGAACAGCGGCGGCTGCGCCTGGTTGGTGCGGTTCGTGCGGCCGAGGCCCTGGATCGCCGCGTCCGCCTTCCAGCCCGGCTCGAGCAAATAATGGACGCGAAGCCGGCGATTCCGCGCCGAGAGTTCGGCGTGGTAGCTGCGACCCGTGCCGCCAGCCTCCGAGAAGACAAGCACGCGCTTCAGGTCATCCATGAAGACGGCGGTCTCGGCGAGATTGGCGGAAGCGGCCCGGTTCTCGACGGCAAGGCGGTCACCCTTGCGTACCACGCGGCGCGAACGGCCGGTCACCTCCGCCACGAGGTCCGTGCCGAAACGCTGCACGATCTGGTCGAGCGCGCCGGGAACAGGCGGAAGCGAAGCAAGCCGCTCGATCAGCTCATTGCGGCGGGCGACGGCCTCGCGGCTCTCGACCGGCTGGCCATCGCGGAAGACGGGCCGGGACGAGAGATTGCCCTCGCTGTCGGTGAAGGGCTCGTAGAGCTGCACCGGGAAGGAATTGGCGAGGTAATCCAGCACATACTCGCGCGGCGTTATGTCCACGCGCACGTCGTTCCATTCCTCCGGTGGAATCTCGGCGAGCCGGCGCTCCATCAGCGCCTCGCCGGTCGACACGATCTGGATCACCGCGGCATGGCCGTCGGCCAGATCCCGCTCGATGGAGCGGGCCAGGGTCGGCGTCTTCATGCTGGTGAGCAGATGGCCGAAGAAGCGCTGCTTGGCGGACTCGAAGGCCGAGCGCGCGGCCGCCTTCGCCTGCCGGTTGAGCGTGCCGGTCTCGCCGGTGATGTTGGCGGCCTGCATTGCTGCGTCGAGATGATTGTGGATGACGCTGAAGGCGCCGGCGTAAACGTCGTAGATGCGCCGCTGCTCGTCGGTGAGCTGGTGCTCGACGAGCTCGTATTCGACGCCGTCGTAGGAAAGCGAGCGAGCAGTATAGAGGCCGAGCGCGCGAAGGTCGCGGGAGAGCACCTCCATCGCCGCGACGCCGCCCGCCTCGATCGCCTCGACGAACTCGGCGCGGGTGGCGAACGGGAAATCCTCGCCGCCCCAGAGCCCGAGGCGCTGGGCATAGGCGAGATTTTGGACCGTGGTGGCGCCGGTCGCCGAGACATAGACGACGCGGGCATTGGGCAGCGCATGCTGCAGGCGCAAGCCCGCACGTCCCTGCTGCGAGGGGGCGACATCGCTTCGCTCGCCCTTGCCGCCACCGGCATTCTGCATGGCATGGCTCTCGTCGAAAATAATGACGCCGTCGAAGTCGGAGCCCAACCATTGAACAATCTGCCGGACGCGCGAAAGCTTCTCGCCGCGGTCGTCGGACCGCAGCGTAGCGTAGGTTAAAAATAGGACGCCTTCGGAGAGGAGGATCGGCTTGCCCTGAGGGAAGCGCGAGAGCGGGGTGACCAGCAGACGCTCCATGCCGAGCGCCGACCAGTCGCGCTGGGCGTCCTCGATCAGCTTGTCGGACTTCGAGATCCAGACCGCCTTGCGCCGGCCCTGCAGCCAGTTGTCGAGAATGATGCCGGCGGACTGACGACCCTTGCCGGCGCCGGTCCCGTCGCCGAGCATGAAGCCTCGACGGAAACGGACGGCGTTTGGTGCGTCGTCGCGCGCGGCGGTGACGAGGTCGAAGGTCTCGTCAACCGTCCAGGCGCCAGCGAGATAGTTACCGTGGGCCTCGCCGGCATAGATGACCGTCTCAAGTTGGGCGTCGGACAGGATGCCGCCGCTGACGAGGTTCGCCGGCAGGCGCGGCCGATAGCTCGGCTTCGGCGGCGCGACTGAGGCCATCGCGGCCGACTGCACCAGCTTGGTCGGGTGCGTCTGCGCGCCGGGGATCCGGATCGATTGGAGCCGGTATTCTTCGTAGATCGCATCGCTGAGATGCGCGCAGTCGGGCGGCGTCCAATCGAATGTCTCATAGACGAGGTCGACGGCTTCGGGATCGGCGACCGACGCGTTAACCGACTGTGCGGCGGCCCGCGCGAGATAGCCGCGCACGGTGCGAGGCGCCGGCGAGACTGACATGGGAAGCGCGCCGGTTGATGCAACGCTCAGGCGAGGAAGAACGTGTCCGCCGATCCAGCGGAGCAGCGTCGTGACATCGGGCGCCATTCCCGGCGACTCCGGGAACGCGTGCGGGTCATCGGCAGGCGCCTTGTCGATGACGGTGAGGCGCGTCTCAATCCTGGTGCCGTGCTTGGCATAGACCGCGCCGGCGATCGCGGCGGTGAACACCACGCGGCCGCGTTCCTGCAATCGGGCGAAGGCGTCGCGCCAATCCGACGCTTCGGGTGAGAAGTTTGCGCCGGTGATCGTGACCAGCCGGCCGCCATCGGCGAGACGCGCCAGGGCCGAGGCGATGTGACGGTATGCGGTATCGGCCATGCGGCCGGAGACGTTCGCCAGCGCCGAAAACGGCGGGTTCATCAGCACGACACTCGGGACGACGGCGGGATCGAGGTGATCGTCGATTTGGGCCGCGTCGAAGCGCGTGACAGAAATGGCCGGAAAGAGGGAAGAGAGCAACGTGGCCCGGGTCTCGGCCAGTTCGTTCAGCACGAGCCCGCTGCCGGCGATCTCGGCGAGGACGGCGAGCAGCCCGGTGCCTGCGGACGGCTCCAGCACGCGATCCGCCGCCGTAATGGCGGCTGCGGTAAGCGCAGCCAGGCCGAGCGGGATCGGCGTCGAGAATTGCTGAAAAGTCTCGCTCTCGGCAGAGCGGCGCGTGTGGGTCGGCAGAAGCCCCGCGATTTTATCCAAAGCAGAAAGTCGTGAAGCCGCAGAGTTGGCTTTACGGAAAAGCGCCTTTCCGTATTTGCGCAGGAACAGGACGGTGGCGACCTCACAAGCGTCATAGGCCATCTTCCAATCCCAGGCGCCTGTCGCATCGGACGCGCCGCAGGCCACCTCCATCGCGGCGCGTACGATTGCAGGGTCGATGCGTCGGCCACGCTCAAGATGCGGGAGAAGCTGCTCGGCGGCAGCGATGATGACGCTGGCGCCCTCGGGAGCGCGGACGGGCGAGATCGGCGCAGCCTGATCGGCCGCGATCGGGGAAAAGTCATTCATGGAGGAAGCCTTATGGAGAAGCGGGAACGGGCGAGCCGGCCGGCGCTCTCTCTGACCGCACCGGCTCAAACCCGTCCCGGCCGACCTCTCCCTCTCAGCATCAAGGCCGTGCCCGACATGAGAAACGGCGCCCCACCGGGTGGCGGCGCGCCGTGCACAGAGCGTTCGTCAGTATCCGAACTGCCAAGATGGCTAGGCTTGGCGGTCGTCAGCGTCGGCGACCGCTTCCGCGAGGTGGCTCACATCGCCCCTTCGACGACGGTGACGATGTATTTCGTCATGACACAGCTCCCTGGATCGGATCGTTTTCGCCCGCGAGAATGGCCTCGGCCTTCGCGATGGCGGCGTCCGCCCGTCGGCGCCAAAGCTCGACATCCGCTGAGCTTTCCTCCGGGGCGTGGGCGAGTATCTTGAGCAGACCGAGCAGCAACTCGAAATGGTCGGCCTTGCGCTGGACCTGCTCGTCAAAACGTGAGGGAAACGGCAGGGGCCGGCCGATATCCGCCGTAAAATAAGAAAAAATGGCGCACCGATAGGATTCGAACGTGTGACCTTCGCCTTCGGAGGGCAACGCTCTATCCAGCTGAGCTACGGGTGCGTCTGCCGCCTCATTTAGCCGATTGGCCTCCTATCGGCAACGGCCTTGCGGGGGCTGTTTTGGGGTGGAGCAAGGCTCCGAAGGCACAGGTCAGGCGTTCGAATCGTGTCGGGTGCGCCAGAAAAGCATGTGCCGGAGGTGCCGGGACGGTGGCGGACAAAACTCTTCGAGCGGAGGGGAGGTTTTCGACCCGTCGGGAGACCCGGCGTTCTGATTGAACGGGCATACCACGGCCTTGCTTTTAATTATTTCCGCTTTGCGGACTTGACGGGACTTGCTGCTGGCTCGACCCAGTGGATCCCACTGCAATCCTCACTGCCCGCGCATCGTTCAGGAGTTGCTCTAGATTTCCCGATCTGTTGACATAGCCAGACCGTAGTGGGTTTGATTGTGGCGGACTTCCGGGCTGGAAAAGGGGCCGGGCGGAGCGCATATTCGTTGGATGGCAAATGCCCCTCGCTCGCACCTACTTGAAGTGAAACTAGCCGCCGTGAACCCAACGCGGTGGGAGTGGCAAGTCTGCGAAAGTGATGCTCCGATAATGTCTGGCTATGCGACATCGCGCGAAACGGCCCAAGTCGAGGGTGATAGCGCCCTATTCCTGTTGCTTAGGTCGAAGATATGACCCATCAGCTTAACGCCGATTGCGTGAGGCGTATGAACAACCGGTTGCGTGGCTGGAATCCAGTTCCTGATGATTACAAAAAGAAGTAGCCCCCCACCCGCATTAACCAAGCGATTTCTTTTGGGGGCATTTTTCTAACTGACCCACTACCAGCCAAACGGGTGCTTGCCTGTTCGCCCTCTATCCGACGGCAGAATCAAAGGGCCTCTGAGCAAAATATGCCTATAAGGAAAAACAATGTCAGTTGATAAGGCTAAAGACACTCCGCCGAAAAAACCGATCACCGAGAACAAAATTGTCGAAGCCAAGCCGGAATCCTCTACCAAGACGGAAAACAAACCGGACGCTACACCAAAAAAGCAAGGTATGGGCGAGGGTCAGAAGCCGGTATCCAAAGCCTACAAGGACAACTGGAACGACATTTTTGGAAAGAAGAAAAAGCGATAGCGCTGTGGTCTACTGCAGAGGGCCTATTCAGCCGCGGCAGTTTTGCGGCAGCCCCTGGGCTCCTGGGTCGTCTTCCAGAACGCTCTTGAACTGGTCCCAAATTGATCCGTTTCGTCTTCGAGTCGTTCTAATGATTGAAAGCATCCCAACGTAAAAGGCCCGGCATTTTTGCCGGGCCTTTCTTATTGTTGAGCTTTGAACGGTTGGACTTAGAAGTCCATTCCGCCCATTCCGCCCATTCCGCCGCCGCCCGCAGGCATGCCGCCGCCTGCGTTCTTCTTCGGCACTTCGGCCACCATGGCCTCGGTGGTAATCAGCAGCGCTGCCACTGAGGCCGCGTTCTGGATGGCTACGCGAACAACCTTGGTAGGGTCGATGATGCCCTTGGTGATCAAGTTGACGTATTCGCCAGTCTGCGAGTCGAAGCCGTAGGAGTATTGGTCCTTCTCAAGTATCTTGCCAACGATGACGGAACCGTCCTCGCCAGCGTTGATCGCGATCTGGCGCGCCGGCCAGGACAGCGCCTTCCGCACGATCTCGACGCCGGTCTTCTGGTCGTCGTTCTTGGTGCGAAGCCCCTTGAGGTGCTGGGAGGCACGCAGCAGGGCGACGCCGCCGCCCGGCACAATGCCTTCTTCAACCGCCGCACGGGTCGCATGCATCGCGTCATCCACGCGATCCTTGCGCTCCTTGACTTCCGTTTCAGTCGCGCCGCCGACGCGGATCACCGCGACGCCGCCTGCGAGCTTAGCCAGACGCTCCTGCAGCTTCTCGCGGTCGTAGTCCGAGGTGGTTTCCTCGATCTGCGCCTTGATCTGCTGCACGCGCGCCTCGATGTCAGCCTTCTTGCCGGCGCCGCTGACGATCGTGGTGTTTTCCTTGTCGATCATCACCTTCTTGGCGCGACCGAGCATGGCGAGCGTGACGTTCTCCATCTTGATGCCGAGATCTTCCGAGATCGCCTGACCGCCGGTCAGAACCGCGATGTCCTGCAGCATGGCCTTGCGGCGATCGCCGAAGCCCGGCGCCTTGACGGCCGCGACCTTCAGGCCACCGCGCAGACGGTTGACGACGAGGGTGGCGAGGGCTTCGCCTTCGACGTCTTCCGCGATAATCACGAGCGGCTTGCCGCTCTGCACTACGGCTTCCAGCAGCGGAAGCAGTTCATTCAATTGAGAGAGCTTCTTTTCGTTGATGAGGACATAGGCATCTTCCATTTCAACGCGCATCTTGTCGGCGTTGGTGACGAAGTAGGGCGAGATGTAGCCACGGTCGAACTGCATGCCTTCGACGACCTCGAGTTCGGTCTCGAGCGACTTGGCTTCTTCAACCGTGATGACGCCCTCGTTGCCGACCTTCTTCATGGCGTCGGAGAGGAACTTGCCGATTTCGGCATCGCCGTTGGCGGAGATGGTGCCGACCTGGGCGATTTCCTCGTTCGAGGTGACCTTCTTGGAGTTCTTGACGAGGTCGGCGACCACGGCTTCCACCGCCAGGTCGATACCGCGCTTCAGATCCATCGGGTTCATGCCGGCGGCGACCGACTTCGCGCCTTCCCTAATTATGGCGGCGGCCAGCACGGTCGCGGTGGTGGTGCCGTCGCCGGCCGCATCGGCCGACTTGGAAGCGACTTCGCGCACCATCTGCGCGCCCATGTTCTCGAACTTGTCCTCAAGCTCGATTTCCTTGGCGACGGTGACGCCGTCCTTGGTGATGCGGGGAGCGCCGAACGACTTGTCGAGCACGACGTTGCGGCCCTTGGGGCCGAGCGTGACCTTTACCGCGTTGTTGAGAATGTCGACGCCGCGCAGCATCTTGTCCCGCGCCTCAACGCCGAACTTAACTTCTTTACTAGCCATGATGTATTTCCTTGAAATGTTGTCGGATTAGGCGCTCAAGCAGCCTTCTTCTTGGCGGCGGGCATGTCGGTGAGAACGCCCATGATGTCGCTCTCCTTCATGATCAGCAGGTCCTCGCCATCGAGCTTGACCTCGGTGCCGGACCACTTGCCGAACAACACACGGTCGCCGACCTTGAGATCGATCGGGATCAGCTTGCCAGATTCGTCGCGGCCGCCCGGACCAACCGCGGTGATTTCGCCCTGCGAGGGCTTTTCCTTGGCACTGTCCGGAATGATGATGCCGCCAGCGGTTTTATCTTCGGCATCGATGCGCTTGACCACGACGCGATCGTGCAGCGGACGGAATTTCATGCGATCCTCCTTGTTTTGCATATTAATTTTGGATTGGCAGTCGCAAGTAGCGAGTGCTAGTCACCTGTATAAGCCTGTAAGAGTGAGATACAAGGGCGCCGACCAAAGACGTTAGCCGTTAGCTGCCGGAAATGGGTTGCGACATCGCTAGCAGGCAAAGGCCGATGCTGCTACCGCGTTGAATATAGTCACCTATTGAACGTTTCGAGATTCGCGGAGTTGACAGCCTGCATCGCTTTTAAGGCGGCTGGAGGTTGAGATGGTCTCGAAAGGTAACGTTTCAAACGACTTTCGTAAGCAAGTCCTAGGCTACGGGCTGACGACGGCGGAAATAGTTTACAGACGTCCAGATCGTCACTGGTTGCTACAAACATACGTTTGGCAGGACTACGATATGTTTCCCGACTTTCCGGCGCTGAAGGATTTCCTTACTTTCTGGGAGACAACGTTCGATGGTCCGCTGTTCGCAGTTTCCGTGGCTCATTCAAAGCTAATCAAGCCAGCCGAATTGCACGCCATCGACGGTGTCATTCGATTGCATTGACGCAAATGTGAATGGCAGTGAATAGACGCGGGACGGCCGAAGCCGCCCCGCGTAGTCGAGTTATTCGGCCGCGATCATGTGAGGCTCGTCCGCTTCATCGGCCGGAGCTTCCTCGCCGTCTCCGGCGAGGAATTCCGGCAGCGTCTCGCAATCGCCCTCGGGCTCCACGGCGTCGGCGGTTGCCGCCTGGTCGACGTCGGCCATCCGCAGTGGCTCGGGCAGCCAGCCGGTCTCAGCCAGGAGGCGTTCGGCCTCCTTGGCCATGTCGCCCTTCTTCAGATGATCGATGAGCTGGGCCGCCCGCTCACCGGCGCCTTCGCGCAGAGCCTCGAGGATGCGGCGCTTCGGGACCCGGCCGAGATAGTTCTCGACGGTGGGACGCCAGCCGGCTTCCACCATGTCGAGATCGACGGCGCTAGCAATGCGATCGGCGTCGGCGATGCGCTGCTCGACTGTGTGCGGCGTGGCGCCGCCGCCGTATCGGTCGCCCTTCTCGTAGAGCGCGTTCACGCCGAATGAGGCGCAGTGCGCAAAGAGCGTTGCCTGCTCGTCGCCGGTGAGGCCGGTGAGCCAATCCCAAAGGTCGGCCTTGTCCTTCGGCAGGCGCTCCTCCCAGGTCTTGTGGCGCGCGTCGATCGCCTTGGCCGCCGGCCTGTCCTTCAGCCCCTGCGCCTGCACCGGGAAGCTGGCGCTGCGCACGGAGACCTCCATCGCCGTCCCGTTGGAGGAGTAGCGGGAGAAGACGTCCATGCAGAATTTGTGCAGCACCGCCTGGAAAGCGACCGAAGGCGTGATCGCCAGCTTGTCGCGCAGCGCCAGCGTCCGCTCCGCCGTGAGCTCGGTCAGCAGGCGGTCCGGCAGCGGCTTCACCGCATCATCATCCTCGTCCTCGGGCTCCGCGACTTGGCCGCCGATAATGACGGCGCGCTGGATAGCCGGTGCTGATGGTTCGGCGCCGTCCAGGGCCGCGGCAGCGGGTTCGCCGTCGCTGTTCTGCTCTGGCTCGGTCACGCGCACTTCGTCCTCGGGACGGACGTAGCCGCGATCAACCAAGAGCGTGCCTTCGGCATCGATGCCGACGAACACACCCGCTTGAGCGATGTCGGCCGGCTGATAGGTGATGGGTCGATCGTCGAAGGCGGCGAGAGCGGTCTCAATTTCGCCAAGTCGCTGGTCAACCTCGTCGGGCAGCTCGTCCACACCGTCATGCTCGGCTTCGAGCCTGGCATATTCGGCCTTGAGCGCCTCGATGGTCGCCTGCTCTTCGGCGGTGAGAGCGGCGGGCACACCATCCAGCTCTCGCAAGCCACGGTTATGGCCGTAGGGGAAGTCGATCGCGACCTCGATCCACTTCCAGCCTTCGGCGGCGATCGTTTCCGCCTCTTGCCTCAGCTTTTCAGCAACCAAGCTGTCGAGCAGAGCGACGTCCTCAAGCCAGCCGCCGTCGTCGGACTGAAATAGGTCGCGCAGCACCACGCCACCGGCCGCCTCGTAGGCGTCGAGACCAGCGAACACGGCGCGGCGGTCGGAGGCGCGCAGCGTCTTCTCCGTCAACATGCGGCGGATCTGATAGGGCTCCTTCTGACAAGAGCCGGAGATCGCCTGCCAGACCTGCTCCTGACGGTTATGATCCGGCGTGACGGTGAAGGCCATCAACTGCTCGAGCGACATGCCGTCGTCGGCATAGACGTCGAGCAGCGCGGGCGAAACCGAGGCGAGGCGCAGGCGCTGCTTCACCACGTTGACCGAGGTGAAAAAGCCAGCCGCGATGTCCTCCTCGGTCCGGCCCTTCTCGCGCAGAGCCTGGAAGGCGCGGAATTGGTCAAGCGGGTGGAGCGGCGCGCGCTGGATATTCTCGGCCAGCGAGTCGTCCTCGGCGAGAATGGTGGTCGCGGGATCGCGCACAACACAAGGCACCGGCGCGGTCTTGGCCAGGCGCTTCTGCTTCACCAGCAACTCCAGCGCACGGTAGCGGCGTCCGCCGGCCGGAATCTCGAACATGCCGGTCTCGGCGCCTTCGGCGTCGAGGACCGGCCGGACGTTGAGGCTTTGGAGCAAAGTGCGCCGGGCGATGTCCTCGGCCAGCTCCTCGATGGAGACGCCGGCCTTCACACGCCGAACATTCGACTGGCTGAGCACAAGCTTATTGAAGGGGATGTCGCGCGAGGACGACAGGGTGATCTTCTGAACGGCAGTAGCCATAGGTGATACTCCACGACGGGCGGCCCAAAGACTCTCTCTGGGACCTCCAACCCGTCACAAAGCGCAGCGCCGCCCTCTTCCTCTGAGGGCAACGCCGCAAACCGGATCAGGAAAAATGGAAAGCCACGAACCCGAGAAGCACCGTTCCGCATCTCCGGCTTTCCGGATATCAGGCTGCGCGGTCGAGCAGCTTCTTCGCGCGCACCTCCAGATCGAGCCGCGCGTCCTGATGGGTCTTGCCCCGCGCAACCGCTGTGATGCCTTGCACGAAATCGAACACGCTCTCGGGCTTACGCCCTTCCTCCGATAACACTCTTTCGATGATCTTCGCTGTCTCGGCCTTCGAGAAGCCGCGCTTGCGGAGAAACTCGCTGCGGTCGTCGTCGGTGCGGGCAACGATCATTTCTCGCGCGGCTCTAATGCCGTTGACGAAGGGCTTCGACGAGGAGTTGGCAAAGCTGGCGAGTGCCGGCGCCGCCTCCTGCGCAAAGCGTGAGGCGGCGTATTTGGAGTGACGAATGGTGACCTCCTCGAAATCCTCGACGCCCCAGAGATTGCGGTTCTGGCAGACGGCGCGGAGATAGAAGCTCGCCATCCCGAGCGTCTTGGCACCCACCTCGGAATTCCAGCAGTAGAAGCCGCGAAAGTAGAGGTCCGGCGAGCCATCACGCAGCCGGCCGGCCTCGATCGGGTTAAGGTCGTCGACCAGGAACAGGAAGACGTCGCGGTCGGAAGCGTAGAGCGTCGTCGTATCCTGGCTGATGTCGACGTGCGGGTGATAGACTCCGGTCGACCAATCGAGCACACCCGGGACCTTCCAGCGTGTATCGCCCGTGCCGTTGCCGGCGATTTGCTGAACGGCCGCGACGAGTTCGTCGTCAAAGATGCGCCCGTATTCGGGGCCCGTAACGGCGCGAAGCTCGACGCGACCGTCTTCGATCTCGAGCGTCTTCACCTGCTCGGCGGAACGGGAGGTCAAGCCGTATTGCAGGTTGATGCCGGCCAGCGGCGCTGGAAGCTGACGGAGGTAAGCCGCCGGCGCTCCGACCAGGCCGGCGAGTTGGCCGAAACTCCAGTGGGTCGGTGCGATCGGCTCCTCGGAGCCGGGCAGCGTTAGCGTCAGGCGCTCGACATCGTCGCGGCTGGCCTCAACTCGGATCGCAGCGCTCTCGACCGTTCGGGTGCGGCTTCGCTCGGTCCGTCCACGCACAGCGGCATAGAGGTCCGACAACGACAGATAGCGTTCGTCCGCTGGCCGCGAGAACCATTCCGACGATACGCGGCCGACGCGCGTGCCGCGGGTTACGTCCACCTTGTAGCCGCCGACGTGGTCGCGGCCATCGCTCAGAACTTCGACTTGGGTCATGGGTCATCTCCATGACGGGCGCCGGAGGCCTCTCCTCCAGCCCTTAGCCCGTCACGGAAACCCGGCTCCACTCTCACTCTCGGGGCGCTGCGGGGTGTCCCCGCTGATGGGGTGTACCGGCGACCCTGGCGTCGGTCAGGGGGAAGGCCTTCCCCCGACAAACTCACTTCGAAGTGGCGGCCGCCGCCTCACAACAATCATCTCATTGACTTCCAATCATCAGGGCCGCGTATTCCAATTTACTAGTGCCGACCAGTCACGGACATTCATGAAGAGGCGCTGCGGTTGCACTGGAGATAGGCATGAACCCTTGGCCTCAAATCCCGGAAGATGTGGTGATGTGGTTCCGGACTATTTTCTCCGAAGCTAACCGGCGTGTATCCGAACGGCTAGTCAATCTACCCAACGTGCGGGAGACCTCGCTGGATGATGGTCTAATCGAGGCGCTGATCCCCGAGACTGCCCCAACGTTGCTGCCGTCGGGAGCTATTGTGCGCATGGACACGCACAACATCGGCGGCTTGCGGCGGATTGGCCGGCCGCATTGGGACCTTCCTCTTGGACGTCGATGGGAGACGGCGGATATCGCAGTTCTCGTGTTTATCTATCGGCACGAGACACTAATCGCTAAGAAGATTGGATTGCTTCAATCTAAGCGATTGTATCCGGACAACAACGACGTAGACGATGAAGATGAGGTCGGATTCCTCTATGGGATGAATGCGTTCATCCGGCGGGAAAACGCCCAAGCTATTGGAGCTCTCCATCGTGAATTTTCGTTCGGCGAAAGCTGCGTCTATGGAGCCATCCACTCAGGTAGTGATCGGGTGAAATCGATCGATACATTGAATCGCGATTTTGGAAAGGCAGTGTAAGTGTACTACCTATTATATAACCCACATAAGGTACCCTTTTCGATCAGCTATCCCTTGCGAGAGCGTATTCGGATCGATCAGCCAGCCGTCGGCTGCCGCGTGTTCGACGCGGATCATGTTCACCAGGCCCTTGCGGAGCTAAACGAGGGCGAAGCGCCGACCTATGAGATGGTGAAGCGCATCGGCGCGGCGAGTGATTGGCCGCTGGAGACCTGGGCGGCCGACCTGCTTCTTACTTGTCAGGTTGGTCAGCAGTTTGATGCCTCTCGGGACGACCGCGTTCGCTATTTTCTTGAACGCCGGTCTGGTCCGATCGGTGCGGCGCTTGCGGTATCGATTACGCTGCCAGAAGGCTGATTGCCGATAGAACCGTTAGAGCTGGAAAAGCGGGCTCGGATCGGCCCGCGAGACCACAAGCATCAATCGCTCTTTGGCTCTGCTGATAGCAACATAGAGAAGACACCGGGCATCCTCGCGGTCAGGAAAGGTGGTGGAGTCACACGGCATCACCACGACGTTGCCGCATTCGAGGCCCTTGGCCTTATGGATGGTGCTAATAGCAGCGTCGGGTGGCTTGGGCCGTCCGTAAGTGCGGCGGTGTGTTATCTCGGCTAAGCCTGCTTCGAGATCCTCGAAGTTGCCGAGCCTGACCGCTTCCCAGAACTCCCTGCTGTGATCCATCTCGATATCGGCGAAATCGGCGTCGCCCTGTTTCAGTTCCGCCAAGCGCGCGAGAAGCTTGGCGACGCCCCGATGATCGGGCTCGGCCAAGAGGAAGCGGGCAAGCTCCTGAATCGTGGCGGGCTTGCCTCGACTCCTTGTCGTACAGCCTTCGCGCACTTCCTTTTCGAACCGATCGCCGAACGCCGAAGGGCTGAAGCCTTTGCCGATATCATTCATGAACGTGACGACAGCGGCGGCAAGCTTGGGGCAGTCGGCGTTGCCTGCAGTAATTGCATCAACCAGCTTCTCAAGGGCCGAACGCGTATGGCCTTCCCATAGCGGGAGCCGGCGGTTGAAGAAGGCGCGCAATGAGCGTGCCGTCTCATTATACCGCGTGAGGACGAGCAGCGACGCATGGGATCGCGTGAATGCGTCGATGACTCGCCGGTCGGTCGGAGCGAGCTGATACTCCATGTTCCTGCGGGCCTGGTTCTCTGCAACAACCACCGATACGCTGGCAGGCAGATTATTGCGAAGATCGATCTTTCCGCCGTTTTTGAGCGCCGTCCGGGCGAGGAGGGTCCAGCGCCCAAGGTCGGGGCAGCCGCTCCGCCAGCGATGCGGCGTGTCGAGCTCCTCGAACGCATGGACCTGTTTCGTGAGAGCGACCCAATCCTGTGCCGGAGTCGAGCCGGCCAGAGGCGTTTCCTTGAAGATGCGTTGCACGGGGTCGGCGAAGACTCGCAATCTCGCGCCTTGATCGAGCATGGCCATACCGAGCGCATGCTGGTCGCCGCTGCAATCCTGATGCTCATCGCAGATGACGACAGGGTAGCGCTTGGCCAGAGCCGTGGCGATCATCGGGTGCCGCTTGAGCAATGCCGCAACGCGAAGTGCGACATGTCGATAGCCATCGGGCGTCCGCCTGGCCCAGGTCGGCACGTCTGCCGGAAGTCCGAGGCCGAGATGATAAGCGGTCGCGATATGCGCGATGAGGCTGTCGATCGTGCGGATTTCGACGCGGCTGCCGCTGCCCCGGGTGCGCTCGGCGAACACCGAGCAGGCCGCGTGTGTATGCGTTAAAATCAGAAGGCGGTTGGAGCGATCAGCGGCGACATCGCGGGCGTAGTCGGCGCCCTGGTGTGTCTTGCCGCAGCCGGCCGGCGCTTCGACCAGCACCAGCGGTGCGTCGGACCTTAACGCCGTGTGGACCGACGCGTCGCTCATCCGTCCAGATCCGCAATCTCGGTGAGACCGATGGCTGTGCGAACGGCGTTGCAGAACGGAAGGAGCTGCGGTTTCAGCGCCGGCCAGAGCGCGAGGCTGAAGAGCTTTCCGGCGAGTTCACGTCCGCCGTCGACCGATTTGAACCACCGGCCGGCATGCGCTTTGTACTCGTTTTTATCGCTTTCCTGGCCGGTGGGCACAGTGCCGAGAGCGGCCTCGACTATGCGGGCCTTGAAATCGGCGCCGGCCTTCGCCTTGAGCGCCGCAAAATCCTTGTCGGCGATGCCGATGCGATCGGCCAGAGTGCGTAAGCGAATGCCAGTTTTCTCGCCGGTGGGGTCGGTGATGAACGCTTCCAGCTTATCCTCGGGGACGACGGCAATGATGTTTTCTTCGATGCAGAGCGACGGCCAGCGGAAGAGTAAGCCGCCGAGCTTCGTGTGAAGCTTGGCCCAGCGTGTGGGATGTTTGCCCTCGTCGTCGGCGAAGCCCCCGAACTGCAGGCCGCCGGCCGCGAGGGCTTCAAGGATGCCGAGCGTCGCCTCATGCCCGCCCCCATCGCTGACATGCACGCCATGTTGCTCGAGCACGGAGCCGAACGCGCGCTCAAGGACGGCCGTGGTAAATCCGAGTTCGGTCGCGCCTTCTGCTACGATGGCGAGGCGGGACAGGAAGGCTTCCGGATCGGTCTTGCGGTGCTTCGCGATCTTAGTTGCGTCGAGCGGCCCGATTTGGCCGGTATGATCCACGTACCAGATCAAGGAAGTCGCGGCGGCCGAGATGGCGGCCGGGCTGTGGGTGGTCAGAAACACCTGCGACGAGCCGGTTTGGAGTTTCTCGATCAGCGTCCGCTGCCGGTAGGGTTCGAGCCCGCGCTCCACCTCGTCGACGAGCGTGATCGGCGCATCGCCCTGGTTCTGCTCGGCGATGGCGAGCGCTGACAATCGGCGGGTTCCGGCTCCCCAACTCGCAAGGGGCAATTGGATGCCGGAGCGATCCGCGGTGAGGCCGATCATTGACGCGATCGACGCACCTTGCCCGCCAGTGATCGCAAGATCGAGGCCGGCAGGCAGGCTTTCTCTCTGGAACGCGGTATCGAGATTCTTGAGCTTAGCCTGTGCTTCGGTGGTCAGCTCGTTCTTGACGTCGTTTCTCGCCAACTCGCTCGCCATGCGGGAGCGTAGGCCTTTGTCGGAGAGTAGCCGATCCAGTGCAGAACCCTGGACTAGCCTAAGATCGCGGTCGTTGCGATCATCGCCGCTCAGGCGGACGAGGCCGATCGCGCGTCGCAGCGCGACGGGAAAGCTATCGGTAGAACCGTCTGGCTGGACGATCTCATAAGCCAGCTCGAGGTCTTCGGTGCCGCGCACACGAACTCGGTAGACCGGTTCACCGGCGAGCTTGCCGTCGTGCTCCAGGGCAGGAACGGCTGCTTCTTCGCCGGTCCATTCCCAAGGCCAAGAGGGTTTCATCTGACCGCTCATTCCGGCGCCGGCCGGCAGGGACAGAACAGCCTCGATGGAGAACCCGGCTTCGATATCCCGGTCGTGATAGTCGGGATCGGAGAGCGTTGTTGGATTGACGGGGCTAAGGAGAAGCGCGATTGCTTCGAGGATCGTGGTCTTGCCGACGTCGCCGCCGCCGAGAATGACATTCACGCCGCGCGATGGCTTCCACTTGAGAGAGGTGATGCCGCGAAAGCGCTCGATGGTGAGAGTGTAGATCGCTGCGGCCGGCAGTTTGGCTGGCGGTGCGGTATCGGTCATCTGGCCTCCCAGACTTGTCGCCAGGCTGCGAATTCCGAGGGACGGATTCGATAGCGAGCGAAATTGCCCTCATGCAGGCCTATCAGTTCGGCTTCGACGATCTCGGCGAAACGCTCTCGATCGCTGGGATCGATCTCTTTCTTTGACCAAGTCGCTATTCTTGCTGCAGCGTCCTTCCGACCTACGCGCGCCCGGACAAGTTCGGCGATGAGCTCGCGAAACTGTTCGCGGTAGCGAAGCCGGAAGGGATCGGGTTCGCCGAGGGATTGGCGAACGGCGGCATAGCGAGCGGCCGAGCGCTGATAGGCCCAGATGAAGACGTCCTTGAGAAGGTCGATATTGTTCAGCTCGTAAACGCCGAGCACGGCTTCCGTATATGTCTGCCGGGGCACATCGGCGAACGACAGCGGCGTTAAATTGCGCTTGATGAGCGGGATGTTGGCGGCGAGGCGCGACACGCGCTTGTTCACGTCGTCGAAGGGCTGCAGATATGGAAGCTGCACCATCACGAAGAACGCTTGTTCGAAGGGGTCGCTGATCGCGGCAGCGGTGGCCAGGATCTGATCGAAGCTTTCCTCAATGAGCTGCGGCACCTCCAGCGGATGGAAGGCGGAGCGTTCGATGCCGACGGCGATGTAGCGCAGCCTGCCGGCCGCGGAGGGATCGGCGAGGAGGTTGTTGGCGAGGAGTGCGTGGAGATTGAGGAAGGTGTAGCGGTTGAAGCCGATTTCGTCAGCGGCGCCGACCAGGAATTCGATCGCGTCCTTGTGGTTCAGGATCATCTGCGCCTCGAGATGCGCGCGGCCAACGGCCTCTTCGCCCAGCTCGATGAGGCGCTTGGTGTCGAGGAGCGAGTACGTGTTGCCTTCCAGACGGCTCGAATTCCAGGCGAGATCGATCAACAGCCTGCTGAGGATCTGTTTGGCGTAGGTGCCCGCAGGCTGTTCCGCGATCTGCGGGCGGCCAATGGCCGCTAGATGCGCGCGGTCCTGCTCGGTCAAGTAGAAGGAAGCGTTCGGTCGATAGCGGTCGAGGAATTTTCGATCGTAGCCGACTGGCTTGCGAGCCTCCGGCGCCTGACGGACATAGTCGCGAATCGATGTAGCCGCTTCAGAGAGCGGAATGACAGGTTCGTTGGCATCTTCCCGCGCTGCCGCGTCGATGGCCGCATCGGGCATCCGGTATCGTGCCCACCGCCCTTCGCCGTCCATGATGATGCGATTTCGGGTGACGAGGTGTTTGAGGCGATATTGGAGGGTGCGCGGCGGGACGGGAGTCGCCAGGGCGCGCAGAATCTCCGGCGCCGACACGCCGTTGGGGTCGCGCCGCACGGCATCCTCAATAGCGGCCAGTGCTTCTTCTGGGATCTGCTTCGCCAAAGCGGCCTTTCCTGCGCGTAGAATCTAGGCGCAAGAATGGCCGATCTAGGCGCAGGAATCAAGGCTAGGCGCAAGAATGAAGTCTAGGCGCAACGATGGTTGCGCCTAGAAGCGGTTTAGGTGCCCTTGGCCTTTTTGCCGAACGGCTTGAGAAAGCCAGCCTTGATACGGACGTTTTCGGGCCTATTCCGCCGGGACAGAACCGGCACAAACACCGTTGCCTGAGGTCATCGAGCGGCTTCGGATGTTCGGCCATGAGACCTCCAGGCTTTGCTGCAAGCCTTGCAGCGACTTCGCAGGTCCAAACGCGCCACGCATGGATTTCATTGCGGCCCTTTGTGACGTTCCTCATGGCCCGATTTGTGAGCAGCTTGGCGGGAGATTCGTAACGGCCGTTTGGCCATTACCCGACCCGGCGCAGTTCAACGGACCGATGTCTGAGCGAACGACCCTTCTCAACGAGCTTTACGCGATGATCCGAAGGCGTATCGAGGTCTTCACTGCCCTGCCAATTGCATCACTCGACCGAGCCACGCTGAAGTCTCCACTTGACGAAATCGGTGACACGACGCGTCTCATGCTCTGACTTAGTGGTCGGCAGATTTGGTGGCCGGGGAGTGTCGGGTCCGGTTCCGTCACAGACAACAGCGGTGTGTGACGAGCTCCGCGCCCTTTCCAGCAAGAGGTTTCGAAGATGCGCCGCCTCGTCTAGCTCTTGGGCCAGCAGTCGCTTCAGCTCGACGTTCCGCTCCTCGAGAGCCTGCAGCCGCTGGCTGTCCAGGATGCACTCTTCGGTCAATCGCGCTTCATGCCGGACCAACTCCGGCAGCGAAATTGTGTTCATGCCGAGCTGATCGACGGAAGATCGTAGATTTTCGTTCTCATCCTCGTCGAACGACCCTGATCGCGGCATGGGCGCTACTCTTTTCACATGTCTACATTCATCGACAACTAAAGCTAGAAACACCATCAATAACTGCGGCAACTTATAGCTGTGCGAATCCAAGTCGACAGTCCCATTTGGGATATGTGTTTCTCATTAATTTCTAGTTCGTTTCGTACAGCTGAGCTTTCGGCGCGTTTGCTCGTTCGATTTGCACGCTTGTTCGGCGACATTTGATTGCGATCGACCCAAAAGTGAAACTCGACTTGTCACGAGAAAGGAAAGCGCTCAACTTACAATTTCGTGCCTGCATATATCAGGCGACGTTCCCTACTTTCGCGCCGAATTTCATTGCGGTGGGCGCTTAGAACACGGGTATTCTGATTTGACGCGTCTGCCCAGCCCTCCAACTCGGTTCCGGAATCTCGATAACTAAAGGAAAGTTGGCCGAGACTAACGCATCGAGGGCGATGTTCCTCGTACAGGCGTCTTTCGATAGATTGGCGATCAAGCCCGGCTAGTACCTCTGCACAGTGAT
>NZ_VSSR01000159.1 GCF_008123515.1 Bradyrhizobium cytisi
GCCTACAGCGCATGGTTACGTTTCTTGCAGGCTGAATAAAACGTGCCGCTGGTGGCGATGACACGCTCGATGCACTGCCGAGGATCCACAATGGCGCCGCCGACGCTGAAATAATAGGACTGGTCCTTGAGGATCAGCGCGTATTGGCCGGGTGAAAGCTGCAGTGTCGGGTCCTCGCTGTGGAGTCTGTACATCTCTGGATTATCTGGCACGGGAGACGACCGGTATGGATAAGAGAAATTTCTGATGACCCAGGAGTCGTTGTCGTCGATCCGCTTGCCTGCCGACTCAGCCGAGAATTCGCGAGCAATCCTGGCAATCACGCGCACCTCAGCATGCTCCAATATGTTGGTAGTGGTTTCTCGCCGAAAGACAATAAACTCGGGATGTCCGTTTGGCAGGCTTACTTTGCCGGGTAGTCTGAATGCGGCAGAGATCGCGACCCTCGCATCTGGTGCTCGGCCGGGGAGCAGCCGGAGTTCGGTCAAGGCGTCGTCTCCGAGCGCATAGACGCCGTAGTCGGTCGGCCGCGGGAATGAAGGAGGCGGTGGGGACCGGTTCAAGGCCGTTGGGGAGGCGGGTGTCCCGACCGCTTTCTCGGGGACCGTCTGTTCCCTCTGATCTCCGAGGGGCCGTCCCAGCGTCATCAGACGATCGCGTTGCGGCACAACGATAAAGACGGTTCCAACGGTCAGCAGGACCGCAGCGGTCATGACAGCCCACAAGGGAAGGCGATCGGCTCCATTTGCCCGATGGATCAGCTCTACTAGGTCCGATCCGGATGGAGCGGGACCAGCTTCTGCTCGCGGCGGGTTACGCGAGAAAGCCGAACTCAGCAGCGGTACCGAAGATAACGCAGGCAGGCTGACTTGCTGCCGTGAGAATTCCTCTACACCGTGGATAGCGGCCTCGAGCGCGCGTTCGGCGCACTTGGTGTCTGTCGGATTTGAATCAACGAGTTGTTCCTGCAGCTTATGGCGCGCCAAATCATAGACCGCCTGGCGCATAAGCTCAGGATCGGCCTTCACCGATTCTATTATCCGAGCGATCACCAGCGCGAATTGAACCTCGTTAGAGGCCTGATTGGGACCCTCTTCCTACGTTCCCGCAGTTCTCGAGAACTCATGCCGATCTGGGCGCTCCTGTGGCGGCTGGCCGCAGCCTTATTTCAGTGTTCAAAATACTCCAAAAGAAACTAAAGTATTCGTCGGCGGCTTGAAAGAGCGGCTGTATATTCGAAGGAGAAGATGGTGACCTTCATACCAAGACGCGAAATCGTCGTGCTGGGCTTGGCCTACCTTGTCCTCGCTACGACCGAAATTCCAGCATTGGCCGTCACCGCCGAGGTAGCCCGAAAGTGCAGCGCACTCATGGCCAAGCAATTCCCGCCCCGCGAAACCGGCAACCCAGCAGCTGGAAGCACAAAGGGAAGCGGCCGCGATCAGCAAGCCTTTTTCAACCAGTGCGTTGCTAACGGCGGCAAGATCGACGATAGCAACGCGAAATAAAGGGTATCCATTGGGAGCCGCAAGTCGCCCCTGGCAAGAGCGCACTCACCCGTTAGGCGGTGGTGGCTCCGGGACGTTGCCATCCTTTGCCATGCATTCCCTGAAGTATGTTTGACGATCACCGCTTCCGCGGACTGATCCTGGCCGCTTGTATGGATAGACAAGATAGGAATAGCGCATGCACTTCCTAGCAGTCTCGGCACTTGGGCTTGCAAACGCGTATTTACCCGGCAGGGCGAGAGTGACGGCGAGGCCTATCCCCATTAGGAGCCAAATCAGTTTCTGGTAATTCATGTTTGCCATATCGCAGCCTGGAGGAGTATCTGTCAATTTGAGGACTACGTGCTAGTCATCTGGAGCCCAAGTTCGTCGCATAAATTAGTGCTCGAAACCTTCGAGGAGAGCGCTTGTGGCGAAT
>NZ_VSSR01000160.1 GCF_008123515.1 Bradyrhizobium cytisi
CGGCCGCCGCCGGAGGGATACCAAGAAACCATGACCTCTTGCCAAGCAATGGATGCAACCTACCTCCAGTCATGGCGTTAGGTTGATATGGCTCCGTGTGGAGGCTCTTATGAGTGTCGTTAAATTGTTGCTAAGCTGTGCTCTGATTTCGCTTCTGACCGTTCCAGCGTTTGCTCAAGGCACGCAGCAGAATACGAATGGCCGACAGAGTTCTCCGTCCCAAAATTACGCGCGGGGTTCGCGTTCCCCAGTAGCGACCCAACCTAGCAACAATCCATTCCAGAACCCCATCGGGCAAGGCGTGCCCCCGGCCGCCTCCGCCAACCCCGCTCTCAACAGCAATCGCACCTTTGCGCCTCGCTAGGATTGTGAATGGCCTACGTCGCCACGGATCGCAATTTACTGTGAGACGACGTCTACCTCGATCGACGAGGTTCCGCCGATATGCAGCGAGGTTCCCGTGATCGCAATCTTGAAATGGTCGGCCCCCTGTGCGGCCGGGTCTGAAAAGTAACGGAATGAAGGGCCTTGCAAGACAAGGCGGCCTGATTTCGGCGGGTCTACAACCGTGATCGCGTCAATCAAGATCGTCGACCAGCGTAGCCCCTGAATACATTCAGCGCCGGGCTTGATTTTGATCAACCACTGAATCGTGTCCGATCGTAGCTTAAAGGGTTGCGGATGCAAAATGCATGTGCCACCGGCTGACACCGGTAACGGATAGCAGGCAAGAATTTGAACAAATAACGCAACGATTATGAGATTTCGCATAGGCATCTGGCCCCAACGGTTCTGCTCACTCCAGACAACGCTTTTGTGAAAACCTAGTCTGACCCGCTCAGTACCAGTGAAAACCGCGCTTACCAACACTACTCCGATCCCGCACGCGCTCGCGCCACCGTCTCCCGCCGTGGGCCGCGATCGCCGACGCTGGTGCCGCGGCCACGCGCAAACGACCAAGCTATTATAACCTCTTCCAAGAGCAATCATCGTTAAACGTGCAACAGAAATAAATCGGCCGGTGAGGTGTGGGACAGGGTGAAATGCGCGCTCTCCATGCCGTGCTGAACGTTGCTGTCAACGTGGGGGTCGTGCAATGCCTGCGCGAGCACCTGCGAGTGAGGTACGGGTCCGTGCCCGAGAGGGGGCGCAGCAGGTCCGGACATCGAAGTGGCCGCGGAGAAGTTGAACCCGTCGATTGGC
>NZ_VSSR01000161.1 GCF_008123515.1 Bradyrhizobium cytisi
CTAGTGTTCCGATGCTGACGGATGATTCACAAATCGGCTCAGACCTGCGAATCTGCGCCGATGAGGAAAATCGAACGGATTTCGATCGGCGCCGCCGATCGTGAGCGATTGGAGCGGCTGGTCCGAGACCGGAATACGCCGCAGAAAGTTGTTTGGAGAGCGCAGATCGTGCTTTCTGCAAGCGAAGGGATGACGGCAGAGGCGATCGCGGCGACGGTAGCCAAGAGCCTGTTGACGGTGCGTCGGTGGCGCCAACGCTATACGGCCGAAGGGGTCGAGGGGCTCTTGAAGGACGCGACCCGTCCGTCGCGGGTAAAACCGCTGTCGCCCGAGTTGATCAAGCGCGTGGCGCACATGACTCTGCACGCGAAGCCGCCGAATGCGACCCACTGGAGCGGCCGCAGCATGGCGGCAGCCGCCGGCATCTCCTTGAGTAGCGTCCAGCGGATCTGGGATGCGCATGGGCTGAAGCCACATCTCATTAAGGCGTTCAAGGTCTCGCGCGACAAGAACTTCTCCGCCAAAGTCGAGGACGTCGTCGGGCTCTATCTCCATCCCCCACACAAAGCGCTGGTCTTGTGCGTCGATGAAAAAAGCCAAATCCAAGCTCTCGACCGTACCCAGCCCGGCCTGCCGATGAAGAAGGGCCGCGCCGGCACGATGACCCATGACTATAAGCGTAACGGCACCACGACGCTGTTCGCGGCTTTGAACATGCTGGACGGCAGCGTCATCGGAGCTTGCATGCCGCGTCACCGGCATCGCGAATTTTTGCGCTTTCTCAAGCTGATCGATCAAAGAACTCCCGCCGGTCTCGACCTGCATCTCATCGTCGACAATTATGCGACACACAAGACGCCGGGCGTCCAGCGCTGGCTCAAGGCGCATCCGCGCTTCAACCTGCACTTCACGCCCACCTCGGCATCCTGGCTCAACATGGTCGAACGCTTCTTCGCCGAAATCACCCGAAAACGCATCCGGCGTGGCGCCTTCAAAAGCGTTGCCGAATTGCGGGCCGCTATCATGGAATATCTGGAAAACCACAATGCTGATCCCAAACCCTTCGTCTGGACCAAGTCAGCCAGCCAAATCCTCGAAAAAGTCGCCAAAGCGAAACAAGCGTTGGAGTCACAACACTAG
>NZ_VSSR01000162.1 GCF_008123515.1 Bradyrhizobium cytisi
CATTCTGGATGAGGCAATGCGGGGTCAAATTTGCAAGCCGATTGACACGGCAGGCAGCTTGGTGCGCTGCGACATCTAAAAAGCCAAAGGTAAAAAGACGTTGATGAAAACCGTATCCAACCGCAACCGGAGGGCGAGCGCAAGGGCTAGTCGGGGCTGCGGCTCGGGGAGATGAAGTCCCGCGCGCGGCAAGCTTGAGTTCGAGACTGGATACAGTCGCGGCCTTCGGGCGCCACCTTGGCGACGGTCAGCAGGCAGAATTCAAGCACAGTGCATGCGTAGTCGGCGTCCTCATAAGCAAGGGCCGCCTTGCGGCGGCCGTCCGAAGTCTGAACATTCCAGTCAAAAAATACGTGTGACAAACCCGCCCCGGGAATGAAAACAGCTATGGATACAAATGCCGTGCCCGGCTGGTTTGAATTAAAGCAGCGGTTTGTTTCAAGAGTATTTCGTCGCCAAGCAAATCGTCGTTCCGCAAGGGGAATCGGTCATGCAGCGCCGCGCAGGGCAGTGAGAGCTGAAGGTTGAACGCCTTGGTCGAGTTTTGTGCAATGAAGGCCAGCAAGGCTGCAGAGACCTCGGCGCCCACATCAATGGCGTGTTGAGCGACGGCGTCGGCGACGCCGGAGGTCGCGTTCCCATCTGACCCCCGGCTGGGCAGCCGGGCAGGGCGCGTCAGCGGCGCCACAAGGGCAAGCGCGCGGACCGTCCCATGCGCGATCCATGTCGTGGAAGTAGCTCTCGCCGGAGAGACGGCCCCGGTTTGGGGGCTTGGGTGGCAGGTGGACCGGAGCCGCTCCGCCGGCATCGGCGGCGATGGCCGGCAGGCCTTTACCTTCGACGAACTTCCACATTTCTAAACCGGCAGAATCGCGGCATAATTTCCCGATTGAGCTTGTCATTTTTTCAATGAGATTTTGGCATGACGAAGGGCATTGAAGATCTTCAGATGCTGCGGTTGATCAGGGCGTTCCAGAAGCTGATCGACCCGGACACGCGGCGTATGGTGCTCTTGTACGTTGAGGAGCAGGTTCACAAGCAGCAAACCGGTGCCGTGGTCGAGAATACGCCGGCTTCCGAGTGCACCGGCAAGTCACCGCCCGGCGATGCCCACGGCACAACCGGAGATTCGTAGTCATCGGCTGGCCGATGTGCGACGCTAAGACATATTCGCGTCTCGGAAGGAGAAACCCGATGCGCCTTGTATTGCCTTATCTGGGAATTGGTCTCTGCGCGTCGCTGGCGGCGTGGATGTCGGTGATGTTGTTTTATTGAACTCAGTCCGCCCGAGTTCACCGATGCCGACGCGGCCTTCACAGTTTAGTCGTGGGGGTCGGTTCCCTTCGGCTCTTGCAAGAATTTAGGCGCGTGTCCACGCGCTTCGCGATCACGCGGGGCGGGGCGTTCGGACGGATCGCGGCCAAGCTTGGACTGCAACTCGACGAGGTCGGTGAAGACGTCGGCCTGGCGGCGCAGCTCGTCGGCGATCATCGGCGGCTGGCTGGCGATGGTGGAGATCACCGTGACC
>NZ_VSSR01000163.1 GCF_008123515.1 Bradyrhizobium cytisi
CTCGGAACGGCGACATACTGCCCGCGAACAACAGGCTGAAGCACGCATCACCTACCGATTTCATCCTCGCTTCGGCGAGACGGTAGGCGTTAGGCGGCGGCTTGAGCGAGGCGGCGTCGCGTTTCTCGTTGTGCACCAACTTGACGGCACCTTTGCCTGCCTTCCGGCGTGGATGACTGATGAGGCTGCGTCCCGATTCGAGATCGGCGTTGAGCCGCATTTTCCCCTGAATGTTCTTTGCTCCCTACGCAACGAGGTCGATGCGCTTCTAGGCTTTCTGGCGTCCGAATCAAAAACGGAGCGACCAGAGAATGACGCACCGATCCGAGAATCTCCAGCCAAGCCTGTTCGAGGCCGTGCGACCGTGCGTCGAACTGCGTGCAGTTCAAAGGAACGAGCTCGCGATGGTCATCGAGGTGCTGCTGCGCGAGATCGCGGCGGCGCTGGCAAAGGCGGCAAGCGGGGGGAGAGGCGATGACCAAGATCACGACTGAGCATCTCGCCCGCAACGCCTGCGTCTACATCCGGCAATCGACAGCAGACCAGCTCGCGCATAATCATGAGAGCCGACGGCGCCAATACGGCCTCGTCGATCGCGCCAAGCAGCTTGGCTGGAGCAACGTCGAAGTCATCGACGACGACCTCGGCCGGTCCGGCGGCGGCATCGCGCGTCCCGGCTTCGAGCGGCTGCTTGCAACGATCTGCGACGGCCGTGTCGGCGCTGTGCTCGCGATCGAGGCGTCGCGTCTTGCCCGTAATGGCCGCGACTGGCATACGCTGATTGAGTTCTGTGGATTGGTCGGCACGCTCATCGTCGACGAGGACGGAATCTACGATCCTCGCCATCCCAACGATCGGCTGCTGCTTGGCATGAAGGGCACGATGAGCGAGCTTGAACTCTCGATGTTCCGCCAGCGCTCGCAGGAAGCGCTGAAGCAGAAGGCGCGCCGCGGCGCGCTGGTCCTTGGTGTCGCCGCCGGCTATGTGAAGATCGGTCGCGATCGCATAGAGAAGAATCCTGACAAACGCGTGCAGGACGCACTGCAGCTGGTTTTCACCAAGTTCGCCGAGCTGCAAAGTGCAAGACAGGTGCACATCTGGCTGAGAGAGGAGCGCATCGAGCTGCCGGTCAAGTCGCGCCAAGGCGAGGCGCACGGCGTCGTGTGGCGACTGCCGGCCTACAACATCGTGCACAACATCCTGACCAATCCGATCTATGCAGGTGCCTACGCGTTCGGGCGCACGACGAGCCGTGTGAGTGTCAAAGGTGGGCGCAAGCATGTCCGGCGTGGTGTGCAAAAGCCCATGGCCGAATGGGATGTCTTGATCAAGGATCATCACACGGCCTATATCACCTGGGACGAGTTCGAGCGCAACCTCGAGGTAATCGCCAACAATGCGACCGGCATGAGCAGCGCACTCGCTCGCGGAGCAGCTCGTAAAGGCGAGCTGCTGCTGCCCGGACTGCTGCGCTGCGGCCACTGCGGCCGCAAGCTCCATGTGCACTACAGCGGCAAGATCGGCCGCTACAATTGCTACGGTGCGCGTACGAACCACGGTGCCGCGCGCTGCATTTCGATCAGCGGCTTGAGCATCGATACGGCGATTAGCAACGAGGTCCTGCGCGTTCTGAAGCCGCTCGGCATCGAGGCAGCACTCAGAGCGATCGAGGCGCAATCGAGCACGACGACCGCGGCCGAGCGCCAGCTGGAGCTGTCGCTGCAGCAGGCGCGGTACGAAGCCGCGCACGCGCGCCGACAGTACGACGCCGTCGACCCGGCAAACCGGCTGGTCGCCAGCGAGCTGGAGCGCCGCTGGAACGAGGCATTGCAGGCTGTCGCAAAGCTTTGAAGGGGAGATCGCCGCCCTGATTGCGCGCCGTCCGCCGCCGCTCGGAGATCCGGAGCGCCGGCAATTGGTGGCGCTCGGTGCTGATCTGGAGCGCGCCTGGTTGCATCCCGCTGCCACCGCCGCAACGCGCAAGCGTATCCTTCGCGCGGCACTCACGGAGATCGTCGTGCGCAAGGACGGCGCAATCATCCATGCGGTCCTGCACTGGCAAGGCGGCGACCATACCCAACTGCAAGTCAAACAGCGACTGAATGCGGCCGGCCGGCACAATCCACGCATCCCCGACGACACTATCGCACTCGTGCGTGAGCTGGCGCGGCTGATGCCTGATCGACAGATCGCGCGCCTGCTCAATCGCACTGGCGGCGAGACCGGGCACGGCAATGCCTGGACGCAAGAGCGCGTGCGCGGCTTCCGCAATCACCACGACATCGCCGTCTTCCGCGACGGCGAGTGGGCAGAGCGCGGCGAGATTACGCTCGAAGCGGGAGCAAAACTCATCGGCGTCTGCAACATGACGGCGTTGCGTATGCTTCGCCGCGGCGACATCAAGGGCCGACAAGCTTGCGCGGGCGCGCCTTGGGTGATCAGGGCCGAGGACTTGGCAGGTTTCGCCAAGGGAAAGCGTCGGAAGCCTCCGCTAACACAAAATGCCACGCAGCACGCCTTTGACTTTCAATGAGTTAGCCGAGGTGCATTATGAATCATGACCGCT
>NZ_VSSR01000164.1 GCF_008123515.1 Bradyrhizobium cytisi
AGCAGCGATACATTGAAGTCCGTCAGACCGGCCACACAGGCGTCGCTCGCTTGTGTTTTCGTAACAAGCCCGACATTGACCGGATCGAATTCGCGGCTGCCAACGCAGAAAGACGTCGGCCGCTCCTTCTGCGGCAACAACATGTCTCTCAGCGTCGGCACGGACCCGTTGTGCAGATACGGAGCTGTCGCCCAAACGCCATCCAACGGGCGCGCCCGATATTGAGGTTCCAGGGCAAGAACATCTTCGTCCTTTCCGTTATGGTTCGCCCGAGCCCCAACGTAGACTCGTTGGTTTTGACAATTCTTCCTGGGTCCCCACATCTGCTGCTTGGCTTCTTCGGAGGTGCCGTTCGCAATGATCCATTGGTCGATTGTCTTTCCGACCACGTCCATGAGTGCGAGTACGAAAAGGGGATCTGCCCCTTTGTTCGCTGGAAGGCCGCAAGCCCAGGCTTTGTTGAGGTCATCGACTGGACTTAATCCAAGTGACTCGGGTAAGTGAACGCGGCGCGTCGTGAGGACATCGGATTGTTGACGATCGGTGCCGATCGCCGTGATCGGCATCTGGACCACATTGAAATAATGCCGCCCCCCTATGTCCACCCAATTCTTCTCGTTCTTGGCTGAGCGATCGGGGTTCTCCGGCTTCCAGAACGAATCCTCCGGCCATCTTTTGTCGAAGGCAGGATCGTTGACCGGGCCTCGGTGGCATTCAAAGCAGTGCGCGCGATAGAGATCGCGGCCTTTTTCAACGAGCTTTTCGTCAATGGCCCATGCCGGGTCGCTCCGAAATTTTTCCTGTGCGTCCTTCCACCTGGGCGCTACGAGCCCGGTAAATTTTCTGCCGCTTGCATCGGCCGCCGAAAAGGGATCGGCGCCGCGCAGAAGCTCTTCGAACCGCGCGATGTCGGATAGATGTATCGATGAGGCAAAAAGTGGCCGTGCGGGCGCGGTCATATTGATTTTTGCGCCGACACCGAGCGCCTCGCCTGAATTGCGAA
>NZ_VSSR01000165.1 GCF_008123515.1 Bradyrhizobium cytisi
ATCCAGATTGTCGCGCTACAGGGAGCTAACAGGCAGATCTGTGATCAGCTTCCACTCAACTTTCTTTCTCTTCTTCGGCGTCACGCGCTCTTCGGCGTGGATTACCGTTAAGGTCAACGCGGGATAGCGCTTCTGTTTTCCGATCGGCGGCAGGCTCACGGTCGATTGAAAGTGGCCAGCCAGAATGTCCGCTTCGCTGACCCGGTCGTTGGAGAAAAAACGATACGCAGCCTTGGTGTTGGCCCAGTCCTGGCACACCAGCGGAATACTTTCGCCCATGGCGCTCCCGATCTGCGCTACCACTTTGCGGAGCCGCTTGTTCAGGCGCTCGTCGGCAAGGCTGCAGCCAGCGAGCTCGCGATCAAACCATGCGTCGGCTTCTTCGTCCATTGGCACCGCCCCCTGCGAATCGGTGCCAGACAAGGAATCACGGTCGATTCCTGCGATGCAATGGTTTGTGCGCTCCCTCAGCCCGTTCGACTAAATGTGGGTAATTGAAAGCCTCACCGGACGGTTACCCCCGATCTTGGCGTGCAGCGACTTCACGTCGATCGCGGGCGCGGCGGGCGACATGCTGCCCGAGCCGAAAACCCCGGAAGCGCCGCCTTCGAGCTGAGCCTTCCAGGCCGTGATCTGATTGGGATGGACCTCAAAGTGCTCGGCCAGTTGGGCTACCGTCCGGTCACCCTTGACGGCGGCAAGCTCCACCTTGGCCTTGAAGGCCGGCGTGTGGTTCCGGCGTGCTCGTCTGCTTATGGTCGCTCCTGATTCTCAGGCATCAGCGTGCCCGCTGTCAGGCAGAAACTCCACTTATCGACCTGTTCAAATTTGCGGAGCCGGCTCTCTTACAATCCGCAGGTGCAATCCTCGAAAATAGTCGCCTGCTAGGGAACAAGCATTACAACGAGGACACTAAGCCTCCTCTCGATATCATCTTCGGGGCTCTAGTTTATATCGGCTCATCAGGAGATTCGCATTGGTCACGGCATCATACACCGGCAGCTGCGTCTGCTCGCGAAGGTGTTGCGTCACTATCGGAAAACCTGCGCACTCCAATAAGATCACCTCGACGTCATGATATCGCTTACACATAAGTGCGATTGCGGCCCGCAAATCTTTGGATACCTGCAGAGTCGTGTAGCTATTTTCGGGCCCCGACATGACTTTCCATGTCTCGGAATGCTCGATGCCACCAATTGCTATTCGATCGTATGACTCAACACCGGCGCATTTTAGCAGATCGAACGTCAATGCCCTTGAGTCGAATGTCAATATCCCGACACCCTTCATGGTCGCCATGAGATAGGGCAGGAGCAGCAAGCAGGAGTCGAAACTGGCACTGGTACGGCCTGCATCATCGCGTTTTGGTACTTGATCGTGAAGCCGCAATTGGTCGTGATCGCAACTGCGCCATCATCCACCAACTCTTTTGCTGCCCCTATGAACGCCTCTTCCAATTTGTCGTCCTCACAACCAACAACCACATTCCTGGTCCAAGCACCTGGAACCTGGCGATAAATGTGGGAAATGGAAAAGTATTAGGATTGCTGAGCGATACGGGCACCGTCTGCGGCGCATTGTGTAGCTGCAGTATACCAAGTGCGCCGCTGGTATGGGTCATTTCAGATCCGGCTCCCACAAAAATTCCAACTCATTGTAGCTCCGGCGTGCGACCAAGATCGCAGCGCCACACCAATTCTGGCGCGTCATCCGCCAGCAGGAAATCTTGCTCCAAATTCTCTCCCGCCACCGCTGAAACGTTCATTTCGTTCCGAGAGACCGTCAGGTTCTTCGAGGATAGCTATCCATATCGGGACCAATCAGTCGATACTGTTCAGTACTTAGTCAACGAATCTAGCAGCATGCGGATAATCGGACACATTCGCATACCGATGCGTTATTTCGTCGTCTACTTCTATGTCGTCTATCGCCACAATGCTCGCCCACACTCCAGACGCTGTATCGGTCCACAGTATTTGTGCATTCGGGCTAGATGAGTGATTTACGATCGAGATTAATCCGAAAACAACGTAGCCTGTCAGCGGGTCACATTTGATATCTCGATCGGGCCGGACGAAGTAGTACTCGAACAGGCCTGTGCGATTTAGGAGCTGAGCTTGAGCATGATCAAATCCCCACGTTGGAGCGCGCTCAATTACATCTCCACTCTTGAACGGAATATTTGCAAATACACCTCGGCCCTTTCGTGGTGCAGTTTTGACATACACAGTGCTGCTGCGATCAATGACGTTTTCCGCCATCACTTGTTTCTTCTCGGTGCCTGGCATTAACCTGCCTCTATTGTTTCACCATTCCTGGGGTACCCATTGATGGTCTGGCGTTCGCAAGCGGAGTTGGCTTTGGAATGCTAACCTCAAACGAGCCCAGCGCGCGCGGTGCCAGGTACCCGGCACTGCGTTGGTCCTTGTCCCCGCCATCAACCGTGGGTACGGAACGCGGCCCGCGCATTGGTGGGTGAACGATCGGACGCATCTTCTCCATAGCGAAATGCGAAACGTTCATTCAAATGCCTCCACTCTCAACAACATCATATAGCTGATCCCAAGCGCCTGATAACCACCTACGTAGATGGGCTGCCAAGATGCGTAGGCAAGCTTAGCTGCGGATGACAAAACTTGAGAAGCCAGATAGAGTAGCCACCCGCGCTTGGTTGAGCCGATGCAGTTGTTGTCGTCCCCGCAGCGAGTTCACCAACGACGCGATCCTGACTGGGGCCGATCAGAGCCGCGTCCCATGGCAATACGTCGCCCCGCAAGCCCATGCGAATGCTTGATCGAGAGCTTCAACGAACCGCTGCGGGATGAAATATTGAACGAGACGCGGTTCACGTCTCTGGCCCTGGTCCGCGTCACACTTGGATCTTGGCGTGCCGATTGCAACAACACACGATCGCACTCGCAGCTCGGATGGAAGTCCCCGTCCGAGTTCGCGATCACCTGCCAGCCGCGCCGGGATCTGCGCTGCGCCATGCCGAAGGCTCCGCGCCAGCTCCCGTCGCTCTCACCGCCCAACCGGGCAAAGGCTTTGTGGCGCCCGGCGTGAACGAGGAGATGACCCGCACATAACACCACGGTCGACTGCCGCCGTAGTGAATAATGGAGATTCTTGCCCGCGCAGCAGAGGGAGCCGGCAACGGCGCTCGACGTACTCGGCCAGTTCCTGGGTGAGCTTTGGTCCGATTGGCACGGGACGCGTTTTGAAAAGCTTCGTGTCACGAACGGTGTGGCCCGATCAGTCAAATTCACGTTTGCAGGACCAAACGAAGCGCCTCGCCAATGCGCGCGGCTTCGGTACCGCAAAAGGAGGAGCGTAGGGTACATAGCTGGCGCGTGAAGGCGATGCCAACCTTCAGAATCGAGGTCAGCCGGCGCAGTTCTTCCGTGCAATAAGCATAGGGCGTTTGTTGCTGCCGCAGCTTTGGAAAGGTTATCGGCAGTGGGGACGATGCCGCGTGCCCGCGACTGATGGCGGATCGATAAAGCCCCTCAAAACCCTATATCGTCGCACTAGTGGCTCGGCACAGT
>NZ_VSSR01000166.1 GCF_008123515.1 Bradyrhizobium cytisi
CTGATCGGCTAACGCTCTAGCATGCTGGGTCAACGAGTGCGCCATGTCGGCATCAGTCCAGGTGGCCGACTTTGAATGCGTCAGCCAGTTGGAAAATGTCCATGCGGACTCAAGCGCACCTTTGAGAACTCCGCGACGCTCTTTGTTGGTGTCACCCGGCAGAAGGCCGTTGCAAATGACTTCCGTCCAGGCACGGAAGTTCGCACGCTGCGGCGGTTGCTCGGTCCAAATTACCGAGTCCTGTGCGACACCGATCAATTCGAGTAGTGTCTCGCGACAGCGGACGCCGACGGCCTGATAATCGCTGAGGCTCTGCGCCTGTGTCACGGCGTCGCCAGCTTTTTCCATCCTCTCGAAGACGGGTCCGAACGGGAGAATGTGTAGGTCGTCTTTCTGTTGTTCTTCCGTACGCGGGATGCGGATGATTAGGCCGATATGGAAGGTCAGAGCAAGGTCCATATTTGGAAATTGCTCTTGAGAGTAGAGGTTGGTGCCGCCCGTGATGACCCACCAGCGATCCTTGTTGGTATGAATGTCCCACACGTCGTGGCGGGTATTCACGACGGCTTCTGAGTAGACCTTCTGCATGAAGGTCACTTCAAGGTCGGGCGCTTGCCATTCAAAGTACTCCCGAACTGCCTCGATCTCCTCGTTGGTAGCTTTCAACATGATCGGCTCCCGCGATGGACTCGCTGCATCGCGCCTGCAAAGGATTTGCGAAAGTCCCAATAATAGACGATGTCGCTGGACTTCCAAAATTCGTCCGTCAAGTATGCCGTTTGCGACGCGGGATGTCGCGCGAATGCATTCGCCGCGGTCGCGGAAGCTACATTCTTTCCCGCATAATTGATCGGGATCGCTTGTTTTTGGTACTGATGGGGTTGCTCATCTTGGTGAAAGCAAATGGCCACTCCCGACCTCACCATCTACTACAACACCCGCTGCCCCGTCTGTGACGCCGGCATCGACTGGCTGCGCAACAAGCTGCTGGCGCTGGTGCGCGCGGGCACGGTCGAGTTCAGGGACATCAACGAGCAGCCGGATGCACTCGCGCACTTTGGCGCCTCGCTCGACGACATCAGACGCCGCCTGCATGCGACCGATGAGGCCGGCCGGCTTATCGTCGGCGCGGATGTCGCGATCGCGCTGTGGCGGTTAACGCCGGGGGAGGGGTGGCTCGCGACACTACTGGGTAACCGCGTGGCGCTGCCGTTCACGCGGTTCTTCTATGATCGGTTTGCCGATCAATTGTTTGCCTGGAATAAGTGGAGCGGGCGTTGGTGAGAGCCCGCCTAGGTAGGCCTACTTCTTCTTCGCCCCGACCCGGTCGAGGCTCTTGATCTCAAGCGGTGGGCGGCCGGATTTTTCGGCGATCTCGCGGTCTTGCTCCATGATGAAGGCGCGGGCGGGCTCATCGCCATCGAGGCCGCCGAGCAGCTCCGAAGGCACGCGCCGGTTGGAGCGTTGGGAGCCGTCTTCGTAGAAGACGTTGAAAAAGGCGAATTCGCCTTTGGGATTGGTTCCGGGTTTTTTGGCCATGGCGGGCTTTTCGTCGATCAGGGCGCCGCAGTCAAATGACTTTGACGGCCGCCAGCGTCAATCCGGCAGCTTTCTGTGCAATCGTTTGGCGATCTGTTTGCCGACCGGGGCGCCAGGCGTCCCGCAAGGTCCGATGCGACCCCGACCCTCAAATAAACGGCGGGCCGAAAAGCCCGCCGTTTATTTTTGGTCTTCGGCGTCGCCCGGGGCTGGCGGGGCAACAACCTGAGATAGAAGGCTAGAACTTGCGCCCTGCGATGGCAAGATAAATCGTCATGATAAATCGTTGTGATGTCGATGTCGCAGCAAGCGCATCGGATATGCGGCTGATGGCATCACGGGTTCCTGCAGTTTCGAAAAGCGGATGCCTGGATCTCCAAAGCAGTTTGTTCATCTCACAGCACTGCCGCAACGCAGCGAGCTCGCGCGCGGTGGCCGGGATTTGAGCTGCAGGGGCCCGCGACCATGCGCAGTGGGATGTCCGTGCTGTCGGGCATGATGGCGGATCGCACGACGTTCTCCGGACGCGGGAAGGCGCCAAGGTCTGGAGTCTGCGATGCTGGCACCATACCCCTGTTTTGCCCGACGGCAGATTCGGAAAAATCGTAGACGATCGGTGCTCTGCTCCTACTGTGCATGGGGTTGTTTTTCGTTTTTTGTTTCGGCGCAGTTGATCGCGGGCACCGATATGATCGGGTCCGTGTCCGCTTTGACGCGAATCCGGTTCCCGGGCATGATCGCGCGCCACTTTCCACGCATGGCCCCTAAGGATTTTCCCGCATGTTGAGATACGCTCTTGCCGTCGCATCCATCGTTTGTCTGGCGGGCGGGTCGGCCGAGGCCGCGCGTTGCGGCGGCGACTTCAACAGCTTCGTCGCCGGCATGACGGCGGAAGCGCAAGGAGCCGGCGTCTCGGCGGGCGTGACCAGCGCAGCGTTTGGCGGCATCACACAGGATGGTGCCGTGCTCGCCTTCGACCGGCGCCAGCGCTACACCTTCAACAAAAGCTTCGAGCAGTATGTCTCGACCCGCGTCGGCCCTGGCCGCATCAATGGCGGCCGCGCGCTGCTGCAGCGTCATGCCGCGCTGCTCTCGCGCATCGAGCAGCAGTTCGGCGTGCCCCGGCAGATCCTGGTCGCGATCTGGGGGCTGGAGAGCGATTTCGGCAAGGGCGACATGGGCAAGCTGCCGGTGATCCGCACGCTTGCAACGCTCGCGCATGATTGCCGACGCACCGAGCTGTTCCAGGGGGAGCTGCTCGCAGCCCTCAAGATCGTGCAGCGCGGCGACCTGCCGCTGCGCGACCTCATCGGCGCCTATGCCGGCGAGATCGGCCAGACCCAGTTCCTGCCGTCGTCCTACATCAAGTACGGCGTCGATTTCGACGGCGACGGCCATGTCGACCTCCGCCACAGCGTCGCCGACGTGCTCGCCTCGACCGCGAACCTGCTGCACACCAGCGGCTTCAAGATGGGCCAGCCCTATGACGAAGGCTCGGCCAATTTCGACGCGATGCGTGAGTGGAACAGGGCGGTGATCTACCGCAAGACGATCGGGTACTTTGCGGACCGGCTGGTCGGGCAGTAGGGCGGGCACGCTGCTAACCATCGTCATTGCGAGCGCAGCGAAGCAATCCAGAATCCCTCCGCGGAGACAGTCTGGATTGCTCACATGG
>NZ_VSSR01000167.1 GCF_008123515.1 Bradyrhizobium cytisi
CATGATGCAGAGAAGTGTGATCGTCGTGCGTGTTCTTGCGGCTGCGTTTGGGCTGCTCGCGCTCAATGCAACAGTCTCGGCACAAACCAGGGATACGATTGTCGCGGCGCTCGCCGCCGAGCCATCAACGCTCGATCCCACAAGGATGGTTGGCGGCGGCGATCAGTATTACATCGGGCAAATGTACGAGCAGCTGGTCCGGTATGATCCGGATTTGAAGATGATCAACTGGCTGGCCGAATCCTGGTCCATCGAGGGGACGCCAGACAAGCCGATCATCGACGTGCATCTTCGTAACGGGGTGAAGTTCCACAACGGCGATCCATTGACCTCGGCTGATTTCGAATTCTGCTATGAGCGGCTCAGGAATCCAAAGATCTCGCCCTATTCCTACACGCAGGCGAATATCGAAAAGTTCGAAATCATCGACGATCATCATTTCAAGCTGCATTTCAAGGCGCCGGACGGCAACTACATCCCCAACGCGCTGCAGCTGTGGGCGATTCCGAAGAAGTATTTCGAGAAGGTGGGTGAGGATGGCTTTGCCAGAGCGCCGGTCGGCACCGGCCCGTGGAAGTTCGTCTCGCGCTCGATTAAGGAAGATCTGAAGCTCGAGGCGTTCGAGGATTACTGGAACAAGGATGCGCGGCCGAAGGTCAAGAACCTGGTCCTGAAGATCATTCCGGAAGACCTTACGCGTGTTGCGGCGTTCAAGTCCGGCGCTGTTGACTGGATCGACACGGTGCCGCTGTCGGCGGTCGGCGAGTTCAAGAAGATGCCGGGCGTGACGACCTTCTCGACCGTAGCGAACAACAACCTCTACATCGATATGGCGGCCGACAAGCCGGAGTCGCCTTTCAGCAAGCTGAAGGTGCGGCAGGCGGTGGCGCACGCGGTGGATGTCGATGCCATCATCAAAAGCGTGCTGTTCGGGCAGGGCCAGCGCTATGTCGAGGTCGGCAAGGGCGAGACCGGCTACGATCCGGACCTGAAACCATATCCCTACGACGTGAAGAAGGCGAAGCAGCTGCTGGCCGAAGCGGGCTATCCGAATGGCTTCGAGACGCCGTGCTACAACCTGCTCACGCCGCGCGAGCCGAATTGGAAGGAGATGGGTGAGGCGGTGTTTGCCTATCTCGGCACGGTCGGCATTCGCTGCAAGGTGC
>NZ_VSSR01000168.1 GCF_008123515.1 Bradyrhizobium cytisi
TCGCCATCGCCAACAGCCGGCTGATCGCCTGCGACCGCACCGGCGTCACCTTCCGATGGAAGGACTATCGCGCCGATGGTCGCGACCGCCAGAAGCTCATGACACTCTCAAGCGGCGAGTTCATCCGCCGCTTCCTCATCCACGTCCTGCCGCAGGGCTTCCACCGCATCCGTCACTACGGCCTGCTCGCCAGTGGCACCCGCGCCGATAACATCGCTCGCGCGCGTGAGCTGCTCGCCGCTGCAAATTCTGAAGGCCAGCCCACCACTGCTGCCGCCGCCGATCAAATCAAGCCGAGCTGCCCATGCTGCGGCGGTCGCATGATCATCATCGAGGTGTTCGAGCGCGGTGCCACGCCACGGCATCGGCCAACAGCTCCAACGAACCGCATCAGGATCGACACCTCATGACCGCGTCGCCATCCCGCAAATCTGCTCGTCGCGCTCGCTGCCTCTCGACAGGCCCTGGCAGAGCGCGCCCAGATATCCGCCAGCCGCCGCAAATCGTCCGCCAATTCACCCCGTTCAACGCGGCAGGCCGCTCATTCATGAGCCGCTCCGCCCTCGGCCAACTCGCCGAACCGGCTCAATTCCAATCAAACACATCATCCGCGGCACCCCCATAGCCCACGCCGCGCCACCCACGTGCCCATCCCGCGGTTTCCTCCCTTGGAGGTTTGCGGACGCCGGCCCCGTGCCCGCGCCGCCACCTTCATGGGGCCGGCATCCGAAAACCTTCACAATCTGTCTCTTATACACATCT
>NZ_VSSR01000017.1 GCF_008123515.1 Bradyrhizobium cytisi
CCTGGTCTGGCTGCACCACTTCTTCACAATGGGTGCCAGCGCAAACGTCAACGGTTTCTTCGGCGTCATGAGCATGATCATTGCTCTACCGACGGGCGCGAAGGTGTTCAACTGGCTATTCACGATGTACGGCGGTCGGGTTCGGTTCTCGGTGCCGGTGCTGTGGTCGATTGGCTTCATGGTGACTTTCGTCATCGGCGGCATGACAGGCGTGCTCATGGCGGTGCCTCCGGCAGACTTCCAGCTGCACAACAGCGTATTCTTGGTCGCGCACTTCCACAACGTCGCGATCGGCGGCGTCGTGTTCGGCGTGATGGCGGGATATAACTACTGGTTCCCCAAGGCGTTCGGGTTCAGGCTCGACGAACGCTGGGGCAAGGCGTCGTTCTGGTGCTGGTTCGTCGGCTTCTATGTTGCCTTCATGCCGCTCTACGTGCTGGGCCTGATGGGCATGACCCGGCGCATGCAACACTACGACAATCTGTCGTGGCAACCGTGGTTGATAGCGGCGGCATTCGGCACTGCAATCATCCTGGTCGGTGTCGTCTGCCAGATCGTGCAACTCGTGGTGTCGATCCGTCATCGTGAGGAATTGCGGGACGCGACCGGTGACCCCTGGAACGGCCGCACGCTCGAATGGGCGACGGCGTCGCCACCACCGGCATGGAATTTCGCTTTCCAACCCAAGGTCGCCGGACTGGATGCGTTCTGGAGCAGCAAGAGCCGCGCCCAGGCGACGAAGGAGGAGCCAACGCCGAGGCGCACGTACGAGCCCGTCGAAATGCCGAAGAACAGCGCAACGGGCTTTGTTACTGCGTTCTTCGCCGTCGTCATCGGCTTTGCGCTGATCTGGCACATCTGGTGGCTGGCCGGCGTCGGGATGTTCGGCGCATTCGTGACGCTAGTTGCCTTCTCATTCCGCCGACACAACGAAATTGAGGTGCCGGCCGAGGAGATCGCCCGGTTCGTACGGGCCCACCAGGCTGGAGTTGCAGCATGAATATCGCCATCGCAATTGATCAGATTCCGCAAGAGCCACTGCCAAGTGCGAGTGAAGCGGGACCTGCTCCAAAGAGGATCGTGGTCGCCTATGGCTTCTGGATCTTCCTGCTGAGCGACATCATCATGTTCGCCGCGCTGTTCGCAAGCTACGCGGTCCTCGTGCGCTCAACGGCGGGCGGCCCGACCGGCGCCCAGCTGTTCAATCAGGCGACGGTCGCGATCGAGACGGCCTGCCTTCTCTTTTCGAGCTACACGTGCGGGCTGATGTCCTTGGCGGTCAATTCGCGCCGCTATTTCAGGACCTATTTGGGAGCGCTGATCACCTTCGTCCTCGGAGCCATATTTCTTGGTCTCGAGATCCGCGAATTCGTGGGCATGATAGCCATCGGTGCGGCGCCGCAGCGGAGTGCGTTTCTGTCTGCATTCTTCACGCTTGTCGGATGCCACGGGCTGCACGTTACGCTCGGATTGATCTGGCTGACCGTGATGATGGTGCAGGTTGCGGTATTTGGATTCGCTGCGAGGGTGCAGCATCGCCTGCTCTGTTTCTCGTTGTTTTGGCACGCGCTCGATATCGTTTGGGTCGGGGTGCTGACGGTGGTTTATCTGATGGGAGTGAGTTCATGACCGAGACCCGACACGAACGCGCGCCCGGAGACAGGCCGAGCCGCGAGATCGACGCATCGGCTCCATCGGAGTTTCTCGTCTACTCGATCGGCCTGTTTGTGGCGGCTCTTCTCACGGCCACATCGTTCTGGACGGCGAACACGACGTTGCTCTGGTCGGGCGGCGTAGTCCTCGGGCTCGCGGTCCTCGCCATTGCGCAGATGGGCATTCACCTGGTATTTTTCCTGCACATCAGCAGCGGGCCGGAAAGCACCAACAACGTGCTCGCGCTCGCCTTTGGCGCTCTCATCGCATTCGTCGTAATCGCCGGCACAATGTGGATTGTAGCTGACATGAACGCGAACATGATGATGCCGCCGGGCGCGCCGATGGGCATGAGGATGCAACATTGATGAGGGCGCGGGGACGGGCGCTGTCGATCGATCATGCCGTCCCCGCGCAGTGTATTTTGATGGTTCTGGAGACTTCGTCGATCAAGAGGCATTTGCGCCCCAAGCGCTGTCGAACAGCGCTGAGGGATGGACGTCTTACGAGTTGACTATCTTGTGGTGGGTTTGCGCGTGCTTCTGGCATCCCTGGCGCCGCGCGTTTGGGTGATTTCTACCTGGATCACCTGCCTGCAAGCATCGCTGAGTTCGGAGCTCCGCTCTCTGAGACAAATCGCTATGTCGTCCGCATTTGGGATGAACGCGCTGCAAAGCCTGAACGCGTCGGGCGTGCATGCCGCGCGTTGTTCCGGTGTCCCTTGCGAGAACGAGGGCGCGGACCAGGCGGTGGCGAGCAGCAGGCACAGGGACATACCCCGCGCCAGGGATCTCGACCGTCGTTGCGTCCGTCTGTTTGAGCTTTTCGTTTTCATCAGGAGTCTCGCGCTGATTAATCGAGGCCAATACTCGATCTCGTCAAGCAGACATCGATACGCTCTGGCCGGAGCGCGGGCTTGTCGCAAAACGTCAGCGTTTGTAGCTTTCGACCCTGCCGCGGCCGACCGCGTCCTGGAACGGCCTTGTGGGGTATCGACGGGGGCGCGCACGAACGGCCAAGTCATCACACGTTCGTCCAAGCGTCGAGTTTGATGCGGACGCTAGTGTTCGATCTTGGAATGATGCGCCTGACATCGACTGCTGGCGGGGCGAAGACATGCTCAAGGGATTTACTGCGCCTCGGTCTCCCCTTGGCATTGCCGCATTGGTCCCGTCGCCACCCTGGCACTTCGCGGGAGACGTGCTCGCGGTGGAATTCTGGAATGATCCCGATGTATCGGTCCAGATCCTTCCGCCGGGTGTGGAGCTCGATGAGAAATGTCGAGGCCATTCTGTTGCGGTCTTCACGGACTATCAGTTCACCGCGCAAAACGATGAGCATCTGGATCCGGCCAGATATCAATGTCGCGGATTCAGCGTTCTCCTCGACGCGATGTGGAACGGCACACGGATCGCGTGGTGCCCATACTGCTATGTGGACAACGACGCCGCATTGATGAGAGGCTGGATTCAAGGCTACCCGAGAAAGTTCGGCACTGTGCACCAGACCCGGACGTTTGCCGCTGCGAGCCAGGCTTCGGCGCCGCTCGTGCATGATGGCAGATTTTCGGCCTGCATGTCCGCTCATGGCCGTTTGCTGGTGCAGGCCAGCGTGACCTTGCGCGAAAAAGCCGAGCGTCTGATCGGCTTGCTCGATCGCCGGATTGTGGGACGGCGATATTTTCCGCGGCTCTGCGCTGGCATGCACGACAAGCCGGCGGTGGATGAGCTCGTTCGATGCATTTCGGATCACCTCCTCATCACAAACGCCTGGATCGGCGAGGCCGAGCTCGAGTTTCCGGAAGCCTATGGCGAGGAGCTGGACATGCTGGGGCCGCTCAAGGTCGGGCGCGGATATCGGTTCTCGTTTTCCTATTCCGTCACCGATGTCGAGGTTCTGGCGGACCTGACCGCCTAGCAATAGGTCGGTGCAACCCGGCGTGTTTTGGATTGCGGCAGGAATCAACAAATCGACGCATTTCAATCAAATCCAGCGCGGCTGGTTCCGGTAGCCTCTGTGCCGAAAGTGATGCACCCAGGACACGGGCATGCTCAAAGGCTTTACAGTTCCGAAGTCACCATTCGGCCAGGCCGCTCTCACTCCGCCGCCGCCCTGGCACTATGCCGGTGATGCCGTCGGAATAGAGTTCTGGACCGATCCCGACGCGGCAGCAGCCACATTGCCGAGCGGTCTGTCGCCGGATCCGGCGTCGAACGGTCACGCCGTCATGATGTTTTTGGATTGGCAATTCACCGCCCAGGACGACGAATATCTCGAGCCGGCCCGTTATCAATATCGTGAGGCGCTTGTCCTGGTCGACGCCATGCATCGCGACGTGCCGGTCATGTGGTGTCCCTACATCTATGTCGACAATGATGCTGCGCTGGCGCGCGGCTGGACGCAGGGGTTTCCGAAGAAGATGGGCAGCATCTTTCAGACACGCTCCTTTGTGGCCTCAGGGCCCGCCGCGGCGCCGGTCGCGCCCGGGAGCCGGTTTGGCGCCAGCCTCTCGGCGCATGGCCAGCGTCTTGCGGAAGCGTGCGTCACCTTGCGCAAGCCGGTCGAAGACGGATTGTCTCTGTTCACCCGCCCCACGGTCTTGCTGCGATATTTCCCGAGACTGGTGGCCGGAGACCGGGACGAGCCCGCGGTCGACGAGCTGGCGATGTCGGTCACGGACAATCTCACCGTGGCCGGCGCATGGATCGGGACGGGAGAGCTCAATTTTCCGGAAACGAATGGCGAAGAACTCCACGCGCTCGCGCCGAGGCGGATCGAGGCGGGATTCCGCTACTCACTGTCCTACTCGATCAGCGATCTGAAGGTCCTCGAAAATCACGGCGCGTAAGCGATCTTATTGAAAATAAAACGGTTTTTCTCATTTTCGAACGTTTGCCCAGAAACGGAGCATTTGCTCGTATTTAACTGTTCAGAACACTACTTAACAAGCCAAGAGGCTTGCCTTGCTGCACTCTCTCGCCGATCCGGGCTGTTGGGTGATCGTCGAGGGAATGACTATGGCAGGACTTCCGGCTACTGCACCAGGATCTTCCTTTGCATCCGACCAACAGTTCAACCTGGTTGCGAGCAGCCTGGCCACGCTGCTTGAAACGGCAAGGCGGGAGCTGGAACGTGATCGCGATGCCGCCAGGGTGTCGCTGGCCACGGCATCCCACATCCTGCAGGCGGAGATCGAGCGCTGTTCAGGCGCTAACGGCTCCACGAGGGGCGGTCTGGCGGCCTGGCAGATCCTGCGCGTGCGAGCGTACATCGATAGCAATCTACACCGGACCATTCATATACGGGATCTCAGCGCGGTTGCACGTCGAAGCCCGGCGCACTTCTCCCGGAAGTTCAAGCTGGCCATTGGGGAGTCGCCGCATGCCTACGTGGTGAGAAGGCGCCTCGAGAGAGCCTGCCACCTGATGATGACCAGCGCGGCGCCACTGAGCGAAATTGCCTTGAGCGTAGGATTTTCCGATCAAGCCCATCTATGCAGGCTGTTCAGACACGCCTTTGGCCAGAGCCCGGCCAACTGGCGACGCGAGCTCGGAATCCCCTGCGTAATCACCTCGAGAATCGACATGGACGAGACTATCCCATGAGCGGTCAGCAGGGGACAGTTCTCAGCTTCGGCCCCTTCGAACTATCGATCGCAAACCGACTGCTGACGAATGACGCGAAAGTCGTGCCGCTCGGCGCGCGTGCCGTGGATCTCCTCATCGTCCTGGTGGAGCAGGCAGGCAAGGTCATCGGCAGAAGAACTCTGATCGAACGCGTTTGGCCGGAGAGAGGAGCGGAACAAGTCAGCCTGCGCGTCCATATTTCAGCGCTGCGCAAGGCTCTCGATCGAAGCGACCCTGGCAGGCGATACATCGCGAACATACCCGGGCGGGGGTACAGCTTCGTCGTACCAGTCACCTCACGCGCCGCAGACGTGTCGGAGAATCCCAGGCCGCCTCCGAGGCCCCGCGTGCCTGCGCGCTTGATGCGGATGCTCGGACGAGAAGGCGCCGTGGCCGAGATTCAGGCGAAGCTGGCCGGACAGAAGTTTGTCACGATCATCGGGCCCGGCGGCGTCGGCAAGACCACGGTGGCGGTCGCGGTTGCCCACGAAATGGGCGCAGCTTTCGACGGCCAGGTTCTTTTCATCGACCTGAGTGCGCTCGGCGACGCGTCACTCGTCGCGCCGGCCATTGCCACGTCACTCGGCATGTCGGTGCAAACAACCAACGTCGTGCCTGCCCTGATCGATCGTTTGCAGGAAAGGCCAACGCTCATCATTCTCGACTGTTGCGAGCATCTGATCCATGGAGCCTCGGCCGTCGCCGAAGAACTGACTCGCCGTGTCCCGACATTGCATTTGCTCGCGACCAGTCGGGAAGCCATGCGCGTTGAGGGGGAGCATGTCTACGAACTCGATGGGCTTGAATGCCCTCCGGAAGACAGCAACCTGTCGGCGCGCGACGCGCTGCAATACCCCTCCATTCAATTGCTGGTCGACCGCGTGCGGGCCGTGCGAAGTGACTTCGAACTGACGGATGCGGATGCGCCGATTGCCGCGGGAATCTGCCGTCGGCTCGATGGTATTCCATTGGCCGTCGAACTCGCAGCCTGCAGGGTCGACATATTTGGTCTTGGCAAGACCGCAAGCCTGCTCGACGAGCGGCTGAACCTGTCATGGGTGGGGCGCAGGACCGCGCCGTCGAGGCACCAGACGTTGAACGCGACGTTGGAGTGGAGCTACGATCTGCTCGGCGCGGCAGAGAAGCGCATATTGAATCGGCTCAGCGTATTTGCCGGCGGATTCACGTTCGAAGCGGCAGTCGCAATTGTAGCCGATGAGACGGTGGATGAAGCAAGTGTATCGGATTGCGTCTGGGAGCTTCGTTCGAAATCGATGATTGCGGCTCAGGGACAAGACGGGCGGCTGCGCTTGCTCGATCCCACTCGCGCGTTTGCCTTGCAGCGGCTGGCCAGGAGCGACGAGCAGGACCTTTTTCGCCGGCGTCACGCCCTCTATTTCACCGACCTTTTCAAGCAGGGCGCCGCGATGGACATATCGGGTTGGTCCAGGGCGCTCGGGATCGAGGTCGATAATCTCAGAGCCGCCCTGAATTGGGCGTTTTCCGCCACGGGCGATGCGAAAATCGGCGTCGAACTTGCTGCGGCATCGGCAAGCGCCTGGATGGGCATGGCGCTGCTTACCGAATGCGTGGAATGGATGAGAAAGGCCATAAGCCATCTCGACGAGATGAATTCGGGCACACGGCAGGAGATGGTCCTTCAGTCGGCCCTCGCCAGTTGCGTGATGTTCACGGGTGGCATGACGGAAAAATCGTACGCGACATGGGCCAAGGCGCTGCTTCTCGCCGAAGGTCTCAACGATATCGACTATCAGATGGATGCCGTGCTTGTGCTATGGGCTCACGAGTTGCGCGTTCCGAACTATCCGCAAGCGATCGAGCTGGCGGACCGCGGCGGCACTTTTTCGGAAGGAACGGGGCGTATCGGCGCCATCGCAACGGCCAATTATATGCGAGGCATCGCCTACTACCACGTCGGCCGCATTGCGGAAGCTCAAGGCCTGCTGGAATTGTCGCTGCATCGTGATGACGAGGCCGCACGCCAATTGCTGATCAAGCGGTTTGGCTATGATCGCAAGGTCGACAATTTGGCCGGTCTTGCGACCCTGGCGTGGTTGCGTGGCTCTCCGGATCAAGCCCGTAGGTTCAATCAGATGGCTGTCGCCGAGGCGCGCCAATCCAACCGGACCGTGAACCTTTGCGGGGCGCTGACATTTGCGGGCCTCATCGCATATTTCACAAATCCGGATGACGGCGAAGCCGAAGCACTCGTGGACGAGCTCGTCACCCATGCCGGGAAATTCGCTCTGCACAACTACCAGGGTCTTGGTCTCGGCATGCAGGCCATCTACGAAATCAGGCGAGGAGAGCAAACCAGTGCGGCCTCCGCAATGCTCTACGCGGGTCTCGAGAAGCTGTCCGCGGCCCGCTATGGAATTTTCGATTGGTTCTTGCAGGCGGAGTTTGCGATGTGCATGGCTCTCGCGGGCCGGCCGAGGGAAGGGCTTGATATCTTCGAGCGCGCGAAGATCGATCTCGGCGAAAGCCGATGGTATGGCCCGGAGCTGCATCGCATCAGGGGCGAACTGGCCCTGAGCAGCGGCGAGGGATTGCCGGTTGCCAGGCAACACTTTCAGCGCGCGTTCGAGCTTGCAAACAGGCAAGCAAGCCTGTCGTGGGCGCTCAGGGCCGCGACCAGCCTCGCCATCGCCGAACGGTCAACCGGACGACAGGAAGCTGCGTGGCGCACTTTGCAAGCCACTCACGCCAAGTTTCGGGACGATCTTGAGAGCCGCGATCTACGGCTTGCCAGGCAGGTTTTGGCCGTTTCACATTCGCACGATGGCGCCGCCAACTCGATGCAGTGACAGGCTTGTTGCCAAACGAGGTTTCGGATAACACTTGATGGCTGGGGGTGCGTTTGCACGAGGCTGACGGCGAATGGTACAACCAAATCGTCGACGGCCTTGGCGGAATGATTTATGTCGGTCCAACACGTTGGCTCATCGAGTGCAATCCGGCTTCGGTTTGGCCCATTCGAGCTGAATGTCGCCGAGCGCTCTCTCTGCAAGGCGAGCCAGATCGTTCCACTCGGTGGCAGAGCCTACGACATCCTGATCGCTCTGCTCGAAAACGCCGGTGAGGTCGTCCCGAAGTCTGAGCTGATCGCGAAGGCATGGCCTGACGTCACGGTCGAGGAAGGCAGTCTTCGCGTTCATCTGTCAGCGCTGCGCAAGGCGCTGGGCGACGGCCAGTTCGGCAACAAGTACATCGCGAACATCCAGGGCCGCGGCTATAGCTTCATTGCGCCCGTCGCGCGACTTCCCGGAGGCCGCGACACGGGTAACGCATCTTCGGGATTGTCCAACCTGCCGCCCGCGCTGGGCCGCATGGTTGGCCGCAACAACGTGGTCCTTGAGATCCAGCGCTGGCTCCGGACGGAACAGCGCCTGATTACAATTTTGGGCGCCGGGGGCATTGGCAAGACGACGGTTGCCCTGTCAGTCGGGCACGGAGCGCTGGCCGACTTCTCCGGGGCGGTCTTCTTTGTCGATCTTTCAACGGCAGGCGACAATGAGCAGGTCATCGGCGCTGTCGCGTCCGCGCTCGGGCTCGCCCCGCAATTGGTCGATCCAAGGGAGGCGTTGCTCAATTTTCTGCGCGCGCGCAGGGCGCTTGTCATTCTCGATAGTTGCGAGCATGTCATCGAGAGAACCGCTGACATCGCCGACTATATCGTCCGGAATGCCCCGGAGATCCACATACTCGCGACCAGCAGGGAAACCTTGCGCGTTCCCGGCGAACGCGTATTGCGTCTTTGTCCACTGGACTGCCCGCCAGAGCAGCCGCGACCGACCGCGTCAGAGGTGCTTGCCTATCCGGCGGCACGGTTGTTCGCCGAGCGCGTCAGTGCTCGCCGCGGCAGCTTTTCGCTCAGCGACGACGAAGCTCCCCTGGTTGCCGAGATTTGCCGCAAGCTCGACGGCATTGCGCTCGCCATCGAGCTCGCCGCCGGACGAGCCGCTGTGTTCGGTGTCAGGAATACCGTGGCGAGGTTGGGGTCGCGCCTCGATCTTCTGAAGTTCGGTCGCCGTACAGCGAATCCGCGGCATCAGACGCTCAAGGCAACGCTGGACTGGAGCCACGATCACCTCTCCGAGGTCGAACGCGTCGTGCTGCGACGTGTCGCAATCTTCATCGGGCACTTCTCGTTGGAAGCGGCGTGCGCGGTTGCGGAGCAGGGCGGAACTGACCGGTCCGAGATCGAGGGCGCCGTCGAAAACCTTGTCAACAAATCGCTGATCGTGGCGTGGCCCAGCTACCGGCGGATGCTCTACCGATTGCTTGACACCACGCGCTCCTATGCCTGGGAGAAATTGGCCGAAAGCGGTGAACATCATTCCATGGCGGCGCGGCACGCGAGCCATCTGAGCCGATCGTTGCAGGACAATCGCGGCAATCTCTTCGATCCGGAGCCCGGACAATCTCTGACAGACTCGACGCAGCACAATCTTGGAGATGTCCGTGCCGCGCTCGAATGGAGCTTTGGTCCCGATGGAAACGATCGCGCGGCCACACGGATGGCGGCGGCCGCCTCGCAATTGCTTCTGGCCAAGTCGCTTTTCCTGGAGTGCCGGAATTGGATGGAGAAGGCGCTCGATCGGATTGCTGCGGAAGACGACCCGCGGGACCAGATGGAAATCCACGCTTCGCTCGCCCTGTCGCTGATGTTCACCGCCGGCAACAGTGAAAGGGTTCGCGACGCCTTCAATACTGCGTTGACGCTCGCGGAGCAGCGCGAGGATGCCTACCAGCAACTCCGTCTTCTCAGCGGGCTGTCGATGTATCTTCATCGTACGATCGACGCGGCGGGCAGTCTTGAAGTTGCGCGACGCGCAGAGACTGTCGCGAACAAGACCGGAAATCCGGAGGATGCGGCGCTTGCGGATTCGATGCTGGGAGCAGCGTACTATATGCTTGCGGACCACGTTCGCGCGCCGAAATACCTCGAACGGGCCTTGCGCGGGGCGCCGACTTCCCGACGGTTCAACGCAACGCAATATCTGTTTGATCTGCGCACGACCTCGCTGTTCAACCTGACCCGATCGCACTGGTTCGCCGGCAATCTCGACAGCGCCGCCGGTTATGCTGAAAGAACCATCGAGGAGGCAGAGAGAGCGGATCATCCGATCGCGCTGTGTCGAGCCCTGATTCTGACGATGCCTCTCTATTTCTGGATCGACGAGCTGGGTCAGGTCGAGCTGAATCTCTCTGCGCTCGAGCTCACCGCCGAGAAATATTCATTGGAGCCATTTCGCGCCGTCGCCGTGGGACTTAAGGGGCGCCATCTGGTCCGCGTCGGCCAGGCGGAGGATGGCATGTGTCATCTGCGGGACAGCTTGGAGAAGCTGCGGGTCCTGCGATACGAAATGCTGGTAACGGATTTTGTCTCCGAATTGGCCGTCGGTCTGGCCAAACAAAACCAGCGCGCGGAAGCGCTGAATCTCATTGATGGTTCGATCGCCACGCAGCTTGGATCGAACAGGCCTCTTCACCTTCCGGCGCTGTTCCTGGCGAAAGGCTCGGTCCTTGTGTGCGGGGAATCCCAGCAGCGCGATCTGGCTGCCGAGTGTTTCGGGGAGGCAATGACCCTGGCTGCGCAACAATCGGCGCTGTCGTTCGAACTTCGGGCGGGATTGGAGCTTGCGCGGCTTTGGATCGATCGGGGGCAAGGCCGAAGAGCTCATGAGCTCATCGGAGCCGTTTACGGCCGGTTTACCGAGGGCTTCGAAACGCCGGATCTCGTGCTGGCGAGGCGAGTCCTCGAGCAGACCAGTGTTCGTGCGCGGCAAGCCGGATGAATGGGGCGAAGCTTCACTGCGTGGTGACAATGCCCAGGGTCTGTGCGCGTGATACGGCCTGTGCGCGCTTCTCCACACCGAGCTTGGTGAAAACGCTCTTGAGGTGCGACTTCACGGTCTCAGGACCGATATCGAGGCTTCGGGCGATTTCCTTGTTGGACAATCCATCCGCGATCAGCGTGAGAATGTCAGTCTCGCGGCGGCTCAATGCGCCGAGAATCCGCGCGCTTGAACTCGGCGCTGAACGATCCTGTCGTGCTCGCTGTAGACCCGCCGCGAGCCGATCGACGTAAGGGATCAGATCCGCTTTGACGTTTCCTTCCCGGGTCGCCTGGAGAAGCTCGGAAATGACTGGCCCTTCGTCCAGAACGGTCTGATAAAGACCGGCCGCCGCGCACGCGGCGAGCACACGGCGAAAGCGGCTCACCGCCTCCGCCGTCTTGCCCGCACTGAGCTGAACTGCCGACTGGCGGATCGCAATGCAGATCAGGAACTGACGGTGTTCCATGGCTTCGGCTTCGTGCTGCAATTGTTGCAGGATTGAAATGGCCTCGTCCGGGCGAGCTTGCTGGCCCAGCAAATGAGCGCGGGTCAATCGGTGGTACCATCCAATCTCCGACCAGGCGCCAGGCCTCGGTGCGGGGTATTTCCGTGCCAGGCGTTCGAGGCGGTCGACGCAGGCGGCACCTTCATCCAACCGGCCATCGTTCAAATAGAGTCGCGCCTGCTCCGCGATCACGCCGGCCGAGAGCCTTCCCCAATCCCGCGAGATGCCAAGATTTTCGGCGCGCTCCAACAGGGTGCGGGCCCGCTCGAAGTTCATCCGCGCAGCGGCGACCCGGGAGATCACGAAGTAAGTGCTCCACACGCAGTCGAGCATCGTCCCCGAATTGATCAGCGGGATGCGATCGATCACCCAGGCCTCCGCCTCATCGAGCAGGCCTTGCTCGTATTTGATTCGCGCGATCAGGCTTGCAGGCAAGGCCGCCGCAACTGAATTCGGCCCGACATCCTGCTCGGCGATCCGGAAGCCCTCGCGGTAGTGCTCACCTGCCGCCGCCAGACGTATCTGCCGCTCTTCTGCGAGCCCGTTCAGGCAGTGTCTATACACCGAGGCAAATACGTTCCTGCGATCCTCCTCGACTGAATAGGGAATCCAAGGCGTCGCATGGAATTGCTTGAGGTTGCCCGCCTTCATATGACTGAAGCGAACGACGTTCGAGGCGACGTTCGCGGTCCAGGGATCGGATGAACGGTTCACGCAATCCTGCGCCAGGGGCAGCGGGCTCTCGCTGTCATCCTTCAGCGCGATGGCGACCGAGCGGATCGCCTGGCATTCGCACAGCAGGTTGGCATCCGGCAGAGGCGTCGCAGCGATATCGCCTTCGATGTCGGTTGCGAGCTTCAGGGCCTCGTCAAAACGTAGCGCGAGCGCCAATCCCCAGGCGATCGCCAGTCGGACCTCGCACTGGCCTCGCATGAGCTCGTCGGGAAACTGGCGCTGCCATTCCAGCAAGGTGAAGAGATCGCCTCTCTTGATCAAAGCCATCGCGCAGTTGTTGATCCAGCCGATCGCACGGTCAGAAGCGCCGGCCGCAATCGCGTGCTGGACCGCCTCGGTCCACAATTCGTGGGAGGCATACCAAAGAGCCGCGCGTCCGTGCAGTTGAGGAACTTCAATGCCGCGGTCCGCCTCCAGCCGCTGTCGCAGATATTCGGCAAGCAGGGTGTGGTAGCGAAACCAGACTCCATCGCTGTCGAGCGGCGTGAGCAGCATCTGGCGCTGGGCAAGCGATGCCAGGATTGCACGGCTCGCGCTCAAGCCGGTCATGGCCTCGCAGAGAGGACCGGAGAGCCGGTCAAGAACAGCCGTGCGCAGCATGAAGTCGACCAGTTCGACCGGAAGCCCATCCAGCATCTCCGTCAGGTAGGCGGCAATCGGGCGCTGCGAGCCCGAGAGATTGTGGACATATTCCCTCAGACCGGATCCGGACTGCGAAGGCATGGATGAGATGATTCGAAGCGCGGCGGGCCACCCTTCGGTCTTGCGCTGCAGGAGTTGGACGTCGGGGTTTTCCAGAACCCCGGGCTTGGTGCTGTCCAGAAACGCCTTTGTCTCCTGCATGTCGAACCGCAGCGCTTCGGCATCGATCTCCATCAGCTGGTTCTGGGCGCGCAAGGTCGCGAGTGGCAGCGGAGGTTCGGTGCGCGTCGTCAGCACCACATGACAGTGGGACGGTGCGTGCTTCAGAAAATACGTGACGGTCTGATGGATGCGGGAAGCGCTGACCCAGTGATAGTCCTCGAGAAACAGGTAAACATCATCCTCGATCTCCGCCAGATCGTTGATCAGGCTCGACAGGATCGCTGTCGGGTCGATCAGGTTGTTCTCGAGGATCAGCCCAATCGCGTCGGTGCCGACGTCCGGACAGGCGTGGTGCAGGGCCTGAGCCACGTAGAACAGAAACCGCGTGGCCTCGTCGTCGTCTGAATCGATGGTCAGCCACCCAACGGCATTGCCGCCCTGCTCTAGCGTCTCGGCCCAGGTGGCTGCCAGTGAGCTCTTGCCGAAGCCCGCTGGCGCCTTGATGACTCCAAGTCGCTTGGCCGGAAGCTCGGACAAGATGGCGATGAGCCGGGGGCGTGTGACCAGCCCGCCGAATCGTGCCGGCAAGATCTTGGTCGCAAGGAATGGCAGCTGTCCTCCGCCGGGCAAGGTGCCCGTTCCATGGGTCGGATGGCTGGAGCGCGGTTGGATCAAGGGCTCCCCCTACCCACGTCGGTCCTCCCCCCATTCGGGGGATGCAAACAATGGTGAAAGTGTACGATCTCTGTTAGCGAGAGGGAAGCGCCGGGCAACGTCGGTTGTATGCAGTCTGCATGCCGGTTGCCGCGTGCTGATCCCTTCAGATCCGCGCGCGGAGCCGAAAGCAGGCTGATGTCTATCAAGAACGCACGCTTGGGTTTCTCGCGGATCGTTGAACATCCAGGAAAAGCACCCAAGGCCCGTGCCAATAGCCATGGCTGAAGATCAGCTTCGTGGAAATCTGCTGTTTGGCCCCTTCGAGCTTTCGAGCAGGGAGCGGGTGCTTCGGCGCGACGGCGTGGCGCTGCCGCTCGGCAGCAGGGCCCTCGACATCCTGATCTACCTTGCCGCGCGTCCGGGTGAGGTGATCGCAAAGCAGGAGTTGATCGATCACGTCTGGCCGGATGTGACGGTCGAGGAGGGGAGCATCCGCGTCCACGTGGCCGCGATCCGCAAGGCGCTTGGTGACGGCCAATTCGGCAACCGCTACATCGCAAACATCAAGGGGCGGGGCTACTCGTTCGTCGGCACGATGGTCTCCCTCGGAGGCGTCGCGGAAAGCGGGAACGCCGGGTCCCCGCATCAGGGCAGGCTTCCGGTGCGACCGATCACGATGATCGGGCGCGAGATGGTCGTCAGGGAGGTCTGCGACAAGCTTCGACATGACCGGTTCGTGACGCTGCTCGGCCCCGGCGGCATCGGAAAGACAACCATTGCCCTGGCCGTTGGCCGCGCCGCCGCCGAGGCGTTCGGCAGCGAGATCTATTTTGTCGATCTGGAAAGCCTCACCGATCCGAACCATGTCGCTGCGGCCGTCGCGACCTCCCTGGGGCTTGCACTCAAATCGAAAGATCCCGGCCAGGAGCTGCTCGACCTGATCCGGTCGCGGAAGCTTCTCGTCATCCTCGACAGTTGCGAGCATGTGATCGAGGCGGTCGCCTCGCTCGCCGAACAACTCTACCAGCAAACCGAAGAGATTCATGTTCTGACCACGAGCCGGGAATTGCTGAAGGTCGAGGGTGAGCATTGCTGCCGGGTTCTTCCACTCGATTTTCCACTGGACGGCTCGGAGCAAACGGCAAATGCCGTGCTGCGATATCCGGCAGTGCAGCTGTTCGTGCGGCGTGCGGCCACGCGAGCAGGCAGCGTCGCTCTCAGCAACAAGGAGGCGCCATTCGTCGCGGAGATATGCCGAAAGCTGGACGGAATCCCGTCGGCGATCGAGTTGGCCGCGGGCCAGGCAGCCGCCCTTGGCCTCAAGAACACGGCTGACCTCCTGGTGTCCCGGCTGGAATTGCTGAAACTGAGCCATCGGACGGCAGTTGCCAGACATCGGACCCTCAAGGCGACATTGGACTGGAGCTACGATCTGCTGTCCGACGCCGAGAGGATCGTCTTTCGACGCCTCGCTCCCTTCGTCGGACATTTCACCCTGGATGGCGCGCGGTCTGTCGCGGGCGAACCCGGCGTGGGAGCCGAGGAAATTTTTGACGCGGTCGCGGGCCTGGTCGAGAAGTCATTGATAGCAACCCGGATCGATGCCGCGCAGGCACAGTATCGATTGCCGAACACGACCCGCGCCTATGCACTGGCAAAGCTGGAGGAGCATGCCGAAGTCGACATGGTCCTCGGCCGGCATGCGGAATACCTCGCCGGACACCTCGAAACGCTGAGGGAGGCCCTATCAGCCTTGCCAGGCTCTGAAAGAGCTGCGGTCTATTCTGACCAAATAAATAACGTCCGTGCGGCGCTCGAATGGAGCTTTGGGCCGCACGGCGATGCCGAGACGGCTGGGAGACTGGCAGCCGCGTCCACGAAGGTGTTTCTCGAGCTGTCACTGCTGATCGAATGCCAGGCATGGGCAGAACGCGCGATGGCAAGCCTGGGACGTCCCCATCGAGGCTCCCGCCGCGCAATGGAAATCTCTGCATCGATACCGCTGGCCTTGATGCATACGGAAGCTGACGATCAGCGCGTCCGGACTGCTTTCGCAAACGCGCTGGAGATTGCCATCGAACAGGCAGATATCGCCTACGAGTTGAGGATTCTAAGCGGACTTTTCATGTTTTCGCACTGGATCATGGACATTCGCGGTGCGACCGACATTGCCGTCCGGAGCAAGGAACTGGCGCTACGGACCGGGGATCACGACGACATGGCGCTGGCGGAGGCAATGTTGGCGGCCTCCGAACATCTGTTGGGAAATCACCTCGCCGCGCAACTGCATTGCGAATCGGGCCTCCGGCACCTGGCGTCCGGGCCACGGACTCGAATGGAACCGTATCTTTTTCATTATACGAGCTTCCTGCTCGTCGGTATGGCACGATCTCTCTTGTACAGGGGCTTGCTCGACCAATCGCTGGACTATGCAAGGCGCGCCAGAGAGGAAGGCAAGAGATCAGGTAGCCCCGCTACGTTTTGCCGATCCCTGGCTTTGGTCCTTCCCGTGTTTCTGACCATGGCGGACCTGAGGCAGTCGGACCAGTACATCGGTGAACTGAGCGAGCTCTCCGTCGCCCATTCCCTGATGCCGTATCGCGCCATAGCGACGGGCCTGAAGGGTCAATGGTTGCTCCTTCAGGACAATCGCATCGAAGCGATCCAACTGCTGAAGCGAGCCCTGGAAGAGCTTCACGTCCAGCGTCACGAGATGCTGAATATGGATTTCACCTGCGATCTGGCCGCGGCTCTCGTCGACCTCGGTGAGCATGACGAAGCGGTGACCCTCACGGTGAATGCAATCGCGCAACAACAGCGCGCCGGCAAGTTCCCGCACATGCCAGCCCTGTTCGGGATGAAAGGGCTCATTCTGGCGTCTCGATCTGCGGAGGATCATTTCGACGCCGAAGAAAGCCTGCTGTCGGCCATCGACTGGGCCAAACGCCAGTCCGCCGCCCTGTTCGAATTGACGGCCGCGACGGACCTCGCCCAGCTGTTGCTGAAACAGGATCGCTTGCCGGAAGCTTACGAATATCTCAGCGCGAGTCTTGACCGAATGCCGGCCGGAATTTCATTTCCTGCTCGCAATCGTGCGGTGCAAATGCTCGGCCAACTCCAATCCGGAACCGATGACGTCGGCTGAAAGGTGCGCTCGCCGGCGGTGCGCCGTCTGCGCAGGCGGGTTCAAGTCCTCGCATTCCGATCCAAGCCCCCACGGTGCAGTCGGGTGCAGGCTGTGGCAGAAACGGTCACAGCCAGGGTTGAATGTCATGAGCAAGCTGGTCGCGGATATCATTGTCGAAACCCTGCAAAGTGCGGGCGTCAAGCATTGCTATGGCGTCGTCGGCGACACCCTCAATCTGATCGCCCGCTCGCTCGAAAAAAGCGAGATCGAGTGGATCTCGATGAGACATGAAGAGGCGGGGGCGTTCGCCGCGCAGGCTGAGGCGCAGCTCACCGATCGGCTGACGGCAGTTGCCGGCAGCTGCGGGCCCGGAAGCCTGCACTTCATCAACGGGATCTTCGAGGCCAATCGCAACCGTGCGCCCGTTATCCTGATCGCAAGTCAGATCATTCGCGACGAATTGGGCTTCGATTTTATCCAGGAAGTCGACTTCAAGCAGGTCTACAGGGATTGCAGCGTTTTCTGCGACATGATCCATACCCCGGAACAGGCGCGCCGGAAGACGGTGATCGCTTGCCAAACGGCTCTGGCGAAACGCGGTGTTGCCGTTCTGATCGTGCCGGCCGATATCTCCGCCTCGGCCGTGGATAACAACGTCCCCTATGCGGTGCACGTCGCCAAGCCTGTCACGCGACCGAACGATGCGGATCTCGATGAGATCGCAGACATCCTCAACACTAGCGAAAACGTCGTCCTGTATGGTGGTTCGGGCTGCCAGGGGGCACATCAGGAGATTCTCGCGGTCGCCAACAGGCTGAAGGCGCCGATCGCGCATACGTCGCGGGCCAAGGATTTTCTCGAGTTTGACAATCCCTACAATATTGGGATGACCGGGATGCTCGGCAACGAGGCCGGGTACCACGCCTTGCTGGACTGCGATGCGCTGCTGATGCTGGGCGCAGACTTTGCCTGGCGGCAATTCTACCCGGACAAGGCAAAAATCGTGCAGGTCGATATCGACCCGACCCATCTGGGACGACGTCATCCGATCACGAAGGGCGTCGTCGGCGATGTGAAGGCGACGCTGGAGGCTTTGCTACCGAAGCTGGTCGAGCGCACCGACGCCGCGTTCCAAAGCGCGTATGTGAAGCGCTACGCGAAATATCGGGAGGCCGAGCGGGCCAAGGTCGCTGCCGGTCACGATGGCAGTATTCCCGGAAGCTATCTGACGCAGGTGATCAGTCGCCATGCGGCAAAGGATGCCTTGTTCACGGCCGACGACGGCACCCCGGCCGCCTGGGCCTACCGCCATATCGAGGCGAATGGGCAGCGCCGCATTTTCGCGAGTCTGCTTCATGGAACGATGGCCAATGGCATGCCGTCGTCCATCGGGCTCCAGAAGGCAGAACCCGGCCGGCAAGTCGTATGCATGGCAGGCGACGGCGGGATCTCGATGCTGTTCGGAGACCTGATGACGATCGTCCAACAGGAGTTGATTGCCGTCTATGACAACGGCAAGCTTGGCTTTGTCGAGATCGAGCAAAAGGCGGAGGGCATGCTCGATACCTTCACGAAGTTGAAGAATCCGAATTTCGCCGGCGTCGCGCGCGCACTGGGTCTCTGGGGCCAGACTGTTTCGAACGCGGACGAATTGCAGACTGCGGTCAAGGACTGGCTGGCCCAACCAGGGCCCGCGCTTCTGCACGTGCACATCAACCCGATGCAGCTTGTCATGCCGCCATTCATGCAGGTCGAGCCTGCAATCGGGATGGCGCTGTACTCCGCTCGTGCCGTCCTGCATGGCCGTGGAGGAGACGTCTGGGAGATGGTCAAGGAGAATTTCCTCTAGCCGAGGTCGCCTTCCCTCAGCGGCAGTGTGGCATCCCGATCGCTTCGCCGCACGGCCTGAGAGTGGCCAAGCATTGCTATCATGGCTCCATCGAGATTGCGGAAATCGGCGGAGCCATCGGCTTTGCCCATGGCAAGGTATCTTGCTGTTGTCGGGGCCGCACTCGCTGTTCTTCTGCTGATAGCCGGCCGGTCCTTGCCGGAGCTGCCGGACAGATTTCCCGATCGGCCGGACAGCATCGATGCGGCGACGATCCGGATCGAGTCCGCGCGCAAATGGCCGGAGAAGGTTGTCCTGGATACCAGCCAGCCGACATTCTTTCCCCCATCCGTCGATGTGGCGCCGGCCCGGGACCTGGTCGAGCGTCTACCCGATGAAGAGACGGCTCAACCGGACGTCGACTCTCAGGCCGACGCGGTGGCGAGGCCGAAACCGGATGTTCGACCGATCGTTGCCGAGCATCCGTTCGTGCGAGCCAAGCGTAAGAGGGCTCGGACGGCTCCATCGGCTCATGTGGCAAGAGCCCGTAGTCCCAATGAGCTTCAGAGGCCGACCGAGGAGTGCTGCTGGTTTGAGCCGATGGACAGGCGGGCACCATCGAGACCTGCCTCGCGCAATCGCGTCGCGGGTCGTGACTCATGGACAGGATGGCATTTTCCGGAGGCAAATTGAAAGTCAGGGCCGCTCTGCCGGCCTCGTCTCTTCTTTCTGCCGAACTCACATCCAGCATGCGCACGATTGTACAATACGAAAAGTCATGGGCCGTTATGCTCGGAGCGAACACGTCGAAATGCCGGGACAGGCTCTGGACTCCGTAAACGGAGGCGCTGCGCAGGCTGGTCGTCGGCGGAAGAGATGCCGCGTGTTAGAGCTTCGGTGCATTGACGATGAAGATTCTTGCGACGCTCCCGACGAAAGGCCGAGATCTCCGGCTGGACCTGTTTCGAGGTGTGGCAAATTGGGGAATCTTCCTCGACCATATCCCCAACAACATCGTGAACTGGGTGACAACGCGAAACTACGGCTTCAGCGATGCTGCGGATCTCTTCATCTTCATTTCCGGCTACACTGTCGCCTTCGTCTTCGCGCGGATGATGCTCGAACGCGGGTTCATCATCGGCGCAACCAGGCTTGTGAAGCGGGTCTGGCAGATCTACGTCGCCCACGTTTTCCTTTTCGTGCTCTATCTCGCTGAAATCGGATATGTCGCACAGAGGTCTGGTAACTCCGGTTTCACTGATGACTTCAACATACGAGGTTTCCTCGACAATCCTGCGCAGTTCCTGTTCGAGGGGCTGATCCTGCGCTTCAAGCCGGTGAACATGGATGTGCTGCCGCTTTACATCGTGCTGATGGGCGTCTTCCCGCCGATACTCTGGCTGATGCTACGCAGGCCCAACATGACCCTGGCCGCTTCGGGGGTGCTGTATTTGGCGGCCAGGCACTTCGGTTGGAACCTCTCGGCCTATCCAACTGGCCTCTGGTACTTCAATCCATTCGCATGGCAATTTTTGTTCACGTTCGGGGCCTGGTTTGCGCTCGGCGGAGCGGCGCAGGCGATGCCGTTCATCCGGTCGCGTACCGCGTTGGTGCTCGGCATCGGCTATCTTCTGTTCGCTCTGGTGATGACGATGGCGGCCCGATTTGACGAACTGCGGTCATTGATTCCGCCGGAGGTCTACGGCGCCTTCAATCCAAACGACAAGAGCAACCTCGCGCCTTATCGCTTGCTGCATTTCGTTGTGTTCGCGTTCTTCGTCGTTCGTCTGCTGCCACGCGATTGGCCGGGGCTCGAATGGGCGATCTTTCGGCCCGCAATCAAATGCGGTCAGCAGTCGCTCGAAGTCTTTTGCTCCGGGATATTCCTGTCCTTTGCTGCGCACGTCGTGCTGGTCGAGATTTCCGGTGCGATCTGGATGCAGATCGTGGTCAGCATTGTCGGCATCCTGATGATGACCGTGCTGGCGTACTACCGGTCCTGGTCGAAGAACGCTGACAAAGCGCCGAAGGCCAAACCGGTCGTCGCAATGGCAGGTTGAGAAGTGCCGAGGGGCAGCGTTGGGAAATACCAGGTTCGGCCGGCGGCCTTTCCAGGGTTCGTCGGATCGGCGACGCGCGGATTTGCTGTAGTGCCGGGTTCTGGCCCCAGCATAGGCAGCAGATCCGACGAACGAATGGCGATGGTTCGATGCTGCGCTATCTTATCGGGCTCCGTTCCCTTCCCGTAGCGGCCGCGCTCGCGATCGGCATTTTCCTGGTTGACACGCTGACGTCCCTGCACTTTGCAGTGGCGTCGCTCTACGTGACCGTTGTCTTGATTGCCGCTTATGATCTTCGTCGCCGCGGCATCGTGATCACGGGCGTCACCTGTGGGCTTCTTACAGTTCTCAGCTATGTGCTCATGCACGGATTTGAGGCCGACGGAGCCGCCCCGTTGCGGTTTGCGGTGAGCCTGATTTCAATCCTGATTGCCACCATCCTGGTGCTCCGGAACGTTTCGGCAAACCTGCGCGTCAAGGCAGTTGAGCGGGAGCGGGCAAACCTCGCCCGCTTCTTCTCGCCGAAAATTGTCGATCAGCTTGTCGACATTCAAACGCCGTTCTCCTTCGCACGCCGTCAACCCGCCACCGTCATGTTTGCCGATATGGTAGGCTTTACCGCGTATTCGTCCGGAAAGCCTCCAGATGTTGTCATCAGCATGCTGCGCGATCTGCTTCGCCTCCTGAGCGAGGCGGTTTTCTCCAATCATGGATCGGTCGACAAATATCTGGGCGATGGACTGATGGCATTTTTTGGCCCGCCCTTGATGAGCCGGCGAGATGCCACGAACGCGGCCCTGTGCGCTGTGGAAATCGTCAACGCGATCGAATGCCGGAACCGGCAGCGCATCCACTGCAACGAGAGTGCCGTCCGCATCGCCGTCGGAATTCACTATGGTGAGGTCGTGCAAGGAGATGTCGGCAGCGAGAAACGGCTCGAGCTGACCTTGGTGGGGGACACCGTGAATATCGCGAGCCGCGTTGAAACCTATTGCCGAATTCTCGATGCCCCGGTGCTGGTGACCGGCGAATTCGTGGAGGCGCTGCGGGCGGAGGGGAGCCTGGACCTTGCGAAAGCCTTTGTCGACGAAGGTGTCCACGTCTTGCGCGGCTGCAAGGAGCCGATCCGCCTCTTCAGCATGAGAAGAGAGCCAAGGCCTGCCCTGCAACCGGTCGACCGGCTGGTCTGCGGCCGGCCGGCGGATCAAGTTGGATAAAATGGACCGGCGAACACGCGTCCTATTCTGCCCTGATGTCGCTTGGTGCCTTGTTTGTCCATCGATGGAACGCGCGACGGAAATTGGCGGCATCGCTGAATCCGAGCGCCAGGGCAATGTCGTCGTTCGAGAGCCGGGTCGTGCGCAGATACTTCAGCGCAATCTGGGTGCGTAGCTCGTCCAGCAGACCGCGATAGGAAAGACCCTGCTGGCGTAGTTTGCGGCGCAGGGAGCGGTCGTTCATGCCGAGAAGTTTGGCCGCCGCCGAGGAGGTTGGTGGGTTGGTAATATCCGCCAGCAGAAGGTCGCGAATCTTTCCGGCGATGCCGATTCGCAACGTCAAATCGTCGAGCAGATCGTCGCAAAGCGCGACGATCGCTGGATAGGTGGTCTTGTTGCCGAGGCGCGCCTGCTGTTCCAGCCAGGTGGAACGGAAGACGATCTTGTTCGCGGGGTTCGCGAAGCTCACGTTGCACCGTAACTCGTCTTTCGGAAAGCTGGCGTCAGCGCCGGGGTAGGCGAGGCAGACCTCGTCGGGAGCGAACGCGGGACCCATGACGTCGCGCATCAGAGAGATATGTATTCCGATCTGCATCTCGGTGATGAAGCGATACAGCGCGAGATCAGTCGTGGCGTGCAGATTGGGTTCGATGGACCAGATGGCGGATCCGTTCTCCTCGCTGAAGCTGATTGCGGCCAAGGGGGCCGCGAGCATGTGGTACCGCGTCGCGAACTGCATCGTCCGGCGAAAGTCGGGACAGCACAGGATGGCGAAGCCGTACATTCCGTAGGTGGAGATATGGATGGTTGCTCCGATCCGATAGGCAAGATGAGGATCTTGCGAGAGCCGGACGGCATTCTTGTAGGCGGTCAGCAATTGCTTGAGCGAGATCCGGGCCTTCGAGGAATACACCTCCTTCGCCGGCAGATTGACATCCTTCAATATCTCGCTGGCCGGGTGCCCCTGGTTCGACAGCATGTCGAACAGTGCGGCAAGCTTGGTCGTTTCGTAGACGCGCTCGCTTAAGCCGACGATCGGCGATCCCTGCGCGCCTTCCGGGGGCGGTCGTGAGGACGGGGAAGGATGATGCTGCCGAACTTTTTGCAATCAGGTCCGCCTTTGCGCCGGAGCATCCGAGATGAGCGCACTCCCGCTCACCATCCGCCCGTGGTCTCGCAAGGATAACAGCTCTTTGGATCGTCAGAAGCAAGAGCGGGATTTGCGATGCGTCAGGCGGATGCCGCGTCGCCGCAAATCGCGAAATGAGCAGCTTTATTCAAGAACGAATGCCGGAGTGGTCGTAACCTGTCCGTTCTGGACCCCGTTGATGTCCGTTTCGGACCTTCACAAACACCAGGCGTCACGCGACGGTCGGTGTCCACGTCAGGTGATGAAATCATCGTGTGAGAGACGACCGGCCGAGGCGATCCGCAGGTCATAATTGCGGACGTCGCGAGGAGCCGGGGGAGAGACAACGTTTCGAGGGAGGCCGCCATGGTGGGAAGGCTGATCCAGACCGCCAAATCCGCCTATCGATATCCCCTGATCCTCAAGCAGTTGTGGCATACCCCGCTGCTGCAATCGCCTGAGCAGGAGATCGTTTATCGCGATCGAACGCGTTTCACCTATCGCCAGCTCGGAGAGCGCATCGCCCGCCTTGCTTCCGCGCTGAAGAGGCTCGGTGTCGAGCCCGGCGACACGGTCGGCGTCCTCGACTGGGACAGTAACAGGTTTCTTGAGGCCTTCTTCGCGATCCCCATGATGGGTGCGGTGCTGCAAACGGTCAACGTCCGGCTCTCGCCCGATCAGGTCGCCTATACGATCGATCACGCCGGCGCATCCACACTGCTCGTCAACGATGAGTTCGTCGGCTTGCTGGAAGGCATCAAGCCGCAGCTCACGAAGGTCAAGACACTTGTCGTGATGTCGGATCGTCCTCGTCCCGAGACTGGAAGCCTGCCGTTTGCCGGCGAGTACGAGAGCCTGCTCGCCGATGCGTCGCCCACCTATGATTTTCCGGATTTTGACGAAGATACGCAGGCGACGACCTTCTACACCACCGGAACGACTGGCCTGCCCAAGGGGGTCTATTACAGTCACCGGCAGCTGGTGCTGCATTCGCTAGGCGAGCTGGCATTCTTCGGGATCGCGAGCCAACAGGGCCGGTTCTCGCGCGACGACGTCTATATGCCGATCACGCCCATGTTCCATGTGCACGCCTGGGGCTTTCCCTGGGCTGCGACACTTGCCGGCGTCAAGCAGGTCTATCCCGGGCGCTACGACCCGGCGATGCTCGTCAAGCTGATCAAGAGCGAGGGCGTCACGTTCACCCACGGCGTCCCGACGATCCTGCAAATGCTGCTGAACGCCGCGGCAGCCACCAAGACAGACCTCACGGGCCTGAAGATGGTGATCGGCGGCTCGGCGTTGCCGAAAGCGCTGGCGAAGCAGGCGCTTGCCGCAGGCATTGACATCTTTGCCGGCTACGGCATGTCCGAAACCGGCCCGATCGCCGCGGTGGCGCACGTCATGTCGCGCGACCTGAGCGGCGATCACGATCAGGAGGTGGAGTTCCGGACCAAGGCGGGCATGGCGGCGCCGCTGGTCGACCTGCGTATCGTCGACGAGGACATGAACGATGTCCCCCATGACGGCAAGTCGTCCGGAGAGATCGTGCTGCGCTCACCTTGGCTGACGCAGGGCTACTACAACAATCCCGAGGGCTCGGAGGAGCTCTGGGCCGGCGGCTATCTGCACACGAACGACATCGCGGTGGTGAGCCCGGGCGGCTACGTGCATATCACCGATCGCCTCAAGGACGTCATCAAGACCGGCGGCGAGTGGGTGTCCTCGTTGCAGATCGAAGACCTGATCACGCAATGTCCGGGCGTGGAAGAGGCGGCCGTCATCGGCGTCAAGGACGACCGCTGGGGCGAGCGTCCGCTTGCCCTCGTCGTCAAGAAACCGGCGGAGACGAATGATGTCACCGATACGATCGTGAAAGATCATCTCAAGGCGTTCGCCGACAAGGGCGTCATCTCACGATACGGAATCCCCGGGAAGATACTCTTCATCGACAGCATCCCCAAGACCAGCGTCGGCAAGATCAACAAGAAGGAGCTGCGCAAGCGCTACGGCGACATGTAGCCGTTCGATCCCGGTCGGCGAAAAGCATCAGAGGAGGAAAATGTGAGCAACCTCACCCTTGCCGGCCTGAGCGAACGAATTGGACAGGAGCTTGGCGTGTCGGAATGGGCCGTGATCGACCAGGCGCGTATCGACGCGTTCGCCTCCTGCACCGGCGACCATCAGTGGATTCACGTCGATGTCGAACGGGCGTGCCGTGAAAGTCCGTTCCGCAGTCCGGTCGCACACGGCTATCTGGCGCTGGCGATGGTGGCGCCGCTGTCGATGCAGGTCGGCGTCATCCCCGTCGACGCGGCAGCCGGCCTGAACTACGGCATCGACAAGGTGCGCTTCCTCGCGCCGGTGCCAGCGGGCGCGCGGGTCAGGCTGCGTGTCGTTCTTGCCGCCATCGAGCCGAAGGAACGTGGGCAGGTGGTCATGAAGACCCGGAATACGTTGGAAGTGGAGGGGACGGAAAAGCCTGCGCTGATTGCCGAGACGTTGGCACTGCTGATTCCCGCAACGGAAGCGAGCCGGTCATGAGCACGGTAAGCCCCGGCCCGACATCGTCGCGCGTAGAAATATCCGAGGAAGCATCCAGGAATACGCTGGCGCTCAATCCGCTCGTGGCCATCCAGGGCCAGGATCTGCTCGACAGCGCCGGCATCCTGTTCAAGGCGGTCATCAACGAGCCGAAGGTCGCAACGGAACAGTGGCTCGCCTTCGTCGGCGAGCTCGGCTCCATCGTTGCCGGGAAGTCCGAGCGCGCGCCGAAGGCCGGCGACAAGCGGTTCTCGGACCCGACTTGGAAGGAGAGCTCGTTGCACAGCGGCCTGCTCAAGGCCTATCTGGCGTGGGGCGAGGCCTTCAATGGCCTTGTCGACAAGACCAGCCTCAGCGATATCGACAAGGCGCGCGCGCACCTGGTCACCGAGATCCTGATCGATGCCGTCGCGCCGACCAACGCGATGGTCACCAATCCCGCGGCGGTCCGCAAGTTCGTCGACAGCGGCGGACAGAGCATGTGGCGTGGATTGAAGAATTACTTCGACGATCTGACCCGTAACCGCGGCATGCCGTCGATGGTCGACACGAGCGCGTTCAAGGTCGGCGAGAATCTTGCGGTCACGCCGGGTGCGGTCGTGCTGCGCAACGAATTGCTCGAGCTGATCCAGTACACGCCGATGACGGCAACCGTCTGGAAGCGGCCGTTGCTGGTGACGCCGCCGCAAATCAACAAGTACTACGCGCTCGATCTCTCTCCGGACAAGAGCATGATCCGCTTCCTGCTCGAGAGCGGGATCCAGACATTTGCTGTCAGTTGGCGCAACCCGACGGAGGCGCATCGCGACTGGGGCCTGGATACCTATGTCGCAGCGCTCGACGAGGCCGTTGATGCGGCGCGCGAGATATCCGGCAGCGAGGACATCACCATGATGGGGTCCTGCTCCGGCGGCATCACGTCGACGGCCTATTTCGCGACGCTCGGCAGCGCGGCCGAGAAGAAGATCAAGAACCTGGTGCTGGCGGTTTGCCTGCTCGACCCTAACGCGGCCGAGGAGGGCGCCTTTGGCTGCTTGATGACGCCGGAAACCATGCGCGCAGCCAAGGAGATGTCACGGCTGCGTGGCATCGTCGATGGTCACGACCTGGCGCGGATGTTCGCCTGGATGCGGCCCAACGATCTGATCTGGAACTATTGGGTGAATAATTATCTGCTCGGCAACCAGCCGCCGGCCTTCGATATTCTCTACTGGAACGCCGATACGACGCGGCTGCCGGCGGCACTGCATGGCGACTATCTCGACCTGTATTTCACCAACCCGTTCGTGAATGCCGGCAAGCTCACGCTCAACGACAAGACCGTGGATATGAGCAAGGTGAAGGCGGACAGCTATGTCGTCGCCGGCGTCACCGACCACATCACGCCGTGGAAGGGTGTATACAAGACCGCTCAGATCATGGGCGAGGGCACCACCTTCGTGCTTTCGAGCAGCGGACATTTGCAAAGCCTGCTCAATCCGCCCACCAATCCAAAGGCGTCCTTCATGATCGGGCCGGTCGGCACCGGTGCCCCGGAGGCGTTCCAGGCTTCGGCCGAGAAACGGAAAGGAAGCTGGTGGCTCGACTGGCGCGATTGGTTGCATGCCCGCTCGGGCGAGGAGGTGGCGGCGCCTGCTTCGCCAGGCAGTGTGCGTCACCCAACCCTTGGCGTCGCCCCGGGGACCTACGTCTTTGAATGACAATCTCACCAGCGGGAAAAAGGCCGACTCGGTTGTCGTCGCGACGCCGGGGGCGATCGAGGTCCGGCAGATTACGATCGACGCTCAACTGCTTCAGGTCGCGGTCAGGCACGGAAGCGGCCATGGACCGCCGCTGCTGCTGTTCAACGGGATCGGCGCCAACTGGGAGTTGGCGAGGCCGTTTCTCGAAGCGCTTACGAGCACGACCACTGTCATCTTCGACGTGCCGGGCGTCGGCGGTTCGCCAAGGCCGCTGTTGCCATATCGCCCATCGACACTGGCGCGCCTTGCGGCGGGGCTCGTCGCGGAGCTGGGCTATGCGGAGGTCGACGTCGCCGGCGTGTCGTGGGGCGGGGGAATCGCGCAGCAATTTGCCCATCAATACCCAACACTGTGCCGGCGGCTGGTGCTCGCCGCGACGGCGCCCGGTTTCACCATGGTGCCGGCAAGCCCCTCGGTGTTGTGGAAGATGGCGACGCCCCGCCGCTACACCGACAAGGACTACATGAACAGGATTGCGGCGGACATCTACGGCGGCGCGTTTCGCGACGACCCGTCATTGATCGGCCGGCATGCGACCGCAATGCACGGTACGCGAAGCCTGGGCTATCTCTATCAGCTCCTCGCCATGGCCGGCTGGACCAGCCTGCCCTGGCTGTGGTCGCTGCCGCAGCCGACGCTCGTGCTGATGGGCAGCGACGATCCTCTCGTGCTTCCGATCAATGGTCACATCCTCGCAGGCCTGATCCCGAACGCCGAGCTCCGCATGATCGATGATGGGCACCTGTTCCTAATGACGCGGCCTGCGGAAACCGCAGCTCTGATCGAGGCGTTCCTGGCCGATGAGAGCAAGCAGGCCGGGCCGTCATCCCTGCTGTCGCGGACGGTCAGTTACGTCAAGAATCTCGTTCCGGCGCCCGAGGGCGGACGCCGCCAGTCCTGAGCATAACCACAAGGGAGGATATCATGACGGACGCGACCTCATACATCGACATGCTGAGAAAGTTCGGCAGCGATCTCGGCCTGCCGAAGCTGAACGTGGACGAGTTGCTCCAGGCACAGAAGAAGAATATCGACGCTCTCGGCGAAAGCGCGAAGGTGGCCGCGCAGGGCGCGCAGTCGGTGGCGCAGAAGCAACGCGAGGTGCTAGTGGCCGGCCTCAGAGAAGCCGAAACGCTCGCGCGCCAATACAAGCCGCTCGGCCAGATGCACGAGAACGTCGCGTTGCAGACCGAATTCGCGCGAAAAGTGTTCGAGATCGCGGTCGAGGGCGCGCGGGAGAGCGCATCGACCGCGCGGCAATCGACGACGGACGCGGTGAAGATCATCCAGGACCGCGTCAAGGAGAGCCTGGTGGAGATCCGCGCCAGCGTTCGCCCGAACAAGTCGGCCTGACGCAACCATCCGCGTACCAGGGAGGAGACCATGGCGAACCCGCAGGTGACACGAACGGGACGGCCGGACTATGTGCCACCGCCGATCGACGGCGACTTCTATGGGATTGCGAACGTGATGAGCGCAAGCGAGCGCGCGTTGCTCGGGCGCGTTCGCACGTTCACGGAAGGCGTCGTTGCGCCCGTGATCGAGGAGTATTGGGGGCGGGACGAATTCCCATTCGCGATCGTTCCGAAGATGGCCGAGATCGGCATCGGCGGCGTCGGCTATCAGGGCTACGGCGCGGTGGGCGGGAGCTGGTTGTTGAATGGCCTCGTCGCGATGGAGCTGGCCCGGGTCGATGCCTCAGTCGCGACGTTCTGGGGCGTACACACCGGCCTGTCGGCAGGCTCGATCTATCTGTGCGGAGACGAGGAGCAGAAGCAGCGCTGGTTGCCGTCGATGATGCGCTTCGAGAGGATCGGCTCGTTCGGCCTGACTGAACCTTTGATAGGCTCCGCCACATCGGGCGGCATGTTGACGACCTGCCGACGCGACGGCGACGTCTGGATCCTCAACGGCCAGAAGAAATGGATCGGCAACGCCACCTTCGCCGACATCAACGTGATCTGGGCGCGCGAGGAGGGGACGAACCAGGTCAAGGGCTTTGTCGTCGGCAAAGACAATCCGGGCTTCTCGGTCGAGAAGATCAGGACGAAGATGGCGCTTCGCGTCGTGCAGAACGGGCTGATCACCCTGAAGGACTGCCGCATTTCCGAGGCAGACTGTCTCCAGAATGCGAACTCCTTCAAGGACACCGCCAAGGTGCTGCGGATGACCCGCACCGGGGTGGCATGGTTCGCCGTCGGCTGCCAGATGGGCGCCTACGAGCACGCGCTGCGCTACGCGACGGAGCGGATCCAGTTCGGACGGCCGATCGGCGGCTTCCAGCTCGTGCAGGATCTCCTGGTGCGCATGCTCGGCAACGTCACATCGACCCAGGCGATGATGCTGCGCCTCGCCCAGCTTCAGGACGAAGGCGTGATGCGCGACGAGCATGCGTCGCTGGCAAAGGCATTCTGCACCGTCAAGTGCCGCGAGACGGTCGGCTATGCACGCGAGCTGCTCGGCGGCAACGGCATCCTGCTCGAGAACCATATCGGGCGGTTCGTGGCCGATGCCGAGGCGATCTATTCCTATGAAGGCACCAGGGAGATGAACACGCTGATCGTCGGCAAGGCGATCACCGGGCTGAGCGCCTTCGTCTGACCAGACGGACATCGAGTGGGCATCATAGCAGGGGCGATCAACAAGACGGGGAAGCGGCATGAATGGCGCGGAAAGTCTCTTGCGAACGCTGGTCGGATCGGGCGTCGAGGTCTGTTTCGGCAATCCTGGCACTTCGGAAATGCACTTCGTCGCTGCGCTCGACAGGGTCGAGGGCATGCGGGCCGTGCTCGGCCTGTTCGAAGGCGCGGTAACCGGCATGGCCGATGGCTATGGTCGCATGGCGGAGAAGCCGGCCGCGACCCTGCTCCACCTCGGACCGGGACTCGCCAATGGTCTTGCCAATCTGCACAACGCGCGTCGCGCAGCGACGCCGATCGTCAATGTCGTGGGTGACCACGCCACCTATCATGCGCAGTACGACGCACCGCTCGCATCCGACGTTCATGGTTTCGCGCGACCGGTCTCTGCCTGGGTGCATTCGTCGGCGAGTGCCAAGACCGTCGCTGCGGACGGCGCGCGCGCTGTGCAGGCTGCGTTGCAATGGCCCGGTCAGATTGCGACGCTGATCCTGCCCGCTGACACGGCGTGGCTAGAAGCCGATCGACCGGCACCCGCTCTCCCGAAACCGATGCCGGCCGCGGTTTCCAGTACGGCAATCGATCAGGCAGCTGCGGCGCTCAAATCGGGCCGCAAGACCATGCTGCTGATCCGGGGGGCCGCGCTGAAGGAGCGTGGACTGAGCGCGGCAGGCCGCATCGCGGCGGCGACCGGCGCGCGGATCGTGTGCGACACCTTCGCGCCACGCTGCCAGCGCGGCGCCGGGCGCGTGGCGGTCGAGCGCATCCCGTATTTCGCCGAGCAGATCGTCGAGTTCATGAAGGGAACGGAGCAACTGATCCTGGTCGGCGCGAGCCCGCCGGTGAGCTTCTTTGCCTATCCGAACAAGCCGTCCTGGTGCACGCCCGAGGACTGCAAGATCACCTATCTTGCGCACGCTCACGAGGATGGTCCGGCAGCGCTAGAGGCTCTTGCCGATGCGGTGAAGGCGACCAGGCAGGCGCTGCATGTCGGTCCACTGAGCCGGCCCGACATTCCGGCCGGACCGCTCAATCCGCAGACGGCCGGACAGGTCATCGCCCATTTGCTGCCTGACGGCGCCATCATCTCCGACGAGGGGGCGACGGCAGGCGGGGGTGTGCATCGATTTGCGGCAACGATCGCGCCGCACGATCATCTTGCCTTGACCGGCGGCGCGATCGGGCAGGGCATTCCGGTCGCCACCGGCGCTGCGGTGGCCTGTCCGGACCGGAAGATTGTCTGTCTTCATGGCGACGGCGGGGCGATGTACACGCTGCAGGCGCTGTGGACGCAAGCGCGGGAATCGCTCGACGTCACCACGGTGATCTTTGCCAACCGGTCCTACGCGATCCTCAACATCGAGCTTGCGCGGGTCGGCGCCGGAGATCCGGGGCCGAAGGCTTTTTCGATGCTGGATCTGCACAATCCCGAGCTCGATTGGGTCAAGCTCGCGTCCGGCATGGGCGTGGAGGCGAGCCGCGCGACGTCGGTTGGGGAATTCGAGAGCCAGTTCGGCGGTGCCATGAACAATCGCGGTCCCCGTGTCATCGAGGTCGTCCTGTAGCCGTACGGAATGCGCAATCGCCTAATTGCGGCTTTCGATCTTGCCGCCGAGCGCCCGCGTCGCGCTGGCGGCGCTGGCGAGCAGGGCTTTCACCTGATCGCTTGACGGCTCCACCTTCATCGAGGCCCGGGTGCCGGCGAGGCTGAGCGTGAAGCGGACATCGCCGTTCCAGTCCGCGATCGGCGCCGCAATGGAGACATAGCCGGTGAGGTCGGATCGAACGATCGTCGTGTAGCCTTTTCGCTTGAGCTCGCGCGCCGCATCGTCCCTGAACTTGCCGGCGTCGGGCCTGTCGCCGAAGACGGCGCCCCACTCCTGCTCGATCAGATGCGCCGTCAGGTTTGGTGCCAGTCGGGCGGCATAGATCTTCCCTGCCGCAGACCCCAGCATCGGGATCAGTCCGGTCCGAAACTCGAACGCGCCGCGCTGATCGCCGTCCTGCTTGAACAGGCTGAGCGGGCCGTCGTCGGTCCACGTCGTGACGGCCGCGCTTCGGCTCGTGATGTCGCGCAGATTGGTGACCTCGCGGCGGACGATCTCGAAGCCGTCGATCTGCTGAATTGCGCTGACGCCGAGCGAGAGCGCCGCAGGCCCGAGGCGATAGTGGCCCGGTTTCTCGTCCGCAGCGGCGAGCCCGATCCTGACGAGGCTCACGAGATAGTTATTCGTGGCGCTCGTCGTCAGGCCCGCCAGCGGCGCGATGTCCTTGAGAGCCATCGCCTGCTGGCTCGTCTGCATAACGCTCAGAATCCGAAAGGCAATTTCCACCGACTGAATGCCGCGGCGCGGCTTCTTCTCCTGCATCTGCTTCCTTCGACCGGTTCAGCGAATCGAGATTGACACAAACGAAAGCTGCGAGCACTATACAACAATAAAGCATATGTTCAACTATATTGAATATGCACGGAGGACACGAAAATGCCCCTTGGGGCCATCCGCAGCGTCTACACGGTCGCCAATGACATGGATCTCATGCAGGCCTTCTACGCAGAGGCGCTGGAGCTTCCGCTGGCTTTTCGGGATCGCGACAACTGGTGCCAGTTCAAGGTCGGACAGCTCGGGTTCGCGCTGAGCTCACCAGCCGAAGCGGCGACGGGCGCGCGCGGAAGTGTGGTCGTGTTCGGCGCGACCGACGTCGCTCAGTTGGCGCAGCGGATCGAGCGGCTCGGAGGGTTGCACCTGTCGAGCCGCGACATGGGTTCGCACGGCAGCGTCGCGACGTTCGCCGACCCCGAGAACAATCTGTTCCAGATCCACGTCCGGCAAAGCACCTAGCTACGGCCGCGAAACAACCGTGCCACCTGCGAAAGGATATTCATCATGAAGTTCGGCGTCTTCGATCAGAACGACCGCTCCGGTGTTCCGCTGACAGAGCAGTACGAGAACCGGCTTGCGCTCGCCGAGCTCTATGACCGGCTCGGCTTCCACTGCTTCCACATGAGCGAGCACCACGGCACGCCGCTGAGCACCACACCGTCGCCCAGCGTGTGGATGGCGGCTCTGTCCCAGCGGACCAGGAGATTGCGGCTATGTCCGCTGGTCTATCTATTGCCGACCTACAATCCCGCGCGTCTCTATGAAGAGATCTGCATGCTCGATCATTTGAGTGGCGGCCGGTTTGAGTTCGGGATAGGTCGCGGCGCCTCGCCGCACGAGCTCGACGCACTCGGGATCGACTCCGCGAAGGCGGCGAAGATGTACGCGGAGGCCTTCGAAGCGATCCAGCGCTGCTTCGCGCAGGATGCGGTCACGACGACAGGCGAGTTCTGGAACTTGAACGACTACGCGGTGGAAATGAAGCCGCTCCAGCGTCCGCATCCGCCGATGTGGTACGCGGTCGGTTCGCCCGACTCCGTGGTCTGGCCGGCGCGCAACGGCATGAATGTGGTCTGCGGCGGACAGGTGTCCCGCGTGCGCGCCATTTCCGATCGCTATCGCGAGGAGATGGCTGCCGCCGGTCTAGAGGGCAAAGCCTCTCCCCTCATCGGCGTCAATCGCTACATCATCGTCGGCGAGACCGACCGCGAAGCCCACGAGCTCGGCCGAAAGGCCTGGCCGGCGTTCTACGAAAATTTCATCAAGCTCTGGCGCAAGCACGGGACCCAGCCGGTCAACGCGAAGCTGCCACCCTCGTTCGACCAGCTCGTCGAATCCGGCCATGCGATCGCCGGTTCTGCCCGGACGGTCGCGCAAATCCTGTCCGGCCAGGTCGCGCTCGGCGGGCTGAACTACGTGATCGGCAGCTTCATGTTCGGAACCATGCCGCACACGGAGGCGGCGGCCTCGATCCGCCGCTTCGCCGAGCAGGTGATGCCTGTGGTGAAGGCGGCCGAAGCGGTCGCCGCATGAGTGCACAAAACGGGTGAACGCAAGGAGGTGGAAGATGGCTGATGCTCCTCTGTTCGACAGCCGCGATCTGCGGCGCGTGCTCGGAACCTTTGTCACCGGCGTGACCGTGGTGACCACGACCGATGACGAAGGCAGATTCCATGGCGTCACCGCCAACTCCTTCAGCTCGGTGTCGCTTGATCCTCCGCTGGTGCTCTGGAGCCAGTCGGTCAAAAGTCACAGCCACCCGGCCTTCTTCAAGGCCGAACGCTTTGCCGTGAACATCTTGGCCGAGGACCAGATCGAGCTGTCAAAGCGCTTTGCGAAGTCATCGCATGAGAAGTTCGTCGGCATCGATGTCGATATCGGCTCCGGCGCCGTGCCGCTGCTCCGCGATTGCGGCGCCAGGCTCCAGTGCCGGGTCGTGTCGCGGGTGCCGGGCGGCGACCACACCATCTATGTCGGCGAGGTGTTTGCGATCGATCGCGCCGAACGCAAGCCGCTCGTCTTCGGCAACGGTCAATATCTGCTGGCTGACCCCCACGATATGGCTGATGGCGCATTGTTGCCCGATCGCAAGCAGGCGCAACTGGCCGCCATGCGGCTCGGCACGCGCGCGATCGAGCGCCTCGCCAACCAGTTCGACGAGACGATGGCGCTCGCGGTCTGGGGTACACACGGCCCAACCATCACCCATTGGGAACCGGCGTCCGCTCCCGTCAGCGACGCGCTTCCCGTCGGACTGATACTGCCCGTGACCTCGACGGCAACCGGTCTGGCATTTGCCGCACATCTTCCGCCTGAGGCCATTGCGCAGACGGGCTGGCCAGGAGAGGCCACGACGGCCGAGGAGGGCGATTGGGAGGAACGCCTCGAAGACATCCGGCGACTGGGACTCGCAAGGCAGGGACTCGAAACCTTCTACCGCAGCGAAACGCTGATCAATGCCCTCAGTGCGCCGGTGCTCGATGCAAGCGGCCAGGCGGTGCTGGCTCTGACCGCGGTCGGCGAGGCGAGCCGGTTTCGCGCGGATCTCGACGGTGTGTTCGCCCGCACCCTCCGGCAGAGCGCAGAAGATCTGTCTCGCCGCCTCGGCTACCGCTCCGACAATGCGTCTGAACCGGCCAAGCGGCTGCAACCGGCGGCGGGAGCCTGATCGATGGCCGCTTTGTCCGCCCTCGACACCGAGCTCCTCACGCAGGAGCTGCCTGAACTTGTCCAGGTGACCGTTGCGTCACCGGTCTATTCCGGAGAACGGGGGCACATCAATTATCGCGCCAGTGGGAGCGCGCGCAATCCCACGGTGCTGATGCTTCACGGACTCGGATCCAGCTCGGCCGGATATCGTGCCCAGCTTGCCGGGTTGTCGCGGGATTTTCACGTGCTTGCCTGGAATGCGCCGGGCTTCGGCGGCAGCACGCCCATCCCGGGGCAGGACCCAGGCATTGACGATTATGCGGAGGCCTTGGAAGGATTGCTGCGCGCACTTCGGGTGCGGCGGCTTGCCGTTCTGGTCGGCAGCTCCTGGGGGAGCGTCGTGGCGCTGGCCTTCGCACGGCGATATCCAGCAATGGTCGACGGTCTCGTTCTTTCCGCCCCGAATGTCGCCAGAGGCCATCTCCTCGGCGATGCCCGTGCAGCCGAGCTCAATGCCTGGCTTGGCACGGCGGATATCGACATTCCGGTTTCACGCGCAGCCATCGCGGACAAGTTGCTGACACCGGACACGCCATCGCTGGTCAGGCAGCATGTCGAGCGCCTCCGCGACGCCATGACGACCGACGGCTGGCGACAGGCGATACGGTCGCTGTTCACCATTTACACGCCGGACACCGTCTCGGCCGTGCGGTGCCCGATTGCCATCCTCTCCGGCACGCTCGATCAGGTCGCGCCACATCGGGATCACGCGGCGCGGCTGCTCGCCGCGGCGCCTGCCGCGACGTCGCATCCGTTCGAGGCTTGCGGCCACATGCTCAAGCTCGAAGCGCCAGTGAAGTTCAACGCCATCGTCCGGCAAATCGCAGCCGAGACGCGGAGCGAAGTCTCGGCAGCGAAATAGAACACGAAAGCCGACACGCGAGGAAACCAAGGATGAAGATCGAACAGGAAGCAGAGCGGCCTACTCCAACTCATTGGTGGATGGTCGGCGTCCTTTGCCTGGTGAATGCGGTCGCATTCATCGATCGTGCGGCGCTACCGCTCCTGGTTCAACCCATCAAGCGTGATCTCGGGATATCGGACACGATGATGAGCCTTCTGATTGGAGCTGCCTTCATCATCACCTACGCCATCGGGGGCTGGCTTGTCGGCGTGCTTGTCGATCGGTTCTCCCGCAGACGCATCCTTGGTATCGGGATCGCGGCCTGGGGAGTGTCGACGATCCTGTGCGGCTCCGCCACGACCTATGCCGGTCTGTTCCTGGGCCGCTGCGGGGTTGGCGCGGGCGAGGCAACATGTGGACCGGCGAGCATGTCGCTTGTGAAAGATGCATTTGATACGCGCTTCCGCGGGCGCGCCGTCGCGATCTGGGCGATGGGCGCGAGCATCGGCGGCGGGATCGCCCTTCTTGCCGGAGGCGCCATTCTTCACCTGGTCGGCGAGAACGGGGCCTATGTCGTGCCCGTGCTCGGGATATCAATTCGCTCGTGGCAGCTCGTCATGATCGCCTGTGGCGTGTTTGCGCTGCCCGTTGCCCTGCTCGTTTTCACGTTCCCGGAGCCCGCAAGACGATCAGCCGGCCCAAGCAAATCTGTGGCTTTCAAGGAAGTGCTCGAGGCGATCCGTGGTCGATGGCTGGTCTTTGCGTTGCTCTTTCTGGCAAACGCTGCGACGATCATGCTGTCGGTGGCTTATTCGTCCTGGATTCCCGCGTTTCTCGGGCGGGTGTGGAAAATCCCGGCAGGCGAGATCGGCCTGACTTACGGTCTGATCGTGTTGCTGCTCAGCACCACGAGCCAACTCAGTGCGGGCTTTCTCGTCGACCTGGTCTACCGACGGTACGGCCTGTCGGGTGTCCCGGCGCTCGGAATTGCGATTTGCGCGTTGATCTTCGTGCCTGCCGTCTTGGCGCCTGCGGCCGGATCCATTTCGGCGACCTGGTTTTTGCTGGCAGCTTTTAATCTCCTGGCTGCGAGCTTGTTCACCATCGGCACCTCGACGATCGTGCATCTGTCGCCGGGCGCGGTCATCGGGAAAATCACGGCCGTTCATTTCGCGTGGGTCGGCATCACGGGAACGGCGGTCGCGCCGACGCTCGTTGCGGTGATCGCCGATCGACTATTTGAGGGAGCCCAGAGCGCTCTCGGCTCCGCGCTATCAACTGTCGGCGGTGCGCTGGCGATAGCCGGCGGGCTATGTCTTCTCGCCGTCTATTGGCAGATGCGACCCGGCCGTGACGTGCCATCGCTTGTTCCCGAGCGCGCGCGATGAGGCGGCCGTTTCTGGAATCACAATATCAACATGTTGAAGGGAGGTCGGAAATGCAAGTGATCAGGTTCGAACAGAAAGACGCGGTCGGTCATATCGTACTCGCCAATCCGCCGAAAAATCTCATTGCATCGGACTTTTCGGACGCGCTCAAGCAGGCCGTTCACGAAGCCGGCGAGAGCTACATCAGGGCGTTGCTGGTGAGGGCGGAAGGACCCAATTTCAGCCAGGGCGGCGACGTGCTCGACTTCCTGGAGAAGAATGCCAGTCAATTCCGGACCTTCATTGCCGAATGTAATCAGTCGTTCCGCGCCATCGAGGCCTTGCCGATCCCGACGGTCGCAGCCGTCCGCGGCGCTGCGTTTGGCGGCGCCTTCGAGCTCGCGCTCGCCTGCGACTTCATCGTTGCGGCCGAAGATGCGGTGTTTCGCTGTATCGAGGCTTCGGTGGGATCTGCGCCCGTCGCCGGCGCGGTGCAGCGACTCGCGGAGCGGATCGGCCGTTCGCGCGCGGCCCGATACGCGATGCTTTGTGAGCCGATGTCGGGCGCCACCGCCGGCGAACTGGGAATTGCGATCCAGGTGATGCCCGCGGATGACGTCGAAGCGGCTGCGCTCAAATTCGCGCAGGATCTGTCGAGCGGTCCGACGCGCTCGTATGCGGCCATACGAACCCTGCTGAAGGCCTGGTCGGGCGGGGGCGTGCCGTCCGCCGACGCAATGATCCTGGATATCACCATGGCGCTCCACAGCTCCGAGGATGCAAGACGCGGCCGCACGGCACGGGCCGAGGCCATCAAGAAGGGGATCGAGCCGCCGAGAATCGTCTTCACCGGCCGATGATGGAACGCCTCGGAAGACGCAGGAGAGAAACGGCGGCAAATGGTGCGCGATCTTAACGATCTCCAGTTCTTTGTCGCCGTTGTCGTCAATCGGGGATTCTCGGCGGCCTCCCGCGTGCTTGGCGTACCCAAATCGCGCGTCAGTCGCCGCATCGCTCTCCTGGAGGAGCGGCTCGGCGTGCGGCTGCTCGATCGGACGACGCGCGGACTTGGTGTGACCCAGGTTGGTCAGCAAGTCTACCAGCACGCGCAAGCCGCGGTGATCGAAGCTGACGCGGTCGAGGAGGTCGCGCTTCGTATGCAAGCCGAGCCCCGCGGGCTCGTTCGGCTGACCTGTCCGCTCGGGCTTCAGGGGGCGATTGCCGGTCCCTTGCCCAGCTTCCTTGCCGCTCATCCTCAATTGCGTGTTCAATGCATCGCGACCAATCGCCGAGTCGACTTGATCCACGAAGGTATCGATGTCGCGATCCGCGTTCGCGAGCGCCTCGACACCGACGCAGATCTGCAAGTGAAGCGCATCGGGGTCAGCCGGCGCATCCTTGTCGCAAGCCCCAACCTGCTGGCAAAGACGGGTGCTCCGAAATCGCCGGCGGATCTCGGCAATTTTCCGATTTTGGACCAGGACGAGCAGAGCGGCGGTACCTGGCTTCTGACGGCGAAAAATGGTGAGACCAGCAGCCTGTCGGTCGAGCCACGCCTTGCCAGCGGCAGCTTCGATATCCTGATGGCGGCGGCGTGCCAGGGCGCCGGAATTACGTTGTTGCCGGCCAGATATTGTCAGGACGCACTCGTGAGTGGTGCGCTCGTCCGTGTGCTGCCGGAATGGGGCGGCACCGAGGGCATCCTGCATCTCGTCTTCGCCTCGCGGCGCGGCATGCTGCCTGGCGTCCGGGCGGTGATCGACTTCGCTGCCGCGGCCCTGAGATCGTCAGCGGCGTCATAGCCGGCGTTCAACCGCCGTGCGCTGCTGTGGTTTGTCTCTCAGCGGAGACGGGTGCGGCCTTCGGCGTAGTCGCGGCTTCCGGTCCCATCCGCCGGCGATCGTTCACCAGGTAGAACGAGGCGTCCGGAATCTGCTGACTAATCGGCCGACCGGTTTGGCCACATAACCATTCCCGAAACGGACACGGGTCCGATGCCGAGGAATGGTCATGTTGCAGCTTCGCTCCAAGGAAACGCTCGATCACGGAGATCGCGGCTGGCTGAAAGCACGCCACCATTTCATCGTGTCGGCTGAGGGCAATCCCGCGAATGGCCCCCTTGGCGCGCTCGTGGTCTGGAACGACGACGAGATTGCGCCCGGCTCCGGCTTCGGACGCCACTCGCACGCGGACATGGAAATCGTGACCTATGTCCGCCAGGGCGCCGTCACGCACGAAGACAGCGCCGGAAATCTCGGCCGCACCGTGGCCGGTGACGTCCAGGTGATGAGCGCTGGATCCGGCATCAGCCACTCCGAGCACAACCGCGACGACGACCCGCTGAAGCTCTTCCAGATCTGGCTGCTGCCGCGTCAGCGCGGCGGGACGCCGCGGTGGGATACCCGCAAATTCCCGAAGGCAGATCGCGCCGGACATCTCATCGAGCTCGCGAGCGGGAATCCGGAGAACGCCGAGGCGCTCATGATCCGCGCCGACGCCCGCGTCCTCGGTGCCACGCTGCTTGCGCGGACCACTCTGACACATACGCCGTCGGCGCATTTGCGGCACACCTATCTCGCCCCTGCCCAGGGCGCGATCCTCGTCAACGGGCAACGAGTTGCTGTCGGCGACGGCATCGCCGCAATCGACGAACCCAAACTCATCATCACGGCCATCGAGAACGCGGAGTTCATCCTCGTCGACGCCGCCTGATCTCACACCAGCAAAGGAGCTATTACCATGAACCGTTACCTCCCTCTGATCGGCCGTATCCTGATCGGCCTGCCCTTCGCGATGAGCGGCCTCGGCAAGCTCGCCGCTTTCGGTCCGACGACCGCGATGATCGCTGCTGCCGGTCTGCCTGTGCCGCCGCTTGCTTACATCGTTGCAGTCGCGCTTGAACTCGGCGGTGGACTCCTGCTGATTGCAGGCTACCAGGTTCGAACGGTCGCGCTGGCGCTGGCAGTGTTCTGTATCGCGGCCGGCGTGGCGTTCCACAGCAACTTCGCCGACCAGAACCAGATGATCCACTTCCTCAAGAACGTCATGATGGCCGGCGGCCTGCTTCAGATCGCGGCGTTCGGCGCAGGCGCGCTCAGCCTCGACAACCGCCTGTCCAAGGGCGGCGTCGCTGTCGCGAATGCTGCGGCCCGCTGAACTCATGAGCTCGCGCCGACCGTTCCGACGGCAGTACGCCCCGTCGCCGGGCCGGCGCGAGTTCACCAGAAAGATACTTTACGATCGTAAAATTTAATGACATGGTTCGTTCAGTCGGGCTGGCGGCCGGTTCGCCGCATCTCGACGATCGCCGAACGTCGGCCGCAAGCGCCGCGAACAGCCGGAGTGAAACGATGATCGAGGAACGGGACATCAGTGTTGCCATGCGCGACGGCACGCGACTTGCCGTCGACGTCTACCGACCGGATGCGGCGGGCAAATACCCGGTGCTCTATGCGTCGGCGTTGCACAACAAGGACATTCAGGGGCCTGACATCGCGGACATCCTGCCGCCGCAACCGGCGCACGCCCCGTTATGGTTCGGGCCCATCGAGGCGGGCGATACGAGACGATTCATTGCCAACGGCTATGTCCACGTCATCGCGCAGCCGCGAGGATCGGCCAAGTCGGAAGGCCATTACGGCCACGAGGATACCGACCATTACGATCTGATCGAGTGGATCACGCAGCAGCCGTGGTCAAACGGCAAGGTCGGAATGGTCGGCATCTCCGGCTATGCCGGCGAGCAGTGGCGCGCGGCCGCGCAAGGGCATCCCGCCCTGAAGGCCATCTTTCCCTACGATGCGTGCAGTGCCTATGGCGGTATGTTCGGCTTTCGCGACTTCAATCCCGGCGGCGTCCTGCACACATTTCCTTATTTGCTCGACGTCTTCAGCACGGTTCATGAGTCACGCGACCGGCCCGCGGAGCTTCCTGCTGCAGAGGAAGCGCTCTGGCGGCAGGCCATGCAGAACCCGGACTACAAGCAGTACATCAATCTCTACAACATCCTCACCCAGAAGGGGCAGCGCACGTTCGTCATGTATCTCATGATGACGCACCCTTGGGAGTTCGACGGCACCGTCGAGCGCGCCGAAGAAACCTTCAGGAAAATCAAGATGCCGTTCTACACCGGCTCGGGAGCCTACGCGTACACCTACAAGCTTCACTGGCTGGGCGCGCAGCATTACTTCCAGAACGTTGACGCGCCGAAGAAGCTGCTGTTCACGGGCCCGGCTCACCTGGAGCGGCCATTCCATCAATACCACGACGAGATCATCCGCTGGTACGACCACTGGCTGAAAGGGCAGGACACCGGCATCATGGACGAACCGCCGGTGCGTTATTGGCTGATGGGCGCCAACGAATGGCGTACCGGAGCGGACTGGCCACTGCCGGAAACGCGGTGGACGAAATTCTATCTTTCGCATTGGGACGGCCTGACCGCAGAGCCGCCGCGGCCCGCTGTGGAGGTTGGTGCCGCGGCGCGCGAGCCCGACGTCTTCACTCAGATGCCCGTCACGCGGACGACGAAGGTCGAGCGGCTGCGCTACATGACGGATCCGTTGCCGCATGACGTCACCGTCGCCGGCCCAATCACGCTCACGTTGTATGCAGCGATCGATCAGGAAGACACCAACTGGATCGTCGTCCTCAAGGACGTCGGCCCCGACGTCTCGGTCCGTACCGCGCGCGAGGGCGAGCGCGATATGCCAACAACCTTGCCCGAACGGGAGTTGACGCGAGGCTGGCTGAAGGCTTCGCACCGGGCGCTCGATGAGAAGCGTTCAAAGCCCTGGGAGCCATTCCACAAGCTCACTCGCGACGCGATCTCACCGGTGACGCCGGGCGAGGTGGTCGAGTACCAGATCCAGATCCTGGCGACAGCGAACCAGTTCAAGGCCGGACACCGCATCTGCCTCGACATCACGTCCATGGATGTTCCGACCGGGACCGGCGCGATGACCAATGTCGAGTACATTCCCTATCACGTGTGCAGCAGCAAGACCGTGACGCACAGGATTTATCGGGACGCAGAGCGGCCATCGCATCTGCTGCTGCCCATCATTCCCCAAACAAACAATCAACGTCCGACCTGATCGTCGGCTCAGAGCAGGAGGCATTGCCATGTCGATCCGATTTGAACGCGACGGCGCCGTCGGCAGCATCGTGCTCGCCAACCCGCCATTCAACCGCCTAGACCTGCGTTTTACCGAGGCCCTGCGGGTCGCAGTGCACCAGGCCAGCACCAGCGACATCCGCGTGCTCGTCATCCGTGCGGAGGGACCGCATTTCTCCTTTGGCGGCGAGGTGCGCGAGTGGCCGGGAAAGGACGTCAACTGGTTCAGGACGTTCGTGGCCGAGGTCAACGTCTCCTACCGCACCATTGAAATGCTGAAGATCCCGACGGTCGCAGTGGTCCAGGGCGTCGCGTTCGGCGGCGGCTTTGAACTGGCGCTGGCCTGCGACTTCCTCGTCGCGGCCGAGAGTGCGACACTCCGCTGCGTCGAGGTCACCACGGCCATGCTGCCGATCGCAGGGGCCCTCCAGCGCATCGCGGAGCGCGCCGGCCGCGCGCGCGCCTCGCGGCTTGCCATGCTTGGCGAGCCGATGTCCGGACAGGAGGCGGGACAACTCGGAATCGCCACTCATGTGGTGCCCGAGAACGAGCTCGCAGCAACCGCTGCCGCTCTGACAAAGCAACTCGCCACCGGGCCGACCCGATCCTATGCGGCGACGCGGACGCTTCTGAAGGCATGGTCGAGCGGCGGCGTGGCAGCGGCAGACCTCGTGATGCTCGATGTCGCGATGGAGCTCTATGAAGGCGCCGATGCGCAGCGCGGCTTTGCCAACACGGCAGCGGCTTTCGACAAGGACATCGAGCCGCCGACACTTATCTTCGAAGGAAAGTGAGCCGGCTGCGGCGCGGCGAACGTTCGATAGCTCAGAGATGACCGGGAGGAATTCGTGCCACGCGAAAGCTATGTGCATGGTTACAGCGGTCCGCCCCTGATCGGGAAAACCATTGGCGCGCTTCTGGATGAGGTGAGCGCGACCGATGGCTCCCGCGAAGCGCTGGTTGTCGCTCACCAGAAGATTCGCTGGACCTATTCGGAGCTCAAGTCACGCTCGGATGCGTTCGCGTCGGGCCTGCTCGCCCTTGGCCTCGAGTCGGGAGACCGGGTCGGCATTTGGGCTCCGAATTGTGCGGAATGGACGATCGCGCAGTTTGCGACCGCGAAGGCTGGCCTGATCCTGGTCAATATCAATCCCGCCTATCGCCTGAGCGAACTGGAGCACGTCCTGCGAACTGTAGGATGTCGGGCGCTGATCACGGCGGCACGCTTCAAGACCAGCGACTATATCGCGATGATCCGCGAGCTCGTCCCGGAGCTGGGGGGCGAGCTCGGCGAGCTGAAGAGCGCGCGTCTGCCCGAGTTGCGCCACGTGATCTCGATCGCGGGCAAGCACGACGGCTGCCTTGCGTTCGATTGGATATCGGAGCGGGGACAGCAGATCGGCAACCGGCGGCTCGATGCCGTCGCGGCCGCGGTGCAGATGGACGATGCCGTCAACATCCAGTTCACTAGCGGCACCACCGGCTTGCCGAAGGGCGCGACGCTCTCGCATCACAATCTGATCAACAATGCCTTTTTCGTGGGAGAGGCGACCGGAATCGAGCCTGGATCTCGGGTGTGCATCCCGGTCCCGCTCTATCATTGCTTCGGCATGGTGATGGGTAACCTCGGTTGCGTCACCCATGCGGCCACCATGGTGTATCCATCCGAGTCCTTCGATCCCCTGAAGACCCTGGAGACCGTCGCGGCGGAGCGCTGCGATGTGCTCTACGGGGTCCCCACGATGTTCATCGCCCAACTGAACCACCCCGAATTCAGCCGATTCGATCTAAGCTCACTTCGGCTCGGCATCATGGCAGGAGCTCCGTGTCCCATCGAGGTCATGAAGGAGGTGGCGTCGACCATGCACATGAGCGAGATCACGATCGCCTATGGAATGACCGAGACGAGCCCGGTCAGCTTCCAGAGCAGCCGTGACGATCCGCTCGAATTGCGCGTCTCGACGGTCGGCAGGATCCAGCCGCACCTCGAGGTCAAGATCGTCGATCGCCAGGGGCGGGTCGTCCCGCGCGGCGAAGCCGGCGAGCTTTGCACCAGAGGATATTCGGTGATGCTCGGCTATTGGAACGACGAAGCCCGGACGAAAGAGGCGATCGACCGCGCCGGCTGGATGCACACCGGAGACCTGGCGACCGTCGACGACGACGGCTACTGCCGCATCGTCGGGAGGATCAAGGACATGGTCATCCGCGGCGGCGAGAACATCTATCCGCGGGAGGTCGAGGAGTATCTTTACCAGCACCCCGACATCAGGGATGTCCAGGTCTTCGGCGTGCCGGACGCCAAGTACGGCGAAGAGCTTTGTGCCTGGATCGTCCCAAAGGTGGGCACGGCGCTCGATGAGGACGCTGTCCGGAAATTCTGTCAGGACCGTATCTCGCATTACAAGATTCCGCGCTACATCCGGTTCGTGGAGAGCTTCCCCTCTACCGTAACCGGCAAGGTGCAGAAGTTCGCGATGCGAGAGGCGATGATCGAGGAGTTTGCACGCGCCGAGGACGCTGGCGCATGAGTCTCGGCGAGACGGCATTGAGCCCGCCGGGAATTCCGCGGCCAACGTCAGGAGCGAAAGCCGCCAGGCTGATGTGGAGCCAGCCAACACGTCGCTTGGTGTTCGATTGGGGGCCGTGCTAATCGAAGGCGAAATGGCCAAGCAGACAGCCCGGCGAGAGCGCCCGCGCAAGCGAGCCGAACAGCAGCGCTCGATCGAGACGCGGGCTGCGATCCTCAATGCTGCCATCGCGGAATTCGCCGAGCGCGGGTTCGAAGGCGCGAGCATTCGTGCCATCGCCGATCGATTGGGCCTGCAACATCCCCTGATCACCTATCATTATCGCAGTAAGGATATTCTCTGGCGGGCGGCAGCCGAGCATGCGTTCGCGCAGATTCGGTCCGACTGGGAAGTTTCGGCTCCTGAGGGATCCGAGTTGTCACCGTTGGCGCGGCTGCGACGGGAATACGCCACTCTTTTCCAGTATACTGTCGCGTTTCCGGAATTCCATCGTTTCATGCGCCAGGAGACCTTGACGAACAATCCCCGACTGAAATGGGTGGCTGAAACGGTCCTCGCTCCGCTTCTGGGCCGGCTGCTGCCCCAGATCGTTGAGGCTCAGAAACAGGGCCTTATACCCGCCGTCGATCCCATCCTATTCCACTACATGATGGTCAGTCTGAGCGCGACGCTCTCGGAGTTCGGGCCCGAGATGCAGATCACAAGCGGACTGTCACCCGAGGATCCACAGGTCGTCTCCGCCTATTGGCGTCTCGTGGACGAAACGATCTTCGGAGACGAATAGAAGAAGGAACGAGGAGACAGGCGGTGATCGCCGCCTGTCCCCGTCCGTCAAGGCTGACCGAACAGTCGGCGCGCGTTGTCGCGGTCGATCTTCTTTCGATCGGCTCTACTGATTTCACCCGGCGCTGATCACGTCGTCAGCACCTTGTTTGGAGAACTGCCTTAAAGATGCGGCCAGCCCGGCCCCCGGGGTCATCCGGAACATGGACATCTGGAGCAATTCGACAAGCTTCTGAGTTTTAGGCGGACGATCGGAGGAAATATCGCAGATTTGCGTGGTGTGGTGAAAGGCTGTAGCGGTCTCCCGCTACCAATTCGATCCTAGCTTTCTCCAAACTGCTATCGAAGCCAAGCGTCCTTATCCGGAGCTTTGGGACTCGCCTAGGCGCAGGGTCGTATTCAATCTCCCTGCAAGATCCTCCGCGAACGAATTTGTCGCGCGCATTCAACTTTCGTCCTGTTTGCAACAGGCTCGATCGGCGTGCAATCGCGACCAGTTTCTCCTAATGAGAGTACTCGGAGGGAACGACATGGTGGACAAACAAAAGCTTGCGCGACTGCGCCAACTGATCACCGAAGGCCTACGTGTCCAGCTAGCTAGGTGGGGAGCGCATAGCCTACATCAACGTCGGTAACGCGCTTGAGGACGCCTGCGCGAAGCAGAACCATGCGATTTTCGCTCGTCGAGGTTGTGGCAAGACGTTGCTGTTGCATGCCTCTGCAGCACGGCTCCCCAAGGAGGTCCGCTCTATCTACCTGAATTGCGAAGATTTCAAACGCCACACATTCCCGAACGTTCTAATAGAGATACTCGTCTCCCTTTTCTCGGACATGCAGGCGCATCTGACTGGATGGTTTGGGAGAAAGGCACAGGCTCGAAAGCTGCTGGTGGACATCATCAAGAAACTGAAGGCTATGCAGAATGAACCAGATGTCCTCGATCATCGGGTGTTACGCTCATTTCAGAAAGATGGAAAATAGGTTTGCCGAGATTGATGTCTCGCGAGTTGAAGCGAAGGATCAGATGCGTTCCGCGCCTATTCTGACGGAAGCGGATCTCAATGCTCTGTCTACAAATGTCCCAAAGAATGCAGAGCAATTGCTTTTAGAGCATCAGGCTGAAGTCGGCTAAGTTTGTTAGTCTTTGTCTGCTCCGGCCGAGTTTGAATGAGCAGAAGCATACTCGGGCGTCGCGCGTGGTATAGCTCTTTGGACATGCAATGGATCATCACGTCGCGTACCACAAAATAGATGAGCGAGCCGTATTTCCAGGACGCTAGACGTGATCAAAATCGGCAAACAAGGTTCGGGATAACGCCTTGGTTGGTAGCCGCCTCTGGGTGTTTACCGGGGTAGGTTTTCCTCGAATCTACGAACTTAGTTGTTCTGGGACGGATACTTGAGGAGCCACCTGAGTACAAAGAAAATCTATTACTTCCAAGTCCGTCTCGCTGTGTTGGGGGCGTCGGGCAAAACACCCCCGTCAACCCCTCCTCGCAAAAATATTCCACTTTACCGAAATTCGGAAATGACGTATGTGTTGCGGCATCCCGGCTCATCCTTGAGGGGCGATCTCGTGTCGTCTTGGTTGCGAGCCGGGCTTGCGGTGGACGCGGGCAGCGTTGGGTGCGAGAGGTGCGGGCAGGGCGGATTGCTCTCCGTGAGCCCGAGGCTTCGTGCCGACGAGCGGCGCTGTCTAGGTTCGTCTCGCCTGCATTCTTCCGGCAACGTCGACAACGCTGGAAGATAATGCGGCGAACCAGCGAGCCGTGCGTACGGCAAAACCGTGTGGTCCTGGCCGTCGTCGCTACGGTCAAGCTTTCGCGGAGGTGTGGAGCGCCCAACCGGGTCAACTGCATCGTCAATTCGCTGGAAGTGAGGGAGGCCAGAACGAACTCGGCTCCCGGGAGAGCACGGCATAAGCCGTCAACCCACTGCGCAGGGAAGGCCGAGTGATTGGCACCACCTGTATGCTGCTGTGCGGTCTTTTTGCGCTACCATTTCGCGCAGCGGACCGCGGGTGCGAGGTCAGCACCCGGTCTTCCCTGCGCCCTCTTGGCTTAGAGGGTGGAGTGACCAGGCAAAGCTCGGGCGATTTGCGCCGCGAGGACGCAAAAGCGTGTCCCGCGGGTTGCAATGCCTGTCAGAGGACTGCGATCCCTTCCACCAGAAGTCATTTTTAGAACGACGTTTCACTATCAGAAAGAAGGGTGGCGACATAAGGCGCTGTGCCGATAACGAAACTCTGTCGTCGCGAGCGTCACGCATCTTGCGTCGCGGCTGCGTCGGCGGTCCGTCGCCGTGCCGGCAGGAAAAACCCGGCAATTGCGCCGGCCAGCGACAGCGTTGCGGCGAGGCTCATCGCGGCAGCAAATCCGCGCTCGAAATGCGCGGCCGAGTAGGCCCCGCCGTTGGCCGAGAAGCTCGCCACCAGCGCGGCGATGCCGAACATGCCGCCGAGGAAGCGGCCCATGTTGAAGATGCCGGACGCCTTGCCCATTTCGGCCACCGCGACCGAGCTCAGGATGGCGTTCTGTGCTGCCGGCATCGCCATCGAGACGCCGACGCCGGCCAGCACCAACGGCGCGACCAGGGCGGAGTAGGCAACCGCGGGGCTCACGATCTCGGCGATCCAGCCAAGGCCGATCGCCTGCATCAACAATCCCGTCACCACCAGCGGCCGCTCGCCGAGCCTGTTGACGACCGCGCCGGCGACCGGGGCGGTGACGAACAGCGTCGCTGTCCAGGGGAGCAGGCGAAGTCCGGCGCCGAAGGCGTCGAAGCCCAGCGTGGTTTGCAAGAACTGCGGCAGCAGGAACAATACGCCATACATCGCGGCGTAGAACAGGACGCTTGCGGACATGCCGGAGGCGAGGGCGCGCGATGCAAACAGCCGCATCGGCACCATCGGCGCGGCCGCGCGCAATTCCCGGAGCGCGAAGCCGGCGGTGAACACCAAGCCTGACATCAGCGTACCCATGACCTCGGCGCTCGTCCACCCCACAGCATTGCCGCGCAACAGGCTCCACACCCACGCCAGCGCTGCGAGGGCGACGAGCGCCAGTCCTGGGATGTCCAATGCGGCAGAAGGTCCAAAACTTTCGCGCAACCGTGCCAGCACCAGGGCGATCGTGATCAGGCCGATCGGCAGGTTGATCCAGAACACCCAGCGCCAGCCGAAATGTTCGGTGATGAAGCCGCCGATGGCGGGGCCGATGATCAGCGCGCAGCCGGTGATGCTGCTGAAAATGCCGAGCGCGCGGGCGCGCTCCCCGCGGCCGAACGTGCCGCTCAGGATCGCCATCGCCAGCGGCATCACTAGCGCGGCGCCGGCGCCCTGCAGTGCGCGGGCGGCGATCAGCGCGGTCGCATTGCCTGCGAGCGCACAGGCCGCCGATGCAACGACAAACAGGGCGAGCCCGGCCGCGAACATGCGGCGGCGGCCGAAGCGGTCGCCGAGTGCGGCGCCGGTCAGGAGCAGCACGGCGAAGGTCAGATTGAAGGCGTTGACAGTCCATTGCAGCGTCTCGACCGGGCTGCCGAATTCGGCGCGAATGGCCGCGAATGCCGTCGTGATGATCATGGCGTCCAGCGCCATCATGAAGGATGCAAGCGCGGTGATGCCAAGCACCCAGTTTTGCGCGGCGCGATTGGTCGGGGTCTGCATCGCCCTGTCTCCGTGTGTCGCGCCGCCCTTTCGCGGCGCGTTCTGCGGGCTAGACGAGGCCGGAGTGGCAAAGGATGCGCCCGTAAATAATTTCTCCTGGGGCCGCATCCTTCGCCGGCCGGCAAACGTCTTAGGGGGACGCGGCCATTTACGCGACCTTGATCCGGAGGAGCGCAGCACCGGTTTTCCGACAAGGGTCATGCTAGAATGGAAAGATGGAGCGCGATGAGCGAGCCAGGTCGCGACATCAGCAAGGAGCGCGCGATGAGAAGGACGTTGATCAGGTACAAGGCCAAGCCGGAGCTGGCCGACAGGAACGCCGAGCTGGTTGCGGCCGTATTTGCGGAGTTGAAGGCGGCCGGGCCCGACGGCGTGCGCTATCTGACGCTGCGGCTGGAGGACGACACCTTCATCCATTTTGTCGAGGCCGCGACCGAGGACGGCTCGAGCCCGATCCCGAAGCTCAAGGCGTTTCAGACGTTCCAGGACGGGATCCGCGACCGCTGCGCGGAGCCGCCGCTGGTTCGTGATGTGAGGATCGTCGGCAACTACCGTATGCTGGACGAGTCCTGACAGCCGAGGCGGAGGAGCAATGGCGTCAGACCCGCTGACTACCATCGATATCGAGGCCCTGCTGGCGCGGATGCGACCGAAACTGCATCGCTACTGCGCCCGCATGGTCGGCTCGGTCATCGATGGTGAGGATGTGCTGCAGGATGCGCTGATCAAGGCGATGGAGGCGCTGCGATCGGTCACGCCCGTCGTCAACACTGAGGGCTGGCTGTTCCGCGTCGCGCACAACACCGCGCTGGATTTCCTGCGTCGCCGCAACCGGCAGGAGGCGCTGCATTCGGCTGAGGAGGTGGAGATGATTGCCGACCAGCTCGATGATGTGGAAAGCCGCCAGATCGCCGCGACCGGCCTGCGCACCTTCATGCGACTGCCGGTGGCGCAACGGTCCAGCGTGATCCTGATGGACGTGCTCGGCTGCTCACTGGCTGAGGTCTGCGACATCATGGATTTCAGCCTGCCGGCGGTGAAGGCCGCGCTGCATCGCGGACGCACGCAACTGCGTGAGTTCGCCGGAGAGCCCGACGATGTGCCGCAGCCGGGCCTGTCGGACGCCGATCGGACGCGGCTCAACGCCTATGTTGGCCATTTCAATGCCCGCGACTTCGACGCGATCCGCGCCATGATCGCCGACGACGTCAGGCTCGAACTCGTCAACCGCACCAGGCTGAAAGGCAAGGCCGAGGTGTCGAACTATTTCGGCAATTACTCGAAGGTCAGCGACTGGCACCTGGTGACGGGGCAGGTCGAGGGACGTCCCGCGATCCTGGTGTTCGATCCGAATGAGCCGGGCGGGCGGGCGAAATATTTCATGCTCCTCGACTGGTCCGCCGGCAAGCTCGCCACCATCAGGGATTTTCGTCACGCAGCCTATGTTGTCGATGGTGCGGAGTGCGTGGTGGATAGAGGTCTCGACGAACGCTCTTCGGGATAAGTCGAGCGGATCGACCTGCCCCTCTCAAGGCTGAAACAGGGGTTCGATTCCCCGGTCGCTTCGCTCGCAATGACGAGTGGGGAGAGTTCATTGCCTCCGCCGGCTCATGCTGCCGCAGCCGAAACCGCGCTGCCGCATTCGAACTGACGCGCGTTGCGCGCGAGCCCCTCACAACATCATCAAGACCGATCGGACGCCCGCCGCGAAGAACGCGCCAACTCCGCTTGCAATGTTTAGTAAATGGTGGTTCACTAAACAAATCGAGCCTGCCGGGCCTCTAGAATCCGGGTGGCGCGAGGAAACGCTAGTTTAGTTATTCAGCTCGTCACGGACTGTGTCGCTCTGCTCGAAGCATTCGGGCGGACAGGAAAGCCGCGCCACGTCGATGGCCGGCCCACTCGGAGGGAACGTGCAATGCAACGGACAATGAAGACGCTTGTTGTGGCATGCGGGGCTGTTGCCGCCGCATTCGGCGTCGGAGCGGGCACCACGCCCGCGCAGGCGCAAGGCAAGACCATCACGCTGTGCTGGGCCGCATGGGACCCCGCCAACGCGCTGGTCGAATTGTCGAAGGACTTCACCGCGAAGTCGGGCATCGGCATGAAGTTCGAGTTCGTGCCGTGGACCAATTATGCCGATCGCTTCCTGAACGAACTCAATTCGCACGGCTCGTTGTGCGATCTCATCATCGGCGATTCACAATGGATCGGCGGCGCGGCGGAGAACGGCCAGTACGTCAAGCTCAACGATTTCTTCAAGAAGGAAGGAATTAGCATGGACGACTACATGCCGGCCACGGTGATCGGCTATTCCGAATGGCCGAAGAACACGCCGAACTACTGGGCGCTGCCGGCGATGGGCGATGCGGTGGGCTGGACCTATCGCAAGGACTGGTTCGCGCGGCCGGACGTGCAGAAGGACTTCAAGGCCAAATACGGCCGCGACATCGGCGTGCCGAAGACGCTCGATGAGCTCCGCGACATCGCGCAATTCTTCCAGGGCCGCGACATCGACGGCAAGAAGGTCTATGGCGCCTCGATCTATACCGAGCGTGGCTCCGAAGGCATCACCATGGGGGTCTCGAACTACCTCTACGACTACGGCTTCAAATACGACGATCCGAAGAAGCCCTATGCGATGGACGGGTTGGTGAACTCGGCCAGCGCGGTGAAGGGGCTCGAGGCCTACAAGGAGCTCTACAAGTGCTGCACGCCCCCCGGCGCTTCCAACTCCTACATGTCCGAAGGGCTTGACGCCTTCAAGTCCGGCCAGGTCGCGCTGCAGATGAACTTCTTCGCCTTCTTCCCGGGCCTCCACAAGGACCCGAATGTCGGCGGCGACAAGATCGGCTTCTTCGTCAATCCGGCCGGTCCCGCCGCGCAGGCAACCCAGCTCGGCGGACAGGGCATCTCGGTGGTCTCCTACTCCAAGAACCAGCCCGAGGCGCTGCAATACATCAAGTGGTTCTCCGGCGGCGACGTGCAGAAGAAGTGGTGGGCGCTCGGCGGCTATTCCTGCGCCAAGTCCGTGCTGAACGATCCGAGCTTCCCGACCAGCGCGCCGTTCGCCAAGGAGTTCCTGCAGTCGATGGGAATGGTCGTCGACTTCTGGGCCGAGCCCTCCTATGCGCAACTCCTGCAAGCCGAACAGAAGCGCGTGCATGACTACGTGGTGGCGGACAAGGGCACCGCGCAGGAAGCGCTCGACGGTCTGGTGAAGGACTGGAAGGCCATCTTCAAGGAAGAAGGCAAGAAGTTCTAGGGCAACCGCCTGGAGCGCACGCGAGCGCGCTCCAGGCTCTCTTCGGCCACGTCGGCAGCTGTCGCATAGCTGATGGTTCCGGCGCGAGGATCGACCAAAGCCATGAACGATTTGAGCGCTTCGTCGCAGATCACCTATCGGGCCGTTCCGGTCAGACCAGCCGTGGTGCGTCGTATCCGGGGCCTGTCGGACCAGGCGCTCGCCTGGCTCTTCATCACGCCGACAATCGTGCTGCTGCTGGCGATCAATATCTTCCCGCTGGTGTGGACGATCTATCTCTCGTTCACCAACTACCGCGCCAATCGGGCGAACGCGCCGACGATATGGCTGGGCACCGACTGGTACCAGTCGATCCTGACCGATCCGGATATCTGGGCGGCGATGCAGGTGACGGCGCATTTCGTGATCTGGACCGTGCTCATCGAGACCGTGCTCGGATTTGGTCTTGCCCTCCTCATCGACAAGAAATTCCGCGGCCATGGCATGTGGACCACGATCATTCTGCTGCCGATGATGCTCTCGCCGGCCGTCGTCGGCAATTTCTGGACCTTTCTCTATCAGCCGCAGATCGGATTGTTCAATTATGTGGTCGCTTTCTTCACGGGACGCGGCGCCTCGTCGTTCCAGATGCTGGGAGACGTGACACTCAGTCCCTGGGCCATCATCATCGTCGATGCCTGGATGTGGACGCCCTATGTGATGCTGATTTGCTTAGCGGGACTGCGCTCGATTCCGGATTACATCTATGAGGCGGCGGAGGTCGACCGCGCGTCGAATTGGCGGCAGTTCTGGTCGATTACGCTGCCGATGGCGCTGCCGTTCATCATGCTCGCGGTGCTCTTTCGCGGTATCGAGAACTTCAAGATGTTCGACATGGTCAACCTCCTGACCGGCGGTGGGCCGGGCTCGACCACGGAAGTTGCCTCGATCACGCTTAAGCGGGCAGCCTTTGAGAGTTGGCGAACCGGTTATTCTTCTGCCTTCGCAATTATTCTGTTCGTGACGGTGTTCGGCCTCGCCAACATCTACGTCAAGGCGCTGAACCGGGTGAAAAACCGATGAGTGTCGCAAATGCAGCCCATTCAGTCGTCGAACCATCGGCCGGCACGCGCCGCTTCGCCGGCCTGCTCGTCATACTCTATGCCATCATCACGATGATTCCGCTGGTATGGATCGTGCTCACCTCGTTCAAGTCGCCCGACGATGCGATCTCCTATCCTCCAAAGATACTGTTCAAGCCGTCGCTCGAAGGCTACTGTAATCTATTCACAACCCGCTCGCGCCAGACGCCGGAATTTATCCAGACGCTGGGCCAGCCGCACGGGCTTTGCGACAGCATCGCCCGCAGCCGCAATATGGTTGTGGCCGGGCCGTCGAACTATGTCCCGCGTTTCGTCAATTCGCTGATCATCGCGTTCGGTTCGACGATGCTCGCCGTCGCACTAGGCACATTATCAGCCTATGGGTTCTCGCGGTTCCGCGTGCCGCTGAAGGACGACCTGCTGTTTTTCATTCTGTCGACGCGGATGATGCCGCCGATCGCGGTCGCGATCCCGATCTACCTGATGTACCGCACCGTCGGACTGTCGGATACCCGGCTCGGGATGATCCTGCTCTACACGTCCGTCAACGTTTCGCTCGCCGTCTGGCTTCTGAAGGGCTTCATCGACGAAATCCCGCGGGAATACGAGGAGGCAGCGATGATCGACGGCTACACGCGGTTTCAGGCCTTCGTGAAAGTAGTGCTGCCGCAGGCGACAACAGGAATCGCAGCGACGGCCATCTTCTGCCTGATTTTTGCGTGGAACGAATACGCCTTTGCGGTGCTTCTGACCTCCGGCAACGCGCAGACGGCGCCGCCTTTCATTCCGATCATCATCGGCGAGGGCGGGCAGGACTGGCCAGCAGTAGCCGCCGGTACGACGCTCTTCCTGGTGCCCATCGTCGTGTTCACGGTGCTGTTGCGCAAGCATCTTCTGCGCGGCATCACCTTTGGAGCCGTCCGCAAATGAGCCTCGATGCGAACACATCCACGCGCCGACGCGGCCTCGCAAACAGGATTCTGCGACGCGGTCCGCTGGAGGCTATCGCGACGACGATCATCGCCGCGGGCGTCGTCATGCTGATGCAGCCATTTTTCCTCACGCTCTATTCTTGGTCGTTCGCGACTGCGCTGTTCGGGACGGTGATGTTCACCATCGTCTCGAAGGTCAGGGAGTAAGGCGCGATGGCACAGATCAGGGTCGAAGGGCTCGACAAATCCTTCGGGACGTTTCATGCGGTCAAGGCCGCCAGCTTCACGGTGGAAGACGGCCAGTTCCTCTGCCTGCTTGGACCGTCCGGCTGCGGCAAGACCACGACGCTGCGCATGATCGCAGGCCTGGAATTGCCGACGGCCGGCACCATCAGGCTCGGCGGCGAGGATGTTACGATGAATCGCGCCTCGGCGCGCGATATCGCCTTCGTGTTCCAGCTGTTTGCGCTCTATCCGCACATGAATGTCCGGCGCAATATCGGCTTTCCCCTGAAATGCGAGGGCGTCGGAGCGGCGGAGCACGATCGGCGGGTGGTGGAGGCCGCGCGTATTTTGCGTATCTCCCATCTGCTCGACCGGTCAGTGTCGGGCCTCGCCGGCGGCGACCGGCAGCGCGTCGCACTTGGGCGAGCCATCGTCCGCCAGCCCAAATGCTTCCTGATGGACGAGCCGCTCGGTGCGCTCGATACCGAAATGCGCGAGGCGATGATTCATGAATTGCGCGGGCTGCATGACCGGCTGGGCGCGACGACCGTGTATGTCACGCATGATCAGCTCGAGGCGATGGCGATGGCCGACATGATCGCGGTGATGAATAATGGCATCGTTGAGCAGGTCGCGAGCCCGCGCGACATCTACGACCGGCCTGCTTCGCTCTTCGTCGCAGACTTCATCGGTTCACCGCCTATGAATTTCCTGCCGTTCCGCGGTCGACTGCAAGTCGGCGCGCAGGCGATCTGGCTCGGCGAGCGCGAAGTTGCAATTCCTGCTGCACGCGAGGCGCTGGTGGAAAGCGACCTCGTCCTCGGGGTCCGGCCGGAGCATGTGCGGTTCACCGATCGCGGCATGGTGCGGGGTGAGGTTTATGGGTCGGAATATCTCGGCACGACGCAGATCGTGACCGTTACGACGCGTTACGGCGCGCTCAAGGCCCGTTCGCCCAGCAGCATATGCTTTCGGACTGGGGAAAGTGTCGGGCTGGACTTCCGGCCGGATACGCTCTCGGTCTTCGACAAGGCGTCGGGCCGGGCCATCCGCACTGCGTTGTATGAAGGAGGTGCGCATGGCTGAAGTTGAGATCAGGGCGGTCTCCAAGGCGTTCCGCCGGACTCACGCCGTCGTCGACCTGTCGCTCTCGGTTGGAGACGGCGAATTCGTTGCGTTGCTGGGGCCGACGGGTGCCGGCAAGACGACGGCGCTGCGACTTGTCGCCGGACTGGAGACGCCAGACAGCGGTTCGATCCGGATCGGTGGACGTGATGTGACCGGCGATGCGCCGGCCGATCGCGACGTCGCCTTCGTCTTCCAGCAATATTCCTTGTATCCGCATCTCAGCGTGTTCGAGAACATGGCCTTTGCGTTACGCGCGCCGATCCGCCGCGTACCCGAGGCCGAGATTCGCGCGAAGGTGCAGGAGGTCGCGCGTCTTCTCCACATCGAAACCAAGCTGCACAACAAGGCGACGCAGTTGTCGGGCGGGCAGATGCAGCGCGTCGCGATCGGCCGGGCCTTGGTGCGCTCGCCCTCGATCTATCTGATGGACGAGCCACTCTCCTCGCTGGACGCCAAGCTGCGCGGCGAAATGCGCCTCGAACTCAAGCGCATCCAGACCGATCTCGGCGCCACGATCCTCTATGTCACCCATGATCAGACGGAAGCGATGACCATGGCTTCGCGCATCGGCGTGGTCGAGGCCGGCCGGCTGATGCAGATCGGTACGCCGCGCGAGATTTACGAGAATCCGATCAACGCCCATGTCGCTGCGCGGCTTGGCCAGCCGATGATCAACCTGCTGCCGGCGGCTCTATTTGCCGGCATTCCGCCCGGCGCCAAGACCATTGGCGCGCGCACCGAGCACCTGATGATCGCACGCAGCGGCGGAGACGTGTCGGCAACCGTCACGCGAGTCGAACATCTCGGCGACCAGAGCCATCTCCACCTCGACCTCGGCGGCCGGCCGGTCGTGACGTTGGCAGACCCCGAGGCGAGGTTGGGCCCGGGAGACATGGTGTCGCTCCGACTCAACAAGCCGCTGTTATTCGATGCGGCCGGCGGGAGGGTGGCGGCATGAGTCTCGATCGGGCTGCCAGGGAAAAGCTGGTGCGGGCGTTAGCGGAATCCGTGATCCAGCACGCCGACGAATTGACCAGCCTCGATCAGGCGATCGGCGACGGCGATCACGGGCTGAACATGAAGCGCGGCTTCGAGGCTGTGCTCGCGACACTGCCCGGCCTTGCTGACAAATCGCTACCGGAAATGCTGAAGGCGATCGGAATGACGTTGGTCATGAAGGTCGGCGGCGCTTCCGGGCCGCTGGTTGGCACTTTCTTCATGGAACTAGGTAAGGCGCTTCCGGAGCAGTCGATCCGAGCGGATCTCGTCGCGGCGACGGCGAAGGCGATTGATGCCGTCAAAGCGCGCGGGCGCTCGGAGGCGGGGCAGAAAACCTTGCTGGATGTGCTGGTGCCGGTGCAGGTCGTGTTGGCCGGGGGCGGCGATGCCAAGGCGATAGCTGCGGAAGCGGCGCAAGCGGCCGATCGCACCACGCCCATGCTTGCGATCCGCGGCCGTGCGTCCTTTCTCGGCGAACGTTCTATCGGTCATATGGACCCTGGTTCGCGTTCGGCGTCCCTTTTGATCGGCGCGGCAGTCAAGGTACTGGAATTCGAGGCAAGTTCATGAACAGTTCAAATTCCGGCAATGTCGGGATCGTTATCGTTTCACATTCGCCCAAGATCGCGGAAGGCGCGGCGGATATGGTGCGCCAGATGGTAGGCAGCGCCGTGCCGCTTGCCTGGACAGGCGGCGACATCGATGGAGGGCTCGGCACGAATGTTGCCGGAATCCTCGAGGCGATCGAGGCGGCGTGGTCGCCCGCAGGCGTGGCGGTGCTGGTTGATCTCGGCGGCGCGGAGACAAATTCCGAGATGGCCGTAGAAATGCTGCCTGAAGATCGACGGGCGCGCGTCGTCGTCTGCAATGCCCCGGTGGTCGAGGGAGCTGTGATCGCGGCAACCGAGTCTTCGGGTGGCTCGCCGCTTGCCGCCGTCAAGCGTAGCGCGGAGGAATTCTATGCATGATGCTCACGCCAGCCGGCCGAGCGAAACGCCGGTGCCGCTGACAGCCTCGGCGGTTCTCGTCAACAAAGTCGGACTTCACGCGCGGCCGTCGGTCAAGCTCACGCAGTGCGCGAAGGGCTTTGCCGCGAAGATCGAGCTTGCCCTCGCGGTGGACGGGCCCTGGACGGACGCAAAGAGCCCGGTGAAGGTGATGCGCGTGAAGGCGCCGCAGGGCGCAACGCTGCATTTCCGCGTTACCGGGCCCGATGGCAAGGCAGCGCTCGCTGCCGTACTGGCGCTTGTGCATGATGGTTTCGGCGAGGCCTGATCGCGGTGGCAGAGATTCATCTCATCGGCCGTACTGCCTCGCCGGGCCTCGCGATCGGACCGGTCACCATGCTGACTGCGGCTGTGGCCAAGCGAACGGCGAGCGACGATCCCGCGCAGGAGGCCGCGGCACTGCGGGCTGCGATTGAAGGCGCGAGGGCGGAGATCGCCGAGCAGATCAAGACGATTCAGGGCGAGGTGGCCGACATTCTGGAATTCCAGGTCGCCATGCTCGAGGATGACGCGCTGGCGGATCCTGCATATGGGGTCATCTCGGAGGGGATCACTGCCGACCACGCCTGGCGCTTGGCACTCGATGTGGAGATAGCTGGCTATCGCGCTGCTGAAGATGAATATTTCCGTGCCCGGGCGGCTGATATCGTCGACATCCGCGACCGCGTGCTCGCGCATCTGAGCGGCGTGGATACGGTCGCCAGGATTACCAGCGGCTCGATCGTAGCGGCTGACGACATCACGCCTTCCGCTTTTCTTGCCGCTGACTGGTCGCACGGCGGCGCCATCGCGCTGGCTGCGGGCTCACCTTCCTCGCATGTTGCGATGTTGGCGCGGGCGCGCGGGGCGCCCATGGTCGTTGGGCTCGGGCCACTGTCGTGGAACGGACAGCCACCGGCGTTGGCGCTCGTCGACGGCGATGCCGGCACCGTGATCTTCGATCCTGAGCCGGAAACGCGCCGCCTGTTCGAGCACCGCATGGCGGTTGCGAATGCTGCGCAAGCCGCCGTCGATGCCGGCCGCCTCGACTCGGCACGCACGGCCGACGGCCAGCGGATCGCGGTCCTTCTCAATATCGCCGCGCCCGAAGACCTCGCTGGCCTCGATCCTGCAATCTGCGACGGCATCGGCCTCGTGCGTACGGAATTTCTGTTCGAGGCGTCTCAAGGCCTGCCGGACGAGGATGCGCAATATGCAGTCTATCGGCGCATTCTCGACTGGGCCGAGGGAAGACCGGTGACGATCCGCACCCTCGATGCCGGCGGCGACAAGCCGATCGCCGGCTTGACGATCGATAGCGAGCGCAATCCGTTCCTCGGCCTGCGCGGCATCCGTCTCTCGCTCGCGCGGCCGGACGTGTTTCGGGTGCAACTGCGGGCACTGTGCCGTGCGGCTGTGCACGGGGCGCTGAAGGTGATGCTGCCGATGATCGCGGTCCCTTCGGAGCTCGACCGTGCCAGTGCCCTGCTGGATGCGGAGTTCACGGCGCTCAGGGCGGAAGGGATCGCCTGCGCCCGACCGCCGCTCGGCATCATGGTCGAGGTCCCGGCGGCGGCGCTCCGCGCCGAGGCTTTCGGCGCGGCGTTCTATTCCATCGGCTCGAACGACCTGACCCAGTACACGATGGCGGCGGCGCGCGACATCGGTGCCGTCGCGGACCTCAACGATACTGGCAATCCGGCGGTGCTGGCGCTGATCTCCCGGACTGTCGAGGCCGGACGAAAGCGTGGCGTGGAGGTCTCGCTCTGCGGTGACGCCGCGGCCGATACGCGCCTGACCGCGGCGCTGATCGCCACCGGGTTGACAACTCTCTCGGTGTCGCCGATTGCCGTCGCGCGGCTCAAGGCCGCAATCGCAAAGGTGCGTTCATGACGGATGAAGCAGGCGAGGATACCCGCGCGCCTGGTGACAGCAATGTGGCGGATTACAAGGCCATCCTGCGACGGGTGCTCGACAATCGGCCCTCGGGGACGCGGCTGAAGCTGGCGGCGGCGCTGGGCAAGAATCGCTCCTTCGTGACCCAGATCACCAATCCGGCGTATCTGGTGCCGATTCCGGCGAAGCATGTCGCGATCATCTTCGAAGTGTGCCATCTGTCCGGCGCCGAGCGCGCGGCATTCCTCCAAGCCTATGGACGCGCGCATCCCGGCCGGCTGCGTGCACCCCACCGCGAAGCGCACACCCGCACCGTCTCGGTGACCGTACCCGACCTCGGTGACGACAAGAAGAACCGCGCGCTCGAACAGCTGATCGTGGATTTCGCTGCGCAACTCGCGCGCTATGCCGAAAGTGTGGGTTGAGCCATTGATTTGAACTTCAGACGAGATGGGGAGGACGTTCATGAAAAAGCTGATCAACAGCACCGATACGATACTCGAAGAAAGTCTGGACGGTTTCGCGGCAGCCCATGCGGGTATCCTGCTTCTTGGTGCCGAGCGAAAATTCGTCCGGCGCCGCACGTTGAAGCCAGGCAAGGTCGCGCTGATTTCGGGCGGCGGCTCGGGACATGAGCCGCTGCATGCGGGCTTTGTCGGCCTCGGCATGCTCGATGCCGCTTGCCCCGGTCAAGTCTTCACCTCGCCGACGCCAGACCAGATGATCGAGGCCGCGGAGGCCGTCGACACGGGCGCAGGCGTGCTCTTCATCGTCAAGAACTACGAAGGTGATGTGATGAATTTCACCATGGCAGCCGAGATGGCCGGGCGGGAAGTTGCGAGCGTGGTGACCAACGACGACGTCGCGGTGGAGAAATCGACCTATACGACCGGTCGTCGCGGCGTCGCGGGGACATTGATCGTGGAAAAAATGGTCGGCGCTGCGGCCGAGACCGGAACGCCGCTTGCCGCTCTCGCGGCGCTCGGCGAAGAGGTCAACCGGCGCACCCGCTCGATGGGGGTGGCGCTGTTGCCATGCACCGTGCCGGCGGCAGGGCGGCCAAACTTCGCATTGGCCGACAATGAAATGGAAATGGGCGTCGGCATTCATGGCGAGCCCGGCCGGCGCAGGGTGCCGTTGGCGTCCGCCGATGCAATCGCCGCCGAGCTGCTCGATGCGATCCTGAAGGATCTTGCGCCCGGCAAGGGGAGTGAAGTGCTGCTTCTCGTCAACGGGTTTGGTGCAACGCCTCTGATCGAACTCTATCTGATGGTCAATGCCGCAAAGCGGATTCTGGACGGCGCGGGGGTGGCAGTGGCGCGCTTCCTGACCGGTTCCTACGTCACATCCCTCGACATGGCCGGTGTCTCGATCACCGTATCTGTGCTCGATAGCAAGTCGACGAAATTATGGGATGCGCCGGTGCAGACCGCAGCTCTGCGGTGGGGCGTCTGATCTCAGCTCGCGGCTTGGTTTTGACCGCAAACAATGACTTATCGACTCCGCTCCCGCGAAACTGAGCCTCGTCGTTCCCACCGAGAGAAAATCCATCGAGAGTTCAATGCAGCTCTCGCGGCTCCGGTCAGCCGGCTCTCATTGTTCTGCCGTCGTCCCCTATTCGCCAGTCCGTTGCCAGGAACAGCTGACGCTGGCCGTTGTCGACAACGAGCGCGAGCTGCTCACCACCGACACGGCCTTCTATGTGCCCGATGACGCCGACGGCCGGTTGACGCTGCGCACGACAATGTATCGATGCGGGCCAATGACGGACGGGTCCACGCCTGCGGCGCGCTGTGGACCGGACCATGAGACGCCAGGCCGAAAGGGCATGGGCGCGATCTATCATTTCCACCGCGGCGAGCTGAAACGGCTCTATGCTAAGGTGACCATGCCAAACGCGATCTGCTTTTCGCCCGCCGGTGGCACCGCTTATGTCAGCGACACAGGACGGCGCTGCTGCGGCGCGTCGCGATCGATCCCTTGACCGCGCCGCCGACCGGCGAGCCGCAGACGCTCTGCTATCACCGCGGCCAGACCCGCGGCCTCGACGGTCAGGGCCGCCGATCCGCTTCACGGCCAAACATTCGTGCTCGAGGTCGGCGCCACCGGACGCCCCGAGCCACGCATCAGGCTAGACTAGCCCGAGCACTAAACCCGAACTTCGGATATAGATCACGATTTTGGTTGTTCACCAGTTTTCCCCCATCTAGGATCGCGCGCACAACAAGCGCGAGCCCTGAAGCCTCGCACGATGAGGGAGAAAACGATGAACCGCATTCGTGCGTTGGTGCCGGCGGTGTGCGCATTGGCGCTGCAGCTTTTCCTGCCGATAAGTTCCGGTCACGCGCAGGGCATTCCGCAGAACATTCCCCGCAAGGAACTGCTGATCCTGGAGAACCCGGAAGGCACCATCAAGAACGCCGGCTGGTTCAACATCTGGGCGATCAATGCCGGCGCGCAATCCAACGGCTTGCAGCAGGCCGCGCTCGATACGCTGTGGTACATCGATCCGGAAAGCGGCATCAACGGCGTCTGGGAGAACGCGCTCGCCGCCGACAAGCCGCAATACAATGCCGATTTCACCGAAATGACGGTGAAGCTGAGCAAGGGCATCTTCTGGAGCGACGGCGTCGAATTTACTGCAGAGGACGTGCTGGCGACGGTGATGCTGCAGATCAAGAATCCGGGGATGCGCTACAGCGCGGTGATGGCCAGCAACGTCGCCTCGGTCGAGGCGCCGGATCCGTATACGGTGGTGTTCAAGCTCAAGAAGCCGAATTCGCGCTTCCACGCCAACTTCACGGTGCGCTGGGGTGCGGTCTGGATCCTGCCCAAGCACGTGTTCGAGAAAGTGCCGGATCCGGCTAAGTTCGACTTCAACAAGCCGATTTCGCTTGGCGCCTATGTGCTGCACAGCTTTGACCCCGACGGCAAATGGTACATCTGGCAATTGCGTGACGACTGGCAGCGCACCACGCTGGGGCGCTTCGGCAAGCCGGGTCCGAAATATCTTGCCTATGTCGATCCCGGACCGCCCGACAAGCGCGTGATCGCGCAGCTCAACCACGAACTCGACGTCATCCATGACATCGCGCCGGAAGGGATGTTCGCCCTCGCCAAGCAAAGCAAGAGCACCCGCGCCTGGTTCAAGGGGTTCCCGTACGGCCATCCGGACCCGACGCTGCCGGCGGTGATTTTCAATGACCAGAACGAGCTGTTCAAAAACCGCGACGTCCGCTGGGCGCTGGCGCTGCTGATCGACATCAAGGCGGTGTCGATGGCGTCCTATCGCGGCGCCGCCACCATCTCGGCGATCGGCGTGCCGCCGACTGGGACGCATCCGGCCACCTACCATCAGCCGATGGAGGAATGGCTGAAGAACTTCGAGATCGATACCGGCAAGCGCAAGATCAAGCCCTACGATCCGACCATCGGCAAGCAGATCGCCGACATGCTGCGGCCCTCGATGGGCGAGCAGATCCCGTCGGATCCGAAGGAGATCGCCCGCGCCTTCGGCATGGGCTGGTGGAAGACCGATCCGCAGGCCGCCGCTGAACTCCTCGAGAAGGCCGGCTTCACCAAGCGCGGCGGCGCCTGGTCGACACCGGACGGCAAGCCGTTCACGGTGCGCGTCATGGTCGAAGGCGATCTGCGGCCGGTGATGACCCGCGCCGGCACCATGATCGTGCAGCAGTGGAAGCAGGCCGGCATCGATGCCAAGATCGACGTTGCGCAAGGCACGCTGCCGACCCGCCGAGCCGCCGGCGATTTCGACAGCTTCATCGGCTGGAGTGTCGAGACCTGGGGCGGCCATCAGGACCTGTCGTATTTCCTCGACAGCTGGCACTCGCAGTTCGTTGCCGAGCCCGGCAAGTCGCAGCCGCAGCGCAACTGGCAGCGCTGGTCCAACCCCGAGCTCGACAAGATCATCGAACAGACCCGCAGCGTCGGCTTCGACGATCCGAAGTCGATCGAGCTCGGGAAGGAATACGTCAAGCTCGCGGTCAAGGAGATGCCGACCATTCCGCTGATGGCCTACAATGTGTTCACGGCAATGGACCAGACCTACTGGACCGGCTACCCGACCGCGGAAGATCCCTACACCGATCCGGTGCCGAACTGGGGCAACTCCCGCTACATGTTCGTGAAGCTGAAGCCGGCGCATTAATCCGGCAGCGCCGTTTTCTTATCCCTCCTCGCAAGGGGAGGGATCGCAAGCCGCTCACCGCTCAAGCAATGAACTCATGAACGGATATCTCATCTACATCGTGCGGCGGCTGGGGCAATTCGTGCTGGTGGTGTTCATCGGCATCAATCTCGCTTATGTGATCACCCATGCCACGCCGATCGACCCGGTCGAGCAGTCGATCTCGGCGGCGACCTCGTTCGGCAACACCGCGCCGGATGCCATCGAGCAGATGCGCACGTCACTGCGGGAGCTCTACGGGCTCGGCGGCTCGCCGGTCGAGCAGTATCTGGTGTTCTGGAGGCGCATCCTGCGGGCGGATTTCGGGCCGTCGATGTCGGCGTTCCCGACGCCGGTCTCGACGCTGATCGGTCGCGCGCTGCCATGGACCGCGGGTTTATTGATGATCTCCACCATCATCACCTGGGTGCTCGGCAACCTGCTCGGCGGGCTCGCCGGCTACTACCAGAAGAGCCGCGGCCTGAAGCTGATGGGCGTGATCGCGATGGGGCTGCATCCGATCCCCTATTACATCCTGGCGCTGCTGCTCCTGATCGTGTTCGGCTTTCTGTGGCCGGTGCTGCCGATCGCCGGCGGCTCGGCGATGAACCTGCCGCAGACCTGGACCTGGGACTTCATCTCCAGCGTGCTGATGCATGCCATCCTGCCAGCGCTGTCACTGATCCTGATCGGCATCGGCAGCTGGTTTCTCGGCATGCGTTCGCTGGTCTCAAACGTGGTGACCGAGGATTATGTGGTCTACGCCGAACTCGGCGGCGTCGACCGCCACCGCATCCTGACCTCCTATGTGATGCGCAACGCGCTGGTGCCACAGGTCACCGGGCTGGCGATCTCGCTCGGCGGCATCTTCAACGGCGCGGTCATCACCGAAAAGGTGTTCGGCTATCCCGGCATCGGCTCGCTGCTGGTCGATGCGGTATATGCCGGGGACTACGGCTTGGTGCTCGGCGTCACCACCATTTCCATCGTCGGCGTGTCGATCGGCGTGCTCGCCATCGATCTCCTGTATCCGCTGCTCGATCCCAGGGTGAAGGTGCGTTGATGCTGCGGATCCTGCGCGACCTGCTGCGCTACAACCCCGAATTCCGCATCGGTATCGTGCTGGTGGGTTTTGTTCTGATCCTGTCGGTGTTGGCGAGCTTCTCGCCCTATCCGCCCGATCAGGTCTACGTGGTGCCGCCGGACGTGCCGCCGTCGCCGACCTACTGGTTCGGCACCACCTCGCGCGGCCAGGACGTGTTCTGGCAACTGACCTTCGCGATCCGCAACACCTTGCTGTTCGGAGGTACCGTGGCGCTGATCAGTCGGGTGCTGGCGCTCGTGATCGGGCTTGTCAGCGGCTACAAGGGCGGCTGGATCGACCGCGTGCTGATGTCGATCAACGACACCTTCATCGTGATGCCGCTACTGCCGATCCTGGTGCTGTTCTATTTTGTTATGCGCGACTCGATGTCGTGGCTGATTCTCGCGCTGATCATGGCCTGCCTTGGCTGGGCCTATGACGCCCGCCTGATCCGCTCGGTGGCGATGAGTCTCAAGACCAGGGAGTTCACCCAGAGCAGCGTGTTCTCCGGCATGAGCACTCGCGAGATCCTGGTGCAGGAGCACCTGCCTTACGTGATGCCGATCGTGTTCTCGACCACGATGAACAATATGGTGTGGTCGATCGGGCTCGAAGTGACGCTGTCGGTGCTCGGCTTCACCGACATCAATACCCCGACGATTGGCGGCATGATCTACTGGGCCAACCAGCATACCGCGATGGTCGCCGGCATCTGGTGGTGGATCGCCTTTCCCACGGCCATCGTCGTCATGACCTTCATCGGGCTGTTCCTGCTGGCGGTCTCGATGAATGAATACATCGATCCGCGCAGCCGCCTGAGCCGGATGGGAGGCGCCTCATGACGGCCTCGCCCGCCCTGCCGGCTCGTCCCGATGCGGCTGCGCCGATCCTGGCGGTGCGTGACCTCAAGGCGCATTTCCGCACCAATCATTTCGGCGTCAAGCGCTATGTCAAGGCGGTCGACGGCATCAGCTTCGACGTCCGGCGCGGCGAGATCTACGGCCTCGCCGGTGAATCCAGCTCCGGCAAGACCACGCTGATCAAGACCATCGCCGGGGCTATCAAACCGCCGCTGGAGGTGGTCGGGGGCACCGTCGATTTCGCCTTCCTGCCAGGCTACGGCGGGCTGCACCGGGCGCCGCCGGCCGAAGTGGCGCGGATCCGCTGGCGGCATCTGTCCTACATCATGCAGGGCTCGATGAACGTGTTGAACCCCGTGCGTCGGCTGCGCGCGACCTTTGCCGATTTCGCACGCTCGCATATCGATGCGAGCGACCGCCAGTTCGAGCAGGCCGTGGTCGATCACCTGGCGCGCGTCAAACTGGATGCCTCGGTGCTGACGGCCTATCCGCATGAACTCTCCGGCGGCATGCGCCAGCGCGCCACCATCGCGCTCGCCACCATCTGCCGCCCCGATTTCATCATCGCCGACGAGCCGACCACCGCACTCGACGTCGTGGTGCAGAAGGACGTGCTCGGCATGATCCGCGGCATTCAGCGCGAGATCGGCTCCTCGGTGCTGTTCGTCACGCACGACATGGGCGTGCACGCCCATCTCACCGACCGGCTCGGCATCATGTATGCGGGCCGCCTGGTCGAGGAAGCCGCGACGGCGGAGATCTTCCGCCGGCCGCTGCATCCCTACACCCGGCATCTGATCTCGAGCCTGCCTCGGATCGGCGACGACATCCAGCGCAAGGGCCTCGAAGGCTCGCCGCCTAGCCTGGCCGACCCGCCGCCCGGCTGCCGGTTTCATCCGCGCTGCCCGCTGGCCATGGCGGCTTGCAGTGAGCGCGTGCCCGACATGGTCGAAACCGAGCCGGACCATCGTGTCGCCTGCTTTGCCGTCAACGGGGACCAGGCTCCATGAGCAACGCATTGCTCGAGGTTTCGCACGCCACCAAGGTGTTCAGCCGCGGCGGGCTGTTGTCGAGCCGGCGCATCGTCGCCGTCAATGATGTCAGCTTCCGGATCGAGGCGGCACGGCCGGAAATATTCACCATCATCGGCGAGTCCGGCAGCGGCAAAACCACGCTGTCGCGGATGATCCTGAACATCGAGCAGCCCAGTGCCGGATCGCTGGTGCTCGACGGCACCGATCTTTCCACCGTCCGCAGCAACCGGGATCGCCTCGCGTTCATGCACAAGGTGCAGCCAATTTTCCAGAACCCGTTCGAGGCGTTCAATCCGCTGAAACAGCTCGACCGCTATCTGTTCATGACGCGGCAGCGATTTTCCGCAGCCGTCGGCCAGGCCGCGCTCGAAGCCGCCGTCGACGAGGCGCTGCGCAAGGTCGGGTTGTCGCTGAAGGAAGTGCGTCATCGCTACCCCCACGAGATGTCCGGCGGGCAACTGCAGCGCGTCGCCATCGCCCGCGCACTGCTCTCAAGCCCCAAGCTGATCGTCGCCGACGAGCCGGTGTCGATGGTCGATGCCTCGCTGCGCATGTCGATCGTCAACCTGTTCAGGGCGCTGCGCGATGATCTCGGCATCTCGATCATCTACGTCACCCACGATCTTGCCACCGCCTATTACATCAGCGACCGCATCATGATTATGCAGAACGGCCGCGTGGTCGAAAGCGGCGACGCCAGGACCGTGCTGAACGCCCCGCAACATCCCTATTCGCAACAGCTGCGCGCCGCCGTCCTCTTGCCCGAAGTTACCGGCGGAACAGCGCCAGCCAATTCACCGTCAACGTAACACCAGGCACCGCATCGGAGAGAAAAGTGAGAAAAGCAAAAGTTCTGATGGACCGCGATTTCGTCATCGGCCAGACCGATCCGCGCCTGTTCGGTGCCTTCGTCGAGCACCTCGGACGTTGCGTCTATGGCGGCATCTACGAGCCCGGCCACAAGACCGCCGACGAGAAGGGATTCCGGAAGGACGTGCTGGATCTGGTGAAGGAGCTCGGTCCCACCATCATGCGCTATCCCGGCGGCAATTTTGTTTCCGGCTACAATTGGGAGGATGGTGTCGGCCCGGTCGACCAGCGGCCGGCGCGGCTCGACCTTGCCTGGTTTACCACCGAGCCGAATACGTTCGGTACCAACGAGTTCATGGACTGGTGCAAGGTCGCCGGCGTCGAGCCGATGATGGCGGTGAACCTCGGTACCCGCGGCGGCGACGCCGCGCGCAACCTCGTCGAATATTGCAACCATCCCGGCGGCACCTATTGGTCTGACCTGCGCCGCGCCCATGGCTGGGAGAAGCCGCACGGCGTCAAGTTCTGGTGCCTGGGCAATGAAATGGATGGTCCCTGGCAGATGGAATACAAGACCGCGGCCGCCTACGGCGCCGTGGCGCGGGAAGCCGCCAAGATGATGCGCTGGGTCGATCCGACCATCGAGCTCGCTGCCTGCGGCTCGTCGGCGCGCAACATGCCGACGTTCGGGCATTGGGAAGACACCGTGATCGAGCACACCTTCGATCACGCCGAATACATTTCGCTGCACACTTACCTCAACAACTACAAGCAGGACACCGCCGCCTTCCTGGCCGCCCCCGACCTGATGGACAGGTTTATCGACGAGGTCGTCGCGATCGCCGATTCGGTAGCGGCGAAGCGCCGCTCGACCAAGCGGATGATGCTGAGCTTTGATGAATGGAACGTGTGGTATCGCACCCGGCGCAAGCGCGCCGACCGGGTCAAGGAAGGCTGGCCGGTGGCGCCGCCGATCCTGGAGGAGATCTACACTATGGAGGACGCGTTGGCGTTCGGCGGCGCCTGCATCTCGCTGCTCAACCATGCCGACCGGATCAAGTCCGCCTGCATCGCCCAATTGGTCAACGTGATCGCGCCGATCATGACCGAGACCGGCGGACCGGCGTGGCGGCAGACCATCTTCTTCCCGTTCGCGCATGTGAGCCGGCTCGGTCGCGGCAAGGTGCTGCGCGCCCAGGTCGAGTCCGAGACCTACGATTCGGCCTATTACGATCCGCGCGGTACCGACGAGCAGACCTTCCCGGTCAGCAATGTGCCGTACCTGAAGCTGGCGGCGGTCGCCGGCGAGAGCGGCGGCCTCTCGCTGTTCCTGCTCAACCGCGACCTCAGCCAGGAGATAGATATCAGTCTCGAAGCCAGGAGTTTTGGGCGGCTCGCGGTTGGCGAAGCGCTTGAACTGCGGCATGACGACCTCCAGGCGACCAACACCAAGGATGCGGCGGAGCGCGTCAAGCCGGCTCCACTGCAGGGCGTGAGCGTGGAGGGCGGCCAGATTCGGGCTCGGCTGAAGCCGGCGTCGTGGAATGTGATTCATTTGTCCGCGAACTGACATCGCGGATCCCGGGCCGGTGCGGTATTGCCGGCTCGGACAGCGAGGACTCCAGCATGCTCGACAGGAATTCGGATCCGAAGAAGCGGACAAGACTCGCCGGCAAGCGGGAACGGGCACGGGCCGTGCCGAAGTCGAACGGTATCCGCAGCTTTCTCAACGTCGATCCCGAGCAGCAGTTCGAGATCGTCCGCGGCCTCGCCTCACCGGTGCGGGTGCGCATCCTGCGGCTGCTGCGGCGGCGCGGTCCGCTCAACGTCAACCAGATCAGCGAGGCGCTGGGGCTGCCGCAATCGACCATCGCGACCAATATCCAGATCCTGGAGGAGTCCGAACTCATCGACACCGAGATCGGTCGTGCCCGCAAGGGCCAGCAGAAGATCTGCGCCGCTCGGTTCGACGAGATCGTGATCCGGCTCGATGGTGAGGAGACCAGTCGGCAAAAGGACATCATCGAGGTCGAGATGCCGGTCGGGCTGTACACCAGTTATAATGTCTCGGCACCCTGCGGGCTGTGTTCGACCAAAGGCATCATGGGCGTGCTCGACGTGCCCGACCTGTTTCTCGATCCGTGCCGGGTGCAGGCCGCCCTGATCTGGTTCGGGCGCGGTCATGTCGAATACAAGTTTCCCAACAACGCAAAAGTGCTGAATGCCAATGTCGAGGCGCTCGAATTCGCGCTGGAGCTATCGTCGGAGGTGCCGGGCACCAATGCCGACTGGCCCTCGGACATCAGCCTGTGGGTGAATGAGGTCAAGGTCGGCACCTGGACCTCACCGGGCGACTACGGCGATCGCCGCGGCGTCCACACCCCGCGATGGTGGAAGCTCGAAGGCTCGCAATACGGCGCGCTGACCCAGTGGCACATTTCCCCAAAGGGCACCTACATGGGAGCGAAGAAGCTGTCGTCGGTGACCCTGGCCCAGTTGCGACTCGCCGAGCACCATTCGATCCGGCTGCGCGTCGGCATCGACGACGACGCGGCCCACCCTGGAGGGGTCAACATCTTCGGCCGCGGCTTCGGCAATCACAATCACGATATCCTGATGCGACTGCACCTGAAGTAGGGACCGGCCCCCCATCGGCGCGACCAGCCGGGTTGCGCGTGCCCTCTTGAGCGTCCAGAGGAGATCAAACGTGTGCTCTACGGAGGACGGGACTGGTGCGCGACTATCCTGCAGAGCCGTGCTTCGCGACGACGCATGCCATGTCTCGAGCACGGCGCGATATCCTCTCAATGTCCAGCGCTCTGTCCGCCGTCCACGTGCAGGATCTCGTCGGTCACGAAGTTGGCACCTTCGAGGTACAGCACCGGATATTACGGTGACAGTGCACTTAACTGCTATCGCGAATATGTTTGGCACGCGATGACGAGGCGGGCCGAGTGGCTCACCGCTCCAGCTGGGAAGAAGCTTTGGCGGTGCTTTAGAGCCGCTCCTGCAAGCTCAAGTCGTGCAGCTGTTTGTGCGCCTTCACTTGCTCTTCGTCTTGGGCTGCTTTTTTGGCGCCGGGCCCGCTGCGGCTTCCCGCGCCAGCCGCTCTGCCTTCAGCCGCTCTCGATTCTGAGCGAAGGCCTGCTCGGCGAGCGCGTGCTCGGACATTGCCTTCACTGCATCGACTTGGCGGAAGGCCTTGCGTGCTTCACGCTCCGCTTTGCTGATTGGCTTCGGCGGTTGGTGCTCACCAAATGTCTTTGTCATCTTTTCTCGATCCAGACGCTGCTCGATAGTCGGGTCAATTCTTGCTTGTCAGCCCGGCATCTCGCGCCAGGCGCTCCGCCCTGAGGCGCTTATGGTTTTCCTGGAACTCCGGATCGGCGTGGCTGTCCGCGATCGTTTGGCGCGCCCCGATTGGATTTTGCGCCTTTCGGTCTGCTTCATCCGCGAGCTGTTGCTCGGCGGAGCGCGTCCGTTTGGTCATTGCTCGATCCTTGCACCTGCGACTTGTCCAGAGCTGTTCAAATGAGTCGTGGGAACAATAGACGCTTGTCGCGCAGTCGGCGACCTCAAAAGTGCAGGGCGTTCACCCAACGGTTCTAGCGCACCGGCGAAGCTGCCACACGAACGCAGATCGGCCCCAAACCTGAGGACATCGTTGGACACGGTCGGACTGCGCGGCGCTGTTTTTGCTGGTCTGAGCGGGAGGGCAATGGTTACATGCGTCACAGCATGCTCTACAGTAGAGCAATCGTAGATCACTTTAGAGGTAAGCACATGTCATATGCCTATAAGCTGAATGAAGACGTTCGCCACCAGCCCCAAGGTCCGCAAGGACGTGCAGCCATTGATCCGGCAATGGTTTACACCATCGTACAATGCATGCCCATCGAGGCAGATGGACGTCTTCGATACCGTATCAAGAGCAAGTCGGGGAATGTCGAGCGAGTCGTGACTGAAGATCAGCTGTCGTACTTTCAGTGATTTGGCGCGCTTGTTGGTCGGAGGAGTTTCGTCGTGCTGAATGATCGAGAAAATATCCTGATCGCGCTTCGAGAGAAGCCGCTCAAAGTCTACGAAGTCATGAAACGCGCCAATGTCGCGAACGAGGAAGCTTGTCAGTCCCTCCTGTTGAAAATGCGAGACGAAGGCTCGGTGAAGTTCGATATCCACAAAGGGCGATGGCTCATCGGATGAGCCGTGAATTGCGGCGACGGTCCGAGCATGTCTTCCTTTTCGGCATGTCTTCAAGGCCCGTCCTGTTCCGCATCCCGTCAACCCCTTCCCACAAATATTCCACTTTACCGAAATTCGGAAATGACGTATGTATCGCCCATCCCGGCTCATCCTTGAGGGGCGATCTCGTGTCGTCTTGTTCGCGAGCCGGGCTTGCGGTGGACGCGGGCAGCGTTGGGTGCGAGAGGAGCGGGCAGGGCGGGTAGTCCCTGTGAGCCCGAAACCGCGTGCCGACGAGCGGCACTATCTAGGGTTCGTCTCGCCTGCATTCTTCCGGCAACGTCGACAACGCTGGAAGATAATGCGGCGAACCAGCGAGCCGTGCGTAAAACCGTGTGGTCCTGGCCGTCGTCGCTACGGCCAAGCTTTCGCGGAGGTGTGGAGCGCCCAACCGGGTCAACCGCACCGTCAATTCGCTGGAAGTGAGGGAGGCCAGAACGAACTCGGCTCCCGGGAGAGCACAGCATAAGCCGTCAAACCACTGCGCAGGGAAGGCCGAGTGATCGGCGCCACCTGGTATGCTGCTGTGCGGTTTTCCTGCGCTACCATTTCGCGCAGCAGACCGCGGGTGCGAGATCAGCACCCGGCCTTCCCTGCGCCCTCTCGGCTTCGAGTGATCATGCAAAGCTCGGGCGAAATGCGGAGCGAAGCCGTTGCCTCATACTCCGTCATTGCGAGCGCAGCGACTTGTCTGCCGAAGCCTTGGCGAAGGCGGAAGCAATCCAGAGTCTTTCCGGGGAGGGATTCTGGATTGCCTCGCTGCGCTCGCAATGACGATGTGGGTAGAGCGGAGAAGCGAAACCCATCAAGGCCAGGCGAACGACGAAGGATGATGGGTTTCTCAAGTGCTGGACCCATCCTACGGAATGTGTCCGCCCTCAGCTCCGATACCAGCTCGCCACATTCCACGTCGTGACGTCCCACCCCGAGATGTCGGTCATGAGGTTGTTGACGGCGCCGCCGGTGATGTAGCGCGACAGCAACGGCAGGAAGATGTTGGCCGCGCAGAAGATCTCATTGACCTTGATCAGCAGCGCGGCGCGCTTGACCGGGTCGAGCTCCTGTTGTGCGGCCTTGTAGGCCTTGTCGGCCTCCGGATCGGACCAGCGCGAGACGTTGCGGCCGAGCCATTTGTTGTCCTTGTTGGCGATCTCCCAGGACACGCACTGGTTCAGGAACCGCTCCGGATCGGGCTGCGGCATCGTCGTGTTGTACATCTCCATGTCGCAATAGAATTTGGAGTAGGTGTCGGGGTTGCCGACGTCGGAGGAGAAGAACACCGATGCGGTGACCGATTTGAGCTCGATCTCGATTCCGGCCTTCTGGCAGGCCTGCTTGATGATGGCCTGCGTCTTCTGGCGCGGGGCGTTGATCGAGGTCTGGAATACGTATTTGAGCTTCTTGCCGTCCTTCTCGCGGATGCCGTCGGCACCCATCTTCCAGCCGGCCTCATCGAGAATCTTGTTGGCCTTGTCGACATTGAACTCGTAAACCAGCTTGCTCGACTTGAACTGGCGGGGCTGGTTGACGAAGCTGGCGGTTGCGACGGCGCCGCGGCCGTAGATGAATTTCTGAATCCCGTCGCGGTCGATCAGCAGGTTGAGCGCGCGGCGCACGGCCGGGTCGGACAGCGTCGGGTGTCTCGTCTTGGCGCTGGAGCGTTCGCTGTCGACCTCGGTCCACGGGTCGGTCGTGTTGAGGATGATGAACTCGACGCCGCCGGAGATCGTGAACTCCACCTTGCCTTTGCCACCGGCCTCCATGCGCTTGAGGATCTCATCCTCGACCAGCAGATTCCAGGCATAGTCATATTCGCCGGTCTGCAGCACGGCGCGCGCCGCGGAGACCGCGTCGCCGCCGCCCTTGATCTCGAACGTGTCGAAATAAGGCTGGTTCTTGACGTGGTAGTCGGGATTGCGTTCGGCCCGGAGCAGATCGCCCGGCTTGAACTCGACGAACTTGTAGGGACCGGTGCCGACCGGCTTCAGATTGCCCGGCGCGTCGCGCGATTTCGCGCCGACGTAGTCGACAAAATGATGCTTCGGCAGGATCTGACCGACCGAGCCGACGAAGGGGTCGGCCCAGAACGGGGTTGGGGCCTTGAAGGTCAGCTTGACGGTGTGGTCGTCGATCTTCTCGACCGTGATGTTCTGATAGGACCCCGTGGTGTAGGCGGCGGTGGCGAGATCCGCGGCGTATTGCCAGGTGAAGACGACATCGTCGGCGGTGAAGGGCTTGCCATCGTGCCATCGCACGCCCTGCTTCAGCTTCCAGATCACGGTGGTGCCGTCGGCGGAGAGGCCGCCATTCGCCTTGGTCGGGACCTCGGCGGCGAGGCAGGGGATGAGATTGCCTTCCTTGTCCCAACCGGCGAGCGGCTCGAAAAAGACCCGCGAGGCGACCTGGTCCTTGGTGCCGAGTGCGAAATGCGGATTGAGCAGCGTCGGAGCCTGCCAGAGCAGGAGCTTGAGCGGACCGCCGCCGCCGGCCTTGGTCGGCTTGTAGGCCAGCGTGGCGTCCGCCATCGCCACGCCGTTCCAGAGCAGGATCTGGCTCGCGACTGGAGCTGCGATCCCGACCGCAGCCATGGTCTGGATGAACGCGCGTCGCGAGAGCGTGCCCTGCTTCACCTCCGCGATGAAGCCGCGGATGTCGTGTTCGTCCATCAGATGACCTCCAGCTGCCACAGGAACAGTCGTCACCGACCCCATCATGTTGCATCAGGGACGAGGCGGCAATGCCGACAACGTCGGAAAGGCCTGCGGCGAAATGACGAGCGCGCGTTCGGCAAGACGATGTGGCGGCAGGTCGGCAGCTTCTGCCGGGACAGATTTGCCGTCGCGATGGATCTGCCGACTCGCGTTCGCGATAAGTCCTTGATGGCAATGAATCTCCCGTCTGGCATGCCCATTGCACGCGGAACGTGCGTTCGCAATGACAGTGGAGTTCGCGTATGAGCATCGGCAGCATGAGCAGCATCAGTGGTGGAAGCGCGACGGGTTCGTCGTCATCCACCGGCCCCTCGAAATCGACCGATGGTTCGCAGGGAGACGTCTCGACCTTCGCCTCGCTGATGCATGACGGCACGCCTTACGACGAGGTCAAGGTCAATTTGCCGAACGGCATGTCGGTCGGCATCGTTCATTTCGGTGGCGGCGGCCTGGACGCCAGCGCGCTCAAATCCATCGAAGATTTCGTGCAGCGGTTTGCGAGTCAGCAGGTATCGGGAAATTCGTCCTCCGCGACTGGCCAATCGCAGAATGACGACTCCCCTGACACCGTCGGAATCGACAAGATCCACGTCGATCTTCCGAACGGATTGTCGTTCGAGGTCATTCATTCTTCCGGCAATCAGGTCACGGACAGCGCCGCGGTGATGAAGGAGCTCACCGAGGCTGCCGAGGAGCTCACCGAATCCCTCGCGCAATATTCACCGACATCGTCAGCTGCGTCCGCCTATGCCGCGCGGCAGGCCGCGTCATCCGATCGTACGAGCCAGGTTGACGCCCGGAGCTGAGCGGGGCGCAGCTCGAGATGCCCGGTTGAGGGGGAAACGCGCCGCAGGCCGCCGTGCGATCTGCGGGATGCGGCCATGCGCGCGGTTCCAGGGGTCCGTAATTCGTTGCCCTCCACGCGCGCGCCTCATTATATTGCGTCCATGATTGCGACCGGAGCCGCCTGCGCGGCGCTCCGCGACGAGGGCCACGCGATGGACGATACGATTGGCTTCCCCGACCCCGGCCTCGATTTGTCGGACGGCTTCAAGCCGCACACCTCGCATTGGGGCGTGTTTTCCGCACGCAATGGCGCAGCCGGGTTGGAGGTGAGGGCCTATGCGGGCGATCCCGATCCGAACGGCATCATCGACAATTTCCCCGGCGCGTTGCGCCATCAGGCGCGCATCGCACAGCCTGCGATCCGCCGCGGCTGGCTCGAGCGCGGGCCCGGCCCGGATGACCGGCGCGGCCGCGACGAATTCGTCTCCGTCAGCTGGGAGAAGGCGCTCGATCTGCTCGGCGACGAGCTTATGCGCATCCGCGACACGCGCGGCCCCGGCGCCGTGTTCGGCGGTTCCTATGGCTGGTCGAGCGCGGGCCGGCTGCATCACGCGCAGAGCCAGGTGCATCGCTTTCTCAACATCGCGATGGGCGGCTATGTCCGCTCGGTGAACTCCTATTCCTCGGGCGCTTCCTCGGTGCTGCTGCCGCAGATCATGGCGGGCTACGAGGACATCACCAAGCGCAACGTCACCTGGGAGCAGATCGCGGCCGAGACCGAGATCGTGCTCGCGTTCGGCGGCATGGCGCTGAAGAACTCGATGGTCGCCGGCGGCTCGATCAGCAAGCACGTCGAGCGCGGTGCGATGGAAGCGGCGCGGAAGCGCGGCTGCGAGTTCATCCTGATGAGCCCGCTGCGGGATGACCTGCCTGTCGAGGCCGGCGCGGAATGGATGACATGCATCCCCGGCACCGACACCGCCCTGATGCTCGGCATCGTCCACACGCTGGTCAGCGAAGCTCTGCATGACCAGGCCTTCCTCGATCGCTACACCGAGGGATGGCCGGTGTTCTTGCGCTATCTCACCGGGGAGAGCGACGGGCAGGCCAAGGACGCCGCATGGGCGGCCGCGATCTGCGGCGTCGACGCGAACACCATACACACGCTGGCACGGCGCCTTGCCGGCAAGCGCGCGCTCATCACCGTCTCGCATTCGCTGCAGCGCGCCGAGCATGGCGAGCAGCCGGTTTGGATGGGCATGGTGCTGGCGGCAGCCCTTGGCCAGATCGGTCTTCCCGGCGGCGGCTACGCCTATTCACTGGGCGCGATCGGCTATTACGGCCGCCGCGTCAACGACGTGCCAGGGCCGACGCTGGGGCAGGGCCGCAACGGCGTCCGTGATTTCATTCCGGTGGCGCGCATCGCCGACATGCTGCTCAATCCTGGCAGCACCTATCGCTACAATGGCGAGACGCGCACCTATCCGGACATCCGCCTGGTCTATTGGGCCGGCGGCAATCCATTCCATCATCACCAGGACATCAACCGCCTGCGCAAGGCCTTCGCGAAAGTCGATACGCTGGTGGTGCACGAGCTCGCCTGGACTGCGACGGCGCGCCACGCCGATATCGTGCTGCCCTCGACCATGACGCTGGAACGCGAGGACATTGGCTATTCCACCAACGATCCGCTGATGGTTGCGATGCACCGCATTGCCGAGCCGTTTGGGCTTGCGCGCGACGATTACGATATCTTCGCCAATCTTGCCGATCGCCTCGGCGCCCGCGAGCCCTTCACCGAGGGGCGCACCTCGCGAGAGTGGCTGGAGCATCTCTACGAGCCGACCCGCGTCTCGCTCGCCAAGCGCGGGTTAGAGGCCCCGAGCTTCGAGGAGTTCTGGCAGCGCGGCAGCCTGGTCGTGCCGCAGCAGCCCGACGATGGCGGCCGGCTGCGCAGTTTTCGCGAGGACCCGGTCGCGCATGCGCTGCCGACGCCGAGCGGACGCATCGAGATTTACTCCGCGAAGATCGCCGGACACGGCGATGCGGATTGTCCGGGACATCCGGTCTGGCTCGAGAAGAGCGATATGCCGAAACCCGGCGCGCCGTGCTTCCTCGTCGCCAACCAGCCGGTGACGCGGCTGCACAGCCAGCTCGACTTCGGCGGACATTCGCTCGCCGCCAAACATCGCGGCCGCGAGGTCGCGCGGATGAATCCGCGCGACGCTGACGCGCGCGGCATCAAGGACGGCGATATCATCCGTCTCTTCAACCAACGCGGCGCCTGCCTGGCCGCGGTGAACGTCACTGACGGCATCGCGCCCGGTGTGGTGCAGCTCCCGACCGGCGCCTGGTACGACCCGATGGACCCCGAAGACGAGGCGCCGCTCTGCGTTCACGGCAATCCGAACGTGCTGACCCGCGACATCGGTACCTCGTCCTTCGCGCAAGGCTGCACCGGCCAGCTCACGACGGTCGAGGTGGAAAAGTTCACCGGCAATCTGCCGCCGATCCGGGCGTTCGATCCGGTGTAGCGATCACGAAAGCCGAACCGGTCAGCTTTGCCGAGCAGGAAACTGGACCGTCGCTTGACAGCGGGTTCAGGCGACGGTCCAATGCGAACTCAGCGAACTTGGGGAAGTTGTAAGGCCGCGCACAGACGCTAACCGGCCGCTGCCGGGACATCAAGTTTCGCTGTATTGCAACGGCCAGAGAATCATTTCAGCCGCCTCCAAAGCACCACAGATGGCGGCCGGACGTTCGAACGCGTCAGCGTTCGTTGGCAACGGCAACCGCCGCTTCCACCGCATTCTCCAGAATCTCGTCGGACAATGGCTTGTCGTTGACCGCGCGCGCCAACTGAAGTGCGCCGACCATGGTCGCGTAGATCGTGATCGCCTTGCGCCGACGCTCCTTCGCTGTGCCCAGTCTGATCTGCTCCGCCATCAGCACGACGATGTCGGCGACCTTGCCGGTGAAGGCATCGCGTGTCGCCTTCGGATGCCGCGCGATCTCGGCGACCAGCGCGGCGATCGGGCAGCCGGTCCCGGCGTGGTCGCGATGCCGCGTCGAAAGATAGTCGCGGATCGTGGTCTCGAGCGCGACGCCGTTCTCCAGATTGGCCTTGTGCCGCTCTTCGCGCCGGGTGAGCGCATCGGTCAGCACCTCCCGCACCAGATCCTCCTTGGAGGCGAAGTGCGAGTAGAAGGCGCCATTGGTGAGGCCCGCCTCCGACATGATGCCGGCGAGGCCGACCGCGGCTATTCCACTCTCGCGGAACTGCGCCGAGGCGACATCGAGGATGTGCCGGCGGGTTTCGTCCTTGTGTCCCTTTTCGTAGCGCATGGAGCCTGACTCCCTCCTGTGGCCGGCCCGGAAGGTGCCGGCCACAGGATCGTGAGCGATTTGTCTATTGCATTACGACCATAATAAAGCATTATGATAATAATTCAATGGTTGCCGGACCGCTGGTAGCCCCCCGGAAAACCACAGGATCGTGCCCAATGTCAGTCGAGGACGTCGCCGCACCGCCCTTGTCCGCGATCGAGCCCCCGGCGCGCAGCGCGATCGCGCCTCGCACCGTGCCGACATCCGCCGATCAGCGGCGCGCCGCGCTTCTGACGGCACCGATCTTGCCGACGCTGCTCAAGCTCGCGCTGCCGACCGTGACCGTCCTGGTGGCACAGACCGCAGTCAACATCGCGGAGGCCTATTATGTCGGCTATCTCGGCACCGATGCGCTGGCCGGTGCTGCGCTGGTGTTTCCGATCTTCATGCTGATGACCATGATGTCGAATGGCGGGTTCGGCTCCGGCGTCGCCTCGTCGGTGGCGCGTGCGGTCGGCGCCGGTCGCGGCGACGATGCGGATGCGGCACTGTTCCATGCCATCGTGCTTGCGATCATCGCGGGCGCGCTGTTTACGCTGGGCGTGCGCCTTGGCGGCCCCGCGCTGTTCCGCGCGCTCGGCGGCCGCGACGGCGCGCTCGACGCGGCCATCACTTATTCGAACTCTCTGTTTGCAGGCGCGATTCCCGCATGGATCGTCAACCTCCAGGCTGCCGCGCTGCGCGGTTCCGGCAACGTCAAGGTGCCGGCGCTGGTGACGCTGATCGGCGCGATCGTGACGATTCCGGTGTCGCCGCTGCTGATCTTCGGCTTCGGCCCCGTCCCAGGCCTCGGCATCGGCGGCGCCGGCGTCGCCTTCGGGCTCTATTACGGCGCGGCCATGCTGTTCCTGCTGCGCTACATGTCCTCGGGCGCATCCGGCCTGAGGCTGCACATCGTGCCGCTGCGCGCAAGGATTTTCGGCGACATGTTGAAGGTCGGCATCCCCACAGCATTCAACGCCCTGCTGACCAACCTCACCGTCATCCTCGTCACCGGCGCGGTCGGCCTGTTCGGCACCTCTGCGCTCGCCGGCTACGGCATCGCCTCGCGGCTCGACTACATCATGATCCCGCTGCTGTTCGGCATCAGCACGGCGACGCTGACCATGGTCGGCGTCAACATGGGCGCAAGCCAGACCGCGCGGGCGCAAAGGATCGGCTGGGTCAGTGGCGCCGCGGGCATGATCATGACCGGCTCGATCGGCCTCCTGGTCGCGATCTTTCCGACGGCCTGGCTGCATATCTTCAGCCACGACGCGGACGTCGTGAACGAAGGCATAACATACCTGCGTGTCGTGGCACCGGCCTATGCGGCGCTGGGTTTTGGCTTCGTCACGTCGTTCGCCGCGCAAGGCACGGGCCGGGCGATGGGCCCCCTGCTGTCCGCGGTCGCGCGCATCCTGATCGCGGCCGGCGGCGGCTGGATTGCGGTTGCGTATTTCGGTGCGGGAATGACCGGGCTCGCCGCCATGGTCACGGTATCGCTCGCCGCCTATGCCGCGATCTGCGTGCTGATCATGCTGTCGCAGTCGACCTGGCGGGCCGAGCGCGGCTAGAGCGGGTGCGTGCCTCCGGATTCTTTCCCATTTGACGTCTCACGGAGAAGCATCGCCCGCCGCAGGCGGCAAATATGAACGTTCTTTTCATTGATTTCGCGCTCCGGGCAGGGGAAGACGGTTCCCATCGTTGCTACAGCCGGAGACCAAAGATGTCGTTTCGTTCTGCCCTGATCCTCTCAACCGTGCTTGCCGCATGGTCGGCCGCGGCTTCGGCCGAGACCATCAAGATCGGCGTGACGCCGGGGCCGCATGCGCAGATCTTCGAGGCGGTGAAGCCGGTCGCCGCCAGGCAGGGGCTCGACATCCAGCTTATCGAGTTCTCCGACTATGTGGTGCCGAACGCAGCGCTCGATGCCGGCGACATCCAGGCCAATTCGTTCCAGAACCAGCCTTATCTCGACAACCAGAAGGCCGACCGCGGCTACAGAATCGAGTCTGTCGGCCTTACCGTCAATTTCCCGATCGGCGTCTATTCGAAGAAGCACAAGGCCTTCGCCGACATTCCCGACGGCGGCAAGATGTCGATTCCCAACGATCCGACCAATGGCGGTCGCGTGCTGCTGTTGCTGCGCGACAAGGGCGTGATCAAGCTGAAGGACGGCACGGGCTTCAAGCCGACCGTGCTCGACGTCACCGAGAATCCCAAGAAGCTGAAGTTTATCGAGGTCGATGCGGCTCAGGCGCCGCGCGCGCTCGACGACGTCGACGCGGCCGCGATCAATACCAATTATGCAACCCAGGCGGGCCTCGATCCGGTCAAGGACCCGATCCTGCGCGAGGACCCCAAGGGCCCCTACGTCAACCTGATCGCGGTGCGCAGCGCCGACAAGGACAAGCCCTGGGTCAAGATCCTGGTCGACAGCTATCACACGCCCGAGGTGAAGGAGTTCATCCTCACCAAGTTTAAGGGCGCGGTGCTGCCGAGCTGGTAGGCAATCTGCCTCGCCAAGGTCCAGCGCGGGAAGCCAACGCCGGCGGGCAGCCTTGCGCATTGCCCGCTTGTCTCGGGCTCCGGCAACCGACATCATTGGGGGCCGTGGCCATCCTCGCCCGACAGGGGTCGTATGAAACGCTTTGCAAACCTGAAACGCCTGGGATTCTTCACACGGCTGCTCGACGAGGCGCCGCCTGCGGAGCGGTATCGCTTCGCCGCCGAGCAGATCGTGTGCGCCGAGAAGGCAGGTCTCGATTCCGCATGGATCGCGCAGCACCATTTTCACGAGCGCGAGGGCGGCCTGCCGTCGCCCTTCACCTTCCTCGGCTATGTCGCAGCCCAGACCTCGCGCATTCGCCTCGGCACCGGCATCGTCACGCTGCCGCTGGAGAGCGCGGTGCGGGTGGCGGAGGACGCCGCGGTGCTTGATCTCCTCTGCAACGGCCGGTTCGAGCTCGGCGTCGGCACCGGTGGTAATCCGTCCGCCTTTGCCGCCTTTGGCCTCGACGGCACAGAGCGTAACGAGATCTTTGCGCGCAATCTGGAGATCGTCCGCAAGGCGCTGACCGGCAAGCCGCTCGACGGCGGCGACACGCTTTATCCGCAGCGGCCGCAGCTGGACAAGCGAATCTGGCAGGCGACATTCTCGGTGGCAGGCGGCGCGCGCGCCGGCAAGGCTGGAGACGGCCTGCTGCTCTCGCGCACCCAGCCCCGGGCCAAGGACGCGCCAAAGGCCACGCTCGCCGAGATCCAGAATCCGATCATCGATGCCTATCTCGCAGCGCTGCCGCCGGGCGCGGAGCCGCGGATCATGGCGTCGCGCAGCGTGTTCGTCGCCGACGATCATCGCGAGGCCCTGCGGCTCGCCGATATCGGGCTGCGCCGCGCGCTGCCGCAGTTCATGAAGGGCGGTCACCTTCCCCCCGGCGAGACGCTGGAGGAGATGATCACGGCGTTCGACACCCATGTCGGCGGCGCCGACGAGGTCATTGCCTCGCTGCGATCAGACGCGACGCTGGAGCGGGTGACTGATCTGGTCTTTCAGGTTCACTCGGTCGATGCGCCGCACCCTTATGTGCTGCGCTCTATCGAGCTCGTGGCCGACAAGGTCGCACCGGCGCTGGGCTGGAGCCGGACGGCTGCCGACGTGGCGCTGGCAGGCTAGTTGGGATTTTTTGGATTGCACGAGGAATTATGATGAGTACGCCCGACATCATCGACACGCTCGCCGGGATCAAGCCGGGATCGGCGCTTGACGCCATTCGCGCACGGCGCCTGCAGGCGCGTGACAACGCGCAGAAGAGCTATCTCTCGCTGTTCGAGCCGATCGACGCCGGCGATGTCTCGCTGCTCGAACGCGCCGCGGTCGCGGCCTTCGTGACCGGGCTCCATGGCGAGTCTCCCGTTGCGACCTTCTATCGCGAGAAGCTTGCGGCAAGCGCGGGTGGCGCGGCCCTGCTTGAAGCGGTCGAGGCCGAGATCGCGCGGGGCAAGACCTCGGGGCCGTATGGCTCATTTCCTTCAGGTCCGCTGTCGGTCGAGAACACAGCCGGTCTGATTTATCGCGTCAGTGCGGCGAGCAAGTCCGTTCTCGGCACCCGGCTCGTCGCGGCACTCGAGCATGCGCACCTCCTGGTGTTCCGACCGCGCGATGCGGCATCTACCGACATGAAGGCGCTGCTGGCCGCCGGCTGGTCCAACACCGGCATCGTCACCTTCTCCCAACTCGTCGCATTCCTGTCGTTTCAGGTGCGCGTCGTCAGCGGCTTGCGCTCGCTCGCCGCAGCGAACGCCTAAGAGGAGGCCGCATCATGAGCGCCACCGTCAATCCGCCCGTCGTCTTCACCCAGGATGAGCTTGGCTGGGTCTCGTGGATCGAGCCGTTGCCCGAGGCCGCGCTCACCGAGCGGCATTTCGCCGGTCTCGTCGATCGCGCCCGCGCCAAGTCGGAATATTTCCGTCTGCTCGTGCGCGATCCCGAGGTGCTGGAAGCCCGCACCAAGACCGACAAGGACATCTTCTACAACACAGCCGACGGCCTGCCGCGCGCCGAGCGTGAGCTCGCGGCGGCGGCGACCTCTCGCTACAATGGCTGCATCTATTGCGCCTCGGTGCATGCGCGCTTCGCCAGCACCTACTCCAAGCGCCGCGAGGACGTGCAGAAGCTGCTCGACGAAGGCGTCAACGCCGATCTCGGCGAGCGCTGGAACGCCGTGGTCAAGGCGTCGGTGGCGCTGGCCGCGACGCCGATCGCGTTCGGTCCCGATAATATCGCGGAGCTGCGCAGTGCCGGCCTTGACGACGCCGAGATCGTCGACGTCATCAACGGCGCCTCGTTCTTCAACTGGGCGAACCGGCTGATGCTGTCGCTCGGCGAGCCCTCGAAATAGGCAATTTCACCGGCACAAGAATTGCTGCTTGTCTGTAACACCTGACTGGATGGAGCCGTGCATGAGCAACATCAATCGCCGAACCTTGGTCAAGGGCTCGCTCGCCGCCGCAATCGCGGGAACGGCGCTTTCGCGCGCAGCCTTTGCCGACAGCGCCGAGCCGATCCTGCTCGGTGTCAGCGGTCCCCTCACGGGACCGAACGCGCAATATGGCACGCAGTGGAAGCAGGGCTTTGATCTCGCGCTCGACGAGATTTTGGCCGGCGGCGGCATCAACGGCCGCAAGCTGGCCTACAGCTTCGAGGACAGCCAGAGCGACCCGCGCCAGTCGGTGGCGATCGCTCAGAAATTCATCTCCGATCCCCGCATCGTCCTCGAGCTCGGCGATTTCTCGAGCCCCGCATCGATGGCGGCCTCGCCGATCTATCAGCGTGGCGGTCTCGTGCAGTTCGGCTTCACCAATTCGCACCCTGACTTCACCAAGGGCGGTGACTTCATGTGGAGCACGTCGGTCAGCCAGGCCGACGAGCAGCCGCTGCTGGCAGCCTATGCCGTGAAGAAGCTTGGCCTGAAGAAGCTTGCCGTGCTGCACCTCAACACCGATTGGGGCCGCACCAGCCGCGACTACTTCAACAACGCCGCCAAGGAATATGGGGCGGAGATCGTGGTCACCGAAGGCTATATCGCCGAGGAGCGCGACTTCCGCTCTACGCTGGTCCGCGTGCGCGACGCCAATCCGGACGGGCTGGTCCTGATCTCATATTACTCCGACGGTGCGCTGATCGCGCGGCAGGCCCGGCAGGTCGGGCTGAAGCAGGTGATCTGCGCCGCGAGCTCGGTCTATTCGCCGAAATTCCTCGAGCTCGGCGGCGACGCCGTCGAGGACGTCCATGTCGGCACGCGCTACTTCCCGGAGGATCCGCGTCCCGAGGTGCAGAAATTCATCGCCGGCTTCAAGAAGAAGTACAATGGGCTCGAGCCCGACGCGTTCAATGCCTACGCCTATGACGCGATGAACATGGCCGCCGCCGTGGTAAAGATCGGCGGCACCGATCGCAAGGCGATCCGCGACGCCTTTACCAAAGTGAAGGACGTCCCGAGCGTCATCTTTGGCGCTGCGACGTTCGACGTTGCCAGCCGCCGCGTCAAGGGTGCGATGAATGCCGAGCTCGTCGTGCGCAAGGGCCAGTTCGCGCTTTGGGACGGCAAGCCGACCTGACCCGATGGCCGGGCGCTAGCTTCGACCGCTTTTCTCTGATTGGGACCATCGCGTGGCTTCCTGGCTCGACTACACGATCAACGGGCTGATCGTCGGCAATGTCTACGCCCTCGTTGCGGTCGGGCTCGCGCTGATCTTCGGCGTCAGCCGGCTGATCAACTTTGCGCAAGGGTCGATCTATCTCGTCGGCGCCTATATCGGCTGGGTCGCGGTGGTGCAGCTGCACACGCCGCTGCCGATCACCATCATCTTCGTCGCGGTGGTGGCGGCGCTGGTCGGGCTGATCATCGAGCGGTTCGGCCTGCGGCCGCTGCAGAACTCGGTGCGGATCGCGCCGCTGCTGGCGACGATCGGCATCAGCTTCGTGCTCGATCAGCTGGTGATGCTGACCTTCTCGCCCAATCCGCGTGCGCTGCCGAGCCAGTTGCCGGACGTGCGCTTCCAGCTCGGCGGCGGCACGATCGGGCCGCTTGATCTCCTCATCGCCGGTGTCGGCATCTCCAGCGCGCTCTCGCTGTTCGTGTTCCTGCGCTACAGCAAGCTCGGCTGGGCGGTGCGCGCAGCCTCGCAGGACCGCGACGCCGCGATGCAGATGGGCGTCGATGTCAACCGCGTCAATCAGGCGGTGTTTGGCATTGCGGCTGCGCTCGGCGGCGTCTCCGGTCTGCTGGTCGGCATGTACTACAACCAGATCGACACCGCGATGAGCCTGCAGGCGACGCTGAAGGGCGTTGTCGCGGAAGTCGTCGGCGGCGCCGGCAACGTGCCGGGTGCTGTTGTCGGCAGTCTGCTGCTCGGACTGGTCGAGAGCTACGGCGTTGCCGTGTTCGGCACCAGCTACCGCAATCTGTTTGCCTTCCTGTTGCTGGTCGTCGTGCTGGTGCTGCGGCCGAACGGCCTGTTCGCCAGCGCCCGGCAGGCGCCGCCCGAGCCGCTCACCGGCACGTTCATCGCGCCGAGCCGGCCGGTGCGCATTCCGCGCTGGGCCTTGGCTGTCGCGGTCGCGGCGTTCGCGGTCCTGCCGCTGCTTCCGGTGTCCTTTTACATGCTCCAGACCCTGATCAACGCCTGGCTGCTCGGCATGCTCGCGCTGAGTCTTACGCTGGTTGCCGGCACGATCGGGCAGGTCTCGCTGGGGCACGCCGCGCTGCTCGCGATCGGCGCCTATACGTCTGCTCTGCTCTCACTGACATTGGCCGTTCCCGTCGGTCTCGCCATCATTGCCGGCGGCCTGATGAGTGCCGCGCTCGGCACGATTCTGATCTCGCCGTCGTTCCGGCTGCGCGGGCATTATGTCTCGATCGCAACGCTCGCCATCGGCGAGATCGTGTCGCTGGTGATCTTGAACTGGGAGAGCGTGACGCGCGGCCCGATCGGCATCTCCGGCATCCCGCCGCTGTCGCTGTTCGGCTACGATCTGATCAGCCCCAATTCCGTGTACTGGTTCAGCTTTGCCGTGATGGTCGCGCTGGCGCTGCTCCAGGCGCGCCTGCTCTCGTCGCATCTCGGCCGCAGCTTTCGCGCCATCCGCGACGACGACATCGCCGCGCGCGCCTATGGGCTGAGCCTGAACCGCTACAAGTCGCTCGCCTTCATCTTCGGCGGGTTCGCCGCCGGCGTCAGCGGCGGTATCGCCGCGCATCTCTATTCCTACATCAACCACGAAACCTTCAACACGCAGCAATCCATTCTGGCGCTGACGGTCGTCATCCTCGGCGGCCTTGGCAACGTCGTGGGCGCCGTAGTTGGGGCGGTGGCGTTGGTCGGCCTGCCGGAGATATTCCGGATCGCGGCGGAGTATCGCATCCTGATCTACGGCATCGTGCTGCTGCTGCTGGTGCGGTTCAGGCCGCAGGGCCTGTTGGGGACGATCTGATGGCGGAGGCGCATGCACCGCTGTTGTCCCTGCGCGGCTTGACCCGCCGCTTCGGCGGACTGACCGCCGTCGATGGCATCGATCTCGATCTCGCCAAGGGTGGGCTCGTTAGCATCATCGGCCCGAACGGCGCCGGCAAGACCACGCTGTTCAATCTCGTGACCGGGCTCGACCGGCCGGATGCGGGCGAGGTTCGGTTCGAGGGGCAGGACATCACCGGCCTCTCGCCGGAACGGCTGGCTGGCGGCGGCATCGCGCGCACCTTCCAGCTCGGCCGCGTGTTCGGCAATCTCAGCGTGATGGACAACGTCCTGATCGGCGCCCACACGCGCCTGCGCGCCGTGAAGCCGGCGGTGCCGGTGATCGGCCCGCTCCTGGAATTGGGGCTGGCGCTGTTGCGCCCTTCCAGCGTCAAGGCTGAGGAAGAGCGGCTGCGCGAGGAGGTCAAAACCATTCTCGCCCGCTTCGGCGAGCGGCTGCTGCCGCGGATCGACCAGCCCGCCTACAGCCTGTCCTACGCCAATCGCCGCCGTGTCGAGATCGCTCGCGCGCTGGCGCTGAAGCCGCGCCTGTTGCTGCTCGACGAGCCGACCGCCGGCATGAACCCGAGCGAGACCACGGAGATGCAGGGCCTCGTCGCCGAATTGAAGGCTGAAGGCCTGACCATTCTCCTGATCGAGCACAAGCTGGAGATGGTGATGCGTCTCTCCGACCGCGTCATCGTCATGGACGAGGGCAAGAAGATCGCGGAAGGGCCCGGCGAAGAGGTGCGCAAGGATCCCAAGGTGATCGAGGCCTATCTCGGTCACGGCCTGTCGGGGACGGCGGAACAGGAGAGCGCGGCATGACCATGAGCTCACCCGAACCGCTGCTGGCCCTGACGAACGTCAACACGTTTTACGGCCAGGCCCAGGTGCATTTCGGCCTGTCGATCACGGTCGGCCGCGGCCACATCGTCTGCCTGCTCGGCGGCAATGCCAGCGGAAAATCGACGACAATGAAGATCATTCTGGGCCTGGTGAAGCCGCGCTCGGGCGAGGTGACGTTTGACGGCGCCTCGCTGATCGGGCTGACCACGCCGCAGATCGTCCGCCGCGGCATCGCCTCGGTGCCGGAGGCGCGGCGATTGTTCGCGGATATGAGCGTCCGCGAGAACATTTTGATGGGTGCTTTCGTGCGCAGCGACCGCGAGGCGATCGCGCAGGATCTCGACAAGATGCTGACGCTGTTCCCAAAGCTTGGGCAGCGGCTGTCGCAGCGTGCCGGCTCACTTTCCGGCGGCGAGCAGCAGATGGTCGCGATGGCGCGCGCGCTGATGAGCCGTCCCAGGATGATCGTGATGGACGAGCCGACCATGGGCCTGTCGCCGCTCTATGTCGACCGCGTGCTGGAGCTGATCCGCACCATCAACCAGGAAGGCGTCTCGGTGTTCATGGTCGAGCAGAACGCCAGCCTTGCGCTCGAGATCGCCCACGAGGCCTATGTGCTCCAGACCGGCAAGATCGTGCTGTCGGGATCAGCGCGGACACTGAAGGACGACCCTCGGGTTCGCGACGCCTATCTCGGCGGATCGGAGGCGGCGTAAGGCGGCCATGCACGAAAATCGGCCCGATCGCGCGGGATTGCATTGGTCAGTATGATCATTCTATGAAAAGATCATACCATTGACGCAATGAGGCGTGCGGCGGGATGAGTTTCGTGACGAGGTCTTTGCGGGCGGCCGAACCCGCCACCGTGCTGCTGTTCGGCGGGCTCGTTGCCGCCAACGTTGCCGCATGGGCCTGGGCTTTCGCCTTGTTCGCGGACCGGCCCGCGGTGATGGCGACCGCGCTGCTGGCATGGGTGTTCGGCCTGCGCCACGCCGTTGACGCCGACCACATCGCCGCCATCGACAACGTCGTGCGCAAGCTGATGCAGACGGATGATACGCCGCGCAGCGTCGGCCTCTATTTCGCGCTCGGCCATTCCACTGTTGTTGTGATCGCGACCGTGCTGCTCGCGCTCGGCGTGGTCAGCCTCGGTGGCGACAGCCTGCTTAGGGATCTCGGCAGCCTGATCGGCACCTCGGTGTCGGCGCTGTTCCTGCTCGTCATCGCAGCCATCAATCTCGCCATCTTCGCTGGCCTGTGGCGGACATTTCGGATCGCTCGCGCGTATGGCGTCCATGACGCAGGCCAGCTCGACGCGCTGTTGGCGAACCGCGGCTTTCTCGCGCGCCTGCTCGGCCCGATGTTCCGCCTGGTGACAAGACCCTGGCACATGTTCCCGCTCGGATTGCTGTTCGGGCTCGGCTTCGACACCGCGACCGAGATCGGCCTGCTCAGCATCTCCGCCACCGAAGCCGCGCGCGGCGCGTCGCTCGCCGATATCCTGGTCTTCCCCGCGCTGTTCGCGTCGGGCATGGCGCTGGTCGACACCGCCGACTCCGCGCTGATGGTGAGCGCCTATCGCTGGGCCTTCGTCGATCCCGTGCGAAAGCTCTGGTACAACCTCACCATCACCGGCGCGTCCGTCGCGGTCGCGCTGTTCATCGGCGGTATCGAGGCGCTTGGTTTGATCGCCGATCGACTTGGACTTAACGGCGGCGTGTGGGCACTGGTCGATGCCCTCAACGAATCACTTGCGAATGTCGGTTTCGCGGTGATCGCGCTGTTCGTGATCGCCTGGCTCGTCTCAAGCCTGCTCTACCGCCGGATGTTCGCGGATCAGGCGCGCCGTTTGCCCGATGCGACCGAGGCGGCGTAAGTGACGAGGTGTCCCTGAATTCGTCGGCTTAGAGCGAAGCCGCGCTCGGCATCGGCTCCGCGTGCTGATCGTCGCCATTGGGATCGCCCGGAGCGGTCGCCCAGGCCAATTCCACCAGCGTCACGAACCTGCGTCCGCTGCCGTCAAGCTGGACGACGATCAGGCCCTGCTCCTCCATGTAGCCGAGCAGGCGCTGGGCCCGGCGCAGCGAATGCGAGCCATAGGCCCGCGCGATCGCGGCATCGCCGGGGCAGGGCCAGCCTTCCTTGGCGGCGCGGGCAATCATCATGAACACGCCCTGCATGTCGTCGGGCAGGATCGAGGCGCGCAGCGTCACCTCCTGCCAGGCATCGTCCTCGGCGATGTCTGTGCCGAGGCCTGCGCGCGCATGCGTCAGCATGCGGCGGAATTCGCCGAGGTCGGGGACTGATGCGCCGAGACCCTCGATGCGGCAGCGGACCGCGAATTCCTGATAGAGCACGCCGATGGCGCGGAAGCCGGCATCGGGCACAGCCAGCACGGCGCGCAGCGTCCGATCCACCCGCTCGCGCCGGTCCGCGAGCTCTTCGGCACTGATCAGGACCTCAACCACCTCGGGGCGGACTTCGGGCGCTGCGGCCTTCGCCGCGCGGAGCTGCTCGAGCAAATCAGGCGCAGGGCGACGCTGCGGGCGGCTGGCATCGGGCGGCGGCGCGGCCAGGATCACGGCGCGGGCATCCTCCAGCGCCGCTTCGGGCATAGGCAGCAGTCGCGGCGTCGAATTGCGCGGGGAGGTCGCGGTCGGGCCGATGTTCAGCCGTAGCGGACGGCGCGACAGCGCAGGTCCGAGCGCCATGAATTGTCCGCGTTCGAGATCGCGGAAGGCTTCAGCCTGCCGCCGCTCCATGCCGAGCAGATCGGCGGCGCGCGCCATGTCGATGTCGAGGAAGGTCCGGCCCATCAGGAAGTTCGAGGCTTCGGCCGCGACATTCTTGGCGAGCTTTGCCAGCCGTTGCGTGGCGATGATGCCGGCGAGCCCGCGCTTGCGGCCGCGGCACATCAGATTGGTCATGGCGCCAAGCGAGAGTTTTCGCGCCTCGTCCGATACTTCGCCCGCGACGGCCGGCGCAAACAGCTGCGCCTCGTCGACCACTACCAGCATCGGGTACCAATGGTCGCGCTCGACGTCGAACAGGCCACCGAGGAAGGCAGCCGCGCGCCGCATCTGGTTCTCGGCATCCAGCCCTTCGAGATTGAGCACGGTGGAGACCCTATGCAGCCGGGCGCGTTCGCCCGCGACCTGAAGGCCGCGCTCGGTGTGATCCTCGGCCTCGATCACCAGATGGCCGAAGCGCTCGGCCAGCGTGACGAAATCGCCTTCGGGGTCGATGATGGCCTGCTGCACCCAGGGCGCGCTCTGCTCGAGCAGGCGCCGCAACAGATGCGACTTGCCGGAGCCCGAATTGCCCTGCACCAGGAGACGGGTCGCCAGGAGTTCCTCGAGGTCCATGGCCGCCACAGCGCCCGCCGTGGTCAGCCCCATCTCGATCGCAACCGTCATATCCCGACTCAGGCCCTTCCATTCGCGGACAGGGGCTTATCAATCGGATCGGGATGCGTCGAGCGAAACAGGACGAATCATCCCGCGTTGCCCACGTCGGATTTCAGTCGGGATTCGAAAGCCGTGGAAGTGCGGTCCGGGGCGGGAGCCGAATCGTCGAGGACTCCTGATTCCGGTAAAACGGAAAGTCGCTTCAGAGGAACCGCGCCGCTGCCTCGTCCGGGAGACGGAATAATCGGCGCGTCCTTGTATGCAATATCCCAGTTGCCATCCCCGGCCGGTTTGCCTTACATGCCGCCAACTCGCCCGCGAATGGGGCGCAAAAATCGCACAAGTTCTCGAGGGGTGAACATGGCGCGTAACGTTCTGATTCTGGGAGCTTCTTACGGCTCCCTGCTGGGCACCAAGCTGCTGATGGCCGGGCACAACGTGACCCTGGTCTGCCGCGCCAAGACCGCCGAGCTGATCAACCGCGACGGTACCGAGGTGCGTATCAAGCTGCGCGACGAGGCGATGCACCGCGCGATCTTCTCGCGCGACCTGCCCGGCAAGCTCGACGCGGTAACGCCGCAGAATGTCGACGTCTCCCGCTACGATCTCGTCGGCCTGGCGATGCAGGAGCCGCAATACACCAACCACACGGTCCGCATGCTCATGATCAAGATCGCCGCGGCGAAGCTGCCGTGCCTCTCGATCATGAACATGCCGCCGCTGCCTTATCTCAAGCGCATTCCGGCGCTCGCCGACATGGATCTCGAGGAGGCCTACACCAATGCGCTGGTGTGGGAGCGGTTCGAGCCGGGACTCGTGACGCTGTGCTCGCCCGATCCGCAGGCCTTCCGTCCGCCGGAAGAGGCGGCGAACGTGCTGCATGTCGGCCTGCCCACGAATTTCAAGGCCTCGGCCTTCGCCGACGAGGCGCACAACAAGGTGCTGCGCGAGCTCGAGGCCGATATCGACGCGGTGAGGCTCGACGGTCATGACGTGCCGGTGAAGCTGAAAGTGTTCGAGTCCCTGTTCGTGCCGCTGGCGAAATGGTCGATGCTGCTCACCGGCAATTACCGCTGCATCACCCCGCACGAGCCGCAGTCGATCCGCGACGCCGTGCACGGCGACCTCGCGCGCTCGCAGACGATCTACGACCATGTCGACGCAATCGCGCGCCGCCTCGGCGCCGATCCGCAGGACCAGGTGCCGTTCGCGAAATACGCCAAGGCCGCCGAAAGCCTGCTCAAGCCGTCGTCGGCAGCGCGGGCCGTGGCCGGCGGTGCGCCATTTATCGAGCGCGTCGACCTTCTGGTGAAGCTGATCTCGCATCAGATCGGCGCGCCCAATGCCGAGATCGACCGCACGGTCGATACCGTCGATCAGAAGCTGAACGAAAAGATCGTGCAGGGCGGATCGGGCGCGCAGTAACGGCGCCCGACGGGCAAAACACCTGCAGGAGCTGTCAATCCGCGCTGGCGAAAATATTCCACTTTACCGAAATTCGGAAATGGCGTATGTGTTGGGCATCCCGGCTCATCCTTGAGGGGCGATCTCGTGTCGTCTTGGTTGCGAGCCGGGCTTGCGGTGGACGCGGGCAGCGTTGGGCGTGAGAGGTGCGGGCAGGGCGGGTAGTCCCTGTGAGCCCGAAACCGCGTGCCGACGAGCGGCGCTGTCAGGTTCGTCTCGTCTGTAAGTTTCCGGCTCCGTCGACAGGGCCGGGAAAACTGCGGCGAAATGGCGAGCCGTGCGTACGGCAAAACCGTGTGGGCCTTATTGTGGGCCTTGGCGAGCGGATATGGCCCTCGCTGAGCCGATCTTTACCCCTACAAAATAGGCTCTTTCACGAATAACCTTGGCGCTTCAATGCCAAGGCATTTCCTCGCAAGCCCGCCGCGCGGGGCTAGGCCCCAGCGGATCGAAAGGAAGACCACATTGACGCGCGCGATCTCGACCAGCTGATCAGCTGTAAAGCCCCTGCCTTTCCGCCTCGGCCAGACCGCCGAGGTTAGGGGGTCAGAACCTCGCACCCACCGCGAGGGCTTCTGAAAAAAGGAAAACATCACCATGGCTAAATCGATCCGAAGCTATCAGGCGATCATCACCAAGTATCTGCCCGCGTCGAACGTCAAGGGCTCGCGCATCAAGGCCAGCGCGGCAGCTGGCAGCATCACCATTCATCTCGACCACGCGCTCAATGCCGAAGGCAATCATGCGAAGGCCGCCGAGGTCCTCGCAAATAAGCTCGGCTGGCGCGGCGCTTGGATCATGGGCGGCATGCCCGGTGACTCTGGCTACTGCTTCGTTTGCGCCAACGGCGATGCGGCCGCCTTTACTACGGAAGGCGAGAGCAAATGAGCGCCTTCCTTCGGCTCGGATGATCCCGAGCCGCTCCGCAAGCCCCGGCCACCGCATGGTGCTGGGGTTGAGGGGTCAGAACCGCCGAGCAATTCAGCGAAGCGCTTCTTGAAAAAAAGGAACGATCACTCATGGCTACCTCGAAAAAAATCCACCCCGCAGACGCCGCCGATCTCGCGCGGATCCCGGCTTGCAAAAAGTTCACCGCCACCATCCTGAAGAACAACAAGCCGCAGACCACCGAGCACCCCTCGCTCGCTGCGGCGCGCATTGAAGCGATGCGGCTGAATGCCACCGCGAACAATGGCCGCAAGGCGCTGGTGTACGCGATCACCGATGAAGGCCGCGCGATCCTCGTGCCCGCCAGCTATGGCAGCGAAGTGAAGCCCGAGGCGAAGGCCGACGCCAAGCCAGAGCCGAAGCCCGCCAAGACGGCGAAGCCAGCCAAGCCAGTGAAGGCGGCGAAGCCTGCCAAGGCTGCGAAGAAGGCCAAGCCGAAGGGC
>NZ_VSSR01000169.1 GCF_008123515.1 Bradyrhizobium cytisi
TCTTGATTGTCGCGCCGCAGCTCCCGCACCGACGCCATTGAGAAGCTCGAATGGTATGCTTTGAGATGGAAGATCGAGGTGTTTCACAAGATACTCAAATCAGGCTGCAAAGCCGAGGAGTCGAAGCTTAGGACCGGCCAGCGTCTGACCAATCTGATCTCGCTTTTTTGCATCCTGAGTTGGCGGGTCTTCTGGATGACGATGCTCGACCGTTCCGCCCCAGATGCACCGCCAACCCTTGTATTGACCGCGACTGAAATCGGCGTGCTCGATCGCCTCGTCAACGACAAACCAAAAGCGAGAAAGACGCTTTCGCACTATCTCATCAAGATCGCCCGGCTCGGCGGTTATCTCGCACGCGCCAGCGATCCGCCCCCTGGCAATACGGTCATGTGGCGCGGGCTGTCGCGCCTCACCGACATCGCGTTAGGCGCCTTGGTCGGAAAAGAATTTGTGGGTAATTGAAAGCCTCACCGGAGGCTTACGATCGGGGAGCTGACGCTGGAGAACGATTCCTAAGAGACGGCACCAGCTCCCGGTTCCAAGGGGTGCAGGACAAAGCCGAATGCCTTGCACGTCGGTGCAAATTGTTGATCACTCGCGTCCGATAGCGTGTCTCATAGGACGAGGCCCCGGGATCGACGTAGTCCATTCCGTGACGCACAGCGTTATAGAACAGGACTGCTATCTTGCGGGCCGTCGCAGTGACTGCTTGGGCCTTGCCAATGCGGGACGACAGTCTTCTATAAAAGGCGCCGAGTGCGGTATCAGTGCGTCCGACGGTTACGGCAGCAAGGCGCAGAAGAGCTGCGACCCGGCCGCCGGATCGGCGCGTTCGGGACGAGAGCATTTTGCCTCCGGAGACCTTATTGCTCGGTGCCAACCCCAGCCACGAGGTAAGGTCGTCGCCGCATTCTGCGATCAGCTTCAGCGAGAGGTAAGGACCGAGGCCGTCGATGGTGGTGACGTCCTTTCCGAGCAGCCGACGCGCGGGCGTCGAAAGCCAGAGCGTTCGCTTGATCGGTTCTGTTCCGATGCCGCGAGACCGGCGGCGCTGATCCATGATCATGATCCCTATGGATAGTGAGTTCCTTCAACACAGCTTCGATTCGGGCATCGCAGGCAGATGCCTTCTCGTGATACGCGTCGTAAAGGGCGAGTGCCTGATCGAGTGCAAACAGATGCTCCGCGCGTCCGGTGAGCGCCTTCGCGATCGTCTGGACACTGGAGTGGCAACTGTAGTGGCGCAAGCACGCCAGCGTCTCAGGATCGCGCTCACCGGCAAGGATCGCGCGAATGATGCGCAGGCCAGTCGCGCCCGTGATGTCGGCCACAACGTGGTGGAGTTGAAGATTCATCTCGGTCAATGCTTTTTGCATATGCTGGATGTGTGAGGCGGCGTACTCCAGCAGACGTTCGCGCTGACGCACGTCGGCTCGCAGCTCCGCAATCCGCCCTTTGGGCCGAAAACTCGCCCGCAGCAATCCGAACGAATGGAGCCGCTGCAGCCATTGCGCATCGCTGACATCGGTCTTGCGCCCCGGCACGTGCTTGGCATCGCGCGCGTTGACAAGAAACACGGCAAATCCTCGTGCATCGAGAAGCTCAAAGACGGAATCCAGTAGACGCTGGTTGATTCCATCACGACGGTCTCGACTCCGCACTCCACAAACCACTTTACCAGTTGATCGAGATCAGCCGTGAATGTGCCAAAACTGCGTACTGGCTCAAGTGCGTGATCAGGTCCTACGGGAGCCATGTGCATAGTCGCACCAACATCGATGGCAGCCGCGTTCGGGTTGCACCATGGGCATGGTACGGTCGACCTTGGACTTCGACTCCTTGCGGTACATCTCCAATCCTCCTGCTGACAGAGAAGGGCTGAGCTGCGCAATTGATCAGATTCCTAAACGGGATCGCCTTTGCGGCGTCACCACTCTCAAGTCCGCAACAGCTCATGGACCAGGTTTTTTGACGGGGTTGCCACCAAAATCGTATCGGCCGCTCCCTTCCGAACGCAGTCTATCGCCAATTCGTTTCTATCCCACAGGGGGCGTGCAGCGCCGAGATCAGTTTTTTAGAAGGAGCGCTCACCAAGGCGGGATTGCTGAGCGCAAAGCGATGATCGACCGTGAGCACGATCTGTCGATCACCAGGCAGGCGGAGGTTTTGCAGATCAGCCGCGGCAGCGTTTATTACCTGCCGCGCCCGGTGCCGGTCGCCGATCTCGCGATCATGCGGCGTCTTGACCGGCTGCATCTGGAGTTTCCCTTCGCCGGTTCGCGCATGCTGAGAGGCCTGCTGGCTGCCGAGGGGCCTTCACCGGCTTGCTTGCCAGCCACGGCATCGCCATCAGCATGGATGGCAAAGGGCCCTGGCGGGACAATGTGTTCGTCGAACGGCTGTGGCGCAGCATCAAATACGAGGAGGTTGTGTGCTGTGAACGTCACTGTTCGAAATACGAACGGTGGCGATGCTTTATCGGAGATGAGGGTAGGCCCCTCGAAGTCGGCTTGCAGGAGCAGGCTTCAAACCGCCACGAGCTGCACTGGTCAAGAGCCATTGTGGTGAACGTCGATGGAAAAGGCGGAGCAAGACTCCGTCAGGTGAGGTTCAAGGAGACGAACGGAAGTAAACCGCTGATGACGTGTCGAAACGTATCAAACGACGTCGAAACCGGGACCCAGACTTCTGTCCCGCGAATAAAGATTGAGGGGAGCCTGTCTACTGCTCAATCGGCGTCCGGCATGGAGGCGGCGTGACCTTGATCCAGGCTTTGGTAAGGAACTCAGGAACCTGTCGTCCCGATGCCAAGGGAGAAGCTCAGGCGGATGGACTCCGCGAGGGCGAGAGTACCGATGCGGGACACAGGGGCGGAGTCGCTCGTAGTAGGAATGAAGGCTCTGTAACGGAGCTGGACCGAAGGGGTGACGTCGCCCGGCTTTATTATGTTGGCAACCCGCAAGGGGAGGACCAGCGTGGATAAAGCAAGACCATTTAATATTTCCAAGCGCGAAGTATGGTTGGCTTATAAGCGAGTGAGGGAAAACCGCGGGGCTGCTGGCGTCGACGATCAAACGATCGCGGAGTTCGAGAAGGATTTGAGTAACAACCTTTATCGGCTCTGGAATCGAATGTCGTCGGGCAGCTACATGCCGCCACCGGTTCGTCGAGTTGACATACCGAAAGGGGACGGACGGGGAACGAGATCATTAGGTATCCCGACCGTTTCTGACAGAATCGCCCAAATGGTAGTCAAGCGATATCTTGAGCCCGTCCTGGAACCAGTGTTCCACGATGACTCCTTTGGATATCGTCCCGGTCGGTCGGCGCATGATGCGTTGGCTGCGGCACGGCAGAGATGCTGGCGCTTTGACTGGGTGCTCGATCTCGACATCAAAGGCTTCTTGGATGTTGCGTCATACTAC
>NZ_VSSR01000170.1 GCF_008123515.1 Bradyrhizobium cytisi
AACCCGCAATGCTCGGCTCGCTGCGATAAACTCGTTCTTCCGTTATCCAGCCTCGACCAATCACGTCGGATCCATGCGATCCCGATGAAGAAGACCGATCAGGCGCTCGTCGGCTATCTCACCCGTGACGAGCTGCAGGCTCTGTTAGACGCGCCAGACGCGAGCACCCCGTCCGGCATCCGTGATCGAGCCATGCTGCATCTGGCCTTCGCCGCAGGCATGCGCGTGTCGGAGCTGGTCGGTCTCCGGCTCGATCAGATCGACCGCCAGACCATGTCCAGCGTGCACATCATGGGCAAGGGCCGACGTGAACGTGTCTTGCCGCTCTGGAAGGAGACGGCCGCAGCTGTGAAGGCTTGGCTTAAAGCGCGCCCAGTCAGCGGCGCTCCTGAGTTGTTCTGCAACGCCCGTGCACAGGCGATGACCCGCTCAGGCTTTGAATACATCCTGAGCAAGCATGTCGCCACCGCCGCTCGCAGAGCACCGTCGATCGCCGGCAAAGGCGTCAGTCCGCACGTGCTGCGCCATACCTGCGCCATGCATACGCTTCAGGCGACCCGGGACGTCCGGAAAGTCTCGCTATGGCTCGGACACGCCAGCCTGCAAAGCACTGAGGTCTACCTTCGCGCCGATCCGACGGAGAAGCTCGAAGCGCTCGCCGCCATGACGCCGCCGATGCTGTCGCCCGGCCGCTTCCGGGCGCCCGACAAGCTCCTGGCCATGCTGAGCGCGGCCGGACGCAAGCGGAATTATGCGGAGTGAGACATACGAGAAAACCGCGGCGGGCAGCAACTTCCCGCCGCGCACTCAGCATAATCGTGGGCTCCACATAATTGCGGAAGTCGACCGGCTTGGTTGCTACCATCACTCGGACAGTTCCAGACGGGCCGATCACCGGCTTGCCTTCAGCGCATGGACAATGGCCGCAATCAGCGCCGTGTCCGCGCCTCGGCCGACCCGGATCGTGACGCCTTTGGCTTCGATCTCGATGCCCCCGACATCCGGCTTGGTCTTGCGTCGCCCTGTCTTGCGCTCATGGCCAAAAGCCGCGGCCGGTACCATGGCCTCTACCACCGCCGGTACAAACGGCGGATCGTCAGCCATCGACGTCGCCAACCGGCGTGCTTGCCGGCGCCAGGTGAACACTTGTTGTGGGGCAAGCCCGTGTCGCCGGGCAACATCGGAAACGACGGCGCCTGGTACCAGCGTCTCCTCGACGATCCGCGCCTTGTCGTCCTTGGAGAACCAACGACGGCGTCCCGTCTCCGTGATCACTTCCAGCCGGCGCGCTGTCGCGTCCGACTTAAGCGTATGGTCAAGCATAGACACAAGCCGATCCCTTCAAAGAGATCGTGAAACTCACCTATCCAATGCGCCGCGAGAAGGTGGGAGCAGAACGACGCTTACC
>NZ_VSSR01000171.1 GCF_008123515.1 Bradyrhizobium cytisi
CCCGCTTCATAATGCTCACCTGTCCATGTCGTTAGAGTTCCAGCACTTTTTGCAGCGGATCGCCGGACGGCGGACGCCGCAGACGCCGGGCGGTCGCAGCGCTCTTCACATCGGCACGTTCCAGATCGGCCGCCTTGATGATCCACGGCGCGCCCTTACAGAGCTGACTCGCCGCGAGTTGGCCATCCTTGATCAGACGGCGCACCGTCGACGGGCTGACGGACAGGACTGCAGCGGCCTCGTCGAGCGTGACCTCGCCGCGCTCCCGTCGCTCGCCCTCCCGATAGGTCGCAATCGCATTGTGACTTCGCAGGCTGCACACGCGTGACTGTGTCCAGCCGTTGCCGCGCCCTGTCGTCTTGCCGGCGCGATTGAGCACCGAAGCGATCGCCTTGTCCGGCATCTGTCGCGCCAGTACACGCACCAAATCGATAGTCTCGCCCGCCGCGCTCCAGCGATGTTGCCCCGAGCGGTTCTTCCTGACCTTGAGCGCGGAGTGGTCGCCGCCGTGCCAACGTATCACGAGATTGAGTGCGTTGTCCTCGACGCGAACGATGATCTCATCAATCAGTGTTCGCACGATCCGCTTCCTGGCCTCCGGCGTCACACCCGGCCTGGTCCAGGCCAGCTGTAGATCGGCGCCGAGCGTCATCAGCCGCTCGCGATAGGCCGGCGTCAGTTCTGTCGCGGGTGAGGCTGTCAGCCCTTCCAGCTCGGTCTCCAGATCGCGGACGATGGCCAGCCGCTCGTTCCATCGCTTCTCCAACTCGGCGGCAACGAGGCGGTTGTCGGGATCGACGGCATCATATTGACGCCGCGCATGGCCGACCTCGTAGCGGGCCTGCTCGAGCGCCAGTTCCAAGTGCCGCCGCTTGTCCTCGCTGGCACGGCTGCGCACCGCCTGCGCCGCGAGTGCGGCTTCGATTCCGAGCGGTTGCAGGCGCTCGATCACCTCGATGCCGACCTCGCGATCGATCCGCATGCCGCCGAATGAGATGCAGCGATCGCCACCGTGATTGATGAAGCCACCCTGGCAGTGATAACGGCCGGTGTTGCCGTCCTTGCCGGAGTAGGCGACATGTAGCTTGCGCCCGCAATGGCCGCAGCGCAGAAGGCCGGCCAGCAGCGCCTCGCCACGGCGCAATGCGCCGCGGCTCATTGGGTTCTTGCCATTGGCGTTGTCCGCGATCAGGCTGAGGTTCCTTTCGTAATCCGCCCAGCTCAGATAACCCTCGTGGTGACTCGGGATCAATACCTCCCAGTCGTCGCGCTCCTTCTTGAAACCGCGAACGACCTTCTTGCGGCCGGCCTCGATGCTGACGCGGCTGCCCGTACGTCCGAATGCATATGCACCGGCGTAGATCGGGTTGGTCAGGATGTGCAAGAGCGTGTTGTAGACTGGCAGCTTCCACTCAATCCGTCGGCCTTCCGTGCCGTAGGCGACGGCCGGCAACGGGATGCGCTCGTGCCTGAGCCACAGGTGCACCTGACGCACTGACTGCATCTCGGTAAACTTCGCGAAGACAAGTGTGATGGCTTCCGCAATGCGCCGATCCGGATCCTTCGCGATGCTGTTGTTGCCGATCCGCACGTAGCCGATGGCAACCGTCATGAACAGTTCGCCGCGGCGCGCCTTCTGCTTCAAGGCTTCCAGCGAGCGCTGTCGTAGGACCGATAGCTCCATCTCGCTCATAGTACCCTTCATGCCGAGCAGCAGGCGGTCGTTGGGATGACGCGGATCGTAGACTCCGTCCTCGTCGGCAATCAGCGTACCCACGAGACCGCAGAACTCCAGCAATGTGTGCCAGTCACGGCCGTTACGAGCCAGGCGCGACGCCTCGATCGAGACAACGGCGCCGACACGCCCGTCGCAGATGGCAGCCAGCAGCTTCTCGAAGCCGGGCCGCGCAACGCCACCGCCAGAGCGGCCAAGATCGTCATCGATGATGGCGACATCGCTCCAGCCGAGCTGCCGCGCCCGATCGGCAAGTCCATATTGACGGCGCTTGCTTTCCAGATTGCTGGCGACCTGATCAGCCGTCGACTGACGGATGTAGACGACGGCCTGACGGGCGAGGTGCTCAGGCGCGATCTTGCTCATCAGCGACCTCCCTTGCCTTGTCGCTGGCCGCGTCTGTCGCAATGTCGTCGTCGGCTAGGGCCTCGACCAGCATGCGCTCGATCAGGCTGACAAGCAGAGGCTTCTGCGTGGTCGGAATGTCCAACATCTTTTGATCGACTTCGAACAGGTCTCGCTGCCGGCTCGGTCGTGGTCGCATGATCGCCTCCTTGGTGCGGGGCTGATTCCCCGTCAGGCGAGGCTAGAAGCGCATCGAGCCGGACGCGCAGCTCGACGAGCCTATCGACAGATAAACAAGGAGAGCCGGTGATTGCCGTGGAGCGAGCCGTCTCCTCACTCATCCATGCCGGAATCAGGGCGAGCGTGCCGTCGGGCTGGACTACGACCAGATGATCCTCGCCGGCGAACCGCTTGCGGTGCTCGACCTGCACCATCTGCCCGGCCCGTGGATGGAACGGATAGAAGATCCGCACCTCGAACGCCGGACATCCGGCATTGTGACGCTGGTTCGACCGGGCTCGGCAAGAGC
>NZ_VSSR01000172.1 GCF_008123515.1 Bradyrhizobium cytisi
TAGGGTCTGTACCTAAATAGCGCCACGTGATTCTCTTGCCTACGTGTTGATTCGGGGGCGAGAGAATGCGCGCTGGTTTGTTTTGGCTGAACGACAGGCAATGGGCGCGTATCGAACCGCATCTGCCGAGGGGATTGACGGGGCCGGATCGGGACGACGACCGACGCATCGTCAGCGGCATCATTCACATGCTGCAATCGGGTGCACGATGGCGTGATTGTCCACGTGAATACGGCCCTTACACGACGATCTACAATCGCTTCAATCGCTGGGCCAAGCGAGGACGATGGTGCGCAATCTTCGAAGCGCTGGCCAAGCCTGGCGAAGACGGCGTCGTGCTGTCGCTCGACTCGACCTCGATTAAAGCTCATCGGTGTGCCTCCGGCGGAAAAGGGGGGAGCACAATCAAGCAATCGGCCGCTCGCGCGGAGGCCGCACGACAAAAATCCATGCGCTGAGCGATCCGCTCTGCCGGCCGATCGTCCTGCATCTGACTCCAGGCCAGGATGCCGATATCGCTGCGGCTCCCGATGTCCTGGCGCTCGCGCCACCCATGAGCGCGCTCCTCGCCGACAAAGGGTATGACGGCGACAAGCTTCGCGGCGAAATCATTCGTCGCGGCGCCAAGCCCGTAATCCCCAATAAATCTAACCGTGTCGTCATCCATCGCTTCAACAAACGCGCCTACAAAGGCCGAAATGTCATCGAACGCTGCTTTTGCAGGCTCAAGGACTTCCGGCGCATCGCCACGCGATATGACAAGCTCGCCCGTAATTTTTTGGCCGCTGTTCATCTCGCCGCTCTCGTCGCATATTGGCTCAATTGAGTCTGGACCCTA
>NZ_VSSR01000173.1 GCF_008123515.1 Bradyrhizobium cytisi
CGGCCGCCGCCGGAGGGATACAACATGACTACGTGCAGAGGGTCAAGAACTTCGCAGCGTTCCTCGGGCGATCACCCGATACGGCGAGCTTCGAGGACGTGCGCCGCTACCAGCTCCATCTGGCGGCGAGCGGCGTTGGTGTGCCGACCATCAATCAGACCGTTTCGACGTTGCGGTTCTTTTTCCGGGTCACGCTGAAGCGCCACGAGATCGTCGAGCACACCCATGTCATCCATGAGCCGCGCAAGCTGCCGGTGGTGCTGAGCCCGAGCAGATGGCGCGGCTGCTCGATGCCGCGCCGGGACTGAAGTACAAGGCGGCGCTGAGCGTGGCCTACGGTGCGGGCCTGCGCGCCGCCGAGGTGGTATCGCTCAAGGTCTCCGACATCGACAGCCAGCGCATGATCATCCGCGTCGAACAGGGCAAGGGCGGCAAGGACCGTAACGTCATGCTGTCGCCTGTTCTGCTCGACCTGCTGCGGACCTGGTGGCGGGCGGCGCGGCCGCAGGGCTGGCTGTTCCCCGGCCGCGATCCGGCCCAGCCGATGACCACGCGCCAGCTCAACCGCGCCTGCCACGCCGCCGCCCAAATGGCGGAGATCAACAAGCGGGTCTCGCTGCACACCTTGCGGCACAGCTTCGCCACGCACCTGCTCGAGCAGAACATCGACGTCCGCGTCATCCAGGTGCTGCTCGGAACG
>NZ_VSSR01000174.1 GCF_008123515.1 Bradyrhizobium cytisi
AAGTTGAACCCGTCGATTGGCGGATCGATGACGAGGGTGCCGCCCTTTCCATCGCTTGAGAGATTGAACGTTGAATGGGTGTAGTCGCCCGCCAGCGTGATGTGTGCGACGTGGTTCTGCGCGTCCGAGACGGTGAGTACCCCGCCCGATGTGTCACCTGAATATGCGACCTTCGTGCCTGATCCGAACGAAATGTCTTTCAGGTCGAGTATGTCGGAACTGGACGGATCACCGTTGCCGGAAAGGCCGTAAATCGTGCCAGTAAATTGCGTGGAATGATCGAAAGCGAGGGTACCGGTGACGCCCTTGAACGTGACCGATGCAGAAGCTGCTCCAGTCAGTTCGAGCGACGCTCCTGGCTCGATGACGGTCGCTTGGCTCAGGTTGCCGAGAGCAAGAGTGATCTTTCCAGAAATATCAAGTACGGTCGATGAGCTATTGATTACGCCGTCGCTGTTGAGATCCTGATGCAGCACCGTCTCGATCGATTTCAAGGATGCGCTCGCCCCCGAGACGTTGCTGAGCAGGTTGGAGGTGAAGTTGCCGTTGCTGTCGGCGGTCCACACCGTGAAGACACCGGTCAAGGTGTTCTTCCAGGCGACGTCGTAGCCGCTGGAGGTCGCCTCCGCCGCGATCGGCGTCCAATTGCTGAACTGGCCTGCCACGTAGGCCGCACCATTGAACTTCAGCACAGGCCCGCTTCCACCGCTTGTTGGATCGAGGAGGTAGTTGCTGCCGACCTGCACCAGGCTGGTCGCACCGGCAGCCTCGACGGTCGTCGTGCGCAGCCCGATCACACCATCGCCGTTGAGGTCCTGCTGAAACAGCGTCTCGATCGACTCAAAAGCTGTGCTTGTTCCGGAGACATTGCTCAGGAGGTTGGAGGTGAAGTTGCCGTTGCTGTCGGCGGTCCACACCGTGAAGACACCGGTCGAGGTGTTCTTCCAGGCGACGTCGTAGCCGCTGGAGGTCGCCTCCGCCGCGATCGGCGTCCAATTGCTGAACTGGCCTGTCACGTAGGCCGCACCATTGAACTTCAGCACAGGCCCGCTTCCACCGCTTGTCGGATCGAGAAGGTAGTTGCTGCCGGCCTGCACCAGGCTGGTCGCACCGGCGGCCTCGATGGTCGTCGTGCGCAGCCCGATCACGCCATCGCCGTTGAGGTCCTGCTGAAACAGCGTCTCGATCGACTCAAAAGCTGTGCTTGTTCCGGAGACATTGCTCAGGAGGTTGGAGGTGAAGTTGCCGTTGCTGTCGGCGGTCCACACCGTGAAGACACCGGTCGAGGTGTTCTTCCAGGCGACGTCGTAGCCGCTGGAGGTCGCCTCCGCCGCGATCGGCGTCCAATTGCTGAACTGGCCTGCCACGTAGGCCGCACCATTGAACTTCAGCACAGGCCCGCTTCCACCGCTTGT
>NZ_VSSR01000175.1 GCF_008123515.1 Bradyrhizobium cytisi
CCGTTCATCTTGCCGGGCATGCAAACACCGCCGTTGCGACAGCTCACTTCCCGGTGCTGGCGCGAACAACAACCTCACTACTTTAACCGATTAAACGCATATTGCCGAACGCACCGCGCTGCCTGAAGCGGAGTGTGGATAGCGCCCTGCCCCAATCGTGGGTAGAGTTCCCTTTTTGGGGAATGGGGCGGGAAATGATTATAGCCGAGGTCTATATACACCTGCGGTCTGAAATCGATGACCGGAAGGAACAGGAGCGCTTCGGGGCAGCTCTGAACGAATACGCGGTCAGTGCCGCGCGTAGTTTTCTCGAAGACTGCTACGTCGAGGTTATTGTTGAGGAGGGCTCTACCAAGGCCAAGGTACGGGTTCGGCGAGCCTTGAATGCCCTTATCATAATCTATGGACTAACCGCCGATTACGAGAGTTTGTGCAAGCAAGTCGGTGTCATGTATGCGAATACCGAATGGTTCCTGCAGACAGTGGCGCAGTGCGTCAAATACGGAGAAGTGCCCAACACGACGTACGATCGGTACGTCGCAAAGAGGCATAAGACGACCGGTAAGCTCAAGCAGGTCGCCGAAATGGTGCTCGAACTGAATGAGGTGCAGCACCTGATGACGGCGGACCAATTCCGCGAAAAGACAGACGCGTTGATCTCCAAGCTCGGGGAAATTCAAAAGGAAGTAAGCGAGGACGAAATGCGGCACCTGCTCAAGGCGCTATCTCTCGAAAACTTCCGGGGTGGACCGACGAGGGAACCGATTGATCTATTCCGATCTCCAAACGTGTTTCAGCGACCACGGACGGAGGAGGACGAGTTCAACGAGTTGATTATCGACCTGGCCCAAGACGACGACCACGTAGGCGAGACCCGCGTCGTACCAATTCCGCATCGAATCTATGAGCAATACACGCACGTCACCAAAGACGAGCCGGCAATTGAGTTCATTGAAGTGGAAGAGAACCAGCGGCGGGAGCCGCCGCAAGAACTAGAGCATTAAGCTACGAATACGAGAGGTGGGGGATTTGAACCTGCGCCCGCAGCGCCATCTCGGTCACGTGCCAGAGCACATAGAAAACGGCACCCGTGACAAGGAAGCGAAATTGACGGGCACCCCACCATCCGGTCCGATCGGCAGCCTCATGGACGGCCTGTTCGATGACTGCCACGACCTGGGGGTGGTTGGGAAATCGCGGATGTAGCCCTTCCTGAACGCGTAGGAGGTCGTAATTCTGCTGCATGACGTTGGTCACGTCGCGAAGCTGCCGGCAGCCCGAATAAAAACTGAAGGCCCAAGACAGCACGGCAAGAGCGAGCGGTAATTTCGACTAGGTGAGCGTAGCCGTCTGCGATTGAGTGACCGCAAACGCGATGGCAGCGCCAGCAGCGGCGAGCAGAAAATAGGTGTACTTATCCTGTCCGTCTCGGGTCGCCTTATAGATTTCTTGTCGAGCGCTCATCAGAATGGGATGTCGTCGTCAATCGTCGCCGGCTTCTTGGGCGGCTCGATCTTGCGCTGCTTCGGCGGCTCAATCTTTTTGGGCGGCGGCGGAAGTCTCGTTTGCTCGGCTTCCTGGCGAGCACCAAGGACCTGCCCGATAAGCTTGGCCCATTTCCATGCGGGTTCCATCTCCTTCGCCATCTCGCCGCCGATGTGGGCCAGCCCGATCATCAGGTCACCAAACCGCTGGAGGCCGGTGCGGTCACGGTCCAGTTCGGCGAGGAAAGCGTTTATGAGGTCGTACAGCCGCTCTTTTTTGCCTGGGACCAAGTCGGCCTTGTCGATAACTTCCTTGATCTGCGCGACGTAGTGGCGGAGTTTTTCCTTCTCAACGGTTGAGAGGACCACTGAGTTCTTCAGACCCGAGCGGATGTGCGTGATCGTGTGGCGCACGATGTACCGGTCAATGACCTCCCGAAATGCCTGGTAATCGTCGAAGATCGTGTTCTGTTTCGGCGCGGCGTAGCCAAAATCAAAGAGCGTGATCCCGAGCGCATCGGCGGCGGCGGCAACATGGTTCATATATTCGGTCGTGTAGTGGTAGTACGGGCCGTTGCCGTCGCTATTCTGTAAATTGGCCTCGTAGGTCGCACGGAATTTCCGCTCCAGGCGGATAAATGCCATCTCGACCGACGGCTCGGACGCTACGTCGAAATCTTCCTCATTAATCATTCCCCAGCCCTTCCACTGCGGTTTGGCGGGAATCTGGGCAGCACAGGCAGGAGTTACAAGGTCACGCAGCAGCGATTCCAAGGTGTATTCCCCAGAAAAAGGGCTTTACGTGCCGCGAATCGGATCCTTCCAATGGTCCGAACACCCAGCAATCGCCGCCGGTGCCTCCAACAAGGAAGCCGGCCGCACCCTCGGCATCAGCCCGCGCACCATCGAGGATCACCGCGCCAACATCATGAAGAAGCTTGGCGCCCGCAATGCCGCCGATCTGATCCGCATCGTGATGACCGCGGCCCAGCGCGCGTCGTAAAATGGTCTTGTGCCCCGGACGCGGTGCATCATGAAATGATGCG
>NZ_VSSR01000176.1 GCF_008123515.1 Bradyrhizobium cytisi
CGCTATCAGACTTGCTCGAAAGCGGATTCGACCCGCACACATCATCGCATGGTCTTGCTGGCGCAGAGCTCACCAGGCTGCCGCTCAACGCGCCCACTTCAAATCAAAAAAACAACTGTAATGCTAGGGTGGATAGGCGATCTGGAGCTATCCATGCCCGACCGCCGCTGTGAGCCCGAGAGCCCAGGCGCGATCATTCACATCGACATAAAAGATCGGGCGTGTTGAGTGCGCCGGCCGTGCATCATCGGCGACCGCACCGGCCAAAGAGCAACGGTGTCGGCTAGGAGCCTGTCTGAGTAACCGGATTTTCTGGACGAGGAACGAGTGTGGTGAGTCAAACGGCGGATGAGCAAGACATTTTACCGCCGTCGATCCGAGATTTGGTGCCTTCAGGGCACGTGTCCCACTTTGTTCGCGACAGGTTCGCGCCGGGTTGGACCTGTGGCGGATCATGGATGTCACGATGAGGAGCGCGGCCTTCCGCCCTATCATCGTAGCCTGATGGTGGCGCTGCTGGGCGAACTCGCCGGCATACCCTGCCGCGGCTGCTTCCGGCAGCGCGCGCGCTTGGGTTCGGCGGATGAAGCGCTTGCAAAGGATCTGCGGCGGCGCATCAGCCGCAACGCACGCATCCGTTCAGGCGATCGCGGCGGGGGTGCTGACGCTTGTCATCGACCAATTCCATCCCGATCATCTCTCGAGTCAAACAGATCGGCCGCTCACCACGGCCGCATGCCGCAACCCGTCAACGCCCCGTCAACGCGCGCCCAGGAACGATCGCGTTTGGTTTGCTCGCGTTCAGGCGAGAAGTGGCGACCTGGACCGTTGGTTGACTGGCTCTCGCCGCATCCGGCCGCAGCGAACTCAAGATTCGATAAAACTTGGGGGCAAGCTCAGCCCGATCACAATCCCGCTTTGTCTCCGGTTCACACGGACCTGATGCTCCGAAAGCAGCAAATAGCCGAGCACGGAGTCGCTGCCGCCATTTCAGATCGGGCGTCGCTCCCGCTTTATGTGCTCGGCGCGAGCACGATCAAGCGACACAGACCTCATACGCCGCTGCGGCGATTATCATGAGTGCAACACCATCTACTTCGTGGCCGTAGGCGAAAGCGCTGACACAAGAACGTCCCTGATCGCTCCAGACGACTGTTTGATCTAGTAGCTGCACAAGCGAGGCGAGCAATGCTTTACTTCAGTGGAACTAGTGGAGCGATCGAACTGCCTGCAACATTTTTACGTATTCGGCTCAGCCCTTGACCGCACTGTGTCACCAAATCACAATGGAGAATGACATGCAATGGCGGACAGTTCACTCCGATCGTAGCCGTCCTGTCACAGACCTTCGGAACAACGCCTACGTAATCGGACAGAGCGACCCGTCCTTCGATGCGTCATACCTAGCTGATTTCATGACGGCCACCGAGGATTGCAGCACCGCAAGAACCATTGCTTCGGTGAACGGTCCGCCTAAAGGTTGTCCGCAGGTGCTGGATTTTGTAGGATGCTCCTACTTGGGGTTGGACAATCATCCGGTAGTTATCGCTGAAGCGATCGAAGCGCAGCAATCGCTGCATTTGTCGTCTGCTCGAGCGCGCCTCACTCTCGATCTTCTGCGAGCACTTGAAGAAGATCTCTCCGAACTGTTCTGCGCGCGCGTACTCGTTTTCTCGAGTGGCATGCTCGCCAATCTTGGCGCGATGCCTATTCTTGCTTCGGGTCGGTTAACGGGTGGAACAAGGCCCGTGCTTGTATTTGATAGCTCTGCACATATTTCGCTCAGCTATCACAAGCCCGTGGTCGCTGATGTAACGAGGGTAGAGACGGTCCCACACAACGATATACGCACGCTTGAACGGTTGTGCCGCGAGAATGCCGTGGTCGCCTACGTGTGCGATGACCTCTGCTCGATGGCGGGCTCTTCGCCGCTTGAGGGACTACGTCAGCTCCAGGAACGTTACGGGCTCTTTCTCTATATCGACGATGCTCACAGCATATCAATCGTCGGACATCAAGGTGAAGGATTTACTCGCTCTCGGTTTTCACAAGTCCTCGGTGAAAGGACGATCATAGCAGGCTCACTGGCCAAAGGCTTCGGCGCGTCGGGCGGGCTGTTGATGCTCGGAACAACCCGGCAAGAGGCGCTGTTTCGGCAGCACTGCATTCCGTATGCACTTTCGGCGCCCCTTAATCTGGCCGCAGTTGGCGCAGCGCTCGGCTCCTGCAAAATTCACCGCTCGGCAGAGCTTGGCGAACGACAGAGGCGGATAGCGGAAAGAACCAAGGTATTTGACCATCGTATCGCGACCGCCGAGCACGGCAGCTTACTTCCGATCAGAATGATCTCCGCCGGATCGGAGACTAATGCGATTGGAATTGCAAGAACTCTTCTCAATCATGGGTTTCATACCCAGGCCATATTCCTTCCAAAGACCGCACCAGGAACAGCGAGCATCCGCGTTCGTATTACAGCAGAGCACGAGCTTGGGAATATAGAGCAACTATGCGACTGTATCTTGGATACAGTCGCCGCGGCGACCGGAAAACCTTACCCCTTGAGGTGACATGACGTTCAGCGCGGGGCACTCGATCTGGTGCTGAACCGCTCCCGGTTTGATGCGGAACTTGAAGGATGTAAGCGCGCCAAACGTCGAGCGGAACCATCTACGTCCGAGGTGGCCTCACCTCCATCGACAGGCGATCGAGCGGGCTCTACGTCGCCCGGATCGCACCGATGGCGACCTGCGCGTATCGAGCTGTCGGCGGCACATTATTGCGCCTTAGCAAGATCTGGCTGATCGGGGCGGTTCCGTTCTCGTGAAGATGCGTCGCGAAGCTGTGGCGCAGCGTGTGGATCGTGACGCGCTTGGTCAGGTCCGCAGCCTTCACGGCAGCCGCCAGGCGGCGTGCAACACGGTCTGATGGATCGGTTGATTGTCGTCTCGTCCAGGAACCAGATAAGGTCCGCGACTGGGCGAGACGCCAGTACGTGCTTAGGATGCACAGCCGCCGGGGCGACAGCATCACCTTGCGATCATTCGCGCATTTGACGCACCTGGATAACGCCGCAGGCGTTTCGATGTGTTCGATGCGCCAGTCCGCGAGCTCGGAGGCCATGACTCCGGTCGCATAGACCATGGCGAGCGCGGTCCGGCTCTTCAGGCTGGACACCACCTCGACGAACTGAACACTTCGTCGTTGCTGAGAACGACCGGCAACTTGCGCGGTTCTTGCGCACAGGGAACGCGCTCCGCAATCAGAGCTTCTTCGCCGGCCGTGACGCCGTTGAAAAGGCTAGGCGCACAGACGATCTGGTTCAGCGCCGGCAATGAGAGACCGGTCGACACCAGGTAAGTCTGGAAGGCGCGGACGTCCGCCAGCTCTAATCGGTAGGCGATCGGCCAAATAGCGGCTGAACTGGGCTCAAGCGGCCATCTCGATACTCGTGTCTGACAGGATTAACACACACCTCCTCTCAGCAAGGGGGCGATCTACGCCACGTCGTCCCACCGCGGCAGCGGCTTCCTTCAATCCACAACATTCATTCAGATGGACTAAAGCTCTAAGTCCATGTGGCTGCAGGCATCGAACTATTCTCACTCCGGGGGGGGTGGCCGATGATTGTGCCGAATGGCACAGCTCGTGATAGCCGCTTTTGATTACCATCTCGTGGTAAGGTCACGCCGGAGCCTCGTTTGTGCACCGCTCGACTGGGCAGTCACTACAGGACGAGCAGGCCCGGCGCCTTGTGGTCGATGCCAACGTCTCGTCAATGAAGAGGAGCCGATCCCGACCGAGCGAGACCCCGCGGCGCTTCGAAACGTCCGGGCGATCCTGCTCTGTAGCACAGGGCGTCTTTTTTACGCGCGATGTTCTGACGCCCAATAAGCGGCGGATCGCGCCATAGAAGGAACAGGCTTGTTTGCTTCAGCTCTGACCAGGTTATCACGGTGAGATCGGGCGAGGCGTCGAGCACGGCCATGCGCAAAACCAATATTTGCGTCGTGTTCCGGACGGGAGTCGTGCGAGCTCGAGCAAGCGCTCGCAAGTTGCGCTCCCCAAATTCGCAGCGTCCGCGACGAGCTTGGCGTGAACCAGCATCTGCTCGCCCGCGGCAACCGGTCTCTCGTCAGCCTCCCACTTCAGCACTTGGAACAGATTGGAAGCACTTGTCTACACGAGAGGTCACCGTGAGTTTGTGAACGCGAACTCGGCGTACTGTAGCGCGACAATCTG
>NZ_VSSR01000177.1 GCF_008123515.1 Bradyrhizobium cytisi
AGTCTGTCGAGTAGTCTTTCGGGGACGTCAGCCAGGAACGGCTGGTGCGCTTCCTCGAACATAGGGTCGGCGACAAGCGCATCATCCGCCTGATCCAGAAATGGTTGAGGGCGGGCATCCTCGAAGACGGGGTCGTGACCGTCGATGACAGGGGAACGGGCCAAGGCTCGGTGATTTCACCGCTCCTCGGCAATATTTACCTGCATTACGTTCTGGACCTGTGGGCCAAGCGCTGGCGACAGCGCGGGGCCACTGGCGACATGGTCATCGTGCGCTATGCCGATGATGTGGTGGTCGGCTTCGAGCACGAGGGCGACGCTCGTCGTTTCCTCGATGCGATGCGTGCAAGGCTTGAGGAGTTCATGCTGTCGCTCCATCCGGACAAGACCCGCCTGATTGAGTTTGGTCGCTTCGCGGCGGTCAATCGCAAGCGGCGCGGGCTCGGCAAACCGGAGACCTTCGACTTTCTGGGGTTTACGTTCATCTGCGGAAAATCACGTCGCGGGAACTTCCTGCTTCAACGGAAGACGCGACGTGATCGCATGCGGACCAAGCTTCAGGAGATCAAGTTGGAGTTGCGGCGACGAATGCACAGCCCGATTCCCGAACAGGGAAGATGGTTGAGGCAGGTCGTGACCGGTCATTTTGGCTATTTTGCTGTCCCCACGAACGGCCGAGCGTTGAATGCGTTTCGGTTCTACATAACCGATCTCTGGAGGCGCACGCTTCGGCGACGCAGCCAGCGGAGCTGGCCTAACATGGGATCGCACAACAAAGCTCACCGATCACTGGCTCCCCAAACCGCAGATCCTTCATCCTTGGCCACAATTGCGCTTCGCCGTCACGCACCCGAGGTAGGAGCCGAGTGCGGGAATTCCGCTCGCTCGGATCTGTGCGGGGGGCGCTCAGTAATGGGCGTCCCTACCGCGAACGTTGTTTGAAAATGTCTGAATCCATGGGTAACCATGATTCGGAGGTCGTGGACGCCAGCAGCGTCGATCGAGGAGACGCTTGCGTTGTGGGCGGCGTCGCTTCGAGAGATCAAGAAACGGATACGTCCGTTGTTCACGCAAGAGCGTGTGGCGACGAATGCAGGCCTGTTCCTGGAAGGTCTGCTCGGAGATGAGCAGCGCAAGACCGGTTGGGTGCGGGCGGAGGCGGCTGGCGATCCCGGCCCATGGTGGCAGCAGGCAATTCTGGGCCGTGGGATTGGGACGCTGATGCCC
>NZ_VSSR01000178.1 GCF_008123515.1 Bradyrhizobium cytisi
CAACAATCCCAAGCTTCATAGACATTGCGCCGCAATCGACTTACGGCAGGGGATCACAGCAATGTCCGAGTTCGACTGGCGCTCACCGGAGGCGTATCAGCACGCTATCAAGTCGGGCGAGATGGCGGATTTCGCCTGGGAGTCACTGCGGCGCAGCTCCAACTATCGGGCTTCCTATCGTGAAAATCGATCGCAGATGACTTCCGAATTCCGAAGGAGATGGGGCGTCTGCTTTCGCTCATGACCCCCAGGGGTCCTTTTACCAACAGACAATCTTCTGGGCACCTGAGGCGTTGCCGACGGTGGTGCCGGTCGTTCAGAGCGCGTCCGGCTCAAAAGCGGTCGGCGCGGGGCTACCGCTTGCCGACCTTTCATCGGGCACCATCAGACAGGCATCTGACGGCTGGCATGCCGTATTGCGCATTCAAGGGGTACAACATCGTCTCTGGCTGAAAGAGGCGCCGCAGTTTGGTGTCTCTTATGCGGCCGAACTGCCGCTCGATGCGGACTTTGAGATCCGCGCCCACGCCTCACATCGGCTGTGGCGCGCAATCAACGGCCGCCCGCCGGGACCTGCCCTTCATCAGCTTTCGGCGCAGCGGCGCGAACGATTGGCCTTGGCGCTGCGAGCGCTCGATGGACACATGGATGGTGCTTCCTATCGCGTCATCGCCGAGGTGCTGTTCGGCCGAAAACGCATCCCTGAGCGCGCCTGGAAAACTCACGAATTGCGCAGCCGGACCATCCGCCTGGTGCAGGCTGGCTTGGCTCTGATGCGCGGCGGCTATCGCGCATTGCTACGTCCCTCATCTCGCAAGGAGTAGAGCAGGGGTGCCGAAAATCATCGCTCGATCTTCGGCATCCCCCTAAGCACTCCTACTTCGCCATCGTGACCGTCGACGCGCGGCCCGAGCCCGCCGCGCTCCAGACGACCACGGAGCCTTGTAAATGCCCGATCCGAACGCCGGCCTGCCGCCGCGATACCTGCGCACGCCCGAAGCGGCGCGCCTTCTCGGACTCTCCGGCCGAACCCTGGAAAAGCACCGCACCTATGGGACAGGCCCGACTTACCGCAAGCTCGGCGGTCGCGTTGTGTATGCGCTCGA
>NZ_VSSR01000179.1 GCF_008123515.1 Bradyrhizobium cytisi
TGTGCAACAGCCCGCTTGGCGTCGAGCTCACCACTGATAGCGCACAACGCCCTTGCCGGCATAGCTGCGGGTGACGTTCGAAAACTCGCCCTCGAAAGTGGCGGCAAACGAAATGCCGCTGATGAATTTCATTTCGGCCGAGGCAGTGGTGAGCGCGGCGTCATGCGCCGGTGTTGCGCCGTTGACGACGAAGGAGGCGCCGGGCAGCGTCTGGAAGGTGGCCGCGATATTTCGATCGGTGTTGTAGTCATGCGCCCAGGCGGCGCGGCCGCGCAGCGTCAGGATCGCATCGCCCACCGCGTAGGATTTGTCGCTGCGCAGACCGAGTTCGCTGCGCGTCGCGACCACGGTTTTTGCCGCATAAGCCAGCGCAAAGGTGCTGGCGCCGGAGAGCACGCTTTCGGCGTAAGCCGGCAGGTCGAAGGCGATGACCTGGGTTGCGGCATAGGGGGTCAGGCCGATGCCGCCCATCCACGGCAGCACATAGCGATTGCCGCCTTCGACGCGGCCCGACCAGGCGTTGGCGTTGAACCGCGCGCGCAGTTGATCGACGGCGGCGATGGTGACCGTGCGGTCGGTGGTGATGTCCTGCCAGCCATAGGCGACGGCCGCGGTGAGATAGGCTGAGCCGATCGTGTGCCGCACGAAGGCGCCGGCCTGGAACAGATCGGAGCGCCCGCTTCCCGCGCCATTGACGCTGAAACTGGTGCCACCGCCGGCGAGCGCGAAGCCTGCGACCGTCTGCGGCGACAGCCAATAATCGGCGCCGACGGCGACGCCGCCGATGCTGCTGCTGGCGGTGTTGGAGCCGAGCGTGGCATTGCCGTCGGTGGTCTGCGAGCCGCCAAAACCCGCCGCCCACACATTCCAGCGCGCCTCGAACAGCGGCGCGCGCGGCTCTGCCTTGGTGATCATTCCGTAGGCGTCGCGCTCGGAGCCCGAACGCTTGCGGCCGCTTGAAGCGTAAGCGTTCGCGCTGTCCTCATCGGCGAAGCCCGTTGCGCCCGGCGCGTTGCCGCCGCGGCCCGCGGTGAACGGATCGGTCATCACGCCCATGAACTGCGTCATGGCATCGAAGGTGGTCTGCTGCGTGGCGGTGGCGCCTTCGCCTGAGGCTTGCGTCAATCCCGCCGGCGTCAGCGCCGCAAATGCCAGGGGGATGCCGCCGGTGCTGTTGAAGAAATTGGTCAGCGCGTTGCCGACATTCTGCTGATTCTGATTGAGGCCGCCGGGCACCGCGAAGTTGATGGCGATGTTGAGATAGGCATTATCGGCATCGTAACTCAGGCTTGGCGTGATGCTGGAGGGCAGATTGCTGTTCACCAGAGCGCCGAAGCTGCCGATAACGCCTCGGGTCGCATTGAGGATGGTGTATTGCTTCGCCAAATAGCTCCCCGCCGCGAAGCTGGCGTTGACGGTGGCGCCACCGAGCGTTGCTGTGCCCGTGACGTTGACGCGGTCGGCATTGGCGGGCGAAACTTCGATCATGTAGCTCGACGCCGCCGTGAAGGTGAGGCTGCCCTGCACGGTCAACAGCCCGATCGAATTGCCCGGCGCCAGCGCGCCGCCGTTGATCGTGGTGTTGCCAACGGTGCCGTTGCCGCCGAGCGTGCCGCCGGCATTGACGGTGACGCCGCTCGCGGAAGTGATGTCGCCGTTGACGCTGAGCGTGCCGCCATTGACGTTGACCGGACCGGCGTAGCTGCTGGTGCCGATCAGCGTCCAGGTCGAGCTGCCGATCTTGTTGAAGGTGTCGAAACCCTGGTACTGCGCGGCGGGACCGATCTGCGACACGTCGAACGTCGCCGCACCGGTGCCGCCGAGCTGGAACACATCGCTGCCGGTACCGAGCACATTGCCCGATATGACCGAACCCGGCGCCAGCGTCAGCGTATTGCCAGTGCCGGCGAAATGGATCGCCGCGGTGCCGCCGCTGATGGTGCTGGCGTTGAAGACCGAAGAACCGCCGCCAACGGCGTAAATGCCGTATTGGCCGCCGGTGATGCTGGCGCCGGCATTGTTGGTCACCGTCGCGTTGGTATTGGCGACAATGCCAAAGTTGGTGGTGCCGGTGATGCTGCCGGAATTGGTGACATCGGCAAAACCGAAGCTAGCGACAATTCCGTTCCCGGCGCCTGTGATGCTGGCGCCGGCATTGTTGGTCACTATTGCGTTGGTAAAGGCGAAAATGCCGGTATTAGAGGTCCCGGTGATGCTGCCGGAATTGGTGACATCGGCAAAGCCCGAATTGGCGTTAATTCCGATCTGGCCGCCCGTGATGCTGCCGCCGGCATTGTTAGTCACCGTCGCGTTGGTCCGAGCGTCAATGCCGGCGGTGGAGGCGCCGGTGATGTTGCCGGAATTGGTCACATCGGCAAAACCCGTGTCGGCGAGAATTCCGTAAGCGCCGCCGGCGATGCTGGCGCCGGTATTGTTGGTCACCGTCGCATTGCCGAGACCGATGCCCGCGGAAAAGAAGAAAGTACCGGTGACGGTGGCGTTGATATCGACGTTGACGGTGACGCCGGTCTCGGTGCGGGTGCCGTAGCCGTCGGTGCCCGTACTGGTGCCGGGCGCGCCGCCGCCCTGATTGGTGGTGGTGCCGG
>NZ_VSSR01000180.1 GCF_008123515.1 Bradyrhizobium cytisi
CCAAGAAAAGTGGGTACTAGTGCTGTACATCGCCCACATCCACAATCAATCGTCCGTTCCAGCTTTCCTCTGGTTCGCCACCATTGCGATCATCGTAGCTTTGCTTTTCCTGCGGCGCGCGTTGAAGTGGCGCTACCCTGTTTAGATTGGCTGCCAGTCTTGGAGGCCTCGTTGTATACGAATTACGCCGATATCCGTAGTCGCATAAGCGAAGAGCCCTCATGGTTCGATGAGTCAGCAGTTCCGCGCTATGGGCCTTTCAAGCCCGACGCGGTCGCGAATTTTTATGCGCGTGAGGCCGTACTGGTTCTCGCCGCATGTCAACGCTGTGGGCGTCAGTTTCGATTGGCGATTACACGGCCCTACTTCAAGGAAGACGCTGATGTAGCAACTGCCATCTGCCACCGGGGTCAGCACTACGGTGATCCTCCCAACATCGGTTGCTGTGAGGCCGGGCCATCGACGACGGTCGTAGAACTTGAAGTCTTGGAATACTGGTGGCGCAGATTGGGCTATGACTGGATACGAGAAGCTTCATTCGAGGTCGGCGTTGTTTCCGAAGTTATGAGCGACGACTACCGGTACGAGGCCTACTACGATGTAGATCGCAATCCGGAATTTCCATTGTCGTTTGGCTCCATACCGAAGGAGCCAAAGGGCGCGCAATTTGAGGAGCTTGTGACGGAATTGTTGAAACGATATCCAGCGGCGCCCCGCGAAGCGGTCGAAGCTGCCCTGCGTTCCGTCTGGACGGAGCGCATGTTTTCAAGACGATGTTTTCAACTTGCTGAAGACGCGCTTGCAGTGTTTCAGTGGCCTGGTGCTAGTACCCACTTTTCTTG
>NZ_VSSR01000181.1 GCF_008123515.1 Bradyrhizobium cytisi
GGCGTCGGCAAGAGCTGGATCGCCTGCGCACTCGGCCACAAGGCATGCCGCGATAATCGATCCGTCTTATATCATCGCCTGCCAAGGCTGTTCGAAGCTCTTGCGCTCGCCCGCGGCGACGGACGCTATGCGCGGCTCCTCAAGACGCTATCGAGGGTCGATTTGCTCATCCTCGATGATTGGGGCCTCGCCCCGCTTACCGGCGAGCAGCGTCGCGATCTCCTCGAAGTCGTCGACGATCGACACCAGCGCGGATCGACCATCATCACCAGCCAGGTACCGATCGAAAATTGGCATGAGGTCATCGCCGACCCGACCATCGCCGACGCCGTCCTGGATCGGCTCGTCCACAATGCTCACCGCCTCACACTCAAGGGAGACAGCATGCGAAAGATCACTGCGCAGCGCGCCAATCTTGACGCAGCCAAAAAAACCTGACCCAACTCCTCATGCCGGCAACGACACCCCGGCCGCCTTCGTCGGAACAGGTGGCCGCCTTCGATCGGAATGCATGGTCGCGTTCAATCGGAATCCCTGGCCGCAATCCCCGGAATCCGCA
>NZ_VSSR01000182.1 GCF_008123515.1 Bradyrhizobium cytisi
TTATGAATCATGACCGCTCGGTCACGCCAAGCTCGACACCACGGCGCTCTATACCCGGGTTGCGACCAAGACGATCAGCGAGGTCATGAGCCCGCTGGAGCACATCGCGCTCAAGCTCAGGGAGATCCGGCCGCCCGGCTGACGCTGAGGCGCTTATGTTGCGCCCGGCACTGGAGGTTGCGGATATCTTCCGCGACCGTGGACCGGCATGGCGCAGAGCCAATGCCGGCCATGTCAGCCTCGAGCAGCTGAAGGTGATGTCGGCGATCGAGCGCTGCCGCACGGCAGCTCTCGGCGGCCATGTCGCGCGCTGCGCGGACTGCTTCTATACCACCATCGCCTACAACTCCTGCCGCAACCGCCACTGCCCGAAGTGTCAGGGCGCGGCCGCGAAGGAATGGCTCGCCGCGCGTGAAGCCGATCTGTTGCCGGTGCCGTACTATCACGTGGTGTTCACGCTCCCGGCGCCGATCGCCGACATCGCCTATCACAACAAGGCCGCCATCTACGACCTGCTGTTCAAAGTCTCGGCCGAGACCTTGACCACGATCGCGGCCGACCCAAAACACCTCGGCGCCCGCATCGGCATCACCTCGGTTCTCCATACCTGGGGCTCGGCCATGACCCATCACCCGCACGTCCACATGATCGTACCGGGCGGCGGCATCTCGCTCGACGGCGAGCGCTGGGTGGCATGCCGGGTGGGCTTCTTCCTCCCCGTGCGCGTGCTCTCGCGCCTGTTCCGCCGACTGTTGCTGGAGAAGCTGATCGCCGCCCACGAGGCCGGCCGCCTCCAATTCTTCGGCAACCATGCTGCTCTCGCCGACCCGCAGGCGTTCGCAGCCTATCTGGCGCCGCTGCGCCGAGCCGAATGGGTGGTCTATGCCAAGCGCCCGTTCGGCGGGCCACAGGCTGTGCTGGCCTATCTGTCGCGCTATACCCACCGTGTCGCCATCGCCAACAGCCGGC
>NZ_VSSR01000183.1 GCF_008123515.1 Bradyrhizobium cytisi
CGGAGATGTGTATAAGAGACAGACTTTATTCATGCAGCAGCTCTCGGCTCTTCCTTGTTCGCAAGTCACGAGCTGTGTTGATACGCTGGCACAGCGTCCGCCATAGCTGACGAAACTCCCATTGCTCGAACGCAGGTCGCACCCGCTTTTTCTTGGGCGTATACGTTGCGGTGATATTTGGCTTGCTACCTCGCAGCCCCTGCTCAGCGGCCCATTTCACGATGGCCTTACCGAGCATCATGTCCCACTGGAGCGTCTTGTCAGTTGGATGTCGTTTTGCGTTCTTCGGCAGCTTGTCGAACGATGCGTAGTAATCCCGGCGCCACGGAATGAACTCCCGCATCACCTTGTCATCGATATCTTCGACCGCTAGATGCCCAGCGTACTCCCGCCAGAACTTCGAAACCCGTCTGATCTGCCTCAGCATTCCAGCCGAGGTCTTGCCGTGTGCATGATCCCGCTTACGGTATGCGATGTAGTCGTCAATGACGGCCGAGAACAATTTGGATTTTGTCGGAAGGCCCTGTTCGGCTCTGTGTTCTAATTGGAACAGCAGCCTACGCCCAGCCTGTACGGCATTCTCTTCGATCGTCGTCTTCAGCGACCGAGTTATATATTTCCCCGGTGAAAGTCGCAGGCGAGCGTAGTAGGTGCCGTTGCGCCGAAAAATCGTGAGCCTGCCATCCTCAAGATAGCGAGCGCCGTCCATTGATGGTGCCCCTGAAGTTCAGCAAGCACCACCGTGGACGACAGCATTTCAATTGAAGGCGGGCGGCCTAACTGAGCCGATCCGCTAACCCATTGAAGACGCAACGATAAGTTGCATTAAGCCCAGCGGCCATGACAATGCTTGTACTT
>NZ_VSSR01000184.1 GCF_008123515.1 Bradyrhizobium cytisi
GCGCACCAACTGTAATGCTAGAGCCTGTCCTCAATTGAGCCAGATGATAGCAGCCGCGAGATGGATTGCGGCGAGGAAATTTCTGGCGGTTTTGTCGTAGCGGGTGGCGATGGCGCGGTATTGCTTGAGTTTGCAGAAGAAATTCTCGATGAGGTGGCGTGCCTTGTAGGCGTCTTTGTCGAAATCGCGTTGAACCTTGCGGTTGCTCTTGGGCGGGATCACGAACGACTTTCCCCGTGCAAGCAACGGCTCGATCACCCGCTGGTCGGCATCGAAGGCCTTGTCTGCCAACAAGGTCTCGGCCGCCATATCCGGCAGCAGCGCGTCGGCGCCTTCCAGATCATGGGCTTGGCCCGGCGTCAGGATGAAGTCCAGCGGATTGCCTAACGCATCGACAAGCGCATGAATCTTGGTACTCAGCCCGCCTTTGCTGCGCCCGATCGCCTGGCCTTCGCCGTCTTTTTTTGTGCGCCGGCACTGTGCTGATGCGCCCGCACGATCGTACTGTCGATCATGGCGTACTCATTATCCGCATCGCTCGCCAGCATCTCAAACAGCTTCTTCCACACGCCGCTCTTGGCCCAGCGCGAGAAGCGCGTATGGATCTTGATCGGGTCGCCAAAGCGTTCCGGCAAGTCCCGCCAAGGAATGCCGGCCCGATATCGGTAGATCACCGCCTCTACAAACAGCCTATTGTCCCTGGCCGTTACCCCCACGTGCCCTTCACGCCCGGGCAAAATATCCTTGATCCTGTCCCATTGATCGTCCCGAAGGGCGTAGCGGCGCATCTGTCAGCTCCGAATCAGCTGACCGCCTATGAATCACGCGATAATCTGCTTGGGAATCTGGAGGGTTCTGTGAGGTCGCGCTCACGCGCTGGCGCGGCATGCGCAGTTACGCGACCTCATTGAAGCCGGATTGAACGAAGGCGCGGGCGGGTATGCGTGGTTTTGCAGCTATGGGGATTGTTGGAGATCGCAGGGCCCGGTCTGCCGGCTCGGCACGTGAGGCAGAGCTGCGAGATGTGTGCATCGGGGAAGAGTTGAGATCAGGCGCGCTTTGCCGGAGATCGCGACAGGCGTTTTGCTGCATCGGACGGTTGTTGTCGCGCCGTGTGGCAGCACGGATTCGACAGCGTCCGCGATGATCGAGACGCTGGAAGCGGAATGACGAATGGCGAT
>NZ_VSSR01000185.1 GCF_008123515.1 Bradyrhizobium cytisi
TCTGATTCCGGATACTAGCTCCCCGATTTTCATTGTGTTCGTCTTCGAACGGCGAGTCGAACGAGACGTCGCAATCGTTCAACAGGCGAAATTCCCGATAGTGATCCTTGTACAACCGCACCAACGATATGCCGCTGGTCGTGAGGCCCACCAGGATGTCCTCGTCCGCGAGCCTCCTGATGATGTAGGGCAGCAAGGTCGCCTTGGGGTTCGACCCGTTGGTGAAGAGCGGTTCATTTCCGCCGAGATTGACCGTTTCAACGCCGTGCTTCTTCAATTGATCGACGATCCGATCGATCATCTCGACGGTAAGGTCGCTCCCCTTCTCCCTAGCATTCATGCTGTAGCAGTGCGTACAGCGATATGGACAATCGTTCCCCAGCGTCCAGCCGATATTCTTGATCGCAACCTCGCACTCGGGCAGGTCGCCGAACTCCTGCACCGGGCCCACGTTGAGCTTATAGTGTTCGAGCCGGTCGAAGCTGATCGCGAATGGCTTTGACATTTTGAGCCTTCTCATCCGAAGAAAGGATTGGCGTCGGCGTCATACACCAGCCCGGCCGACGCGTAGGCGTGGTCAACCCGTGTCGCCAGCGTCTGGTATTTGATCTTGTTCCCTGCGACCTGAGCGTCAACAAGGCCATCGACGTCATGGTCACCCGACTCAACGGCGTCCAGGAGGAGTTCCATGAAGGCGAGGTCGTGCCGCCGCAGTTCGGTCGCAAGCGCGTGGAATTCGACCAGTTCCTCGTCCTCGAGTGCCTTTGGCGCGCTGATGGCGTCGATCGCTTTGTCGTAAAGGCGAAGATGGCTCTTGTGCCAGCGCTTTAGGCCCGTATAGGCCCGAACCACGTCTTCGTCGGCCAGACGATAGTTTCGGTTGCCAGTCCCATCGTCGTTGGCGTCGATCAGATTTCGTTTTCGCAGCAGCCTCGTGAACGGCGTTCCTTCGGCCGCATACATCTCGGAGAAAATTCCCTTGCTGATCGTCCAAACGTAGTCCGACATGCGACGGTGATTTTCCCGCAACTCTTCCATCGTCGTGCCGTGATCAAAGAGAATGTGCCCGGCTTGCACGTAGATGCCGTGTTTCTTGAAGACATTGCGCATTTCGGTGATGGTGAGCGGCGATTTCACTCGATGGTGAGCGCTCGTTTCGTTTGATCGTGAGCAGATATTTCACGCGATCCTGAGCGGCCGCTTCGACCGACATGGTGATTGGTTCAGGGGTTTGAGGCGGCGTCAAGAGTTTGATTGCGGGCGTTCTTCTTTCGCATGCTTTCTCCGGTAAGCCTAGTTTGAGCACAGATCTTCATCGAGGAAGTAGCCTTCGGCGATAGCGTTAAAGCGTGTGAGGCCGCGGGACATTGTGATTGGCCCTG
>NZ_VSSR01000186.1 GCF_008123515.1 Bradyrhizobium cytisi
TCCAAGAAAAGTGGGTACTAGATCTATGACCGGCGCAACCTCGCGGAAGTACGGTGCGCTCTGGCCGCTTGGCTAGCCAAACGGTGGAAGAGAAGATCGGGAAGACAGGCGAGGCGTTGCTGATCGCGATTGGCGTTGACTGGGAAGGCGCCCGTCAGGTCCTCGCCGTCGAGCTTTAAAATCGGGAGAGCCGATCGATCTGGAAGGGGTTTTGCGAAGCGGTTAAGGCCGCGTCTCGTACGGGGTGGAGTCGTCTCGGACGATGATCCCGGACTGAAGTGGGCGATCCCGGAGATTCTCTCAGGCATATTCACGCAGCGCTGCTATGTGCACTTCCTGCGCAATGCGCTCGACTATGTGCCGCGTAACGTCGATGACGACTGCCTGCTCGAGCTGCGCTGGACGTATGATCGGCGCGACGTTGCAGAGGTGTCGCGATTTCGCCAGGTGGCTTCGCCAGGGGCGGCGGCAAATACCTTAAGCTTACTGACCGAGGGGAGGAGAACACCGAGGTGATGCTTACCGATTTCCGCCTTCCGCTTGCACACAGGAAGAACATGAACTCGACCAACATGCAGGAGCGGCTAGGAGATCAGGTGACACGCCTATGCGGTGCGAACGTTTCCCAATGCCGAGATCTGTCTGCGGCTCGTCCGATGTCAATTGGCCCTTTAATTGCGGTTCGTTGTCAAGATACCATTCTTTCTCTCCCTCTCTCCAGTGACACGCCGGTAGCGATTGCTCCGTCGGAGCTGGTCAGGTTGCGGAGACGGAGCGATCGCGGATGGCGAGACGATTGCCTAGTGTTGTGACTCCAACGC
>NZ_VSSR01000018.1 GCF_008123515.1 Bradyrhizobium cytisi
GGCCCTCCGTCCCAGACAGGTCGAAAGGCCTTGAATCACATCCATAAACTCCGGGGAATCACTTTCGGGCATCCCATAGCCCACAAGGGGAGAGGGTGCATCCGTGTCGCGGATAAATAAAAAACAAAGGCGGAAACAATGCCAAGGATCGATCGGGATGGGGTTGCCATCCATTACGAGGTTCATGGCGACGGGCCGCCGCTGCTGCTCACCCACGGCTATTCCTCGACCTCGGCGATGTGGCACGGCCAGGTCGATGCGCTTGCGAAGGATCACAAGCTCGTGCTGTGGGACATGCGCGGCCACGGCCAGTCCGATTATCCCGATGATCCCAACGCCTATAGCGAAGCTCTCACCGTCGGCGACATGGCGGCGATCCTCGATGCGGTCGGCGCCAGGCGCGCCATCATCGGCGGACTGTCGCTCGGCGGCTACATGTCGCTCGCGTTTTTCCGCGCTCATCCAACGCGCACGCAAGCGCTGCTGATCGTCGACACCGGCCCGGGCTTCAAGAAGGACGACGCGCGCGAGGCCTGGAACGCGCGTGCGCTCGCCACCGCCGACAAGCTCGATCGCGAAGGTCTCGACATGCTGACAGCGGCCACCCGCGAGCGCGCCACCGCCAGCCATCGCAACGCCAAGGGACTGGCGCTCGCCGCGCGCGGCATGCTGACCCAGCGCGACGCCAAGATGATGGAGCTGCTGCCTGATATCAAGGTGCCATCGCTGATCGTGGTCGGTGCCGACGACGCGCCATTCCTGGCGGCGTCCGATTACATGGCGGCAAAAATCCCCGGCGCACAAAAAATCGTGATCCCCGCGGCCGGGCACGCCGTCAACATCGATCAGCCCAAGGCTTTTGTTGACGCCGTGGTGCCTTTCCTGAAGAACTTGCCGGGATAGGCGATCATCGAGGGATCACGGCAATGAAGCGGGCAATCCTGGCTGCGGGCGCAGCGCTTCTTTCAATGGCAGCGTCGGTGCAGGCCGAGCCGTTCGGCACGGTGCCGCTGCGCCATCCCTTCGTCGACACCTTGTCGAACAACACACCGCTGGCGTTCGGGATGGATGCGGGCCAGACCGCGCACGTCCTCGGGCAGCCCTTGCAATACGTCAAAGGGCGCCCCGGCAACGAGATCTATCTTGCGTTACGCGACATCGGCGGCAGTGGATTGGTGCCGTACCACCGCCACCGGCTGTTCCTGCAGTTCCGTCATGGACGGCTGGCAGGATGGAAGGAGGATTACGGCGAGAACTGGATGTGGGAATAGGCGCGGCTGCGCCACTGCCTCCCCTCATCCTGAGGAGCTTGCGAAGCAAGCGTCTCGAAGGATGAAAGGCCCCCGCCGCTGCTACAGCTCGGCCTCTATCCTTCGAGACGCGCGCGAAGAGCGCGCTCCTCAGGATGAGGGGAGAGAGCACTGATTTCGGATCGACAAGCAAGAAGGACAACCCGCGTGGGACAAGACATCAAGCTGACGGCGTCGGACAATTTCAAGCTGGGCGCCTATCGCGCCGATCCCGCAGGCGCGCCGAAGGGCGCGGTGGTGGTGATCCAGGAGATTTTTGGCGTCAATCATCACATCCGCTCGGTCTGCGACCGTCTCGCAGGCGAAGGCTATGTCGCGATCGCGCCGTCGATCTTCGACCGCACCACGCCGGGCTTCCAATCCGGCTAAACGCCCGATGAAATCGCGGAGGCGCGAAAATTCGTTGCCAATCCCGATTGGGACGCGATGCTGCGCGACACGCAAGCCGCGATCGATGCGGTGAAGAGCGTCGGCCCGGTCGGCATCATCGGCTTCTGCCTCGGCGGCAGCATCGCCTTTGTCGCGGCGACGCGGCTTACCGGCCTGAAGGCCGCGATCGGCTATTACGGCGGCGCCGTCGTGCGCTTTGCAGATGAGAAACCGATGCTGCCGACGCAGCTGCATTTCGGCGAGAAGGACCACAGCATTCCCTTGACCGACGTCGAGACCGTCAAGGCGAAACGGCCTGAGGTCGAGGTCTTCATCTATCCCGGTGCGCAGCACGGCTTTCATTGCGACGAGCGGCCGAGCTATGACAAGGCCAGCTCCGAGATCGCCTGGCCGCGGAGCATGGAATTCTTCGCCAAGCATTTGAAATAGCCGCTGTCATTCCGGGATGCGCCGACAGGCGCAGGCCCGGAATCCATCGGACGGCGGAGTTGGTGGCGCGATGGATTCTCTGATGCGCAATTGCGCATCATAGCTCGCGACTTCGTCGCGCCCCGGAATGACGTGAGGAGGAAGCAGGAATCGGGTGGCTGGGTCACGACGCGCGGCGATAGAGCTGGCTGATCACGCCAGTTCACGCCGGGAGAGCGTCATGCAGCAGGCCAACACGAATCTCGTCATCCGCAACCCGTTCGGCACCATGGATGTGCCGGAGCCCAGCGATTCCGAAGTCATGCACTATGCCATAACCGCTACGCTGGCCGGCGATGCCGCCGATGGCAATGCGGCGCATTGGGCATCCATTCCGACGCTCTCCGACCCGCTCGAAGGCGCCTGGGCGAGCCGCTGGAACGGTGGCGCCGACCCGACCATCGCCGGCGATACGCCGGATCAATGGAAGCAGGGCCGCGCGGAGGTCCGCGTCGTAGGCGAGCGGATTTACCTGCGGTTCGATTGGGACAACGGCCGGCGGCACGGGCTGATCGATGCTGCGCGAGAGAGCGGCAATGGCCTGATCGGGAAGTACATCAACCTGACCAATCCCGCGATCATGCGGCCATGGGTCGGGCTCGTGGTCGATGCCTCGCGGATTGATGGGTGCTTTCCGAACGGACGGCTTGATTTTCGGAGGTGAAGCTCTCCGTCATTCCGGGACGTGACGAAGTCGCGGGCCCGGAATCCATCGGGCGTCAGAGTTGGTGGAGAAATGGATTCCGGGCTCGCGCTTTCGCGCGCCCCGGAATGACAGCGAGCTAGAACCAGCGCTCGGCGACGAACACGGTATCGCCCGGGCTGACGGGCGTGCCGAGCGGCACGACGGCGCGCATGGCGCCGCCGCCCTCGGTGTGGGTGACGGTCACCACGTCACGCTTGGCGCGCGGCGAGAAACCGCCGGCGATCGCCACTGCGCTTTCGACCGTCATGTTGGGCACGTAAGGATATTGGCCGGGCGCTGCGACTTCGCCGAGGATGAAGAACGGGCGGTAGGACTCGATCTCCACGGCGACCGACGGCTCGCGGATGTAGCCGTTGCGCAGACGCGCGGCGATTTCACCGGCGAGCCCTGCGGTGGTGCGGCCACGCGCCGGCACCGCGCCGATCAGCGGCATGGTGATGGAGCCGCCGGCGTCGATGGCGTAGCTGTTGGTGAGACCTTCCTGGCCATAGATCACGACGCGCAGCTTGTCGCCGGCATCGAGGTGATAGGAGGCGTCGTAGCGCATGGGTGCCGCCACCATCGGCGCCGCATAGGCGACCGGCACGGGGGCAGGACCCGACGCAAAGGAATTGCTGAGCGCGGCAATTGCGCCGCCGCCGTTGTCGGCGACGACGACCGGCTGCCGTGCGCTATAGGGCTGGCCGTAGGCCATGGCGTCGAGATCGGGACGGGACTGCACGTATGCGACAGGACCGGCGGTCTGCATGCAGCCGCCCAGGGCCAGCGCGGCGGACGCTGCCAGGATCGACCATCGAAACGCGCGTGCAACCGGCACCGGAGCCATCCCTCGGAACGAGACAGCTCCAGTGATGCACTGGTTATGGTTAATAAAAGGTTGAGGGGGTCTTTGGCGCGAAGACGCGAACCGTACACTCCGTCATGCCCGGGCTTGTCCCGGGCATCCACGCTCTTGGTGCTGCACGAAAGATCGTGGATGGCCGGGACAAGCCCGGCCATGACGAGAGTTTGGGTTTCGATCAAGCGCTCACACCCACTCCGATGGGGCATGACACGCCGGTGCCGCCGAGGCCGCAATAGCCGGCGGGATTCTTCGCCAGATATTGCTGATGATAGTCCTCGGCGAAATAGAATTCGCCGGCCGGCGCGATCTCGGTGGTGATGGGCCCGAGACCCTTTGCAGCGAGCGCCTTCTGATAGAGCGCCTTCGACTCCAAGGCCGCTTGCTGCTGCGCGTCGGAGGTCGTGTAGATCGCGCTTCTGTACTGCGTACCGAAATCGTTGCCCTGGCGCATGCCCTGCGTCGGGTTGTGGTTCTCCCAGAACGTCTTCAGGAGCTTCTCGTAGGAGATCTTCTTCGGATCGAACACGACCAGCACCACTTCGGTGTGGCCGGTGCGCCCCGAGCAGGTCTCTTCATAGGTCGGGTTCGGCGTGTGACCGCCAGCATAGCCGACGGCAGTCGCGTGGACGCCATCGCCGAGCTCCCAGAATTTGCGCTCGGCGCCCCAGAAGCAGCCGAGCCCGAACACGGCCTGCTCGAGGCCTGCGGGATAGGGCGGCGCGAGCTTCGCGCCGTTGACGAAATGAGTGGTCGCGGTCGGAATCGGTTGCGCGCGGCCGGGCAGCGCGTCAGCTGCGCTCGGCAGTGCGGTGGTCTTGCGCATGAACAGCATGATCGGATCTCCGAAAAAACAAGCTGTCGCACGCCTGAGCCAGGTGCTCAGGCGGCGTGGCTCGCGATCGAGTGGGGATATAGGTCTTTACGCGCAAAGGCGCAGCCTTGTTACGGCACCGCATGCGCGAAAGCTCAGTCCCTGGAATAGCCGATCAAGGGTTTCCGCGGCCGGAACAGGATCATCAGCAGAATGCCGAGAATGCCGAGGACGGCGAACACCGGCTGGTCCAGCACCAGGCGGATCACCGAGGTCCAGAGCCAGGGCGCCTTGGCCTCGACCCAGGTCCGGACGGCGGACTGGCTGGCCTGGTTGATATCGTTCCAGAACTGGCCGAATCGGGTGAAGCGCAGGGTCTGGTCGGCCACCCAGCGGGCGCCGTCATAGACCATGAAGAAGAACCCGCCGGCCAGCAGCAACAAGCCAATCAGTCGGAAAAAGCCGCGGATCATGCTCACCCTCTATGGTCACCCGATCGGACGACCCCAAGAACGTTGAAGAAACGCTGACGAAACGCCGTCAGCCAATAGCCGGGAGGCGGCAGAAATTCAACCTCATCAGGGCGTTACGGTCCCCTTTGGCGTGCCAGGAGCCTGCCTTTCCAGCCCCCTAAAGCGTTGACGGTGCCAAAGACCCCCTCTATAAGGGCGCCAACTGGCGGTGGGCGCAATCCTGCCGCCGCTGTTCTTTGAGCAGTTGCAGGCTCTTTTGAGCCTCAGAGATGGCCGCAAGGCCTATCGCTCATGCTCCGGGAACGGCCCAGCAACCGAACACCTTAAATCCGAGCGTCGATTCCGCGGTCAAGCTGCCGGCGCTACCCGACCAAGACGCGACCGGTACCCGCAAAGGACATTGAGACCATGGCCAACACTACCTCCGCCAAGAAAGCGACGCGCAAGATCGCCCGCCGCACTGCCGTCAACAAGTCGCGCCGCACCCAGATGCGCGGTGCCGTGCGTAACGTCGAGGAAGCCATCGCGACCGGCGATCGCGCCGCCGCCGTCAAGGCGCTGGCCAACGCCGAGCCCGCGCTGATGCGCGCCGCCCAGCGCAACATCATTCACAAGAACAACGCCAGCCGCAAAGTCTCGCGCCTCACCGCGCAGATCGCCAAGCTCGCGAAGTAAACTCACGAAGTAAAGTTCGTCGAACAATCCGATCGTCTCGTTCGATCGGTTGAAGCGAGCATCGCATTCGTCAATCAGCCCGGCTTCGCGCCGGGCTTTTTGTTGCCTGTCACAATTCATCCTTGCGGTCTTTGGGCGACCAATCTTCCGTTGGAAGAGTCTTGTCGTCTTCGCTATGCTATATCCGTAATTCTACCTGTCGTTGTTTTTGCCACAGCGGAAACTTTCAGTGCAGTGCGAAAAACCCCTGCGGGGCGGGCCTAAGTTGGATTCTCGCGCGCGCGAGTTCGGCACACCGTAGTTTCCCCGGAATGCGTTTCGCGCTGGGGTTACCCTGTGAAACGCGACTCAAAAAACGATGTCTCGCTAATCACTTATCCACATAGCAGCGCCAAGCATTTGGAAAATTCGGGTGCGCGGCACGTGCGTGACGCTTTTGTAAAAAATTTTTGGCGGTGGGGGAGTCTTTGTCACACGACGTCCGGCATTTTCGAATCTGTGCACGAATCCAGAAACTTGCTCCGGAGCCTGTGAACAACTCCCGCGCGGCGTTAACGCAGATCAAGTTTTTAATCGCCTCAAGTGTGAATCAATTCCGTTGCGAGTCTTTCCGCATAGTGTATTTCTTAAGTCGTTCGCGGCGCCCACGATCTTGAGACCAGCGCGGTTTTGGAAACGGGGCGAGCGTGCAAATCGGCGGCGGTGTGCACGTAGGCGACGCTTCAACAAGCGATTGTCGGATCAAAACCCACAGCAATGTGGGAACGGTAGCTCTTTGTCAAAATGTCTCCAAGCGGGATTTTTCTCAATCTCGCCCGCGCCAGGCGCAAATGAGGGACCTTACGAAGCTACCCCGACACGCACGATGGCGTAGCCGAACGGACGAACAGTGCAGACGGGCAGGACATCGGCGACTTCAGTCGCAGTTGTCTTCTAGGACACGCAGGACCTTGTCGTGAGCAATCACGGCAGGACGGGGAGGTATCATGTCTTACGGACTCAACGCGGTATTGAAGCAAGTTTCCTTTTCCAAGTATGCCATTCTGGATCTGTCGGACATCCAGCCTCCCGCGTGTGACGCAGCGCCGAGTACGCGCTGACCTCGCGAACACCCCATCTCTGACATCGCTGATCTGACCGCGGCGTTCGCGCCGAACGGCCGGGCTATGTCCGACGATGGTCTCGCTCGAGGTCGCGCCATTGCGGAAACCCTGATGGCAGGAACTCTGCATGGCGCTCACAACGCAACCTTATCTCTCAAGAAAAGTTCTCAAATGATGACGACATCGGAACAGGATCGCTGGTCACGCGTGAAGAGCCGGCTGCGCTCGAACGTTGGCGAAGACGTCTATACGAGCTGGTTTGCGCGCATGGATCTCGAAGGCGTGCAGGAGGAGAGCGTGCGGCTCTCGGTCCCAACCCGCTTCCTGAAGAGCTGGATCCAGGCTCATTATGCCGAGCGCGTGCTGTCGTGCTGGCAGGCCGAGATGCCGGAAGTGCATCGCATCGATCTCACCGTTCGCTCCGCGGTGCGCCCCGTGGTGCAGTCGAAGGAAGCGCCGGCGCCGGTCGAAGCGCGCCGTGCGCCTGCGCCCGAGCTGCGCTCGACGGCGACCGCGCCGGTGTCCGCCAATCATGATGCGCTCGGCGGCTCGCCGCTCGATCCGCGCCTGACCTTTGCGAGCTTCGTCGTCGGTCGGTCCAACACGCTGGCGCACGCAGCCGCGCGTCAGGTCGCCGAGGGACGCCGCGGCGATCCCGTCATGTTCAACCCGCTTTACATCCATGCCGGCGTCGGCCTCGGCAAGACGCATCTCTTGCAGGCGGTGACCTGGGCCGGCAATTCCGGTAACGAGCGCAAGGTGCTCTATCTCACCGCGGAAAAATTCATGTACGGCTTCGTCGCCGCGTTGAAGACGCAGACGGCGCTCGCCTTCAAGGAAGCGCTGCGCGGCATCGACGTGCTCGTCATCGACGATCTCCAGTTTCTGCAGGGCAAGTCGACGCAGGCCGAGTTCTGTCACACGCTGAATGCGCTGATCGATGCCGGCCGTCAGGTCGTGATCGCGGCCGACCGTCCGCCGTCCGACCTCGAAAGCCTGGATGACCGCGTCCGCTCGCGTCTGGCCGGCGGTCTCGTGGTCGAGATGGGCTCGCTCGGCGAAGAGCTGCGCCACGGCATTCTCAAGTCGCGCGTCGCAGCCGCCCGCACCCATCACGCGACCTTCGAGGTGCCTGAGGAGGTGCTGACCTATCTGGCGCGCGCCATCACCCATAACGGCCGCGACCTCGAAGGCGCCATCAACCGCCTGCTGGCGCACTCGAAGCTCAACAACCGGCCGGTGACGCTGGAGATGGCGGAGCACGAGGTGCGCGACCTGATCCGGCCGCAGGAGCCGAAGCGGATCAAGATCGAGGACATCCAGCGCGTGGTGGCACGGCAGTATAATGTCAGCCGCTCCGACCTCTTGTCCTCGCGCCGGACCGCCAATGTGGTGCGTCCGCGCCAGGTGGCGATGTACCTCGCCAAGACGCTGACCCTGCGCTCGCTCCCCGAGATCGGCCGCCGCTTCGGTGGCCGGGACCACACCACGGTGCTGCACGCCGTGCGCAAGATCGAGGCACTGGTTTCCAAGGACAATGCGCTGTCCGAGGAGGTCGAGTCGCTCAAGCGCCAGCTTCAGGAATAAACGCCTAGGTACCCCTCTCTCCACCTCCCGCCGCCCCGGCCATGCCTGGGCGGCGGTCGCGTTTTTGCCTGTAAATCGTGGGGAACTGCCCCCCGATCCCTTGAATCCCGGGGCCATCCGCGCCACCTTGCGCGACCCTGACGGCTTTGGTCATATCGGCTGGATGATCCGGCTTTCCGGGGTCTTCGGTGCCGCGGCGCGCTTTCCTCCGCCCGGCTTTTTCCATCTTTGGGGATCGGGCGAGTAGTGCAATGAAGGTTACGGTCGAACGCGCGCAACTCCTGAAGTCGCTGGGCCATGTCCATCGCGTGGTCGAGCGCCGCAACACGATTCCGATCCTGGGCAACGTGCTGGTGCGCGCCGAGAACGCGAAATTGTCGCTGAAGGCAACCGACCTCGACCTCGAGGTCACGGAGACGCTGCCTGCGGAAACCGCCACGGCCGGCTCGACCACCGTGCCGGCGCACATGTTCTACGACATCGTGCGCAAGCTGCCGGATGGCTCGCAGATCGTGCTGGAAGCCGACGGCGACCGCGCGGTGCTGGCGATCCGCGCCGGCCGCTCGCGCTTCACGCTGCAGACCCTGCCGGAGAACGACTTCCCGGATCTCGCCACCGGCGAGCTGTCGCATTCGTTCTCGCTCGCCGCCAAGGACGTCAAGCGGCTGATCGACCGCACCCAGTTCGCGATCTCGACGGAAGAGACGCGCTATTACCTCAACGGCATCTATCTGCACGCCGCAAGCTCCGCGAACGCCGCGACCCTGCGCGGCGTTGCCACCGACGGCCACCGCCTCGCCCAGCTTGACCTGATCCAGCCCAAGGGCGCCGAGGGCATGCCCGGCGTGATCGTGCCGCGCAAGACCGTCGGCGAGGTGCAGCGCCTGATCGAGGACAACGAGGCCGAGGTCACGATCGAGCTGTCGCCCGTCAAGATCCGCTTCACCATCGGTAACGTGGTGCTGACCTCGAAGCTGATCGACGGCACCTTCCCCGATTACGGCCGCGTCATCCCGCAAGGCAACGACAAGGAGCTCGTCGTCGACAAGAAGGATTTCGAGAACGCGGTCGACCGCGTCTCGACCATCTCGAGCGAGCGCGGCCGCGCGGTGAAGCTGTCGCTGTCGCCGGGCAAGCTGGTGCTCTCGGTGACCAATCCGGATTCCGGCAGCGCCACCGAAGAGCTCGAGGTCGAGTACGCCTCCGACGCGCTCGATATCGGCTTCAACTCCCGCTATTTGCTCGACATCGCAGCCCAGATCGAAGGCGACGTCGCCACGCTCAAGCTCGCCGACCCGGGCTCGCCGACCCTGGTGCAGGACAAGGACGACAAGAGCGCGCTGTATGTGCTGATGCCGATGCGGGTGTGAGGGCTACCAGCCTCTTCACGCATTGACTACATCCGTCATGGCCGGGCACAGCCGTCCGAAGGGCGGCGCCGCTGACGCGCGCCAATGACAAAGACCGCATGACCCCCTCGCGCATTCATCGCCTGACACTGACGCATTTTCGCAATTATCGGGCGGCGGGGCTCGAGACGGCGGCTGACATGGTGGCGCTGGTCGGGCCGAACGGGGCGGGCAAGACCAATTGCATCGAGGCGATCTCGTTCCTGTCGCCCGGACGCGGCTTGAGGCGCGCCACGCTGGAGGACGTCGCCGACAACCAGGGCGACGGCTCCTGGGCGGTGTCCGTGCAAGCCGAGGGCGCGCTGGGGCTGGCCACGCTCGGCACCGGCATTGACGCACCGCGACCCGACACCGCGGTCAGCCGGCGCTGCCGCATCGACCGCGAGCCGGTCAATTCGGCCGCCGCCTTCGGCGACCATATCCGGATGGTATGGCTGACGCCGGCGATGGACGGGCTGTTCATGGGCGCTGCTTCCGAGCGGCGGCGCTTCTTCGACCGCCTGGTGCTCGCGATCGACAGCGAGCATCCCAGCCGCATCAACGCGCTCGAACGTTCGCTGCGCTCGCGCAACCGCCTGCTCGAGACGCGCAATTATGACGACCATTGGTGTGACGCGATCGAGCGGGAGACCGCCGAGCTTGCGGTCGCGGTCGCCGCAACGCGCGGCCAGACCGCGGCGCGGCTGACCGGCATGCTGAACGCGCGCGCACAACAATCCGCGTTTCCGTCGGCGCAGATCGCGCTCGACGGCTGGATGGAGAACGCGCTGCTGACCGAGACCGCGACCTCGGTCGAGGACCGCTACCGCCAGATCCTGCGCGACAACCGCCCGCGCGATGCGATTGCCGGCCGCACCACCGACGGGCCGCACCTCACCGACCTCCAGGTCATCTATGCGCCGAAGAGCACGCCGGCGCGCGACGCCTCGACCGGCGAGCAGAAGGCGCTCCTGATCGGCCTCGTGCTGGCGCATGCAACGCTGGTCGCCGAGATGACCGGCATTGTGCCGCTGCTCCTGCTCGACGAGGTCGTCGCCCATCTCGACCCGAACCGGCGCGCGGCGCTGTTCGACGAGCTACGCAAGCTCGGCGCGCAGGTGTGGCTGACCGGCGCGGACCCTGCCGCCTTTGCCGAGATCGGCGCCGGCAGCGAGGTCTTTGACGTCGAGAGCGGACGCGTTTCCGCGCGGCGATAGAGGCCGTCGTTGAACCCGACCATTTTCCGTCGCGACTAGCTCCCTGAGGCCGCACCGACGGTGCCGCAGCGGCGATCCCACAGCGCGCGATGTCCTTGAGGAGTGACCATGCGGACGGTAAGGCTCGGAGCGACAGCTCCGGCACGATGGCGGGCATTTGCGTGCGGCCTCGCCTTCCTCGCAAGCTGCCTGCTCGCGGCCACCGCCAGCGCCTGGATACCGCATGTCTCAGTGCTGTTCTCGCCCGGGCTCACGCCGGATCCCGAGGCCCGGCTGCCCGCACCGACCCGTTACAGCTACCGGGGAATCCACACCACCGTCGTGCAGGGCGTTGCAACGCCGCTCCGCACCCAGCTCGAAGCGACCGTGCCCGCCGAGCTCGGCAACGTGCTCGCCTTCTACCGCAGCGAGCTCGGAAAGCTCGGCTGGCAGGAACAGCGCGATGGCGCGGTGGTCTCCGCCGATCACGTCCGGCTCGCCTTCGTCTCCCCGGTTGGACCCGGCATGCTGGCGCTCGACCGCAAGGACAGCAGCACCATGGTCAATCTCGTGCAGAAAAACGCATCTGTCGCGACCAGCGCGAACGTCATGCCCGAGCCCGGCCAGGCGAAGCTGGTGTTCTCCAATATCAGCGGGACCGACGCCGAACTCACGATCAACGACCAGACCGTAAAGCGCGCCGCCGGCACCCGTGCGGTGTCGCTGGATCTGCCACCCGGCAAATATTCCTACGAACTGGGCGTGCCCGGCCATCCGGCCACCACGCACGTCCTTCACCTTGCCGCTGGCGATACCTGGGAGCTCACGATCGGGCGTGACGGCGAGGCATGGTCACCGCTCCTGCTGTATTGATCCCTGCACCATCCTGATCGGGAGCGCCTCGGAACCAGCTCTCGTCCCCCCCCGCAAAATCCACGTCTTTCGGGCTCCGAAAACGCCCCTCGAATCGGACTTTTCGCGAGCCCCCAAATCGGCCTTCGCGCGCCTTGAAAACCGGCCCAAAAATCCTATCTCATCAAAGGGTTGCCACAGGATACTTTGCGCTAGGCGCAATTGGTCTTTCATGGCACAAATAGCCTGCAAATCAGCGCCTTTTGCGCGGCTGATTCGGGCGACATCTCGAAGGCCTCTCATGACAGAACCTGCTCGGCAGACGCCTGCCGAAAACGAGCTCTCAAATCCAAGCGATTACGGGGCGGAATCGATCCGCGTGCTCAAGGGGCTCGATGCCGTCCGCAAGCGCCCCGGCATGTATATCGGCGACACCGATGACGGCTCGGGCCTGCACCACATGGTGTACGAGGTCGTCGATAACGCGATCGACGAAGCGTTGGCGGGCCACGCCTCGCGCGTCGACGTCGTGCTCAATGCCGACAATTCCGTCACCGTGCGCGACGACGGCCGCGGCATTCCCGTAGACATCCACAAGGGCGAAGGCATCTCCGCGGCCGAGGTCATCATGACCCAGCTGCACGCCGGCGGAAAATTCGACCAGAACTCCTACAAGGTCTCCGGCGGCCTGCATGGCGTCGGCGTCTCCGTCGTCAACGCGCTGTCGAGCAAGCTCGGCTTGCGCATCTGGCGCGACAACAAGGAGCACTACATCGAGTTCGCCCATGGCGACGCGGTGGCACCGCTGGCCGTCGTCGGCGATGCGCCCGGCAAGCGCGGCACCGAGGTGACGTTCCAGGCCTCCCCCAACACCTTCAAGAACATCGAGTATGATTTCGCCACGCTCGAGCACCGGTTGCGCGAGCTCGCCTTCCTCAATTCCGGCGTCAACATCGCACTTTCCGACATGCGTCATGCGGTCGAGAAGCGTGAGGAGATGCACTATTCCGGCGGCGTCGAGGAATTCGTCAAATATCTCGACCGCAACAAGAAGGCGATCGTGCCGGCACCGATCATGGTGCGCGCGGAGGCCAACGGCATCGGCGTCGAGGCCGCATTGTGGTGGAACGACAGCTACCATGAGAACGTGCTGTGCTTCACCAACAACATCCCGCAGCGTGACGGCGGCACCCATCTCGCCGGCTTCCGCGGCGCACTGACGCGCCAGGTCAACGGCTATGCTGAGGCCAATGCGAAGAAGGAAAAGATCGCGCTGACCGGCGACGACTGCCGTGAAGGCCTCACCGCCGTGCTGTCGGTGAAGGTGCCGGACCCGAAGTTTTCGTCGCAGACCAAGGATAAGCTGGTGTCCTCGGAAGTGCGTCCCGTGGTCGAGAACGTGCTCAACGAGGCGCTCCAGGCTTGGTTCGAGGAGCATCCGTCTGAAGCCAAGATGATCGTCGGCAAGGTGATCCAGGCCGCCGCCGCCCGCGAAGCCGCGCGAAAAGCGCGCGAGCTGACCCGCAAGAGCCCGCTCTCGGTCTCCTCGCTGCCCGGCAAGCTCGCCGACTGCCAGGAAAAGGATCCGGCGAAATCCGAGCTCTTCATCGTCGAGGGCGACTCGGCAGGCGGCAGCGCCAAGCAGGGCCGCAACCGCGAATTCCAGGCGGTGCTGCCGCTGCGCGGCAAGATCCTCAACGTGGAACGCGTGCGTCCCGACAAGATGCTGCACAGCGAGCAGATCGGCACGCTGATCACCGCGCTCGGCACCGGCATCAGCGACGAGTTCTCGATCGAGAAGCTGCGCTATCACAAGATCATCGTGATGACGGACGCCGATGTCGACGGCGCCCACATCCGCACCCTGCTGCTGACCTTCTTCTACCGGCAGATGCGCGACATCATCGACGGCGGTTACCTCTATATCGCCCAGCCGCCGCTCTATAAGGTTAGCCGCGGCAAATCCGAGCAATATCTGAAGGACGAGCGGGCGCTCGAAGATTATCTGATCGACACCGGCCTCGACGACTGCGTGTTCATTCCCGGCGTCGGCGGCGACCGCACCGGCCGCGATTTGCGTTCGCTGGTCGACGATGCCCGGACTGTCCGCAGCGTCCTCCGCAATTTGCACAGCCGCTACAATCGCAAGGTGATCGAGCAAGCCGCGATTACAGGCGTGCTGAACAAGGCGATCTACGGCGATCCCGAGAAGGCTGCCGCAGCCGCGCAATACATCGCCGGCCGCCTGGACAATCAGTCCGAGGAGGTCGAGCGCGGCTGGCTCGGCCAGTACGTCGAAGGTCAGGGTTTCCAGTTCGAGCGCACGGTGCGCGGCGTCAGGGAAGCCGCCGTCATCGACGACGCCTTCCTGGGCTCGGTCGAAGCCCGCAAGCTCGACGAATACACCGTGAAGCTCCAGGACGTTTATGCCCGCCCCGGCAAGCTCCGGCGCAAGGACGTCGAGCACATGGTCTACGGCCCGGTCGACCTGTTCGAGGCGGTCACCGACGCCGGCCGCAAGGGCGTCACGCTGCAGCGCTACAAAGGGCTGGGCGAGATGAACCCGGAGCAGCTCTGGGAAACAACGCTGGATATCAATGCGCGCTCGCTGCTGCAGGTGAAGGTCAAGGAGGTCGACGAGGCCGACGACATCTTCACCAAGCTGATGGGCGACGTGGTCGAACCGCGCCGCGATTTCATCCAGGAACATTCGCTGAGCGCGACGATCGATATCTAGGACCGGTTGCGCGCCTGGGAAGCCTGCCGCTCACGACTGCAACAGAACATGGTCCACAGTGTCCGTGCGCCCGATCTTCGAAACGCCGGCCTTGGCGGGCTCTTCGGGATGAGATCTCGTTTTGCGGCGACATGTTGGACAGTCTCGGCTGCCGTGCCGGAGTTGAACGGCCCATCAGCACCCTATTTCAGCCTGAGGGGTACCGATATCGGCGGGTTCGCAAACGTCGTTGAAAGACTGCGCAGGAGCTCCGTGGCATCGTTCCGCTCAAGTCCCGCTCGCGAGCAAACATAGGCGTTGAGGGCCGGTAATGGCGGCAAATAATACTCTTTCGCCTCTACCAGATCGCCAGGCGCGATCGATAAAGGAACGGCTCCCAGCCCTATCCCGGCTCTCACTGCCGTCATGCGCGCCTGATAATCCGGACTATAAAATACAATCCGATACGAGAGTCCTGCCTTTACGAGCGGACGGATCATGTAGTCGTCTTCAGGGAGGGTCACCAACGGGATTGGGTCGCCCGGTCTGATGACAAAGCCATTTGCACGAATCCAGACCAGCGGCACGCTGAACTGGTGGACAATCGTGTCCCTGAATTCGTGGTCCGAGTCCGGCGCAAAAACGCAGGCGATGTCAATGTAACCTTCCAAAAGGCCTTTCCTGATCGCGCTCGAATGATCAGCATGGACGAATATATTGGATAGAGCATCCGGAGGCCTGTCGTGCATGAAGCGTTCAACGAACGCGGTGCTAAGGCCGAGCCGCAGCGCAGTCGGCCCACCTTCCTTGCCCCCGAGTTGCAGCACCTGGTCGTTGGCATCCAGAATCTTACGAGCTTGAATCAAGACCAGCTTGCCCAGTTCCGTCGGCGTTGCGCCACTCGAGCTCTTCTGGAAAACTGCACCTCCGATCAGATTCTGCAAACGCTTTACCTGAGAGCTGACAGCCGGTTGCGAGAGCCCAAGACGCTCGCCAGCCTTGCTCAGGCTGCCAAGCTCTGTGATTGCGACAACCGTGCGCATAATCTCAATCGGGATAATGGTACCGTTCTTGCTTGACATTCTCCCCACCAGCGTGCGCTTGATCATCGCCAAGGGACTGATCGACTAAACAGCGGTCCTGGTTGATTACGATCAAGGGAAAATCTTTTTAGCGGACAAAGCGCCGGCGTCGGACACGACAGCGCATAGCTCGTCCAATCCGTCATTATCCCATGCTGCGACACATGCGCCGACGCGCAAAATGCATATCAAAGCAGCCGTCGGTAACCGCTTTGAGCTTTATGAGCTCGCGCGTCAGGAGCGCAACCGAGCCAAACGCGATCTGCCCAATGGTTGAATACGTTGCAAACGTCGGTTTAGAAACATCGCAAGCTTCCTTGCGCGCTCTATCCTAAGTTTCAATCTTGAGCTTGGCAAGTTCCCGCCGATCCAATTCGAGACTGCTACCCTGTCGTACCCCCATTCAAACAGTGTCTCCCGTGCAGCGCTGACGTTTGGCTTTGCTCGAACTCCCGTCGGCTGATCTTACCTGGTTCACTCACACAAATTGCCGCCGGATTGCGAACCCTCACGCCAGTTCCGCCGCAGCGCGCTGCATGCTCGAGGCAATGTCGTCGGTGGCCGCGCTCTGCTCCTCGACCACCGCGGTGGTATTCGCGACATACTCACTGACGTGTCCGATGGCGGATCGGATCGCGGTCATCGCGGTCGCAACGTCACCAGAGACGACATTGAGAGATTCGATTGAGCTTCCGCTAGAATTCGGCGCACCTATGCGCCTGATCCGGTTCAGCAGGTTACGCACAGTCCCGCGGCTCACGTCTAATTGACGAGCACTGCGCCGTCACAGCGGACGCCCGTGACCCAGACGTCGGCCTGGCCGACTCGCACACCAAGCGTTGACAGGGTCGAGGCGATGAGCTGATCGATCGACGTAGTCGCCCCCGACAGGATCCCGGCCACCGTCGACGTCAAACCCGGGATCGGAAGGCCTGCGCCATTGATGCTGAGCGACAGGTCGCCCAACAGGCTCGACGTCAAGGACGACGCAAAGTTCTGGGTCGAGACCGTCTTCGCCAGCTGAGACTGGATGTCGACATAAGTGAAGGTCACCGGCGTCGCCGACGTATTCCCCATCGCCGCGTGCGCACGGCCGGATACGTTCAGCCCGCCTACGCCAACCAGCACGGCTGGCGGAGGATTGGGCTTGCTGGTGAAGTTCGTCATGTCAGCCATGGAAACATTGCCGATCCAGGCATCGACAATGCCGGGCGTCACGCCGAGATTGACCGTCGAATTGCTGACGTCCGGATGGCTGCAGGAGATGGCATCGAGCGTTGCCGTTCCCTGGGCGATCTCGATGTAAATCGGAAGATTGAGAGCGGGGACGAGACCACTTCCTCCGACCTGGACCGTGAGCAGGATTCTGGTTTGAGCAGTATGCACGCTCGCGCCCTGTGTCCCAAGCGTGACCCATCCCGATCCGACCGGTCTCTCCCCGATCGTCACAACCAGGCTTGCGTTCAAGACGCCGGGAAGCCCGAGATTGACTGACGTTGCGATTTGATGAGTACCGTTGGCCACTTCGGCAATCGCCGAGACGAGACTGTAGACCGAGAGGCTGATGCCGACTTTGGGTTTCTGGCCCACCGTGAGGCCGTTATATGGCCCCAGGTCAATCAGTGAGGCGAGGCTGAGCTTGTTCGAGAGACTCGATACCGCTTGCGAAATAGTCGACAGGGCAATTGTCGCCGAGCTTGCGCCGTTGGCGGCCTGTTGTGCAGCAAGCGCCGCTGCGATGGCATCGGACATCTTGACGTTGCCCGTCAAAAGGCTGTCGTAGGTCACTCCCGTCAGGTTCACGCGTGTCGCAAGGGCCGTCAGGAAATCGAAGGCATCGATCTTGGCATTGATCAGCGACTGATAATCCATCGCAGATAGTGAGAGGCTGGTGCCGAGCATGCCGCCAAGAATGGCGTTCAAGAGGCCGCCATTGATCGATGCCAGCCGTGAGCCGATCGCGAATGACGCGAGAGCGGTGCTGGACGCCGTCGCCGTCGTATTGATCGTGAAGTTGCTGCTGCCGGTAAAGTAGCGCGCGAAGTAAAGCGGCGTCTGAGTATTCAGGGTGACCCGCGCAGCGTTCGCCACGCCGGTCGCTGGCGTTACAAAGCGGGCCTGTGGCGTCACCGCCGAATTCGGCGTGTAGGTGCCGAGGTTCACCGCGACAAGCGAATTGGCAGGAAAATTGTTCTTCACGACGGTTGCGGCCGCCGCATTATAGGCATTGGTGAGATTGCTCGCCGCGACGACCGCGGCAAGATCGGCGGCGCTCTGCGCCTTTCGCCTGTCGGCGAAGATCGCGCCGACGTCGACGGCAAGGGCGGTGCAGCCGATGACCAGCGTCATCAAACCCGCGCCCATGATCGTGAAGTTGCCCGAAATGTCGGCACGAAAGCGATCAATGAGCGATTTGTGCCGCATCTCAAAAGCCTCCGTATGGGATCACTGCCGACCGGGTGATCGGAAATGGCAGGCGTGGCGTGAATGGAAGCGCAAATATGAAGTCGGAAGACGCGTCGTACTGCACCGTTACGATGTAGATATTTGCGTCCGCGCCCGATGGCGCTGCAGTCACGCTGACCTTTGTTGCGTCCAGCAGAGGATAACTTCCAAGGTTCGTCGTGACGTAGGAAGTGGCGAGGCTGTTGCACTCGCTGTCATTCAAGCCGGCGATCGATGTTCGTGCCGCCTCGGCTGCGAGTTGCTGAACACCGTGGACCATCGTGAGATAGGATCCGAATACCACGATACCGAAGATGATCGTCAGGAACACCGGAAGCAGCATTGCGAATTCGACCGCCGATGCACCACTCTCATTTCGCATGAAACGCATTAGAGGAGCCCCTGCTGTACGAACTTCTCCATAGTTTGCCCGATGCCTGTCTTACAAAGCGTATAGGTGACGCAAGCTTAGGTTGAGGGGTTCATAAATGTTGATGGTGCCATAAGATTCAGCTCGTGACCGGCCCCTGACCCGATCGCGGTCACCTATGCCGGGCAAGGCTCATCGTTCTAATTTGCCCTCTCGGGGCGCCACCGGATCCGATCCGTTCTCCTGCTGGGCGCAACATCCGGTCGATTTCCGCAACAAATGAGCCGCAGACGGCGGGGCACAAAATTGATATTGGCGGCAATTCCCTATAGTTTCCGACATGATAGCGGCCCAGCCCAACTGAAACAGGAAGCGAGAACCCAAGTGGCGCCCATCCAATATATCGTCGAGGGCGGTCACCGGCTCTCGGGCTCGATCGAGCCGGCCGGCAACAAGAATTCGGCGCTGCCGATCATCGCGGCCGCACTGCTCACCGAGCATCCGGTGACGCTGGAGAACGTGCCGCGGATCCGCGACACCGAGACCCTGGTCGAGCTGGTCCGCTCGGTCGGCGCGGCCGCGGAATGGACCGCCCGCAACACGCTTCACATCCACGCCAGGAGCATCCGCGCCGCCGATCTCGATCCCGAGCTCTGCGTCCGCATCCGCGCCTCGATCCTGCTCGCAGGCCCCCTGCTCGCCCGCTGTGGCGAGGTGATGCTGCCGCCGCCCGGCGGCGACATCATCGGCCGGCGCCGGCTCGACACCCATATGCTCGCGTTGGAGCAACTCGGTGCCAAGGTCACCGCGACCGACCGGCTGGAATTCCGCGCGCCAAAGCTCACCGGCGCCGACGTGTTCCTCGACGAGCCGAGCGTCACCGCGACCGAGAATGCGCTGGTTGCCGCAGTCGCGGCTGACGGCGTCACCCATTTGCGCAACGCCGCCTCCGAGCCGCATGTGCAGGACCTCGCCAACTTCCTGGTCGCGCTGGGAGCGAAGATCGAGGGCATCGGCACCAACACCATGATCGTTCATGGCCCGGCGACGCTGGGGGAAGCGACCTACAGGATCCAGCCCGACCATATCGAGGTCGGCTCGCTGATCGGTCTCGCCGCCGTGACGCGCTCGCCCCTGCGAATTGTCCGTGCCGGCGTCGAGCATCTGCGCTCGATCCGCATGGGTTTCGAGCGGCTCGGCATCGTCTGCCGCATCGAGGGCGACGACCTCATCGTGCCGTCGAACCAGACGCTGAAGATCCAGGACGATTTCGGCGGCCACGTGCCGAAGCTGGAGGACCAGCCCTGGCCGGCCTTCCCGGCCGATCTGATGTCGATCGCGATCGTCACCGCCACGCAGTGCGAAGGCGTGATCCTGATGTTCGAGAAGATGTTCGAGTCGCGGATGTTCTTCGTCGACAAGCTGATCGGGATGGGCGCGCGTATCGTGCTATGCGATCCGCATCGCGCCATCATCGCGGGGCCGAGCCGGCTGCACGGCGCGACGCTGAGCTCGCCCGACATCCGCGCCGGCATGGCGATGCTGCTCGCCGCCGTCTGTGCCGAGGGCACCTCCACCATCAACAACGCCGACCAGATCGAGCGCGGCTATGAGCGCATCGACGAACGGCTGAACGCGCTGGGCGCGAAGATCCGGCGCGTGCCGGAACGGAAGGGGTGAGGCTCTTTCAACCTGGCACTGGTCTCGTGCCCCGGACGCAGCGCAGCACGTCAGTGATGCGCTGCTGAGCCGGGGCCCATGTCACGGAGATCAGCGCCTGTGGCTTCTGGGTCCCGGCTCGCGCTTCGCGCGTCCGGGACACGAGAGCCATGTTTTCGTCGCCCTGCGATGCTACTGGATAGCCATGCTCGACACTGTTCAACCTCATTCGCAGCCGCAAGCCGGCGCGCAAAGCCATCTCGCGCAAGAGTTCGTCGAGACGTTGCGGCTGGCCATGCCGATGATGCTGACGCAGCTCGGGCAGATCGCGATGATCACCAGCGATCTCGCGCTGATCGGGAGGCTCGGTGAGGATGCAGTCGCCGCTGCGGCACTTGCGCACACCGTCTATTTCGTCAGCTTCACCTTCGGGCTGGGATTGATGGCCGCGGTATCGCCGCTGGCCGCGCAGGCGTTCGGCGCCGGCGACGTCAGGCGCATCCGCCTGTCCTTGCGCGTCGGCCTCTGGGTCGCGCTGCTGATCTCGCTGCCGATGATGGCCTCGCCGCTCTATGGCGAGCGCATCCTGATTGCGCTCGGACAGGCGCCGCATTCGGCCGGCCTCGCCCAGCGCTATCTGAATGGCCTTGCCTGGGGCATCGCGCCGGCACTCGGCTTCATCGCGCTGCGCAGCATGATGAGCGCGGTGAACCGGCCGCAAGCGCCGCTGTGGATCACGCTCGCGGCGATCCCCGCGAATTTCGTGCTGGTCTACTGCCTGATCCATGGCCTGTTCGGCCTGCCCGAGCTCGGCCTGTTCGGCGCGGGACTGGCGACGACGCTCGTCAATCTCGGCACCTTCATTGCCGCGCTCGCCATCGCGGCGTGGCGCAGGCCGTTCGCCGACTATCATCCGCTGGCCCATCTGTGGCGGATCGACTGGCCCTTGATGCGTCAGCTGATCGTGATCGGCGCGCCGATCTCGTTCTCCCTCCTGCTGGAATACGGCCTGTTCTCTTCGGCCGCGCTCTTGATGGGGCTGATCTCGACCGCCGCGCTCGCCGCGCACCAGATCGCGCTCCAGGTCACGGCCGTGCTGTTCATGGTCCCGCTCGGCATCGGCATGGCCGCGACGGTGCGGGTCGGTCATGCCTATGGCCGTAACGAGCCGGCCGGCGTCCGACGCGCGGGCCTCGTCGCAGCCGTGCTCGGGATCGCGTTCGTCGCAGGCCTGACCGTTGCCATCATCCTCGGCCGCTACGAGCTGGGGCGGCTGTTCCTCGGCAGCAGCGAGGCCAGCGCCCCGACCGTCGAGCTCACCGCAACACTTTTGCTGGTCGGCGCAACCTTCTTCATCGCCGATGCGCTGCAGACCATCATGGGTGGTGCGCTGCGCGGCATCAACGACACAAGGATGACATTGGTGTTCGCGGCGATCGGCTATTGGTGCGTCGGCTTCCCGATTGCCTGGGCGCTGGCCTTCCACGCCGGCCTCGGTGCGGTCGGCGTCTGGATCGGACTGTCGATCGGATCGTTCGTCTATGCCGGCCTGTTGATCTTGCGATTCCGGATGTTGACGCACAAGATTGCGGGATGACCAGACCCGTTCGCGAAGTCGCCCCGAATGTCGATGCCGGCAAGGGAGGATTTTGGAGCCGGAGCGATGACGCCGTCGGTCGAGCTGTTCTGCTCCTTGGCGGTCCCTTCAGCTGTCTCGACACAGCCGCTTGTCAAGTTCGCACCGGCTGCCCGATCCCCAGCAAGTTACCTTCGCTATCGCGGAACCAGACGCCCCGCTCCCCAACCCCCTTGCTGGGATAATTCCCGGCAATCTCTGCAATTCCATTGACGGTCTTCAAGCCGGGCAGGTCGTACTCCTCGAACTCGACTCCCCGCGCGCGAAGCTCGCGCACCGTTGCCTCGATATCCTCGACCTCCCATCCCATCTGCGTGTGCGTGCCGGATTGTGTTCCGGCCGAGACGAACAGCGCAAACTCGCTTCCCCCGCAGACATAGCGAAGCCCGCCCGCACGCTCTTCAACCGGCTCGAGCCCGAGTTTCTCGGAGTAGAACGCCCGCGCGCGGTTCAGGTCCTTGGCCGGCAGCCGGGTTGCCACCTTCGCGTTTCCTAACATGCTCTCTCCTTCCTTTGTTACGCATTGCTCACGCTCTATTCCGCGACGCGCGCGGGCTTGTCACCCGCGGCCTCCGACCATTCGCCGATGACGCGGTCGAGATCGCAGAGATTCTGGTGCATCTGCTCCAGCGAGAAGCCGAGCGCGAAGAAGCGTTCCGCGGTGTCGCTCGCGTGGCCGCGGATCAACCCGTCCTGGCGCACGGCCGCGACGGCTTCCGAATAGTGCTGAAGTGCGATGTGCACGGGATGGATCGGCGGCGCGCCGGCGCCCTCGCGCAAGGCTTCGGCCGCGGATTTGAGGAAGCGCAGGAACGCCGCACTGACTTCCGCCAGCGGGCCGGCGAGCCTGACCTGCACCTCGACCGGCAGCGGCACCACGGTGGCGCGGCCGATCATCACGACGTCGTGGCGCAGCCGCAGAATCGTACGCAGCAGCGGGCCGGTGTCGGGACCGCTCGACAGCCGCGCCGAACGCTCGCGCTCGGCCTCCGCACCGATCGCATTCATGCCCACCATGGCGGTACCGATGCCGTCCTGGATCCGGTGCAGCGCATCGTTGTCGCGGCCGCGGGTGAGGCCCGCGAGCAGCTCCGTAAAAGCCTCAGCAATCAGCTCGAGCAGTTTTGCCGCGCTGGCGCGGATCTGCCGCACCGCGCGCGACGGCAACACCAGGAACGAGACCAGCAGTCCGGTGATGGCGCCGACCGAAACCTCGCTGACGCGATCGATCGCCGATGCCAGCGGATCGGCATGATGCATGGTCGGGACCAGCAGCACGATCACCGCGGTCACGGTGGCGGTGCTCAGGGTCGGATAGATCGACGCGATGAAGGCCAGCGGCGCGACCGCCAGCACCAGCAGCCCCAGCAGGCCGGCTTCGCTGGAATAGGGGATCGTGATCGCGATGGCGCCGCCATAGATGGCGCCGCCGATGGTGCCGAGCATGTAGTCGCGCGTCGCCTTCAGCGAACGGCCGACGCTCATCTGGGTCACGATCAGCGAGGTCAGCACCGCCCAGAGCGGCAGCAACAGATGCAGCGCGGTCGCGATCGCATAGGCGGCCGTCGCCGCCACCGTGACCCGGAGCGCCAGCCCCAATTGCGTCCGCCGCGACCGGATGCGGTCGAACAGCTCCTTTGCGCCTGCCATCGTCGAATGTCCCGATCCTCGTTGACCAGCCAGAAGCATAGCTGATGCCCGCGGCTCCAAGGCCGCTTGAAAGGCAAAATCAGCCCGCCTAATTTGCCGGCCAAAACGAGGAAACACGATGGCTCACGAAACCGCAACGCTCGCCGCCTACGTCGCCGACCTGAAATTCGCGGATATTCCGGCGGAGGTGCTGGATCGCGCCAAGGTGCTGACGCTGGATTTCCTCGGCAGCGCCATCCGGGCGCGGAGCGAGGCGGAATCGACCCCATCGATCTTGAAGATGCTGGAAGCGCTCGCGCTCGACACCAAGGGCTCTTCCACCGTGTTCGGCGACAGCAAGACCTGGACACCGGCGGTGGCGGCGCTGCTCAACGGGGCGCTCGGCCATTCCCTCGATTTCGACGACACCCATGCGGACTCCTCACTGCACCCGAGCGCGCCGGTGGTTCCGGCCGCGTTTGCCGTCGGCGAGATGGTCGGCGCCTCAGGGCGCGACGTGCTGACGGCAATCGTGGCGGGCTACGAGGTCTGCTGCCGGCTCGGCAATGCGCTCGACCCGACCTCACATTATGCGCGCGGCTTTCATCCGACCGCGACCGCCGGCACCTACGGCGCGGCCGCGGCGGCGGCAAAACTGTTCGGGCTCTCCGAGGCGCAGATCATCGCCGCCTTCGGCGTCGCCGGCAGCCAGGCGGCGGGCTCGCTGCAATTCCTGACGAACGGCGCCTGGAACAAGCGCTACCAGGTCGGCGCCGCCGCGATGAACGGCGTGATCGCCGCGACGCTGGCGCGCAACGATTTCGTCGGCGCGACGGAATCGATCGAAGGCAAGCACGGCCTGCTCGCCGGCTACACCGACGACGCGCATCCCGACAAGGCGGTGGCCGGGCTCGGCAAGACCTACGAGACCATGAAGATCGGCGTGAAACCATATCCGAGCTGCCGCTACACCCATGCCGCGATCGACGCGCTGATCGCGATGCGGCGCGAGCACAATCTGACGCCCGACCAGGTCAAGCGCGTCGAGATCGGCTTGCACCGCAACGGCATCACCCTGACCGGCGATGCCGCGACCAAGCGGCACCCCACCTCGATCGTCGGCGGCCAGTTCTCGATGTTCTTCACCGGCGCGCTCGCGCTCGACCAGGGCTCGTTCGGCTGGGACGATTACAACCGCCTGGGCGATGCCGCGATCGACGCGCTCGCCGACAAGTTCGACGTGGTGCAGGACGACCGGCTCGAGGTCGGCCGCACCCATCCCTTTGGCGCGCGGGTCAGCATCACCACCGATGACGGCGTGCACGAGCGCCTCTACGCCGATCCTTCCGGAGAGCCGACATCGTTCCCGGATGCGCAGGCGATGCAGCAGAAATTCCTGACGCTGGCGCGGCCCGTGCTGAATGCACGGGCCGACAAGTTCGCCGATGCGATCATGACGCTGGAGCGGTTCGACCGCGTGGCAAAGGCGACGGAATTGGGACGGTAGTAGCCGCCTAGTTCGCCCCCGCCATCTTCCCTTTCTCGCGCGTGGTCGCCACCACGTCCCGCACCAGATCGAACACGCCATCCCCCTCCGGCGGCCAATTCGGCGAGCGGCCGAGGCGCACGATCACCAGCCGCTCCGACGGGATCACGATCGTGTACTGCCCGATCGTGCCTTTGGCGAAGAAGGCATCGCGCGGCCAGCCGTGGGTGACGCGAAACTTCACGCCAAAGCTGTCGCCCTGGTTGGTCCAGAAGCCGGCGCCGATGCCGACCCACGCGTTTGGCGTGGCAGTCGCGGAATAGTTCACCCAGCCCTCGGGGAGGATGCGCTTGCCGCCGGCGACGCCGTCGTTGAGATAAAGCTGGCCGAAGCGCGCCCAGTCGCGCGCGGATGCGAGCATCTCGCCGGAGCCCTCGATCGTACCGGCACCGTCGAGCTGGAGCGTGACGTTGTTCATGCCGAGCGGGGCAAACAATTCGCGGCGCGCGAAGGCAAGCGCATCCGCGGGCTTGCCGCCGGCGGCGTTGCGGATCAGATGCGCGAGAATGATGGTGTTGCCGTCGTGATAATTCCACACCGTGCCCGGCGCGGTCGCGAGCGGCGCGCGCTCGGCAAAGCTGGCCATATCGTCTTCGGCGCATTTCATGGCATTAACCGGCTCGAGCGCGGAGCCGAGCCAGGCCTCCAACGAGCTTCCGAGCGCAATGCCGGCGGTGTGACGCAGCAACTGATCGACGGTGATGACATGCCGCGGATCGTCCAGATTTTGCCAGGCGGCAATTGGCGCGGGCCCGTCGAGCTTCAACTTGCCCTGGCGCACGAGAATGCCTGTCAGCGCCGACATCACCGACTTCGTCATGGAGAAGCCGAGCAGCTGCGTCTCCGGCCCGACACCATCAGCATAGCGCTCGGCAACGACGCGCCCGGCCTTCATGACGACGATCGCGCGGGTGCGGCGATAAGGCGGTTGTGCGGGCTCGGCGAAAGCGCGGTCGAGCGCGGCGGATAGCCCCTGGCTTTGCGGCGGCACCAGTCCCGGGCCGGCGATCTCGGGGAGCAACGCCGGCTGCTTGTCGTCAGGCGGCACCGCGACGTCGACGAGCCCCTGGTCGTGCTCGAGCGTGCAGCCGAGCCCCTCGCGATAGACGGCGTGGCTGCGGCCGATGCCGAACAGGCTCACGGTGACATCCTTGCGGGCGCGATCGACCCGAACATCCATCGCCCAGGTCAGGAGACCCGCACCCGGCATCGCATCGGTGGTCTCGGCGAGGTCGCGCATGGGATCGAGGCCGGAGACGAACGTCTCCGAGCAGAGCGTGTCGGCGATGAAGCCGGTGGCAACCTTCGGCACGTCGCGGGCCCGCGCCGCGCCGAGGGCGAGGCCGGCAAAGGCGATGGCGGTAGCGGTGGCGGTGGCGGTGGCGGTGGTAGCGAGGATGATCTTGCGGCAGCGGGTCACGGGCTTTCTCCTGCTTCGGGGCGAATGGCGGAGAAGGAGCCGGATGCGGGCGAAGCGTGCTCGCCGGATTTGAAATACGACCTCGTCGAAACTGACCGGCGCTAGCCGAACTTGAAATTCTAATATGATTCCAACGAGATAATAATCTAGACCGCATCAACCTTGAGCCGCCGATACTCCGTCGGCGTCACGCCCGTGACCGCCTTGAAGGCGCGATTGAAGGGGCCGAGCGACTGGAAGCCGGCGTCCATCGCGATGGTGATGACGGGAACCTCAGCCTGGGTGGGATCGGCGAGCGCGGCCTTGGCCTCCTCGATCCGGTGATTGTTCAGAAACACATTGAAGTTGCGATAGCCGAGCCGCTGGTTGATCAGCCGGCGCAGCCGGTATTCCGGAATTTTCAACCGGCCCGCCAGCGCGCCGATGGTGATGTTCTCCTGACGATAGACCCGCTCGTCCGCCATCAGCCGCATCAGGGCGTCGATGAGCTTTTGATCGGCGGCGTCATCGGTCGCAGGCTGACTGAAAACAATCGCCGGTGCGGGCTCCGTCGCGGCCGGAAACAGATCCGCCCCGTCAACCCGCATCATGGCATAGACGATCGCCGCGACGGTGCAGGCGAGCACCCCGGCATTGATGGTTTCGGCGACATCGCCGACGTGGTGCCCGGCGACCGCGATCTGGAGCACCGCGTTCAGCCCGCCATAGAGCGCGGTTGCGCAGACGATGAAGACTCGAGCGCTGCGGCGGCGCTCGACCAGGTCGGCCGGCCAGGAGGCGATCGTCTGCCCGATCGCAAGCGCAATGAATCCGAGCACGATCAGATTGACCACCGTCACCGAGAACCGCACATGGCCACTGGGTGCAATCCAGACGCAGCCCGCGAAGCTGAAGGCCGTCACCAGCGCCCAGACCGATCCGTGCCACCAGCGGAGGCGAAACTCGTCGTCGAACAGGGAGCGTGTGAACAGCCAGAACACCACCATGGTGCCGGTCGACAATGCGATCAACGGTGCATGCCAGAGCGGGATCCGCGACGTGACATCCAACGAATAGCTCACAGCATGCGCGGCCGCGCCCAGCGCGAAGGCCGCGCCGAGGCGGGCGGCCAGCACATTGCGGAAGTCGGCGAGCAATGACGCCGCCAGCACCAGCAGCAACGCAACGCTGGCGGCGCGAAAGGCGAGATCGATTGCGGCAAGTGTCATCGGGCGATGCGATCGGGCGCGGTTGAAACCAGCCAAACATCGTTCGTTGCGCCAGCTTTTTCAAGGACCATCCTCATCTACAGATGTCATCGCCCGCGAAGGCGGGCGAACCAGTACTCCGAGGCGCGGGGAATGACAGCGAGTTTGTGGAACAGCCTTTGTCGCGACGGCGATGCGAAATTCTGCTACCATCGCGTCCAAGAAAGTCAAAAGGAGTCCACCATCAGCTGGCAACCCTCCAACGACCCCGTGCTCGGCGATCCCATGTCCTGCGACGCGCTCGATCTCGTCATCGTGCCGCGCACCCGCGATCTCGGCGACGGATTCGCGGTGCGGCGCGCGTTGCCGCATGGCAAGCGGCAGATGGTCGGGCCGTTCATCTTCTTCGATCATTTCGGTCCGGTGCAGTTCGTCTCCGGCAAGGGCATGGACGTGCGGCCGCATCCGCATATCGGGCTTGCCACCGTCACCTATCTGTTCGACGGCGCGATCATGCATCGCGACAGCGAGGGCAACGTGCAAGAGATCGCGCCGGGTGCGATGAATTTGATGACGGCCGGCCGCGGCATCGCGCATTCCGAGCGCACGCCGGATGCGCAGCGCGCCTCGGGTCAGCAGATGCTCGGCCTGCAAAGCTGGATCGCGCTGCCGGCCGGCTCCGAAGAGATCGATCCCACGTTTCAGCATTATGCGGCCGGCGAGCTGCCGATGATCTCCGAGCGCGATTTTACCGCGCGGGTGATCGCCGGATCCGCCTTCGGCATCGCCTCCCCGGTGAAAATGGTCTCGCCCTGGTTCTACACCGAGGTCACGGCTGTTGCGGGTGCCAGTGTGCCGCTCGATCCTGACCACGAGGAGCGCGCGATCTACGTGGTTGACGGCGAGGTCGAGATCGCGAACGAGCGCTACGAAGGGCCACGGCTGCTGATTTTCCGCCCCGGCGACCGCATCACCGTGAAGGCGCTCAGGGCCACGCGGATGATGTTTCTCGGCGGCGATGCATTGGAGGGCCCGCGCCACATCTGGTGGAATTTCGTCTCCTCCAGCAAGGAGCGGATCGAGCAGGCCAAGCAGGACTGGAAAACCGGCCGCTTCACCGCGGTTCCGCAGGAACATGAGTTCATTCCGCTGCCGGAATAGGCTAATCCAGTGTCCGGCCGTGCCATCAGGCGCGGCCGGATGTCCTGCCTTAAAGCCTTCCGTCCGAAAGCGCTGCCGATGACCACGATGCTCTCCAGCGACCTGCCCCTGACCAAGATCGGGCGTGGCAAGGTGCGCGATATCTATGCCGTCGATGACGACCGCCTGCTGCTGCTGACCACCGACCGCATCAGCGCCTTCGACGTCGTGATGGGCGAGACCATCCCGATGAAGGGCGCGGTGCTGACCCAGATCAGCGCGTTCTGGTTCAACAAGCTCGAAGGCGTGGTGCCGCATCACATGATCAGCGCCGACACCGACGAGATCATCGCAGCCGTGCCGGCGCTTAAAGCCCATCGCGCCGAGATTCTCGGCCGCGCCATGCTGTCCCGCCGCACCACGGTGTTCCCGATCGAATGCGTGATCCGCGGCTATCTCTCCGGCTCGGCCTGGAAGGAATATGCCGGCTCCGGCACGCTGGCGGGCGAAAAACTGAAGGCCGGCCTGGTCGAGAGCGAGAAGCTCGAGCCCTCGATCTTCAGCCCCGCAACCAAGGCCGAGACCGGCCATGACGAGAACATCACCATCGCCAAAATGCGTGAGGTCGTCGGCAACGAGGTCGCCTACACGCTCGAAAGCATGACCCGCGCGATCTACACCCTCGGCGAAGAGCTGGCGCGCGAGCAGGGCATCATCATCGCCGACACCAAGTTCGAGTTCGGCCGCGACAGGGACGGCCGCATCATCCTGATCGACGAAGTCATGACGCCGGACAGTTCGCGGTTCTGGGCCGTCGATGCCTACAACCCCGGCCAGCCGCAAGCGAGCTTCGACAAGCAGCCCTTGCGCGACTATCTCGACGTCGAGCGCCGCGCCGGCCGCTGGAACGGCGACGCGCCGCCGCCGCCGCTGCCCGCGAGCGTGGTGGATGCAACCGGCAAGCGGTATCTGGAAGCGTATCGGCGGGTGACGGGGCGAGAGCTGAAGACTTAGCTCCGTCATTGCGAGGAGCTCTTGCGACGAAGCAAATCCAGACTGCCACCGCGAAGAGACTCTGGATTGCTTCGCTACGCTCGCAATGACGCGGAAGGGCTGCTGCGCCCCTCCAGCACTGTCAACCTAGCTCCATCACCGCCGTCATATGATTGCCTATTCACACGCCGTAGGCCGCATCCTCTCCGGATGCCCGAAAACTGTCGGCTATCTCATACTTGCAAGAATTCTGTTGCGCTAGGCTCGCAGTCGTCTACCTCTCCGGGCGGGTATTTTCATGAGCGAGTGTGACGGCGTGACAAATCCTGCAATTGGCTTCGATCCGGTCACCGGGGTCAGCCCGTCCGTCAAGCGTGCGCTGAATGATATGCTGGGCGGGGGTGCTGCGAGCATCCTCACTCTCACGTTCGGGCTGTCCTATGCGCTGCTGATCTTCGCCGGTCCGCTCTCGCCCTATCTGTCCTACGGCATCGCTGCGACCTTCATCAGCTCCGCGGTGCTTGCCGCCGTGATCGGGCTCGGCAGCTCCCTGCCCTTCGCAATTGCCGCCCCCGACAGCTCGACCGCGGCCGTAACAGGAATTCTGGCGGCCTCGCTGGTCGAGCACATCGAAGCGGCCAATCTGTCGGCACCGCTGCTCTCGCCGGTCCTGATCACGCTCGGCCTGTCGACGGTGCTCACGGGAATCGTGCTGTGCGGGCTGGGCCTGACGCGGATGGGCCGCGCCATCCGCTACGTGCCCTATCCCGTGGTCGGCGGCTTTCTCGGCGCCACCGGACTTCTCATCGCCCTCGGCGCGATCAGGGTCATCACCGGTTACCCGGTGCAGCTCACGACGCTGCCGCGCTTCGCCAACGGCACCACGCTGCTGGAAATCGGGGCCGCCTGCGCCATGGCGCTGGTGCTGTACCTGACCTGGCACCGCTCACGGACTCCGTTCGGGCTGCCGATCATCCTGATCGGCGGCGTGCTCACGGCGCATCTGGCGTTCTGGATCTCGGGTGTCTCGCTCGACCAGGCACGTAGCATGGGCTGGACCTTTCAGCCGCCGCCGCAGGCCGCATTCATGCTGCCCTGGCACGCCGACGACCTCGCCCGCTATCCCTGGTTTGCCGTGCCGGACCTGCTCGGCAATCTCGTCGCAGTCATCTTCGTCACCGCGTCGAGCACGCTGTTCAACACCACCGGCATCGAGGTCGCCGTGCACCGCGAGGCCAATCTCGAGCGCGAGCTGAACGTTACGGGCGCGGCCAACATCCTTAGCGGCGTGCTCGGCGGCTATACCGGCTGCAGCTCGATCAGCCGCTCGATCCTCAATTTATCCAGCGGCGGCCGCGGCCGGCTCTCCGGCCTCACCGCCTCGGCGCTGTCGCTGCTGATGCTCGCGATCGCGCCAGAGCTGCTCGGCTTCATTCCGAAATTCGTGCTCGGCGGCCTGCTGCTCTATCTCGGCGCCGACCAGCTGCACAAATGGATCATCGAGTCGCGCAAGCGGCTTTCGAAGCTCGAATATCTGTCGCTGGTCGCCATTATCGTCATCATCGTGGCCTGGGGTTTCGTGCCGGGCATCCTGATCGGCGTCATCATCGGCTGCGCGACCTTCGCCTTCAGCGCGGCGAGGGTCGAATCGATCAAGTACAGTTTTGACGGCTCCGAATATCGCTCCTCGCTCGACCGCTCGCGCGACGACCAGGAGGTGCTGCTGGCCCATGGCGGCAAGATCCAGGGGCTCAACCTCCAGAGCTATCTGTTCTTCGGCTCCGCCAACCGGCTCTACCAGCACGTCAAGCAATTGCTCCAGCAGCGCCCGGAGTGCCGCTATCTGCTGTTCGACTTCAAGCTCGTCACCGGCGTCGACTCCTCCGCCGCCTACAGTTTCGCCCAGATCAAGCGCAGCGCAGGCGATCTCGGCGTCGAGCTGATCCTGGTGCATCTGTCGGCGGCGGCCGAGAAGGTGCTGCGTGCCAGCGACTTCGTCGGCGAAGGCGTCACCATCATCGGCGAGCTCGATCACGCGCTGGAATGGTGCGAGAACGAGCTGATCTCGCAGCACCAGGGCCTGGCGCAGGAAGAAGCGAGCCTACGCGACTGGTTCGCCGGCATTCTCGACAGCGAGGACGACGCCGACGAGCTGATCCGCCGCTGCCAGCGCATCGAGGTCGAGGCCGGCGAGGTTATCGTGCAGGCCGGCGATCCCGCCGATTCCATGCACTTCATCCTCGACGGCCGCGTCGGCATCATGATCCCCGCCGACGACGACCGCACCACGCGCGTGCGCAGCCTGGGGCGCTACACCACGATCGGCGAGATGGGCCTGGTGTCACAGACGCCGCGCAGCGCCACCATCCAGGCCGAGGTCGACAGCGTGCTCTACGTGCTGAACACCCACCAGTTCGACGCGATCAGGGAAGAAGACCCCGCGCTCAGCCACAAGCTGCTGACCTATTTCGTGTCGGTGATGGCGGAGCGGCTGACGTTCGCAAATAGGACGATCGCAGTGCTGCGGCGGTGATCAATACGTAACCCAGAAGGTCGTCATGCCCGGGCTTGTCCCGGGCATCCACGTTCTTTGTACCGCGGGACAGGACGTGGATGGCCGGGACATGCCCGGCCATGACGAGGAGGAAGCAGCAACTGCCTCACACCCCCGCCATCATCACGTATTTGATCTCGACATATTCTTCCATGCCGTGACGCGAGCCTTCGCGCCCCAGGCCGCTTTCCTTGACGCCGCCGAAGGGCGCGACTTCCGTCGTGATCAGGCCGGTGTTGACGCCGACCATGCCGGATTCCAGCGCTTCGGCGACGCGCCAGACGCGGCCGATATCGCGGGAGTAGAAGTAGGACGCGAGGCCAAACGGCGAGGCGTTGCACATCGCGATCACGTCGGCCTCGTCCTTGAAGCGGATCACCGGCGCGAGCGGGCCGAAGGTTTCCTCCTGCGCCACCAACGAGTCCGCCTTGACGTCGGCAAGCACGGTCGGCTCGAAGAAGGAACGCCCAAGCTCGCTGCGCTTGCCGCCTGTCACGACCTTGGCGCCGCGCTTGACGGCATCGGCAATGTGACGCTCGACCTTGTCGATCGCCTTCATGTTGATCAGCGGCCCTTGCGTCACGCCGCTCTCGGTGCCGTCGCCGATCTTCATCGCCGCGACCTTCGCCGACAGCTTCTTGACGAACTCGTCATAGATCTTGTCCTGGGCGTAGATGCGATTGGCGCAGACGCAGGTCTGGCCCATGTTGCGGTATTTCGAGACGATCGCGCCTTCGACCGCCGCGTCGATGTCGGCGTCGTCGAACACCACGAACGGCGCGTTGCCGCCGAGCTCGAGGCCGAGCCGCTTCACGCCGACGGAGGCCTGCCGGTAGAGGATCTTGCCCACGGCGGTCGAGCCTGTGAAACCGACGAAGCGCACCGCCGGATGCTCGCACAGCACCTTGCCGATCGGCGGCGCGTCACCGGTGATGATGTTGAGCACGCCCTTGGGGATGCCGGCCTTCTCGGCGAGCACGGCCAGCGCCAGGGCCGAGAGTGGCGTCTCGTTGGCGGGCTTGAGCACCACGGTGCAGCCCGCGGCCAGCGCCGGCGACACCTTTCGGGTGATCATGGAGTTCGGGAAGTTCCATGGCGTGATCGCGCCGCAGACGCCGATCGGCTGCTTGATCGCGAGCAGCCGTGCATCAGGCCGTTGCGTCGGGATAGTCTCGCCATAGACGCGGCGGGCTTCCTCGGCGAAGAACTCGATATAGGCGGCGCCGATATCGACCTCGCCGAGCGCTTCTGAAAGCGGCTTGCCCTGCTCGGAGGTGAGGATCAGCGCGAGGTCCTCGCGGTTGGCGGTGATCAGCTCGAACCATTTGCGCAAAATATTGGAGCGCTGCTTGGCGGTGTGCTTGGCCCAGGCCGGGAAGGCGCGGTGGGCTGCTTCGACCGCCTTGGTGGTGTCGTCCGCGCCGAGCTGCGGGACCTTTGCGATCTCGACGCCGGTCGCAGGATTGTTCACGGCAAAGACCGGCGTGCCGACCCAGGCGCCGTCGATGTAGCAGGCCTCCTTCAGGAGCGAAGGGTCCTTCAACCGGTCACGCAGGGTGGCGGTGGCGTGCTGGGCGCGTGCTGCGGCGGTCGGCGTCATGGCGTTACTCCTCGAACGATCATTTGGGGGCGATCGGATCGGCCGGAATATAGGGACTGACGGCGCGCAATGCACCGTCCCGCAACGCACATCTGCCGGGAGCTAAACTCGGAGCGGGAAGGTTACGCCGCGCCGCTCATATAGGTCTCGCGCCGGCCGATCATGCGCTCGGCGGCGGCCTTGGCGCCGGCTTTCGAGGAGGTCGCACAGGTGCGATATTCGAGATCGGGCGCATCGGAGGTGTCGCGGCGGCCGAACCAGGATTTTGAGCCGACCGGCAGCAGGGCCAGCGCCTGCGCCAGATTGTCGACCGCGCCGAAAGAATAGAGCGCACCGGTGCCGGCGGTGCGGACCTCGTAGATGCCGGGCGAAATCGGAGCTTCGAGATTGTCGCCCCGTCCGGGACGGGGATAACGCTTCCATTCGCTCCAGGTCGAAATCATCTCGGGTCCTCTCGCGGCCAGTAGACAGCCGCCAAATTTGCATCAAGTCTTAACGTCAGCTGCCGATCGGGCCTTAAGCTGAGCGCCGCAACGCACAAAATGTTTCAAGTGCTCCAAACGTTCGAAACATATCGCCTGAGCCTATCCATGGTCACGGCGAAGTGCGGCCTTCCACCGCAGATTGTGAAGAAGTGTTGCAGATCAGTCGTCCCGCGCCGGGCCGGGACCGTCAAGTCACGACATCGCGACCGCAAGGTGGATATGGCCACGCTTGCCGCGCAGCGGATGCGGGAGGACAATCGATCGCTTCCAACAATAATCAAACCGGAGGAAACGCGCATGCAAGGCAAAGCTGAGATCGACGGGATTCTGAGCAAGACAAGCGACGCCAAGGAAATCCCCGGCGTTGTCGCGATCGCCGCAAGCGGTACTGAGGTCCTGTATCAGGGTGCATTCGGCAAGCGCGATCTGTCCAAGCCCGATGCGATGACCGCGGACAGCGTGTTCTGGATCGCCTCGATGACGAAGGCGGTGACGAGTGCCGGAGCGATGCAGCTGGTCGAGCAGGGCAAGCTCTCGCTCGATGCGCCGATCGGATCGCTGCTGCCAGATCTCGCGCAGCCGCAGGTGCTGGAAGGCTTTGATGCCAAGGGCGAGCCAAAACTGCGGCCGGCGAAGAGCGCGATCACGCTGCGCCAGCTGATGACCCACACCGCCGGCTTCGCCTACAACATGTGGAACGGCGATCTCGCGGTCTATCTCGAGAAGACCGGCATCCCCGCCATCACCACCTGCCAGAATGCCGCGCTGAAGACGCCTGTTATGACCGATCCCGGCACGCGCTGGGAATACGGCACCAACATCGATTTCATCGGCAAAGCCGTGGAAGCCGTCAGCGGCAAGCGTCTCGATGCGTATCTGCGCGACAATCTGTTCGCACCACTCGGCATGTCCGACACCGGCTTCAAGATCACCGACGACATGCGCAAGCGTCTGGTCGGCATGCATGCCCGCGGCGAGGACGGCCAGCTCGCCGCGATCCCGTTCGAGCTCGAGCAGGAGCCGGAATTCCACATGGGTGGCGGCGGGCTCTATTCCACCGCTGGCGACTACATCAAGTTCACCCAGATGATCCTGAACAAGGGCCGCGGCAACGGCAACCAGGTGCTGAAGGCCGAGACGATCGCCATGATGGGGCAAAACCAGATGGGCGATCTCAACATGACCAAGATGACCACGGCGGCGCCGATCTACACCAACGACGTCGATCTCTATCCGGACCAGGTGAAGAAGTGGGGCCTCAGCTTCATGATCAACACCGACAAGACCGCAGAGGGCCGCAGCGCAGGCAGCCTCGCCTGGGCTGGCCTCGCCAACACCTACTACTGGATCGACCCGGCGCGCGACGTCACCGGCGTGATCCTGATGCAGCTGTTGCCGTTCGCGGATGCGAAATGCCTGCAGGCGTTCGCGGGATTCGAACGCGGCGTCTATGCCGGGCTCGATGCGGGGAGCGGGCAGAAGGCGGCCTGAGGGGCTGAGAACTCTCACCAAACGTCATGGCCGGGCTCGTCCCGGCCATCCACGCCTTGCCTTGCTGCACGGAGAACGTGGATGCCCGGGACAAGCCCGGGCATGACGACTGAGAAAGATCACGCCGACCATCTTTGACGAGAGGATTTCGATTTGGCGGATAAAAGTGACAGTTACGTTTGCGGCATTTCGGATACGCCGCTGCTCGGCGACACCATCGGGCGCAGTCTCGACCACGCCGTGCGGCGCTGGGGCACGCGCGAGGCGCTGGTCTCGCCCAGCCACGGCGTACGATGGACCTGGATTGAATTCGCCGAACGCGTCGACGCGCTCGCCGCGGGCTTTCTCGCGCTCGGCCTCGAGCGCGGTGAGCGGATCGGCATCTGGTCGCTGAACCGTCCGGAATGGACACTGACCCAGTTCGCCGCCGCCAAGGCCGGCCTGATTCTGGTCACGATCAATCCGGCCTACCGGCTCAGCGAGCTGGAGTTCGCGTTGAAGAAAGTCGGCTGCGCAGCGATCGTCACCGCGACGGCATTCAAGACCAGCCAATACATCGAGATGCTCAACACGCTGCTGCCGGAGCTGGCGAGCGCCAAGCCACGACAGCTGCAGGCGGCACGGCTGCCAGCCTTACGGATGGTGATCCAGATCGGCGGGCCGTCAGCACCCGGCACGATCCCCTTCGAGGACGTCGCGCGCATGGGTGGCGCCGGGCATCGCGAGCAGCTTGCCACGCTCGGCGCGGCGCTTCAGTTCGACGATCCCGTCAACATCCAGTTCACCAGCGGCACCACGGGATCGCCCAAGGGCGTGACGCTGACTCACCACAACATCCTCAACAACGGCTATTTCACCGGCCGCGCGATGCGCCTGACCGAGCAGGACCGCATCTGCATTCCCGTGCCGCTCTACCATTGCTTCGGCATGGTGATGGGCAACCTCGCATCCGTCACGCTCGGCACGACCATGGTCTATCCCGGCGAAGGCTTTGATCCACTGGCGACGCTGCGCGCGGTCGAGCAGGAGAAGTGCACCGCGCTTTACGGCGTGCCGACCATGTTCATCGCGGAGCTCGACCATCCCGAATTCGCGACGTTCAACCTGAAATCACTGCGCACCGGCATCATGGCCGGCGCGCCCTGCCCGATCGAGGTGATGAAGCGCGTCAACACCGAGATGAACATGCGCGAGGTCACGATCGCCTATGGCATGACCGAGACCAGCCCCGTCAGCTTCCAGAGCGCAACAGACGACCCGCTCGAGCGGCGCGTCTCCACCGTCGGGCGGATTCATCCGCATGTCGAAGTGAAGGTCGTCGATCTCGAAGGCCGGATCGTCAAGCGCGGCGAACGCGGCGAGCTCTGCACCCGCGGCTACAGCGTCATGCTGGGCTATTGGGAGGAGAAGGAAAAGACTGGCGACGTGCTGGACGCCAACGGCTGGATGCACACCGGCGATCTCGCCACCATCGACGACGAGGGCTATTGCAACATCGTCGGCCGCATCAAGGATCTGGTGATCCGTGGCGGCGAGAATCTCTATCCGCGCGAGATCGAGGAGTTTTTGTACCGTCACCCCAAGATCCAGGACGTGCAGATTTTCGGCGTGGCGGACACCCGCTATGGCGAGGAGCTCTGCGCCTGGATCCGTGTCCGGTCCGGCGAGACACTGACGGCAGAGGAGGTCCGCGCTTTCTGCGATGGCCAGATCGCCCACAACAAGATCCCGCGCTATGTGGAGTTCGTCGACGAATTTCCGATGACCGTGACCGGAAAGATCCAGAAATTCGTGATGCGCGAGGCGGTCGAGCAGCGGCTGGGATTAAAGGCGGCGAAGACGGCGTGATGCGGTGAGTGCTCTCACCACACCAACACTGTCATTCCCCGCGAAAGCGGGGAATCCAGTACGCCGTGGTTTCTCCGTATTCCACTAGCGTCTCTGGAATACTGGGTCGCCCGGTCGAGCCGTGCGACGACAGCGGAGAGTGAGGCTCGCAATGACGGGGAGAGAGACGACGACTAAATCGTCAGCCCGCGCTGCTGCGCCAGCTCCTTCAGCGACACCTGCGGACGGGCGCCGATGTGCTGGATCACTTCGGCGGCGGCAAGCGCACCGAGCTCGCCGCACTGCTTGTGCGACAGATCGCGCGAGAGGCCGTACAGGAAGCCGGCCGCGAACAGATCGCCGGCGCCGGTGGTATCGACCAGCTGCTTGATCGGCGAGGCTGGAGCTGCGACGGCGTCGGTCGGCGTCACCACCACGCAGCCCTTCTCGCTGCGGGTGACTACGCCGAGCTTGACGTCGTTGCGCAGCTGCTTGAGCGCGGTGTCGAAGTCGGAGGTCTCGTAGAGCGAGCGTAGCTCGGATTCGTTGGCGAACACGATATCGGCAGTGCCGTTGCGCATCAGCCCCAGAAACTCGTCGCGGTAGCGGCCGACGCAGAAGGAGTCCGACAGCGTCAGCGCCACCTTGCGGCCGGCCTCGTGGGCGATTTTGGCGGCCTTGACGAAGGCTTCCTTGGCCCCCGGCGGATCCCAGAGATAGCCTTCGAGATAGACGATCTTGGCCGCCGCGATCTCGGCCGGATCGATGTCGGCCGGCGACAAATCCTGCGCCGCGCCGAGATAGGTGTTCATGGTGCGCTCGCCGTCGCCGGTCACCAGGATGTAGGAGCAGCCGGTGGCAGGACCGTCCTTCGCGGCCGGCGTGTTGAAGCCGACGCCGGCGGCGCGGATGTCGTGGACATAGAGCTTGCCGATCTGGTCGTCCTTGACCTTGCCGACGTAAGCGGCACGCGCGCCCAGGCTGCCGATGCCGACGATGGTGTTGGCGGCCGAGCCGCCGGAGACTTCCGTCGCCGGGCCCATGTCGGCATAGATCGCGGCCGCCCGCGCCTCGTCGATCAGTGACATGCTGCCCTTGGTCATGCCGTGCTTGGCCAAAAAGCCTTCATCGGTCCGGACCAGCACGTCGAACAGCGCGTTGCCGATGCCGAGAACGTCATATTTCACGTCAGCCATTCACCTTGATCCTGTTTGCCGGATTGCGATACCTGCGGAAATCCGCTTCCTGTCGGCCTGAAATCCGGCTCGCGGCCTATCACGACCGGACCCGCACGGGCAAGCAACGGTATTATAACGACCGATGATCCGCTCCTTCCTGACCGTCTCGACGGGAACACTAGCCTCGCGGCTGCTGGGCTTTGCCCGCGATTCCCTGATCGCGGCGCTGCTCGGCACCGGCGCCGTGGCGGATGCGTTTCTGGCCGCCTTCCAGCTCGTCAATGTGGTGCGGCGCCTGCTTAGCGAAGGGGCACTCAATGCAGCCCTGATTCCGGCCTGGCTGCGCGTCCGTGACCGCGATGGCGAAGAGGCCGCCTCCGCGTTTGCGGGACGCGTGCTCGGGACGGTCAGCGCGGCCCTGTTCGTGATCTCCATCGTGATCGCGCTGTTGATGCCGCTGATCATCACGATCATCGCGCCGGGATTCGTCGGCAGCCACAGGCTCGATCTCGCCGTGCAGAACGCGCGGCTGATGCTGCCTTATCTCGCCTTTGCCGGCCCGGTCACGGTGCTGATGGGGCTGCTGAACGCACAAGAGAGATTTGCGCTCACGGCGTTCTCGCCGCTGCTGTTCAACATCGCACTGATCGCGACAATCGCCGCGCTGCTGCTGGGGCGCGCCGATGCGTCGCTCGCCGCGTGGATGCTGGCGGCGACCGTCGGCATTGCCGGCCTGCTGCAGCTCCTGATGCTGCTGTCGCAACGAAGTGCGCATCTCGCGACACCGTTGCGCGCAAGTTTCGACAAGGAGATGCGCGGCTTCTTTGCCAAGGCGATCCCCGGCATGATCGCAAGCTCCGGGCCGCAATGGCTGATGGTGGCCGGCGCGATCATCGCCTCGGCGACGCCGTCGGCGGTGTCCTGGCTCTATTTCGCCAACCGCCTGATCGAGCTGCCGCTCGGCATTGTCGGCGTCGCCATGGGCACGGTGCTGGTGCCAGAGCTGACGCGGGCGGTGGGGAGCGGCGATCGCGACGCGGTCGCGCATGCGGAATCGCGCGCACTGGAGCTCGCGACCGGGCTCGCGCTGCCCGCCACGCTCGGCCTCGCCGTGTTGGCCGAACCGATCGTGCGGCTGTTGTTCGAGCACGGCGCGTTCGGCACGGAGGACAGCGCGGCCACCGCTCGCGCGTTGATGTGGTTGGCGCTCGGGCTGCCGGCGCATGTGCTGATCAAGGCGCTGTCGCCGGCCTTCTTTGCTCGCGGCGACACGATGACGCCGCTGCTCGCCACGGCCAAAGGCTTTGTGGTTGCGGTCTTGCTCGCCGTCCTGCTCGGCCATTTCTTCGGCGCGAGCGGGATCGCTGCAAGCATCGCGGCGGGCGCCTGGAGCAGCGCATTCTCGCTGCTCCGCAACGGCACCAGCGAATTCGGCTTCTCGGTCGACGCTGCCGGCCGCAAGCGGCTACCGCGGATCGTGCTTGCGGCCGCCGCCATGGGCGCGCTGCTCTGGCTGACGACGGGGCTGATGCCGGTGGAGGCCCACGGCCTGATCCGCTTCATTGTGCTGGGCTTGCAGATCGGCGCCGGAATTGCCGTCTACGGCCTGCTCCTGCAAATCCTCGGCGCGGCGTCCTGGCGCGAGGCGGTCAACGCCCTGAAGCGGCCCGCCTAGCCAGCCCCTGGCGGGCAAAGCCATCGAATTACCCTTGACGGGGCAGCCCCGCTGTTGGAAACGACGGCCCGAATACCTCCAGGAACTCTTGCCATGCCATTCGTTGAACGGGTCTTTTCGGGCGTCCAGCCGACAGGCAATCTGCACCTCGGCAATTACCTCGGCGCGATCGTCAACTTCGTGAAGATGCAGGAAACCCACAACTGCATCTATTGCGTCGTCGACATGCACGCGATCACGCAAGGCCTGGACGTCTGGGGCGGCCCGGCCGAGCTCGCACGCAACACCCGCGAGGTGACCGCGGCGTTCATCGCCAGCGGCATCGACCCCAAGAAGCACATCGTATTCAACCAGAGCCAGGTCTCCGGCCACGCCGAGCTCGCCTGGATCTTCAACTGCGTCGCGCGCATGGGCTGGCTCGGCCGCATGACCCAGTTCAAGGAGAAGGCCGGCAAGGACCGCGAGAACGCCTCGGTCGGGCTGTTCGACTATCCCGTGCTGATGGCCGCCGACATTCTGCTGTACCGCGCCACCCACGTTCCGGTCGGCGAGGACCAGAAGCAGCATCTCGAGCTCTCGCGCGACATCGCCCAGAAGTTCAACAACGACTTCGGCGATTCCATTCGCAGCCACGGCGGCAATGACGGCCTGTTCTTCCCGCTGCCGGAACCCCTGATCACGGGCCCGGCGACGCGCGTGATGAGCTTGCGCGACGGCACCAAGAAGATGTCGAAGTCGGATGCATCGGACAATTCGCGCATCAATCTGACCGACGACGCCGACACCATCGCGCAGAAGATCCGCAAGGCGAAGACCGATCCGGAGCCGCTGCCGAGCGAAGAGAAGGGCCTGGAAGCACGTCCCGAGGCCGACAATCTCGTCGGCATTTTCGCCGCGCTCTCCGGCCGTCCCAAGGCCAGCGTGCTCGGCGAGTTCGGCGGCGGCCAGTTCTCCAGCTTCAAGAACGCGCTGGCGGAGCTGTGCGTCACGAAGCTCGCGCCGATCGCCGGCGAAATGAAGCGCCTGGTCGCCGACCCCAGCCATATCGAGACCATCCTGAACGATGGTTCCGATCGGGCCCGTGCCCTCGCCGAGGAGACCATGAACCTCTCCAAGGACATCGTCGGCTTCGTCCGCCGCCGCTGAAGATTGCGGTTGCGAGCTTGGGCCTGCGCCATGGCGCGGGCCGCTTCGCCTCTCCCCAAGCGGGAGCGAGTGTGGCAGCATGCCCGCCTGTGCACATTCCGGGATAGGCATGACCAGCAAGCGACTTTGCTTCGAGCCGGGTCACAAGCCCAAATGTCTCGTCATCGTCGACGACACCGCCGAATGGGATCGCGCGGTCTATTACGCCAGCCGCTGGGCGATCCGCGCCGGCGGCGGCGTGGTGATGCTGCGCATCATCGAGATCGAGGACCAGAACCAGCAATGGCTGGGCGTCGCCGACATCATGCGCGCCGAGGCGCATGAAGCGGCGGAGGCCGCGCTCGACCGCGCCGCCGGCCGCGCCAATGGCATCGCCGCGATCACGCCGGAACGGCTCATCCGCGAGGGCGCCGCGATGGAGCAGCTGCTCGCGGTGATCGACGAAGACCCTGATATCGCCATGCTCGTCCTCGCCGCCAGCCCGGGCGCGGAAGGGCCGGGACCGTGGGTGGCGCTGCTCACCCACGCGCTCGGCACGTTCCCGGTGCCGGTGACCGTCATTTCCGGCGCGCTGAGCGACGGAAGCGTGGATTCGCTGTCGTAGCCTTCCGAGGAGGTTCAGCGAGCGCCCTAACCCGCTGAAATGACAGCGAAACGACCCTCCCCACCCCCTTGACCGTGCGTTTGCCGTCGCCATCTGCTACTGGATAGAGCACGCGCCGGCCTTGAACCGGCGACGTCCGGAGAAAACCATGTTCATTCAGACCGAAGCCACCCCCAATCCCGCCACGCTCAAATTCATTCCCGGCCGCATCGTGGTCGACGGCGGCCCGATGGAATTTTCGAGCCGCGAAACCGCTGCGCGCTCGCCGCTCGCCGAAAAGCTGTTCGAGGTGCCCGGCGTCACCGGTGTGTTCTATGGATCGGACTTCATCACCGTGACCAAGGCGAACGGTGAATGGCAGCAGCTCAAGCCCGCGATCCTCGGCGCCATCATGGAGCACTACATGTCCGGCGCGCCGCTGCTCGCGGACGGTGCGGCCACCAGCGACGCCGATCTCGACGACGAGGACGAGTTCTTCGACGAGTCCGATGCCGAGACGGTCGACATGATCAAGGATCTGATCGAGACCCGCGTGCGGCCCGCAGTCGCCAATGACGGCGGCGACATCACCTTCCGCGGCTTCAAGGACGGGATCGTCTATCTCAACATGAAGGGCGCCTGCTCCGGCTGCCCGTCATCGACCGCGACGCTTCAGCACGGCATCCAGAATTTGCTGAAGCACTTCGTGCCTGACGTGGTCGAAGTCCGGCCGATGTAAGCGAGGTGCCGGAGGGTGGGCAAAAGCGAAGCGTGCCCACCTTCTTTTCTTGGAGACAAGTTGGTGGGCACGGCGCAAGAGCGCCTTTGCCCACCCTACGAAGTGCGGCAATATCGGGGGACTACGAAGAGTGAATGACGAATGGCGGATAGGCGTCTGGTTCGCTAAACTGCTCCCTATTCGACACTCGCCATTCGCTTTTTCATGCTGATCCTCGCCATCGATACTGCGCTCGAAGCATGCGCGGCTGCCGTTCTCGACACCGACGCCGGTGAGCTCCTCGCGCAGGAGCAGCTGCTCATGAAGCGCGGCCATGCCGAGGCGCTGATGCCGATGATCGCGCGCGTGATGCAGTCGGCCGATCTCGCTTTCACGGCGCTCGACCGCATCGCGGTCACGGTCGGCCCCGGCAGCTTCACCGGCTTGCGCGTCGGCATTTCGGCAGCACGCGGTCTCGCGCTCGCGGCCAAGCGGCCGGCTGTCGGTCTCACCGCCTTGTCGGCCTATGCGGCCGCCATTGTCGGCCAGAGCGGACCTGCGCCGGTGATCTCGGCGATCGATGCGCGGCACGACCACGTCTATTTCCAGATCGTCGCCGGTGACGGCAGTTTGCTGGTCCGGCCGACCATAGCTCCCATCGACGAGGCGATCGCGGCCTCGCAATTCGGCGCGCCGCATCTGGTCGGCAATGCCGCGAAAATTCTCGCCGAGCGCTGGCCGAAGGATGCGCCGCAACCTGTTTCGGTCGACGCGCAGCCCGCGCCCGACATCAGCTGGGTCGCCTGGCTCGGCGCTGCGGCAAATCCCGGCACCAATCCGGCGCGGCCGTTCTATCTGAAGGCGCCCGATGCAAAGCCGGCGGCCCAGCCGCTGCTCGCGGCTCAAGCCGCAACGTCATGACGAGATGGTTCTCGGAATGGTGGCGCGGCGGCACCGCCGCCGTCGAACCGGCGTCAGCGCGCGACGCGGCGCGGCTGGCGCAGCTCCATGGCGCCTCCTTTGCGCAGGGCTGGGGCGAAAGTGAGTTCGAGACCATGCTCAGCGAGCGCAACACGCTCGTCCACCGCTTGCGCCTAGGGCGCCAGACGATCGGCTTTGCAGTGTCGCGGATCGGCGCGGACGAAGCCGAAATCCTCTCGGTCGCGGTCGACCAGTCCCATCGCGGCCGCGGTCTCTCCCGCACGCTGCTGATGACCCATCTCGGTCACCTCGCAGGGCGAGGCGTGCGCACGATCTTTCTGGAGGTCGAGGAGAACAATCAGCCGGCGCGACGGCTCTATGCGCGATGCGGATTCGTGGTGGTCGGGCGCCGCGAACGCTACTATAAGCAGGCCAACGGGGAACAATTGAACGCACTTCTGATGCGACGTGACTTGTCCTAATATCGATGGCAGAAAGCGCTCCGTCAGGCAGATATCACATGACTGGACTTAAACCTTCTTCCGCATCCAAGGCGTCCGGCATCGAGGGGCGCTGTGCCGCCACCGGCATGCGCATGACCGAGCAGCGCCGCGTCATCGCCCGCGTGCTTGCGGAGGCGGTCGATCACCCCGACGTCGAGGAATTGTACCGGCGCTGTGTCGCCGTCGACGACAAGATCTCGATCTCGACCGTCTATCGCACCGTCAAGCTGTTCGAGGATGCCGGCATCATCGAGCGTCACGATTTCCGCGAGGGCCGCGCGCGCTATGAGACGATGCGCGACAGCCATCACGACCACCTCATCAATCTGCGCGACGGCAAGGTGATCGAGTTCACCTCCGAAGAGATCGAGAAGCTTCAGGCGGAGATCGCACGCAAGCTCGGCTACAAGCTGGTCGACCACCGGCTCGAGCTCTATTGCGTTCCGCTCGACGACGACAAGCCGACGTCTTGATCTAGTGGCCGCTGACCTCATCATCTTCGATTGCGACGGCGTGCTCGTGGACAGCGAGGCGATCTCCTGTCGCACCCATGCCGACGTGCTGACCCGGCACGGCTATCCGATCACATCGGAGCAGGTGTCCGAGCGCTTCCTTGGCCGCTCGACAAAACAGGCCAATCTCGAGATCGAAACCGAACTCGGCCGCAAGCTGCCAGAGGCCTATCACGGCGATCTGCAGGACGAGCTGTTTCGCGCATTCGAAGCCGACCTCGAAGCGATCCGCGGCATCCACGACGTGCTCGACGTCGTGACGCAACGTGTCTGCGTTGCATCGAGCGGTTCGCATCCGCGCATGCGGGTGAGTCTCGGAAGCACTGGGCTCTATGAACGCCTCGCACCAAACATCTTCTCGTCCTCGCAGGTAACAAACGGCAAGCCCGCACCGGACCTGTTCCTGTTTGCCGCGAAGGAAATGGGCGTCCCGCCCGAGCGCTGTGTCGTGATCGAGGACAGCCTTGCCGGCATCGCCGGCGCGCGGGCGGCCCGGATGAAAGTGTTCGGCTTTTACGGTGGCAGCCATTGCGGGGCCGGCCATGCCGAGACCCTGCGCCAGGCGGGTGCCGACTTGACCTTCTCGGACATGCATCAATTACCTGAGCTGGTCCGCCGGATCGAAGTGGACGCGCTGACGGGCTGATTTCGTCCTCTCGGCGTCATTCCGGGGCAATGCGCCAGCATCGAACCCGGAATCACGTGCCAAAACCCCTGGATTCCGGGTTCGCGACTGCGTCGCGCCCCGGAATGACAGCCGAAAAGCCCCCCAATCGCTGGATTTTCGGCTCTCCAGCCTATATCTGAAGGGCGTTCTCCACCTCAATTCCGGGTTCCATGAAGCCGCCGCGCAAGCTGCACATCAAATCATATGGCTGCCAGATGAACGTCTACGATGCCCAGCGCATGGTGGACACGCTGGCTCCGGAAGGATTCGTGGAGACGGCGAATGCCGAGGAGGCCGACCTCGTCATCCTCAACACCTGCCACATCCGCGAGAAGGCTTCCGAAAAGGTCTATTCCGAGCTCGGCCGGCTGCGCGTCGCCAAGGACGAGGCCGCGCGCGAGGGCCGCGCCATGCAGATTGCGGTGGCAGGCTGCGTCGCGCAGGCCGAAGGCGAGGAGATCGTGCGCCGCGCGCCGGCGGTCGACGTCGTGGTCGGTCCGCAGAGTTATCATCATCTGCCCGAGCTGCTGAAGCGGGCCGGGAGCGAAGGCCGCGCGATCGAGACCGAGTTTCCCGCCGCGGACAAATTCGGCTTCCTCGCCCAGCCCAGGCCCGATGCGATCCGCGCGCGCGGCATTTCCGCTTTCGTCACGGTGCAGGAAGGCTGCGACAAGTTCTGCACCTTCTGCGTCGTGCCCTACACACGCGGCGCCGAGGTCTCGCGTCCGGTGGCAAAGATCATCGACGACGTGAAGCGCCTTGCCGACAACGGCGTTCGTGAGCTCACGCTGATCGGCCAGAACGTCAACGCCTATCACGGCGACGGGCCTGACGGAAAAAGCTGGGGGCTCGGCCAATTGCTGGAGCGTCTGGCCGGGATTCCCGGCATCGCGCGGCTACGCTACTCGACCAGCCACCCCCGCGACGTCGATGACAGCTTGATTGCGGCCCATCGCGATCTCGATGCGCTGATGCCGTTCGTGCACCTGCCGGTGCAGTCGGGCTCGGACCGAATCCTGGCCGCCATGAACCGGAAACATACCGCCAATGATTATCTTGATGTCATCGACCGTTTCCGGTCGGCGCGCCAAGACATTGCTTTTTCATCAGATTTTATCGTCGGCTTCCCCGGCGAGAGCGAGCAAGATTTTCTCGCGACCCTCGCGCTTGTCACGCAAATCGGCTACGCTGCAGCATATTCGTTCAAATACTCCGCCCGGCCGGGAACGCCGGCCGCGGATATGCAGGAGACGGTGCCCCCCGCCGAGATGGACCAGCGATTGGAGCGGCTCCAGGAATTGATCGACAGCCAGCAATCGGCCTTCAACAAGGCTGCGATTGGCTCAACAGTCGACGTGCTGTTCGAACGTCCGGCGCGCAAGGACGGCCAGATCGTCGGCCGCACCGCCTTCCTTCAGCCTGCACATGTGATGGCCTCGCCCGACATTATCGGACAAATCCTGCCGGTGCGGATCGACAGCCTCGAGCGCTACAGTTTCCTCGGCGAGCTCGCCACGCAACGCACGCGCGAGCCCGCTTTATCATCCATCGCTACGGGAGCCTGAACCCTTGCCAAAAAGCGCATCGGATTCGTCTGCTATCGCTCCCAGCCGCAAATTTGACCGCGACATGCAAGTTCCGCCCGAGACCCAGGTCGTCATCGACTTCGACGACAACCGCGCCGCATCCGCGCTGGTCGGCCCCTATGGCCAGAACCTGGCGCAGATCGAGCGGAGGCTCGGCGTCGTGGTGGACTCCAAGGGCAATCACATCACGATCGGCGGCACCCGCGACGGCTGCGACGCGGCACGCCGGGTGCTGGAGACGCTCTACGCGCACGCCGTGAAGGGGCAGGATGTCGACCAGGGTGAGGTCGAAGGCGCGATCCGCGCCGTGATCGCCCAGGGCTCCCTGTTCGAGTTCGACGCCAAGTCGGCAAAGTCGGCCTTCGACAGCATCAACTTGCGCAAGCGCCCGGTGCGCGCGCGAACGGCCGCGCAGGACTCCTACATCCGCGCGCTGAAGCGCCATGAGCTTGTGTTCGGCATCGGCCCAGCCGGCACCGGCAAGACCTGGCTCGCGGTCGCGCATGCCGCGCAATTGTTCGAGCGCAAGGAGGTCGACAAGATCATCCTGTCACGTCCGGCGGTCGAAGCCGGCGAGCGGCTCGGCTTCCTGCCCGGCGATCTCCGCGAGAAGGTCGATCCGTATTTGCGCCCGATCTACGACGCGCTCTACGACCTCATGGACGCACGCATCGTCGAGCGCGCGCTGCAGACCGGCGAGATCGAGATCGCGCCGCTCGCCTTCATGCGCGGCCGCACGCTGACCAACGCCGCGATCATCCTGGACGAAGCCCAGAACACGACGTCGATGCAGATGAAGATGTTTCTGACCCGTCTCGGCGAGAACAGCCGCATGATCGTGACCGGCGATCCCTCGCAGATCGATTTGCCGAACGGCCAGACCTCGGGGCTCGCCGAGGCAACCCGCCTGCTGAGCGGCGTCGAAGGCATTGCGCAAGTTCATTTCAAAGCCGAGGACGTGATCCGCCACGAGCTCGTGGCACGAATCGTCTCCGCCTACGAAGGGTTGCCGCAGCGGCCGCCCGCCGGCAACAAATCCTGACGAGACAACAGCGGGACCACACGGGCGCAGATCCAGCGCCTTATCGTTCCGAACAAACCCATGTCACATCCCAACCTTCCCATGACCGAGGTCCTCGTCGTCGCCGATTGCTGGCAAAGCGAGCCTGACGCCGAAACCGTGATCCAGCGCGCCGTCGCGGCTGCCGCCGCATCCGTCGACGAAGATGTCGCCGACGCAGAAGTGGCCGTGATGCTGACCGATGATGCCGGCATCCGCACGCTCAACGGCAACTGGCGCGGCATCGATAAGCCGACCAACGTGCTGTCGTTCCCCGCGCTCCAGCCGGAAGGCGAATGGAAGCCGGGCGATGCGCCGCGCATGCTCGGCGACATCGCGATCGCCTACGAGACCATGCGGCGCGAGGCGGACGAGGAACATAAGCCATTCGATCATCATTTGAGTCATCTCGCCGTGCATGGTTTCCTGCACTTGATCGGCTACGATCACGAGAACGACGGCGACGCGGAAGAAATGGAAGCGCTCGAAACCGAGATTCTGGCTCACCTCGGCATCCCCGATCCCTATGCAGACCGCGCAGGGACGCACTGAGATGCCGGATTCAGAGCCTATTCACGACAATCCGCGCAACACGGCCAACCTGCCGGCCGTGGTCGCGCCCGGCGAGGTCATGCGCCCGACCGCGGACGGCTGGCTGCTGCGTGCCATCCGCACGCTGTTCGGCTGGAAGGCCGGCTCGGTGCGCGACGATCTCCAGGTCGTGCTCGATGCGACGACGCCCGACGACACCGGCTTCTCCGCGGTCGAGCGCACCATGCTGCGCAACATCCTCGGCCTGCACGAGCGCCGCATCGCCGACGTCATGGTGCATCGCGCCGACATCATCGCGGTGAAGCGCGACATCCCGCTCGGCGAATTGATGGACCGCTTCGAGAGCGCGGGCCATTCACGCCTCGTGGTCTACAACGAGACGCTCGACGATCCCGTCGGCATCGTCCACATCCGCGATTTGCTCGCTTTCATGACCGCGCGTGCGCGCGTTCCGCAGGCCACCAAGACCAAGCGCAAGAAGCCGCTGCCGGCCGGGCTCGATTTGCGCGCCGTCGACCTCGCGCTGCCGCTGCACGACGCGCGCATCATCCGCAAGCTGCTCTATGTGCCGCCGTCGATGCGGGCAATCGACCTGCTCGCGCAGATGCAGGCGACGCGCATTCACCTGGCGCTGGTCGTCGACGAATATGGCGGCAGTGACGGGCTGGTTTCGCTCGAGGACATCGTCGAGCAGATCGTCGGCGAAATCGACGACGAGCACGACAGCGACGAGCCGCCGTCGATCGTACGGCTGCCCGACAACGCTTTCATCGCCGATGCCCGCGCCAGCCTCGACGACGTGCGCACCGTGATCGGCGAGGACTTCGTCACCGGCGAGGCCGGCGAGGAGGTGGAGACGCTGGGCGGCTATCTCGTCAGCTTCGTCGGGCGCCTGCCGGTGCGCGGCGAGGTGATCTCGGGCCCCGGCAATTACGAGGTCGAGGTGCTCGATGCCGATCCGCGCCGCGTCAAGCGGCTGCGCATCTCGACGCGGAAGGAACGCCCCGCGCCGCGCACCCAGCGCGAGAGCCGCCGCCGCGAGGCCGCGCCGGAGAACGGTCAGCCGCAGTCGGGCGACACGCCGACCCCGCCGCCTGGCGACGGGACCGGCCCGCAGTGAGCGCATTCCAGCGACTTCGGCAAATTGCGCTTGCCATCATCCTGACCTGGGGGTGGAAGCGCGCGCTGCTTGCGATGGCGTGCGGTGCGCTGTCGGTGCTGGCGCTGGCCCCGTTCAATGCCTGGCCGGTGCTGTTCGTCACCTTCCCCGTGATGGTCTGGCTGATCGATGGCGCCGGGGCCGGACGGTATGGCGGCGTCCCCGCCGCAGCGCTGACCGGCTACTGGTTCGGGCTCGGCTATTTCGTGCCCGGTCTCTACTGGATCGGCTACGCCTTCTTCGTCGATGCCGATGTGTTCGCCTGGCTGACGCCGTTCGCCGTGCTGGGCTTGCCGGCCTATCTCTCCATTTTCGCGGCGATCGGTTTCGCGCTGGCCCGCCTGCTCTGGACCAAGGATGCCACCCGGATTCTCGCGCTCGCCGCGAGCCTCACGGTCGGCGAATGGTTGCGCGGGCACGTGCTGACCGGCTTTCCCTGGAACGCATTCGGCTATGCGCTGTCGGAGCCGTTGGCGCTGGCGCAGACGGCCTCGCTGATCGGCCAGTGGGGCATGACGTTCCTCACGGTTGCGATCTTCGCAAGCCCAGCGGTGCTGATCGACCGCACGCGCGACCGCAGCCTGGCCTGGCGCGTGCCGGCCGGGGCCATTGCGCTGCTGGTCGTCATGGGCATCTTCGGCGCCATCCGCATGTCGCTGCATCCGACCACGATGGTTGCGGGTGCCAGGCTGCGCCTGATGCAGCCAAACCTCCAGCAGGACCAAAAATTCAACTACTCCGCCAAGGCGGAGGTGATGAAGAAATATCTCGCGCTGTCGGACCGCGCCTCCGGACCGCAATCAACCGGCGTGAGCGCCGCCACGATCTTGATCTGGCCGGAATCCGCCTTTCCGTTCTTCCTGACCCGCGAAGCCGACGCGATGGCGCAAATCGCCGAACTGCTGCCCAAGGGCACGGTGCTGATCACCGGATCGGTCCGCGCTCCCGATCTGCCGCCGGGCACGCCGATCACGCGGGCCTACAATTCGATCTACGTGATCGACCACGACGGCACCGTGCTGGCGGTCTACGACAAGCTGCACCTCGTTCCGTTCGGCGAATTTCTTCCCTACCAGGGTTTGATGGAGAAGATCGGCTTCGAGCAACTGACGCGGATGCGCGGCGGCTTCATTCCCGGCACGGTGCGGCACGTGCTGCCGGTGCCGGGCGCACCGCCCGCGCTGCCACTAATCTGCTACGAGGCGATCTTCCCCGGCGAAGTCGGGACGCGCGATGAGCGCCCGGGCTGGATGGTGAACCTCACCAATGACGGCTGGTTCGGCATCTCGACCGGTCCGTACCAGCATCTGGAGCAGGCGCGGATGCGCGCCATCGAGCTCGGACTGCCGCTGGTCCGCTCCGCAAATACCGGCGTATCGGCAGTGATCGATCCGATGGGCCGCATAGTGGCCAGCCTCGGTCTCGGCATCGAAGGCATTTTGGATGCAAGTCTGCCCACCGCAATCCCGCCCACTATCTATGCGAGACTCGGCGACATCCCCGCAGCCATGCTCGTCGCGCTGGCTGTAATTCTGGCGGTACGGCGACGTGTTGCCAAACGGCACCCGTGATCACACCGTCGCCAGCGGTTTTCGGTCGACGTGGCCGGAAACCTTTGACAACCGTAGTCCCACGGTTGACAGACTGCAGGCGGGCTCCCCATTCTGCACCCGCTGCATAAGACAGCGGTGCATTGCTAAATTTCTCCGCAATGTTTCCCCAATCAGGGTGAAATTTTGGCGTCGCTGTCACCTGAGGCAATACTTCTATTGCGCCGACGGTGGTGTTTGGAGGGCTGAGGAAATGTCGAAAGCGCCCAACCCTGTTGACAAATATGTCGGCAGTCGCGTGCGTATGCGCCGCATCATGTTGGGCATGAGTCAGGAAAAGCTCGGTGAAGCTTTGGGGCTGACTTTCCAGCAGGTTCAGAAGTACGAGAAGGGCACGAACAGGGTCGGTGCAAGCCGAATCCAGCAGATCGCCGAGATTCTGCAGGTGCCGGTGTCGTTCCTTTTCGAGGGCGGACCGAGCGGCGTCGCCGGCCCCGATGGCTTCGCGGAAGGTGCATCGCCCTCTTATGTCTCCGACTTCCTCGCGACCTCGGAAGGGCTCGCGCTGACCAAGGCGTTCACCCGAATCACCGATTCGAAGCTGCGCCGTTCGATCGTCGATCTCGTCGAGCAGATCGCCGCCCGCGAAGGCCCGGACAAGCGCTGACGCGCCAACTCATTCCAGTTTGAGACTGCGCCAAATCTGGCCTATGTCGTCATTTGCGGTTGCGCTTTGCATCGCCTCCGCCGAGATGATGCGATTCGAAGGTACAGATATTTTCATGGCGAGCTCCAATTCGTTCGATTCCCAAACTATTCTCGCTGGTATCCGCCGCTGGGTCGAGATCGAGACGCCGACGGAAGTGCCCGAGCAGGTCAACAAGCTGACCTCGATGGTTGCCGACCACTATCGCGACCTGCCTGTCACGCTCGAACGCGTCGCCGGCGTCGATGGCTACGGCGATCATCTCGTGGTGCGTTCGACCTGGGGCCAGGACCGGCCCGGTATCCTGGTGCTCAGCCATCTCGACACCGTTCATCCCATGGGCTTCATCGAACGTCTGCCTTTCAAGGTCGAGGGCGACAGCGCGTTCGGTCCCGGCATCTACGACATGAAGGGCGGTGCCTACATCGCCTATCATGCCTTTCGCGAGCTTTGCGTTGCGCCCGATCGTCCGCCGCTCGGCATCACCCACCTGTTCACCTCCGACGAGGAGATCGGCAGCCCGACCTCGCGCGGGCTCATCGAGGCGGAAGGGCGCAAGGCCAGATACGTGCTGGTGACGGAGCCGGCGCGCGACGGCGGCAAGATCGTCACCGGACGCAAGGGCGTCGGGCGCTTCAAGATTTACATCAAGGGCGTGCCCGCACATGCCGGCTCGCGGCCCGAAGACGGCCGCAGCGCAGTGCGCGAGCTCGCCAACGTCATCCAGACGCTGGAAGGGATGAACGATCTGAAGCGCGGCGTCACCGTCAACGTCGGCGTGGTGCGCGGCGGCACGCGGCCCAACGTCACGCCGGAAGAGGCCTATGCCGAAGTCGATTTGCGCGTGCCTGGTATCAACGATGCGGAGGAGTTCGTCGGCAGGATCCTCGGACTGACATCGAGGACCGACGGCGTGACCGTCACCGTCACCGGCGAGCTCAACCGTCCTCCTTACGAGAAGGGCAACGCGGGCGCGTCGCTGTACGAGCACGCCAAGACGCTGGCCGCAGAGATCGGCTTCGAGCTGATCGACACCCACACCGGCGGCGGCTCCGACGGCAATTTCACTGCGCCGCATACCGGCACGCTTGACGGGCTCGGCGTCGACGGCAAGGGCGCACACACCCATTATGAGCAGCTCTACGTCTCCTCGCTCGAACCGCGCGCGCGGCTGCTCCATCGCCTGTACCAGACACTGCGATGAGCGAGCGCAAATCAGATCCCGATCGTGCGGACGGCGAGCGCGCCTTCTTCGGGCGGCGCAAGGGCCACAAGCTCAGGCAGCACCAGGCCGAGCTGGTCGATCATCTGCTGCCGCATCTTTCGCTCGACATCACGACGCAGAGGCCGGCGAGCGTCGCCGAGATCTTCGGTCCCGCAACCAAAGACGTACGGCTCGAGATCGGCTTCGGCGGCGGCGAGCATCTCGCCGCGGAAGCGCAGAACTTCACGACGACGGGCTTCATCGGCTGCGAGCCCTATGTCAACGGCATGGCAAAGATCCTCGCGCAGATCGAGACCGCCAACATCGCCAACATCCGCCTGTTTGCCGGCGATGCCGCCGAACTGCTGGCCTGGCTGCCGGACGCGTCGCTGTCGCGGATCGATCTGATCCACCCCGATCCCTGGCCGAAGCGGCGGCACTGGAAACGGCGCTTCGTTCAGGACCGGACGATCGCCGCGATGGCGCGCGTGCTGAAGGTAGGCGGTGAATTCCGTTTCGTCTGCGATATCGACGACTACTGCGCCTGGACGCTGTCGCATCTTGCGCGCGCGCCGGATTTTCAGTGGCTTGCGGAACGCGCCGATGATTTTCGTCAGCCCTGGGCCGGCTACACCATGACGCGCTATGGACGAAAAGCCGCGCGCGAAGGGCGCAAGGCGGCGTATTTGCGATTTCGCAGAAGCTAGATCGTTCGCCGGTTGCGCCAGAAATTCACGACGCGCTCGGCGGTCGCCGGCATCAGACGCGTGAAATTTATCCGCGCCTGCTCCAGATCGGCATCGGCCGGCATGCGATGCGGCCCATACCACATCAGGACCAGCGCGCGCACCGTGGGCCAGCCGAGATTCAGGACACGGCCGAGGATCAGGATCGGATCGTAGCGATCGCCCGCAATCAGGCGATCGAGCATCGAAAGCCTGACGCCGGCCATCGCCGAGAGTGTGGCGACCGATTCCTCGTATTTGTTCGCCTTGGCAAAGCCAAGCAGCGCGCTTTCGCCGAGATGGCCGCCGCGATGCAGGCCAAGCACCGTGCGTTGCGCAGCGGAGAAATCGCGCCGCGGGCCGGGCGGCAGCGCGGCTTCCTCGATCGAAGCCATGGCGCGCTTGATCTCGACCTGGCGCGTCGGATTGACCACGCTGGAGAGGCGACGGCGAATGACATCGAGCGTGCCGTCCAGGAGCTCCTTGAGGTGCTCGCCGGAGAGATCTTCGCGCTGGCCGATCTTGAGCGTCAGCACGCCATCCTGGCGCGCGCGCTTGATCAGCTCCGAATAGCCACCCGACGAAAAGATCGCACCGGCGTTACCGGCGGCACGACGCACGACGTCGCGATCGCCGCGCTCGACCAGCACGTCGGTGATCTCAGGCGACAGGGTCGGCCGTTCCGTCATCGCCAGCAGGTGGCCCTGGCCCTTCAGCCGCGCGATCTCGACGAGCGCGGCTTCATCGAGCACAGGCGAACGGCGCAGCACCGGGCCCGCCACCAGGATTTCGTTTTCACGCGCGAGCTGGCCGACCAGATGAGGCGGCGCATTATCAAGCAGCGAGAAGCGCTCGGCGAGATCGACGCGCGAGGCAAGCTCGGCGTGCGGGACGAGATCGATCAGGAGATTGTCGAAGAGATCGACGAGCTCGGGACGGAGTTTTGACGCGTCCTGAAAGAACAGTGCGGCGATGGCGCTCGCGATCTCGCCACGACGCCGGGGATCACCGCGTTTGACGATATCGTCCAGTCCGGGAATGAGCGACGTGGCAACGGTCATGGAACGCAACTCGAATCTGGCACGCCGTGGGCGCGCCATAGGCTCAAGCCGCCCCACAACCGGGAAATTTAGGCCCGCTTCATGAAGGAAGCGTTGCCCGCGGGGGCCTGCCGGGGCGCAAAAAGCCCGCATCCCGCTGCGATGGGCCTTGTCCGGGCGGGCGGAAAGGGCTATATCAGCGCCAATTCATCTTCTCATACGATCCGCGTAGTGAGAGTGGGCCCGAAAGGACCCGCTCTTTTTTATTACCTGAACGCGGCTTGGCGGAAGATGCCGGCCCGACGGAGTGTCGGGAAAGTTCCGAAGCGGGCTTTGACGTTTTAACCAAGCCTTAACCATCGAGACTATCGAGCGCCTTGACCCCTGATATGACCGAACCGAACACTGGTTCCAACGAGGCCGAGTTGCTGGCCGAGCCGAGGCTCGTGGTCGAGCCGGGCGCGGCGGCGCGGGTGTCTGCGGTCGCAGCGCCGGTGCTCGAAGGCATGGGTTACCGCCTGGTACGGATCCGCATTTCCGGCGAAGCCGGCTGCACCGTGCAGATCATGGCCGAGCGGCCGGACGGCTCGATGCAGCTCGAGGATTGCGAAGCGATCTCGCGGGCATTGTCGCCCGTGCTTGACGTCGCCGACCCCATCGATCGCGCCTATCGGCTGGAAATCTCCTCACCAGGGATCGACCGTCCGCTGGTGCGCCGCTCCGATTTCGAGCGCTATTCCGGCTATCTGGTGAAGATCGAGATGGCGGTCGCCCATGAGGGACGCAAGCGGTTCCGTGGCACGCTCGGTGCCGTCGAAGGCGACCGCGTGCACCTGCGTCGCGACGACGCCAAGCCGAACGACGATGTCGACGTGCTCCTGACCATGGAGGATATCGGCGAGGCGCGGCTGGTGCTGACCGATGAGCTGATCGCGGAATCCATGCGCCGCGGCAAGGCCGAGGAGCGCAAGATGCGCCGCGATCTCGGCATCGCGCCGCCGCAGGCACCGCACGCAGAGATCAGTGCGAAGACCACCAAGAACACCAAGCCGAAAAAGAAGCCGGCCCCGACCAATACGAAGAAACATCGCCTTGCCGCCGAACGTGCTCGGCGCGGCGAGATCGAGCCTGACGAAGGAGACTAGCCATGGCAGTCAGCGCCAATCGACTTGAATTGCTCCAGATCGCCGACGCCGTCGCCCGCGAGAAATCGATCGATCGCGGTATCGTCATCGCGGCGATGGAAGATGCCATCGCCAAGGCGGCGCGAGCCCGTTACGGCAGCGAGACTGACGTTCACGCCGAGATCGACCCGAAGAAGGGCGAGCTGCGGCTGTCGCGCCATATGCTGGTGGTCGACACGGTCGAAAACCACTCCAACCAGATCTCGCTGGTCGACGCGCAGCGCGCCAACCCCGGCGCCCAGGTCGGCGACACGATCGCCGACACGCTGCCGCCGCTCGAATACGGCCGCATCGCCGCGCAGTCGGCCAAGCAGGTGATCGTGCAGAAGGTGCGCGAGGCCGAGCGCGACCGGCAATACCAGGAATTCAAGGACCGCATCGGCGACATCGTCAACGGCGTCGTCAAGCGCGTCGAATATGGCAGCGTGATCGTCGATCTCGGCCGCGGCGAAGCCATCATCCGCCGCGACGAGATGCTGCCGCGCGAAGTGTTCCGCAACGGCGACCGCGTCCGCGCCTATATCTTCGACGTCCGCCGCGAGACCCGCGGTCCGCAGATCTTCCTGTCCCGCACCCATCCGCAGTTCATGGCAAAACTGTTCGCGCAGGAAGTGCCTGAGATCTATGACGGCATCGTCGAGATCAAGGCGGTCGCCCGCGATCCGGGCTCGCGCGCGAAAATCGGCGTGATCTCCCGCGATTCCTCGGTCGATCCGGTCGGCGCCTGCGTCGGTATGCGCGGCTCGCGCGTGCAGGCCGTCGTGAACGAACTGCAGGGCGAGAAGATCGACATCATTCCATGGTCGCCCGACATCGCGACCTTCGTGGTCAACGCGCTGGCGCCGGCTGAAGTCTCCAAGGTCGTCATCGACGAGGACCGCGAGCGCATCGAGGTCGTGGTGCCCGACACCAACAACCAGCTTTCGCTCGCCATCGGCCGCCGCGGCCAGAATGTCCGCCTTGCCTCGCAGCTCACCGGCTGGGACATCGACATCCTGACCGAGCAGGAGGAATCGGAGCGCCGCCAGGCCGACTTCGAGAACTCCACCCGCGTCTTCATGGAATCGCTCAATGTCGACGAGGTGGTCGGCCAGCTGCTCGCGTCCGAAGGCTTCACCTCGGTCGAGGAACTCGCGATGGTGGACCTCAAGGAACTTGCCGGGATCGAGGGTTTCGACGAAGAGACCGCGCAGGAGCTCCAGAACCGCGCCCGCGAATATCTCGATCAGCAGGAAGCCGAGATCGAGGCCCGCCGCAAGGAACTCGGCGTCGAGGACGCCGTGAAGGACGTGCCCGGCGTCACCTCGAAGATGCTGGTGAAGTTCGGCGAGAACGACATCAAGTCGGTCGATGACCTCGCCGGCTGCGCCACTGACGATCTGGTCGGCTGGACCGAGCGCAAGGAAGGCGGCGAGCAGACCAAGTTCGCCGGCGCGCTCGACGGCCTCGGCGTCTCCCGCGACGATGCGGAAGCCATGATCATGCAGGCCCGCGTTCAGGCCGGCTGGATCACCGAGGCTGACCTCGCCAAGCCGGCCGAAGAGGCTGAGGCGACCGAAGACCAGCCGGCTTAAAGGCGAAGGAGGATGTCGCCCGGATGCTTGCCAGCACTGACAACGAACTCGACCATGGACCGCGGACCGAAAGGTCCGCGACCATGCGCATGTGCGCTGTCAGCCGCGAGGTCCGGCCGATCGACGAGCTGATCCGCTTCGTCGTATCGCCGCAAGGCGACATAGTTCCCGATCTCAAGCGCAAATTGCCCGGACGGGGCATGTGGGTCACGGCATCGCGACAGGTGGTTGCGGAAGCCGTCCGTCGTCACCAATTTACCAGAGCCTTCAAGCGCGACCTGCGCATTCCCCAGACGCTTCCCGACGACATCGATGCGCTCCTGGTTCGAAGCGTGACCGAAGCCCTTGGGATTGCCGCCAAGGCGGGCCAGATTGTTGCAGGTTTCGGCAAGGTCGAAAGCGCCCTGCGGGAAGGCACTGTCGAGGTCCTGATCCACGCCAGCGACGGGGCCGCGGACGGAATCCGCAAATTGGACATGCTGGCACGTCAAAATGCCGGAAACCGCGGTGCCAAGCCTCAGATTCCGGTCGTCACGGCCCTGAAATCGGTAGAATTGGATTTGGCACTTACCCGGTCAAATGTGATACATGCTGCCCTGCTCGCGGGCCCGGCGAGCAAGTCATTCCTGTCACGTAGCCAGATGCTGGTCCGATACCGGATGGCGGACGCTGACAAGATTGCCGAAAAGCCCGGCCAGGATTTCTGAAGATAACGACGAACCCGATAAGACGGTGCGGCAACGCACAACACTGATAAATCAGGATTAGGACTGCTGAATGGTTGATACCAAGACCCCAGACGACAAGAAGCTGAGCGTTCCGAGCAAGACGCTATCGCTCAAGCCGCGCGTCGAAACGGGCACTGTCCGCCAGAGCTTCAGCCATGGCCGCAGCAAGCAGGTCGTGGTCGAGAAGCGCGGCAAGCGCCGCATCGACGGCAGCCCTGAGCCGCAGGCCCCGACGGTTGTCGCGAAGCCGGCGCCCGCCGCGCCTGCGCCCGCCCCTTCACGCCCGGCGCCGCCGCGCAACGCCGGCTCCGGCGTGGTGCTGCGTACACTGACCGAGGACGAACGCTCCGCCCGTGCCAGCGCGCTCGCTGACGCCAAGGTTCGCGAAGTCGAAGAGCGCCGGCAGGCCGAGGAAGAGGCCCAGCGCCGCACGGTTCGCGAGGCCGCCGAGCGCGCCGAGCGCGACGCCGCCGAATCCCGCCGCAAGGCCGAGGAAGAGCGCCACCGTCACGAGGACGAGGCCAAGCGCAAGGCCGAGACCGAAGCCAAGAAGCGCTTTGGCGAAGGCGAGCAGCCGGCTGCCGCGCGTCCCGCAGCGGCCACCCCGGCGACCAGCGCTCCGCGCTCCGCGCCGACCACGACGCGACCGGGAGCGACGGCGACCACTCGCCCGGCAACGACCACGACGCGACCGGGTATCCCGGCAGCTCGTGCGCCCGGTGTTGCGGCCGGACCGGACGAAGATGACGGTCCGCGCCAGATCCGTCGCGGTCCCGGCGGCGCCGCGCGTCCTGTGGTGGCGCCCAAGCCGACCCATAAACCTGGCCCGCAGAAGGAGCGCGGCCGCCTGACCGTCGTCACGGCGCTCAACGCCGACGAGGTGCGCGAGCGCTCGATCGCCTCGTTCCGCCGCCGCACCCAGCGCCTGAAGGGCCACGTCTCGAATGAGCCGAAGGAGAAGCTGATCCGCGAGGTGATCATTCCCGAAGCGATCACCATCCAGGAACTCGCCAACCGCATGGCCGAGCGCGCGGTCGATGTCATTCGCATGCTGATGAAGCAGGGCGCGATGCACAAGATCACCGACGTGATCGACGCCGACACCGCGCAGCTGATCGCCGAAGAGCTCGGCCATACCGTCAAGCGTGTCGCCGCGTCCGACGTCGAAGAAGGCCTGTTCGACCAGGTCGACGATTCCTCCGACACCGAGACGCGGTCGCCTGTGGTGACCGTGATGGGCCACGTCGACCACGGCAAGACCTCGCTGCTCGACGCGCTCCGCCATGCCAACGTGGTGTCCGGCGAAGCCGGCGGCATCACCCAGCACATCGGCGCCTATCAGGTGCTGTCGCCCGAGAGCGGCAAGAAGATCACCTTCATCGACACGCCCGGCCACGCCGCGTTCACCGCGATGCGCGCCCGCGGCGCCAAGGTCACCGACATCGTCGTGCTGGTGGTCGCGGCCGATGACGGCGTCATGCCGCAGACCGTCGAAGCCATCAACCACGCCAAGGCGGCGCGGGTGCCGATCATCGTTGCCATCAACAAGATCGACAAGCCCGATGCCAGGCCCGAGCGCGTGCGCACCGAGCTGCTCCAGCACGAAGTGCAGGTGGAATCGTTCGGCGGCGACGTCGTCGACGTCGAAGTGTCCGCCAAGAACAAGACCAATCTCGACAAGCTGCTCGAGATGATCGCGCTCCAGGCCGACATCCTCGACCTGAAGACCAATTCGGAGCGTCCGGCCGAAGGCACCGTGATCGAGGCCAAGCTCGACCGCGGCCGTGGTCCGGTCGCGACCGTGCTGGTCCAGCGCGGCACGCTCCGGGTCGGCGACATCATCGTCGCCGGCGCCGAGATGGGTCGCGTCCGCGCGCTGATCTCGGACCAGGGCGAGACGGTGCAGGAAGCCGGTCCGTCGGTGCCGGTCGAGGTGCTCGGCTTCAACGGTCCGCCGGAAGCCGGTGATCGTCTCGCGGTGGTCGAGAACGAAGCCCGCGCCCGTCAGGTCACCAGCTACCGCGCGCACCAGAAGCGCGAGAACGCGGCGGCCTCGATCTCCGGCATGCGCGGCTCGCTCGAGCAGATGATGTCGCAGTTGAAGACGGCGGGTCGCAAGGAATTCCCGCTGATCATCAAGGCCGACGTGCAGGGCTCGCTGGAAGCGATCCTCGGCTCGCTGGAAAAGCTCGGCACCGACGAAGTCGCCGCCCGCATCCTGCATGCAGGCGTCGGCGGCATCTCGGAATCCGACGTGACGCTCGCCGAAGGCTTCAACGCCGCGATCATCGGCTTCTCGGTTCGTGCGAACAAGGAGGCGGCTGCGGCCGCAAAGCGCAACGGCATCGAGATCCGCTACTACAACATCATCTACGACCTCGTGGACGACGTGAAGAAGGCGATGAGCGGCCTGCTCGCGCCGACCTTGCGCGAGACCATGCTGGGCAATGCTTCGATCCTGGAGATCTTCAACATCTCCAAGGTCGGCAAGGTTGCCGGCTGCCGCGTCACCGACGGCACCGTGGAACGCGGCGCCAATGTGCGCCTGATCCGCGACAACGTCGTCGTGCACGAAGGCAAGCTGTCGACGCTGAAGCGCTTCAAGGACGAAGTGAAGGAAGTCCAGTCCGGTCAGGAATGCGGCATGGCCTTCGAAAACTATCACGACATGCGTGCCGGTGACGTGATCGAGTGTTATCGCGTGGAGACGATCCAGCGCTCCCTGTAAGTCCAAATCTTACCGAAGCGGCTGGATCTTTTTGAGCTGAAATTGCGGGAGTGAGATGGCCGGATTTTTTCCGGCCATCCACGCCTCATTCGTTCCAACAGGACAAATGACAATGCTCGTGTCCCAAACGCGGGCAGGACGAGGTGATTTTCGACGATGCCGCGCCATCATCAGAAGAAAAGTTCCGCGCCCGGCGGCTCGCAGCGTCAGCTGCGCGTCGGCGAGCAGGTTCGCCACGCGATAGCCGAGATTCTGGCGCAAGGCGGTGTGCATGATGCGGACCTCGAAGGTCACATCATCACCGTGCCGGAGGTGCGGATGTCGCCCGACCTGAAGCTCGCGACAATCTACGTGATGCCGCTTGGTGGCCGCGACACCGAGCTCGTCATCGCTGCGCTCGATCGCAACAAGAAATTCCTGCGCGGCGAAGTCGCGCGGCGCGTTAACCTGAAATTTGCACCTGACCTTCGCTTCCGCGTCGACGAGCGATTCGACGAAGCGGAACGGATCGAGAAGCTTTTGCGAACACCTGCGGTGCAGAAGGACCTGGAACAGGATCCGGACTCGGATCGGGAAGAAAAACAATGATGATGGACCCGGCTCACGGCACGATCGGCAGCGAAGAGGTCGACACGCGCGACCTGCAGAAAAATAATTTTGCAGTTGCCGATGCTCAGCCGCATCAGGAAGCGCGTCGCGTCAACAACGATCCGCGCGCGGGCAAGCAGAAGGGCAACCAGCCCCGCCGCGACCGGCGCGACGTGCACGGCTGGGTCGTGCTCGACAAGCCGATCGGGATGACCTCAACGCAGGCCGTTGCCGTGCTCAAGCGTCTGTTCAACGCCAAGCGCGCAGGCCACGCCGGCACGCTCGACCCGCTCGCCTCCGGCGGCCTGCCGATCGCGCTCGGCGAAGCCACCAAGACGGTTCCCTTCGTCATGGACGGTCGCAAGCGCTACCGCTTCACCGTGTGCTGGGGTGAGGAGCGCGACACGGACGATATCGAAGGCAAGGTCACCGCGACCTCGGACCAGCGCCCGACCCGCGAGGCCATCGAAGCCCTGCTGCCCCGCTTCACCGGTGTGATCGAGCAGGTCCCGCCGCGCTATTCGGCGATCAAGGTCCAGGGCGAGCGGGCCTACGATCTGGCACGCGACGGCGAGGTCGTGGAGCTGGCGCCCCGCCCGGTCGAGATTCACCATTTAGCCCTTGTGGATCAGCCAGATAGCGATCGGGCCGTGTTCGAGGCCGAGTGTGGCAAGGGAACCTATGTCCGCGCGCTCGCTCGCGACATGGGACGGATTCTCGGCACTTTCGGCCATATCTGCGCGCTGCGGCGGACCCTGGTCGGCCCGTTTGGCGAAAACGACATGATTCCGCTGGATCAGCTTGAGGCTTTATGCGATAGAGCCGCGTCCGGCGAGGGAAGCCTCGCCGACGCGCTGATGCCCGTTGAGACCGCGCTGGACGACATCCCGGCACTGGCCGTCACTCGGGCTGATGCGGCAAGGCTCCATCGGGGCCAGGCCGTTTTGTTGCGCGGACGGGATGCGCCCACTAGTAGCGGCACAGTCTATGTCACGGTAGCAGGCCGTCTTTTGGCGCTTGCTGAAGTTGGCAATGGCGAAATCATCCCCAAGCGTGTGTTCAACCTGACCGGCTTGACTGCCTCAACCGGTCGCAACGAGAGAAATTGACGATGTCGATTGCCGCAGAACGCAAAGCGGAAGTCATCAAGACGAATGCCAACAAGGCCGGCGACACCGGCTCGCCAGAGGTTCAGGTCGCGATCCTGTCGGAACGCATCACCAACCTGACCAACCATTTCAAGACCCACGTGAAGGACAACCATTCGCGTCGCGGTCTCTTGAAGCTGGTCTCGACTCGCCGTTCGCTCCTCGACTATCTCAAGAAGCGGGACGAGGCGCGTTACAAGGCGCTGCTCGAGAAGCACAACATTCGTCGTTAAGAGTTCTTGCGCGCGCCACCGGCGCGCGTTTTTGCGCGTGATTTCGAGCGAAAGCGCTTATTTCAAGGTTTTTGATCGAGGCTCACGCGTACGTCCGGTGCGGGCCAATGCTGCTTCGCATCGGGGCATGATGAACGAAGACCGCGGTCCGGTGTTCGCGAGCGTGCCGACTGACAGTCCAGCAGCAATCCGGCGGCTGGGCGCAACGGGCAAGGTGCCCGTATGACCCGAAAGGATGGACGCCATCCGACATCCGAAAACCATGGCAGGATCGCAGGACGCTGATCGCCCGCTCCGATCAGCGTCCTGCAATCTTGACATGGTTTTTGTTTTTCGAGCCGTCCCTTCTTTCGAGAACCCATGAAAGAAGACCTCTATGTTCAATAAGCATTCCGTCGAGATCGACTGGGGCGGACGCCCTCTCAAGCTCGAAACCGGCAAGATCGCACGCCAGGCCGACGGCGCCGTCGTCGCCACCTATGGCGAGACCGTGGTGCTCGCCACCGTCGTCGCCGCGAAGTCGCCGCGTGAAGGCGTCGACTTCCTGCCGCTGACCGTCGACTACCAGGAAAAGACCTACGCAGCGGGCCGCATTCCCGGCGGCTATTTCAAGCGCGAGGGCCGTCCGACCGAGAAGGAGACGCTGGTCTCCCGCCTGATCGACCGTCCGATCCGTCCGCTGTTCGTCGACGGCTGGCGCAACGAGACCCAGGTGATCGTCACCGTGCTGTCGCACGATATGGAGAACGATCCCGACATCGTCGCGCTGGTGGCGTCCTCGGCCGCGCTGACCCTGTCCGGCGCCCCCTTCAAGGGCCCGATCGGCGCTGCCCGCGTCGGCTTCGCCAATGACGAGTTCATCCTCAACCCGACGCTCGACGAGATGGTCGACACCCAGCTCGACCTCGTCGTCGCCGGCACCGCCGACGCCGTGCTGATGGTGGAATCGGAAGCCAAGGAGCTGAACGAAGACATCATGCTCGGCGCCGTGATGTTCGGTCACCGCCACTTCCAGCCGGTCATCAACGCGATCATCGAGCTCGCCGAGAAGGCCGCCAAGGAGCCGCGCGAAGTCACCGTCATCGACAATGCCGCGCTCGAGAAGGAAATGCTCGGCCTCGTCGAGCAGGAGCTGCGCGCCGCCTACGCCATTCCGGTCAAGCAGGATCGCTACGCCGCGGTCGGCAAGGTCAAGGAAAAGGTGATCGCCCACTACTTCCCCGAAGGGCAGGAGCCGAAATACGACAAGCTGCGCATCGGCGCCGTGTTCAAGGAGCTCGAGGCGAAGATCGTTCGCTGGAACATCCTCGACACCGGCAAGCGCATCGACGGCCGTGACTCAAAGACCGTTCGCAACATCATTGCCGAGGTCGGCGTGCTGCCCCGCGCCCATGGCTCGGCCCTGTTCACCCGCGGCGAGACCCAGGGCCTGGTCGTGACCACGCTCGGCACCGGCGAGGACGAGCAGTATATCGACGCGCTGTCGGGAACGTACAAGGAGACGTTCCTGCTGCACTACAACTTCCCTCCCTACTCGGTGGGTGAGACCGGCCGCCTCGGCGGCACCAAGCGCCGCGAGATCGGCCACGGCAAGCTTGCCTGGCGCGCGATCCACCCGGTGCTGCCGCCGCATCACGAGTTCCCGTACACGATCCGCGTGGTCTCCGAGATCACCGAGTCCAACGGCTCCTCGTCGATGGCTTCGGTGTGCGGCGCCTCGCTCGCGCTGATGGACGCTGGCGTGCCGTTGAAGCGGCCGACCGCGGGCATCGCGATGGGCCTGATCCTCGAAGACAAGCGCTTCGCGGTTCTCTCGGACATTCTCGGTGACGAGGACCATCTCGGCGACATGGACTTCAAGGTCGCCGGCACGGAAGTGGGCATCACCTCGCTCCAGATGGACATCAAGATCGAGGGCATCACCGAGGAGATCATGAAGGTCGCGCTCGGCCAGGCCAAGGATGGGCGTATCCACATCCTCGGCGAGATGGCCAAGGCGCTCACCAACGCCCGCGCCGAGCTCGGCGAATACGCGCCGCGCATCGAGACCTTCAAGATCGCCACCGACAAGATCCGCGAAGTGATCGGCACCGGCGGCAAGGTGATCCGCGAGATCGTCGAGAAGACCGGCGCCAAGGTCAACATCGAGGACGATGGCACCGTAAAGGTCGCCTCCTCCGACGGCGAGGCGATGAAAGCCGCGATCAAGTGGATCAAGTCGATCGCGTCCGATCCGGAAGTCGGCCAGATCTATGACGGCACCGTCGTCAAGGTGATGGAGTTCGGCGCCTTCGTGAACTTCTTCGGCTCCAAGGACGGCCTCGTTCACATCAGCCAGCTCGCCTCGGCGCGCGTGCAGAAGACCTCCGACGTCGTCAAGGAAGGCGACAAGGTCAAGGTCAAGCTGCTCGGCTTCGATGACCGCGGCAAGACCCGCCTGTCGATGAAGGTCGTCGACCAGACCACCGGCGAAGACCTCGAAGGCAAGGGCGGCGACGGCGAGAAGGCCCCGCGCGAAGCGGCCGGCGAGTAAGTCTCGCTGCCTGCCAGAAACACGAAGGGCGGCCTCACGGCCGCCCTTTTTGTTTGTGTTCGCTCCGGGAGAGCTGCGCTCCTTCTCCCGCTTGTGGGAGAGGTGCAGCAACTCAGGCCGCGATGTCGAACCGGTCGAGGTTCATCACCTTGGTCCAGGCCTTGGCGAAGTCCTTCACGAACTGCTCCTTGGAGTCGGACGTGGCATAGACCTCGGCGTAGGCGCGAAGCTGCGAGTGCGCGCCGAAGATGAGATCGACACGCGTGCCGGTCCACTTCACCGCATTGGTCTTGCGGTCGCGGGCTTCGTAGGTACCGTCAGCAGCCGGCGTCCACTGCGTGCCCATGTCGAGCAGGTTGACGAAGAAGTCGTTGGTCAGCGTGCCCACCTTCGAGGTCAAGACGCCGTTCTTCGAACCGCCCGCATTGGCACCGAGCACGCGCAGGCCGCCGACGAGCGCCGTCATCTCGGGTCCGGTCAGCTTCAGAAGCTGCGCGCGATCGACCAGGGCTTCTTCCTGCTGCAGGAACTGTTGCCGCTTGCCGACGTAGTTGCGGAAACCATCGGCTCGCGGCTCCAGCGGAGCAAACGAAGCGGCATCGGTCTGCTCCTGCGAAGCATCCATGCGGCCCGGCGTGAACGCGACCTTGACGTCGACGCCAGCATCCTTGGCGGCCTTCTCGACCGCGGCGGTGCCACCAAGCACGATCAGGTCGGCGATCGAGACCTTCTTGGCGCCTGATGACGCGTTGAAGTCTTTCTGGATCGCTTCGAGCTTGCCGAGCACCTTGGAGAGCTGGGCCGGCTGGTTCACCTCCCAGTCCTTCTGCGGCGCGAGGCGAATGCGCGCGCCGTTGGCGCCGCCGCGCTTGTCGGAGCCGCGGAACGTCGAAGCCGACGCCCAGGCGGTCGAGACCAGCTCCGGCACCGAGAGGCCCGAGGCCAGGATCCTGGTTTTCAGCGAGGCGATATCCTGATCGCTGACCAGCTCGTGGTCGACCTTCGGGATCGGATCCTGCCAGATCAGCGTCTCCTTCGGCACCAGCGGGCCGAGGTAGCGCTGGATCGGACCCATGTCGCGGTGGGTGAGCTTGAACCAGGCGCGGGCGAACGCGTCGGCGAACTGATCGGGATTTTCGAGGAAGCGGCGCGAGATCTTCTCGTAGGCCGGATCCATGCGCAGCGAGAGGTCGGTGGTCAGCATGGTCGGCCGATGCTTCTTCGACTTGTCGTACGCGTCCGGAATGATCGCGTCGGCACCCTTGGCCGTCCACTGGTTCGCACCACCCGGGCTCTTCGTCAGCTCCCATTCGAACTTGAACAGGTTCTCGAAGAAGTTGTTGCTCCACTTCGTCGGCGTCTTGGTCCAGGTCACCTCGAGACCGCTGGTGATGGAATCACCCGCGAGACCCGACGCGTGCTTGCTCTTCCAGCCGAGGCCCTGATCTTCCAGCGCGCCGGCTTCCGGCTCCGGTCCGACCAGCGACGGATCGCCGGCGCCATGGGTCTTGCCGAAAGAGTGGCCGCCCGCGATCAGCGCGACGGTTTCCTCGTCGTTCATCGCCATGCGGAAGAAGGTCTCACGGATGTCCTTGGCCGCGGCGACCGGATCCGGCTTGCCGTTCGGGCCTTCCGGATTGACGTAGATGAGACCCATCTGCACCGCGCCGAGCGGCTCGGCGAGCTGGCGTTCGCCGCTGTAGCGCTCATCGCCCAGCCACGTGCCTTCGGGACCCCAATAGAGCTCCTCCGGCTCCCACACGTCGGCGCGACCACCGGCAAAGCCGAACGTCTTGAAGCCCATCGACTCCAGCGCGACGTTGCCCGCGAGCACCATCAAATCGGCCCAGGAAATCTTGCGGCCGTATTTCTGCTTGATCGGCCAGAGCAGTCGGCGCGCCTTGTCGAGGTTGGCGTTGTCAGGCCAGCTGTTGAGCGGGGCGAAACGCTGCTGACCGGCACCGGCGCCGCCGCGGCCGTCGGTGATGCGATAGGTGCCGGCGCTGTGCCAGGCCATGCGGATCATGAGACCGCCGTAGTGGCCGAAGTCGGCCGGCCACCATTCCTGCGAGTCCGTCATCAGAGCGGTCAGGTCCTTGATGACCGCGTTCAGGTCGAGCGTCTTGAATTCCTTGGCGTAGTCGAATTCCTTGCCCATGGGATCGGAGAGGCCGGAATTCTTGTGCAGCATCTCGATGCTGAGCTGAGTTGGCCACCAGTCGCGGTTGGATGGCGCGCGTTTTCCGCCCGAAAACGGGCACTTCGAAGTGTCGTCCATGATTACCTCCTCTGGTGGCGTCCGACGGCGCCTTTGACCAGGTAGAACCACTCTAAGCGCCGCGTTCGATCAGGGGAAGTTGACTTTAATGATCGCTGCGATAGGATTTTCTGATGATCAACGTGACGATGCGACAGCTGCGGTATTTCGACGCGCTGGCACGGCATGGTCATTTCGGCCGCGCCGCCGAGGCCTGCTCCATCTCGCAGCCGGCACTGTCGATGCAGATCAAGGAACTGGAGCAAGCGCTCGGCGGGCTGCTGCTGGAGCGCAGCGCGCGCCAGGTCGCGCTGACCCGGTTCGGCGAGGAGCTCGCCCAGCGCGTCCGCGACATCCTGCGCTCGGTCGATGAGCTCGGCGATTTCGCCCGCGCCTCGCAGGACCGTTTTGCGGGCCGCCTGCGCATCGGCATGATCCCGACGATTGCCCCCTATCTGCTGCCCAAGATTACGAAGAATCTCACCCGCCTGCATCCCGAGCTCGACATCCGCGTGCGCGAGACGATGACGCCGCGGCTGATCCAGGAACTGGTCGAAGGCCGGCTCGACACCGGCATCGTCGCGCTGCCGGTCTCCGAACCCTCGCTCACCGAGGTCGCCCTGTTCGAGGAGAAATTCCTGCTGGTGCGACCGGGCACGGATGCGGGCACGCCGGTGCCGTCGCGCGAGATGATGCGGGAGATGCGGCTGTTGCTGCTCGAAGAGGGCCATTGTTTCCGCGATCAGGCGCTGTCGTTCTGCAACATGCAGTCGGCGCCGCCGCGCGAGATGCTGGACGCCAATTCGCTGTCGACATTGGTCCAGATGGTCAGCGCCGGCATCGGCGTCACCCTGATTCCGGAGATGGCGGTGTCGGTGGAGACGCGATCGGCCTCGGTCTCACTGTCGCGCTTCCGCGACCCCGAGCCTTCGCGCACCATCGGCATGGTCTGGCGCAAGACCAGCCCGCTGGCGCGGCAGCTGCTGCAGATCTCCGAGGTGGTGTGCCTGTCGGCCGGCAAGGCGCGCCCGCGGCAGGCCGCGCGCAACCAGCGAGCCTGAGATGCCGGATCCGATCATCCGCCCCGCCCGCGCCGACGAATATGACGAGATCGGCCGTGTCTGGATGGAGAGCTGGGTCTCGACCGGGCTTGCCGAAGCCAGCGAGTTCCTGCTGGCAAACCTGCGTGCGCGCATCCGGCGCGAGATGGAGAACGGCTGGAGCCTGTTCGTCGCCGACGACAACGGCACCATCGCTGCGATGCTCGCGCTGCATCTGCCAAAACTCTATCTCGATATGCTGTTCGTCGGGCCCGCTTATCAGGGACAATCGCTCGGGCGGAAGTTGCTCGCCTTCACGCGCACGCACATGCCGGATGAAATGTTCCTGCGCTGCGTCCGCGAGAACGAAAAGGCCTGGCGCTGGTACGAGCGCGAAGGTTTTGTGTTCGAGAAGGAAGAGGTCGAGCCGTCGAACGGGTTTGTGATGAAGTACTATAGGTGGAAGAACAAGAGTCCGCTCCCATGATCAAACTCTATTGGTCGCCCCGCTCGCGTTCGTTCTCGGCGCTTTGGCTGATGGAAGAGAGCGGGCTTCGGTATGAGCGCGTGCTGACCGACATTTCGACCGGCGCGCAGAAGGCGCCGGATTATCTGAAGGTCAATCCGATGGGCAAGGTGCCGGCGCTCGCCGACGGCGATGCCGCGCTCGGCGAGGCCGCTGCAATCTGCGCTTACATCGCCGACCGTTATCCGGAGACGAAGCTCGCGCCTGATGTGACCGATCCACGTCGTGCGCGCTACCTGCAATGGCTGTTCTTCTCGCCGAGCTGCATCGAACCGGCGATCATCCAGATCTTCACCAAGATCGAGGTGCCGAGCTCGACTGCGGCCTGGGGCAGCGCGACGCAGGTCTTCGACGTGCTGGAAGCGGCGCTCGAAAACGGGCCTTGGATTCTCGGCGAGGAATTTTCCGCGGCCGACATCACGATCGGCTCGGGCCTGAACTTCGCAGTGCGCCTGTTCAAGATGGTGCCGTCGCGCACCGCGTTCGATGCCTATATCGCGCGCTGCATGGCGCGGCCGGCATTCCAGCGCGCGGAGAAAATCGCGGCGGGTTAGCCTTCCGCCTTCAGATCATCCGGCCTTGGCATCAGGACGGTGTTGTAGCCGGAATCGACATAGTGGATTTCGCCGGTCACGCCGCCGGAGAGATCCGACAGCAGATACAGCGCCGAGCCGCCGAGCTCATCGAGCGTGACGCCGCGGCGGAGCGGCGAATGCTTCTGCATGAACGCAAACATTGCGCGCGCCTCGCCGATGCCGGAGCCCGCGAGCGTACGGATGGGGCCGGCCGAGATCGCGTTGACGCGGATGCCGCGCGGTCCGAAATCGGACGCGAGATAGCGCACCGAGGCTTCCAGCGCCGCCTTGGCCACGCCCATCACGTTGTAATTCGGCATCGCGCGCTCTGAGGCGCCGAAGGTCAGCGTGATCATGCTGCCACCCTCGGTCATCAGCTCGGCGGCGCGTTTTGCGACCTCCGTGAACGAGAAGCAGGAGATCACCATGGTGCGCGAAAAATTCTCGCGGCTGGTGTCGGCGTAGCGGCCCTTCAGCTCGTTCTTGTCGGCAAAGCCGATCGCGTGGATCACGAAATCGAGCTTGCCCCACTTTTCGCGCAAGACGTCGAACGTGGCGTCGACGCTGGCAATGTCCTCGACATCGCACGGCAGCACCAGATCAACCCCAAGCGATTCCGCCAGCGGCTTGACGCGCTTGCCGAGAGCCTCGCCCTGGAAGGTGAAGGCGAGCTCGGCGCCATGGGCATGCAGCGTCCTCGCCATGCCCCAGGCGATCGAATGATCATTGGCGATGCCCATGATCAGACCGCGCTTGCCTTGCATCAAACCTTCCATCTCGCGATTACCCTCCGCTCTCCGTCATGCCCGGGCTTGTCCCGGGCATCCACGTTCTTCCGAAGTCGGTAGCAAAGACGTGGATGGCCGGGACAAGCCCGGCCATGACGAAATAGCTATCGGTCGTCCGCAGTGACGTCACACGTCCAGCCGGCTGAACACCAGGGTGGCGTTGGTGCCGCCGAAGCCGAAGGAGTTCGACAGCACGGTGCCGATTTTGACGTTGTCGATGCGCTTGCGCACGATCGGCATGTCGGCGAACACGGGATCGAGCTCCTGGATGTGCGCGCTTTCGCAGATGAAACCGTTGTTCATCATCAGCATCGAATAGATCGCCTCCTGCACACCGGTCGCGCCCAGCGAGTGGCCGGTCAACGCCTTGGTCGCCGAGATCGGCGGGCACTTCTCGCCGGCGCCGAACACGCGGCGGAGCGCGTCGATTTCCGGCGGATCGCCGGCTGGCGTCGAGGTGGCGTGCGGATTGATGTAGTCGACCTTGGTCTTCACCGTCGACATCGCCATGCGCATGCAGCGCTCGGCGCCTTCACCTGACGGCGCGACCATGTCGTAGCCGTCCGAGGTCGCGCCATAGCCGACGATCTCGCCGTAGATGCGCGCGCCGCGCGCCTTGGCGTGCTCAAGCTCTTCCAGGACGAGGACTCCGGCGCCGCCGGCGATGACAAAACCGTCGCGGTTGACATCATAGGGACGAGAGGCGGTGGCGGGGGTGTCGTTGTACTTCGACGACATCGCGCCCATGGCGTCGAACAGCACCGAGAGCGACCAGTCCAGTTCCTCGCAGCCGCCGGCGAAGATGACGTCCTGCTTGCCGATCTGGATCGTCTCATAGGCGTTGCCGACGCAGTGGTTCGACGTCGCGCAGGCCGAGGAGATCGAATAGTTCACGCCCTTGATCTTGAACCAGGTCGCGAGCGTCGCCGACGCCGTGGACGACATCGCCTTCGGCACTGCAAAGGGACCGACGCGCTTCGGTCCCTTGGTGCGGGTGATATCGGCGGCTTCGACGATAGTGCGCGCCGAGGGGCCGCCGGAGCCCATGATGATGCCGGTGCGGACGTTGGAGACTTCGTCAGGCGACAGACCGGAGTCCTGGATCGCCTGCTCCATCGCGACATGATTCCACGCCGCACCCTGACCGAGGAAACGCATGGCGCGGCGGTCAACCACTGTCGAAGGATCGAGCGTCGGCGCACCTTGCACCTGCGAGCGGAAGCCGAGCTCGGCATATTTCTCGGCCCGCGAAATGCCCGACTTCGCCTCGTGAAGGCTCGCAAGCACTTCCTGGGTGTTGTTTCCGATCGACGAGACGATTCCCATCCCGGTGACCACAACCCGCCTCATGACAGCCTCGCCTAAATCGTTGTCTTTCTTGGTGATGCGCTCAGCCCAGGCTCACGCCTTGCTTGAACAAGCCGACCTTCAGCTCCTTCGCGCGATAAATAATCTGGTCATCGACCGAAAGCCATCCGTCGGCGATGCCGAGCACCAGCTTTGAACGCATCACGCGCTTGATATCGATGTTGTACACAACCTTGCGGGCCTCGGGCAGCACCTGGCCGCTGAACTTGAGCTCGTTCAGACCAAGCGCGCGGCCGCGACCTTCGCCGCCGCTCCAGCCCAGATAGAAGCCGACCATTTGCCACAGCGCGTCGAGGCCGAGGCAGCCGGGCATCACCGGATCGTTCTTGAAGTGGCAGCCGAAGAACCAGAGGTCCGCTTTCACGTCCAGCTCGGCACGCACGATTCCCTTGCCGAACTCGCCGCCGGTCTCCGAAATGTCCGTGATGCGGTCGAACATGAGCATTGGCGGCAGCGGCAGCTGGGCATTGCCCGGGCCGAACATCTCGCCGCGGGCACATGCCAGCAAATCTTCGTATTCGTAGCCGTTGCGCCTGTTCAGCATGCGGAAGCCTCTGTTTGAACCCCGATTGAGCGGCGTTTCTGGCAAAAAATGGGCCCCGTTCTCGTTCGGAAAGCAACGCCAATTGCCGTCGCCAGGCGCAAATACCGAGAGCCGGATGGACTTCGGGCCGGGCCTCAATGCCTGGCTGCGCCAAAATCGGTTAAGCGGAACCGCGCGCTCTCTAACACAGGCCTTTTCGGGTAGCAAAGCGGGCCCATGAAGGTAAAATGACCAGGATCCGGCCAGGTTCCTCTGCTGATTAGAACCGCTCTAGTTGCGAGAAACTTGCATCTGCATCTATCTGTCCATATATTGCAGATAGATAGTGTTCACGCGTGCCCGAATTCTGGAAATGAACGAAAACAACGCCACCCACCACGACGAAGACGCCCATGCGGCGGCTCTTCTGTCCGGCCGTCAGCCGGCCCTGACCGGCTGCCCTTGGCACGACGTCAATGAAATGCTCCAGTCTGCCGGCCTGCGCCCGACGCGCCAGCGCATGGCGCTCGGCTGGCTGCTGTTCGGCAAGGGTGCACGCCACCTCACGGCTGAAATGCTCTACGAGGAAGCGACGCTGGCCAAGGTCCCGGTCTCGCTCGCGACCGTCTACAACACGCTGAACCAGCTGACCGATGCCGGCCTGCTGCGTCAGGTCAGTGTCGACGGCACCAAGACCTATTTCGACACCAACGTCACCACGCACCATCACTATTACCTCGAGAATAGCCACGAGCTGGTCGACATCGAGGATCCGCATCTGGCCCTGTCCAAGATGCCGGAGGTGCCGGAAGGCTACGAGATCGCGCGCATCGACATGGTCGTGCGCCTGCGCAAGAAGCGCTGAAATCGTCCCGAAATCGCATTGAGTTCGTCATGGCGAGTTCGTCATGGCCCGGCTTTGTCCCGGCCATTGTCGTTTCAGGCCGTCAGTTGACCTGCTCGTCGGCGTAGACGCCCCAGAGCCGTTCCTGCTGGATCCAGCCGTCAAAGCCGTCGCCGACGACGTGGCACCAGTTGGTCGTGCACTTCTTTACCTGCGTGACGACGCCGGCCTGGAGTTTCGCGGCCACGGCACTGTCGGCATCGGCGCGGTCATAGATCGGCGCGAGATCGTCCCTGTGCTTCATGGTCACCACCGCGGTGCGGCGGCCCGACAGCAGCGAATGATAGACCCAGCCCTCGGCGCCCTCGGAATCGCGCACCCGGCGCCAGTTCTCGAACTCGGCTGTGATTTCAACCGGCAGGCCGGACCGGGTGTAGACCCAGGCCACGTCATTGTCCTTGGTTGGCCCGGCGCGAACGTTGACGTGATCCGATTTGAGGCTGACATAGCGCGGCACCGGAAGGCCGCTGGCCGTCTGGGGGGTGTTGTCCTTGGCCGAGTGCCCGGGGCTGACCGAGGCGCTCAACCAGGTGCAAACGAGCGCCAGCACCGAACAAAAACGCCCCAACGCCATTAACCCGTCTCCTGTCGAAGACCTGGCCAGACCAGGTCCTCACCCCAAATTCCAAAACCTGCCGTGCAAACCCCTCTCCCGCCCCACGCGGGTGTTCCCAAAGCCAAACCCGTGGTTCTTGTCTTGGCCCGGCCTTCTGCTAGAGAGGACGGACATCTGAACAACCGGTTTGCCCCGATTTTCCGGCCGGAAAGTTGGGGGAAAGCTTGAAGGAAACGCCGGGGACGACACGGCTAAGGCAGTGTCGAACAACCGGGTTAATGAGGCCTCAACAGCCGGCCTTTGGCGACAGAGGCGGCCTGCAACGCCTCATGAGGGCAGCACATGTCGGTGAAGAAAAAGCCCCTCGTCGTGGTGACGCGCAAGCTGCCGGACTCGATCGAGACCCGGATGCGCGAACTGTTCGACGCACGCATCAATCTCGACGACACACCGATGTCGACCGAGCAGATCGCCGAAGCCGCGCGCACTGCCGACATCCTGGTTCCCACGGTCACCGACCACATCAGCGCCGACATCGTCAATCAGCCCGACTGCAAGCTCCGCCTGATCGCCAATTTCGGCAACGGCGTCGACAATATCGACGTCGAGGCTGCGCATGCCCGCGGCATCACCGTCACCAACACGCCAAAGGTTCTGACCGAAGATACCGCCGACATGACGATGGCGCTGATCCTGGCGGTGCCGCGCCGGATGATCGAGGGCGCTTCCGTGCTGACGGAGGGAAAACCCTGGGCGGGCTGGTCGCCGACCTGGATGCTCGGCCACCGCATCGGGGGAAAACGCCTCGGCATCATCGGCATGGGCCGCATCGGCCAGGCGGTCGCACGCCGCGCCCGCGCGTTCGGCTTGCAGATCCATTATCACAACCGCCGCCCCGTCGCGCCGAAGATCGCCGAAGAACTTGGCGCGACCTATTGGGAAAGCCTCGACCAGATGCTGGCGCGGATGGACATCATCTCGGTGAACTGTCCGCACACGCCAGCGACCTATCACCTGCTCTCGGCGCGCCGGCTGAAGCTGATCCGCAAGGACGCCTATATCGTCAACACCGCGCGCGGTGGAGTCACCGACGAAGACACGCTGATCAAGCTGATCGAAGCCGGCGAGATCGGCGGCGCCGGCCTCGACGTCTATGAGCACGAGCCGGCAGTCAACCCAAAGCTGGTGCGGCTTGCGAAAGCCGGCAAGGTGACGCTGATGCCGCATATGGGCTCGGCCACGATCGAAGGCCGCGTCGAGATGGGCGAGAAGGTGATCATCAATATCCGCACCTTCCTCGACGCGCACAAGCCGCCGGATCGCGTGTTGCCGAGCATGCTCTGAGGCCTATTTGCCGCGCGTCTCGCGCTTGCGCCAATCGGCGACGAAATCGATGAAGGCGCGCAGCGCGGGCGGCATCTGGCGCCGGCTCGGGTAGTACAGAAACGGGCCCGGGAACGGCTCGCACCAGTCTTCCATCAAGCTGACCAGCGCACCGGATTTCAGGGCGTCGCCGACATAGCCATCGAGGCTTGCCCAGACGCCAGCGCCGCCGAGCGCGGCGCGCATGGCAAGACCCATATTGGTGGAAATCAGTTTTGCAGGCGGATCGACCTTCACGATCTGGCCGGCCTTCTCGAACTCCCAGTCATGCATGACGCCGCTCGAATAGCGCGCGCGGATGCAGTCGTGGTCGAGCAAATCCTTCGGGTGCTTGGGCCTGCCGCGGCGCGCGACATAATCGGGCGAGGCGACGACGACATAGTGCTGCGGACCGCTCAGCGGGATCGCGACCATGTCCTGCGCAAGATGCTCGCCGTAACGCACGCCGGCGTCGTAGCCTGCGCTGACGATATCGACGAAGCCGCTCTCGGAAACGATATCGAGATCGACCTGCGGATGGGCCTGCAGGAACGGAACGACCATCGGCGCCAGCACCAAATCGACCGCCGGCGGCGGCGCGTTGATGCGCAGGCGGCCTGAGGCGACCTCGCGCAGGCCCCGCACCTGATCCAGGGCGTCGCCGACGTCGCGCAAGGCCGGGGCCACCCGCGATAGCAACAGCTCCCCCGCCTCGGTCAGCGCGACGCTGCGGGTGGTGCGGTTCATCAGCCGGACCCCGAGGCGCTCCTCCAGGTCGCGCAGCCGCTGGCTAAGGCTCGACACCGACACGCGAATTTCGACCGCCGCGCGCCGGAAATTGCGGGTGCGGGCGATCGCCACGAAGGCGTCGAGATCGCGCAGGTCAGGATCAGCCATTGTTCGATATGATGAACAAGCTATTCCGCATTGTCCATCTTATCGCGGCAATGGGCCGGGCGCATATCTGGCCTCGTCACGCGGCGTCCATCGGGCGCCGCCTTTTTCAAGGAGAGTCATCATGGAACAGCGCAAACTCGGTTCGACCGGCCCCAACGTCTCGAGCCTCGGCCTCGGCTGCATGGCGATGTCGGATGCCTATGGCCCGGCCGATCGCGGCGAGAGCATCGCCACGGTCCATGCAGCACTCGACGCGGGCATCACGCTGCTCGACACCGGCGATTTCTACGCGATGGGCCACAATGAAATGCTGATCCGCGAGGCGCTGACGAACGTCCCCCGCGACAAGGTACAGCTCAGTGTGAAGTTCGGCGCGCTGCGCGGTCCCGCCGGCGAATTCGTTGGGTTCGATTCGCGGCCGGCTGCGACGAGAAACTTCCTCGCCTATTCGCTGCAACGACTTGGCACCGACTACATCGACGTCTACCGCCCGGCGCGGCTCGATCCCAGCATTCCCATCGAGGAGACAATCGGCGGTCTCGCTGATCTCGTGAAGGCCGGCTACGTCAAGCATATCAGCCTGTCCGAGGTCGGCTCCGACACCATCCGCCGCGCGCATGCGGTGCATCCGATCGCCGATCTCCAGATCGAATATTCGCTGATCGAGCGCGGCATCGAGCGCGATATTCTGAAGACCTGCCGTGAGCTCGGCATCGCCATCACCGCTTACGGCGTGCTGGCGCGCGGCCTGATCAGCGGCCATTGGTCGAAGGACTCCGGCAAGACCGGCCGCGACTACCGTCTGATGAGCCCGCGCTTCCAGGGCGCGAACCTCGATGCCAATCTGGCGCTGGCGGAGCAGCTTCGCGCCATTGCCACAGAGATCGGCGCAACACCAGCGCAGGTCGCAATCACCTGGGTGGCGGCGCAAGGCCAGGAGATCGTGCCGCTGATCGGTGCCCGCACCCGCAAGCGCCTCACCGAAGCACTCGGCGCGACCAATGTGGCGCTGACGCCGGCTCATCTTGCGGCGCTTGCAAAGGCGTTTCCGCCCAACATCGCTTCCGGCACGCGCTATGCGGCCGAGCAGATGGCGCATCTCGACAGCGAGAAGCCGGCCACGGCGTAACAGCGCGATCAGGTGCGATGGGCGCTAAGGTCAGTCATGACCGGCCCATCGCCATTAAGCGGATTGGCCGGATCGCGCCCGTAGCGCAGCGTCTCGAAGCGCATCGCGCGCGCATCGATCATCAGGAGGCGGCCGACCAGGCCATCGCCAAAACCGACGATCTCGCGGATCGCCTCCAGCGCCATCATCGAGCCCATCACGCCCGCAAGCGCGCCCATGACGCCGGCCTCCGCGCAGGCCGGCACGGTGCCCGGCGGGGGCGCCTCCGGAAACAGACAGCGATAGGTCGGGTTAAATTCGCCCTGCTCGTTTGTCTCATATGCGCGGATGGTGGTGAGCGAGCCGTCGAAGGTGCCGAGCGCCGCGGTGATCAGCGGCCGCTTCGCAAAAAAACAGGCATCCGAGACCAGATAGCGTGTCGAGAAATTGTCAGAGCCATCGAGCACCAGGTCGTAATCGCCGATCAGGCCCAGCGCATTGTCGGCATTGAGCCAGGTGGCGTGGCCGACGAAGCGGACATGCGGATTGAGCGCCGCGATCCGCTCGGCCGCGCTCTCGACCTTGTGCCGGCCGATGTCAGGCGTCGTATGGATGACCTGGCGCTGAAGGTTGGACAGCGACACGACGTCGTCATCGACCACGCCGAGCGTGCCAATGCCGGCCGCCGCCAGATACATCAGGGCCGGCGCGCCGAGCCCGCCGGCGCCGATCACCAGCGCGGAGGCTCGCTTCAGCGCAGCCTGGCCCGGGCCGCCGACATCGCGCAGCACGATATGGCGGGCATAGCGTTCGAGTTCATCCGGGCTGAGCACCTTCTCTTACTCCTGAACCGCCCCAACATTGTTCGCGACCAACGAGATGTGCTTCAATGGCGGCGCGTTCAATGGGCTGGCTGGATTTGTCATGAGATCGATGCTTGCGGCAACACTGATGTTGGCGTCTGCCACAGGCGCCAGCGCCCAGACGACGACGCCACAGGTCCCGGGCACCAAGCCGAAGGTGGTCCAGACCGTTCCGATCAAGCCGCCTGCCCTGCAAACGCCGTCGGAAACCGCGGATGGGATGGCGCAGGCCGAGCGGCTGTCGCTTCAGTCCGACCTCGCCTGGGTCGGCGAATATAACGGCGCCATCACCGGCGACGTCAGCTCGCGCATGGTCGACGCCATCAAGGAGTACCAGAAGAACAAGGGCGGCAAGCCAACCGGCGTGCTCAATCCGCAGGAGCGCGCCGCGCTCGCCGAGACCGCGCGGCGCAAGCAGGACAGCGTCGGCTGGAAAATCGTGACGGAGATGACCAGCGGCGCGCGGCTCGGCATTCCCTCAAAGCTGGTGCCGCAGCAGGCCACCGACGCCAACGGCTCGAAATGGACCTCGCCGACCGGAACGGTGCAGGTGCTGCTGAGCCGTCGCAAGGAGGCGAACCCGACCACGGCAAAACTCGCGGAAGCCGAGAAGAAGGAGCCGGCCGGACGCAAGGTCGACTACACCGTGGTGAAGCCCGACTTCTTCGTGCTGTCGGGATTGCAGGGCCTGAAGAAGTTTTACGTGCGCGGCACTTTCAAGGGCGACGAGGTCCGCATCATGACGATCTTGTACGACCAGGCGACCGAGAACACGGTCGAGCCGGTCGTGATCGCCATGTCGAGTGCGTTCAATGCGTTCCCGTCGGGGCCGCTAGTCGGACCGCCGCCGCGCAAGAACGTCGAATATGGCACCGGCATCGTCGTCAGCGACGACGGCGCGATCCTGGCCGACCGTCTCGTCACGGATTCCTGTCTCGCCATCACCATCGGCGGCTACGGCAATGCCGATCGTCTCGCCGAGGACAAGGAGCACGACCTCGCGCTGCTGCACATCTATGGCGCACGCGGCCTGAAGCCGCTCAGCCTCGCCGGCGGCCCAGCGAAGGCAAGTGTCGATGTCGTCGGCATCGCCGATCCGCGGAGCCAGCGCGGCGCGGCCGGTGTATCGAGCATCAAGGCTGCGCTGGCATCTGTCGGTGGCGGCGATGCTGCGCTGTCGCCGCCGCCGGCGGTTGGATTTTCCGGCGGCCCGGCAATCGACGGCGACGGCAAGTTCTCGGGCGTTACGCTGTTGAAGCCGGCGATGGTTGCGGGACCGGCAAATGCAGTGCCGGCGTCACAGGCCGTGATGGTCGCAGCAGATACGGTACGCGATTTCCTGAAGGCGAGCGGCGTTACCGCGAACGGCGCGTCAACAGATGCGAAGGCGGCGGTCGTCCGCGTGATCTGCGTGCGGAAATGACTCTCGTGTCCCGGACGCGCTGCAACGCGCCAGCGTTGCTCCGCAGAGCCGGGAACCACGCCGCCTCAAATTCAGTGCGAGAAGTTTCTGGGCCCCGGCTCTGCAGCGCACCGCTTCGCGCTGCGCCGCGTCCGGGGCACGAGCGCTAGCTCAACCTGAACCTGACACCGCTTTTCGCAAGGCCGCCCGAGATCCCAACCGGCGTGCCGTCCGCGCGCCAGCAGGCGGCGCCCGTCATGCTCCCGTCGTCGTGGAACGCAATCGCATTCATGCCGCCGGCAACCGTCGCCACGGGCTGGACCTTGTGGCCGAGGGCCGCAAGCTTCGCGCGAACGCTCTCCGGCACCTTCCGCTCGACCTCGAGCGCGTTGCCCTCGGTCCACACGCGCGGCGCCTCGACCGCTTCCTGCAGGCTCATGCCGTGGTCGATCAGATTGATCAGCGCCTGCATCGCGCTCGGGAAGATGCGCTTTCCGCCGGGGAGGCCCAGCGCATAGCGCAGCTTGCCGTCACGGAGCGCCATCATCGGCGACATCGAGGTCGTCACGCGCTTGCCGGGCGCGAGCGACAGCGCATGGCCCGGCCGCGGATCGAACAGGTTCATGTAATTGTTGGCGATGGCCCCTAGACCCGGGATCATGATCTTGGCGCCAAAGAGATTGTTGATGGTCTGCGTGGTTGCGACCACGTTGCCGAAGGCATCTGCCGCCGTCATGTGCGTGGTGTGCGCGCTTTCAAGCTGCGTCACGCCGGCACCAAAAGCCTGTGCCCGCGCCGGATCGATGGCGCGGCGGCGCTCCTCGGCATAGGCTTTTGACGTCAGCTTCTCCACGGGCACGCCAACATAATCCGGGTCGCCGCTGGCGGCGGCGCGATCGGCGAAGGCGATCTTCAGGACCTCGGCGAGGTAATGGATGGTCTCTGATGTGCCGAAGCCGAGGCCACCGATGTCGTAGCCTTCAAGAATGTTCAGCATCTGCGCGATATGCACGCCGGAGGCCGCGGGCGGTGGCGGCCCCAAAATGGTCCAGCCACGATAGTCGGCGCGGATCGGCTGCCGCTCGACGGTCTTGTAAGCCGTGAGATCGCCACGCCGGATGAAGCCGCCGGTCTTTTCCATGTAGTCAACGAGGATGTCGCCGAGCGGCCCCTCGTAGAGCGCCTTCTCGCCATGGTCGGCGATAGCACGAAGCGTCTCGGCATATTCGGCCTGCACCACGCGCTCGCCGACCTTCAAGGGTTCTCCATCAGGCAAATAGATCGCCGCGATCGGCTTGTCCTTGCGCATCTCGGCGGCGCTCTCGCTGATGCATTCGTGCAAGTACGGCGTTGCCGCATAGCCGCGCGCGGCGTGCCTGATCGCGGGCTGCATGACGTCGGCAAGCGACATGGTACCGAATCGGCGCAGCGTCTCGCACCAGGCTTTCAGCGAGCCCGGCGTGGCGACGGCTTTCGGGCCGTTGAGGTTCTCGTTGCCGACGGTATCGAACACGTCATGGGCGGAGCCCGGCCTGGAGGTGTAGGTGGTGTCGCGGACCGCCGCGGGCACCGTGCTCTGGCCGTCGATGAAGCGGTGGCTGCCGTCGGCGAGGCGGATATGCGCCATGCCGCCGCCGATGATGCCGACCATCATCGGCTCGACCACGGTCAGCGTGAACAGGGTCGCGATTGCGGCATCGATGGCGTTGCCGCCGGTGGCCAGCATCTCGGCTCCGGCGCTGGAGGCCAGGGGATGGTTGCTCACCACCATGCCGCGGCTCGAGACCGCCGGCATCTTCTGGCAATCAAAGGTGGTTGCCGTCCGATCGCGCCAGTTGCCGCTCATGCTGCCTGCCCCTCTTGTTCACGGCGGCGAGCACACCACACGCAGGATTACGGGTCCAGTAATGGTACGGATGAGCTGGCATTCCCGATTCTGCCATCATTGTTTCCGTTGATTCGGACATCCGCGGTCCCCTTTGGATCGGGCAAGGCACGTCCTGAGCGAGAAGAGCTCAGCATCGAGAAGCGATGCACGTTCGCGTGGCGTTATCCTAGACCCAGGCACTCCAAAGGAATCATCTTCCAATGCATACGATCGTACTCGCCACCCAAAAGGGCGGCAGTGGCAAGAGCACCCTCGCCATCGGCCTCGCGCTGGCGGCCAGGCAGGCCGGCTTCACCGTCCGCCTGATCGAGACCGACCCGCAGGGCACCCTCTCCAACTGGCAGCGCCGCCGCAACAATGACGATATCGTCGTCGAGCCGATCTATCACGCTGCCGACATCCAGCCGCGCCTGAAGATGCTGGCCGAGAGCGGGCTCCAGCTCGCGATCGTCGACACCGCGGCCGGCCTCAGCGCCGCCACCACCGCCGCGATCCGCCATTCCGACCTCTGCCTGATCCCGGCCCGCCCGAGCGTCGCCGACATCGAGGCGACCGTCTCGACCCTCAGCGTGGCGCGCGCCTGGAAGCGGCCCTTTGGCTTCGTGCTGAACCAGACGCCGATCCGTGGCCAGCGCATCGACAACGCCGCCAACGCGCTCGCCGAGGAAGCCGCGCTCGATCTCGCCGACGTGCTCGCGCGCCCGCTGATCGTGATGCGCAACGATCACCAGGACTCGCTCGCCTCAGGCCTTGCGGTCAGCGAATTCGCGCCGAACGGCAAGTCGACCGAGGAGATCCGCAGCCTCTGGCGCTGGATCGAGACCCGTCTCGAGCTCTCCGCCGGCAATATGCTGATCGATCAGGTCATGTCGGCGGCAGACGGAATGCTGCATGCCGCTGCCGAAATTTCGGCGGACGAGATCACGACTCTGGCGTCCTGAGCGGGGCGATCGGCCAGGGCCGCAGACGGACTCCTCGCTGTCCGGTGAATGAGCCCAAGCGACGAAGCAATCCGGCCACCAGCCCGGCCGGATTGCTTCGCTTCGCGTTGTACGGACGCTCCATCCTCCGTCATTGCGAGCGCAGCAAAGCAATCCAGAATCTTTCCGCGGAAAGACTCTGGATTGCTTCGTCGCAAGCGCTCCTCGCAATGACGATTGCGGTTGGTATATCGGCTAGCAGACACTCACCGCCCCCTTGGCCACTCGCTTGATTCTCACTTCTGACATTTCGGACACCAGAAGGTCGAGCGGCCGTTCTGGGTGAAGCGCTTGATCGTGCCGCCGCAGCGCGGCGTCGTACATTTCTCGCTCTCGCGGTCGTAGACCTTGAATGAGTGCTGGAAATAGCCGAGCTCGCCCGAGGTCTGGCGATGGTCGCGCAATGACGAGCCGCCGGCCTTGATCGCATCGTTCAACACGGTGTGGATGGCACCGACCAATCTCTGGGCATGATCCGTCGGCTCGCCCCCGCCATTGCCCTTGCGTTGTCCGGCCTTTGTCGACAGCGTCGCGGCGATCCGGCGCGGCGACAGATGCGAGCGGTGCAGGGCTTCGCAGACATAGATGTTGCCGAGGCCTGCGACCACGCGCTGATCGAGCAGCGCGGCTTTGAGGGTCGTGGTCTTGCCGGCGCAGGCGCGCGCCAGCATCGCGGAATCGAATTCGTTGCCGAGCGGCTCTGGGCCAAGATCGCGCAGCAACGGCTCTTGGTCGAGCGCGCTCCGCGCGATCACTTTCATGTAACCGAAGCGGCGTGGATCGTTGAAGACGATGTCGGCGCCGGAGGACATCCGAAACAGTACATGATCGTGCGCGGAGTCCTTGCCCCTTGGATAATGAAACTCGCCGGGCGCGGCCTCGTTGTCCGGCTTGATGACGCGGAACGAGCCCGACATGCCCAGATGCATCAACAGCACGTCGCCGGAGGCGAGATCCGCCATGAGATATTTTGCACGGCGGCCGAGGCCCGTGACGATCTGTCCCTGGAGCCGGGCCACGAAATCCGGCTGGAACGGAAACCGCAAATCCGGCCTGCGGGCTTCCGCGACAACGATTTTCGCACCCTCCATGACGGGCTGAAGGCCGCGGCGGACAGTCTCGACTTCGGGCAATTCAGGCATGGTCAGGCATTCACCTTATGAGGGCGGTGTGATAGCGCCATTGCGGCGGCCGCGCTATGGTCGGCGTCGTGGAGTAGAGTAATGGATCGGCCGGGCGAAACCACGCATTTTGGCTTCAAAGACGTCCCCCTGGGGGACAAGCAGACGCTGGTGAACGATGTGTTTCACAGCGTGGCGTCGCGCTATGATTTGATGAACGATTTGATGTCCGGCGGCCTGCACCGGGTCTGGAAGGACATCATGATCAACGCGCTGAATCCGCCGCGGGGCGACCGGCCGTTTGCATTGCTCGACGTTGCCGGCGGCACCGGCGACATCTCGTTCCGGGCCGCCAAGGCGGCAGGTCCGGGCTTCCATGCCACCGTCTGCGACATCAATTCCGACATGCTGGCGGTGGGTCGCGAACGTGCCGCAAAACGGCATCTCGAAACCCAGGTCGATTTCGTCGAAGGCAATGCCGAAGCGCTCGCCTTCGCCGACCGCAGCTTTGACGCATATACGATCGCTTTCGGCATTCGCAACGTGCCCCAGATCGACAACGCGCTGCGCGAGGCCTATCGCGTGCTCAAGCCCGGCAGCCGCTTTCTGTGCCTGGAATTCTCCACCGTCGAGATGCCCGGCCTCGACAAGATCTATGATCTGTTCTCGTTCAAGGTGATCCCGCCGCTCGGGCGCATGGTGACGGGCGACGCCGAATCCTACCGATATCTCGTCGAATCGATCCGCAAGTTTCCGAAGCCCAACACCTTCGCCGACATGATCCGCGACGCCGGTTTCTCCCGCGTCGGCTTTCAGACCCTGACCGGCGGCATCGTCGCACTGCATTCGGGCTGGCGTTTGTGATTTCTGCCATCACTCACATTTCGCGCCTGATCCGCGCCGCATTCGTGTTCGCGCGCGAGGGCGTGTTCGGCTCCGTCGATCCGAGCCTGGTGCCGCCGCCCGGACAGCTTGCGCTGAAGCTTGCGCGCGTCATCGAGCGACGCGGCCCGAAGGATGGCCCGCGGATGTCGCGCGCGCTGACCCGGATGGGCCCGGCCTATCTCAAGCTCGGACAATTCCTGGCAACGCGGCCCGACGTTGTCGGCGTCGTGATGGCGCGCGACCTTGAAAGCCTTCAGGACCGCCTGCCGCCGTTCCCACAAGCCGAAGCGGAAGCTGCGATCGCGACGTCGCTGGAACGGCCGCTCAAGGACGTCTTCGTGAGCTTCGGCCCGGCGGTCGCGGCCGCCTCGATCGCGCAGGTGCATCGCGGCGAGGTCCTGCGTGACGGCGTCAGCAAGGCGGTCGCGGTCAAGGTGCTCAGGCCGCACGTGGCCGCGCGCTTCCGCCGCGATCTCTCCGATTTCTTCTTCGTCGCGCACAAGGCCGAAGCTTACTCGAGTGAGGCGCGGCGGCTGCGCCTGATCGAAGTCATCAACACCATGTCGCGCTCGGTCGCGATGGAGATGGATTTGCGGCTTGAGGCGGCTGCGCTGTCGGAGATGGCGGAGAACACGGGCGACGATCCTGATTTCCGCGTGCCGGCCGTCGACTGGGACCGCACCACGCACAACGTGCTGACGATGGAGTGGATCGACGGCATCGCGCTGAACGACCACAAGCGGCTGGCACAAGCCCAGGTCGACCTGCCCGATCTCGGCCGCAAGGTGATCCAGAGCTTTTTGCGCCATGCGCTGCGCGACGGCTTCTTCCACGCCGACATGCACCCGGGCAACCTGTTCCTGGATGATACGGGGCGCCTTGTCGCGGTCGATTTCGGCATCATGGGCCGGCTCGGCATGAAGGAGCGGCGCTTCCTCGCCGAAATCCTGCTCGGCTTCATCACCCGCGATTACCGCCGCGTCGCCGAGGTGCATTTCGAGGCGGGCTATGTGCCCGCGCATCACTCGGTCGAGAATTTCGCGCAGGCCATCCGCGCCATCGGCGAGCCCATTCACAACCGCACCGCCGAGGAAATCTCGATGGCGCGGCTCTTGACGCTGCTGCTCGAGGTCACCGGCCTGTTCGACATGACGACGCGGCCCGAGCTGATCCTGCTGCAGAAGACCATGGTCGTGGTCGAGGGCGTGGCGCGCGGCTTCGATCCCAGGCTCGACATCTGGAAGGTCGCCGATCCCGTGGTGCGCGAATGGATCGAGCGCAATCTCGGACCGATCGGCCGGGTGCAGGGAGCCCTCGCGGGGGGCGGCGACCTCGCCCGCATCCTGATGCGCCTCCCGGATCTTGCTGCGCGCTCGGTCGCGGTGATCGAGCAGCTCGAGACCATGACGCGCGAGGGCGTCCGGCTGTCGCCGGAGAGCATCGCCGCGATGGGGCGCAGCGAGGGCCGCAAGAACCGCTGGCGCACCGTGGCGCTTTGGATCATCGCAGTGACCTTCATCGGCATCCTGATCGCCGTCCGGAATCTATGATTGCACTGCAATCATGTGAGTGATAGCATCGATATCATTCCGTGCTGGAGAGGCGTCATGGCGAGCCTGACCATCCGCAAGCTCGACGAACACGTCAAAACCTATCTGCGACTGCGTTCGGCCAAGAACCGCAGATCGGTCGAGGAAGAGGTCCGGGTCATCCTGCGGGAGCTGATCGAGGGCCGCGAGGAGCCGCTGACGCCGTTTGCGGTGCCGCCCGAGGCATCCCCTGCGGCCGCGTCCCCTCGCGCCAGCGCCGTCCCCGAGGCCAGCATCACCCTGATCATCGGCGGCGGGATCGCGGCCTTCAAGTCGCTCGACCTGATCCGCAGGCTGAAGGAGCGGCGCATCGAGGTTCGCTGCGTGCTGACCAGGGCGGCGGAGCAGTTCGTCACGCCGCTCTCGGTCAGCGCCCTCTCCCATGAGCGCGTCTACACCGATCTGTTCGATCCCCAGAGCGAGTTCGACGCCGGCCACATCCGTCTCGCGCGCGACTGCGACCTGATCGTGGTGGCGCCGGCCACCGCCGATCTGATGGCCAAGATGGCCAACGGCCATGCCGACGATCTCGCCAGCGCCATCCTGCTCGCGACCAACCGCAATATACTGATCGCGCCGGCGATGAATCCGCTGATGTGGAACAATCCGGCGACCCGCCGCAACGTCGCGCAGCTTCAGCGTGACGGTGTCCTGCTGATCGGCCCCAACTCCGGCGAGATGGCCGAAGCGGGCGAAGCCGGCGTCGGCCGCATGTCCGAGGCGATCGAGATCGCGGCCGCCGCCGAGCGGCTGCTGCGGCCGCCGGTGCCGCGCCCGCTCGCCGGCAAGCGCGTGCTGATCACCGCAGGTCCGACCCACGAGCCGATCGATCCAGTGCGCTATATCGCCAACCGCTCCTCCGGCAAGCAGGGCTTTGCCATCGCCGCCGCCGCGCAGGCCGCCGGCGCCGACGTGATCCTGGTGAGCGGCCCCGTGGACCTCAGCGATCCCCAGGGCGTGACGGTGAAGCATGTGGAATCGGCCCGGCAAATGCTGGAGCAGGTGCAGGCTGCGCTTCCCGCCGACATCGCGATCTTCGCCGCCGCCGTTGCCGACTGGCGCGTCGCCAATGAAGGCGAGCAGAAGCTGAAGAAGTCCTCGGCCGGCATGCCGCCGCTTCAGCTGGTTGAGAATCCCGACATCCTCGCCACGATCTCCAAGCTCGCCGAGAAGCGCCCGCCGCTGGTGATCGGCTTTGCCGCCGAGACCGAGCATCTCATCGACAACGCCAAGACAAAGCTCGCCCGCAAGGGCTGCGACTGGATCGTCGCCAACGATGTCTCGCCCGCCACCGGCGTGATGGGCGGCGACCGCAACACCGTGCACCTCATCAGCAAGAATGCTGAGAACAACGGCGAGATCGCAGTTGATTCCTGGCCGGCGATGACCAAGGAACAGGTCGCCACCGAACTGGTCGCTCATATCGTGAAAAGCGTGACCGACAAACCCCTGGAGCCGGCATCTTGAGCACGACAATCACGGTCGAACTGCAGCGCCTGCCCCACGCGGAAGGCCTGCCGCTGCCGGCCTATCAGACCACGGAGGCCGCCGGCCTCGACCTGATGGCGGCGGTGGCGGACAGCGAGCCGATGACGCTTGCGCCCGGCCAATATGCGCTGGTGCCGACCGGGCTTGCGATTGCCCTGCCGCCTGGGCACGAGGCCCAGGTGCGGCCGCGTTCGGGGCTTGCCGCCAAGCACGGCGTCACCGTGCTGAACTCGCCCGGCACGATCGACGCCGACTATCGCGGCGAGATCAAGGTGATCCTGATCAACCATGGCGCCGCGCCGTTCGTCATCAAGCGGGGCGAGCGCATCGCGCAGATGGTGATCGCGCCAATGGTCCAGGCCGCGCTGGTTCCGGTAGTGACGCTGTCCTCGACCGACCGCGGCGCCGGCGGCTTCGGCTCGACCGGCCGCTAACGCGCGGCAATCTCAACCAAATCATCCCGCAGAACTACGTGGGCTGGAACCTTGCCACCCGCATTTTTGTAAGACCACGTTTGCGTTCACGGTCTGGACTCTTACCGGTGGAGTCGCGGTGAGGGTATTGTCGCTTGATTCGCGTGCGGCGGGGGTCGCCGCGCGTAAATTCGTGCGGTCTTGGGGCAACTATGTCAGGCGTGATCGTGTCGATGCGTCGGACGCTGTTGTCGTGCACTTCGTTGGCGCGCAACGGCTTATTGGGAGGCGCTCTCGCAGCGCTGCTGCCGGCTGCGCCGGCTGAGGCCGCCGACCTCGTCGACACTCTCTCGATATTGCTGGATTTCAACCGGCAGGAACTCGCGGTGCTGGCCACCGCGCTGGCTTTGCTCGGCTTCTCGGTGGTGGCCGCGATCCTGTTGATGCGCACACGCGTCGGCAAGGCCAAGACTGAGGCAGCCTTGCGCGCGCGGATCAGGGAACTCCAGCTGCAGTCCGACCGCTTCGGCGCGCTGCTGTTCGCCGAACCGCAGGTCCTGATTTCCTGGCCGGCCGGCGACGATCGCGCGCAGATCTCCGGCGACATCGCGATGGTGCTGCCGCGCGATTCGTCGCCGCAACGCGTGCTCGCCTTCGGAACCTGGCTGCCGCCGGAACCGGCGCTGCAGATGGATCACGCCGTCGATGCGCTGCGCGAGCACGGTGACGGCTTCCAGATCACGCTGACGACCGCCAACGGCCACACGCTGGAAGCGATCGGCCGCGCCATCGGCGGCCAGGCCATTGTCCGGATTCGCGAGCTCTCAGGCCTGCGCCGCGATCTGGCCGAGACCCACCTGCGCTACAAGGCGCTCTCCTATGAAACCGAGATGCTGCGCGGCTTCGCCGCTGCCGCGCCATGGCCGATCTGGGCCAAGGGCGAGAACGGCGCGCTGACCTTTGCCAATCCGGCCTATGTGCGCGCCACGGAAGCGACCAGCATCATCGACGCCCAGGAGCGCAAGCTCGAGCTGCTTGACAGCGCAGACCGCACGGCCATGGAGCGCAGCCTGAAGGAGGCCACAAGCTTCACCTCGCGGCTGCCGATCGTGACCGGCGGCGAGCGGCGCATGTACGACGTGCGCGCCGTCAATGTCGGCAACGGCAATGTCGGCGTCGCGATCGACGCCAGCGAAGCGGATGCGCTGAGCGCAGCCCTCGTGCGAATGGCGGAGGCGCATCGCCGCACGCTCGACCAGCTCTCCTCCGGCGTGGCCGTGTTCGACGGCCAGCGCCGGCTCGCCTTCTACAACGATTCCTACCGGCGGCTGTGGGACCTCGACCGCACTTTCCTCGACGCCGATCCCGACGATTCCAGCGTGCTCGACCAGCTCCGCGCCGCGCGCAAACTGCCGGAGCAGCCGGACTTCCGCGCCTGGAAGGCCAAGCTGCACGAGGCCTATCGCGCGGTCGAGGCCGCCAAGGACACCTGGTACCTGCCCGACGGCCGCGCGCTGTCGGTCGTCACGACGCCGAATCCCGAAGGCGGCGTCACCTATCTGTTCGACGACGTCACCGAGAGCCTCGAGCTGGCCCGCCGCTTCGACGGCATGATCCGGGTCCAGCGCGAGACCCTGGACAGCCTCGCCGAGGGCGTCGCCGTGTTCGGCAGCAACGGCAGGGCACAGCTGTTCAATCCGGCGTTCCTGCGCATGTGGAAGCTGTCGAACGACGCCATGCGCGAGGAGCCGCATATCCAGACCGTCGAGGGGTGGTGCCACCAGCTGTTCGACGATCCAATCGTCTGGCGGCAGATCCGCGAGGCCATCACCTCGATCGAGAACCGCGCCGACGTGCCGATCAAGCTGGAGCGCAAGGACGGCAGCGTGCTCGACGGCATGATCCGGCCGCTGCCGGACGGCGCTACCATGCTGACCTTCCTCGACATCACCGACACCGAGAATGTCGAGCGTGCGTTGCGCGAGCGCAACGAGGCGCTGGAGGCCGCCGACCAGATGAAGGTGGATTTCGTCCACCACGTCTCTTACGAGCTGCGCTCGCCGCTCACCACCATTATCGGCTTCGCGCATTTCCTCAGCGATCCCTCGACCGGCCCGCTGACGCCGAAGCAGGCCGAATATCTCGACTACGTCACCAAATCGACCAATGCGCTATTGGCTCTGACCAACAACATTCTCGATCTCGCCACGATCGACGCCGGCGCCATGAAGCTGGAGCTCGGCCCGGTCGACGTCAGCAAGACCATCGAGCTCGCCGCCGAGGGCATCCAGGACCGGCTCGCCACCGACCGCATCCGCCTCAAGGTCGAGATCGCCCCCGATGTCGGCAGCTTCGTCGGCGACGAGAAGCGCGTAGTGCAGGTGCTCTATAATCTGCTCGCCAATGCCGTCGGCTTCTCACCGCAGGATTCCACGGTCGGGATCAGCGCGCGCCGCACCGAGCGCAGCGTGGTCTTCATTGTGACAGATTCCGGTCCTGGAATACCCGCCGACATGAAGGACAAGGTGTTCAACTGGTTCGAGAGCCGCTCGCAGGGCTCGCGTCATCGCGGCGCCGGGCTCGGGCTGTCGCTGGTGCGCTCCTTCGTCGAGCTGCACGGCGGCAAGGTGCAAGTGGATTCGGCCGCCGGCAAAGGCACGGTCGTGATCTGCGACTTCCCGACCGACCGGGCGGCGCATCGCGACGCCGCCGAATGATTGCGCCGGCCACATTCTCCGTCGCGCTTCACAACGAGACGGCGACCGCGCAATTGATGGCCGATCTCGCGCTGCTGGTCGGCCCGGGCGATGTCATCACGCTCACCGGCGATCTCGGTGCCGGCAAGACTGCCGCGGCCCGCGCCATGATCCGTTACCTTGCCGGCGACGAAGAGCTGGAAGTGCCGAGCCCGACCTTCACGCTGGTACAGGGTTACGAGCTGCCGGCGTTTGCCGTGATGCATGCCGACCTCTATCGCGTCGAGGACGAGAGCGAGCTCGAGGAGATCGGGCTGTCGCCGCTGCCGGAGGCCACGCTGGTGCTGATCGAATGGCCGGAGCGTGCGCCGTCGGCGATGCCCGCGGACCGCATCGACATCGCGCTGACGCATCGCCCGGCGCTGGGCTCGAACGCACGGGCCGCCGACATCGCCGGCTGTGGCAAGGGGGCGACGACCGTTGCGCGGCTGAAGGCGCTGCGCGAATTCCTCGATGCGTCCGGCTATATCGACGCAGGCCGCAAGCGCATGGCCGGCGATGCCTCGACGCGCTCCTATGCGCGGCTGATCCGCGACGACGGCGTCGTCATCCTCATGAACTCGCCGCAGCGCCCCGATGGCGCCGCGATCTACAACGGCAAATCCTACAGCGCCGCGGTGCATCTCGCGGAGAACATCAAGCCGTTCGTCGCCATCGACGAAGGCCTGCGCGCGGCAGGCATCTCGGCGCCCGCAATCCACCATGTCGATCTCGACCACGGTTTCCTGATCTCGGAGGATTTCGGCGGCGAAGGCGTGATCGAAGGCGATCCGCCGCGCCCGATCACCGAGCGCTATGAAGCCGCGACCGACGTGCTGGCCGTGCTGCACGGCAAGACGCTGCCGGAGACGCTGCCGCTGGATGGGCAAACCCATGCCATTCCCGCTTGGGACACCGACGCGCTGCTGATTGAAATCGGGTTGATGCCGGAATGGTATCTGCCCGATCGCAACGCGCCGCTGAGCCAGGCGAAGCGCGCGGAGTTCTTCGCGATGTGGCGCGAGCTACTGAAGAAGCCGCTGGCCGCGCCAAGAACCTGGATCATCCGCGACTACCATTCGCCGAATCTGATCTGGCTCGCGGAACGAACCGGCATGGCGCGCGTCGGCGTGATCGACTTCCAGGACACCGTGCTCGGACCGCATTCCTATGACGTGGTGTCGCTGCTGCAGGACGCCCGCGTCGACGTGCCCGAAGCCCTCGAGCTGACGCTGCTGTCGCGCTACATCAAGGCGCGCCGCGTTGACGATGCAAACTTCGATCCGGCCGACTTTGCCGAGCTCTATGCCATCATGTCGGCGCAGCGCAACACGCGCCTGCTCGGCACCTTCGCCCGGCTCAACCGCCGCGACGGCAAGCCGCATTATCTGCGCCACCAGCCGCGGATCTGGACCTATCTGCAGCGCTCGCTGGCGCATCCGGCGCTTGAGCATTTGCGCGACTGGTATCTCGCTAACGTTCCGCCGCCCCAATCCTGAGCCCGAACCGGTTTACCGGCTGTTAGCCATCGCACCGGTATCATCGCCCGCGGGCAGCCGGACAAATCGGGGCTGGAGCAAGGGCACATGGCGGTCAAGACGGACCAGCGCGGGAACAGCAGGGTTGTTTTCGAACGTGGGGTGCCGGCCCAGATGATGGGGATCGACGGCACATGGCGGCGCGAATGCACCATGGAGGACGTCTCCGAGAGCGGCGCCAAGCTGACCATCGACGGTTCGGTCGAAGGCCTGCACCTGAAGGAATTTTTTCTCGTATTGTCGTCCACCGGGTTAGCGTACCGGCGTTGTGAACTGGCCTGGGTCAATGGCGACCAGATCGGCGTCAATTTCCTCAAGCAAGGCGAGAAGAAGAAAAAGGCGCGCTCCACGGCCGTCGGGGCGTGACGGCAACACACGTCGTACAAACGTCACGGCGGGTGGTTAAGGCCGTTGAGATGCGGTGCGGCCGACTCCGGTCCGTGCTAGGTTTGCTGCAAGCGCGAATTTCAGAGGTTCGAGAAAGCGAAGCATGTCCGTCAAGCCGACCAAAGCCATGGTGCTCGCCGCAGGGTTCGGCCTGCGCATGCGTCCGCTGACGGATACGATGCCAAAGCCGATGGTGCCGGTGGCCGGCCAGCCGCTGCTCGACCACGTGCTCGACAAGCTCGCGCTGGCCGGCGTGACCGAGGCGGTGGTCAACGTGCACTATCTGCCCGACCAGATCATCAATCACACCGCGACGCGCCAGCATCCGCACGTGACCATTTCGGACGAGCGCGACGAGGTGCTCGGCACCGGCGGCGGCGTGGTCAAGGCGCTGCCGCTGCTCGGCGATGCGCCGTTCTTCCACGTCAATTCCGACACGCTGTGGATCGACGGCGTGCGCTCCAATCTGGCGCGGCTTGCGGAAAACTTCGACCCCGAGCGCATGGACATCCTGCTGCTGATGGCGCCGACGGCGACCAGCATCGGCTATAGCGGCCGCGGCGACTACGGCATGCTGCCCGACGGGGCGCTGCGCAAGCGCAAGGAAAAGGAGATCGTCCCGTTCGTCTATGCGGGCGCGGCCATTCTGTCGCCGACGATCTTCGCGGACGCACCGCGGGGCGAGTTCTCGCTGACAAAGATGTTCGACCGCGCCAATGAGCAGGAGCGCCTGTTCGGCCTCCGCCTCGACGGCGTCTGGATGCATGTCGGCACGCCGGATGCGGTCCACGCCGCGGAAGAGGCGTTTTTGGAGAGCGTGGCGTAGGGGCTGCTCTCGCACACGGTGCCGTAGGGTGGGCAAA
>NZ_VSSR01000002.1 GCF_008123515.1 Bradyrhizobium cytisi
CCTCTCTATCCGGTCTGGACAAGCGATCCACCTTCTCCCACAAGGGGAGAAGGAAGGTCAGCGCGTGCTACGGAAGGTCAGATTGATCCGCTTTCGGCCGAGCAGCGCGTGCTCGCCGTCGGCGAGCGGCGCGACACCGTGATAGGCGAGCCTGGACGGCCCGCCCCAGACCACGACGTCGCCATGGACCAGCCGGAAGCGGCGCGGCTTGTCGGCGCGCGCCAGGCCGCCGAACAGGAAGGTCGCGGGCAGGCCGAGCGAGGCCGAGACGATTGGTGCCGAATAATCCAGCTCGTCCTTGTCCTGATGCAGCGACAGTCGCGTGCCGGGCTCGTAGCGGTTGACGAGGCATGCGTCGGGCGCAAAGTTTTGGAAGCCTCCCTGCTCCGCGGCGCGGCGGGCGAGATCGCGGAGCACCGGCGGCATCGCCGGCCATGGCGCGCCGGTTCGCGGATCGATGGGATCATAGCGATAGCCGGTGTGGTCGGCGATCCAGCCGCGCTCGCCGCAATTGGTCATCGCCACCGACATCTGGTAGCCGCCGGGCGTGGTCATCCGCCGGAACGGCGACTGCGCCACGATGGCGCGCACGGCTTCGATCAGCTCGTTCTCGATCGGCCTGACGAAGCCGCGCAGCAGCACGGCGCCATCGGCGATGTCCTCGCGCGACGGCTGCGCCTCGGCAACCCTGTCGAATAAATCAGCCGTCAATCGCCGCACTCATTTGGCATCGTGAAAGATCACACCCAGGGTGTGGCGCTGACCGGACCTGATCCGGCTAACGCCATGACGCAGGTTAACGCGGTATGTGCCGCGTGTCCCCTGCACCGGGCGGTGATGCACAGCGAACGCGACCGCATCGCCCTGCACCAGCGGAACCACCTCGGCGCGGGACTGCATGCGCGGGCGCTGCTCGGTCAGCACGAACTCGCCGCCGCTGAAATCGCGCCCCGGCTCGGACAGCAGGATCGCGACCTGGAGCGGGAACACGTGCTCGCCATAGAGGTCCTGATGCAGGCAATTGTAGTCGCCGGCTTCATACTGCAGCAGTAGCGGCGTCGGCCGCGCCTGCCCCGCCTCGTGGCAGCGCTTCAGGAAGGCCGCATGCGCTGTGGGATAGCGGATGTCGATGCCCATCGCCTCGTTCCAGCGATTGGCGACGCCCTGGAGATGCGCATAGAGCGCCGGCCGCAGCTGCGTGATGAGATCGGGCAGCGGGTAGGAGAAATATTTGTACTCGCCGCGGCCAAAGCCATGGCGGCCCATGACGATGCGGCTGCGGAAGTTCGCGTCGTCGGGATAGAGGGCGGCGACGGCACGGCACTGATCCGGCGTCAGCAGGTCCTTGAGGACAGCGCAGCCTTGGGAGTCGAGTTCGGCGGTGATCTGGGACCAGTCGAGGGCATCGACGTGGGCGGTGAGGTCCACCGACTGGGACCGAGGTGGTTTGCGTGCCGTTGCTGCCATGGCATTGACTCTCGCAGGACCGCCCCGCCCTCTGCCACCCGATTTCCGACTCTCTCCCCGTCATTGCGAGCGGAGCGAAGCAATCCAGTGTCTTTCCGCGGAGGGATTCTGGATTGCTTCGTCGCAAGGGCTCCTCGCAATGACGCCGAGAGAGCGTCGCTCGCAATGACGGCGGAGAGACTTTAGCCCCTCACCGGTAGCGTCATCACATTGTAGCCGTGCTTGATCGTGCGTTTCAGCACGGGATCTTCCAGCTCGAACTCGAACCGATCCGCGGGGCGGATGCCGCCCTTGGCTGCAAAGGTGCCGCCGAACATGGCGCAGCCGTCAGGAAATTTTCCGCCTTCGAAACCGCGCGCGATGAGGTCATTGACCGGCAGCATCGCGTCCAGCGTGCCCTCCTGGTAGAGCACGCGTTCGCCCTTGATCGTGGCGTAGGAGCGCAAAATCATCCTGTCCCAATGGCCGATGACGTCCTCGAGCTCCCACAGCGTGGACGCAATCGGCTTGTCGCACATCTGCTTGGAGACCGTGACGTTGTAGGCCTCGACCTTGCGGTCGGTGTGGTCGGAGCCGCAGCCGACGAAGATGCGGCCCTGCCAGCCGATCAGCACGAACTCAACCTCGCCTGAGGAATCGCCGCCGCAGCATTCGATGCTGTCTTCCTGGGTCAGCCGCCGCGCCGAGGCGCGGTAGTAGATCGGCGTCGAGGCCGGCCGGGCGATGCCCATCGCCTCCAGCTCGGCGATGTGCTTGTCGCGCGCGATCGCGTCGCGGCCGGTCCAGCCCGCGATGACCATCTGGTCGATCGCCAGCGTCAGCGGCGTGGTGGTGTCCCGGGCGTCGACGGTGAAAGTCAGGTCAAACACGAATGACGGCCTCCATGCCGGCAGCAAGCTCAAAGATACGACGATCCGATCCACCCGCGCCTGCAAGCATCAGGCCCACGGGGACCTCGCCCGCGCGATGTGCCGGCAACGAGATGGCGCAGCCGTCGATCATGTTGATCAGGGTGCAATTGCGCAGCGCGCGCAGGTTCTGGACGGTGAACGCCCTGTCGTCGGCGAGAGCTGAAATCTTCGGCGGCGTGTTGGCGGTGGTCGGCAGCACCAGGGCATCATAGGGCGCGATGCGCGCATTGACGCGGGCGATCAGCGAGCGGCGCTCGTTGAGCAGATCGATATAGTCGGCCGCGCTCTGCGCCTCGCCGCGCATGATGCGTACGGAGACTCTGGGATCGTAGACGTCGCCCTTGGACGTGATGAGATAGCGATGCCAGGCATAGCTCTCGGACGCGGCAAAGCCGCCCTTGGCGTTCATCGGGCCGATGTCGTGGAATTCGGCCATCTCGATGCGCTCGATGATGGCGCCATGGTCGGCGAGCGATTTCAGCGCGCGCTCGAAGGTATCAGCCACGGGCGCGTCGAGATCGTCGAGCGCGATCGTGGTCGGCACCGCAAGCCGCATGCCTTTCACGGGGCGCGGCTTCAGGGGCACGATCGGCTCGTTCGCAAGCACGGCGTCGAGAATGGCACAGCAGCTGACCGATCGCGCCAAAGGCCCGATGCTGTCGAGCGAGAACGAGAGCGGCACCGCGCCGTCGAGCGGTACACGGCGCTGCGTCGGCTTATAGCCGACGATACCGTTAAAGGCCGCCGGAATGCGGCAGGAGCCGCCGGTGTCGGTGCCGAGCGCGCCGTGCGCCATGCCGTCGAGCACGGACACCGCCGCGCCCGAGGACGAGCCGCCGGGCACATGGCCCTCGGCCCGGTTCCAGGCGCCCTTCGGCGTGCCGTAATGCGGATTGATGCCGATGCCGGAATAGGCGAACTCGGTCATGTTGGTGCGGCCGATCACGACAAATCCGGCCCTGCGCAGCCGTGCCACCGTCGCCGCGTCCTGCTCGGCCGGCGGGGAATCGTCGAGCGCGCGGGAGCCGGCACGCGTCACCTGGCCCTTGATGTCGAAGAGATCCTTGATCGAGACCGGGATGCCGGCATAGCGCGACGGCGCAGCCCTGGCCTTGCGCAAGCCGTCCATGGCATCCGCGGTCGCAAGCGCGGCGTCCTTGGCGACATGGACGAAGGTGCGCTGCCCCTCGCCGGCGGGATCGGCGATTTTGGCGATGCACGCCTCGACCAGTTTTCGGGAGGTGGTGCGGCCGCTTTCGAGGTCGTCGGCGAGCTTCGCCAGTGTCGGAAAATCGGGCATGTCTGTCTCACGGAATATTGCGCGCGCAATCTATAGCGCCGGCTCAGTTCGACACAAGCATTGTGCGCATGATGGCATGCATGCTGCCTGCTGGACCGTTGACGCGCTATAGCCGATTGTCGCATCAAGATTGAAACAGGCGGGCGTGAAGCCTGTCCTTGAGGAGGGCGTTCCGAGATGGCCGAACCGCAGCGCGCGCGACCGAAACCGACGCCGGAAACCCAGCATTTCTGGGACGGCACCAAGGCGGGCGAGCTGCGCCTGCAGCGTTGCGACGCCTGCGCGCATGTCTACTTCCCGCCGCGCCCGTTCTGCCCGTCCTGCGCCTCGCGCAAGGTTTCGATGTTCAAGGCGAGCGGCAAGGGCTTTCTCTACAGCTACGTGATCAATCACCGTCCCGCCGCGCCCGGCTTCACGCCGCCTTACGCGATCGCAGTGGTGGAGCTCGCCGAAGGGCCGCGGATGATGAGCAACATCATCGATTGTCCGCAGACCCCGGAGGCGCTTGAGCTCGACATGAAGCTCGAGGTCGCCTTCGAGGCACTCGACGACAAGATCACCCTCCCCGTGTTCCGTCCGGCGAAGGGGTAAACCATGCGCAAGAACCAGGTTGCCGTCGTCGGCGCGGCCGAGACCACCGAGCTCGGTGTCATCCCCAACGTCTCGCAGCTCCAGCTTCACGCGGATGCGGCGCTCAATGCCATCGCCGATGCCGGGCTAAAACTGTCCGACATCGACGGCTTCGCCACCGCGGTCGAGACGCCGCAGCAGGTCTGCCATTATCTCGGAATCAAGCCCACTTGGGTCGACGGCACCTCGGTCGGCGGCTGCTCGTTCATGCTGCACGTCCGCCACGCGGCCGCGGCGATCGAGGCCGGCTTGTGCAAGACCGTCCTGATCACGCATGCCGAGAGCGGCAAGTCGATGATCGGCAAGGCGCCGCGCTCGATCTCCGCCGACAGCCTGCAAGGCCAGTTCGAGGCACCCTACGGCGTCTACGGCCCGCCCAGCATGTTTCCGATCCCCGTGCTGCGTTTCATGAAGACCTACGGCATCACCCACGAGCAGCTCGCTTCGGTCGCGGTCGTCCAGCGCGAATGGGCGGCGAAGAATCCGCGGGCGATGATGAAGGACCCGATCACGGTTGCCGACGTCCTCAACTCGCGCATGATCGCCTATCCGTTCCGGCTCTTGCAATGCTGCCTCGTCACCGACGGCGGCGGCGCGCTGATCCTGACCTCGGCCGACCGCGCCAGGGATTTTCCGCGCAAGCCCGTCTACATCATGGGCACCGGCGAGAGCGTCGAGACGCCGATGGTCAGCCAGATGGAGACGTTCAACTCCTCGCGCGCGTTCAAGACCGCGGGGCCGTTGGCGTTCAGGGAGGCCGGCATCGCGCACAAGGACGTCGATCACCTCATGATCTACGATGCTTTCGCGCATCTGCCGCTGTTCGGCCTCGGCGACCTCGGCTTCATGCCGCATGAGGAGACCGGCCAATTCATCGCCGACGGCAACACGCGCCCCGGCGGCAAGCTTCCGCTCAACACCAATGGCGGCGGTTTGAGCTACATGCATTCGGGCATGTACGGCATGTATGCGCTCCAGGAGAGCGTGCGCCAGATGCGCGGCATCGCGCCGGCACAGGTGCCCAACGCGAAGATTTCGGTGTGCCACGGCGTCGGCGGCATGTTCGCCGCAAGTGGCACGATCGTGTTTACGAACGAGAGGTAGCGCACCGTCATTCCGGGGCGGCGCGCAAGCGACGAGCCCGGAATCCATCGTGCAGCAGGCGAGGCGGAGAAATGGATTCCGGGCTCGCGCCAAGAGGCGCGCCCCGGAATGACGGCGGAAATTGGAACGGACAGCGGAGAAACCCACATGAGCAAATCACTGCAGGACAAGGTCATCATCGTCACCGGCGCAGGCCGCGGCATCGGGCGGGAGATCGCGCTGCTCTGCGCGGCGGAAGGCGCCAAGGTCGTGGTCAACGACCCCGGTGTTGCCGCCGACGGTGCCGGCTCGAGCGCATCCCCCGCCGAAGAGGTGGTCGACGAGATCAAGAAGCGCGGCGGCATCGCCGTCCCCAATTTCGAATCGGTCGCGGAAGCCGTGCCGGCGAGCAAGATCGTGAAGACGGCGACCGATCATTTCGGCCGGCTCGACGGCGTCGTCAACAATGCCGGCATCTTGCGGGACATGATCTTCCACAAGATGAGCGTGGAAGCGTTCGAGGCCGTCATCAAGGTACATCTGATGGGCTCGTTCTACGTCAGCCATGCCGCGGCGCGCATCTTCCGCGAGCAGGAAAGCGGCTCCTTCGTGCACTTCACATCGACCTCGGGCCTGATCGGAAACTTTGGCCAGGCCAACTACGCCGCCGCCAAGCTCGGCATCGTCGGGCTCTCTAAATCCATCGCCCTCGACATGGGCCGCTTCAACGTTCGCTCGAACTGCGTCTCGCCGTTTGCCTGGACCCGCATGATCGGCACCATCCCGACCGAAACCGACGCCGAGAAGGCGCGTGTCGAGAAGATCAAGCAGATGGGTCCGGAGAAGATCGCGCCGATCTGCGCCTATCTGCTCTCCGATGCCGCCAAGGATGTCTCTGGCCAGATCTTTGGCGCGCGCATGAACGAGCTGTTCCTGTTCAGCCAGAACCGTCCGCTGCGCTCGGTGCATCGCAGCGAAGGCTGGACGCCGCAGTCGATCGCGGAGCACGGCATGCCGGCGCTGAAGGGCTCGTTCTACAAGCTCGATCGCTCCGCCGACATCTTCCCGTGGGATCCCGTCTAGCCATATTTTTGGCATCCCTGCGCCGCGATCTCTGGTTGCCTTGTCCAGAGATCGCCCCGCTTTACGCCCGAATGCGAGCGAATGGTGTCCTCCCAACACAACTTTGGGAGGAAACCATGACAAGAATACTGACCAACTCCGACGACATCATTGCAAGCGAGCGCGGCGGTCTCGGCCGCCGCACGCTCCTCAAGGGCGCCGCGACCGTCGTCGCATCCACCCTGCTCGCCTCCAAGGCCGACGCCCGCGACTATGGCGCCAATGCCGAGCCGCAGCGCTATCCCGACCCCGACATCGTCGTCATCGATCCCAAGCGCTTCAAGGCCAAGGTCGGCAACACCGCGATCAAGCGGCTCTATACCGGCTGCCTCTGGGCGGAGGGACCTGCGTGGAATGCGCAGGGGCAATATCTCGTCTGGAGCGACATCCCCGCAAACCGGCAGCTGCGCTATCTCGACGATGACGGCCATATCTCCGAGCAGTTCCACAAGCCGTCGAACGAGGCCAACGGCAATTCGTTCGACACCGAGGGACGCCAGATCAGCGCCGAGCGCACCCGCCTCGTCCGCTACGAGCACGATGGCTCGGTGACGACGCTGGCCGAGCAGGCCAACGGCAAGCCGCTCAACGGCCCGAACGACATGGTCGTGCATCCCAACGACAAGTCGATCTGGTTCACCGATCCCGGCTACGGCGCGATCAGCATCTACGAGGGCAAGCTCGCCAATACCGGCTCGCTGCAGCCCTATCAGAAGGAAGCCGTCTATCGCCTCGATGCGCAGTCCGGCCAGCTGACGAAGGTCGCGGACGACCCGTTCAAGCCGAACGGCATCGCCTTCTCACACGACTACAAGAAGGTCTATGTCTGCGACACCGGGATCACGCATTATCCGCAGGCGGAAAACGTGGTGTGGTCCTACGACCTCGACGGTCAAAAGTTATCGAACCCGAAGCGGTTGATCGACATGAAGCTCGACGGCAAGTCAGGCTTCCCCGACGGAATGCGCGTCGACACTGAAGGCAATATCTGGGTCGGCGCCGGCTGGGTCGGACCGGGCTATGACGGCGTGCAGGTGTTCGCATCGACCGACGGCGCACGGATCGGCCAGATCATGCTGCCGGAGACCTGCGCCAATCTGTGCTTCGGCGGCAAGAAGCGCAACCGACTGTTCATGACCGCGAGCCAGTCGCTGTATTCGGTCTATGTGGAGACGCAGGGCGCGCATTTCTGTTGAGAGCCCCGCTCCTCGTCATGGCCGGGCTTGTCCCGGCCATCCACGCGTTGACACACGGCACGAAGAACGTGGATGCCCGGGACAAGCCCGGGCATGACGACAGAGTGCGAGGCGACCGCGTGGCTCCTGAACCTATCCTGTATTCCTCAGCCCCGCCGAGATGCCGTTGATCGTCAGCTGAATCCCGCGCAGCACCTGCTCATCCGGGTTCTGCGCGCGGTGCTCCCTCAAGAGCTCGACCTGCACGTGGTTGAGCGGATCGAGATAGGGGAATCGGTGACGCACCGAGCGCTCCAGCAGCGGGTTGCCCTGCAGCAGCCGGTCCTGATCCATGATGTCGAGCAACGTCTCGATGCAGGAATGCCACTCGCGGCGGATGCGGCCGAAGATCTTTTCACGCAGGGCTTCGTCCGGCACCAGCTCGGCATAGCGCGATGCGATCGCGATCGAGCTTTTCGCGAGCACCATGTCCATGTTCGACAACAGCATGCGGAAGAACGGCCATTCCTTGTAGAGTTCTTTCAGGAACGGCATGCCCTTGTCGGGATGCTCCGCGATCCATTGCTCCACTGCGCTGCCAAAGCCGTACCACCCCGGCAGCATCAGGCGGCACTGCGCCCAGGAGAACACCCAGGGGATCGCACGCAAATCCTCGATCGCGCGGGTCTTCTTGCGCGACGCCGGACGGCTGCCGATGTTGAGCGTCGCGATCTCGTTGATGACGGTCGAACCCCAGAAATAATCGACAAAACCGTCGGTCTCGTAGACGAGGCCGCGATAGGCCTTGAAGGCCAGATTTGAAAGCTCGTCCATCGCAGTGAGATATTCGCGGCGCGGCGCGCTCTGGCTCGGCTGCAACAGGCTGGCATCCAGCGTCGCCGCCGCCAGGATTTCGAGATTGTTGCGGCCGACCTCTGCGTTGGAATATTTCGACGAGATGATCTCGCCCTGCTCGGTGATGCGGATCTGGCCGTTCACCGCCCCGCCCGGCTGCGCAACGATGGCGTCATAGCTCGGCCCGCCGCCACGGCCGACCGAGCCGCCGCGGCCGTGGAACAGACGCAGGCGAACGTGGTGGCGCTCGAACACCTCGACGAGGCCGATCTCGGCCTTGTAGAGCTCCCAGCCCGAGGTGACGAAGCCGCCGTCCTTGTTCGAGTCGGAATAGCCGAGCATGACCTCCTGCACGCTGCCGCGGCTGTCGACGAGGCGGCGGTAATCGTGCAGCGACAGCATGCGATCCATGATGCCGCTGGAGGCCTGCAGATCCTCGATGGTCTCGAACAGCGGCACGATGTTGATGGCGCTGCGCCCGGAGGGATGGACCAGGCCCACCTCCTTCAACAGCACCGCGACCTCGAGCATGTCAGACATGCCCTTGCACATCGAGATGATGCATTGGGGAATCGCGTCCGAGCCGAACTTCGCATGCGCCTCCGCAGCCGCATGGAAGACGTTGAGCTCACCCATGGTCTCGTCGCTGTACTTGACGAATGGCGAAACCAGTGAGCGGATGCTGCGCAATTCGTTGGTGAGCAGCGAGATGCGCGCCTCCTCGCCGAGCGCGAGATAGGACATGCCGGGGTTTGCCGCGTCCATCAGCTCGGCGATGGTGCGTTCGTGTACTGCCGAGTTCTGGCGAATATCGAGCCGCGCCAGATGGAAGCCGAAGCAATCCACCGCGCGACGCAACAGCCGCAGCCGGCCGCGGGCGATGACGCGGGCGTTATTGGAGATCAGCGAGCGGTGCAGCACGTCGAGATCGGCTTGCAACTCCCTGACGCTCTCATAGGGCGCGCCCTTGCCGACGGGACGGCGGGTGATCTCGACCTCGAGCTTTTCGGCCGTGGCCGTCAGGCGGGCATAGATGCCGGAGACCGCGAGACGATAGGGCTCGCCGCTCCGGTGCGGCGAGGTATCGGGCGAACGCTCCGCCAGTGTGCGCAGCTCCCCCGAGACGTCGGCGAGATGCGCTGCGATCGACAGCTCCGAGCCGAGCACGTGCAGCTCATTCAGATAGAACTGCATGACCCGGCTCGACTGGAGCCGCAGCGTGCCGCGCATCACGTCGGCGGTCACGAACGGATTGCCGTCGCGGTCGCCGCCGATCCAGCTTCCCATGCGCAGGAACGAGGCGAGCTCGCTGGCGGCCTGCTCGCCGCCCTCCTCCAGCCGGTCTTCCAGTGCGTTGACCAACCGCGGCACTTCACGAAGGAAGGTGTAATCGTAGAACGACAGGCCGTTGGCGACCTCGTCGAGCACGGTGAGCTTGGTCCGGCGCAACAGATTGGTCTGCCACAGCGTCAGCACCTCGCGGCGAAGCTGCTCGTCGCTGGCGGCGGCCTCGTCCTCCGTCAGCGCAACCCGCTCGCGGCGGTCGAGCAGGCGAGCGACCTCCATCTCGCGGTCCATGGTGCTCTTGCGGCGGACTTCAGTCGGGTGCGCCGTCAGCACCGGACTGACCAGCGCGCTCTTGAAGAAATTGCGTAGCGTATCCGCGCCAATGCCCGCGGCCTTGGCTTTGGCGAGCGTCTCCGCCAGCACGCCGGAGCCGCCGCCCTTGCCCGCGCGCATCTGGCGGATGTTGTTCTGGTCCTCGGCGATGTTGGCGAGGTGGGAGAAATAGCTGAAGGCACGGACGATTCGCACTGTCTCCGAGGTCGACATGCCGTCGAGGATCTGCTCGAGCTCGCGGCGCGCAGGCCGGTCCTCGTCGCGGTGGAACCGGATCGAGGTCTGCCGGATGCGTTCGACCAGGTCGAACACATCTGCGCCCTCCTGGTCGCGCACCGTGTCGCCCAGGATACGCCCGAGCAGGCGGATGTCGTCGCGCAGCCGCGCGTCAGCCTCCAGCGCCTGGGCGTCCTCAGGCCTGTTCGGGCGAAGATCGGCAGCGTCGGATGGTAGGGTCTGGAGGGACATGGCTCGCTCCTTTTGCAGAGCTCCCAATGGCTCCCCGGCCTACCAAGTGTGCAAGTTTTTTGCCGCAGCGCAAGATGAAGTTGGGGGCGGTGCACACAGGCCCGCGCCGGGCTCGAAGTGTGCCGGCAAGGTCAGGCTGGCACGATCACCTTGCCGATCGGCCAGAGCGCGATGCCTGCGAGCTTCAGATGGGCCCACGCAAAGGGAATGCCGATGATGGTGATGGCAAAGATCACGGCCGTCAGGACGTGGCCGAGCGCCAGCCACCAGCCGGCCAGCACGAACCAGATGATGTTGCCTATCACCCCGAGCGGGCCGGTTCCGATATCGCCAGCACCGGTGACCTCGTCGCGGCTGACCGCCCGCGAACCGAACGGCAAGAGCGCATAGACGGCGATGTTGAACGCCGCCCGCGCCCAGGGCAGGCCGATGATGGTGATGGCCATGATGATGGACGCCACCAGCCAGCCGAATGCCATCCAGGCACCGCCGATGAGAATCCAGATGACGTTGAGCAGAATGGAAACGGGGGCCATTAGATTCAGGAACCTTGGGATGATCCGGGGTCAATGATCGCGTTTGTATAACACAAATCCGAGCTAGATCTTCCGTCCCGCCTGCTCCCAATAGGGATCGCGCAGGCGGCGCTTGAAGATTTTTCCCGAGTCTTCGCGCGGCAGTCCCGAGCGGACCTCGATATGCTTCGGCACCTTGTAGTCGGCAAGCGAGCTCTTCAGCCGCGCGCGGATATCGGCTGCATTGAGCGTGGCGCCCGGCTGCGGCTCGACCACGGCCATCAGCGCCTCGCCGAATTCGGCGTCGGGGATGCCGAACACGGCGCAATCATGCACGCCCGGCACGGCGTGCAGCACGGATTCGATCTCGGCCGGATAGATATTGACGCCGCCCGAGATCACCATGTCGCGCTTGCGGTCGCAGATGAAGACGTAACCGTCCGCGTCGATGTAGCCGACGTCACCCGAGGTGATGAAGCCGTCGCGGTCGATCTCGGCGCGCTTCTCCGGCTTGTTGTGGTAGGTGAAGTCGGCCATCGCGGCCATGCGGGAATAGATCTCGCCGATCTCGCCGACACCAATCACGCGGCCGTCATCGCCGATGAAGCGCAGCTCGGCGCCGGGCGAGATCTTGCCGACGGTGCCGGGCTTCTTCAGTGCGTCCTCGGAGGTCGCAAACGTGACCGCGCTGGATTCGGTCGAGCCGTAGAATTCGTAGATCACCGGACCCCACCATTCGATCATGGCGCGCTTGACATCGGCCGGACATGGCGCCGCAGCGTGAATGATGTGGCGCAGCGAGGAGACGTCGTATTTGCTGCGCACCTCCTCCGGCAGCTTCATCAGGCGGATGAACATGGTCGGCACCATGAAGATGGTGTCGATCCTGTACTGCTCGATCAGCTCCAGAAATTCTTCCGGCTCGAAGCGCGGCATCAGCGCCAATACGCCGCCGAGCTTGCCGGCGCGGATGCCGAACGAGTTCGGCGCGGAATGATATAGCGGGCCCGGCAGGATCGCGCGAGCGCCGGGCTTCAAGCCATAGATCATCGCGCGCATGCGCTCGCCGGCGGCCTGCTGCTCCAGCGTCGGCGCATTGCGGCGCACGCCCTTGGGATGGCCGGTGGTGCCTGAGGTGTAGATCATGTTCATGGGCTGCGGCACGACCGGGCCGTCATAGGGCTGGAATTGCGCGAGCCAGGATTCGAGATCGATCGCGAATTCAGGAGCCGTCAGGTGATCGGGATCGATCTTGTAGTTGGACAGGATCTCCGGCGGTGTCGGCACGCTGAGCACCGTCACGCCTTTCGGGATAGCATCGCGCAAGGCGTGCAGCATGTCGGCATGTCCGATCAGCACGGACGTGCCGGTATCGCCAAGGATGTAGTTGATCTCCTCCGGCTTGAAATGCCAGTTGATCGGCACGCCATAGGCCCCGAGCCGCATCGCGGCGTAGGCGGCTTCGAGAAAGGCGATATCGTTGCGCATCAGCATGCAGACGCAATCGCCTTGGCGGACGCCGATCCTGGCGAGGCCGGACGCGATGCGGTCGGCGCGATTGGCGACCTCGGCATGGTCGCGACGGCGATCTCCGGAGACGATGCCGAGGAATTGGGACGCTTCGCTCATTTTTGTTTTCCGATGTTTCGTCGGGTTGAGAGAGGTGGGCATCACTCAGGCCGTCATTCCGGGGCGATGCGAAGCATCGAACCCGGAATCCATTTCACAGCGGACGATGAGGTGCGATGGATTCCGGGCCTGCGCCTGCGGCGCATCCCGGAATGACGAACTCAATCCGCAAACCTCGCCGCGCGCTTCTCCAGATTCGACCGCACCGCTTCGGTCTGGTTCGCGCTGCCGATCAGCTTCTGCTGCTCGACCGACTCTGCAAGCAGCGCAGGGCCGGAATCGACCGAGAGATTGTTGAGCAGGCGCTTGGCGGCGCGGATCGCATCGGGGCTTTTTCCCGCGATCTCGCGCGCGACTTCGAGCGCTGCGACGCGCGGGTCGTCGCAGATGCGCGTGGCGAGGCCATACGTCATCGCCTCCTGCGCGGAGAAGATGCGGCCGGTGTAAGTAAGATCGCGCAAGATGTCATCGCGCACGAGCGAGGCCAGGATCGGCGTGCCCGCCATGTCGGGCACGAGGCCCCATTTGATCTCCATCACCGACATCCGCGCATCGGGGGAGAGGAAGCGCATGTCGGCGCCGAGCGAGAGCTGGAAGCCACCGCCAAAGGCAACGCCGTGCACGGCCGCAATCACGGGAACCGGAAGCTGGCGCCATCCCCATACCGCCTGTTGCGGAAAGTTCGCCTGGCCATGCGTGCGCTTGGTGAGATCGCGATTTTCGCCACCCGGAATTCCGTTGCCGCCATTCTCCTTCATGGCGGCAAAACGCCCCATGTCGAGACCGGCGCAGAAGGCGCGGCCCTCGCCGGACAGCACGACGACGCGCACGCCTTTTTCCTTCGAAAGCCGCTCGGTTGCCGCAACAAGGGCCTCGAACATGGCCTGATCGAGCGCATTCATCTTATCCGCGCGCACCAGGCGCACGTCGGCGACGCCTTCCGAGATCGAGATCGAGACGCGCTCTTCCATGGATGAATTCTCCCCTAGTTCTTGCCTGTTCTTGTTCGGTGCCGCTTTACAGAAAGCTGACCGCCGGATTTAGTCAATCGACCAATTAACTGACAATCCGTAAGGGAGAAACAGCCATGTTCAAGGAAAATCTTCTGGCTGGACGGCGCATTCTCGTGACCGGCGGCGGCACGGGCCTCGGCAAATCGATGGCGGCGCGCTTTCTCCAGCTCGGCGCCGAGGTGCACATCTGCGGCCGGCGCAAGATCGTCTGCGACGAGACCGCGACCGAGCTGATGGATCAGTATGGCGGCCGCGTCACCAGCCACGGCGTCGACATCCGCAATGCGCTCGCCGTCGAGGAGATGATCGAGAATATCTTCCGCGACGCGCCGCTGACCGACCTCATCAACAACGCCGCCGGCAATTTTATCTCGCGCAGCGAGGAGCTCTCGCCGCGCGGCTTCGACGCGGTCGCCAACATCGTCATGCACGGCACGTTCTATGTGACGCATGCGGTCGGCAAGCGCTGGATCGCCTTGAAGCAGCCCGGCAATGTCGTCTCAATCACGGTGACCTGGGTGCGCAACGGCTCGCCTTACGTGGTGCCGTCGGCGATGAGCAAGTCGGCGATCCACGCCATGACGATGTCGCTTGCGACCGAATGGGGCCGACACGGCATCCGTCTCAACACCATCGCGCCGGGCGAGATCCCGACCGAGGGCATGAGCAAGCGCATCAAGCCCGGCGACGAGGCCGGCGCACGCACCAAGGCGATGAACCCGATGGGCCGCGTCGGCACCATGGAGGAATTGCAGAACCTCGCGGTGTTCCTGATCTCCGGCGGCTGCGACTGGATCACCGGCGAGACCATCGCCATGGACGGTGCACAGGCGCTGGCCATGGGCGGCAATTTCTACCAGCTCCGGGACTGGAGCGACGACGACTGGAAGACCGCGCGCGAGAGCATCATGGCGCAGAACGAGAAGGACCGGGCGAAGCGGGGATAATCTCGTGCCCCGCACGCAGCGCAGCGCGCCGCCTTCGGCGTGGTGCGGGCGACAATTGAGGGAGCCGTATTGGGCGGGCAAGGATCGACGGGTGAATTGATTTCGTAGGGTGGGCAAAGGTGCGCTCTTCGCGCGCCGTGCCCACCGTCTTACTACGCTAGCCGGAAGCATGGTGGGCACGCTTCGCTTTGCCCACCCTACGAGTGCACAGATTGACGCTCAATGCTTCCCCGGCCCCATATACCCAAACAAAAACCCCGCCACCTTGCGCATCTGGATCTCCTCGCTGCCCTCGGTGATCCGGTAGCGGCGGTGGTGGCGGTAGATGTGCTCGAAGGGCTTGTGGCGTGAATAGCCCATGCCGCCGTGGACCTGCATGGCGCGGTCGGCGGATTCGCAAGCGAGGCGGTTTGCCCAGTAGTTGCACATGGAGACGCGATCGGAGAGCGTGCGCTCGATCTGCTCCTCATTGAGCTGGTCCATCTCCCAGGCGGTCTTGCGGATCAACAGGCGCAGCATCTCGGCTTGCGTGGCAAGCTCGACCAGCGGGAACTGGATCGCCTGGTTCTCTGCCAGCGCCCTGCCGAACGGCTTTCGCTCGCGCGCATATTTCACGCTTTCGTTGATGCAGTAGACGGCCGCACCGAGCGAGCTCGCGGCCTGGCGGATGCGGTTCTGGTGCACAAAGCACTGCGCCAGCGACAGGCCGCGGCCGACCTCGCCGAACAGCGCATCCTCAGGCACGAACACGTCCGTAAAGCTGACGCGGGGATGATCGGTCGGCATGTTGAAGGTCCACATGTACTCCTCGACCTTCACGCCATGGCTCTTGGCCGGCACCAGGAAGCAGGTGATGCCGCGGGCATCGCCGTCATTACCCGAGGTGCGCGCGAACAGCGCGCAATGCGTGGCAACGTGCATGCCGGTGGTCCACATCTTCTCGCCGTTGATGATCCAGCCCTTGACGTTGTCGCGAGTCGCCGGCACCGCGCGCGTCTCCATGTGAGTCGCGTCCGAGCCGTGATTGGGTTCGGTCAGGCCGAAGGTGATGCGGTATTTGCCCTTGATCGAGCCGTCGATCATCGCCTTCTGGTCGTCGCGGCCGTAGCGATCGAGCATGGTGACGACGGGAAAATTGCCGACGATGGAGTGCTCGTTCTGGAGGTCGTTGTGCAGGCCGAGACCCTTCGCGGCAAAATGCTCGCGGATCACGGCCATCCAGAGGTTGGAGCCATCCTTGCCGCCATACTGCTTCGGCACCGGAAAGCGCAGATGGCCGGCGGCGTCCGCGAGATCCTTCGCCTTGCGCTGCAGCGCTTCCCATTCGTGACGCGGCAGGCCGCCATTCTCGAAATCGGTGCGCGCCCATTCGCGGCGATGATCGAAGAAGCGGATGTTGTCGTCGGCCTGTTCCAGCGGCTTGATCTCGCGTTCGATGAAGCGATCGAGCTCTCCGAGATAGGCGACGAGATCGGCAGGCAATGAGAAATCCACGGTTCTCTCCCGGATTGATTCTATCGTTTTGCGTTAAGGCGCTAGGCGCGTTTTGCTTCGCACGATTAGGGTGAGAAGAGCGCGCTCAAGTCAAGCAAAGCGAGGCGTGCCAGACGCGCAAGGCACATTGCGCAATTCGATGGTGTTGAACGATGCCTCCGCGGTACTATGACGCCAATATTCCTTCACGAGAAAATGCGGGAGCGCGCGATGGAGCTGAAATTCTCAAAAGTGGAACACAAGGGGCCGATCACGATCATCACGCTGTCGCGGCCCGAGGTCTACAACGCGCTGCACACCGATGCGCATTTCGAGCTGCAAAAGGTGTTTGACGATTTCGCCGCCGACCCTGCGCAGTGGGTTGCGATCGTCACCGGCGCCGGCGACAAGGCGTTCTGCGCCGGCAACGATCTGAAGTGGCAGGCGGCGGGAGGCAAGCGCGGCTGGGACAAGGGCGGTTTTGCCGGCCTCACCGCGCGATTCGACTGCGACAAGCCGATCATCGCCGCGGTCAACGGCGTCGCCATGGGCGGCGGCTTCGAGATCGCGCTCGCCTGCGACCTCATCATCGCCTCGGAGAACGCGACCTTCGCCCTGCCCGAGCCGCGCGTCGGCCTCGCCGCACTCGCAGGCGGCCTGCACCGGCTGCCGCGGCAAATCGGCTTGAAGCGCGCCATGGGCATGATCCTCACCGCGCGTCATGTCAGCGCCAAGGAGGGTTTTGAGCTCGGCTTCGTCAACGAGGTGGTGCCGCAGGGCGAAGCGCTTGCTGGCGCGCTGCGCTGGGCCGACATGATCACCAAGAACTCGCCGATGTCGATTCGGGCGTCCAAGCAGACCATCCGGAAGGGCCTTGCCGTCTCGCTGGAACAGGCGATCGAGGAGCAGCGCGAATATCCGGCGGTAAAGGCGATGGTCGCGTCGCAGGATTACATCGAGGGCCCGAAGGCGTTCTCGGAGAAGCGCCCGCCAAAATGGGTGGGGAAGTAGCTCAACGCGTCATTGCGAGCGGAGCGAAGCAATCCAGAATCTTCCCGCGGAGACAGTCTGGATTGCTTCGTCGCAAGGGCTCCTCGCAATGACGGAGGATGGGGCCACTGCCTACCCGCCCCGCCCCAGCTCGCGCTTGTATGACGCATAGTTCGGCTGATCCACCGCGAGCTTGTCCATCGTAGTCGCCCACAGATGCTCGGCCAGCCCCGGCGTTGCAAAATCCACCTCGCCCTTGGCGATACGATCCGCGAGTGCGCGGTTGAGGTCAGTTACCGCGCCGTCCATACCAAGTAGCGCGCGCAGGCGCTCCACCTCCGCAGCATCGCCCCCCTCCTCCTGCGTCAACTGCCGAGTCACGAGGTCGAGGATGTTGACCGCCACCCGCAACTTGAAGGCCTGATGGCCCGAGACCAGCGGCGTGATGTCGTTGCGGAGGAAATCGGCGACCGCCTTGGTCAGCTCGATCGGTGTCGGTTCGTCCTGCATGCCTAACCTCCCCGCGGCGCGAGCAGCCGCAGCAGATCGATCTCGGTCTCCGAGGCGCGGCGGCCGATCATGGCGCGCTCCATCGAATGATCCGGACCCTCGCGGAACCGCTGCATCATGCCGCCGCACATGATGCCCCAGCGCAACGTGCCCATCACTTCCCAAAATTTCACGCGTGACGGATCGACCTCACGGCCGGCAGCCTCATAGCCCGCGAACAGCTCTTCGCGCGAGCCGAAACCGCCGACGGGCTTGTCGATCTCACCAAAGCGCCAAGAGTTGACGCAGACCCAGCCGAGATCCTCCATGGGATCGCCGAGATGGGCGAGCTCCCAGTCCAGCACCGCGCGAACGCCGTCGGCGCCGATGATGAGATTGCCGTTGCGGAAGTCGCCGTGCACCAGCGTGGTCTCGGCGGACGGACCGGGATCGTGGTCGCGCAGCCAGCGCAGCGCCAGCTCGAACACCGGCTTTGGCCAATCCAGGCTGCGATAGTCGCGCTCGAACTCGGATATCTCCTGGGTCCCGGACCGGCTGCGCAACTCGGGCAGCTTGTCCTGCGGCAGCCTGTGCAGGCCCGCAAGCACGGCGCCGATCTGCCGCGCGAGAAGCGGCCGCGCCGCCGCGAACTCCTCGTCGCGCAGGATCTTGCGCGCGATGGTCTCGCCCTCGACCCGCTGCATGATGAAACCGGTGCCGAGTTCCTCGTCCGGCGTCAGCTCATGCATCACACGCGGCGACGGCACACCCGCCTCATAGGCGAGCTGCATCAGCCGCGCTTCAGCGGCAAGACCGGCTGCACGCGTTGGCGCTGCGCCATAGCCTTTCGGCGAGCGGCGCAGGATCGCGCCGATCGGCCCATCGGGATGGGTAATGTCGAAGCGCCAGGTCTCCTGACTGGCGCCGCCGGACAGCTTTGCCGCGCCGGTAACGCCGGTCGCTCCCTTGCACCAGCGCGCAACGCTGCGGGAGAGCTCCGCCTCGATCATTTGCCTTTGAACTGCGCCGGACGCTTCTCCAGAAAGGCGCCGACACCTTCGCGAAAATCCTGCGTATCGCCGGCGCGGAGCTGGCACTGGAATTCGAGATTGAGCTGGTCCTCGAAGGAGTTTTCCGGGCTGTCCCAATAGAGCTTGCGGATCAGCGACAGCGCGATCGTCGGGCCGCTGGCAAGGTCGCGTGCAAGCTTCATTGCCTCTTCCATCAGAACGCCGTCGTCATAGACGCGGTTGACGAGCCCCCATTCCAGCGCCTTCTCGGCCGGCAGCCGCTCGCCAATCAGCGACAATTCGACCGAGCGCGCCTTGCCGATCAGGCGCGGCAGCAGCCAAGTCGAGCCGCAATCCGGCACGAGGCCGATGCGGCGGAAGGCTTGAAGAAAGTAAGACGACCGCGCGCATAAAATCATGTCGCCGAGCAGCGCGAAGCTCATGCCGGCGCCCGCTGCCGGGCCGTTGACCGCCGTGACGATCGGGCAATGCAGATTGCGGACGCGGCGCAGGAACGGATGAAAGCCGGTCTCGAGCGTCAGGCCGGCCTTGGTCTTCTTCGACTGGTTGTTGCGGCCCTGGAGATTCGCACCGGTGCAGAACGCCCGCCCGGCGCCGGTCAGCACGACGCAGCGCACCTCATCTTTTTTCTCCTCGATCGCGTCGAGCGCATCGGAGAGCCCGCCCAGCATGTCCACGGAGACTGCGTTCATCACCTCCTGATGATCGAGCCTGATGATCGCAACCGAACCATCGATTTCGAGCGTGACGTGTTTGAACTGCATCGTTTCCTCGTCGGTTGCGGCCCGCGTCAGTTTCGCAGACCGGAATTTGTTGCCGGAGCGCATATTTGATTTTTGGCGCGGTCTTGTCCATGGTGACGAAAGCATACCCCACCGTCATATCGCATGATCTTGCGCGCACCGGCTGACGCGCGGCACACCAAGAAGCCTTGCCAAAAACAGGAAACGCGCCATGAATCTTTTCGACCTCTCCGGCCGCGTCGCGGTGATCACCGGCGGCAATGGCGGTATCGGGCTCGGCATCGCGCAGGCGCTCGCCGGCCAAGGCTGCAACGTCTCGATCTGGGGCCGCAATGCTGACAAGAACAAGGCTGCTGCCGCGAGCATGGCGGGCCTCACCGGCAAGGTCGATACCCGCGTCTGCGACGTCACCGATCCGGCCTCCGTCAATGCCGCTATGAACGCGACGCTCGACAGCTTCGGCCGGGTCGACGGCTGCTTCGCCAATGCCGGCATCGGCGGTGGCGGCCGCAGGTCCTTCATCGAGCGCACCGAGGCGGAATGGCGCGCGATGTTTGCGACCAATCTCGATGGTGTGTTCCACGCCTTCCAGGCGGCCGCAAAGCACATGACCGACCGCGCCAATGCCGGCGATCCCTTTGGCCGGCTGGTTGCGACCTCGAGCCTCGCCTCGATCTTCGGCACTGCGCGCAACGAGCATTATGCGGCGACCAAGGCCGCCATCAACGCGCTGGTGCGCGCGCTCGGCGTCGAGCTGGCGCGCCACGGCGTCACCGCGAACGCGATCCTGCCGGGCTGGATCAAGAGCGACATGACATCAAGCATCATGGCCAACGAAAAATTCGTCGCCAACGTGATGCCGCGCATTCCGGTGCGGCGCTTCGGCGAGGCATCCGATTTCGGCGGCATCGCGGTGTATCTGATGAGCAAGGCGTCGTCGTATCACACCGCGGATACGTTCGTGATCGACGGCGGCTATACGGCGTTTTGAGATCTCGTAGGGTGGGCAAAGGCGCATCTGCGCCGTGCCCGCCATGAGCGCTTTCGACTACCGTGGTGGGCACGCTGCGCTTTGCCCACCTACGGTCTCTGGTTTTGCAAGCGCTGAGGGGATAGGGCAAATGTTTTCGCACATCATGATTGGCACCAACGATCTCGACAAGGCGAAGGTCTTCTACGACAATTTGCTGAACACACTCGAAGTACGTCCGGCGAAGGTCGACGGCCATCGCATTTTCTACTTCACCAGGACCGGCGTATTCTCGGTGTCGAAGCCGATCAACGGCGAGCCGGCGACCTGTGCGAATGGTGGCACCATCGGCTTTGCCGCCAACTCGCCTGAGCAGGTCGACAAGTGGCACGCCGCCGGCGTCGCCGCTGGCGGAACGCCGATCGAAAATCCGCCCGGCATTCGCGAGGGCGCGGGAAACAAGCTGTATATCGCCTATTTGCGCGATCTCGACGGCAACAAGATCTGCGCGATGCACCGGATGCCGAACTGATTGAAGCCGCGGCTTCTCGGTTCAATCACTTCCGTCTCTGGAATACTGGATCGCCCGATTGAATCGGGCGATGACAGCGGAGAGCGCGGCGAGCACATCGAAACAGCGCTCCTCGATTCAAACAACATTTCAAACGCCCTTGCGAAATTCCATCGCATGGCATGGCTTGCGTGAGAAAATACGCGCTCGCGCTTTGGCCGTGCTGCGACTATTCTCCGGCCCAACGCGATCTCAGTGACCCCGGGAGGAACAATGACAAAGCACGCCTACATTCCCCGCACCACCAACTACACGCTCAATCCCGGCGACGAGCTCAACGATCTCCGCATGTCGGACCAGGTGCGGTCGCTCTACGATCACGTCAGGAAATTCATTCGCGAGACGGTCGAGCCGATGTCGATCGAGTTCGCCAAGGCCGGCGAAGGCAAACAGGATCGCTGGAGCTTCACACCGAAGCAGATCGAGGTGCTTGAGGTCGCCAAGAACAAGGCCAAGAAGGAAGGCCTCTGGAACTTCTTCCTGCCCGATGACGAGACCGGCCAGGGCCTGAAGAATCTCGACTACGCCTATATCGCCTCCGAGCTCGGCAAGAGCCCGCTCGCGTCGGAGACCATGAACTGCTCGGCGCCCGACACCGGCAACATGGAGGTGCTGGAGCGCGTCGGCACCAAGGAGCAGAAAGAGAAGTGGCTGAAGCCGCTGATGAACGGCGAGATCCGCTCGGCCTATGTCATGACCGAGCCGAACGTCGCCTCCTCCGATGCCAAGAACATCTCGACGACTGCAAAGCTCGTCGGTGACGAGTGGGTCATCAACGGCGAGAAGTATTACATCTCCGGCGTCGGCGATCCCCGCTGCAAGATACTCATCGTGATGGTGAAGACCAATCCGGACGCGGCGCCGAGCAAGCAGCAGTCGCAGATCCTGGTGCCGCGCGACACGCCCGGCGTCGAGGTGCTCGGGCCCATGTATGTGTTCGGTCAGGACCACGCGCCGCGCGGTCACATGCACATGCGATTCAACAATGTCCGCGTGCCCAAGGAGAACATGCTGCTCGGCGAAGGCCGCGGCTTCGAGATCTCGCAGCTCCGCCTCGGACCCGGCCGCATCCATCACTGCATGCGCACCATCGGCAAGGCCGAGAAGGCGCTCGACCTGATGGTGCAGCGCGGCCTCACCCGCGAAGCCTTCGGCAAGAAGATCGCCCATCTCGGCGGCAACATGCAGATCATCGCGCAGGCGCGCTGCGAGATCGAAGCGATGCGCTTGATGGTGCTGAAGGCCGCGAAGGCGATGGACGTGCTCGGCAACAAGGAAGCCCGCGTCTGGGTCTCCATGGTCAAGGCCATGGTGCCGGAGCGGGCCTGCAAGATCATCGACCAATCGATCCAGATGCACGGCGCCACCGGCATCTCGCACTGGACGCCGCTGGCCGAGATGTACCAGGACGTCCGCCACCTGCGCTTTGCGGACGGTCCGGACGAGGTGCACTGGATGGTGGTGGGTCGCCACGAGTTGAGCATGGCGTGAGGTCTTTCTTCCCCTTCTCCCCGCTTGCGGGGAGAAGGTCGGGATGAGGGGGAGTCTCCGCGAGGACGATGGCAATTGGACTCGCGGAGACTCCCCCTCATCCGGATTGCATCTTCGATGCAATCGGACCTCTCCCCGCAAGCGGGGCGAGGTGAAGTGAGCACCGCCCTACGACGCAGCAGCCACTTCGCCGATCTTGTCCTGGGTCCTGGTCTCGAAATCGCTCGCGTCGTGGCGTTCGTGAAGCTGGCTGGCGGGGTCGCCTGAGACGCGGTTGACCATGCGGCCGCGCTTCACCGCGGGGCGTTTTGCGATCTGGTCGGTCCAGCGCTGCACGTTCTTGTAGTCCTGCACCGACAGGAACTCGCCGGCGCCGTAGACCAGCCCCTTTGCGAGCGCGCCGTACCAGGGCCACACCGCCATATCCGCGATGGTGTAGTCCTTGCCCGCGAGATATTCGTTATCGGCAAGGCGCCGGTCGAGCACGTCGAGCTGGCGCTTGGTCTCCATCGCAAAGCGATCGATGGCGTATTCGATCTTGAACGGCGCATAGGCGTAGAAGTGGCCGAAGCCGCCGCCGAGATAGGGTGCGCTGCCCATCTGCCAGAAGAGCCAGGACATGGCTTCGGTGCGGACCTTGATGTCCTTCGGCAGGAAGGCACCGAACTTCTCGGCGAGATAGAACAGGATCGAGCCGGACTCGAACACCCGGATCGGCTCCGGACCCGAGCGGTCCATCAGCGCCGGGATTTTCGAGTTCGGGTTGATGTCGACAAAGCCGCTGCCGAACTGGTCGCCATTGCCTATTCTGATCAGCCAGGCGTCGTATTCGGCGCCCTTGTGGCCGAGCGCCAGAAGCTCCTCCAGCATCACCGTCACCTTCACCCCGTTCGGCGTCGCCAGCGAATAGAGCTGGAAGGGATGCTTGCCGACCGGCAGCTCCTTGTCGTGGGTGGCCCCGGCAATCGGCCGATTGATGCTGGCGAACTGGCCGCCATTCTCCTTGTTCCAGGTCCAGACTTTTGGCGGCACGTAAGGGGTATCGGTCATGCGAGGGCTCCGGCGAAAAGATGCGCATGCATTAATTAGCCCGCTGACGGCCGATGACAAGCCCTGCCCGCTCTGCACGAGGCGCGGAGCTCACGTCCGGGTCATGCAGCTTGACCTTGCCGAGGAAGGCCTGGAATGGAGGCCGCCCTGCCGAGCCCCCCGCGTGCGGCCTGGCACGCAACACGGCGTGTGCACGCAAGATGCGTTGCCAAATCCGGATTGGCATTGCGCAAGACGATGGCCTAGCTTCGATGGCCTTCGCCCGAGAGACAACAACAGCAACGTGAAGGCCGCCGGGAGAGGACCATGAAATCGCCGATCTGCGACATGCTGGGCATCGAGTTTCCGCTGCTCGCCTTCAGCCATTGCCGCGATGTCGTTGCTGCCGTCAGCCGTGCCGGCGGCTTTGGCGTGTTAGGTGCTACCGTGCATACGCCGGATACGCTCGAACGCGAGCTGAAATGGATCGACGACCACGTCGACGGCAAGCCCTACGGCATCGACGTGCTGATCCCCGAGAACATCTCGACCGCGGGCGAGAAGGACGTCACCTGGAAGAGCCTGGAAGCGCGTGTGCCGCAGGAGCACCGCAAATACACCAGCGATCTGCTGAAGAAGTACGACATCGAGCTGATGACAACCGATGTGGCTGACGACGAGCCGCAGCCGTTCGATGCCGAGACCGCGCTGGAGTTGCTAAAAGTCTCCTTCAATCATCCGATCCGGCTGATCGCGAACGCGCTGGGCGTGCCCCCGAAAGCGATGATCGAGATGGGCAAGAAGCACAACGTGCCCGTGGCCGCCCTTGTCGGCGCCAAGGAGCACGCGTTGCGCCAGGTCGCGGCCGGTGTCGATATCCTCGTGGTGCAGGGCACCGAAGCCGGCGGCCATTGCGGCGAGGTCTCGACCATGGTGCTGGTGCCCGAGGTGATCAAGGCGATCAAGAAGGTCCGCGATGTGCCGGTGCTGGCGGCCGGCGGCATCATGACGGGACGGCAGATGGCGGCCTGCATGGCGATGGGCGCCGCCGGCGCATGGACCGGCTCGGTGTGGCTTGCTACCGTCGAGTCCGAGACCAGCGAAATCTTTCGCGAGAAGATGATCGCGGCGTCGTCGCGTGACGCAATCCGCTCGAAGGGCCGCACCGGAAAGCCGGCGCGACAGCTCCGTTCGGTCTGGACCGATGCCTGGGACCGCGCGCCGGAAAGCCCCGGCGCGCTGCCGATGCCGCTTCAAAGCATCATCAGCCGCGATGCCTTCAACTCGATCGACCGCGCCGCGGCCGCTGGCAACGCTAGGGCGCGCGACCTCGTCAGCTATTTCGTCGGCCAGGGCGTCGGCCTGATCGACAGCGTGAAATCGGCCGGCGCCGTGGTGCAGGAGTTCAAGGAAGATTTTGCCGAAGCCGTCGAGCACATGAATGCGCTGGTGGCGGAGTAACAACCACCTGTCATTGCGAGCGTAGCGAAGCAATCCAGACCGTCATCGCGGAAAGATTCTGGATTGCTTCGCTACGCTCGCAATGACGAAAACAATCGATATCGTGAATTGAGGCCATGACCGAAAAGACCATTGTTCACGAAGACCGAATCCCCGTCATCGTCGGCATCGGCGAGATCGTCGACCGCCCCAAGGAGATCGCCGAGGGCCTCGAGCCGCTCGATCTGCTCGAACAGGCGCTGCGACGCGCCGAAGCTGACGCCGGCGCGAAGCTGCTCGGTGAGGTGCAATCGCTCGACGTCGTCAACTTCCTGAGCTGGCGCTATCGCGATCCGGAGAAGCTGCTTGCGCAACGGCTCGGCGTCTCGCCGGCGCATTGCTATTACGGTCCGGTCGGCGGCGAGAGCCCGATCCGCTTCATTCACGAGGCAGCCAAGCGCATCGCGCGCGGCGAATGTACCGTCGCCGCGGTCTGCGGCGCGGAAGCGCAATCGACGGCAACCAAGGCCGAGCGCGCCGGCGTCAAGCTGCCATGGACGCCGTTCGCCCACGATGTCGAGGAGCCGAAACGCGGCGCCGCGTTTCAGAAACCGCTGGCTATCAAGCTCGGCGTGTTCCGGCCCGTCACGGTTTACCCGTTCTACGAAGCGGCTTCGTCCGCACATTGGCGCCAGACGCCGCGCGAGGCGATGGCGGAATCAGGCACGCTGTGGTCGCGCTATTCGGCGGCCGCCGCGCAAAATCCCAATTCGTGGCTGAAGCGGCGCTATGCGCCCGAGGAGATCACGACGCCGACCGCGGACAACCGGCTGATCGCCTGGCCCTACAACAAGCTGATGGTCGCCAATCCAAGCGTTAACATGGGCGGCGCGCTGTTGCTCACCAGCCTTGCCAGGGCGCGTGCGGCTGGCATTGCTGAGGACAAGCTGGTCTACCCGCTCGGCGGCGCGTCTGCCGAGGAGCCGCCCGACTATCTGGTGCGCGACCAGTTTTACGAGAGCCATCCGCAGAACGCGGTCCTGACGGCCGTGATGGACATCGCCGGCGGCGACGGTAAAAATTTCGACGCGATCGAGCTGTACAGCTGCTTCCCTTGCGTGCCGAAGATGGCGCGGCGGACGCTGGGGCTGGGCGCCGACGTGCAGCCCACGGTAACCGGCGGGCTCACCTTCTTCGGCGCGCCGCTCAACACCTACATGACGCATGCAGCCTGCGCGATGGTGCGGCGCCTGCGCGACGGCGACAAGCTCGGCCTGCTCTACGGCCAGGGCGGCTTCGTCACCAAGCATCATGCTCTGGTGGTGTCAAAGACGTCGCCGCGCGAAACGCTGGCGCAGGAGACCAGCGTGCAAGGCGAGGCCGACCGCAACAAGCGTGCGGTGCCGGAGTTCGTCGCGGAGGCAAGCGGGAAAGGCACGGTGGAAAGCTTTACCGTGCTCTACGGCCGTGGCGGCGATGCCGAGCACGGTGTGGTGATGTTGCGCACGGCGGATGACCGACGCACGCTGGCGCGGATTCCCGCCAGCGATTGTGCGACTCTGGCGCATCTATTGAACATGGATAAGACGCCGGTCGGCTCAATTGGCGAGATCACCCTGGCAGCCGATGGCACACCGGAGTGGCGGGTGGCGTAGCTAGCTCTCGTGTCCCGGACGCGGTGCGGCATGCAATGCCGCTCCGCTGAGCCGGGAACCCATAAAGCAACACGGTACTTTGAGGAGAGATGGGCCCCGGCTCAGCAGCGCACCACTTCGTGCTGCGCTGCGTCCGGGGCACGAGACCGCCCTTAACTAGCCCTTCGGCGCCTGCTTTTCCGACGCAGTTGCCGGCTTGCCGCCGGCACCAACGACGCGAACCGCATCGCCATCAGACAAACCGTCCGGCGGGGCAGTGATGACACGGTCGTCCGGTGTGATGCCCGAGGCTAGCTCAATCTCCTTGCCGAGATCACGGGCGATGGTCACGGTCTTGAACTGCACCTTCTCGTCCGCACCGACGGTCGCAACACGCAGGCCGCTGCCGTTGAAGATCAGGGCGCTGGCGGGAATGCTGAGCGGCGCGGTGTCGCGCTGGAGGTTGAGCTTCACGCTCGCATAGCCGCCGGGCATCAGCTCGCCGTTGGAATTGTCCAGCCCAAGCTGCATCCGCGTGGTGCCCGATGCGACGTCGACGGCCTGGGAAGAAGCTTCCACCGTCGCCTGGAAGGTCCGGTTCGGATATTCCGGCATCACGATGGAGGCCTTTGCGCCGATCTTGATCGCCGGCACGTAGTTCTGGGGAACGTTGACGTAGACGCGCAGCTTGGTGATGTCGGAGACCACGAACATCGCCGGCCCCGAGCCGCCGCCCGCGTTGATCAGCGCGCCAACGTCGGTGTCGCGCGCCGTGACCACGCCATCGAATGGCACCGTAATCTTCTTGTAGCCGGCCAGCGCCTCGAGACGCTCGACATTGGCCTGGCCGGAATGGACCGCGGCATTCTTGTTGGAGAGATCGGCGGTGCGCTCGTCGATTTCCTGCGCCGAGACGAAGTTGGAGGCGACCAGCGTTTTGCGCCGGTTCAGGGTTGCTTCCGACAGCCTGGCGCTGGCTTGCTGGCTGGCGAGGTCGGCGCGGGCCTGCAGGAGCTGCTGGTCGAGGTCTGGCGCCTCGATCTCGGCGATCACCTGGCCGGCCTTGACGCGGGCGCCGATGTCCGCGCTCCAGCTTTTGAGATAGCCGGAGACGCGCGCGAAGATCGGAGCGCGGTAATAGGCCTCGAGCCGGCCCGGCAGATCGATGGTGGAATTGAGCGCCTTGGCGTTTGGCAGCGTCACCGCAACGCTGGGAACGGCCTGGTCGTCGGTCCATTCCTTCAGCTTGGAGCCTTGCTCCTCGCGGGCCCGGATGCCGGTGCCAACCACGAGGCCTGCCGCAATCAGCGCCACCACGCCGAAAATGCCCAGTTTCCGGTGCGACACCGGGGAGCGGGGTTCAGTGGGCGACATGCGGAGTCTCCGATCGGGCGGCGGCTTTGGCGCCTTGTTTCTTGTGTACCATACTGAACACCACGGGAACAAAGATCAGCGTTGCGAAGGTTGCAAAGATCAGGCCGCCGATCACGGCGCGGCCAAGCGGCGCATTCTGCTCGCCGCCCTCGCCCAGCCCGAGCGCCATCGGCGCCATGCCGATGATCATGGCAAGCGCAGTCATCAGCACCGGGCGGAACCGGACGAAGCCGGCTTCCAGCGCGGCCGCAATGGGATCGCCGAGCTCCTCATAGCGCTCGCGGGCGAAGGAGATCACCAGCACGCTGTTGGCGGTGGCCACGCCCATGCACATGATCGCGCCGGTCAGCGCCGGCACGGACAGCGTGGTCTGGGTCGTGAACAGCATCCAGATGATGCCGGCAAGCGCTGCCGGCAGCGCCGTGATGATCACGAACGGATCGGACCAGGACTGGAAGTTCACGACGATCAAGAAGTAGATCAGCACGACGGCGCCGAGCAGGCCGAACAGAAGGCCGGTGAAGGCGCTGTTCATGGTCTGCACCTGACCAAGCAACGCCACGGAGGAGCCCTTCGGCACCTCCTTGGCGGTGTCGGCGATGGCCTGGCGGATGTCGGTTGCGACCGCGCCGAGATCGCGGCCCGACGTCGTGGCAAAGATCTGCACGAGGTTTTGAATGTCGTACTGCGACACCACCGCGCTCGAGGTTGCACGCTTGATGTCGGCGATGCCGCCGAGGATCGGCGACTGCGAGGCGCCGGCCGCGGTGATTGGCAGCGTCTGCAACGCGCTGAGCGAATCGATCTGGTATTGCGGCGTCTGCATCACGATCGAGTAGGACACGCCGTTGTCCGGGTTGAGATAATAGGTCGGCGCGACCTGTGAGGAGCCGGCGAGATTGACCACGAGGCTGTTGGTGACGTCGCGCTCGGTCAGGCCGACATATTGCGCGCGGGTGCGATCGACATCGATGTTGAAGGTCGGCAGGTTCGGTGATTGCTGGATGCGTGCATCGGCAATGCCTGGAATCCGGCGAACCCTGGCGAGCAACTTGTTGGCGTAGGCAAAGTTGCCGTCGAGATTGGCGCCGCGGATCTGGAGATCAATCGGCGCCGGCGCACCGAAATTCAGGATCTGGCTGACGATGTCGGCCGGCAGGAAGGCGAAGCTTACGCCCGGGAACAGCCGCGGCAACTGCTCGCGCAGCACCCGCACATGTTCCGCGGTCGGCTTGTGACCTTCCTTCAGCTTGATCTGGATGTCGCCGTCCTGCGGACCGATCACGCCAGTGTTGTTGTAGGTCATGTTGATACCGGAGATCGGCATGCCGATGTTGTCGGTCATGGTCTCGATCTCGCCCGGAATCAGCTTGCGCACCGCCTTCTGCACATCCGCGAGCTGGTTGGCGGCCTCCTCGACGCGAGTGCCGACCTGGGTGCGCACATGCATCAGGATGTTGCCGGCATCGACGGCGGGGAAGAAATTGCGCCCCAAGAACGGCACCAGCGCGAAGGACGCACCGACCACGCAGAGGAAGCCGATCACGAACACCGCGCGATGCGCCAGCGCCATGCCGAGCAGACCGCGGTAACCGCCGCGAATACGCTCGAACCGCGCCTCGAATCCGCGCTGGAACCAGACGAAGGGATTGCGCGACTTCGGTGGCTCGCCCTCATGATGGACGTGCGCATGCAGCAGATAGTTAGCCATGGTCGGCACCAGCGTGCGCGACAGGATGAACGACCAGATCATCGCGAACATCACCGCTTCAGCCATCGGCACGAACAGGAAGCGCGCGACGCCGGTGAGGAAGAACATCGGCACGAACACGATGCAGATACAGAGCAGCGAGACGAAGGCCGGCGTCACGATCTGGTTGGCGCCGTCGAGGATCGACTGCTCGACCGGCTTGCCCTGCTCGAGATGATAATTGATATTCTCGATGGTTACCGTGGCGTCGTCGACCAGGATGCCGACCGCGAGCGCAAGGCCGCCGAGCGTCATGATATTGAGCGTCTCGCCGATCGCCGAGAGCATGACGATGGCACCGAGCACGGACAGCGGGATCGAGACCGCGATGATGAGGGTCGAGCGCCAGCTGCCGAGGAACAGCAGGATCATGACGCTGGTGAGCAGCGCCGCGATCACGCCTTCGAAGGCGACGCCTTGAATCGCGCCGCGGACGAACACCGACTGGTCGCCGATGAAGCCGATCTTCAGCGCATCCGGCAACTGATCCTTGACGTCGATGACCTTCTGCTTGATGCCGGCGATGATATCGAGCGTCGAGGTCGCGCCCGCCTTCAGCACCATCATCAGCACCGAGCGGTTGCCGTCGACGTGGACGATGTTGGTCTGCGGCGGATTGCCGTCGCGCACGGTGGCGACGTCGCGCACATAGACCATCGCGCCGTTGACGGTCTTGATCGGCAGATTGCCGAGCTCGTCGATCTTGAGCGGCGAGTTGTTGAGCTGGATGCTGTACTCGAACTGGCCGATCTTCTGGGTGCCGACCGGCGTGATCAGGTTTTGGGCTGCGAGCGTATTGGCGACGTCCTGGCCCGAAAGGCCGCGGGCCTGAAGCGCGGTCGGGTCGAGGTCGATCTGGACCTGGCGCTGCTTGCCGCCGAACGGGTACGGGATCGCCGCACCGGGCACGGTGACGAGCGGCGTGCGGAGCTGGTTGATGCCGATGTCGGCGAGGTTCTGCTCGGTCAGGCCGTCGCCCGACAGCGCCACCTGGATGATCGGGACGGTCGAGGCGGAGTAGTTCAGGATCAAGGGCGGCGTCGCGCCCGGCGGCATCTGCTTGATCAGCGTCTGCGAGATCGCGGTGACCTGCGCATTGGCGGTGCGGATGTCGACATTGGGCTGGAAGAAGATCTTGATGATGCCAAAGCCGTTATAGGAATTGGCGGTGATGTGCTCGATGTCGTTGACGGTCGTCGTCAGCGCCCGCTGGAACGGCGTGGTGATGCGACCGGACATCTGATCGGGCGGCAGGCCGGTGTACTGCCAGACCACGCCGATCACGGGGATGCGGATGTCCGGAAAGATGTCGGTCGGCGTCCGCAGCGCCGCGAGCGGTCCAATGATCAGAAGCAGGAGCGCCAGCACGACAAACGTATAGGGCCGGCTCAGGGCAATACGGACCAGAGCAATCATTCGTCAGGCAATTCCAAATACGGGGGACAAGTCCAAATACGGGGGACAAGGAACACGCCCCACCGGTTCCTCGGCTGATTTACCCGAACACCGCCGAAATGGCCAACGACAGCATGTCACGCGCGGTCAATTCCCTGCTATCGCACAGCGAAATCGCATTCCAGATATGCTCTCGTCGAAAGATTACAGCGAGGGCCTTCAACCACGCAAAAAAGCGGCGCCCGGAGGCACCGCTTTCAGAACTGACATCGTCTTGAGGTCTACGCCGCCCGAACGTTGGTCAGGAACTTGCTGACCTCGGTTTTCAACCGGGTCGAGTCGTTCGACAGCATCTGCGCCGCCGAGAGTACTTGCGAGGAGGCTGTGCCGGTTTCGGTGGCGCCGCGCTGCACGTCGGTGATGTTGGACGAGACCTGCTGGGTGCCCTGCGCCGCCTGCTGGACGTTGCGGGCGATTTCCTGGGTCGCAGCACCCTGCTCTTCCACCGCGGCGGCGATGGCGGAGGAGATTTCCGAGAGCCGCTCGATGGTCGAGGAGATCTCCTTGATCGCGCCGACCGAGTCGTTGGTCGCCGCCTGGATGCCGGAGATCTGCTGGCCGATCTCGCCGGTCGCCTTCGCGGTCTGCTCGGCCAGTGCCTTCACTTCGGAGGCGACCACCGCGAAACCGCGGCCGGCTTCACCGGCGCGCGCCGCCTCGATGGTGGCGTTCAGCGCCAGCAGGTTGGTCTGGCCGGCGATGGTGTTGATGAGCTCGACGACGTCGCCGATGCGCGAAGCGGCTTTCGACAGCTCGCTGACGCGCTCGGTGGTGGCACGGGCCTGGCCGACGGCGTCACCCGCCATCCGCGCCGATTCCTGCACCTGACGGCTGATCTCGCCGACCGAGGAGGCCATCTCTTCCGTCGCCGAAGCCACCGACTGGACGTTGGTGGAAGCCTCTTCCGAAGCGGCGGCAACAGTGGTCGCCAGCCGCTGCGAACGATCGGCGGTCGAAGTCAGGGTCGAGGCGGAGGATTCGAGCTGGGTTGAGGCCGACGACACGGTCTGGACGATCTCGCCGATCATCGTTTCGAATTCGCGGGTGACATTGTCGACGCGGCGGCCGCGCTCGATCTTGGCTTCGGCGTCGGCCGCAGCAGCCTCGTCGGCAGCCTTCTTGGCGATCAGCGCTTCCTTGAAGACCTGGAGCACGTCGGCCATGGCGCCGATCTCGGTCTTCTCGCCACGGTGCGGGACCTCGGCGGAAAGGTCGCCTTTGCCGAGCGCCTGCATCGGCTGGATGATGGAGTTGATGCCGCTGGAGACGTCCTGGACGAGATAGAAGCCGACGCCAATGCCAATGACGACGGCGGCGCCGAGGATGATCGCGACGAGTACGAAGGCGTAGTAATAGGTGTCGGAGGCATCGGCGGAGGCCTGATCGCCGCCCGTGGTGTTCAGCTCGATGTCCTTGGCCAGAATCGCGTCGGCCTCAAGCCCGATCTTGTTGACTGTCTTGGTGTTCAACTCGTGCGCCTCGTGCGGAATCTTGCCGGCCTCCTTGCGCGATAACGCCATGACTTCCTGGGTGCCCTTCTTGTAGTCCTCCCAGATCTTGGACCACTGGCTGTAAAGCGCGCGCTCCTCGGGCGAGGTAATCATCGCCTCGTATGCCTTGCGGAATTTGGTATTGGCCTCGATCACCGTCGCGAGGGTCTTCTCCGCCGCGAGCTTCTCCTCCAGCGTTTCCGCCAGCATATGCTCGCGGATGACGTTGCGGTAGGTGATGACGCCGGCGCGCAGATCGCCGATCACCCGCACGCTGGGCATCCAGTTCGTGGTGATATCGACCGTGTTCGCGTTGATCGACCGCATCTTCATGACGGCGAGCAGGCCCATGCCGGTCATCGCGACCAGCAGGAACGCCACGACACTGATGATCTTGGCGCGGATGGAGAGGGAGGCGAACATAATCGGATCTCTTTGCTGGGCGCGGTCGCGTCCGGGAATTTACCAATCAACCGAGGGGAGCAGTGCCGACATCACCAACAAAGCATCTGAGCAGATGTGAACTCTGATTCCTCACGGGTAAGGAACCCGAAAGAGATGAACAGGGGGATAAGAATGCCCTGCGCTCAGCGCATGAGCCCGATCGCATCCGAAAAAAACTGCGCTCCACCGAAATTTCCGGACTTGAGAGCGAGCAACATGCCGGCTTTTTCAGCACCGACAGCGCGCAGCACGGGGACACCCGCAGCGATCTCCACTCCAACGAGAAATCCGGGAATCTTCAACCGATCGACCACGGCGCCAGAGGTCTCGCCGCCGGCGACGATCAAGCGCCGCACCCCTGCTTTCACAAGGCTTTCGGCGATGTCGGCCATCGTCTGCTCGATGGCGTGCCCTGCGGCGTCGCGGCCGTGACGCGCCTGGAGCGCAGCAACGTCAGCCGGCGTCGCGCTCGATGCAATCAGCACGGGCCCCTGGGCCAACCGCTCCTTCGCCCAGTCCAGCGCACGCTGCGTTTCGTTCGCGCCCGTAAGAATACGGTCAGGGTCGAGACGGAGCACCGGCATGACCCGTTCGGCATTGGCGATCTGCTGCAAGGTGGCTTGCGAGCAGCTTCCGGCGAGGCACGCCACCTGTCCACCGACGGCGGCCCGATGGTCGCTGCTTGTGGTGGCCGATTTGACCTTGCCGGTCGACACCAGCGCGCGGGCGAGCCCGAGGCCGATACCGGAGGCGCCGACCGACAGCCGGTGCTCTGCGGCGACGAGGCCGATGGTCTCGAGGTCGCGGTCGAACACGGCGTCGATGATGGCGGCGCCGATACCCTTGCCTGATAGTTCGGCAAGCCGGGCGTGCACGGCCTCCGCCCCGCGCGCGAGGGTCGCGAGATCGACGAGACCGATCTGCGTCTTGCTCTGGCGCGCCAGCACGCGCACCAGATTGGAATCATGCATCGGGTTGAGCGGATGATCCTTCAAAGGGCTCTCGTTCAGCGGCACGGCACCGACAAACAGATTGCCCTGGTAGACCGTCCGGCCGGTTTCGGGAAATGCCGGCGTCACCAGCACGACCGCCTCGCCGCAATCGGCGCGCAGCGCATCCATCACCGGCCCGATATTGCCCGCGTCGGTGGAATCGAAGGTCGAGCAGATCTTGAACAGCACGTGGCTCGCGCCGCGCCCGCGCAGCCATTTCTCGGCCGCGCGCGAGCGCGACACCGCAAGCCCCGCCTCGATCGAGCGGCTCTTCAGCGACACCACGACGGCGTCCACTTCCGGCAAATTCAGATCGTCGGCGGGCACGCCGATGGTCTGCACCGTGCGTAAACCCGCGCGCGTGAGCGTGTTGGCGAGATCGGAGGCGCCGGTATAGTCATCGGCGATGCAACCCAGCGCAAGTGTCACGACTTCACCCCCGCATAGGGCTTGAACCAGGCCAGGCCATCGGTGGTGTTGCCGCGCGGATTGTATTCGCAGCCGACGAATCCGGCATAGCCGAGCCGGTCGAGCTCATCGAACAGGAACGGATAATTGAGCTCCTCGCCATCGGGCTCGTTGCGCGAGGGAATGCTGGCGATCTGGATGTGACCGATGATCGGCATCATCTCGCGCAGCCGCATGGTGACGTCGCCATGGATGATCCCGCAATGATAGATGTCGAATTGGAGCTTCAAATTGGGAAGCCTCAACTCCTGGATCAAATCGCGCGCGAAGCCGAAATCGTTGAGGAAGTAACCTGGGACGTTGCGAGCGTTGATCGGCTCGAGCACGATGTCGATGCCATGCGGCGCGAAGAATTCCGCAGCCCACGTCACCGATTTGTAGAAGGCCTCGATCGCCACGCGTTCGCCACGGTTGGCGATGCCCGCCATCAAATGCAGCCGCTTGACGCCGGTCGCTTTGGCGTAAGGCAGCGCCGTCTCCAGGCTCGCCTTGAGGTCGGCAAAGCGCGCCGGCAGTGCGGCAAAACCTTTCTCGCCGGCATTCCAGTCGCCCGGCGGCAGGTTGAACAGCGCCTGTGTCAGGCCGTTGCGCTTGAGCCGCTCGCCGATCGCCTCGACCGGATGCTCATAGGGAAAGAGAAACTCGACCGCGGTGAAGCCGGCTGCCGCTGCGGCGTCGAACCGATCGAGGAACGGCACCTCGGTGAACATCATCGAGAGGTTGGCGGCGAAACGGGGCATTGGAATCCTCTTCTACTTGTCACCGGGAAGTTTTACGCCGGTGACCTGCGCATACATTCGCGCCACCGACGCATCGTCGTCGCGCCCCATGCCGGCGGCTGATGTCATCAGGAACATCTGGAGGGCCGCGGCGGAAACCGGCACCGGGAATCTGGCGCTGCGCGCCATGTCCTGGATGATGCCGAGATCCTTGACGAAGATCTCGACCGCGCTGCGCGGCGTGTAGTCGCCGTCGAGCACGTGCGGCATGCGGTTCTCGAACATCCACGAATTGCCGGCGGACGCCGTGATCACCTCATAGACCTTGCGGATGTCGAGGCCCTGCTTGGCGGCGAACGCGATCGCTTCGCTTGCGGCAGCGATATGCACGCCGGCCAGCAGCTGGTTGATCATCTTGAACGCGGCGCCCTGGCCAGCGGCATCGCCGAGCTCGTAGAGCTTTGCTGCCATGGCATCGAGCGCCGGACGCGCCTTGGCGAACGCGGCCGGACTGCCCGAGGCAAGGATCGTCAGCTCGCCTTGCGCGGCGCGCTGTGCGCCGCCGGAGATCGGCGCATCCAGGTAATTTCGGCCGGTCGCTTCCAGCTGTTTTGCCAGGCGCCGGGCCACGTCGGGATCCATGGTCGCGGAGGAGATGAAGACGCTGTCCTTCGGCAGGGTCTCGGCCACGCCCTCCTTGCCGAACAGGATCGCCTCGGTCTGCGCAGCGTTGACGACGACGCTGACGACGATGTCCGCGCCCTTGGCCGCCTCGGCCGGCGTTGTGGCGCCGGCGCCGCCGTCTTTGACAAAACGCGCCACCGCATCAGCCGAAACGTCGCAGCCGGTGACCGTATGGCCGGCGCGCTTCAGCGAGGTCGCCATGCCGTACCCCATCGAGCCGAGCCCGATGACCGCGATGCGCTGATTTTGTGACGTGGAGGCGGACATGCAACTAACCCTTGCGAACGTTTCCCGGACGGCCGCCTTTGCGGCGGCTCGTGATCTCGAATAACACGGCTTGGCCGCGCTGCCAAAGCGTGAGACAAGCGAGCATGACGGCCATGAAAACTGAAACGAGCAACGAGACAAGGCTGCGTGAGGATATCTGCCGCTTCGGACGGTCCCTGTTCGAGCGCGGGCTGACGCCGGGCTCCTCCGGCAATATCAGTGTCAGGCTGGATAGCGGCGGCTGGCTGGTGACGCCAACCAACGCCTCGCTCGGCTTCCTCGATCCTGCAAAACTGTCGCGGCTGGACGATCAGGGCCGGCTCATGTCCGGCGATGCGCCGACCAAGGAAGTTCCGCTGCACACCGCGCTCTACGATACGCGCGGAAGTGCTCGGGCGATCGTGCATCTGCACTCCACCCATTCGGTCGCGCTCTCGATGCTGCCCGAGATCGACCCGCACGCCGCGCTGCCGCCGATGACGGCCTATTATCTGATGAAATGCGGCGCCACCGCGCTCGTGCCCTATTACCGCCCTGGCGATCCCGCGGTCGCGGATGCGATCAAGGGGCTGGCCGGAAAATATTCATCCGTGCTGCTCGCCAATCACGGCCCGGTCGTCGCCGGCGAGACGCTGGAAGCGGCGGTGTTCGCGACCGAGGAGCTGGAGGAGACGGCGAAGCTCTATCTGCTGCTGCGCGGGATGAACCCGCGGTATCTCTCGCCGGAGCAGGTGGCGGATCTGGTGAAGGTGTTCGGGGTGACGTTGCCGGAGCACGGGCACGAGCACGGGCATTGAGCCCAGCTTTAACCTCGTCATTGCGAGCGCAGCGAAGCAATCCAGAGTCTTTCCGCGGACGGATTCTGGATTGCTTCGCTGCGCTCGCAATGACGGTTGGCGCTACAGCCCCAGATATGCCTTGCGTACGTCCGGATTGCCCCTGATCTCCGCTGCCGGGCCCTGCATCAGCACGCGGCCGGTTTGCAGGATGTAGGCACGGTCGGCGATCTCCAGGCACTCGGCCATGCGCTGTTCGACGATCAGCACGGTCATGCCGGCTTCGCGGATGGTTTTCACCGCCTGGAAGATTTCGTCGACCAGCTTCGGCATGATGCCCTGCGAAGGTTCGTCGAGCATCAGAAGCCGCGGACGCGTCATCAGGGCGCGGCCGATCGCGAGCATCTGCTGCTCACCGCCGGAAAGCGTTTCGGCGCGCTGCTCGAGGCGTTCGGACAGGCGCGGAAACAGCTTGAAGACGAGATCGAGCGGCCCCTCGCGATCGGCCTCGCCGCGATAGAGATAACTACCGAGGCGGAGATTGTCGCGCACCGACAAGCGCGGGAACAGGCGGCGGTTCTCCGGCACATAAGCGATGCCGGTGGCGGTGATATGATGCTGCGCCATGCCGTCGAGGCGTTTGCCGTCGAACGTCACCGTGCCCGAGCGCGGACGCTCGGCACCGGCGATGGACTTGAGCAGCGTCGACTTGCCCGCACCGTTGGCGCCGGCAACGCAGACGATCTCCCCCTTCTGGACTTCGATCGAGACCGCGGAGATCGCGACCAGGCCCTGATAGGCGGTCGTGACTTCATGCACCGACAGCATGACGATCTCCCAGATATGCGCTGATCACCTTGGGATCGCGGACCACGTCGGCGGGCTTGCCCTCGACCAGAACCTTGCCGAGATCGAGCACGATGGCGCGATCGACTAGCGGCATCACGATCTCCATGACATGCTCGACCATCAGAACAGTGATGCCGGCATCGCGTACTTTTCGCACCAGCGCCACGCCTGTCTGCGCCTCGGTCGGCGTGAGGCCGGTGAGGACTTCGTCGAGCAAAAGCAGTTTCGGTTCGGTCGCAAGCGCACGCGCGACTTCGAGACGGCGCTTCTCGGCCGGCACGAGGTCGCTTGCGAGCACGTCGGCGCGCGCCGCAAGGCCGGTGAATTCCAGCACCTGATGCGCCTTGCGGCGAGCCTCGCGCATCACCGTGTTGCGCACGAGTGCGCCGACGATGACGTTGTCGATCACCGTCATGGTCTCAAAGCTCTTGACGACCTGGAAGGTGCGACCAACGCCGCGCTGGCAGCGCTCGGCCGCCGGCAGCTTTGTCACGTCCTCGCCGTCGAACCAGATCGAGCCTTGCGTCGGCGGCAGAACGCCGGCGATGAGGTTGAACAGCGTCGACTTGCCGGCGCCATTCGGACCGATCAGCCCGACGATCTCGCCGCGGCCGACCGAGATCGAGACGTCGCTGTTGGCGACGAGGCCGCCAAACCGCTGCCAGACGCCGCGGGTTTCAAGGAGCGCGGTCATCGCGTCGCTCCTTTTGCCTTGGAACGGGAGAACAGGCTCACGAGGCCTTGCGGCAAAGCGAGCGAGATCGCCACGATCAGCGCGCCATAGACGATGAGGTCGACGCCGCGGCCGGAGCCGCCGATATAGGAGCGCGTCAGCTCCGTCATCGGGATCAGGATGGCCGCTCCTAACACCGGACCCCAGAGGGTGCCGATGCCACCGAGCACGGCCGGGAGTGCCATCAGAAGCGAGAACTGGAAACCCATGACGCTTTCGGGATCGATATAAGCGAGGAATTGCGCATAGAAGGCGCCGCCGACGGCAACGAGGAATGCAGAGACCGCTGCCGCACCCATCTTGGAGTTGAACACGACGACGCCCAGGCTTTCAGCGGCTTCCGGATTGTCCTTTACCGCGCGCCACCAAAAACCCCATTTGGAGTCCTCGAGCCACCAGGTGACGAACCAGGCGACGCAGCAAAGCGCCAGCGCGAAATAGAAGTACGGCAGCTTGCTGCGCATGAACTGGAATTTCAGCCAGCTGTCGCCGCGCACCGGAATGGTAATTCCCATCGCAGCCCCCGCCCATTCCCAGTTCTGGAACAGCAGCAGCCCGATCTCGGCGATGACGATGGTCGCGATCACGAAGTAATGGCCACGCAGACGGAAGAAGGGATAGCCGAGCCCCATCGCGATCACGGCAGCGATCACGCCGCCGGCAAGCATGCCGAACCAGGGCAGCACGCCGAACTTGGTGAACAGCAGCTCCGTGGTGTAGGCGCCGATGCCGAAATAGAGCGCGTGTCCGAGCGAGATCTGTCCGCAATAGCCGGACAGGATGTTCCAGCTCTGCGACAGCGCCGCATACATCAAGGTCAGCACCAGGATGTTCTGGATGTAGACGTTCTTGACGAACAGCGGCGCGAGCGCGGCCAGTGCGGCCAGCACTGCGGCAACGATGAGATCGCGGCGACGCCGCGTGGCAAAATTCTTGTCCATCACATCGACCCGAACAGGCCACGCGGCCGGATGAAGACAACGAGCAAGTACACCGCATAGATGCCGACCGACTTCAGTGAGGGCGGCAGCATCAGGGCGGTCACCGCTTCAACCAGGCCGACAATGATGCCGCCGGCAAAGGCGCCGAACACGCTGCCAAAGCCGCCGAGCGCCACCGTGACATAGGCAATCAGCGCAAAGGAGGCGCCAACGTCGGGATAGATGTAGAAAAAAACCGCCATGATCGCGCCGGCGAGACCGACAAGCGCAGCGCCCAGGCCCCAACCGAACGCGAACACGCGATTCTTGTCGATACCGACGAGCGCGACCGCGCCGGGATCTTCACGGGTGGCTTCCAGCGCGCGGCCGAAATCGGTGCGGTGGATGAAGAAGTAGAGGCCGGCAAAGGCCGCGATCGAGACCAGCGCACCGACCAGCTGCGGCTCCGGCAGGAAAATGCCCGCAACCGAGATGGTTTTGCCGCCGAGCCAGGATTGCGGAATGCTGCGATAGTCCGGCGTGAAGAACAGCTGGGCCAGTCCGCGCATCACGATGGCCAGGCCGAAGGTCGTGAAGATCTGCACCATGCCGGCATTGGCCTTGGCGCGCATGGCGAAGCGCACAACCAACAGGTAGATCACCGCTCCGAACACGAACATCGCTGCCGCGACCAGCGGCGCCGAAAGCAAGGGGTCGATTGCGAAGAACGTGAACAGGAAGAAGGACGCGTACATCGCGATCATCAGGAACTCGCCATGGGCGAAGTTCGTGACGTCCATCAGGCCGAAGATCAGCGCGAGGCCGACGGCGATCAGTCCGTAGAGCAGGCCCATCAGCAGGCCGCTCGCGAGACTTTGGACAATTGTTTCGACTGTCAGCAACTTGTCCCCCAGAAAAAGCCCTCACCCCGAGGGGCGTCATCGAACGCGCATCGCCAAGGACGGGCAACCCTCGTCTTTCCCGACGCGGGCTCCGTCTTACTCCGCAGGATCAGGATCAGGAGCTATCGTCCGGGCTCCCGATTTCGTCCTCACTTCATCGGCCAGACTGCTTCGGCCACGGCCGCCTGCGACGGGAAGATGGTGACAAACTTGCCGCCGATATATTGCAGCAGCACCGGATCGGCGTCGTTGTTCTGGCCCATGTCGTCGAACTTGACCCGCTTCCAGGGCATGATGGTCTGCTCGCCCGGAATGTCGGTTGCGGCCATCGCGTCGCGGATCTTCTCGCCGTCGGTCGACTTGGCGCGGTTGATGGCGTCCGCAATCACGATCATCGCCATGAACTGCCGCGACGTGTTGTCGTTCAGATCCTTGCCCGATTTCGCCTTGAACAGGTCGTTGATCTTGCCGACCATCGGCCGCTTGGCGGCGAGATCTAGCGAGAAGCTGCCGCGGGTGATCGCACCTTCGAGCTTGTCGCCGACGGCGTCGTAAAGCGCCTTTTCGGAGAAGCCGGCTGCCTGGGCCAGGATCGCGTTCGGCTTGTAGCCGAGCTCCGCCATGGTCTTGACCAACAGGATGCCGTCCGTGGTGTAGCTCGAGGGCAGCAGCACATCGGCATTGGCGGCCTTGAGCTGCTGGACTTCGGCAGACAAGGACGGCGAGTTGGCGCGGTACTTGATGTCGGCGACGATCTTGTAGCCGCGCTCGGTTGCGAGCTTGGTCTGAGCGTTGGCGGAGTCGGTGCCGAAGATCGTATCTTCGTGGAACAGCGCCAGCGTCTCGGCCTTGGCGCCCTTCTTCTTCATCGAGTCGAGGAAATCGAACATCCCGGCCGAAAACATCTCGTCATGCGGCGAGGCGCGGAAATAATACTTCAGTCCACGGCGATGCAGGCTCGGCGAGGAATTGTCCGCCGACAAGAACGGGACCTGGTAACGCTCGCAGATCTGGCTGACCGTGACCGCGACTGCGCTCTGATAGGAGCCGAGCACCGCGCAGACTTTTTCCTGGGTGATCAGCCGCTCGGCTTCGGCGCGCCCCTTTTGCGGGTCGCCCTGGTGGTCGGCGTACACCATGCGGATCTTGGCACCACCGAGACCGGGCAAGCCGACACCCTTCGCCAGCGGAAGGTCGAAGTCCTGGTCGTTGTTGATGATATCGATCGCGGTCTCGAATGCACGCTGCGCGTCCACCCCTACCTGGGCGCCGGCGCCGGACAAGGGATAGGTCGCGCCGATCACCACCTCAGAGGTTTGCGCGCGCGCCGCTAGCGGCAACAGCGCGGCAGCGGCGGTGGCTCCGAGCAGAACGTCGCGGCGAGTGATCGTCATTGGCAAAGTCCTCTGTATTTTGTGCGTATCGAATGAAGCGATTGGCAAACTGCGTAAAGCCTGAAGAAGCAGCAAATGCTGCCCACTAAATCACGGCCATGTTCCTGTTCTTCAGATCGGTCACCAACATCAGGCCGGGCGAATGCGTGATCGCGAAAGGGACCTTGGCCGCATTGATGACCGATTGCGGTGTCACGCCGCAGGCCCAGAACACCGGGATCTCGTCATCGGCAACAGCTACCGGATCACCATAGTCGGGCTTGGCGATGTCCTTGATGCCGATCAGATGCGGATGGCCGAGGTGCACGGGCGCGCCGTGCACGGCGGGATAGCGCGAGGTGATCTGCACCGCGCGGATCGCATCGGCCGGCTTGAACGGGCGCATCGACACCACCATCGGACCCGCGAACGGGCCGGCCTCGCCGCAGGCGATGTTGGTGCGGTACATCGGCACCCGCACGTTCTGCTCGATGTGGCGGATCGGCATGCCCTCGTCGAGCAGTGCCTCCTCGAATGAGAACGAGCACCCGAGCACGAAGGTCACGAGGTCATCGCGCCAATACTTGGTCACATCGGTTGGCTCGTCGACGACTTCGCCGTCGCGCCAGACACGGTAGCGCGGCACGTCGGTGCGAATATCGAGATCGGCGCCAAGCGCAGGGATGTACGGGCTGCCGACATCGGACATCCCGATGATCGGGCACGGTTTCGGATTGAGCTGGCAGAAGCGGTGGAAGGCGCCGGCGTATTCCGCCGGCAGGATCGCCAGATTGCCCTGGACGAAGCCGGGCGCGACCCCGGCGGTGGAACCGACCTCGCCGCCACGATAGGCGAGCCGCGCCTGACGGCTCGGGAGGGTGTCGGGTGTTTCAGTTTGCTGCGCTGCCACCAAAACAGTCATGTGATCGACCTGCCTATAAACTCGACAAAGACAGCCAACACCAAGCGTGCTATAAAGTCTAATCGTCCTTTCTAATCGATATCGATAAATTTATTTTATCGATCAGGAAAAAATCCTTTCAATGCTGGACTTCAGGTCGATCGAAACCTTCCTCTGGGTTGTGAAGCTCGGCAGCTTCCGCGGCGCCGCAGCACGGCTCAATACGACCCAGCCGGCGATCTCCCAGCGCATTGCCCAGCTCGAGCGCGAGATGGGCGTCAAACTCCTGAACCGCGATCATCGCGTGGCGTCGCCCACCCCGAGCGGGCGGCAGATGATGGTCTATGCGGAAAAGCTGATCGGCCTGCGCGCTCAGATGATGGCCGAGATTGGCGATCGGTCGGCGATGCGCGGCGTGATGCGGCTCGGCGTCGCCGAGACTATCGTGCACACCTGGCTGCCGCGGCTGGTGAAGAGCATGAACGGGATCTATCCGAACCTGTCGCTGGAGATCGAGGTCGACATCACGCCGAACCTCACCGCGCGCCTGCTCGCTCAGGAGATCGAGCTGGCCTTCGTGGTCGGACCGCTGTCGGCCTCCGGCGTGCACAATCGCGTGCTCGCCGACTATCCGATCGGCTTCCTCGCAAGCCCCTCACTCGGGCTCGGCCACGGCCCGGTGACGCCCGCCGATCTCGCGCGGTTTCCGATCATCACTTTTCCGCGTAAGACCAGACCCTACGAGGTCGTGCGCGAGGTGTTCGACCGGCCCGACTTGCCGCCGATCCGTCTCCACGCCTCTGCCTCGCTTGCCACCGTGATCCACATGGCAGTGGAAGGACTCGGCATCGCCGTGATCCCCGACGCCATCGTCGAAAACGAGCTCGCCGACGGCCGGCTGCAATTGCTCGACACCGATCTGGAGATCGCACCGCTGACGTTCACCGCAAGCTGGCTCGCCTCGCCCGACGTCGTCGCGGTCGAGCGCGTCGCCGAGCTTGCATGTCAGATTGCGCAGAGCAGCCTCGCGGTTGACGCGCCCGCGCTGGCGCGTCATTGAAACAGGCGCCGGACAAATGAGAGACTGATGCATGAGCCGAGCCGCCACCAATTTACAGATCGATTCCGCCCGCCTCTGGGGCTCCATCCACGAGACCGCGCAATTCGGCGCGACGGCCAAAGGCGGCGTACGGCGGCTGACGCTCAGCGGCGAAGACAAGCAGGTTCGCGACTGGTTCCGAAAGGCCTGTGAGGAAGCCGGCCTCGACGTGCATGTCGATGCGCTCGGATCTCAGTTCGGTCTGCGCAAGGGCCGCGACATGTCGAAGCCTCCCGTCGGCATCGGCTCGCATCTCGACACCCAGCCGACAGGCGGGAAGTATGACGGCATTCTGGGAACGCTCGGCGCGCTCGAAGTGATCCGCACGCTGAACGATGCCGGCATCGAGACCGAGGCGCCGATCTGCATCGTCAACTGGACCAACGAGGAAGGCTCGCGCTTCGCACCGGCGATGATGGCGTCCGCGGCCTACGTCGGCGATTTCACGCCCGACGACATCCTGTCGCGCAAGGATATCGAGGGCACGACCGTCGGCCAGGCGCTCGACAGCATCGGCTATCGCGGCGACAAGCCGGTCGGTTTCCAGAAGCTCGGCTGCTTTGTCGAGCTGCACATCGAGCAAGGCCCGATCCTGGAGGCCGAAGGAAAGACCATCGGCGTGGTCGATTCCGGCCAGGGCGTGCTCTGGTATGACGGCAAGATCTCCGGCTTCGAAAGCCATGCGGGATCGACGCCAATGCCGTTGCGGCGCGACGCGCTGGCGACACTGTCCGAGATCGTGCTGGCGATGGAGGCCATTGCCAGGAAGCACGGGCCGAATGCAGTCGGCACCATCGGCGAAGCCGTGATCGCAAATCCCTCGCGCAACGTCATTCCCGGCGAGATCGCCTTCACGATGGATTGCCGCAGCGCAGATGGCGCGATCATGGATGCCCTCGATCGTGACCTGCGCACTACGATTGCCGAGATCGCCGCGCGCCGCAAGGTCGAGGTCGAGATCGATCTGGTCTGGCGCAAGCCGCCGACGCATTTCGATCCCAAGCTGATCGCCGCAGTCGAGAATGCAGCCAAGACGCTCGGCTATTCCTCCCGCCGCATCACCTCCGGCGCGGGCCACGATGCCTGCAACCTCAATACGATCATGCCCGCGGCGATGGTGTTCGTGCCGTGCAAGGACGGCATCAGCCACAACGAGCTGGAAGATGCCACGCAGCCCGACTGCGCCGCGGGCACCAACGTGCTGATGCACACCGTGCTGGCGATCGCAGGCGTTGCATCCTGATTGGAGACTGACATGCGCGGAGTTTTCGTCGACGCCAATGAAGCGCTCGCCGTGATCATGGAGCGGCTGGAGAAGCCCGGCGATCCCAAGATGCGGATCCACCGGGATCCCGATATCAAGCCCGAGCAATATCCTGAGATCCTCGACGGCGCCGAGATCGCAATCGTCGACCACACCGCGCTTCCCACCGAGGTCGCAAAACAATGCGCGGGGCTGAAGCACGTCGTGTTTCTCGGCACCGGCGCGCGCAGCTACATGAACCCGGAGGAGCTCGCCGAGCTCGGCATCTCCGTGCATCTGATCAAGGGCTATGGCGACACGGCCGTGGCGGAGTCCGCGATCGCACTGATGTGGTCCTCCGCCCGCGTCATCGCGATGATGGACCGCGAGATGCGCGCTGGTAACTGGCTGCGCGAGGATGGCACGCAGCTCACCGGCAAGACGCTCGGCCTGATCGGGTTCGGCGGTATCGCCGCCGAAGTCGCGCGCATTGCGTCAGGCGGCGGCATGAAGGTGGTTGCCTGGAACCGCTCGCCAAAGGCCTATCCTGGCGTCGAGTTCACCGATCTCGACACGCTGCTGGCGAGAAGCGACGTGGTGTCGCTGCATCTGCTGCTCAACGACGAGACGCGCGGCATGATCAAGCGCGAGACAATCGCGAAGATGAAGCCGGGCGTCGTCTTCATCAACACCGCGCGTGGCGCGATCGTCGACGAGCAGGCGATGATCGACGCATTGACGTCGGGCCACATCCGCCATGCCGGCCTCGATGTCTTCAATATCGAGCCGTTGCCCGCGGACCATCCGCTGACCAGGATACCGAACGTAACGCTGTCGGCGCATTCGGCGTTCCGCACACCGGAAGCCAGCGAGAATCTGATCGAAGCGGCATGGGTCCATTGCCGCCGGATCGTGAAAGGATAAGAGCAACGACAATGGCCGACACTCGCACCATCAAGGCGGAACCGCTCACCAATGTCATCCGCGCCATCGTCAAGGCGGGCGGGTCTACGGACCGCGAAGCCGAGCTTGTCTCCACCAACTTAGTCGAGGCCAATCTGAAGGGACACGATTCGCACGGAGTCGGCATGATCCCGCGCTATGTCTTGAGCGTCACCAACGGCGGCCTCGCCGTGAACCAGCACGTCAAGATCGTGCTCGACAATGGTCCGCTTCTCACCCTCGACGGTCTCACCGGCTACGGTCAGGTGATCGGCCATGAAGCGATGGAGCTGGCGGCAGAGCGCGCCAAGAGCAACGGCGTCTGTCTCGTCGGCCTTTCCAACGCCCACCACATCGGCCGCATCGGCCACTGGGCCGAGCAGTGCATCGACCACGGGCTGGTCTCGATCCACTTCGTCAACGTGATTTCGCGCCCGATCGTGGCGCCCTGGGGCGGCAGCGATGCGCGCCACGGCACCAACCCGTTCTGCGTCGGCATCCCGCGCAGGGGCAAAGAGCCGATCGTGCTCGACTTCGCCACCAGCAGGATAGCGCAGGGCAAGACCCGCGTCGCCCACAACAAGGGCGTCGAACTCGAGCCCGGCACCATCATCGACAATGAAGGCAAGCCCACCGTCAATCCGCGCTACACCGTGATCCCGCCGCACGGCGCCATCCTGCCGTTCGGCGAGCACAAGGGCTCGGGTCTCGCTCTGGTGTGTGAAATCCTCGGCGGTGCGCTCTCCGGCGGTCAGGTGGTCAAGGGCCCGTCCGACGGCAAGCACAACGTCCTCAACGGCATGCTCTCGATCATCATCGACCCGGGCAAGCTCGGCACCGGCGAAAACCTCGCGCGCGAAGTCGAGAGCTTCGTCGCCTGGCACACCGGCTCGCCGCCCGCCCTCGGCGTCGACAAGGTCAAGATCGCCGGCGAGCCCGAGCGTGAGACCAAGAAGAAGCGGCTCGCGGAAGGTATCCCAGTCGATCCGACCACCTGGCAGGAAATTTTGACGGCCGGGAAGAAGTTCGGACTGGATGAAGCGGTGATCGAGAAGATCGTGGGCTAACTGCCAGCATTAATGTCGTCCCGACCCCCGAGCGCAATTGCGCACTAGGCCGGAAACGACATTTCGTTTAGCAGCCTACTTTAATCCACCATATCTGCGACCGCCTTGCCGCAGGCTGTGGTATCGGCGTTACCGCCGAGATCCTTGGTGCGGAGCGTGCGCTCGGCCAACGTGCGCTCGATCGCATCGACGATCGACTTGCCGGCAACCTTCTCGCCAAGATGCTCGAGCATCATCGCGCCCGACCAGATCGCGCCGATCGGGTTCGCTATGCCCTGCCCTGCGATGTCAGGCGCCGAACCGTGCACCGGCTCGAACACTGAGGGGAAATCGCCCTCGGGATTGATGTTGCCTGACGGTGCGATGCCGACGGTGCCGGTGCAGGCCGGGCCGAGATCGGACAGGATGTCGCCGAACAGGTTGGAGCCGACCACGACGTCGAACCAGTCCGGGTGCAGCACGAAGTTCGCCGTGAGAATGTCGATGTGGTACTTGTCCCACTTCACGCCCGGAAACTTCTTCGCCATCGCCTCCACGCGCTCGTCCCAATAGGGCATGGTGATGGAGATGCCGTTGGACTTGGTCGCCGACGTCAGGTGCTTCTTCGGCCGCGACTGGGCGAGCTCGAAGGCGAACTTGAGGATGCGATCGACGCCGGTGCGGGTCATCACCGTCTGCTGCGTCACGAACTCACGGTCGGTGTCGGGGAACATGCGGCCGCCGACGGAGGAATATTCGCCTTCCGTGTTCTCGCGCACGACCCAGAAATCGATATCACCGGGCTTGCGGCCCGCCAGCGGCGACGGCACGCCGGGCATCAGCCGCACTGGACGCAGATTCACATACTGGTCGAACTCGCGGCGGAATTTGATCAGCGAGCCCCACAGCGAAACGTGATCCGGAATCTTGGCCGGCCAGCCGACCGCGCCGAAATAGATCGCGTCGTGCTTGCCGATCTTCTCTTTCCAGTCGTCCGGCATCATCTGCCCGTGCTTCTCGTAGTAGTCCCAGGACGAGAAGTCGAAATGATCAAAATGCAGGGAGACCCCGTGCCTCTTCGCGGCCGCCTCCAAAACGCGCAGGCCCTCGGGCATCACTTCCTTGCCGATGCCGTCGCCGGGAATGACTGCGATCCGGTATTGTTTCTTGCTCATCGAGAACGTCCTTTTTTGGTCCGGCAGCCGCCGCCTTTTTGACCGCACTGCAATGGACCAAAGTCAACGGCAGTGCAACGCTGCACTGCAATGTTGACCATGGCGCAGCCGTGCGCCTACTGATTTCATCCCTGTTCCCACCCTGCGAGTACCTCTCATGGATCTGCATCTGCGTGGCAAGCGCGTCCTCATCACAGGCGCGTCCAAGGGCATTGGCGCAGCCGCCGCCGAGGCGTTTGCCGAGGAAGGCGCTCATCTCCTGCTCGCCGCGCGCAACGGCGAGCAGCTCGAGGCGCTGGCCGACCGCTTGCGCTCGGCGCATCAGATCGATGCCGCGACCAGCATCGTCGATTTACGCAACGCCGAGGATTTGGCGCGGCTAGCCAGGGAGGCCGCCGACATGGACGTGCTCGTCAACAATGCCGGCGACATCCCCGGCGGCTCCATCGACAAGATCGATGAAGCCATCTGGCGCCACGCCTGGGAATTGAAAGTGTTCGGCTATATCAACCTGACGCGGCAGATCTACGCGCAGATGAAGGCCCGGGGCGGCGGCGTCATCGTCAACGACATTGGTGCTGCCGGCGAAAAATTCGACGCCAATTACATCTGCGGCAGCGCCGGCAATGCCGCGCTGATGGCTTTCACCCGCGCGCTCGGGGGAAAAAGCCTCGCCGACAACGTTCGCGTGGTCGGCATCAATCCCGGCCCGGTTGGCACCGACCGTCACGTTACACTGCTGAAGACGCGCGCAAAGCACCAGTTCGGCGACGAGAACCGTTACAAGGAATTCCAGAAGAGCCTGCCGCTCAGCCGCCCCGCACATCCGCGCGAGATCGGCGACCTCATGGCGTTCCTGGCGTCGGATCGCGCCGGCTATACGTCGGGCGTGATCTATACGGTCGACGGCGGCATCAGCGCAGGATGGGGTTAACTCTATCCGCGTCATTGTGAGCGAAGCGAAGCAATCAAGACCGTCCCCGCAGATGCATTTCTCGATTGCTTCGCTGCGCTCGCAATGACGAGGCCTTTTCATGAGCAGGAGCAAAATAGTTGTCTCAAGACCTGATCCGCGAAACCGCCTGCACCATCGTCGACAAGCTGCGCTCCGGCGATGTCTCTCCACTCGAATTGCTGGATGTCGTGGAGAAGCGCATCAGTGCGGTCGATAGCACGGTCAACGCGCTGCCGACGCTGTGCTTCGATCGGGCGCGAGATAGCGCCAAGGCGCTGATGCAGAAGCCAGCCGGCGCGCGCGGGCTGCTCGCGGGCTTGCCGGTGCCGATCAAGGATCTGACCGATGTCGCCGGCGTGTTGAACACGCAGGGCTCGCCCATCTTCAAGGACAACATTGCAGCGAAATCCGACCTCATGGTCGAGAACCTCGAGGCCAATGGCGCGGTCGTCTACGCCAAGTCGAACACGCCAGAATTTGGCGCCGGCGCCAACACCTTCAACGAAGTGTTCGGCGCGACGCTCAATCCCTGGGACACCTCGAAGTCGGCGGCCGGCTCCTCCGGCGGCGCTGCGGTGGCGCTCGCCACCGGCATGGCCTGGCTGGCACAGGGCTCCGACATGGGCGGCTCGTTGCGCAGCCCCGCGGCCTTCTGCGGCGTGGTCGGCATGCGGCCGAGCATCGGCCGCGTCGCCCATACTCCCAAATCGGGCATCGATCGCAATCTCGGCGTCGTCGGCCCGATGGCGCGCAATGTCGAGGACCTCGCGCTGCTGCTGGACGCCATGAGCGGCGACTATGCGGACGATCCGCTGTCGCTGCCGGCGCCTGCGACCTCTTTCCTGTCAGCGGCGCGCTCGGGCACGAAGCCGAAGCGTATCGCCTACTCGCCCGATCTCGGCATCACGCCGGTCGATCCCGAGGTCAAGGCGATCACGCGCAAGGCGGCGGAGCGCTTCGCGGAAGCCGGCGCCATCGTCGAGGAGGCGCATCCCGACTGGCGCGAGGCGCATGAATGCTTCCACGTGCTGCGCGCCTTCGATTTCGCGATCACCAAGGCCAATCTGCTGCGTACCAAGCGCAACCTACTCAAGCCCGAGGTGATCTGGAACATCGAGGAGGGCCTTAAGCTCACCGTCGAACAGCTCGCACGCGCCGAAGCACAGCGCGTCGGCATGACCGCGCGCGCAATCGAGTTTTTCAAGACCTATGACCTGTTGCTGACGCCGACCACGATCGTGCCGCCGTTCCCGATCGAGAACCGCTATGTCGCGGAATGCGCCGGCAAGACCTTCGAGAATTATGTCGAATGGCTCGGCATCGTCTATGCGATCACGCTGGCCTGCTGCCCGTCGCTGTCGCTGCCCTGCGGCTTCACCGCCTCCGGCCTGCCGGTCGGCGTGCAGGTCGTCGGCGCACCCCGCGCGGACGCGCAAGTGATCGCGGGTGCGAAGGTGCTGGAGGACATTTTGGGCCTGCGCGGGCAGACCCCGATCGATCCGCGGGTGAAGAAGTAAGGCACTCTCTTGCCCGGACGCAGCGCAGCGCGCCTTCGCGGTGCGCTGCAGAGCCGGGGCCCATCTCTCCGGGGCCTCCTGTGCGATCCTGGGTCCCGGCTCTGCGGCACAGCGCTCGCGCGCTGCTCCTTGTCCGGGACACCGGTCATCACCTCGCGCTCGTCGCCTCCAGGCTCCGGCTATAGCGCGACATCGCGAAGCAGAACACGAAATAGATCGCGGCAACGAAGATATAGACTTCCACCGAGAACTGCTGCCAGGCAGGATCGATGATCGCGGTCTTCGCCGTCGTCAGCAGGTCGAAGATACCGATGATCAGGACCAGGCTGGTATCCTTGAAGAAGGCGATGAAGGTGTTGACCAGCGGCGGGATGACATGGCGGATCGCCTGCGGCAGGACGATCAGCCGGTGCTTGCGCCAGTAGGACAGCCCGAGCGCGTCGGCCGCCTCATATTGCCCGCGCGGCACGGCCTGGAGGCCACCTCGGATCACCTCGGCAAGATAGGCGCCCGCGAAGAGAATGATCGCGATCTGCGCACGCAACAGCTTGTCGATGTTGAATCCGCTGGGCATGAACAGCGGAAACATCACGCTCGCCATGAAGAGAAGGCTCACCAGCGGCACACCGCGGATCAACTCGACATAGAGCACCGAGAGCGAGCGGATCGCCGGCAGCTTTGAGCGCCGGCCGAGCGCGACCAAAATGCCGAGCGGGAAGCCGAACGCCAATCCGAATGTCGCCAGGATCAATGTCACCGGCAGCCCACCCCAACGATCCTGCGAGACGAAGGACAGCCCGAACACGCCGCCCCACATCAGCACGCTGATCAGCGCGAGCGCGCCGATCCAGAGATAGGCCAATTCGCGCCGCCATAGCGCGCGGCGCGTGGAGAGAAAGAACAGCGCGATGAACAGCACGACGGAGAGCGCAGGCCGCCATTGCTCGTCGAACGGATAGGTGCCGAACAGGATGAAGCGGTACTTCTCGGGGATGATGGCCCAACACGCGCCGAGGCCGCGCGCGGCCTTGCAGGCGCTGGAATCATTGGCTGGTGCGAGCCAGACCGCGTTCGCGATGCCCCATTGCACGAAGCTGATCACGCCTTTCGCCAGCACCGCCAGCAGGACGACCGTCAGGATGCCGTTGGGGATCGACGAGAACAGATTGGTGCGCAGCCAGCGCAGCACCGGGTTGCCGATTTGGGGACGGCGGGCGGCGCGCGGCACGTCTGGCATGTCAGTGATCGCGGTCATGCTCAGCGCTCCGCCAGCGCGATGCGCGCATTGTACCAGTTCATGAAGAAGCTGATGCCGAGACTGATGGTCAGGAAGACGGCCATGATCAGCGCGATCGCCTCGATCGCCTGCCCGGTCTGGTTCAGCGTGGTGTTGGCGATCGAGACCACGTCCTGGTAACCGATCGCGACCGCGAGCGACGAGTTCTTGGTCAAATTGAGATACTGGCTGGTCATCGGCGGCACGATCACGCGCAGCGCCTGCGGCAGAATGATCTGCCGCAGCATGAAGCTGCGGCGCAGGCCGAGCGCGCTGGCGGCATCCCACTGCCCGCGTGGCACCGACTGGATGCCGCTGCGCACGATCTCGGCGATGAAGGCGGACGTGTAGGTCACGAGCGCGATCAGCAGCGCGAAATATTCAGGCGCGAGCGTCAGCCCGCCGACGAAGTTGAAGCCGCGCAGCGCAGGCCATTCGATGGTCCAGGACACGCCAAGCGACAACGACACCGCTACCGGCAGCACGGCAATGAGACCAAGTGCAAAGGGCCAAGCCGGCCGCGGCTTGCCATCGCGCACCTGCTGAGCGACCAGCCATCGCTGAATGACAAGGAATGCAGCGCAGCCCAGCACGGCCGTGCCGAGCACCCAGAGCTGTGGTGAGCCAACCGGGATCGCCGGCAGGATCAGGCCGCGGTTGGATAGGAAGACGCCCTCGACCGGCCGCCACGCCGCACGCGCAGCCGGCAACGCCTGCATCAGCACGTACCAGAACAGGAGTTGAAGCAGCAGCGGGATGTCGCGCAGGACCTCGACATAGACGGCCGCAAACCGGGATAGCAGCCAGTTCGTAGACAGCCGCGAGATGCCGATCAGTGTGCCGAGGATCGTCGCGAGCACGATGCCGATCACGGCGACGCGCAGCGTGTTGGCGACGCCGACGACGAAAGCCCAGAGGTAGCTGTCTCTCGGATTGTACGCGAGCAGGCTGTCGGAGATCGGCATCCCGGCCTCGCGGCCGAGAAAGGCAAAGCCGGTGGTGATGCGGCGAGCCGAGAGGTTGGTGACAGTGTTGGACCAGAGGAAGACGATGACGGCGACCGCGATGCCGACCACCAGCACCTGCCAGAACAAGCCCTTCAATTCGTTCGGCCCGAGCGCGCCGAAAAAGCTGCGGCGCGGCGGCGGCCTGGGGTCATCTGAGGTCACGGGCGCAAAAATCCTTCCTGACAGCAGCGATTTCCGGCGGCGCACGTCAACTGTTGCACCAATCCAGGAACCGTGCAACAAATGTTTCATGGCCGAGCCCGCGAAATTCTCGCCCCTGAGCGAACTCCGCATTGCGTTGCCATCGCTCCCCCTGCGCTTGCAGGAGGTCGGGCGTTTTGTCGCGGCCAATGATTACGACGCCACCACCCGTTCGATGCGCGACCTCGCGGCAGAAGCCGGTGCCGATCCCGCCGCATTCACGCGCCTTGCGAAGGCGATCGGCTATTCCGGCTGGGACGAATTGCGCGCCGCGCTGACCGAGGCACGGCGGCCGTCGCAGACCTCGCCCTTTTCGGCTCGCGCCAAGAGCCGCCGCCACGGCCCGAACGCCGATGTCGCGCTTATCTCCGACAAGCTCGAGGCCGAAGCCGCGGGCCTGCCGCGCATATCCGCCCACGCGATCGCGGACGCGGCCCGCACGCTGCACGACGCGAAACGGATCTGGATCACCGGCTATCGCAGCTGCCGCAGCGTCGCGGAATTGCTCAACTACGAGCTAAGGCTGTTCCGCCCCGAGCAGGTGCAGATCGTCGGCGCGTCCGGCCCTGACGATCTCGATCTCGGCGCATTCCGGCCCGACGAGGCCGTGATCGTCATCGGCTTCATGCCCTATACCAATGCCAGCGTCCGGGTCGCGCAGGCCGCCTATCGCGCCGGCGCGACGCTGATCGCGATCGCCGACAGCGTGGCCGCGCCGATGGCCGAGGGCGCCGACCACGTCCTGCTGTTCGAAGCCGCCTCCTCGCCCGGATTCTTCCCGAGCCTCACCGGCGCGATCGCGATCGCGCAGTCGCTAGCCGCCGCGACGTTCTTGCTCGGCGGCACGGCTGCGAAGAAGCGCCTCCAGGATACCGAGGCGCGGCTTGCCGCCACCTCTACCTACGTCTCAGAGAAAGGTTGACCATGAGCACTCGCACCAGCCGCGTGCTGCACCGTTCGCTGCGCGAAACGCCGCCCAAGGCGATCGGCGGCGAGGGCGTCTACCTCTTCGCCGAAGACGGCCGCCGCGTGATCGACGCGTCCGGCGGCGCGGCGGTGTCCTGCCTCGGGCATCAGCATCCCCGCGTGATCGCGGCAATGGCGAAGCAGGCCTCGACGCTCGCCTATGCGCACACCGCGTTTTTCTCCTCCGAGCCGGCCGAGGCGCTTGCTCAAACGCTGGTCGGGCATGAGCCCGGCGGTCTCGCCTACGCCTATTTCGTCAGCGGCGGATCGGAGGCGATCGAGGCCAGCATCAAGCTCGCGCGGCAATATTTCATCGAGCGCGGCGAGCCGCAGCGGCAGCATTTCATCGCGCGGCGGCAGAGCTATCACGGCAACACGCTCGGCGCGCTCGCAGCCGGCGGCAACGCCTGGCGCCGCGCGCCCTATGCACCCCTGCTCTCGGCCGCGTTCAGCCACGTGACGCCGGCCTTTGCCTATCACGAGGAGCACGACGGTGAATCCGATGCGCAGTTCGTGGCGCGGCTCGCCGCGGAGCTTGAAGCCGAGTTTCAACGGCTTGGCCCTGACACTGTTGCGGCGTTCCTCGCCGAGCCCGTCGTCGGCGCCACAGCCGGCGCGGTGACGGCGCCGGACGGCTACTTCAGGGCCGTGCGTGAGATCTGCGACCGGCACGGCGCTCTTCTCATTCTCGATGAGGTCATGTGCGGCATGGGCCGCACCGGCACGACGCATGCATGGCAGCAAGAAGGCGTCGCCCCTGATATCCAGGCGATCGCAAAGGGGCTTGGCGGCGGCTACCAGCCGATCGGTGCAATGCTCGCGAGCGGCAAGATCATCGACACAATCCGTGCAGGGTCGGGCGCGTTCCAGCACGGCCACACTTATCTCGCCCACCCCCTCGCCTGCGCGGCGGCGCTTGCGGTGCAGGACGTGATCCGCGAAGACAATCTGCTCGACCGGGTCAAGGAGCGCGGCAAGCAGCTCGAGCAGCGGCTGACCGAACGCTTCGGCAATCATCGCCATGTCGGCGACATCAGGGGACGCGGGCTGTTCTGGGCGATCGAGCTCGTCGCTGATCGTGCCAGCCGCACCTCGTTCGATCCAGCACTCAAGCTGAACCAGAAGATCAAGGCTGAAGCCTTCGCCAACGGACTCGGCTGCTATCCTGGCGGCGGCACCGTGGATGGTATCCGCGGCGACCATGTGCTGCTGGCGCCGCCCTATATCGCTTCGGCCGACGAGATCGATCTGATCGTCGACAAGCTCGGCACGGCCGTGGACAACGTATTGCGTAGTGTCAATCACTGAGGGGAGAGTAGCATGATGAGGACAATGGTTATCGCGGCGAGCGTGCTCACCGCATCGACGGTCGTCGCGTCGGCGGCGACGCTCGACACGGTCAAGAACCGCGGCACGCTGGTGTGCGGCGTCAGCGCGGGCTTTGCCGGTTTCTCGGCGCCGGACTCGCAAGGCAATTACAATGGCCTCGACGTCGACTATTGCCGCGCGCTCGCGGCCGGCGTGCTCGGTGATGCCAACAAGGTGCGTTATGTCTCGCTGACCGCGCAGAACCGCTTCACCGCGCTGCAATCGGGCGAGATCGACGTGCTCTACCGCAACTCCACGCAGACATACTTGCGCGGCGTCACGTTGGGCCTGCGGCAGGGACCGATCAACTTCTACGACGGCCAGGGTTTTGTCGTGAAGAAGGACCTCGGCGTGAAAGAGCTGAAGGACCTCAAGGGCGCCACCGTTTGCGTCGCGCAGGGCACGACTCATGAGGTCACGCTTGGCGATTACGGCCGCGCCAACGGCATCGACTGGAAGCCGCTGGTTTTCGACCGCGTCGACACCATGTACCAGACCTTCTTCGGCGGCCGCTGCGATGCCATGACCCAGGACGCCTCCGCGCTTGCCGGTGCCGTGACGACCGCGGCGCCGAACCCGGCCGACTACGTCGTGCTGCCGCAGACCATCAGCAAGGAACCGCTCGGGCCCTTTACCCGCAATGGCGACGAGGTCTGGAGCGACATCATCACCTGGCTGCATTACGGCCTGATCGAGGCTGAGGAGCTCGGCGTCACCCAGGCCAATGTCGACGAGATGACGAAATCGCAAACCCCCGCGATCCAGCGGCTGCTCGGCTCCTCGGGCGATCTCGGCTCGCGGCTTGGTCTCGACAACAAATGGCTGGTCACCGCGATCAAGGCCACCGGCAATTACGGCGAGATCTATGAGCGCAATGTCGGCAAGGCGAGCCCGCTCAAGCTCGAGCGCGGCCTCAACGGCCTCTGGAGCAAGGGCGGCTTGATGTACGCGGTGCCGTTCAAGTAAGTGTCTTCCGTGTCCCGGACGCGCTGCAGCGTGCAACGCTGCTGCGCTGAGCCGGGACCCAGCGGCCACAATGGGCCCCGGCTCAGCAGCGCAATACTGCGCATTGCGCTGCGTCCGGGGCACGAGACCTACCAGGTAGTCACGTTCAATGACGACGCCCCCTCGCATCGCCCTGATCCACGCCCTCAAGCACTCCATCGGCCCGATCGAGGCGGCGTTCGCGCAGGCGTGGCCGGAGGCGCGGCTGATGAACTTGCTCGACGACAGCCTGTCGGCGGATCTGGCGCGCGACGGCAAGCTCAACGATGCCATGACCGAGCGTTTTCTTGCGCTCGGCGATTATGCGGCAGCGACCGGGGCGAACGCGATCCTGTTCACCTGCTCGGCCTTCGGCCCCTGCATTGAGGCCGTCGCGCGCGCGCATGCGCCGATGCCGGTGCTCAAGCCGAACGAAGCCATGATCGAACGGGCCGTGACGATGGGCAAGAAGATCGGCCTGCTCTCGACCTTCCCGCCAACGCTGGTCTCGATGCCGCCGGAGTTTCCGACCTCGGTCCAGATCGTGCCAAAGCTTGCCGACGGCGCGCTTGCCGCGCTCGACCGCGGCGACCGCGCCACGCATGACCGGCTGATCATCGAGGCGTCAAAGGATTTGCGCGACTGCGACGTCATCGCGCTGGCGCAGTTCAGCATCGCGGCAACCGCACCGCTCGTCGCGGAGGCTACGGGCCGCCCGGTCGTGACGACACCGGATAGCGCGGTCGAAAAGCTGATGCGGCTGCTGAAAGCGAAGGCTTAAGCGCCCGCCTTCTTGCGACGCTGCGCGTCCTTGATCGCAACCGCGAGCGCGGCCTTCGTCTCGTTCACAAAGTCCTCGACCAGTTCCTCGCGCGTGGCATGTGCGGCCTCGCCGGTGAACAGACCCTGCTCGGCCAGCATCACCACGCCGTGCAGCGCGGCCCAGATCTTGAGTGCCTGCCGCTCGCGCAAATAGCCGACCGCAGGCGCTTCCAGCGCCTCGATGACGAGCGAAAATGTGTCGCGCGTGGCCTCGTGCAGCTCGCTGCCCTTGGCTGCGCAAGACACCGTGCGCGAGGCAAACATCAACCGGTAGATGCCGTTGCGGCGTAGGCCGAAATCGAGCGTCGCCTGCGCCAGCCGCGACAGCTTTGATTGCTTCGACGGCTTGGCCATTGCCTCACGCAGAATCGCGCTGAGCTGCCGGAACGCCTTCGCCGTCACCGCGGCAAGCAGCGCCTCTCGGTCAGCAAAATGCCGGTACGGCGCCGGTTGCGAAACACCGAGCTGCTTTGCCAGCGCCTTGATGCTGATCGCTTCCGCCCCGCCCTGCTCGGCCTCGCGCAGCGCGACCTTGATCAGGGCGTCGCGGAGATCGCCATGGTGGTAGGTATTGTGCGGCTTGCGGGCAAGTTGTGAACGCATGTTGCGCCGAGCCTATAAGTTTGCGCTTGACAGGGGAAGCCTGTCGCGAATGTAATAGACTATAACTTAAAGCCAGCGGCAAATGCCGCGGATAAAAATTTACATGAGGAGCGCGCGCCACCTTCCGGCCGCGCGTATACGACCGAGGAAGCCGCAATGACGGAGCGACTGAGGGTTCGCGTCGATCCCGACAAATGCCAGGGCCATGCCCGCTGCAAGGCGCTGGCGCCAGAGCTGTTCGAGCTCGACGAGTACGGCAACGCCCACGAGGCCGGAGACGGCACGGTTCCACCGGGCCTTGAGGACAAGGCCTGGCTTGCCAAATCCAACTGCCCGGAAATCGCGATCGATGTGATCGAGGAGTAGCGCGGCGCCTGCCCGCGCGCGCTTTGCGTGCCTTCAGCGAACACGAGCCCCAAGGGATATTCAAGGGATTTTACTGCCATGTCCGACGTCAGCCAGCCCGCCGCCCATCCGCCCGTGACCGACTGGGTCAATGACTTCGACCACACCGATCCGCAATGGACCGACGATCCCTTTCCGATCTGGGAAGAGTTGCGCGCCGCGAGCCCGGTCGTCCATACCGGGCGCTTCCTCGGCTGCTACATGCCGACGACCTATGAGGCGGTGCGCGAAATCGCCAACGACACCGAACATTTTTCGTCACGCCGCATCATCGTCCGCGACGTACGGCCCGAGGTCGCCAGGAACGCGGCCCCGCCGATCACTTCGGATCCGCCCGTGCACAAGCCGGCCAAGCAATTGCTGCTACCGCCCTTCACGCCGGATGCGATGAAGAAGCTGGAGCCGCGGATGCGCGCAATCTGCAACGAGCTGATCGACGGGTTCATTGCCGACGGCAAGGTCGATGCCGCAGCGCAGTACAGCAAATACATTCCGGTTCAGGCCATCGCGCACATGCTCGGCATTCCCGAGTCTGACAGCGATCTCTTCATCAACTGGATCCACATGATCCTGGAGCTCGGCATCAAGGACGAGAACAGATTGCTCCAGGCGGTGCAGGAGATGAGCGCCTATTTCAGGACGCATATCGAGGAGCGGAGGTCGAAGCCGACCAACGATCTCATCTCCTATTTGATGAATGCAAAGGACAAGGAAGGCCAGCCGCTGGAGGAGTCGCACGTGCTGGGCTCTCTGCGGCTGCTCCTGATTGCCGGCATCGATACCACCTGGAGCGCGATCGGCTCCTCGCTCTGGCATCTCGCCCGGACGCCGGCCGATCGCGAGCGGCTGATCGCCGAGCCCGGGTTGATCCCGATCGCCGTAGAGGAACTGCTCCGTGCCTATTCGCCGGTGACCATGGCTCGTGAGGTCGTCAAGGAGACCACGGTCTCGGGCTGCCCGGTCAAGACGGGCAACATGGTGCTGCTGTCCTTCCCGGCCGCCAACCGGGACCCAAAAATGTTTCCGGACGCTGACAAGGTCGTGATCGACCGGCGGGAAAACCGCCATGCCGCCTTCGGCCTCGGCATCCACCGCTGCGTCGGTTCCAATTTGGCGCGGATGGAGATGCAGGTCGCGCTCGAGGAATGGCTGAAGCGGATTCCGGACTTCCGGCTCGACCCAGCCGGCACCGTGACCTGGTCGCAGGGCACGGTACGAGGCCCCCGCCAGTTGCCATTTCTGCTTGGAAAGGCGATGTAGGCTCCCAACACATGATTTCTGGGAGGCCGGACGTGACAGAGCAAGCAATCAAACCGGGCTCCGACCACATTGACATCGCCGACGCAGAGCGCCGGATCAAGGCGATCTTGATCGGCTCGATCGGCAATCTCGTCGAGTGGTACGACTTCTACGCCTACACGGCGTTCGCGCTCTATTTTGCCCCGGCCTTCTTCCCGGGCAGCGATCCCGTCGTCCAGCAATTGAACGTCGCCGTGGTGTTCGCGGCAACCTTCCTGATGCGGCCGCTGGGCGGTTGGCTGTTCGGCTACATCGCCGACCATTTCGGGCGGCGGATCTCACTGACGCTGTCAGTCGTCTTCATGTGCTTCGGCTCGCTGATCATCGCGGCGACGCCGACCTATGCCACGATCGGCTTTGCCGCCCCGGTGATCCTGGCGCTGGCCCGCGTGATCGAGGGCCTGAGCCTCGGCGGCGAATATGGCACCAGCGCCACCTACCTGAGCGAAGTCGCCGATCCCAGGCATCGCGGCTTCTATTCGAGCTTTCAATACGTCACGCTGATCGGCGGCCAGCTCACCGCGATCATCGTGCTACTGCTGCTGCAAAAGGTCTTCCTGACGCCCGACGAGCTGAAGGCCTGGGGCTGGCGGATTCCGTTCGCGATCGGCGCGGCGCTCGCGATCTTTGCCGCAGTGATGCGGCGCAATCTGCAGGAGACCGAGGCGTTCGAGGAAGCCAAGAAGGTGGTGAAGCCGACCGGCTCGATCACCAATTTGCTGCGGTATCCGCGCGAGCTGCTACTCGTGGTCGGCCTCACTGCCGGCGGCACCGCGGCGTTCTACACTTTCACCACCTACATGCAGACCTTCGTGAAGCTCTCGGTCGGCTTGACCGAAGACCAGACCACCTTCGTGATCTTCGGCACGCTGATCTTCGCGACCATCCTGCAGCCGATCTATGGTGCGATCTCCGACAAGATCGGCCGCAAGCCGCTGTTGATCTTCTTCGGCGTCGCCGGCACGCTCGCCACCGTGCCGCTGCTGATGACGCTGAAAGAGACCAAGTCGCCATTCGTGGCGTTCATCCTGATCTGCGCCGCATGGCTGTTCGTCGCCGGCTACACCTCGATCAACGCGGTGGTGAAGGCCGAGCTGTTCCCGACCAACGTCCGCGCGCTCGGCGTCGGCCTGCCCTACGCGATCACGGTCTCGATCTTCGGCGGCACGGCGCCCGCGATCGCGCTCTATTTCAAGAGCGTCGGGCACGAGGAATGGTTCTACTACTATCTCGCCGGCGTCATCTTCCTGTCGCTGATCATCTATTCCACCATGCGCGACACCAAGCATGCCTCTGCGATGCACCGCCACGAGTAGCTCATGGCCGACCAGACGCCATACGACAGCAAGCTGACGCGCACCAAGGAGAAATGGGCGCGCGAGGGCCGCTTTCTCACGGGTAAGGTTACGCGCTCCGAGGATCAGCGCCTGCCGCCCGGCCAGCATCTGACGAAAGACTGGCCGGTGCTCGACCTTGGCGTCCTGCCGCCGGTCTCGCGCGATCGCTGGCGGCTCGACGTCTACGGCGCGATCGAGAATCCCGTGTTCTGGACTTTTGCGGAGCTCGCCGCGCAAAAGCAGGACCGGTTCACCTCCGACATCCATTGCGTGACGACCTGGTCGCGTTACGACAATGAGTGGGAAGGGCTCGCAACGCGCGAGCTGCTGGCAGCCTGCCAGCCGCGCGACGATGCACGCTTCGTCGTGCTGCATTCCTATGACGGGTACACCACCAACCTCGCGCTCGAAGACTTTGCCGCCGAGGACGCGCTACTCGCCCACAGCTGGTCGGGGCAGCCCCTGTCGGACGAGCATGGCGGCCCGGTGCGGCTGGTCGTGCCGCATCTTTATTTCTGGAAGAGCGCAAAGTGGCTCCAGGCTATCGAATTCCTGACCGACGACGCGCCGGGCTTTTGGGAGGTCCGCGGCTATCATAACCGCGGCGATCCCTGGGCCGAGCAGCGCTATTCGGCCGACTAGGCTCAAGCAAGAACGGGGGAAGCCCATGACGACGGAACGCTTTCAATTCACCGGCGAAGGCGGCCATCAACTCGCCGCCGCGCTGGAGCTCCCTGACGGCGAGCCCGTAGCTTACGCACTGTTTGCCCACTGCTTCACCTGCGGCAAGGACACGCTGGCGGCCAAGCGCATCTCGGTCGCCCTCGCCGCCAAAGGCATCGCAGTGCTGCGCTTCGACTTCACCGGGCTCGGCTCCAGCGAAGGCGAGTTTGCCAATTCGACGTTCTCCTCCAATGTCGCCGATCTCGTGCATGCCGCCGATCATCTGCGTGCGACCCGCAAGGCGCCGTCGATCCTGGTCGGGCACAGTCTCGGCGGCGCGGCGATTCTGGCGGCCGCCGGAAAGATTCCGGAGGCCAAGGCGGTCGCGACCATCGCGGCGCCGTCCGATCCTGCTCACGTCACCGGTCTCTTTAGAGAGCATCTCGACAATATCCGCGCGCAGGGTGAGGTCGAGGTTTCTCTCGCGGGCCGCCCGTTCCGGATCAAGCGCGAATTTCTCGACGACATCGTCGAACACGAGCTGATGAAGGACGTCACCGGCCTGCACAAGGCGCTGCTGGTGATGCATTCGCCGGTCGACGATACCGTGGGGATCGACAACGCGACAAAGATTTTCGTCTCGGCGAAACATCCCAAGAGCTTCGTCTCGCTCGACCATGCGGATCACCTGCTGACCAGGCCGGCCGACGCGCTCTATGCGGCCGATGTGATCGCTGCCTGGGCGAGCCGATATGTCGACACGGCAAAGCCCGCGAAAGCGATGGACCTCCCTGAGGAACCGCGGAAGGTCGTGGTCCGGGATGCCCGCAAGAGCAAGTTCAACCAGATCATCACAGTCGGACCGCATCATCTGGTAGCGGACGAGCCGGTGGCGGCTGGGGGTGAAGATGCAGGTCCCGGGCCCTATGATTTCCTTCTCGCCGGTCTCGGTGCCTGCACCTCCATGACCATGCGCCTCTATGCCGACCGCAAGTCGCTGCCGCTCGACCGCGTCACCGTCACGCTGAAGCATTCAAAAATCTATGCCAAGGACTGCGCGGAGTGCGAGACGCGCGACGGCATGCTCGACCAGATCGAGCGCGATATCGCAATCGACGGCGCGCTCGACGTTGAGCAGCGCAAGAAGCTGATGGAGATCGCCGACAAGTGCCCGGTGCACCGGACGCTGACCTCGGAGATCCGTATCGTCACGAAGGCGGTTGACTAGCGCGACTGCCTAGAAACATGACGCCATCGTTCGCACCGCTGCGCTGATCTCGCTCTCGCGCCAGGCCGCAAAGCCGAGCAACAGGCCATTATCGCGCGGCTTGCCCAGCGCCAGGCTGGACAGGGCGCGCGTTTCAACGCCTGCCTTGACGAGCCGCTTCACCGCCGCCTGATCGGTACGACTGCGCTTGAGGCGGGCGACGAGCTGGATGCCGCCCGATGGCACCTCGACCAAGAGCACCTCACCGAGATTGCGCTCCAGCCCCTCGACGAGGTGATCGCGGCGCGCGTGATAGAGTCGGCGCATCCGACGCAGATGCGCCAGAAAATGCCCATCAGCGATAAACTCGGCGAGCGCTTCCTGGATATGACTGGACGCGATCAAGCCGATATGCCGCTGTGCGATCTCGAATGTGCTGACCAGCGCCGGCGGCACCACCAGATAGCCGAGCCGGATATCCGACGTCATCGCCTTTGAGAACGTGCCGACATAAAACACGCGGCCATGGGCGTCGAGCCCCTGCAAGGCCGGCACCGGCCGGCTGTCATAGTGGAATTCACCGTCATAATCGTCCTCGACGATCCAGGTCTTGCCGGGCCTGCTTGACCTGAGAAACTCGGTGCGGCGGGCCAGCGACATCAGCCGTCCGGTCGGGTGCTGGTGCGACGGCGTCATGAAAACGAGTTTGGGCACGGCCATTCCCGGCATCGGCTGCATGCCCTGCTCATCCAGCCCGATGCCGGTCACGCGCGCGCCAGAGGCGCGGAAAGCCGCCGCGGCGCCGGGATAGCCGGGATCCTCGACCCAGACGTCGTCGCCCGGGCTAACGAGCGCAGCCGCTATCAAGGTCAACGCAGCCTGTGCGCTTGGCAGGATCATGATCTGGTCGGCCCTGGCGCGAACGCCTCTGCTGGTCGCGAGATAATGCGCCAGCGCCTCGCGCAGGCGCGCTCGGTTGAGCGGACCAAGCTCGCGCTTGGCGGCGCGCACGGCGCTGCGGCGCAGGCAGCGCGCCCACACCTCGTTCGGAAACTCCCTGAAATCGCCATGCCCCGGCCGCAACGGCTTGAGCGGAGCCTGATAGGACATCGGCCAGTCCGTCTGCTTGAGCTGCGAAGCCCAAGGCGAGAGCTGCGGCCTGGCGGAGCGAACGTGCGAAGCGGCGGCGCCAGCTCCTTCGACGGGCTCAGCACCATCGACCGTCACTACAGGACGACGTCCGTGCGACGCCTGGAGATATCCCTCGGCGGCGAGCTGCTCGAACGCATAGGTGACAGTGTTGCGCGAGACGCCGAGATCGCTCGCAAGCCGGCGGCTTGACGGCAGCGCGCGACCTTTGGCGAGGCGGCCGGTCGCGATCAGGCTCCGGAGTTGGCTGGTCAGCTGGGCCACCAGCCCCTCTTCCTCGGTCCGGCTCAGGTCGATCAGACCGGAGATCATGCTTTCTGAAACTGGCACTTTATTCCTTTCAGATCTGGCACTTTTTCAGGTGCCAGCTGGGATGCTATCTCGCAGACCGCACTGCTTCAAGGATTCTGCGATGAACTCTTCCCTCTCTCCCCGCACGGCAATCGGGCTGTTCCTCATCGTCGTGCTGGCCTGGGGCGTGAACTGGTCGATCACGAAGCAGCTCGTGCAATTCCTTCCGCCGCTCTGGACGTCGGCGATCCGGAGCTGGATCGCGCTGGCTGGGTTGTTCGTGATCCTGGGACTGAGCAACAATCTTGTGATCCCGGAGCGGCGCGACATTCCTGTGGTCTTGAGCGTGGCGCTGCTGCACATGACGGTGTTCTCGGTTCTGGTTGCGGCCGGTGTGCGCTTCCTGCCCGCGAGCAAGGCCGTCGTGCTCGGCTACACCACGCCGCTCTGGGTTGCGATTGCAGCACCCTTGCTGGGGGAAGATACGCTGACGGCGCCAAAGCTCGCGGGCGCCCTGCTCGGACTGATCGGGCTAGCCGTGATCCTGAACCCGGCATCGATCGATTGGACCAACACAAACGTCGTGCTTGGTGCCGGCATGGTGATCCTGGCCGCGATCTCCTGGGCCGCGAACATCATCTATATCCGCGCGCATCGCTGGATCGGCTCCCCGCTCCAGCTCCTGATCTGGCAGGTGCTCGTGGCAACCATCGTGCTCACAGGGTCGGCGCTGATCACGGACGGCCTGCCGCATGCGGAGTGGTCGTGGAGGCTCGTGCTGCTGTTCCTGTACTCCGGCCTGATCGGGACAGCGCTGGCCTATTGGGCGATGTCGATGGTCAACAAGAGTATCTCCGCCTTGACGACCTCGCTCGGCACCACCGGGACGCCGCTCGTCGGTATCGCCAGTGCGGCCGTCCTGCTGGGTGAGCCAATCGACATCAGTCTGGCCGTTGCGGCCGGACTGATCGTGGCCGGCATTGGCCTTGCGACGCTGGGCGACCGGCTGCTGCGCCGTCAGGCCACCGCGAGCGGCTGAACGCGCAAGCTTCCGCGCAGGCCCGCCGTCGTACCGAGCAGGATGCCGGCAACCGCAATGAACGAGCCCAGTGCGAGCGTCGATATGCCCGTGAGCCCCTGCCCGATCGAGCAGCCAAAAGCCATCACGCCGCCGATCCCCATCAGCGCGGCGCCGCCGGCCGAGCGCAGCATGTGGCGCGGCGAGGAATAACCTTCGAGATGGAAGCGGCCCGTGGTGAGCGCAGTGACCAGACTGCCGGCAAAGACGCCGGCAACGGTCGCGATGCCGAAGTTCGGTGTCAGGCCCGTCGAGAGCATCGCGTATTGCAGGCTATCGGCGATCGGCGCGACGAAGGTGAGCGAGGTCACCGGGACGGGATTGAAGTCGTCGGCGCCGAGATAGCCGGTGACGTACCAGCCAGCGGCGACGAGAAGGCCTACGATGATGCCCGCCGCGATCTGACCCGGCGAGCGGCGAAACGCCGGATGGGCAAAGGCAAACAGGACCAGCGCTACGACGATCGCGGCAGCGCAGAGTACGCGAGAAAGAGCTTCACCAAGACCAAGCGTCGTCAACAGCGTGGGCAGCGAATTGGCGCCGGCGGTGGTTTGGGAAGCCTGAACCAGCGCAATGCGCGCTGGCGCGATCAAACCTTTGAGCGTCATCTGCGCGGCAATGGCGAGCACGATCACGACGACGAAGGAGCGGAGATTGCCGCCGCCGAGCAGCACCAGCGCGCGCGAGCCGCAGCCGTTCGACAGCACCATGCCGTAGCCGAACAGCAGGCCGCCGAGGAACAGCACCGGTACCGAAAAGGTCGGCTGCAGGTAGATCGACTTGCCCAGATCGACCATGCCTTCGCCGGCGAGGAATTGGCTCATGGCAATCGCGACCGCGATCGCCAACGCATAGCTACGCACCAGCCGCCCGTCTCCCGCCGCCAGCCATCCGCGCATGCTGCTCATCAGGCAGAAACCGCTGAGCAGGCCGACGGCACCATAGACCAGGCCGATGACGAGGCCGGCGATGATGACGAGTTGGGCGGGCGAGTCCATGATTACGGCTTCAGGATCACGCGATCACGCGAGGAGCCGGCGACCGCAACGTAGGCTTCCTTCGCGCGCTCGAGCGGATAGATCGCATTCGCGTTGATTGGGAACGGCCTCAGGTGGCCGCCCGCAAAGCCCGGACCGAGATCGTGCAGCACGGCGCCCGTTGCGGCCGACGACAGGCCGAGCGTGTCGATGCCGACATAGGTGTGCTGTCCCCGGTAGAATTCGAGGATGTTGAACTGCACGATCCGGTCGATCGCGGCGATCAGGATCTGGCGGCCGCGCAGCGCGAGCGACTTGTGCGCGGCCTGAAAATAGGGATCGCCGACGGTGTTGAAGACGATGTCGGCGCCGTTGCCGCCGGTCAATTCGCGCACGCGTGTGGCGGCATCGACGGCGGAAGCGTCGATGACCTCGATCGGCGCATTGCTGTGGCCTTCATAGGCTTCCGCCTTGCGCACCACGCCGACGACGCGCGCACCCTGCCAGGTCGCGATCTGCACCGCGGCCTGACCGACCTTGCCGTTAACGCCGAACACCAGAACCGTCTCGCCGCTCTTCGGCACGCCCGCGCGGCGAAAGCCTTCCATCGCGGTGACGAAGGGCACGCCGATGCCGGCGGCCTCCTCCCACGATACGCTCTTCGGCTTCTCCACGACCGCGTCAGCTTCGACCACGAGATGGCTCGCGTGCGTACCGTCGCGGCGGATGCCGAGATCACCCGAGGAGCCGAACACCTCGCGGCCGATCGTGCCGGCCGGCCCGTCGATCACCACGCCGGCGTAGTCTCGGCCGGGCGTACGCGGGAACACGGCATAGGGCATCAGCCCGGTGGCAGCCTTGACGTCGGACGGATTGACGGCGGCGGCCTTCACCTCGATCAGGAGATCGTTCGGGCCGCACGTCAGCATACGGCGCTCGACGCTGGGTGCAATCGCGGCGGCGTTTTCGGCCTTGGCATCGAGGCGGACGCAACGCGCCTCGACGGTTCTGGTATCGGCTGGCGACATAGGAAAGACCCGCGATTTCTCGCGGGCCTTGTCGCCTTTGGGGGCGGTCAAGTCAATCCTTCGGCCGCTTGTCGTAAAGGCGCTTGGCCTTGCCGAGCGAGCGCTCCAGCGTGGCCGGCGCGACGATCTGCACTTTGGAGCTGACGCCGATGGTGTTCTTGATATGGGTCGAGATCCGATCTGCTTGGTCGATGAGGCCTTGTCCATCCCAGCTTTCGGGGCGCGCCTCGGCGATGATGGTCAGTTCGTCCATCCGGCCTTCGCGGGTCAATTCGAGGATAAAGTGACCGCCGCACCAGTCGGTGGCGAGCAGCACCTCCTCGATCTGGGTCGGGAACAGATTGACACCGCGCAGGATGATCATGTCGTCCGAGCGGCCCGTCACCTTTTCCATCCGCCGCATGCCTGGCCGCGCCGTGCCTGGCAACAGCCGCGTCAGATCGCGCGTGCGATAGCGGATCACCGGAAAGGCTTCCTTGGTCAGCGAGGTGAACACAAGTTCGCCCTTCTCGCCATCCGGCAGCACCGCGCCGGTCACGGGATCAATCACCTCGGGATAGAAATGGTCCTCCCAGATGTGCAGGCCGTCCTTGGTCTCGATGCATTCCTGCGCGACGCCGGGGCCAATCACCTCGGACAGGCCATAGATGTCGGTCGCATCCATGTCGAAGGCGTCCTCGATCTCGCCGCGCATGGCGTTGGTCCACGGCTCGGCACCGAAGATGCCGACCTTGAGCGAACATTGGCGCGGGTCGAGCTTCTGCCGCTTGAACTCGTCCAGGATCGCCAGCATGTAGCTCGGCGTCACCGTGATGATGTCAGGCCGGAAGTCGTTGATCAGTTGCACCTGCCGCTCGGTCATGCCGCCCGAGATCGGCACCACGGTGCAGCCGAGCTTTTCGGCACCGTAATGCACACCAAGACCTCCGGTGAAAAGACCATAGCCATAGGCGTTGTGGATGATCATGCCGGTGCGGCCGCCGGCCGCCCGGATCGAGCGCGCCACCACCTCCGACCAGGTCTCGATGTCGCGTTGGGTATAGCCGACGACGATCGGCTTGCCTGTCGTGCCGGAGGACGCATGCACGCGCACAAGCTTCTCACGCGGCACGGCGAACATGTTGAAGGGATAGTTGTCGCGGAGATCCGTCTTCACTGTGAACGGAAACTTTGCGAGATCAGGAAGCTCGCGAAAGTCGGACGGATGCACGCCAGCCTTATCAAAAGCCTTGCGATAATGCGCGACGTTGTCATAGGCGTGCTTCAGCGACCAGGCCAGCCGCTGCTTCTGCAACGCCATGATCTCGTCGCGTGACGCGCGCTCCTGCGCGTCCAACTCGGCCCTATAGACGTGGCCGCCTTCCTTCAGCTTCGTCGAAGCCATTTTCGTTTCCCCACATTGATTTGTTCTCTTTATTGATTTCTTACTGTTCTTGCGCCGGCAACCACGTGCCGGGAATGACACGCGAATGCCCGCGGAATTCGGCTATGACGGTATCGCCGGTGGTGACACGCACGTCATAGATGCCGGAGCGGCCGCCGCGGGTGACCTCTTTTGCTTTCGCAACGAGCCGATCGCCGAGCTTGCCCGGCTTGATGAAGGTGATCTGGCCTTGTGCAGCCACAACACGGTCATTGTGCGAATTGCAGGCAAAGGCGAAGGCGGAATCGGCGAGCGTGAAGATGAATCCGCCATGGGCGATGCGCTGACCGTTGACCATGTCCGGCCGCACCGTCATGGCGAGCGTCGCAAAGCCCGGGCCGACCTCGACGATCTCCATGCCGAGGCCCTTTGAGGCGTCGTCCTCCGCCCACATCACATCTGCACAGGCCCGCGCGACATCCTCAGGCGACAAGGCGGCTTTGACGTTCACGCGCTTCTCCCGACGAAATGCTTGCTCATGATGTTCTGCTGGTTGGCCAACACTGTCAAACGTGGTCGTAGTCGACCACGACCCGCTCCGACGATGGCTTGGCCTGGCAAGTGAGAACAAAACCCGCCTTCAGCTCCCACGGCTCCAGTGAATAATTGGTGTCCATCGGCGCCTCGCCCTCCACCAGCTTCGCCCGGCAGGTCGAGCACATGCCGCCCTTGCAGGCGAAGGGAAGATCGACGCCCGCGCGCAGCGCAGCATCGAGAATCGCTTCGCCGTCAGCGACCGGCACGTCGCGGCGCTTGCCGTCGATGATCAGTGATGCGATCGCCTTCGGCGGCGCATCGGGAGCAACGATCTTCTTCGGTCGCGGCTTGCCGCCGAATTCGGAGACGAAGCGTTCGACATGGATGCGGTCGTCGGCGATGCCGAGATCGCGGCAGGTTGCCTCGATCTCCTCGCTCATGCCAAGGGGCCCGCAGACGAAGACGTGATCAACGCTCTCCGCCGGCACCAGCGAGCGTAGCAGCACCCTCACCTTGTCGTCGTCGAGCCGGCCATGCAGGATCGGGATATCCTGCTCCTCGCCCGAGATGACGTGAAAGATCGAGAGGCGGTCGATGAAGCGGTCCTTCAGCTCCTCCAGCGCCTCGAGGAACATGATGTTATCGGTCGCGCGGTTGCCATAGAACAGGAAGAAGCGGCTATTGGGCTCGCGCGCCAGCACGCCCTTCACGATCGACAGGATCGGCGTGATGCCGGAGCCGGCCGCGAAGCCGACATGGATACGCCCAGCATCCGCCGGCGGGACCACGCCGAAGCGGCCGGTCGGGGTCATCACGTCGAGCTCGTCGCCACTCTTCAGCTCATCGGCCGCCCAGCTCGAAAACGCGCCGCCGTCGATCTTCTTCACGGCAATCCGGATCTCGCCGTCGTCAGGGCCGGAGCAGATGGAATAGGAGCGCCGCACCTCCTCCCCGTCGAGTGTGGTGCGGAGCGTGAGATACTGGCCGGGGGTAAAGGCGTAGTCGCCGGCGAGTTCACCGGGGATCGCGAAGGTCAGCGACACGGCGTCAGAGGCCTCGCGGCGGAGGTCGTTGACGGCCAGGCGATGGAAGCGCGGTGCGGCTGCGGACATGGTCAATGACACTTGAAATAATCAAAGGGCTCGCGGCAGGACTTGCAGCGCCAAAGCGCTTTGCAGGAGGTCGATCCGAATTCGGACAGCAGCTCCGTCTCCTGCGAGCCGCATTGCGGGCATGTGACGGCCTGCTCGCCGAACAGCGCGCGACGCGAGTGTGAGGATTGCGGCGGCGCGATGCCGTAGGCGTGCAGCTTGCGGCGTCCCTCTTCGCTCATCCAGTCGGTGGTCCAGGCCGGCGACAGCACGGTGCGCACTTTCGGCTGACGAAAGCCGGCGCGCTCCAACGCAAGCTCGATTTCGAGCGCGATCATGTTCATGGCCGGGCAACCCGAATAGGTCGGCGTGATCGCAACCTCGACATGGTCGCCGTCGAGCACGACATCGCGCAGCACGCCGAGATCGGCGATGGTCAGCACCGGGATTTCCGGATCGACGACATTTGCAGCAGCGTCCCAGGCGCGCCGGCGCAACTCGCTATCGTGCTCCAGCACCGTCACCATGTCTGCCCCGGAAACGTGCGCTGCATCGATTGCAGCTCGGACAGGAGATGACCGAGATGCTCGCCGTGCCGACCCGAACGGCCGCCCTGCTGCATCCAATCATTCTGCGGCAGAGTAAGCGTTGCTTCACCAACGACATCAGACAGCGTCGTCATCCAGCGGCCGCGCAAGGTGCCGGGATCGACGGCGATACCGGCATGAATCATCGCGCGCTCGCCGTCATCGACGGCAAACATCTCGCCCGTGAAGGCCCAGAGGTGATCGATCGCCGACTGCGTCCGTTGACGGCTCTCGTCGGTGCCGTCGCCGAGCCGGATGATCCATTCCGAGGCGTGACGCAGATGATAGGCGCTCTCCTTCTCCGACTTCGCTGCAATCGCCGCAAGCGTCGTGTCGCGCGAGGTCATCATGGCGCGCCAGTAGAGATCGGCGAAGGCCGAATAGAAGAACTGCCGCACCAGGGTCTGGGCGAAGTCACCATTGGGTTGCTCGACCAGCAGCAGATTGCGGTATTGCCTGACGTCGCGCAGATAAGCGAGCTTGTCCTCGTCGTTATCCTTGCCTTCGGTCTTGGCGGCATAGGTGTAGAGCTCGCGCGCCTGGCCGATGAGGTCGAGCGCAATGTTGGAGAGCGCCATATCCTCTTCCATCATCGGCGCGTGCCCGCACCATTCCGACAGCCGGTGTCCGAGGATGAGCGCATCGTCGGCCCGGCGCAGCGCGTAGAGCACGAGCGGCGTTTCGGAGACCTGGATGTTGGCGGCGGGCATCACATGTGCCCCACTTCTTCCGGCACCTCGTAGAATGTCGGATGCCGGTAGATTTTGGACTCAGCCGGCTCGAACATCATGCCCTTCTCGGCGGGGTCGCTTGCGGTGATCGCGGTCGACGGCACCACCCAGATCGAAAGGCCCTCGCCGCGGCGGGTGTAGATATCGCGCGCAGCCAGCAGCGCCATCGTGGCATCGCTCGCATGCAGCGAGCCGACATGCTTGTGCGCGAGCCCGTTGCGGCTGCGAATGAAGACTTCCCACAGCGGCGTATTCGGCGTGGTCATTTTTGATCTCCCTATTCCGCAGCTTGCGCGGTCTGACGCTGCGCGCGCTTCGCCGCGTAGGCGGCAGCGGCCTCGCGCACCCAGGCGCCCTCGTCGTGCGACTTGCGGCGCGCGGCCATGCGGTCACGGTTGCAGGGGCCGTTGCCGGCGAGCACCTGCTTGAATTCGGTCCAGTCGATCTCGCTGTAGCGCCAGTGACCTTCCGCATCCTGAGTCATGCCGGGATCGGGGATGGTGAGGCCGAGATATTGCGCCTGCGGCACGGTGGCATCGCCGAATTTCTGGCGCAGCTCGTCATTGGAGAAACGCTTGATCTTCCACTTCGTCGACGTGTCGCTGTGCTGGCTGGTGGCATCGGGCGGGCCAAACATCATCAGCACCGGCCACCACCAGCGGTTCAGCGCGTCCTGCGCCATCGCCTTCTGCTCGTCCGAGCCGCGGCACAGCGTCAGCATGATCTCGTAACCCTGGCGCTGATGGAACGACTCCTCCTTGCAGACGCGGATCATCGCGCGCGCATAGGGGCCATAGGAGCAGCGGCACAGCGGGATCTGGTTCATGATCGCGGCGCCATCGACCAGCCAGCCGATGGTGCCGATGTCGGCCCAGGACAGCGTCGGATAGTTGAAGATCGAGGAATATTTGGCCTTGCCCGAGAGCATCGCGTCGACCAGCTCTTCGCGCGAGGTTCCGAGCGTCTCGGCGGCGGCGTAGAGATAGAGCCCGTGGCCGCATTCGTCCTGCACTTTGGCAAGTAACGCCGCCTTGCGCCGCAGCGTCGGCGCGCGCGTGATCCAGTTGCCTTCGGGCAGCATGCCGACGATTTCGGAATGGGCGTGCTGGGAGATCTGGCGGGTGAGCGTCTTGCGATAGGCCGCCGGCATCCAGTCATTCGGCTCGATGCGCTCTTCGGCATCGATGCGGGCCTGGAACTGCGCGGCCTTGGCCGCGTCCTCAAGACCGCGATCATCGGTGTCGGCCGTGTTCAGCGCCTGGGTATACATGCGCATCCTCCCGTTTGGTTGGGAGGAAATATATAACAAAAATTATCTCATGCAAGATATTTCTGTAACATATAGGTCAAGCCTCGAACCTCCGTTCCAGCAGCTTTCTCGCCGGCGGCAGCGCCCCCTTCTCGTTGGTTCCATGCCTATCAAGCCATTGTTCGGACGGCGCCAGCAGCGCGCGATAGATCTCGCCGCAAAGTTCGCGGGCAGTCCTGCCCGGCCAATCCGCCGGCAGCAGGCTCTCAGGCAGCAGCGGATCGCGCAGCACGACGCGGCGGTAGTAGTGGATCAGCAGGATGCGCGCGGTGAAGGCATCGGCCTCGGACAGGCCCGCGCCGCGCGCAAGCGCGGCGCGCAGCGGCTCGAACGTCTTCATGAATTTCAGATAGGCGTCGGCGGTGCGCTCCAGCGGCCAGCTCGCGCCGAGCAGGCGACGCCCGCTGTCATCCTCAGCCGAAACTTCGAGCCGGATGGCACCGGCAGCTTCCTCCGGCACCGGAACACCCGACGGAGCGACCCAGACGCCCGGCAGTGGGCTACCGAAGCCGGCATTGCGCAAGGCTTCGCGCGAGGCGTCGCGGTCCTCACCATTGCCGATCAGCAGCAGCTCGAAGCGGCCGGTCCAGTCCGACGGTAGCGGATCGTAGATGTGGCGCGTCGCGGCCTCGAACGTTTCTCGGCCCTTCTCGGCAAGACGATAAAAGCTGTTGCGGCCGACCTTTTCGCGCGTCAGCCAGCCATCGGCAGCGAGCCGCGACATCGCGGTGCGCACAACGCCGGCATCGATGTCCAAGGTCTCGAAGAACGCCAGCAGCGTGCCGAGCCACACCGAACCGCCGCGCGGCACGATGGCATCGCCGAACATGGTGATGACGATGGAGCCGGTGCGCGACGGCTCGCGCTTGAGCTGGTCGATGATGCGAGAGAGCGGATGCGCCATGCGCGAGGCATAGCGCGTTTGGTGCGGGCGCGACAATGGAGAGACGCGACGATCTTGCTGCTCGCTCTTCCCGTTCTTACCGGGAGAGGCGAAGAAACTACCTGTGCGGATCGGGATAAACCAGGCTGCGCCAGCCGCTGCGATCAAAAGGCTGCCACTGGCCTTCCTTCTGCGCGAGACGGTCGGCGACCGCATAGACAACGGCTGGATGGTGGCCCATGCCGCAATGGCTGCTTTCGACCTCGATGCTCTCGGTCTGCGCGCCCGACTTCTCCATGCAGCCTTGCCAGGCGCAGACGCCGTCGGTACGGCTGAAGATCGCGGTGGTCGGCACCGGCGGCGGGACGGCGAGTTCGCCACCGAACTCTGGATCGACATCATCGGCCTTGCGGCCGCTCGCCCATTCGTAGACACGCCAGGCATTGGTCGAACGGTGATCGCCGGCAAAGGGGCTGCCGAGCGTGATCACCTGGCGCACGCGCTCGGGCATCATCTTGGCGAGCTGGCGCGCATAGAGGCCGCCGAGGCTCCAGCCGACCAGGCTGATCTTTCGGACGTGCTTGTCGCTGAGCTCCTCGACCAGATCGACCATCGCGTGCTGCACGCCCTCGCGCAGGCCGTAGTTGCGGCCCTGGCGCCAACCGCTCACCGCGTAGCCCTTGCTGGTCAGAAAGGTGCGCAGCGCCCGCGTTGATGCGTCGGAGGCCACGAGGCCCGGCAACACCAGCACCGGATGCCCATCACCGTGCGGCGCGAGGCTCAGCAGCGGCAGCGCCCCGAGGAATGCGCCGAACTCGTGGATCGCGCGCCCTTCCAGAAACATCAGGGTACGGGATGGCGGACGCAGCGTCTGGGCAGTAGCGGTCATCAATGGATCCCCTGGGCAAGAATTCCTGGAAAGCTTGCCGGACGCGATGCCGGCAATGGGCATGAATTCCTATACGCCGGCTTCTTGAACGTTCCGCAGCGCAACATGAATCAGCTAGGCGGCCGGTTCCCGACATTCAAGCCGGTGCAGCACTGCGCCACAATAGGCTCAGGCGTTAATGCTAAGGGCCGTGACGCAAAAGTCACAACCATCGGAGCAGGAATTCTACGGAGTAGAGGACGAGACCTGCGAGCCCGCCGATCAGCGAGCCGTTAAAGCGGATGTATTGCAGGTCGCGGCCGATGTTGATCTCGATCAGCGAAATCAGCTGCGCCATATTCCATGATTTCACCTGATCTGAGATGAAGGTCGAGACGCCGCTCTTCTGGTCAGCGACGAAGCTGCGCAGCACCGTCACCAGCCCCTTGTTGATCTCGCCACGCAACTCGGCGTCGCCGGCGAGCGCATCGCCCGCCGAAACGAACATTCCGGCGAGATGATGCTGCAGCACCTGCGTCTCGCCGGACGCACTGCGCTCGATGAAGGATCGCGTGTTAGCCCAGACGGTGCGGGCGAGATCGGCAAGCTCGGGCCGCGCCAACAGATCGCGCTTCAAGCCGTCGATACGATCGATATAGGCCTGATCGGTGCCGAGCCGGTCAACGAAGCTCAGCACCATGCGGTCGAACTCGCCGCGGAACGGATGCTTGGGATCGCTGCGCACCTCATTGAAGAAGGCAGTGGCGGACGCCACGATCTTGTTCACCAGAAACTTGTCGGCGCGATAGAGCCTGAGCAAGGTCGGCAATTCCGCGCGCACCTTCTCGCGGATCATCGCCATCGTCTCTTTCTGGTTCAGCGTCTCGTGCATCACGCGGAGGAGATCGTCGAACAGGATCTGGTGCCGCCCCTCCGCGACGAAGCCGCGCAGCGTTCCGGCAGCGAGCGGCGCAAGGTCGATCGCCTGGAGCTGGGAGGACATGCGGCGGATGATGAAGGTCATCAGGCCCGAGCTTTCGGTTGTTGAGACCGCCTCCGGCAGCAGCCGCAGCGCGAAGCGCGCAAGGTCATTGCTGCGCTTGCGGTCGCGCAGCCAGTCAGCGACGAAGGAGCCGAAATCGATCTCCTGCAGCTTGGCCTCGACGGGACCTGCCTCGAGGAAATGCACCTGGATGAATTCGCCGAGCTTGTCGGCGATGCGGGCCTGGTTGCTCTGGATGATCGCGGTGTGCGGGATCGGCAGGCCGAGCGGCCGCTTGAACAGCGCGACCACAGCGTACCAATCGGCGAGCCCGCCGATGGTCGCAGCTTCCGCGAAGGCCGCGATGAAGCCGAACACGGGATGCACGGGCAGCAGCCATTTCGCGACAACGAACAGCAGAAGCGTCGAGGCCAGCACCAGGGTCGCCAGCGCCTTGACGCGGCGCAGCTCGGCCGCGCGTTCGGCATCGCCCGGAGTGTCGAAGGAAAAGGTGGCGGGTGAAGTCATCACTGCATCACCCTACCCGTCATTGCGAGCGAAGCGAAGCAATCCAGTCTGCCTCCGCGGAAAGACTCCGGATTGCTTCGCTCGCAATGACGGCAGCGCAAAAAACAAAGGCCCGCCGAAGCGGGCCTCAAATTCAGTTTCTCGTCTCAGGCGCCAATCAGGCGGTCTTGGTGTAGACCTTGGCAAAGTTGTCCTGAGCGGACTTCGCACCGTTGGCGGCGAGGTTGCCGAGATAGTCGGTGGTCGCCTTGGCGCGCGAGACGAAGGCTTCGCCGCGAGCGCGGAGCAGGCTCGACTGGATCTCGACGGCTTCGCTGAACGACTTGGCGGACGCGAGCTTGTCGATGCCCGAGAAGAACGCCTCGGCGTCCTCATAGATCGCCTGCTGGATGTTGCGGCTGATCTTGCCGGCCTCAGTGACGGACTCGGTCACCGCGTTCTCGACGGCGGCGGTCACGCGCTCGGAGCCAGCGAACACTTCGGCAGCACGATCCTTGGCGGTGTTGGCAGTCTTCTTGACGAACTCGCGGGCGGCCTCGGGAACTTCCAGGTTCTGGATGTTCTTGAACGCGTCCTTGAAGCCTTCGAAAGCAGTGTTGGTCTCGGTCGTCATTGGGGTCTCTCCATCCTCATTGAGTTGAGCTATGGGCTCACCCCGTCCGGTTGTGGCCCGGGGCACGGCTTATATGGCAGAGTTAATGGTGCGATGCAACATTCGTATTGCACTGCGATATCACGAAACCGTGAACCGCCGAAAGAGCAGGCAATCTGCCGCCTTCCTGGCCCGCCGCCTACTGTGCATGGGGTTGATTTCCAGCTTTTGGGTTGCCCAATGGCGTCTCAGTGCTGGACGGCGCTCCTAGTGCTGGACGGCGCCCGTCAGCCCGTAGGCTTCCATCTGGGCCTGGACCTGTGCAATGTTGTGGCCAAGCACGACGATGTCGTGGGTCTTGCCGCCGACATCCCGGACATGGTCGCGGAGCAGCGCCTCGGCCTTGAAGCCGAGGCTCTCGAACAGCGCGATCGCCGCCTGCTGGTCGACCGTCATCTGGACCGAGAGCTTTTCCAGCCCGGCCCCTAGCGCGAGCGCAAAGGTCTCCTGCGACAGCGCCTTCCCCACCCCCTTCCCGCGGACCTCGGGCGAAACCACCATGCGGATCTCGCCGACATGGGGCGACCAGGAGTGCGGATCGCGCACCAGCGTGCCGCAACCTACGACCTTGCCGTCTTTCACCGCGAGAAGGCTCTGAATCGCGCCACGCTCGATCTCCTTGACCCAGGCGGACAGCACCTTCGGTTCGCTGATGTTGCGCGGCAGGAACAGCAGGTCATGCGTCGGCAAGCCCTTGCCGAAAGCGAGCACAGCGCCTTCGTCCGCAGGCGACATCAGGCGGATATCGATATCGCCCGCGTCGGTCTTGACGTGACGCGGATAGGCACGCTGCTCACTCATGTCGATCTCTTTCCCAGCCAGGAATCCAGTTTCGGCCACAGCCGCTTGACCGCATTGGCGCCAGCGACCAGCGAGACGTGACCGCCCTTCAGCATCACCTCTTCCTTGTCGTCGGATCCGATCTTGGCGATCAGATGTTTTGCGGCCTCATACGGCACGATGTGATCGTGCTCGGCAACCGCGTGCAGCATCGGCACCTTGATGTTCTCGAGCTTCGCTGTGCGACCGCCAACCGACATGGTGTCGTTGAACAGCTTGTTGTCCCACATCAGGTCCTTGGTGATGGTGCGGAAATATTCGCCCGCCAGCGGCAGCGTGTCGGTCGCCCAGCGATCGAACATCCGGTAGGACTTGACGAACTCGTCGTTCCAGATGTTCTCCCAGAGCTGGATCTGGCTGACCGTGCGCGAGGCCGGACGCAGCATCTCGAACGACGACAGGATCATCTCGGGTGGCACATTGCCGACGCTGTCGACCAGGCGGTCGACGTCGAAATAACGTCGGTCGGAGAAATTGGAGAATAGCTTCATCTCGCGGAAGTCGATCGGCGTGGTGAAGCAGATCAGATTCTTCATCGGCCCGTCCGGGAAGATCGAGCCATAGAGCAGCGACAAGACCCCGCCGAAGCAATAGCCGATGACGGAGACATCCTGCTCGCCGGAATCGGCCTGCACGCGACGGACGCAATCTGGGATGAAATCGAGGACATAGTCCTCCATCCTCAGGCTCTTTTCCTCCGGCCGCGGCGCGCTCCAGTCGAGCATGTAGACGTCGTAGCCGCGCTTGAGCAGGAACTCGATGAAACTCTGGCCCGGCACGAGATCGAGGATGTAGCCGCGATTGGTCGTCGCCATGACGACCAGCACCGGCACGCGGTAGATCTCGTCCGACATCGGCCGGTAGTGGTAGAGGCTCATCGTACCGCGCGAGTGCAGCACGTCCTTCGGCGTCGATCCGAGCGCGGGACCGGAGCTCGAGAAATATTCGACGCCCTTGATGCTGCGCTGGATCGCGCGCTGCACTTCGGACTGGATGCGCTCCGGGATCGCTGCGAAATCAAGTCCCGTCGGCGCGTTCATCTTTGCTCTCCGCCTTCGGAGGGCGGGCGTTTGGTGCGTGGCGGACGCGGCGCGACGCCGATCTGCGCATCGCCCGAATTGGCCGACATCTGGCTCAGCATCGACTTGATCTCGCCAATCTGGCCTTCGATGGCTTGCAGCCGTTCGGCGATGCCGGTCATCTGCTCGCGGCTCGGCAGGTTCATGGAGAGCAGGTACTTCTCCATGAGATCGCCGAACTGCTTCTGAGCACCCGCAGCAGCGCCGCCGGCGCGATTCATGGCTTGCGAGAATTCAGGCGTCTCCATCGCCTTGGTGGCGAAGGAGTTGAACCCCTTCTCCATGTCGCCGACCATCTTCTGCCACAAGGCGACTGGGTCGGTGATCTTGTCGGTCATCAGCGTCCTCCCAATTTGGAGGGCTTGTGCCCTTCTTTTCCCGCCATACCACACCGTTGCGCGGGGCCGGTCAACCGGCAAGCGGCGGGTGCCGCGCACACGGCTTCTTTGCCGCGGGAAACCGTGCGATACAGCATTGATCAAAAGCCAAGGGAACACGCCTGTGAACGCCCATCAGCCGCCTCAGACCCTCCGCGCCAACGGCATCGACATCTGCTACGAGATTTTCGGCAACGACAATGCCGAGCCGCTGCTGCTGATCATGGGGCTCGGGGCGCAGATGATCCATTGGGACGATGTGTTCTGCGAGCAGCTCGCCGCGCGCGGCTTTCGCGTGATCCGCTTCGACAACCGCGACATCGGCAAGTCGAGCCATCTCGCCGGCGGCAAGCGGCTAACGCCGCTCGAGCTGCTCAAGCTTCGCTTCCTCAGGATTCCCGTGGCCGCAACCTACAAGCTGATCGACATGGCCAAAGACACGGTCGGCCTGATGGACACGCTCGGCATCAAGTCGGCGCATCTGGTCGGGGCGTCCATGGGCGGCATGATCGCGCAGGAGGTGACGCTGTCGTTTCCGCAGCGCGTGCGCTCACTGACCTCGATCATGTCGACGACAGGCAATCCGCGCGTGCCACCGCCGACGCGGGAGGCCGCTGCCATGCTGATGGCACCGCCGCCGCGCAGTAAGGAGGAGTTCATCACCCGCTACGGCCAGACCTGGAAGGTCTTGCGCGCCGGTTCCTTTCCGGAAGAAGAAGCGCTCGACCCCGGCCGCGCCGAACGCGTCTTCTCCCGCGGGCTCAATCCGGCCGGCGTCGGCCGGCAGCTCCGCGCCGTGCTCGCCTCCGGCAGCCGCAAGCAGCGGCTGCATGGCGTCAAGACGCCGACGCTCGTGATTCACGGCACGGTCGATCCGCTGGTCCGTCCCGAAGGCGGCAAGGACACGGCAGAGTCAATTCCGGGTGCAAAGCTACTGATGATCGAAGGCATGGGCCACGCGCTTCCGATGAGGTTCTGGCCTGAGATCATCGGCGCCATCGACATGCACGCCCATGGCGCAGCAGTGCAGGCGGCGTAGACCGACGCCCTCGGTCTCCTGGCGGTGACCATGTGAGCTGCCGGTTACTCTCTTAACGAGTGCCGGCGCGAAAGCTATAGAGGCCTTCCTCAATCGCAAGACAGGGGCTGCGGCCTCTCGGAGCTCACATGCATCTCATCGTCCGGCCGGTCGCAATGCTCGCCGCTTCAATTCTCGTGCTGTCCCTCGCCAACGGCGCCGCGATGGCTGGCAGCGCACAAGAGGAAGCCAATCGCAAAGCGGTGCTGGCCTTCTACGAGAAAGGTCTCAATCAGAAGGATGTCGACGCGGCCCTCACCTATGTCGGCGACCGATACACCCAACACAATCCGAACGCTGCCGATGGTCCGGAGGGCTTCCGAAAGTTCATCGGCTTCCTGCGTGAGAAGTTCCCGAACTCGCACAGCGAGATCAAGCGCTCTTTCGTTGATGGTGACTACGTCATTCTCCACGTTCACGCGGTTCGCGAACCCGGCACCAAAGGCAACGCGATCGTCGACATCTTCAAGCTCGATAACGGCAAGATCGTCGAGCATTGGGACGTGGTGCAGCCGATCCCGGAGAATCCGGCGAACAACAACACGATGTTCTAGCTCTTCTTCGCGATCCAGATCACGTGGCGCGCGCCGCCACCCCTGCCGGTGGCGCGCACACTGACCTCGTTGACGTCGAAACCGGCGCTGCCGAGACGCTTGGTGAATGCAGGATTGGGTCCCGACGACCAGACACCGAGCACGCCGCCCGGCCGCAATGCCGCCTTCGCCGCCTTCAGCCCGCTTGCGCTGTAGAGCGCGTCATTGCCCTTTCTCGTCAGCCCTTCCGGCCCGTTGTCGACATCGAGGAGAATGGCGTCGAAAGCCGAGCTCTTCGCCCGGATGATTTCGCCAACATCGGTCTCCCGGATGCTCACCCTGGCATCATCGAGACTGTCGCCGAAGACCTCTGACATTGGGCCTCGCGCCCAGGCGACGACCGCAGGCACCAGCTCGGAGACCACGATCTTCGCCTTAGCTCCGAGCACGGTAAGCGCCGCACGCAACGTAAAGCCCATGCCGAGGCCACCGATGAGGACGACGGGCTTTGCGACGGTCTCGATTCTCTTCGCCGCGAGCGTCGCGAGCGCGACCTCGGAGCCCGACAGGCGGTTGTTCATCAGCTCGTTGATGCCGAGCTTAATGGAGAACTCTTTGCCGCGCCGCATCAGGCGAAGCTCCTCGTCGGAGCCGGGGATTTTGGCGGTATCGATCTTTTCCCAGGGAATCATGCGAGAGCTTTAGCACGATCGGACGAACAATCACCCTCCCGCCCAGACGTCCAGCACATAGCGGCTCTTCGCACCCATCTCCTCGATCCAGCGCGCACCGGCGGCCGTATCGCTGCCGCTCTTCTCGCGATGGATCGCGACCAGCGCCGCCTTCACGTCGGGCTCCATGTTGCCGCCGTCGCCACAGACATAGATGATCGCGCCCTGCTCGATCAGCGGCCAGACCTTGTCCTTCTGCGCGGCAAGCATGTGCTGGACATAGGTCTTCGGTCCGTCCGCGCGCGAGAACGCGGTGAACAGTTCGGTGATGCCGCCGGCCGACAGCGTCTTCAATTCATCCGCATAGAGAAAATCTTGGTCGGGATGGCGGCAGCCGAACAACAGCATCGCTGAGCCAAGGACGGCCCCCTTGGCTTTACGCGCGGCGCGCTCCTGGAGGAAGCCGCGGAACGGAGCCAATCCCGTACCCGGACCGATCATGATGATCGGCACGGATGGATCATCCGGGAGCCGGAAGCCGGCCTTGGTCTCTCGCACCGTCGCGTAGACCGTATCGCCTGTGCGGCGGTTGGCGAGATAGTTCGAGCAAATCCCCTTGTAGGTGCCGCGCCCAGAGGCGGCCAGCCCTTCGACCACGCCGACCGTGACGCTACAGCGCGTCGGATCGACCGACGGCGAGGACGAGATCGAGTAATAGCGCGGCGCCAGCAGCGAGAGCATTTCCAGATAGACATGGAACGGCAATTCGCAGGCGGGATATTCGAGCAGCAGGTCGAACACGGATTTGCGCCTGGCCAAAATCTCGCTGCGATAACGCTCGAGCGGTTCGGCCTCCTCGCCGGCGAAGGCGAGCAATTTCGGCTTGGTGACGGGGCAACGGGTGTGCTCAGCCATGATCTGGATCTGCTTGCGCGTCGCCACCTGCTGCAACTCGACGAACTCGCTGAGCAGACGGCCGACCGACACGGCATCGCCAACAGGCAACTGCGCGCGACGGCCCTCGGCGACCTGAAGCCTGATCTGGTCGGCCGGCAGGAAACCGAACCGGCGGGCCACCGAATCAACCAACGTCGGATCGTTGCGTGGAACCACGCTCAAATGGTCGCCGACCCGGTAGGTGACATTAGACGGAAGCTGCACCTCGATATGGCGCGTCGAGCGCTCGGACGGATTGGCGCCGGACTTGTTCTGGAGCTCGTCATTGACCAGCACCTTCATCGCCACCGCGCCGCCCTGGGCCACGATGGTGTTGACGGCGGTCACCGCGACCGGCTCGATCGCGTAGAGCGGATCGTCCTCCGCGGTGCGGGTGAAATTCCAGTCGATGCCGAATTCCTTGGTCGCAACCTGGGCGGCGGCCGGGAACCACTTCTGGAACTGACCGTCGAGATCGCTGCGCGCGTCGCCCTCGCCGCGCGGATAGACCGCGCGGGCACCATGCTTCGACAATTGCTCGTCGATGAACCGTGGCACCGATTGATAGGTTGCGGCCCAGTCGCTGTTGCCACAGCCGAACACGGCGTACCGCACGTTGGCGAAGGCGTCTCTTGGCAAGTCGTCGCCGAGCCATTTGACGAACTGCGTCGCATTGTCAGGCGGCGCCCCGTTATAGGAGGCGCAGATAATCAGCACGCCGCCGGCTTGCGGCAGCTTGCCGACGTAGTCGTCGAGCGGCCCGAGGCGCACGGCAAAGCCGTTGATCTCGGCGAGATCGGCCATGCGCGTCGCAAGCTCCTCGGCCGTGCCGAGGTTGGAGCCGTAAAGAACCAGCATCGGCGTGTTGTGGCCGAGCCGGGTGGTCGGCTGACGTGGTGCCCTCGGCGCAGAAGCCGCCGCCGCGACCGGGCCGCCATAAGCACCGCGCTCACGATCGGCACGCGGCCGGACCATGATCTTGAAGCCTTCCGGCTTAATCGTCAGCGTTTCCTTCAAGTGCATCTGATAACGCTGATGGTCGATCAGCCTGAAGCGCTGGAGGATCATGCCGAGCGCGAGCGCGGCTTCATGCATGGCGAAGCCACGGCCGATGCAGGCGCGCTGGCCGTTGCCGAACGGCTTCCAGGCATTGACCGGCCGCTTGGCTTCGGCTTCCTTGCTGAAATTCTCGGGATCGAAGGCATCAGGGTTGGGCCCCCAGACGCTGGGGTCGCGATGCAGCGCCGTCACCAGGATCGTGGTGAATGTGCCTTTCCTGAGCTTGTACTTGCCGCCGCCGATGGTCTCGTCGTTCAGAGGCGAGATCCCATAGGCCGGCGCCGGCGGCCACAGCCGCAGCGCTTCTTTCAGGATCTGCGTGACGTAGGAGAGCTGCGTCACCTGCTGGTAGGTCGGCTTGGCATTGACGTCCGGACCGAAGACGCGGTCGACCTCGTCATAGGTCTTCTTGAGAATGTCCGGATGCTTGAGCAACGCATAAAGCGTGTAGGACAGCAGGCCGCTGGTGGTCTCGTGCCCCGCGATCAGGAAAGTGTTGATCTGGTAGCGGATGTTGACGTCATCGAGCTGCTCGCCGGTCGAGCGATCGACGCCGGTCATCATCGCGGCCAACATGTCCTTCTTGTCATCAATTCCTTCGGCACTCTTGCGGCGCTCGGCGATGATCTCGTCGACCATCTTGTTCATGAAGGCAACGTCTTCGCCCAACGTCTTCCGCCGCTTCTGCATCCAGAGCTGCTCGAACGGCAGGCCGCGCGTCATCATGATGGTTTCAAGTGAGCGCACCAGCGATTCGACGAAGGGATGGTAGTCGCGCCGGTAGAACGAGTTGAAACGGTACTCGAAACCGCACAGGCCGATCGTGTCGAGCGTCAGCGCCGTCATGTCGTGGACGACGTCGATCTCGTCGTCGGCGTTCAGACGCTCCCATTTGTGGACGAGCTGCTCGGCGATATCGACCATGCTCGGGTGGTAGGACTGCATGGCGCGGTTGCCGAAGGGTTGGAGCAGGATGTTGTGCGCCTTGCTCCAGTTCGGCTCCTTGGTATCGGCGGTGAACAGGCCGTCGCCGCCGACCGCGCGCACGCGCCGCAGCGCACCGCGCACCGTCTTGTCGAATCGTTTTTCATCGGAGAGCTCGTCGACGAGATCGTGTCCGGAGACGACGACGATCGGCGACCCCATCATGTCGAGCCAGAAGATCGGGCCGAGCTCCTTGGCAAGCCGCGTCAGGTGCTGCACGGGTGCGGCCGAATCCAGCGACAGCATGTTGCCAACCACCGGCTTGGGCGGCGGCTGCGGAATCGGGTCCAGACGGTTCTTCGATGACATCGCTACGCTTCCCCCGCTCGCAATGACGAGCTAGCCAAACCGCCTTCGACGCCATTCGATCAGCTTGGCGCTGACCTCTTCCGGCTTCTCCTGCTGTGTCCAATGGCCGCTGTCGCGGACCAGATATTTTTCCAGATCGGGAATCAGCTTGTCCATGCCATCAGCGGAAGACGGCGGCAACACCGCGTCGTTCTCGGCCATGATCATTAGAGACGGCACGCGCACCGTGTGATCCAGCGCTTCGGAGCGTATCCAGTTGCGCGACATGTTGCGGTACCAATTGATGCCGCCGGTAAAGCCGGTCCTGGTAAAGTTGTCGACGAACATTTGCTTCTCTTCCGGCGACAGGATCGGTGTGCGCGGATCATGCCTGGCGTCATAGCCGGCAATCATCTGCGGAAACGCCAGATTGACCCGCGGCGAAGCGCCGACGCCGGCAACCACCTCCTCTGCCGGTGCGTCGGGCGGACGCGGCGCCGGCTTGCGCATGAACGCATCGAATGTCTGCTCGACGCGGCTACCAAAGATTCTGTCGGGTTCACGCGCTGGATCCTGGAACTGCACGATGTACATCTTGTCGCCGAAGCGCGCGCGCAGCAGCTCGATCGGATCGGCCCAGGCACGATTGGTATGAGGCGTGTTGACGCCGACCACCCCAGCAACCCGGTCGATGTGCCGCAACGGCATCTGCCAGACGACGAAGCCGCCCCAGTCGTGGCCGACAAAGATTGCCTTGTCGATATTGAGGTGGTCGAGCAGCCCGACGAGGTCACCGGTCAGGTGCTCGATGTCGTAGTCCTCGACCGGCTCGGGCCGGTCGGTCGCGCCATAGCCGCGCTGGTCCGGCGCGATCACGCGGATGCCGGCCTCGCTCAGCGCCTTGATCTGATGGCGCCAGGAGAAGGCGAGCTCTGGCCAGCCGTGGCATAGCACCATCGGGGGCTTATCGGTGACCGGGCCCGCCTCGTAATAACCCATGCGGATTCCGTTCGTATGCACGAACTTGAGTGGTGGCATCTCAATCATCTCAACATTCCTACTCAGCCGCGCCCTTGATGTCGGCCGCGGGCGGCGCATACGCCGCTTCGAGCGCAGCAAACTCCTCCGGCAGCATGTCGCACATCACCTGCACGTGGGGAATGATGTTGGCGCCGACGATGAAGCCGAAATCGAGCTGGTCGCGGTAGCTCTGCACGGTGATGTTCAGCGCCTGCCCATGTGTCGAGATCGACACCGGGAAGATGTGCAGCAGCTCGGCACCTGCGGCATAGAGCGTCTGCCGCGGACCCGGCACGTTGGAGACGGTGATGTTCGCAGCCGGCGGCAGCACATCCGACAGGTCGGAGCGGCTGTAGAGCAGCGCCATGATCTGGACGATGATCGGTGCGCCCAGCATCGAGATGTTGGAGACCTGCGGCATCAGGGCGCGCAGCGGATGCGACATCTCCTTGGACTTGACCGACTGCGCGATGATGGCTTCAAGCCGCGCCTTGGGATCATCGATGTTGGTCGCGATCGAGCAGATCATGCCGAACACCTGGTTGTTGGCCTCGGTGTTGCCCTCCTCACGCAGCGAGATCGGCACGGCTGCGGTCAGCGATTTCGCCGGCAATGTGGCGTATTGCAGGAGGTAGCGGCGGACCACGCCGGAGGCGAGCGCCAGCACCACGTCGTTGAGCTTGCCGCCGGCCTGCTTGGCCAGCGCCTTGGATCGCGACAACGAGATCGACACGCCGGCAAAGCTGCGCTCGGACGATATCGACTTGTTGAGCATGGTCGGCGGCGACACCATGCTGGCGAGGCTCTCGCGCGACTTCGGATCGGAAATCTTGCCGAGCACGTCGGAAACGCTCTTGACCATGGTCGGGATATTGCCGGCAAAGCGTACCGCGCTCTCGATCTGGTACATCGCATTGTCGAACAGGATCGAACCGATGTCGCTCTTGCCGGTGCGCGGCAGTTGAAGATTCTTCGCGGCCGCCGAGGCATCGAGCGGCTGGGTGAAGAGCTGCTGATAGGAATCGAGCAGGTTCGCCGCGATATCGCGCGGCTCCTGTCCCGGCTTCGATCCGCCCGTCGGCGGCTCGACCTTTCGCGGGATCGGCGAGATGTCGTAGATCATGTTGGTCAGGGCCGCACCGGCACCGCCGTCGATGGCGGCATGGTGCATCTTGGAATAAAGCCCAACCTCGTTGTCCTTCATGCCCTCAAACACGTAGAACTCCCAGAGCGGACGAGCACGGTTCAGGAGCTTGGCATGCATCCAGCCGACGATGCGCTCGAGCGTGGCGCGGTCGCGCGGCGCCGGCAGGCTGGCACGGAAGATATGGCGGTCGATGTCGAACTGATCGTCCTCGACCCAGGTCGGATGATCGATGTCGAGCGGTGCCTTCTCCAGGCGCGCTTTCAGAATCGGCGCGATGTGCAGCCGCGAGACGATCATCGCCTTGAAGTCTTCGAAGAAGTCGCCCTTGTAATCGTCAGGCAGGCGAAAGATCGCCATGCTGCCGACATGCATCGGCATTTCCGGCGTTTCCAGATAAAGAAACGACGCGTCCAGCGACGACAGCTTCTTACCGTCAGCCATAGTTCCCTCCGCTCGTATTCGACGGGCGCCTTTGCCGGCGCTTCTCGTCAGGCCGATACTGCCTGCTCCGGCGGGGCATATGCAATGGCAAACGGACCAGCCCGGTCAAATGGCCAGAACTCCCCCTCCGGTTGCGCCAGGCGATCCGCCACGGCCCACAAGGCAGCCGGGTTCACCCCGAGCCCGATGTGGCTTGCGAAATGCACCTCGATATTCTCGGCCCGGTCGGAGGGATGTAGCAGGCAAGTCCGCCAATTCACGACGCCGTCCGCGCGCGAATAGATCGACGTCGCCGGTACCGGAAGATCGCCGGCGATCGCTTCACGCGCTTCCGCAAAATCCTCGACCCGCTCGCCGGACAACGCCTCATAGAGCGCCGTCGCATTGGTGGCCCGTACATCATTGGCAAAGGGGCTGCCGAGCGTAATGACATTGCGGACCATCTCGGGCGCCTGGAGCGCGAGATCACGGGCATAGACGCCGCCGAGGCTCCATCCGACCAGACTGACCTTCCGTCCGCTCGCGGCGTGGATTTCGGTGATGCGAGTGTGCAGGGCTTCCCGCATCCGCGCCAGTCCGCCGAGATTGCGGCCCATCCGCCAGGCATGCGCGTCATAGCCGAGCTCGCCGAGATAGCGCCGCATCGGCGCCATCGAGAGATCACTGGCGAGAAAGCCCGGCAGCGCCAGCACCGGATGGCCGTCGCCCCGGGGCGCGCGCATCAGCAACGGCGACAGCAGGACGCTGGCGTTGAATTCGAGCAGGCTGCGCGCCTCCGCGAGCAGCAGGCCGAGGCCCGGCCGACGAAGCCGGCCTGAGCCTGGCGCCCCGTCGCGCGCGGTCGGCATTACTTCTTCTTGTCGCTGCTGCGCGGGCCGCCGAGACCGGCCATGGTGACGAACATGTCCTGAAACCGCTCGGCGATTTTGGGATCGAAGGTGAACCAGCTCTGGATCAGCGATTCCGGCGAGACCTTGTCGATATTACTCAGGACCTGCTGCTGCAGCTTTTCCATGACGGCAACCTGCATCGGCGACACATCCGGCAATCCGAAGAACTGGCGGGCCTCAAGGGGGGTGCAGTCGATTTCGATATTAACTTTCATATCCCCTCCGGATGAGATTCGAGCGGCGTCACACAGTATCGCCGCGACATGGTGTGCGACGCAAGCGACCTGAGACGAGCGACCTGAGACGTCGGGTCGGAAACCGGCTTCCGCAATCGGCGGATATGGTCAATCAAATTGTCGGCGCGAATGGCGCCGGCGGGCCGCCCCCGCCCTCATTCTCGGGACCCGGCTGGCCGAAAGTCCAATGTCGTCCACGCGGCTCTCGCCGCTAAATTGTTGGTCAGCATTGCTGCAAAGCGGTGCAACTTGGCGCGTTCCTTGCTGGAATGGCGCTTGCACGGGTCGAGAACTCTGGGCAACATGGATCGATCGGCCCCGCCGAACAACAAAAATGACGGTGCGGGCGAGTGGAGAGGGTCAAGAATGTCAGTCGGACGAAGTCTGTTTGCGGCGGCGCTCGCCGGTGTTTTTGCGTTGGCGGTCTCGCCGGCATCGAGCCAGACGCTGCGTTACGCCAACCAGGGTGAGCTGAAGTCGCTCGACCCCTACACGCTGAATGAGTCGACCACCAGTGCGCATCTCGGCCACGTCTATGAGGGCCTGGTCGCCCGCGGCAAGGACCTGAAAGTCGTCCCGGCGCTGGCCGAAAGCTGGGAGACCCCGGAGCCGACACGCTGGCGCTTTCATCTGCGCAAGGGCGTGAAATTCCACAATGGCGACCCCTTCACCGCCGATGACGTGATATTCTCGGCCGAGCGCGTGCGGGCGAAGGGCTCGAATTTCCAGAGCCGCGTTCCCGCCGATGCCAAGGCGGTCAAGATTGACGATTATACCGTCGATTTCGTCCTGACCTCGCCCAATCCGATCCTGACGGCGCTTTGGGCGACCTGGTACATCATGGACAAGAAATGGGCAGAGGCGAACGATGCGGTGGCACCGACGCCGGCCGCCGCCACGACCCCGAGCTATGCCTCGCTTCATGAAAACGGCACTGGCCCTTTCACGATCGAGAGCCATCAGCCGGGCGTGAAGACCGTCTTCAAGGCAAATCCGAACTGGTGGCGCAAGCCGGAGCATAATCTGAAGGAGATCATCTTCACGCCGATCGCAAACCCGGCCACGCGTGTCGCGGCGCTGCTGTCGGGCGAGGTCGACGTGATCGAACCGGTTCCGGTCCAGGACATCGAGCGCGTCAAAGCGAGCCCCAACGCCACTGTGCTGACAGGACCTGAACTCCGCACCATCTTCGTCGGCATGGATCAGCAGCGCGATGAGCTATTGTACTCCAACGTCAAGGGCAAGAACCCGTTCAAGGACGTTCGCGTCCGCGAAGCCGTGTACCGGGCGATCGATGTCGACCTGATCAAGAATCGCGTCATGCGCGGGCTCTCAACGCCTTCCGCATTGATGGTCGCACCGGAGATCTTTACGCTCTCGAAGGACTTCACCCGGCCGAAGTTCGATCCCGACGCCTCCAAGAAGCTCCTGGCGGACGCCGGCTATCCCGAGGGTTTCGAAGTCACGATGGACTGCCCCAACGATCGCTACGTCAATGACGCCGCGATCTGTCAGGCCGTCGTCGGAATGCTCGCCCGTATCGGCATCAAGGTGGAGCTGCTGGCGCAACCCAAGGCGCTGTATTTCGCCAAGGTGCTGAAGCCCGGCGGCTACAAGACTTCGCTGTTCATGCTGGGCTGGACTCCGGATACGCTCGACGCCCATAACGTGCTGCACGACATCATGGGCTGCCGGGACGATCCCAAGGATCCCAACCGCGGCGAGGCCAATCTCGCCGGCTATTGCAACAAGCAGTTCGACGAGCTCGCAGACCAGATCCTCGTGGAACCCGATGTGGGCAAGCGCGATCTCCTGATCAAGCAGGCCTTCGAGGTCTCGATGAAGGACTGGGCCTACGTCCCGCTGCACCAGCAGGCGCTCGCCTGGGGCGTCTCGAAGAAAGTGAAGCTGACCCAGCGCGCGGACAACATGGTCATGCTCTACTGGGCGACCAAGCAGGACGAGTAGGTGTCGACAAGTTGTGAAGTCCCGGAAGCCCTGGCTTCCGGGACTTGCTGTTTCGGGCTAACGCAATGATGCGTGCTGCTGAAGAGATGTGAAAGGAACAGATGCTCGCTTTCACACTGCGCCGGGCCATCCAGGCCATCGGTGTCATGATCGCCGTCGGGATCATCTCGTTCTCGATGTTCCGCTTTGCCGGCGATCCCGTGAACCAGATGGTCGGGATGGATACGTCGGGCGCCGAACGCGCTGCGATCCGCAAGTCGCTCGGCCTCGACGATCCCGTCATCGTGCAGTTCGGCCGCTATGTCGGTAATGCCGCGCAATTCAAGTTCGGCGTGTCCTACCAGTTCCGGCTGCCCGTCACCGACCTGCTGATGGAACGGATGCCGGCGACGCTGGAGCTGGCCATCGTTGCAACCATCTTCGCAATGGTCAGCGGCATTCTGATGGGCGTTTATTCCGCGCTGCGTCGTGACAGCTGGCTCACGCATGTATTCCAGGCCGTCTCGCTGATCGGCATCTCGCTGCCGACCTTCCTGATCGGCATTCTCATGATCTACCTGTTTTCGGTGACACTCGGCTGGCTACCCTCGTTCGGGCGGGGCGATGTCGTGCATATCGGCTGGTGGACGACGGGGCTCCTGACTTGGTCAGGGTTGAAAGCGCTGATCATGCCCTCGATCACCCTCGGACTGTTCCAGATGACGCTGATCATGCGGCTCGTCCGCGCGGAGATGCTCGAGGTCCTGCGGACCGACTACATCCGCTTCGCCCGCGCCCGTGGGCTCACCACGCGGGCGATCCATTTCGGCCACGCGCTGCGCAACACGCTGGTTCCGGTGATCACCGTGGCGGGCCTGCAATTTGGCTCGGTCATTGCGTTCGCAATCATCACCGAGACCGTATTCCAATGGCCGGGCATGGGACTCCTGTTCGTGCAGGCGGTTCAGAACGTCGATATCCCGATCATGGCAGCCTATCTGATGATGGTGTCCCTGATCTTCGTCACCATCAATCTCGTGGTTGATATTCTCTACACCATCGTCGATCCGCGGCTGCGCTCGACGGTCAGCCGGGCGCACTGACATGAGCGAGGCCGTCGTTCCACACAGCACCGAGAAGCGCGCCGCCGCCGCACCAGGCTGGTTCAAGCGCGCGCTCGACAGCGACCTGTTCTATTCCTTCCGCCGCTCCAGGATCACCATGATCGCGGCCGCAGTGACGCTGCTGTTCTTCCTGCTCGCGATCTTCGCCTCGGTGCTGTCGGTGCAGAATCCGTTCGACCCGGCGCAGCTCCAGCTGATGAATTCGCGCATCTCGCCGCTCTGGACCGCCGACGGCCAGAGCCCATTCCTGCTCGGCACCGACGAGCAGGGCCGCGACGTGCTGTCTGCGATCCTCTACGGCCTGCGCATCTCGCTTCTCGTCGGCGTACTCGGCGTGGTCTTGTCCGGCGTGCTCGGCATCATGCTCGGGCTGACGGCCGGCTATTTCGGTGGCGCCGTCGACGGGCTGATCATGCGCATCGCCGACGTGCAGCTTTCTTTTCCGGCCATCCTGATCGCGCTCTTGATCAACGGCATCGCCAAATCGGTCTTTGGCAACAAGCTCGACGAGATGAGCATGTTGGCGGTCCTGGTTTTCGCGATCGGGCTGAGTTTTTGGGTGCAGTACGCGCGCACGGTGCGTGGCTCGGTGCTGGTCGAGAAGAACAAGGATTATGTCGCAGCCGCGCAACTGATCGGCCTGCCCGCCCCCGTGATCATGCTGCGCCACGTGCTGCCAAACACGATGGGCCCGATCCTCGTGATCGCCACCATCAACCTCGCGCTCGCCATCATCACCGAGGCAACGCTGTCGTTCCTCGGCTCGGGCATGCCCGAGACCATGCCGTCGCTCGGCACGCTGATCCGTATCGGCAACGGCTATCTGTTCGCAGGCGAATGGTGGATCGTCGCATTCCCCGGAATCGCACTCGCGGCCCTGATCCTGTCGATCAACCTGCTCGGCGACTGGCTGCGCGACGCGCTCAACCCGAAACTCCGATGAGTATGCACCGTTCATGACCGCACCTGTTCTCTCCGTCCGCAATCTTCAGGTCGAGTTCGCCTCCCGCCGCGGCACGCTGCGTGCGATCGACGGCGTATCCTTCGACATCGCCAAGGGCGAAGTGCTCGGCGTGGTCGGCGAATCCGGCGCCGGCAAATCCGTCACCGGGCTCTCGGTGATCGGCCTGATCGATCCGCCCGGCCGCATCGCCGGTGGCGAGATCCATCTCGCGGGCCTGCGCATCGACAATCTGCCGCCGGAAGAGATGCGCCGTATCAGGGGAAAGCGCATCGGCATGATCTTCCAGGATCCGCTCACTTCCCTCAATCCGCTGTACAAGGTCGGCGACCAGATCGTGGAAACGATCCGGACCCACCTCAATCTCTCCGAACAGGCCGCCCGCCGCCGTGCCATCGACCTCCTCGCCGAGGTCGGCATTCCCGCGCCGGACAAGCGCATCGACGGCTACCCTCATGAATTCTCCGGCGGCATGCGCCAGCGCGTGGTGATTGCGCTGGCGATCTGCGCCGAGCCGGAACTGATTATCGCGGACGAGCCGACCACCGCGCTCGATGTCTCCGTGCAGGCCCAGATCATCTCGCTGATCAAGCGTCTCGGCCGCGACCACGGCACCGCCGTGATGCTGGTGACGCACGACATGGGCGTGATCGCCGAGACCTCGGACCGCGTCGCGGTGATGTATGCCGGCCGCGTTGCCGAGATCGGCCCGGTGCAGGACGTGGTCAGGAACCCGCTGCACCCCTACGCCAAAGGATTGATGGGCGCGATCCCGACGCTTGCCGGCGACGACAAGCGTCTCGTGCAGATTCCAGGCTCCATGCCGCGCCTGTCGGCGATCCCCCGCGGCTGCTCGTTCAATCCGCGCTGCGCCTCCGCCTTCGACCGCTGCCGCGTCGACCGGCCAGAGCCGCTGTCGCGTGGCACACAATCGGTTGCCTGCCATCTCTATGACAGCGTGCCGGCGGAGACCGCGGCATGAGCGCCCCCTTTGTCCAGGCCACAAATCTCCGCCGCGTCTTCGACGTCTCAAAGCCCTGGCTCAACCGCTTGCTGGAAGGCGGACATCTCGAATATCTCAAGGCTGTCGATCACGTCACTTTCGACATCAAGAAAGGCGAGACCTTTGCCCTGGTCGGTGAGTCCGGCTCAGGCAAGACCACGGTGGCGCGGATGGTGGTCGGCCTGTTGCCGCCGAGCTCCGGCAACGTCCTGATCGACGGCGTCTCGATGACCGATCCGCGGCAGGCGTCAGCGCGCCGAAAGCTGCGCCGCCGCATCCAGATGATTTTTCAGGATCCTTATGCGAGCCTGAACCCGCACTTCCGCGTCGATGCCATCATCTCCGAGCCAATCCGCGCCTTCGACCTGATCCAGGGCGAACGCGACATCCAGGCGCGCGTCGGCGAGCTGCTCAGCCTCGTCGGCCTGCACCCCGACGACCGCCTGAAATTCCCGCACGAATTCTCTGGCGGCCAGCGCCAGCGCATCGCAATCGCGCGGGCGCTCGCCTCCGACGCCGAATTCATCGTCTGTGACGAGCCGACCTCGGCGCTCGACGTCTCCGTGCAGGCGCAGATCCTGAACCTGATGCGCGACCTGCAGGACAAGTTCGGCCTGACCTATCTGTTCATCAGCCATAACCTCGCCGTGGTCCGCCACATGGCGAGCCGGGTCGGCGTGATGTATCTCGGCCGGATCGTGGAGATCGCGGAGGGGCGCGAGCTGTTTGCCCGTCCACGCATGCCTTACACCAAGATGCTGCTGGGCGCCGTACCTGATCTCGCGATGTCCGGTCGCCAGCGCATTCCAGTGAAGGGCGAGATCCCGAACCCGATCAATCCGCCGCCCGGCTGTGCCTTCAATCCGCGCTGTCCGCTGGCGTTCGACCTCTGTCGCAAGCAAGCTCCGGAATTGATCGACGGCGTCGCCTGCCATGCGGTTAACACCGCGCCGGTCCCGGCGTGACGCGCGCGTGCCATGCGGCCTGTGCATTGGCCGCACGGCATTGCCTGTGATCAATTGCGCGCGCCGCAAATGAGGTAGCCCATGGCCAGCAACGTCAATCCCGATCCCTTTACGACGCGCCCCGAGATCGAGGGCACGTTCGGTGTCGTCGCAACCACGCACTGGATCGCAACCGCCGTGGGCATGGCTATTCTGGAAAAGGGCGGCAATGCCTTCGACGCCGGTGTCGCCACCGCCTTCACGCTTCAGGTCGTCGAGCCGCATCTGAACGGACCCGGCGGCGACGTGCCTGTTATCGTCCATGACGTGAAGCGCGGCCGCACCGAGGTGATCTGCGGCCAGGGCCCGGCACCGGCACGCGCCACCATCGCGCATTACAAGAGCGAGGGCCTCGACATGGTGCCGGGCACCGGCCTGCTCGCGGCCTGCGTTCCCGGCACCTTCGAATCCTGGATGATGCTGCTCCGCGACTACGGCACGATGCGCGTGCGCGACGTGCTGGAGCCCGCGATCTCTTATGCCCGCGACGGCTATCCGCTGGTCGAGCGCGCCTGCGCCACGATCCAGACCGTCGAGCAATTGTTCCGCAAGCACTGGCCGACCTCGGCCGCTCTCTACCTGCCGAACGGCGAGGTCCCGAAACCCGGTACGCTCTTCACCAACAAGACGCTGGCGGCGACCTACGCGCGCATCCTCAGCGAAGCCGAAAGCGGTGGCGGAGGCCGCGACGCCGAGATCGAGCGTGCGCGAAATGCCTGGTCCCAGGGTTTTGTCGCGGAGGCCATCGACAAGTTCTGCCGGACCCAGGAGGTGATGGACGTCAGTGGCTCGCCGCATCGCGGCGTGCTTTCCGCCGATGACATGGCACGCTGGCAGCCGACGATCGAGGCGCCCCTCACCTACGATTATGGCCGCTACACCGTCTGCAAGGCCGGCGTCTGGAGCCAGGGTCCGGTGACCCTGCAACAGCTCGCGCTCTTGAAAGGCTTCGCGCTCGACGGGCTCGATCCGACCGGGCCGGAGTTCATCCATCTCCAGATCGAATGCGCAAAACTCGCCTTCGCCGACCGCGAAAAGTTCTACGGCGATCCCAAGTTCAGCGAAATCCCGATCGCAACGCTGCTGTCGGACGCCTACAACGACGAGCGCCGCAAGCTCGTCACCGACAAGGCGTCGCTCGATTTCATCCCGGGATCGATCGAAGGTTTTGGCGGTGTGGTCAAGCTGCGCCGTGCAGAGGGCCAACGCGAGGCCGTCGGCGCACTCGGCGCCGGCGAGCCCACCGTGGGGCGCTTCGGCGAGGTCCGCGGCGACACCGTGCATTTCGACATCATCGACAAGGCAGGCAATATGGTGTCCTCGACGCCGTCGGGTGGCTGGCTGCAATCTTCACCGGTGATCCCGGAGATCGGATTCTGCCTCGGCAGCCGCGCGCAAATGTTCTGGCTCGAGGAAGATCACCCGGCAGCACTCGCACCGGGCAAGCGGCCGCGCACCACGCTGTCGCCGACCATGGCGCTGCGTGACGGCGAGCCCTACCTCGCCTGGGGCTCGCCCGGCGGCGATCAGCAGGACCAATGGATCACGCAGTTCTTCCTGCGCCACGTCCATTGCAACCTCAACCTCCAGGAGGCGATCGACGCACCGGCCTGGCACTCCGAGCATTTCCCGATCTCGTTCTGGCCGCGCACCGCGCGTCCCGGCGTGCTCGTGGTCGAAAACCGCGTGCCGAAGGCAACCATCGAGAGCCTTCGCGAGCGCGGGCATATCGTCGAGGTCGGCCCCGACTGGTCCGAGGGCCGCCTCACCGCCGCCTCGCGTGTCGGCGTGCGCCGCCGCGCCGCCGCCAATCCGCGCGGCATGCAGGGCTACGCCGCGGGACGCTGAAGGCAGCACATGACCTGGTCGATCATCGCGCGCGATCCTGCCACCGGCCAGTTCGGCATTGCGGTAGCGACCCGCTTCTTCGCGGTCGGCGCACGTGTGCCCTACATCGCGGCAGGCCTCGGGGCCATCGCAACGCAAGCTTTCGTCAATCCCTATTACGGCATCGACGGCATCAAGCTGCTACGCGAAGGCCTGAACGCCCATGACGTGCTCGCCGCCCTGGTCGCGACCGACGACGGCCGCGAGAGCCGCCAGATCCACATCATGGATGCGAGTGGCGCGATCGCCGCGCATATCGGGCGCGATTGCGTCGACTGGTGCGGGCACATCGCCGGCAGCGGCTTCTCGATCGCAGGCAACATGCTCGCGGGCGCCGACGTGCTCGCCGAGACGGCAAAGACCTACATCGCCAATGACTGCCTGCCCTTCCCGCGCCGACTGCTTGCGGCGATGCGCGCAGGCGAAGCCGCCGGCGGCGACAAGCGCGGCAAGCAATCTGCCGCGCTGCTGATCCACGGCGAGGAGGAATGGCCGGCGCTGGACATCCGCACCGACGATCATCCCGACCCGCTCGGCGAGCTCGAGCGACTCGAACGGGTCAGCCACGAACTCTGGGTCCACTTCCGCTCTTCCATGCCGACCCGGCAGAACCCGGCCGGCAACACCGATCGCAGCGTCATCGACGCCAGCATCGCCGCGGCGCGGGCGAGACAAGCATGAGCGCAAGCCCTCTCATCGAGATCAAGGATCTGCGCATCCGCTTCCACGGCGACGATGGCCGCATCACCCATGCGGTCGACAGCGTCGATCTCAGCGTCGCCAATGGCGCAACGCTCGGCCTCGTCGGCGAATCCGGCTGCGGCAAGAGCGTAACCTCGCTCGCGATCATGGGCCTGCTGCCGAAGCAGACGACGGAGATATCGGGCACGATCCGCTTCGAGGGCTTCGACCTGTTGAAGTCCTCGGACCAGACGCTGCGCGACTTGCGCGGCAACCGGCTCGCGATGATTTTCCAGGAGCCGATGACCTCACTCAACCCGAGCTTCACCATCGGCGACCAGATCATCGAGACCATTTTGCGCCATCGCGGCGGCTCACGCCGCAGCGCACGGGATCGGGCGATCGAGCTGCTGCGCCGCGTGCACATCCCTTCGCCCGAGCGTCGGATCGACGAATATCCGCACAAGCTCTCCGGCGGCATGCGCCAGCGCGTCATGATCGCGATGGCGCTTGCCTGCGATCCACAGCTCTTGATCGCCGACGAGCCGACCACTGCACTCGACGTCACCCTGCAGGCCCAGATCCTGGAGCTGATGCGCGAGCTGAAGGCCGCGAGCGGCGCCGCGATCATTCTGATCACCCACGACCTCGGCGTCGTCGCCGAAGTCTGCGACGAAGTCGCGGTGATGTATGCCGGCGAGATCGTCGAGCGCGCGCCGGTCGACGAATTGTTCTCCGCGCCGCAGCACCCCTACACGGTCGGACTGCTCGGCTCGATCCCGCGTCTGGACCATCGCGCCGAACAGCTTGCGACGATCGAGGGCATGGTGCCGAACATGGCACAGCCGCCCGCAGGCTGCCGTTTCGCGGCGCGCTGCCCGTTCGTGCTGGACGCCTGCACCATTGCGCCGCCGCCGCTGTTGGAACTCAGTCCCGGCCACCTCTCGCGCTGCATCCGCGCGCCGCTCGAACGTCTGGTGTCGTGATGGCGCTGCCTTCTTCCATCTTGCCCCGGGCGCAGCGCAGCACAAGCGAAGCGCAGTGCTGCGCTGCTGAACCGGGGCCCATGCGGCAACAACCTGGGTCCCGGTTCAGCGTCGCACCACTTCGTGCTGCGCCGCGCCCGGGACACGAGACCGGATTTCGCGGGGAGCGCCGAGGATGACCGCTCTCCTCGAGGTCAAAGGCCTGGTCAAGCATTTCGTCGCCCGGCGCTCGTTGTTCGGCCGGGCGCTGGCCCATGTCAAAGCGGTCGATGGTGTCAGCTTCACACTCGAGCCCGGCAAGACCCTCGCTTTGGTCGGTGAATCCGGCTGCGGCAAGTCCACTGTCAGCCGCCTCGTGCTGCGGCTGATCGAGCCAGACGCGGGCACGGTGCGATTCGACGGCCGCGATCTGCTCTCACTCGATCCGGATGCGCTCCGCAAATTCCGCCGCGAGGCGCAGATCATCTTTCAGGACCCCTACGCCTCGCTCAATCCTCGCATGACGGTCGGCCAGATTCTGACCGAGCCGCTGGCGCTGCACGATCTCGTGCCGACGGCACACCGGCGCGAGCGCGTCGCGGAGCTTCTGCGGCTGGTGGGGCTCGAACCGCGGCTGGCGCGGCGCTATCCGCACGAGTTCTCCGGCGGCCAGCGCCAGCGCATCGCCATCGCGCGCGCGCTTGCGGTCGAGCCGAAGCTGATCATCTGCGACGAGCCGGTCTCGGCGCTCGACGTCTCGATCCGCTCGCAGATATTGAACCTGCTGCGCGAGCTCCAGGACCGGCTTGGTCTGGCCTACATCTTCGTTTCGCATGATCTCGCAGTGGTCAAGCACATCGCCGACCGCGTCGCGGTGATGAATCTCGGCCAGATTGTCGAAGAAGCCGATGCGGGCGAGTTGTTCGCCGAGCCACGCCATCCCTACAGCCGGGCCCTGTTGTCCGCGATTCCGCTGCCGCAGCCTCACGCAAGGCGGGCGAAGATCGTACTGCAGGGCGAGACCCCGAGCGCGCTCAATCCGCCGGCCGGCTGTCGCTTCCACACCCGCTGCCCCTTCGTGATCGACCGTTGCCGCGCCGAGGCGCCGGCGCTGGTGGCAGACGAGGCAGGCCACGCCACCGCCTGCCATCGCGTCAGCGAGCTGCCCCCGGCCGACACCATCCTGCCCACAGCCGGAGGATTCACGCCGGAACTGGCAAAATTAGTCGCCGCCTTCAGCCGAAAGACGGAAGGCGCGAGCCTGGCCGGGGTTGGTATACAGAGTGCAAGGCCTACAACGACGTAGCCGGAGCAATGGGGACTGTCCGATGAAGATGTTTCGCCTGGCCGCAACCGCGGCTGCGTTCCTGCTGTCGCTTGGAGCCGCCCAGGCGCAGACCACGCTGCGCATCGGCCTTGCCGAGGACCCCGATATCCTCGATCCCTCGATGGCGCGCACCTATGTCGGCCGCATCGTGTTCGCCGCATTCTGCGACAAGCTGTTCGACATCGACGAGAAGCTCAACATCGTGCCCCAGCTCGCGCTGTCGAGCGAGACGCTCGATGACGGCAGGGGCCTCGTCATCAAGCTCAGGCCCGGCGTGAAATTCCACGACGGCGAGCCGTTCGACGCGGAGGCCGCCAAATTCTCGCTTGAGCGCCATCTGACCCTCCCCGGCTCGTTCCGCAAGCCGGAGCTCGCCTCGGTCGACCACATCGATGTCGTCGATCCCCTCACCATCAAGCTGGTGCTGAAATCGCCGTTCTCGCCCCTGCTTGCCCAGCTCACAGATCGCGCCGGCATGATGATGTCGCCGAAAGCGGCAAAGGCAGCCGGCGACAAGTTCGGTCTGCACCCGGTCTGCGCCGGCCCCTACAAATTCGTCGAGCGCGTGCAGCAGGACCGCATCGTGTTCGAGAAGTTCGCGGACTACTGGAACAGGGACAACATCTTCATCGATCGCATCGTGTTCCAGCCCATCGTCGACGCCACCGTGCGGCTGGCGAACCTGAAATCCGGCGGCCTCGATCTGATCGAGCGCGTGCTCGCCACCGATCTCAAGGAGGTGCGCGCCGATTCACGGCTGAAGGTCGCCACCGCGATCGAGCTCGGCTATCAGGGTATCACGCTCAACATCGGCAAGGACAAGGCCAAGGGACCGCTGAGCCAATCAGCCAAGGTGCGGCAGGCCCTCGACCTTGCCATCGACCGAGAGGCGATCAACCAGGTCGTGTTCAACGGCGAGTTCCAGGTCGGCAATCAATGGGTCAATCCTGATCATCCCTACTATCAAAAGAGCTTGCCGGTCCGTCCCCGCAACGTGGAGAAGGCCAAGGCGCTGCTGAAGGAAGCCGGCGTGACGCCGCCGGTCGGCGTCGACTTCCTCGTGCCGAAGGGAGCGGAGACAGAGACGCCGGCGCAAGTGATCCAGTCGATGGCGGCGGAGGCCGGCTTCGACATGAAGATCCGCGTCACCGAATTTGCAACCGGGCTCAAGCAGGCCGAGGCCGGCGACTACCAGGCCTTCATGCTCGCCTGGAGTGGCCGCGTCGATCCTGATGGCAACACCTTCATCTTCCTGCACAGTGGCGCTCCTCAGAATTACGGCGACTGGAACAATACGCAGGCCGACAAGGCGCTGGAGGACGCGCGGCTCGTGACCGACCTTGCCAAGCGCAAGGCCAGCTACGAAGTTTTGGCGAAGCTAGTCCAGGATGAGGAGCCGCTGCTCTATCTCTATCACCGCCGCATCATCATCGCGCATACGACCAAGCTCGATGGCTACAAGCAGATGCCCGACGGCCTCGTGCGCGTCGTCGGCCTCAAGCTGAAGTGACGCCGCGGCGATGCTGAACTTTCTCACCCGCCGGCTTGCGCAGATCGTGCCGACACTGTTCTTCGTGTCGGTGCTGATCTTCTCGCTGCAGCAATTGCTGCCGGGCGATCCCGCCCTGGTGATGGCGGGCGAAGAGCGCGATCCGGCCGTGATCGAGCAGATCCGCCACCAATACCGGCTCGATCAACCGGTCCCCGTGCAGTACGCCTACTGGATGAAGGGCGTGTTATCTGGCGATTTCGGCGAGTCCCTGCGCAACAAGATGCCGGTGCGCGAGCTGATTGCGCAAAAGCTGCCGGTGACGCTGCAGCTCGGCTCGATGGCGATCATCATCGCCTTTCTGATCGGCATTCCCGCCGGGATCGTCGCCGCCGTGAAGAAGGGAACGGCCTGGGACTACGGCGCCAACTTCTTCGCGCTGTGGGGCATCTCGACGCCGAACTTCTGGCTCGGGATCATGCTGATCTTCCTGTTCTCGATCGAGCTCGGCTGGCTGCCGGCCTCCGGCTACGTGCCGCTCACCGAGAACTGGCGCGCGAGCCTTGCCGCCACGATCATGCCGGCCTTCGTGCTCGGCAACGCCATTTCCGCGGTCCTGATGCGGCATACGCGCAGCGCCATGCTCCAGGTGCTGGAAAGCGATTACGTCCGCACCGCACGCGCCAAGGGCCTCTCCGAGCGTTCCGTGATCCTCAAGCATGCCATGCGCAACGCGCTGACGCCGATCATCACACTCGGCGCGCTCGAGCTCGGCACGCTGCTCTCCGGCGCCGTGCTGACCGAGCAGATCTTCTCCATTCCCGGCTTCGGCAAGCTGATCGTGGACGCCGTGTTCAACCGCGACTATGCCGTCGTGCAGGGCGTGGTGCTGGTGACCGCGACCGTCTACATCACGCTCAATCTGGTCGCCGACGTCGCCTATATCCTCGTCAATCCGCGGCTGAGGGGCTAGGCCATGACCGACGCCGCCCTGTCCGGCCCCCTTGTGCAAGCCGACGAGCTGGACAGCCCGGCGCGCCGCGCGCGGCGCCGCCTGTTCAAGCGCAAGGCGGCGGTTGCGGGCCTCGCGGTCCTCACCACCTTCATCCTGCTCGCGCTGCTGGCGCCTCTGATCGTGCCCTACGACCCCGTCGCGACGAGCTGGAGCCTGGTGCGCAAGCCGCCCACAATGGCGCACTGGTTCGGCACTGACGAGCTCGGCCGCGATATCCTGAGCCGTGTCGTCTACGGTGCGCGGGCCTCGCTGCTGGCAGGCCTTATCTCGGTCGCGATCGCGCTCGGCATCGGCGTGCCGCTTGGCCTCATCGCCGGCTATCGCGGTGGCTTCACCGATGCGCTGATCAGCCGGATCACCGATGCGATGCTGGCCTGCCCGTTCCTGATCCTGGCGATTGCGCTGGCGGCGTTCCTCGGCCCGAGTCTTGGCAACGCCATGATCGCGATCGGCATCTCGGCAACGCCCATCTTCATCCGCCTGACCCGCGGCCAGGTGCTGAGTGTCAAGGCCGAGGACTATGTCGAAGCGGCGCGCGCACTCGGCAATCCGCCCTGGCGCATCGCCGTCTCGCACATCCTGCCGAACATCCTGCCCGCACTGCTGGTTCAGGCCACGCTCTCTATCGCTGCAGCGATCATCGCCGAGGCGGCGCTATCGTTCCTCGGCCTTGGCCAGCAGCCGCCGGCGCCGTCCTGGGGCAGCATGCTTAACGCAGCGCAACGCTTCCTGACCCAGGCGCCCTGGATGGCGATCTGGCCGGGGCTGGCGATCTTCCTCGTGGTGCTGTCGCTCAACCTGCTTGGCGACGGCCTGCGCGACGCCCTCGACCCGCGCCAGCGCTAGATCACGCTCTCGCGCATCACGCGGCGGCAATCCATCTCGTATTCGAGGTCGACCACCGGCGGCCGCGCAAAGTGCCAGGTGAGACCTGAGCGTAGTGCACCACGCCGAACCAGTTCATCGACGAGCGCGTGATGGAAGTCGTGCACGGAGTAGGCCTGCACGCCCGTCGTGTCCTTCCAGCCAAATCCAAACGCCGTCATCCGGTTCTCCATCTGGGACGTGGTGGTGAACCGCACCTTCTCGCGCAAACCCTCCGGGCTGAGGTCGCGGTAGCGTACCGTGCGCTCGACATAGGTCCCGCGGCCCTCGCGCGCCTCGGCGCCGCCGGCAATGACGAAGGACGGCGCCTTGGAGTTGGTCGGGCGCGTGAAAGAGAACGCATAGAACGACGGCTCCGACGGCGGATCGAGTTCCGGACAGACATTGCTGCGCGCCACCGGATTGGTGGTGCCGTCGAAGATGCCCCATTCCGACAGCATCTTGACGTAATGCAGGTTGAACGCGCGGAAGCCCTCCTCGCTGAAGGCGGCCGGCGAACGCAGCTCGCAGGCACAGAAAGCCGTCAACGGACGCCCTGCCTCCTGGATGAACTTTGCCGCAAGCGCAAACCCCTCGGCCAGAGGCACGAGGCGATCGAACCGGACGCGCTCGATCTCATAGCCGTCATCGGCGGCAGCCCCAGCCGAGTACTGAAATACGGAGGGAATGAACCGATAGTTGCCGGCGGAGAATTCACGCGTCATGACGAGCTCCTAATCCAATTGAATGCGGATGCCCTTGCCGCCGTTGAGCAGGCGCCTCAAGTGAAATCCGGCGAGAGCATCGTCGGCGTGCGCGCCGACCAGCGCGGCAAAGGTCGGCATGGCCGCGGCGTCACCGGCTTGCATCTTGGCAAAGGCCTCGGAATACTGCGCCGTCTCGGGCGCCTCGAATCTTTCGCGCGGCAGCGGCTCGAACGCGCGCAGCGGCTCGCTGCGCCCGCGCAGCATCAGATCGCCGACGGGTCGCCCCTGGAAGTTCCTGGCTGCCTCGGCGACACTGGAGCTGACACAGATGCGGGTGCCCAGCTGCTTGTTCGCAGCTTCCAGCCGCGCGGCGATGTTGATCGTGTCCCCATACGCGGTGTAGTCGAAAAAGCGGTTCCCGCCGAAATTGCCGACCAGTGCTGACCCGGCGTGAATGCCGATGCGGGTGGCTCCGAAATCCACGCCTCGATCACTTTGGCGCGCACAAAACTCCTGTGCCCACGCATCCAGATCATGGGCGCATGCGACCGCACGCGTCGCATAGTCCGGCTGATCGCCGGGCGCGTTAAACAGCACCTGGATCGCATCACCGATGATCTTGGCGACGGTGCCGTCATGCGCGAACACCACTTCGGTCATCCCGCCGACATATTCGTTGAGGAGCGCGCCCAGCGTCTCGGGCGGCGCGCTCTCGACCAGCGAAGTGAAGCCGGTGATATCGGTGAAAATGGTCGCGATATCGCGCCACTGCACCTCGATCCCCTCGCCCTCGCCGCTTGCCGCCAGACGCTTGGCCAACTCCGGCGAGAAGTGGCGCGACAGCGCAGCATGGGCGCGCTCGGCCTCCGCCTGACGACGACGCACCTCGCGCAACATCTCGATGTGGCGAAGGGTCTTATCGATCGTGGTTTCCAGGTCGGTGAAGTCGATCGGCTTGGTCAGGAAATCGAACGCACCGCGGTTCATGGCGGTGCGGATATTGCTCATGTCGCCATAGGCCGAGACGATGATGGTCGACTTCTTGTCCTCGGCTTCCTGCAACTTCTGCAGCAGCGACAGCCCGTCCATCCTGGGCATGTTGATGTCCGAGACCACCATATCGACTTGCGGGTTCTGCTCGAGCGATTCCAGCGCCTCCAAACCGTCGCGCGCGAACATGATGGAGACGAGCCCGTCGCGGATCTGCCTGCGGAATTTCTGCAGGATCAGCGCCTCGAGGTCGGGCTCGTCGTCGACGAAGAGGATGGTCGGGGTCATGCCGCTTGCTCGAGCCTTGTGTCGATCTGCTGGCGCAGCAGCGCAAAATCAATCGGCTTGGTGAGGAGCCCGATGGCGCCGCGCTCGATCGCCTTGCGACGCGTCTCGGCATCGCCGTACGCCGTGATCATGATAACCGGAACATGCGGATGCTCGGCGCGCACCCTGGGCAGCATGTCGAGCCCGCTCATGCCGGGCATGTTGATATCGGACAGGATCAGGATCAACGAGGGGTCGCGAACCTCGGCCGCGAGCCTCAGCGCATCGGGCGCCGAGGGTGCAAACTCCATCTGGAAACGGCCGGCGCGCAGATCGCGCCGGAATTGCTGCCGGAACAGCGCCTCGACATCGGGCTCGTCATCGACGACCAGGATGTAAACGTTCACGTCTTGCCTCCGGAAGGACCGCTTGCCGCCATGACGCGCGGCAGGGAGATGATGAATTCGGTGAAGACACCGGGCTCGGTGTTCACGTCGATCGTGCCGCCGTGCTGTTTCACGACGATGTCATGGCTCATGGACAGACCAAGCCCGGTGCCCTCGCCGGCCGGTTTGGTGGTGAAGAAGGGATTGAACATCTTCTCCTTCACGTCCCGCGGAATACCGGTGCCGTTGTCGCGGATCCGGATCTCGACTTTGCCGCCGAGATTCTTCGTCGCAGCGCTCAAGCTCGGTTCGAATCCATCCGCGGCGCTTTCCTTGCGCTTGGCCGCAGCATAGAAGCCGTTCGAGATCAGATTGAGGAAGACGCGAGTGATCTCCTGCGGATAGACGTCGGCCATCCCGGCGGCCGGATCGAGGTCGCGCTGGAGCGTCACGTTGAACGACGGCCGTTCGGCGCGCGCGCCGTGATAGGCAAGATTAAGGCTCTCCTCCACGATCGCGTTGATGTCGGTGGGGCGATGCTCACTGGAGCCTTCGCGCGAGTGCAACAGCATGTTCCTGACGATGGAATCGGCGCGCTTGCCGTGCTGCACCACCTTCTCGAGATTCCCCCGCAGCATGCCGGTCAGCTCGTCCACCTCGTCCTTCGTCTTGCCGTCGAGCGATGCCGTTTGCAGGACCTCGTTGAGCTCGTCGATCAGCTCCGCCGAGATCGACGAGAAATTATTGACGAAGTTGAGCGGGTTCTTGATCTCGTGGGCGATGCCAGCCGTGAGCTGGCCGAGCGAGGCCAGCTTCTCGGTCTGGATCAGGCGGCCCTGAGCCGCGCGCAACTCATCAAGGGACTGCGAGAGTTCCATCGTGCGTTTGCGCAACTCATTCAGCAGCCGCGCATTCTCGACGGCAATGACGGCTTGCTTCGTGAAATTCTCGACCACAGAAATCTGTTTATCGGTGAACGGACGGACCTCCTTGCGATAGACTGCGATCGTGCCGATCAGCTCGCTCTCCCTCAGCATCGGTACGACGACGATCGTGCGGGCACCGGCCACATCGGAGATTCCGCGAATGCTTGGTCCTCCCGCAATATAGGCCGGTGTGCTTTGCACATCGTGAACGTGAACGACCTGACGCGTCCTGACGACCGCAGCGAGCGCGCTCTCCGGATGAGGGCGTATCGCCACATCTCTTCGCGAAGCGGCGAACGCAGGCGGCACGTTGTAGTCAGCCGCGATGGTGAAGCCTTCGCCGTCCCACAGGTTCATGATCCCGAAACTCGCGCCACAGACGCGCGTGGCATTCTCGAGCAATTTGTGGAAAACCGGCGTGAGTTCGCCCGGAGACGAACTGATCACCTGTAGCACCTCCGAAGTCGCTGTCTGCTGCTCCAGCGACTCGCTCAATTCGGCCGTTCGTACCTCGACCTTCTTTTCCAAATCCGCGTAGGATTCCTGCAAGCGCGCGCCCATGTCGTTGAACTGGTCGGCTAGCTCCTCGAGCTCGTCGCCGGTCTTGATGGAGATGCGCTGAGAGAAATCGCCGCCGCCGATGCGCTCGGCACCGCTGCGCAGCGCCTGGATCGGGCCAACCATGCGGCGCGCGAGGAATATTCCAGCGAGCACCGCGAAGATCGAGGCTGCGAGCAGGACGATCGCGAGCCGCTGCAGCGATGCGTAGAGCGAGGCATAGGCCTCCTCGACCGGCAATTCGACGAACATGGTCCAGCCGAGCGGCGCGATCGGCGCGGAGGCCGTCAGGACCTTCTGCCCCTGGATGTTGGTCGCTTCCTGCAATGCATCCGGCATTGCGCCGCCACCGGCCTGAGCACCGCGTACCTGCTCGAGCTTGGACATGTCGGTGTTGCGCAGCACGAGGCTGATGTCGGGATGCGCGATCAGGCGTCCCTCCGGGCCGACCACATAGGCGTGTCCGTGCTCGCCGACCTTGATCTGGGACACGACGTCCCAGATCAGCTTGAGATTGACCTCTGCGATGCTGACGCCCGCATCCTTACGGGCGCCGGCCTGCGCCAGCGTCATGTAGGGCTCGGAATCCCTGCGGAAATAGATCGGCCCGTAAAAAACCTTGTGCGCGACCGCCTGCGTGAATTTTGGATCGTCCGACAGATCGACGCCGCTGTCGATCGCGTCCATCGCCAGCCGCGAAACGCGCAGGCGCTCTCTGCCGGTCGCGTCGACCTGGGCGAGCTCGGTGATCGCCGGCACTTGACGCAGCAGCCGCAGCGCGTCGAACCGGCGCGGCTCGATCGAGCCCGCCGACCACGGCAATTGCGTGGTCCAGCCGAGCTGGCTCTCGATCTCCTTGATGAACTGGCCAATCTTGGCGGCCGCCGCCTCGGCCTGCTCGTGCTGGACCCGGATCAGCGAGGCCTTGTGCTCCCGATAATAGAAGAAGACCTCGAACAGGCCATTGGCCAGCAGGGCGACGGCGACCACGGCCACGAACAGCGCGACATATTTGGTGAACAGCCGGGTCCTGATCCCCCGCCCCGCCTCGCCGGACGCGACCCCGCCCTCGGCCGCGCGCGGCAGGGTCCTGGTTTGCGGAGTGTCGGGATGGACGGAAATGCTCATTCCCCCAAGCCTAGCAAGAAGGCCGAACCTTGTCTCCCGCCGCAGCGCACTGGGTTACTCAATGACCTCGTCGGCAAGTGCCAGCAAGGTGGGTGGAATTTCAAGTCCGGTCGCCTTCGCCGTCTTGAGATTGAGCACCAGGGGATAGCGGGTCGGGAGCTCGAACGGCAGGTCGCCGGGATTTGCCCCATTGAAAATGCGGGCGACCAGCGCGGCCGCTCGCTCGAACGATTCCGAAGAATCCGCACCGTAGGACATCAGGCCGCCGTCGCGGGCGAATTGGTCGAATTCGTAGATCGCCGGCAGCCTTCGGACCGCGGCGAACTCGAACACGCGCTCGCGATTAAGAACGGTCAGCGCGTCCGCCACCATCAGGATGCCGTCGGGCAAATCGTTGTTCATCGCCGAAAAGGCTTCGTCGAAATCGTCGGGCTCGCGCACGCCGAGCGCTTGCACGGTCAGTCCGAGCGCCTGGGCCGCCTTCGCGGATGCCTGATAGCGCATGGTCATGCCGAGGTCGTCCTTGTTCCAGAGCATCGCGACTTTGGTCAGTTTCGGCGAAACCTCCTTGAGCAGCGACAGCCGCTTGGCGCTGAGCGTCGCTGCGACGTCCGAAATGCCGGTGATCTTGCCGCCTGGATGCGCCAGGCTTTCGATCAGCTTGGTCTCGACGGGATCACCGACGCCGCTGGCCGCGACAGTGGCAATGCCGGCGGCCTTGGCGGCCATGGCCGTCGGGTAGCCAATGATCACGACGACGTCGACGTTCCCGGCCTTCAGCTCTGTGATGAGCGCGGGCAGCATCGCGACGTCGCCAAGTGCGCCCCGCGCTTCGAAGGTCAGGTTGCGGCCAAGCTTGAAACCGCGCTCTTCGAGCACCTTGATCAGGATCTTGCCGCCCCGGCTCTCCGCGGTCACCGGCGCGATCGGGGCCACCGTACCCAGGCGATAGATACGACCCGGCGTATCGGCCGACGCCATGCCTGGGCGCGCCAATGCCGCCCCGCCAAGCACTGCCAGAAATTCGCGCCTCTTCATCCGACAACCCGCCTCAAGCGCACAATCACGGCGCAGCTGCGATCATAGCACGAGATACCGCGCGACAAGAAAAAGCGGCAACAGCCGTGGCTATTGCCGCTTCGCACGCAAATCGAGCTTAGGTCAGGTCAGGTCAGGTCGGCCGCAGCGCCTTGGCGCCGACGTCGAGTTCATTGACCTGCTTGTTACGCTCGGAATCGGCCGCCGCGCGATGGTCGGTCGCCAGCACGACATAGACGGCCGGCAGCACGAACAGCGTGAACAGCGTGCCGATCGACATGCCGGCCACGACCACGAGACCGATTGAGAAGCGGCTGGCCGCACCGGCGCCGCTTGCCGTCAGCAGCGGGATCAGGCCCGTGACCATCGCAGCCGTCGTCATCAGGATCGGCCGCAAGCGGATGCGGGCAGACATTTCGATCGCCGATCGACGGTCGAGCCGCTCATTGACCTGGAGCTCGTTGGCGAACTCCACCATCAGGATGCCGTGCTTGGTGATCAGGCCGACCAGGGTGAGCAGACCGACCTGAGTGTAGATGTTCATGGTGGCCGCGCCGAAGAACAGCGGGATCAGCGCTCCCACGATCGCCATCGGCACCGAGATCATGATCACCAGCGGGTCACGCAAGCTCTCGAACTGCGCGGCCAGCACCAGGAAGATGATGATCAGCGCGAAACCGAAGGTGATCGCGAGCTGGTTGCCTTCCTGAACATACTGCCGGCTATCCGCGAGAAAGTCGTGGCTGAAACCCTGCGGCAGCTTCTTGGCCTCACTCTCAAGGAACTCCACCGCAGCGCCGACGGTCACCCCGGGCATCGGCACGGCCGAGAACGTCGCCGAGTTGAGCTGATTGTAATGCGTCAGCGAGTTCGGGTCGGTCTTGGTCTTGATCGAGACCACGGTCGACAGCGGGAGCTGCTGTCCGGTGTTGGTCGTCACATAGTAGCCGCCGAGCGATTCCGGCGAAAGACGATCGCTGCGCGGCACCTGCGGGATCACCTGGTAGGACCGGCCCTCGAGATTGAAGCGGTTGATGTAGTTGCCGCCAAGCAGAACCGCGAGCGTGCTGCCGAGGTTCTGCATGTTGACGCCGAGATCCTGCGCCTTGGTGCGGTCGATCGTGACCTGCACGTTCGGCTGGTTATAGGCGAGGTCGCTGTCGGAGACGATGAACATGCCGCTCTTGCGGGCAGCGTCCTTCAGCTTCTCCATCTGCTCAAAGACGGTCTGGTAGCCCGCGGTGGAGTTGATGACCATCTGCACCGGCAGACCGCCCGGACCGCCCGGCAGCGGCGGCAGGTTGAATGCGAAGGCCTGCACGCCCTCGATCTTGGAGAGCTCGGCCTGGACCAGCGGCTTCAGCGCGATCGACGACCGCTTGCGCTCTTCCCACGGCTTGAGCAGCATGCCGGCGATGCCGCCTTGCGGACCGTTGATGCCGTTCAGCACGAAGCGCAAATCGGTCTCGGGGAATTTCTGGAATTCCTTGTCGAGCTTCTCGCCGTAGAAATCGACATAGTCGATGTTGGCGTATTTCGGCGCCTTGGTGACCGCGAACACGATACCCTGGTCTTCCTCGGGCGCCAGTTCCTTCGAGGTGTGCATATAGAGGAAGCCGACAAGCCCGAGGATCGTCACGGCGAACAGGCCGGTGATCGTCTTGTAGTCGAGCGAGCGGTCAAGCCTGCGGCCGTACCAGCGCGTCAGCGCGCCAAACACCCTGTTGACGAGCTTGGCGAAGCGGCCCTCTTCGGTGTTCTTGAGGAGCACCGAGCACATCATCGGCGACAGCGTCAGCGCGATCACGCCCGACACGATCACCGAGCCGGCGAGCGTGAAGGCGAATTCGCGGAACAGCGAACCGGTGAGACCGCCGAGGAAACCGATCGGGGCATACACCGCCGCAAGCGTGATGGTCATCGAGACGACGGGGCCGACGATCTCGCGCGCGCCTTCGAGCGCCGCCTGCACCGGTGTCTTCCCTTCTTCGAGATGGCGGTGGATGTTCTCCACCACCACGATAGCGTCGTCGACCACCAGGCCGATCGCGAGCACCATCGCGAGCAAGGTCAGCAAGTTGAAGCTGAAGCCCAGCGCCAGCATCAGGGTACAGACGCCGATCATAGACAGCGGGATGGTGACAACCGGAATGATGACCGAACGGAGCGAGGCCAGGAACAGGAAGATCACCACGATCACGATAATGACGGCTTCGCCCAGCGTCTTCTCCACCTCGTCAATCGAGGATTGGATGAACTTGGTCGAATCGTAGGCGACCTTCATCTTCATTGACGGCGGCAGATTGCGCTCGAGCTCCGGGAACAGCGCCCGCACGCCCTTGACCAGCGTCAGCGGATTGCCTTGCGGCGTCGCGTTCACACCAATGAAGATCGCATGCTCTCCGTTGAAGGCGACGCTCGCGTCGGTACTCTGCGCCGCAAGTTCGACCGTGGCGATATCCTCCATCCGGACGAAGCCACCGTCCTTGGCCTTGACGATCATCTTCCGGAACTGGTTGACGTCGGTCAGGCTGGTGTTCGTCGAGATGTTGGAAACGATGAGATAGCCCTTGGTCTGTCCCGCCGCAGACTGGAAGTTGTTGGCTGCAATCGCGGACGCGACATCGGCCGGCGATACGCTGCGGCCTGCCATCTTCACGGGATCAAGCCACAGCCGCATCGCAAAGGTCTGGCCGCCCAAAATATCGGCCGAGGCCACGCCGTCGACGGTCGACAGCACCGGCTGCACCACGCGCGTCAGATAATCGGAGATCGCCGAGCCCGACAGCTCCTCGGAGGAGAAGCCGAGATACATCACGGCCGTTGTCTGGCCCGTGGTCTTGGTGACGACCGGATCGTTCGATTCCTTCGGAATCAGATATTTGACCGAATTCGTCTTGGCCAGCACCTCGGTGAGCGCCTGGTTCGGATCGAAGTTCAGCTTGATGTAGACCTGAATCGTCGAGGTGCCGAGCACCGAGGACGAGGTCATGTAGTCCACGCCTTCGGCGGAGGCGACCGCCTGCTCGATCGGCGTCGTGATGAAGCCCTGGATCAGGTCTGCGGACGCGCCGGGATAAACGGTCGTGATGTTGATGACCGTATTCGACAGCTTCGGGTACTGCCGGATCGGCAGCACCATCGCCGCGCGCAGTCCGATCAGCAGGATCAGCAGGCTGACGACGACCGACAGAACCGGGCGCTTGATGAAAATATCAGTAAAGGCCATCGCGGCGATCTCGATTTCTATGTCTCAAGAAACGTGATCCGGCCAGGCCGGATCACGTGAGTGTAGTGTCAGTAGCGCGGCGGTTGCGCCGGGATCTGCGGAGCAGGGTCGGGCGAAATCGCCACGGCGGCGCCCGACTGCAGCTTGAGCTGGCCGACGGCGACGACCTTGTCGCCCGGCTTCACGCCCTTGATGATTTCGGTGCGACCATTGACCCGGCTGCCGGTCTGCACGAACGTGCGCACCGCACTCAGGCTGGTCTTGCCGTCCTCTCCCTGCTTCTCGGTGATCACGAACACCGAGTCGCCGTACAGCGTGTAGTCAACTGCCGTCTCCGGAACGGTGATCACGGCCGGCTTGTCCGGCAGCACCACCGTGGTGGTCACGAACATGCCGGGCTTCAGGATCTTCTCCGGATTGGAGACAGTCGCCTGCACGCGGATGTTGCGCGTGTCGGCGGCGATCTGCGGCTCGATCGTGGTGATCTTGCCGTCAAAAGTGCGGCCCGGATAGGCGTCGACCTTCAGCCGGACCAGCTGGCCAACCTTGAGATTCGCGGAGTCCTTTTCCGTCACCGTGAAGTTGGCCCACAGCTCCGACAGATCAGTCAGCGAGACGATCGCCGTGCCCGCGGTCAGATACTGACCGACCTCGACCTTGCGGACGCCGAGATCGCCTGAGAACGGCGCGCGGACGAGCTTCTGCGAGATCAGCGCTTCGGTCTTGGCGATGCCGGCCAGCGCCTGGTCATAGGCGGCCTGCGCGGAATCGACGGTCGCCTGCGGACCGAACTGGCGCGACGCCAGCTGTTTTGCGCGGTCGAGCGAGAGCTGTGCGACCGTTGCCTGGGCCTTGTAGTTGGCGAGGTCGCCCTGATCGGGCGCGTCGAACAGCTGCACCAGCGGCGTGCCGGCCTCGACATGGGCGCCGGGCTCGAACTTGATCTCGGTGACGCGGCCGTTTACGTCGGCGCTGACGTCGACCTGGTGCACGGCGGTGAGGCCGCCGACCGCGGTGAGCAGGTTCGGGATCACCTCGGACTTCGCTTCCGCCGCGCTGACGGCAGTCGGCGGCGGCTTGTTGTTGGCGAAGAACTGCTTGATCATCTGGCCACGGAAATAGTTGAACCAGACGAGACCACCGACCAGCGCGCCCAGGAGCGTGCCGACGATGATGAACCAGAGCACCGGCCGAACCGGACGCTTGGGAGCCTTGCTGTCGATCGGTTCGCCCGAAATCTTGTGTTCGGTTACGATGTTCATGTCATGCGCTTTCTGCAATCGCCGTTTTGCCGGCACAAGCGGCCTGATCGCGGCCCAAATGCGAAGCAATTGCGGCGTCGTTAAGTCCGATGCCTCTCAAGAGAAACTCACAGAGCTGCCGCTCCAGATCGTTCGCCCTGCCATAAGCGAGACAGGGCACGGACGGCAGCCTGGTCAGCGCAGCGGTCATCACCGTATGATGCGCAAACCAGAACAGGTTGAGCGGTTCACTGCCACTCGCCCGCGCATCGCCGGCGGCGACCGCGCGTTCGAGCGAGGCGACGAAGACCGCCCCGATCAGCGTCTCGATCTTGGCATATAGCAAACGAGCGAATTCGCCGTCATCCAGGTGACTGGTGGCCATCAGTCGCAGGCGCTGGGCCTCCTCCTGGTCGGGGCCGTCGGCAATCCGCAGGAAATGCTGGACCATGCCGCGGATCAGCTCGACCAGGGTGGCCGTCGATGGCTCGCGCTCGAGCAGATCCATGAGCGCCGGGTCCGCCTCGCACTCGTCGCTTAGGATTTCGGCATAGAGCGCCGCCTTGGACGGGAAATGCTTGAACAGCAGCGCCTCGGAAATGGCAGCAGCGGCCGCCACGCTCTTGGTCGTGGTGCCGGTATAGCCGTGTCGGGCAAAGCAACGCTTTGCGGCTCCGAGGATCAATTGACGCCTCAGGTCGCTCGTCATACGCAATGAGCTCATGCTAGTGAGTAAGCACTCACCCACGCCAAAGTCAAGCCAAATGGTGCGACGCAACCTAGGTGGGTGCCGACTTGTTGGAAATTGGTCACACTTTCCCGACCACCGAGGGCCGGCCGTCGGCGAGGGCGAGAGCAACCGGGCGATGTCAGATCGGCTGGAAGCCGAGATCGCCGCGGATCCGGTTGACGATGTAGGTCCCGTCCCGACTTGGCAAAATCCGCTCGACGCTGGCGCTGTCGATCTTCACATTGGCAAAGCGCGGCCCCGCCGAGAGATCATGGACGGTCTTGGCGAAGGTTTCGACCTCGGCCATGGTCGAGATCGCCCGGCTGTCGGTGATGCCACAGGCCCTGGCGACGCCCACCAAATCGGCCGCAGCCGAAGTGTGGCTGGTCTGGCCACCGGTCTCGCCATAGGCCTCGTTGTCGAGCACTGCGATCGAGAGGTTGGCCGGCTTCTGCAGGCCGATGGTGGCAAGGCTGCCCATCCCCATCAGCATCTCGCCGTCGCCGGTGATGACCAGCACCGGCAACTTTGGCTGCGCCAGCGCGAGACCCAGCCCGATCATCGCAGCGCCGCCCATGCCCCCCCAGAGATAGAAGTTGCGGGCATGATCGCCCGCGGCGGTGATGTCGTTGGTGGAGGCACCGAGGCCACCGATCGCGACGACGTCCTTGCGGTTGGCCAGCAGCGCGGACACCACCTGGCGGCGGTCGAGGAGATTGGCCTTGCTCATCTGGTGAAAACCTTGGCGCCGATCAGGCGCTGCGATAGCAGGACGGCGGTGGGCGTCAGCGCATTGTAGGCTTGCGCCGCGGCCGCCTCCAACACGGCCGGCACCTCGGCTGCGTTCGAGGCGCGCAGCACCTTGATGCCGGAGAGCTCGAGCACGCCCTGCGTGGTCGAGCCCATCGGCACCTGCCACGGATTGAACTCGCCCCACTCGCCGCGCATGGTCACGAGGGTGAGGAACGGAAAACGCAAGATCGGGATCAGCGACAGCATGTTGATGCAATTGCCGACGCCGCTCGACTGCATCAGCAGCACACCGCGCTGACCGCCGGTCCAGGCGCCGGCGAGCAGTGCCACGCCTTCCTCCTCCGTCGTCAGCGGAATGCCGCGCATTGTGGAGGAGCCGAGCACGCGCTGGATCAGCTTCGAGTGGCCGGCATCGGGCACGTAGGGCACCTGGCGGACGTCGAAGCGTTGCAAGGTCGCGAAAATATCGTCCGGCCAATTCGGGGCCGTGTCGGAAGCATCAGCGCGGGCGTGCATTTTCCTGTCCGGTCGGCTAGCAAATCACGGCGAGACTGTAGACGGTGATCAGCACGGCTCGAAAGAGCGAAAACGGCATATCGGTCTCAACCGGTGAGTATGGCGCATGAACGCAGATGCGAAAGAATTGGCGGCCAATTTCGATCTGGCGATGCTGACGCGCGAATTCTACTACGATCCCTACCCGACCTATCGTGCACTGCGGGAGAATGAGCCGGTCAAGCGCCTGCCAAGCGGCACCGTGTTCCTGACCCGCTACGACGACCTTGTCGCCACCTACAAGAACACAAAATCGTTCAGCTCGGACAAGAAGCGCGAGTTCGCGCCGAAATATGGCGACACCCCGCTCTACGAGCACCACACCACAAGCCTCGTCTTCAACGATCCGCCGGCGCACACAAGGGTGCGGCGCCTGATCATGGGCGCGCTGTCGCCGCGCGCGATCGCGGGGATGGAGCCTGACATCGTCAAGCTGGTCGACGGCCTGCTCGACACCATCGCTGCCAAGGGCGATTGCGAGCTGATCGAGGATTTTGCCGCCTCCATCCCCATCGAGGTGATCGGCAATCTGCTCGACGTCCCCCATGAGGAGCGCACGCCGTTGCGCGACTGGTCGCTGGCGATCCTTGGCGCGCTCGAGCCGGTCGTATCGCCTGAGGTCGCCGCGCGGGGCAACAAGGCGGTGACGGACTTCCTTGCCTATCTCGAGACGCTGGTCGCGCGCCGGCGCCAGAAGCCCGGCAATCCCGAGCGAGACGTGCTGACGCGCCTGATCCAGGGTGAAGACAACGGTGAGCGGCTGACGGAGAAAGAGCTGCTGCACAATTGCATCTTCCTGCTCAACGCCGGCCACGAGACGACCACCAATCTGATCGGCAACGGCCTCGTCGCGCTCGACAGGAATCCGGACCAGAAGCAGCGGCTGATCGACAATCCCGATATGATCAAGACCGCGGTGGAGGAGATGCTGCGCTACGAAAGCTCGAACCAGCTCGGCAACCGCATGACGACGGAGCGGGTCGAGCTCGGCGGCGTCATGCTCGAAGCGGGCACGTCGGTGACGCTGTGCATTGGAGCTGCCAATCGCGACCCCGCGCAGTTTCCGGAGCCCGAACGCTTCGACGTCGCGCGCACGCCGAACCGGCACCTTGCGTTCGCCACCGGTGCGCACCAATGCGCCGGCATGGCGCTGGCCCGGCTCGAAGGCGCGATTGCGATCTCGCGGTTCCTGGCGCGCTTCCCGGACTATGCCGTGGGCAGTCAGCCCGTGCGCGGCGGCCGCGTCCGGTTCCGCGGCTTCCTGAGCGTACCCTGCTCGATCGGCTGAGGCGTCATGAACATCGATCGATTGCGCGAACGCTGGGCCGATCCGGCCCTGACGGTGCTGACAGTGCTGCTGGTGATCATGATGTTCGTGATCGCGCCGCTGCAGGCGCTGGGGCTTTTTGCATTCCAGGTGTCCGAGCTGGTGCTGGCGCTGCTGCTGGTCTGCGGCATCTTCGTGATATCAGGCAGCCCGGTCGCGGTCATCGGCATGCTGATCGCGCTCGGCATGATCGTGACCGGCGCGATCCTGCGGATCAAATCGCCGTCCATTCTCGATCTCAATCTGTTCGCGGGCTCGTGGTTCATTGTGGGCGCGACGATGGCCTGGGCGGTCGCGCGCCAGACTTTTGCGCCGGGGCGCGTGACCTATCATCGCGTGATCGGCGCGGTGCTGTTGTATCTGACTGTCGCGATCATTTTCGCAGCCCTCTACACCTTTATCGGCTCGCTGGATCAGGACGCCTTCGTCAGCATGAAGGTGGAAGACAGTCCCAGCCTCGCAAGCGAGGTCATCTATTTCAGCTTCGCAACGATGACCACGACCGGATATGGCGACGTCGCCCCGCTGCACCCGGTTGCGCGCAGCCTGTGCAACATGGAAGCCATCTTCGGCCAGCTCTATCCGGCGACGCTGCTGGCGCGGCTGGTCACGCTGGAGATCGCGCATCGCGATCAGGACTCCTGAAAAGCCCGGCCCAAACAAAAATGTCGAAAACAACCCCATGCACAGTAGGGGCCGGGTTGGTCGAAAATTCCCGGTGGATGCCCAGAACCATTTGACACGCCGGGGCAAATCGGCAGCATCGCGCACGTCCCAAGCTGTCCATGGGAGTGACGAAAAATGAGCCCGTCGGTCGTTGATCTCCTCGCAACGGAAGCACGCTTTGGCGCCCATAATTACCAGCCGATCGGCGTCGTCCTGACGCGCGGCGAAGGTGTCTGGGTCTGGGATACCGAAGGCAACCGTTATCTCGATTGCCTCTCCGCCTATTCCGCGGTCAGCCAGGGCCACTGCCACCCCAAGATCCTGGCGGCGATGGTGGAACAGGCACACCGGCTGACGCTCACCTCGCGCGCCTTTCACAACGACCAGCTCGCCTTGTTCTACGAGGAGATCGCGGCGCTGACCGGCTCCCACAAGGTGCTGCCGATGAACAGCGGCGCCGAGGCGGTCGAAAGCGCGATCAAGTCGGTGCGCAAATGGGGCTACGAGGTGAAAGGCGTGCCGGACGGCCAGGCCGAGATCATCGTCTGCGCCGACAATTTCCACGGACGCACGCTGGGCGTTGTCGGCTTCTCGACGGACGCCGAGACCCGCGGACACTTCGGGCCGTTCGCGCCGGGCTTCAGGATCATCGCGTTCGGCGATGCCGCGGCGCTGGAAGCAGCGATCACGCCAAACACGGTCGCCTTTCTGGTCGAGCCGATCCAGGGCGAAGCCGGCGTCATCATTCCACCAGCCGGCTATTTCACTGGGGTGCGGGAGCTCTGCACCGCCCACAACGTCATGCTGGTGCTCGACGAGATCCAGACCGGGCTCGGCCGCACCGGCAAGCTGCTCGCCGAACAGCACGAGGGCATCGAGGCGGACGTGACGCTGCTCGGCAAGGCCTTGTCCGGCGGCTTCTATCCGGTGTCGGCCGTGCTCTCGAACAACGACGTGCTCGGGACACTCCGACCCGGACAGCATGGCTCGACCTTCGGCGGCAACCCGCTGGCCTGCGCGGTGGCGCGCGCGGCGATGCGCGTGCTGGTCGAGGAAGGCATGATCGAGAACGCGGCCACGCAAGGCGCGCGCTTCCTGCAAGGCTTGAAGGACATCCGCGCCAACACGATCCGCGAGGTGCGCGGGCGCGGCCTGATGCTGGCGGTCGAGCTGCATCCCGAGGCCGGCCGCGCCCGCCGCTACTGCGAGGCGCTCCAGGGCAAGGGCATCCTGGCGAAGGACACCCATGAGCACACGATCCGCATCGCCCCGCCGCTGGTGATCACCAGCGACCAGGTCGACTGGGCGCTGGAGCAGTTCGCGACGATCCTGACGCAGGATTTCTCTTGAGGCTGCCTGCGGCGGAAGATCGCAATGTCGGCCGCGGCCGACAACGAACCATTCCGGCACTTCTGCGTTGAACGTCGCGGGCAGTTAGGAGCTGGGAGCTACGATCATGCTTCCGCGTGGCGTCTGCTTGACGGCTTTTTTGATCAGTACCTCGATGCTGGCGGCGAGCATCAGTGCATCCGCCCAGCCCCATGGAAGGGGTGGACCACCAGGGCCGGCCGCAGCGCCGGCTGCACGGCCGGCAGCGCCACCCGCAATGGCGCGTCCTGCGGCGCCGCCAGCCATGGCCCGCCCTGCCGCGCCACCAGCCATGGCGCGTCCCGCCGCGCCGGCATTCCATCCGCCGGCCATGGCGCAGCGACCGGCGATGGCGCCACACATCGCCGCACCGCCGCCGCGTCCGGCGCCCCACTTCGCTGCACCGCCGCCGCGGGCTGCCCCGCACATGGCCCCGCCGCACACGGCCCCGCACCTGGCAACGCCGCGGCCTGAATTCCATCGGCCGCCGCCTGCACCGCAACGTCCGGCCATGGCGCCGCGGCCGACGCCGCATATCGCCGCGCCGTCGCGCCCAAGCGCGCCGCCGGCCGTGAGCGAGCGGCTGTCGCGACAGGGGCAGATCGATCAGCGCGCGCAACAGCATCAGCAGCAGATCCAGCAGCACCAGCAGATGGTGCAGCAGCGGCAGCGCGACGTGCTATCGCGCCAGACGACGGAGCGCCAGACCCGCATCGATCGGCTCCAGCAGCGCGTGCAGCAACTCCAGTCGCAAAAGCCGGAAGGTGCGCGCGCGCAGCGGACGCAAGAACGCATGCTGCAATCGCAGAACCGCCTGCTCCAGCGCGAGCAACGCGCGCAGCAGGGCGATCTGGCGCGCCAGCAAAGGCTGGGACAGGCTCCCGCTGCAACAGCTGCAGCGGCGGCCGCCGCGCGGGCTGCCGAGCGCGGGCGCTTTGCCGCGCGGTTCCGCGAGCAAGCCAATGCGCAAAGCCAGGCGGCGCTTATCGCTCGCCAAAGCGGCTGGGCGCCCCGGCAGGCCTGGCGGCACCGCCATCCGGCGGCCTTCGTGGCATGGCTTGGACCGGTGTTCTGGCCTTACGCCTATTCCGACATTTTTGACTACACGTTCTGGCCCCAAGCCTACGAGCCCGGCTATTGGGCCTACGCCTATGACGACCTCGTCGACACCGTGTTCTGGGGCGGGGACAGCAGCCCCTACTCCGCCTATGCCAGCACCAACCCGTATGACTATCCGCAAGCCGGCGGCGGCTATCCCGCGCGCCAGCGCGCCAGCGTGAGCCCGCAGACGCTCAAGCAATTGTGCGGCACGCCGGACAAGGGCGTCACGGCGTGGCCGCTCGCCGATATCGCGCGAGCCGTGCGGCCGACGCCGGAGCAACGCGCGCTGCTCGACGAATTGAAGGCCGCGGCGGCCAACGCTGCCGGCGTGTTCAAGGACTCCTGCGCGGAAACTTATGCGTTGACGCCGCCCGGCCGCTTGCGGGCGATGATGAACCGCGTCAGTGCGACGCTGGAAGCGGTCAAGATCGTGCGGCCGGCACTGGAGAATTTTTACAACTCGCTCAGTGACGAGCAGCAGGCGCGCTTCAACGCGCTCGGCCCCAATGTTGGCGAGCGCTCGCCGCCGCAGCAGCAAGCCAGTGCCCAAACCACTGCCGAGGGCTGCGGCGATCCGAAGTCCGGCCTCACCCAGTTGCCGATCCAAAGGATCGAGGCCGTGCTCCACCCCGCGGGCAAGCAAAAGGACGCGCTCGACCGCCTCAGCGAAGCGACGGCCAAAGGTGTCGAAGACCTGCAGGCGGCCTGCCCGAACGATGTACCGCTGACGCCGGTCGGGCGGCTAGAGGCGATGCAGCACCGGCTCGAGGCCATGGTGAGCGCCGCCAAGCTGGTCGAGCCGGCCCTGGACGAGTTCTATGCGACGCTGAGCAGCGAGCAAAAGGCGCGCTTCAACACGCTGCAACAGGTCGCTGGTCCCTAGGCACATAAGCGGAGCTATGACGTAAGCTAGTTATTGACATATGTCAGCTATTAGCTTACATGCTTGAAGCTATGATCAGAGGCTTCAAGAGCAAGGCTCTCGCGGAGCTTTGGGAAAAGGGACGAACAGCGAAAATCGACGCGAAAATGCACGCGCGGATTTTTCGTCGTCTTGATCGCCTGGATGCAGCTGCAGTGCCCGAGGAAGTGAATATCCCGGGCTTTGATTTCCATGCCTTGCGAGGCTTTAAGCCAACGCGCTATTCGGTCCACGTGAACGGGCCGTGGTGCATCACGTTCGAATTCGAGGCCGGCGACGCCTGTCGGATCGACTTCGAACAATATCACTGAGAGAGACGATCATGGCTCATGTCACGAAACGTAATCCTGATCGCTGCCCGACCCACCCCGGCGCGTTGCTGAGGGAGGACGTGATTCCGGCGACCGGCAAGACCAAGGCCGAGATTGCGCAGCTTCTCGGCATTTCCCGCCAGCACCTCTACGACATTTTGCGCGAGCGCAAACCGGTCTCGCCGGGCGTTGCTGTTCGGCTCGGCAAGTTGTTCGGAGATGGCGCCGGAGTTTGGGTGCGCATGCAGGCAGCCTATGATACTTGGCACGCGGAACGGGAAGAGGACGTGAGCGGAATCCCCACGCTCCGCCCCAGGGCCGCATGAACACCGCCCAGATCAGTTTCGTCATGCGCCGGCGTTTGAAGGCGGCGTCGCATTCTCTCGTTGCAACGTGGCCAAACGCCGTGGATGACGTAGTCGCCCAGCCTCAAAGCTCGACGAGAGCATGCCTGTCCGGGCCGCGGCTCGCCGTGAGACTGCGGTGGCACGGAATGCAAGCGACAGCCTCGTTCCTCCTCATGCGCTGGAAATCGTCTCCTGCCGCGCGCCATTCGTGCTTGCGATCGCTTGAGGCCGCTCTATCTCATTTGCGCTAGCGGCGTTGCATTGCTGGAAGTATGAAGACAGCTCAAGATCGGCCAGGTGGTCCCAGTATTCTGCTTCTGCGAGCAGCTTCCATTTGTTCATGCTGTTGTAGGCGGCCTGTTGACGGCACAGCGAACCCATCGCACGCAAGCGTTGCACCTTCTCCACTGCGAACCTCCCTTCGCGCTTGTTTGTTTTACAAGCGCATTCGTGTTGTCACAGCTTTGCAGATTGAATTGACGAGCGATAGTCCGGTGTTTGACGGTCATCGATGATAGCGCAATCGTCTGACTTTTCACCGAATAGTCGAGCCGAACGACGCGGGCACTGACGGCAGCAAAAGGCGCTGCGCAGAATGACCGCTCTTTCGGCCTGCGCTCTACGAGGCGCATTCCATTTCAGGACTGAAATTTTAATTGTGAGCGGCCGTTCCTGGATGGTGGTTAGCTCGTGATCAGACCGGGCCGGACAAAGTTTGATCCCGAAACTATTTTGGCCCGGCCAATTGGACTGCAAGACCGCCTTCGGCGGTCTTTCCTTATGGCCGCAAAAAATCGCCAGCCTTGCCACGCCGATCACAACAATGGCCCCGACGATGACACGTCGGGGCCATTCAAGATCGGCAGGCAGGGTACATCCGCCGTGCCTGCCGATCTCTGATGCCTCTGATTACCGCATCCGATCTTGCACAGACTGAGGCGCGGCTGCGGCATCGGGGTGATGATATTCAGCCTGAAAGCTGAAGGCTGTCCACCTCTCGCTGGTAGTACTCCAACCAGCTCGCTGAGCCGTGGCCTCATCGCTGGTCAACGCAGATTGCTTGCCGCGCGAGAACCGGCTCGACGCTCCTGTCAAACTCGATCTTCTAGCCCGGTACTGCTAGTCGCAACGGCGGACCCTGCGGACCGAACCGTCGTCACGCTCGATTGTGACGGTGCGGCATCCGCGATATCCGCGATCATATCCGTAGGCGCGATAAGCGGGTCGATCATACTCCCGGTAGTAACGCTGCTCCGGGCCCACTCTTACGCCGCCGAGCGGAGTATCAACGGCAACTTGAGCTGACGCGGGTGCAATGGATATCGGCGTGGCGACAGCGAAACCAGCAACCGCCAGCACACCAGCCAGTAACAGTGTTCTCATGAGAGTTTCCTCCTGAGTGATTGTGTCGTTTTCCAACATCCCAGACGGGGGCAAGGTTCCTGCGCGAACCTTATCCAAATGGCGGGTGGCTCAGATTTTGGCCGCCCGCTTCGGACGGATACGGACACCAGCCCCGCCGCGCATGTTCCTGAACCGTTGAGGGTCATTCGCGACCCGGTCGAGCCGGCAGCGCCGGCCGCCCGAAAGGCATATGCGATCGCCCTGCGGCGAGCCCGGACAGCCGATCGAACCTAATTTCATCGCGCTCTACACAAATGTCCGATGCCGTTCGATGCAAGTCCGTAGCACCTCGTCCATCGGCTTGCCCCACCAATCGTTGGAGAAGATCTCGATTTCCGAATAGCCGGCAAAACCCTGCGCCTCGACGGCCGCGCGCGCCGACTTGATGTCGATGACGCCGTCGCCCATCATGCCGCGGTCGTTGAGGATGTCCCTGGTGGGCACCAGCCAGTCGCAGACGTGGAACGCGAGCAGGCGGTCCTTGCCGGCCCGTGCGATCTGCCCCGACAGCTCCGGATCCCACCAGATGTGATAAACATCGAGCGCGACGCCGAGCATGCCGGTGCGGCCGGGGTCGAGCCGGTCGCAGATGTCGAGCGCCTGCTTTGTCGTGTTGACGCAGGCGCGGTCGGCGGCATAGGCGGGATGCAGCGGCTCGATCGCCAGCGGCAGCTTTGCCTGCTTGGCGTAATCGAGCATGTCGGCGAGAGCTTCCTCGACCTGCCCGCGCGCCGCCGCGATATCTTTCGACGCTTCGCTGCCGGGCCGGGAATATTGCGGCAGGCCGCCGACGACGAGCACGATGCAGGGCGCGCCAAGCGCCTTGGCCTCATCGACGCAGCGGCGGTTGTCGTCACGCACTTCGGCGCGGCGCGATGCGTCCGACGTGAACATGCCGCCGCGACAATAGCCCGAAAGATCAAGCCCTGCATCGCGCACCGCGCGCGCCGCGCGATCGAGGCCCACGGTCGCGACCTGATCGCGCCAGGGATCGATGGCGCGGATGCCGTGCCTGGCGCAGGCCTCGACGGTCTGGACGAGGTCACCCTGCTTGCGGACTGTCGCCGTGTTCAGCGACAGCCAGCGATGGTCGGACGAGAAATCGCGCATCAGGCGTCGATCCCGTGCGCGGCCAGCACGGTCTTCATCCGCCGCGTCGCCAGTTCGGGTTTGGCGAGCAGGCCGGCCTGATCGGCGAGCCGGAACAGCTCGGCCAGATGCAGCATCGAGCGCGCGCTCTCCCGGCCGCCGACCATGGTGAAATGGTCCTGATGGCCGTTGAGATACGCCATGAACACGACGCCGGTCTTGTAGAAGCGTGTCGGCGCCTTGAAGATGTGGCGCGACAACGGCACCGTCGGCCCAAGCACGTCGTGGAAGCCGGCCTCGTCGCCCGCAGCCAGCCGCGACAGCGCGTAGGATGCTGCGGGCGCAATGGCATCGAAGATGCCGAGCAGCGCGTGTGAAAAGCCTTGGCTATCGCCAGCGATCAGCTCCGCATAGTTGAAATCGTCACCGGTGTACATCTTGATGCGCTTGTCGAGGCGACGGCGCATGTCGATCTCGCGCTGCTTGTCGAGCAGCGAGACTTTCACCCCATCGACCTTCGCGGCATTGCCGTTGATGATGGCCACCGCCGTGTCCATCGCCTTGTCGAGATCCTTGGTGCCCCAATATCCCGTCAGCGCCGGATCGAACATGTCGCCGAGCCAGTGGATGATCACGGGCTCTCGGACTTGCGTGAGCACACGGTCATAGACCTTCGCGTAGTCGTCGGCGTTGCGGCCGAGCTTGGCCAGCGCGCGCGACGCCATCAAAATGATGCGGCCGCCGACCTTCTCGACCGCCGAAATTTGCTCCTCATAGGCGCGGATCACGTCGTCGAGGCTCTTGGCGTCCTCCACGGCGAGATGGTCGGTGCCGGCGCCTGAGAACACCAGCGCATTGCGGCGCTTGGCGGCGGACACCGAGCGCGTGATCAGCTCCAGCGAGGTCGGCCAGTCCAGCCCCATGCCGCGCTGCGCGGTGTCCATGGCTTCGGCCACGCCGAGGCCGAGATCCCAGACGTGCTCGCGGAAGGCGATGGTCTTGTCCCAGTCGACGGCCACAGAAAGCCAGGGATCGTTGTCGGCAAAGGGATCGGCCACCGTATGCACGGCGGAGAAGGCGATCCGGTTGAGCGGTCCGTCGAGCTTTGCGGGGAACGTGCGCGAGGCCGCAAGCCGGTAGGTCTCGATCGAACGGTCGGCCTTCGGCAACTTGAGCGACAATGACGACATCGGCGGGACGGGCTTGTTCATGATTTCGAACCTCTCCCCGTCATTGCGAGGAGCCACCCGGTCCGGCCTTTGGCCGGCCGGATGATAAACTCCGCGACGAAGCAATCCAGACCGTCGCCGCGGAGGGACACTGGATTGCTTCGCTTCGCTCGCAATGACGGCTTGGTAAACATCGCGACTTATCCAATAGACTTCAGGCCTTGATCGGGGCGACGTCGATCCAGCGCCGCTCCTTCCAGCTCTTCAGCGCGCATTCGGCGAGCTGCACGCCCTTGACGCCCTCGAGCAGCGTGAACTTGTAGGGCGCATCCTCGTAGACGTGGCGGATGAACATCTCCCACTGCTCCCTAAAGCCGTTGTCGTAGGTGACGTTATCAGGCAGCTTCTGCCAGTCGCCGTAAAAATCATGCAGCCGCTTCTCGTCGGGATTCCACAGCGGTCGGGGCGTTGCCTGCCGCGGCTGGATCATGCAGTCGGTGAGACCCGCGACCGCCGAGCCATGCGTGCCGTCGACCTGGAAGGTGACGAGGTCATCCCGATAGACACGCGTGACCCAGGACATGTTGATGTGTGCGATGACGCCACCCTCGAGCTGGAAGGTCGCGTAGGCGGAATCATCCGCGGTCGCCCTGTACTTCTTGCCCTGCTCGTCAAAACGCTCGGGAATGTCGGTGTTGCCGATACAGACCACGCTCTGGACGTTGCCAAAGAGATTGTCGAGCACGTAGCGCCAGTGGCAGACCATGTCCAGAATGATCCCGCCGCCGTCCTCGTCGCGGTAATTCCAGGACGGCCGCTGCGCCTCCTGCCAGCCGCCTTCGAACACCCAATAGCCGAACTCGCCGCGCACCGAGAGGATGCGGCCGAAGAAGCCGGAGTCGCGCAGGAAGGCGATCTTCTTCAGGCCGGGCAGGAACAGCTTGTCCTGCACCGTTCCGTGCTTGACACCCTTGGCATTGGCGAGCTTGACGACCTCGAGCGCCTCCTCAAAACTCGTCGCGATCGGCTTCTCGCAATAGACGTGCTTGCCGGCGTTGATGGCCTGTGTCAGCAGGCCGGGCCGCGCCTGCGTGGTCGCGGCATCGAAGAACATGGTGTCGTTCTTGTCGGCGAGCGCGGCATCGAGGTCGGTGGTCCAGCGCGTGATGTTGAAGCGTTTTGCGAGCGCCTCGATCTTCTCGGCGCTGCGACCGACCAGGATCGGATCGGGCATGATGCGATCGCCGTTCTTCAGGCGAACGCCGCCCTGGTCGCGGATCGCCACGATCGAGCGGATCAGATGCTGGTTGAGCCCCATGCGGCCGGTGACGCCGTTCATGATGAGGCCGAGGCGTTGGGTGGTCATGCCAATTGCTCCCTAGGTGATTTTGGCTGTTCGAGCGGACGAAGCGCCGACCAGTCCGGATGAATCGACGTCGCAAAGCCCGCAGCATGGAGCGACCCCGTCAGGAGATCGCCGTCGTGAATGGAAAGCCTGATGCCCTGCCCGGCATCGGCATAGAGATCGGGATGCGCGATCGCGAAGGCCTGCGCTTCGGCAGCAGGCGTGTCGCCAAAGCCATCGACATAGTGATGGCCGTTGCGCTCGGCATGGGTGACGCCGATGAAGGCGCCGAGCGCGAGATCCTGCTGCACGGCAAGGCCCGCCTGGCAGGTCAGGTCCTCGCCGGTCACGAAGAACCTCTCTCCGCCCGCGCTCCATTTCGCTGCGCGCGTGGCGTTGACGATGGACTTGTAGAGCCCCTTGCAGGACTTTGACGAGATGCCTCGATAGCCGAGCGCGCGCGCCGCGGGGAACGCATCATAGGAATCGTCGGCCTCGTCGATGATGAAGCCGCGCGCGGCGAGCGAGCCGAGCGGCGATTGCCGGGTGATGTCGCGCGGCATGGGCTGCTCGACATAGAGCAATCGCGACGCGATCGACCGCAGCGCGGGCTCGCGATCGAGCCGGTCGATCAGCGCCTGCAGTGCGTCGAGATCTGCATATTGCTCGTTGGCATCGAGCGTCACCTTGTGGTCGCGCCCGAGCGTGTCGAGCTCCTTGCCAATGCGCGTCAGCCGCGCCGTATCGGCCGCGGGATCGCCGGACATTTTCAGCTTGAAGTAATTCGCACCAGCGTTCTCGAGGACATCGGCAACACCGCCCTCGCCTTCGACGGTGTCGTCGAGACCGACGGTATGCCTGATCGCTACACGCGGCAGCGGCTTGCGGCCGGCGAGAAACGTCGCGAGGTCCGCGTCCTTCAGGTCCGGCGCCAGGCGGGCATCAATGCCGGCGATGTTGGCTGCCATGCCGTCGAAAAAATTGGCCTCGATGGCGCGGAGCAGCGCATCGAGGATCGCCTTGTCGATTTCTGCCGGACCATAGGCCGCGGCAAGCGCCGGAATGTTCTGCTGCGCACAGGTCGCGACCTGGGCGCCGATGCAGGACGCGTGCAGATCGAACGCCGTCAGGAATCCGGTGCGCGCAAGATAAAGCCCGCGCGCGATCGCGAGCGATCGACGCAATTCGTCGATCGTCTGCACCGGCGACAGCTCCGGCCGCTTGTCGAACCATTTGGGCACCAGCAGCTCGGCGCTGGCGCCGACAGCACTTCCTTTACCCTCGACCTCGATCTCGACGCGGACGAACAGCTGCGGCGTCGCGTTGATGGTAACAGCGCCAAAGCGGAACGGCCGCGCGAAATGCACGGGACGTTCGAAGAAGGCGATATCTCGCAGCTTCAGGCGCGGGGGCATGGTTTTAGTCCAGCGACCCCTGTGAGAAAAAATGCTTGCGGATGCGTTGCACGAGCTCGGTGAAAACAGGATCGGCCATCACGTCGAGCGAGCGCGGGCGCGGCAGCGGCACGTCGTAGATCGCAGCGACCGCACCGGGCCGCTCGGTCATCACCAGCACGCGGTCGGCGAGGAACACGGCCTCCGGAATCGAATGCGTAATCAAGAGCACCGTCTTCCTGGTCTCGCGCTGGATTCGCATCAGCTCGACATTCATGCGCTCGCGCGTCAGCGCGTCGAGTGCGCCGAACGGCTCGTCCATCAGCATGATCTTGGGATCGTGCACCAGCGCGCGGCAGATCGAGGCCCGCTGCTGCATGCCGCCGGAGAGCTGCCAGGGCAGCTTCTTCTCGAACCCTTCGAGCCCGACCAGCTTCAAGAGCGCCTTGGCGCGGACGAGATATTCGTCCCGGGCGAGACGCTTCATGTCGATCGGCAGCATCACGTTGGAGAGGATATTGCGCCAGGGCAGCAGCAGTGCATTCTGGAAGACGATGCCGACATTGCCATGCGGCTTCGTCACCTTCTCGCCTTCAACCAACACCTCGCCAGCGGTCGGCGGCAGCAAGCCCGAGATCAGCTTGAGCAGCGTGGACTTGCCGCAGCCGCTTGGGCCGACCACGACGAAAAACTCGCCGTCGTTGATGTGGAAGTCGAGCGGCCGCAGCGATGGCACATCGCCGTCGCGCGTCCGGTAAGTCTTCGAGACGCCTGAGAGCTTGATGCCTGGCGTCCCGCCGGCAGCCCGGTCGCTCACCAGTCTCAGATGCGCGGCCGACTGCACGGTTTCACTGGTTACTGCGGCTTGCTTCACGTGCCACTCTTCGGCAGGTAGTCGTTGGTGTAGAAGGCCTTCGGGTTCTCCTTGGCCTTGGCATCGAGCCCGCCATATTCGACCATCAGATTGACCGTATCCGTCATGTTCTGGTCGGTGACCTGGAACGGCCGCTTGCTCTTGGTCTCGGCCGTCCGGTAGAGCGGAATGGTCAGCTCAAAGCCCTGCGTCAGCGTGTCGATCTTGCCGCCCTTCGGGTTGGCATCGAGGATCGACTGCGCTGCCGCCTTCGGCTCCTTCTCGGCGGCTTCGACGGCCTTGGTCGTCGCCGACATGAAACGGCGGACGAGGTCGGCATTGGCCTTCACATAGTCGGAATTGGCGATGAGGCCGGAGGAGACCATGTTGATGCCGTAGTCGGCAAACTTGATCGGATAGACGTCCTTGCCGGTGGCGTCCTTGATCTTCATCGACTGGTCCATGACGTATCCGAGCAGCAGATCAGCCTGGCCGTTGATGACGGCGTTGAGCTTGGTCTGGCCGTCACCGGCAACGGTGGTGAAGTCGCTTTCCTTCAGGCCGGTCTTCTTCAGGAACAGCGGCCAGATCTGGGTCATGGAGTCCGCCGGCGTGATCGCGACCGTCTTGCCCTTGATGTCTTCCGGCTTCCTGATGTTCTTGTCGACGAAGCCCATGGCGGACATCGGGCTGGTCTGCAGCAGCACGCCGGTCGCGATCACAGGCGCGCCCTTGATCGCGGCGCGCATCATGGTGGGAACGTCGACATAGCCGAAATCGGCGGTCTTGGCCGCGACAGCCTGCGTGGTCGCAGCCGAACCGCGGCCTTCCTGGATCTCGAGGTCGATGCCCTCGGCCGCGTAAATGCCCTTGGCCTTGCCGTAGTAGAACGGCGCGTGCTCGCCATAGACGTACCAGTTCAGCATCAGCACGACCTTGTCGGCCGCCTGCGCCGGCATGGCCGCAAACACCATCAGCGCTGTTGCTACAGCCCCAATCCACCGCTTCATCGTCATTCTCCCTTGTCGTTATGTTTCGGCCGTTGGTGGCCGTTGCTTAAGAGGCGAAAATCACGTCTTCGCGCTGGCTGACATGCCAGGGAATAACCAGCTTCTCGATCCGGTCGACGATCCAGAACAGGATGACGCCGAGCAGCGCAAGGATGACGAGGGCCGCGAACATCGTCGGCAGGTCGAAGGTGCCGATCGAGCGCTGCATCACATAACCGATGCCGGAATTGGCGCCGACGAACTCGCCGACGACGGCGCCGACCACGGCGAGCGTCACCGACACTTTCAGGCCGGAGAAGATCGCCGGCAGCGCATGCGGCAGGTTCACCGCGCAAAACACCTGGAAGCGGCTGCCCTGCATGGCGCGGGCGAGATCGACCATATCAGGGTCGACCGACTTGAAGCCCTGCACCGCCGAAACCACCACGGGAAAGAAACCGAGCAGGAAGGCCGAGATCACTTTTGGAATGATGCCGAAGCCGAACCACACCACGAACAGCGGCGCGATCGCGATCTTCGGCACGGATTGGGAGAACACCAGGAGCGGATAGACATAACTCTCCACTGTCTTCGAGCCCGCGATCAGCATCGCGACGGGAATGCCGAACAATGCGGACAGCAGGAAGCCGCAGACAGTCGCATAGGTGGTCGGCCAGCACTGGCGCAGCAGCTCCGGCCAGTCGGTGCGCAGCACCGCGACGACGTCGGCGGGCGACGGGATCTGATAGGCCGGGATCTTGAACAGCCGGATTGCGAGATCCCAGGCCACGACGATGAAAACCAGAAACAGAAACGGCCGCACCCAGGCCGCATTCAGCATCTTGGACACCGCACTTTGCGGCTTCAGCTCAGCCACGCCTCACTCCCGGTCGTCTTTTTCGTTCGGGGAGAAATTAACCCGTTGGATAAATACTGTCCAGAGCTTTCCCTGTGACGTTTTGCGCCGGGTTCCGCGCCTCTCTCGTGTCCCGGACGCGCTGCAGCGCCCTTGCGCTGCTGCGCAGAGCCGGGACCCAGGAGCTGCGTACTTTGCGGTTGCATGGGCCCCGGCTCTGCAGCGCATCACTTACGTGCTGCACTGCGTCCGGGGCACGAGACTATCGCTATGACACCAGGTGCTGCACGCTAAACCGTCTGCGCCACCGCCGTGCGCGACTTCGGCGCCTTGGCGATCTCGAACAGCGCGGCGGTCTGCCCCGTCAGCGCCGCCAGCACGAGACCGACCATGTGCGCAAGCCGCTCGTCCTTGGCATCCTTGGCGAGCAGGTCGCGACCGAAGATCACGCTGAGCGTCGCCGAATTCGACAGGTAGAAGAAGCAGAGGCCCGCGATCGAGATGTAGAGCTGCACCGGATCGACCGCGACCTGGAAATCCCCGCTCTCGACGCCGCGCCGCACCACGGTGCGGATCATCTCGACGAAGGGCGAGTGCATCGACTTGACCTTGGTCGAGCGCTTGAGGTGTTTTGCCCGGACGAGGTTCTCGGTCTGGAGCAGTGACAGGAATTCGGGGTTGCGCAGGAAGTAACCCCAGGTGAACCCGATCAGCCGCTTGATCGCCTCGGGCGGATCGAGATGTTCGAGATCGAGCCCCCGCTCCTCGCTGCGGATCTTGTCATAAGCGCCTTCCAGCACCGCGAGATAGAGGTCGTCCTTGTTGCCGACATGGTAGTACAGCATGCGCTTGTTGGCGCCGGCCTTGGCCGCGATCCGGTCGACGCGCGCGCCGGCGAGCCCGTGAGCGGAAAATTCCTGCTTGGCAGCCTCGAGAATGCGCAGCCGCATCCCCTCGGGATCGCGCTGCCATTTCAGAGTTCGCTTTGCCGTTGCCTTCGCCAAACCGGGTGCTCGCTGGGTGATCTCGGTACGTCCTCTACCACGCACTCGCCGTCATTGCGAGGAGCCCTTGCGACGAAGCAATCCAGACTGTCACCACGGAGGCAGCCTGGATTGCTTCGCTGCGCTCGCAATGACGAAGGAGGGACTGTCCCCTAGTCCGCCGGCTTCGGCGCGCGCTCCAGCAGCACCGTCTGGATTCCGCAGGTGCCGCTCCGCACCGTCAATATCCGCGTGCCCGGCTTGCGGCCGCTGCGGACTTCGGTGACGTCGAGGCCGGCAGCGATCAGGCGGGCGCGGGTGGCGTCGATGTCGGCGACGCGCCAGCTCAGGCCCCAGAGACGGTCGTGCTGGGAATCCCCGCCCGCCACGGGGCGGCGCACCACCTCGACGATGAGATCGCCGCAGCGGAAGAACATCAACTGCCCCCAGTCGTGGTGCGAGCGGTCGAGCGCCAGATCGAGCCCGAGCCGTGCGCCATAGAGTGCAGCGGCGCGATCGGAATCCTCGGTGGTGATCACGACATGGTCGAGCCCGTCGATCGGCGCGATTTCGGTCGCGGCCGACTTCGGACGCTCCTCGGCGAGCTCGAGGAAGAACATGCGCACGCCCCGCGTCAGCTCGGTCGCGGCCCGCGTGCGTTTCCAGTGCAGGACCGCACCGCTCGCAGCGTCGCTGCTCTCGACCTCGGCGATCGGCTCCGGCTTGAGCGCCACCCGCTCCAGCCGCCGGTGCATCTTTCCCATGTCTGCGACACGAAAGCACAGGCTGGCGAGCACGCCCTCCTGATCGTCGAGCAGCGCACGCATCCGGTCCGCCGTCGCGGTGAAGCCGCTCGGCGCCATCAATTCGATGGTCACGTTGTCGAGGGTGAACAGCACGCGGTCGGCGCCCTCGCCGGAGTTCTGCCAGGCCGGCGCGCGCCCCAGGAGCGTCTGATAGTCGGCCTTGGCCGCACCGATATCCTTGACCAGAGCGACGACGTGATCGAGGCCGGTGATCATGTTTGTCCCTTTTGATCGACCTGGAACCAGGAGCCGGAAAACGGCATTTGTCCGGGCTTGGCATGGGCCTGACATGGTCGTATTCCGGCGTTATGCCGACCTCAAGCGCTCCGGGGCGATTTTGCGAATAATTTCAGCGTCCCCGAAGCGGAACCGGTGTTAGAGTAAGCCCGCCGGCCGGGACCACCAAGCGCATCACGGACAAGCAATGCAGGCTCTCTTTATCGGACAGACCTATATCGACGTCGTCTTCATTACCGACCACATGCCGACCGGCGACGAAAAGCACGTGGCAACCGACTACGCGGTTTCTTTCGGCGGCAACGCTGTCACGGCGGCGTTCTGCTGCGCCAAGCTCGGCATCGTTCCGGATCTGATCGCCACCGCGGCCAATGACTGGCTAGGGCGCATGTTCCAGGACATGTGCGCGAAATACGCGATCTCGCTGCACGGGCGGAAGGTGAACCAGTCCTCGCTCTCCTTCATCATGCCGAAGGACGGCAAGCGCGCCATCGTCCGCTGTCGCGACGACGAGCACATCCACCCTTTTCCGATGCTCAACCTCGGCGGCTGCCGTGCGCTGCATGTCGACGGCCATCAGCCGGACGCCGCGATTCACTACGCAAAGGTCTGCCGCGAGGCCGGCATTCTGACCTCGCTCGACGGCGGCGGCCTGCGCACCAACACCCATGAGCTGCTCGAATACATCGACGTCGCCATCGTCGCCGAGCGGCTGTGCGAGCAGATGGATCTGACGCCGGAGAAGATGCTCGACTACCTCAAGGGCCGCGGCTGCAAGATCGGCGGCATCACCATGGGTGAGAAGGGCCTGCTCTGGTACAACGAGACCGGCACCGTCGAGACCATGCCGGCGATGCCGATCCCGCGCGAGCGCGTGATCGACACCAATGGCGCCGGCGACGTTTTCCACGGCGCCTATATCTATTCCTACCTCGCCCATCCCGGCAAAAGCTGGCGCGAGCATTTCGACTTTGCCCGCGCCGCCTCGACCTTCAAGATCCAGCGCCTCGGCAACGAGGCCGGCCTGCCGACCCTTGTGGACATCGCCAAAGTCAGGCACGAGTTCGAAGCCAGGGTCTAGGGATTCTTTGTTTGAGCATGATCTCCGCGCAAACGCGCTCCGCGTTTGTCGGGAGGGAGAACCGCTTCACACTTTTCGGGATCATGCTTGAGAGGGCATATCATGGGGCGCGTCTTCGTAGCCGGCAGCATCAACATGGATGTGGTGGCGACCGCCGATCGCCACCCCAGGGTCGGCGAGACCGTCGCGGGTCGGCAGGTGCTGTATTTTCCGGGCGGCAAGGGTGCGAACCAGGCCGTGGCCGCGTCACGGCTCGGCGCGAAGACCACGCTGATCGGGCGGCTGGGCACGGATTCGTTCGGGGCTGAGCTCAGGACGTTTCTTAACGCTCAGGGCATCGATCCCGGCGCGATCAAGGAGACGCCCGGGACACACACCGGCACCGCGATCATCACGGTCGCAGCCTCCGACAACACCATCATCGTCATTCCCGGCAGCAATGGGCTGGTCAGCGCGGATGACGTTGCGGATACGCCGCTGGCGAAGGGCGATGTCGCCGTCAGCCAGTTCGAGATCCCGCTGCCCACCATTGCCGCCTTCTTCCAGCGCGCGCGCGCGGCGGGCGCCACCACATTGCTGAATCCTGCCCCGGCGCAAAAGATGTCGAGCGAGCTGCTCGCGCTAGTCGATATCCTGGTGCTGAACGAGACCGAGCTTGGTTTCCTTGCAGGCACCGAGCTCACCGACAGCGACGAGGCTGCAAGGATCATCGCGGTGGCACGAAAACTTCAGGCGCGCGCGGACCAGACAATCTGCATCACGCTCGGCAAGCGCGGCGTGCTCGCACTCGCTGCCGCCGAAGAATTCGCGGTGCCGGGACGCGTGGTGAAGGCGGTCGACACCACCGGCGCCGGCGATTGCTTCGTCGGCGCGCTCGCATCACAGCTCGCTGAGGGCGCCGCCTTGCGCGCAGCCCTCGCCTTCGCCAACGCCGCCGCATCGATCAGCGTGCAGCGCATGGGCGCCGGGCCGTCAATGCCGACAGCCGCGGAGGTGGCGATGATTCTGTAGGTCCCTCTTCACCTCGCCCCGCTTGCGGGGAGAGGTCGGATTGCATCGAAGATGCAATCCGGGTGAGGGGGAGCCTCCGCGAGTCCAACTGTCACAGTATGCGCGGATAGAGCCCCTCACCCCAACCCTCTCCCCGTAAGAACGGGGAGAGGGAGAGAGCCTCACGCCAGCGCGCTCTTCAGGTCAAAGCTCTCATCCGCCGCCTGTTCCGGCGTGATCGAGCGATTCATGGCCTGCAACCTTCGGCCGAACATGTGATCGCCGGCGCGGTTGATCGATTCGATGCCGAGCAGCCGGTCGCCGTGGTAGCAGAACGCGGAAAACGCCTTTTTGGCGGGATCGCCGCGCAGCACGACGCGGTCGTAGCCGGTGGTGAGACCTGCGATCTGGAGCTTGTCGTCGCCCTGGTCGCTCCAGAACCAGGGATGGCCGTCATAGGGCTTCTTGTCGCCGGTCAGCCGCGCGGCGAGGCAGCGGGCATGGTCGGTGGCGTTCTGCACCGATTCCAGCCGCAGCGAGCCGCCGAAGCGCGGGCTCGCGAACAGCGCGCAGTCGCCGACCGCGGAAATGTTAGGGTCGGATGTCGAGAGATATTCGTCGACGATAATGCCGGCGGCAACTGGCAGCCCCGCCTCGGCCGCCAGCTCGATATTCGGCAGCACGCCGACGCCGACCACGACGAGATCGGCGGGCAGATGCCGGCCGTCGCTCAAGGACACGCCGGTGACCTTGCCGGTATCCTTATCGCCTTGGGCCTCGATGGAAGTAGCCTGCACGCCGAGGTGAATGCGAATGCCGGCCTCGCGATGCCGCGCCTGAAAATACTCCGAGACCTCCGCCGTCACCGCGCGCGCCATCACGCGCGGCGCAAGCTCGAGCACGTCGACCTCGAGCCCCTTGATCCGCGCGGTCGCGGCGAATTCGAGGCCGATGAAGCCGGCGCCGATCACCACGACCCGCGTCTTTGACGGAATGATCTTTCGCAGCGCCTCGCTCTCGTCGAGGATGCGCAGATATTTCACGTCGGGCAGATTGGCATTGGGCAGATCGAGCAGGCGGTTGCGCGCGCCCGTCGCCAGCACGAGATGGCCGTAAGGCAGCATCTCGCCGGATGCGAGGAGCAGCTTGCGCCTCGCGCGGTCGATCGACACGGCGCGGCCCGCGATCAGCTCGATGGTCTGGTCCAGGTAAAATTTCTCCGGCCGGAACATCAGGCTCTCCGGCCCGGCGGAACCCTTGATGTAGGCCTTGGACAAAGGCGGCCGCTGATAGGGCAGATGCGCCTCGTCATTGATCAGGCAGATGCGATCCGAAAAACCCGCCTGCCGCAGGGATGCCGCGGCCTGATAGCCACCATGGCCGGCACCGACAATGATCACGGGACCGTCCGTCATTGGACAGCCCATTTCCGCAAGACACGAGCGTCACCCATGTCGTCTCCTCTCTCGCTAAGATTGGCTTGGCTAGCCTTACGAGGAGCCGGCGCTCGTGTCCGTCCCTAAACGAAGGCGGCCCCATTTGAGCCGATCATTCCGCACGACGCAAGGCCCCTACGCGGGGCACTGGCGGCCAGGGATTGTCACCCCTCGCCTTCTGCGATTTAGTTGCGGCAACGAACCTCATGCCGGGGATTTCCGATGCCAGCTCCCGTCTCCCAACCCGATGATCCCGCCCTGCTGCGGATCGAAGGCCCGATCGCAACCATCACGCTCAATCGCCCCGCCGCCTTCAACTCGATCAACCTGGCGATCGCGCAGAAGCTCGAGCAGCTCGCGGCCACCATCGAGGGCGACGACGCGATCAGGGTCGTGATCCTTGAGGGCGCGGGCCGCGCCTTCTCCGCCGGCGGCGATCTGCAGACGATTGGCGCGGCAGCCGAGGCCAACACGGTGACGCCGGTGGTCGGCGAGCTGCTCAAGCACTACCATGCCTTCATCGAGATCATCCGGCGCATGCCAAAGATCTCGCTGTCGAGCGTGCACGGCTCGGCGGCCGGCGCCGGCATGGGCCTCGCCTTCGTCACCGATCTCTGCATCGCCGCCGAGGACGCGAAGTTCACGCCGGCCTATGCCAAGATCGGCGTCTCGCCGGATGGCGGCTCGACAGTCGGGATCGTCGGCACGGTCGGCGCGCGCCGCGCGCTGCAGATCTTTCTGACCGAGGATAATTTCACCGCGAAGCAAGCCCTTGAATGGGGCCTCGTCGCCAAGATCGTTCCCGCGACCGAGCTGAAGGCCGCGACGCGGCAGCTTGCCGAGCGGCTGGCGCAGAACGCGCCGGCAGCGATCGCCGGCACCAAATCGCTGGTCTATGCGGCCGCCACCACGCCCGTAAAACAGCAGCTCGATGCCGAGGAGCACAAGATCATCATGGCGATGAATACGGAGGAGTTTCGTGTCGCCGTGAAGAAGTTCACGAGCAAGAGCAAGTAGCCGCGGCACTCACTTGGGACAGATGTAGCCGGTCCCCGCCGGCGACTTGAAGCAGCCGACCGATTCCGGCAGCACGTGCTGCGGCAGCCACAGCACCACGTTCGGGAAGTAGATCGCGAACGCAATGGTGGCGAAGAACACGACATAGATCGGCAGCGCCGCGCGTAGCGCTTTCGCAAAGCTGACGCCGACGAATTTCGACGCCATCAGCAGCACCAGGCCATAAGGCGGCGTGATCAGGCCGAAGGCGAGCGTCGCGATCAGCACCACGCCCATGTGGACGCCGTTGATGTCGCCGGCTTCGGTCAGCGTGTTGACCAGCGGCATGAAGATGATGATGGTCGGCACTGGCTCGATGAAATCGCCGACCACGGTGAATAGCAGCACCATCAGCAGCATGATCAGATGCGGGTCGTTGCCCGCGATCGAGGTGATCATGTCGGCGATGTAGCTCGCGCCGCGCAAGTAAGCGAGCATCCAGCCGAAGGCATTGGCGGCGCCGATCGTGATCAGCGGCAGCGAGAAGATCAGCCCGGCGAGGCAGAAATCATACGGGATCTTCCTGAGGTGGCCGCGGTTGAGCGCGGGGATCACGACCAGGATGATCCAGGCCACGGCGACGACGCCTGCTTCCGTCGGCGTGAACCAGCCGGTCAGAATGCCGCCGAGCAGGATCACCGGGATCATCAGCGGCAGCGCCGCATCGCCGGCGGCGAACACGATTTGCCGCAGCGGCGCGCGCGGCTTGCGCAAGCCCGAGGGGCCGAAGAAATAGCAGTAGATCATCAGGCCGAAGCCGATCATCAGGCCCGGCACCACGCCCGCCATGAACAGGCCGGCGATCGAGACGTTGCCGACCGCACCATAGACCACCGCGGTGATGCTCGGGGGCACGAGCGCCGCAATGGTCGAGGCCGACGCGATGATCGCGGCGATGAACGCGGGCTCATAGCCCTCGCGCTTCATCGGCCCACCCAGCGCGCGGCTCATCACGGCGACATCGGCCGTCGTCGAGCCCGACATCTCCGAGAAGAACATGCTGAAGACGACCACGACCTGTGACAGCCCGCCCCTGATATGCCCGACCAGCGACACCGAGAGATTGGCTATTCGCACTACCACATTGGCCGAGCTCATGAGCTCACCGACCAGCAGGAAGAACGGGATCGCCAGCAGTGCCTCGGAATCAACGCCGTCGAAGATTTTCTGGATGATTGCGGCGAGCGAGACGTCGGACAGGATCGCACCGATGAACACACCCGCCATCAGCGAGAACGGCACGGGCACGCCGAGGTAGCCGAACGACAGGAAGCAGATCGACATCAACGCCAGGACAATGGGTGCGCTCACGGCTGCGCCCTCATTTGCGCTTCGGTGACGACGGGCGCAGCGTCCTCGTCCAGCGGCTCCGGATGGTCAAAACCGTTGCGCAGACCGTTGACGAGCTGCTCGATGGTGAACAGGCCGACCAGGACGCCGGATAGCGGAATTATCGCGTAAAGCGAGGCAATCGGCGTGCCCGATGGCAGGCGGAAGCTGCCGAAGCCGCGCAGATAGTTCTGGTAACCGTACCAGATCAGGCAGAAGGCGACGCCGAGCACGATGAGACGGATGATGATTTCGACGATGATCCTGGGCACGCCATGCATCGCCTCGGAAATCGCGGTGAGATAGAGGTGATCGTTGCGGCGGGTCGCAACCGCGGTCCCAATGAAGATCGCATAGATGAACAGCGTCGAGGTGACTTCCTGCAGCCACAGCCAGGGATGGCCGATGGTGCGGGTGACGATGTCGGCGGTGACCGACAGCGAGAAGCCGAAGCACAGCACGCCGCAGAGGATCATCAGCGAGAGCTCGAGCCAGTCGAGCCAGCGCCATTTCAGGTGACGCTGGCGTTGCAATACGAGCTTGTCGGCGATGGCCATTGTTACCCTCGTCGTCCCGGCGAAGGCCGGGACCCATAGCCCCAGCTGCTCATTGTGTTAGCGAGTTGACAGCTATCCCCCCAAAGCGCCGCCGCGGAGTAGAGGTCCCGGCCTTCGCCGGGACGACGCGGAGAAGCGCCTGCGCGCGGGGTCTACTTGATCGACCGGATCAGGTCCTTGACCTTCACCGCGTGCGGGCCGAGCTCCTTGGCGAGCTTGTCGAGATAGGGATCGGCGATCGCAATGAAGCCGGACTTGTCAACATCGGGAACGATCTTGACGCCGATCGATTTCAGCTTGACTTGCGATTGATGCTCAAGCTCGATCGCCTTGGCGGGCTGGGTCTTGTTGACCTCGTCGGCGGCGGCCTGCACCCAACCCTGCTGCTCTGGTGTGAGGTTGTTCCAGAGCTTGTCGCTGACCCAGACCAGACTGTTGTTGGCCTCATGCTCGGTCATCGAGAGCACCGGCGCCACTTCATAGTGCTTGTTGGCGAGGTAGACGTTGACGCCATTCTCGGCGACATCGACCACGCCGGTTTGCAGAGAAGTGTAGACGCTGCCGAACGGCATGTGCACGATCTGGGCGCCATAGGCCGGGAACATTATGTCCTCGGTCGGCGTCGCCTGCACCCGCACCTTGAGGCCCTTCATGTCCTCGACCTTCTTGATCTCCCGTTTGGAATACATGTTGCGCAAGCCAAGCGTCGCCAGCGCGATGACATGAGTGCCCTGAACTGTCTCTGCAATCATCACTTTGACCGCATTTGCCACCTCGGGATTCGCTATCGCCTTGATGAGATGGTCTTCCGAGCGGAACAGGTAGTGCATTGACATAACGCCTGCCTGGGGCGAGAGCGTCGCGGCGTTCGCAGACGATGAAATACAGAACTCGATATCCCCCGCCTTGACGAGCTGCAACACCTGCGGCTCCTGCCCGAGCTGCGCGCCGGGATACTGGTCGATCAACATCGTTCCTTTGCTCAGCGCCTTGAGCTTCTCGCTGAAGATGTCGCCGAGGATTCCATAGCCGGTGATCTTGGGCTGGTCATAGGCGAAGCGATAATGCTTCACCTCCTGCGCCCCGGCGCCCGTGACGAAGAGAACAGCGGCCGTTGCCGCCAGCCGATGTAAGAATCTTGGCATCGATCGTTCAATCATCGTTTCCCCCTGTTTATCGCTCGCCGCTTTAGCGGTCTGAGCGTTCGTTTGGGTGGTTATCACCCCTTCTCGGTCTTCTTCCCAGCCCTCTGCATGAAATCGAAGTCGCAGCCCTCGTCGGCCTGCATGATGGTCTCGTTGAACAGCCAGGCATAGCCGCGCCGCGCTTCATCCGGCGCTGCGGCCGGCTTCAGCGCGGCGCGCCGACGCTCCAGCTCGGCGGCATCGACCAAAAGCTCAATGCTGCGCTTGGCCACATCGAGTTGAATTTTGTCGCCGTTCTTCACCAGCGCCAGCGGGCCGCCGACCGCGGATTCCGGCGTGATGTGCAGAACGATGGTGCCGAACGCGGTGCCGCTCATGCGCGCATCCGAAATGCGCACCATGTCCTTGGTACCATTCCGTGCGAGCTTCTTCGGGATCGGCAGATAGCCCGCCTCGGGCATGCCGGGCGCGCCCTTCGGGCCGGCATTGCGCAGCACCAGCACGTCGTCGGCGGTGACGTCGAGATCGGGATCGTCGACCCGCAAGGTCATGTCCTCGACGGATTCGAACACCACCGCGCGGCCCGTATGCTGCAGGAGCTTGGGGCTCGCAGCAGATTGCTTGATGACCGCGCCGCGCGGCGCGAGATTGCCGTGCAGGACGGCAAGGCCACCCTCCTTCTTGATCGGATTGTGGCGCGGACGGATCGCGTCCTGGCCCGGCACGTCCTCCGCATTCGCGACGACGTCGCGCAGGCTCTCGCCCGAGATCGTCTTCGCGTCGAGATCGACGAGATCGCCGAGCTGCGCCAGCAGTTTCGGCACGCCGCCGGCGTGATGGAAATGCTCCATGTAGTGCTCGCCGGACGGCTTGAGATCGACCAGCACCGGCACCTCGCGGCCGATCTGGTCGAACACTTCGAGATCGAGCCGGTGCGGCGAGCGGTGCGCCATCGCGGTCAGATGGATCAGGCCGTTGGTCGAGCCGCCGATCGCCTGCAGCACGACCTGCGCGTTCTTGAAGGAGGCCGGCGTCAAGAGCTCGCTCGGCTTCGGGCCCTTGGTCTTGGCCATCTCGGCCGCAACCCGGCCGCTCGCCTCGGCCAGACGGAAACGCTCGGCATGCGGCGCCGGAATTGTCGCGCTCATCGGCAGCGACAGGCCCATGGCTTCGATCATGCAGGCCATGGTCGAGGCCGTGCCCATCACCATGCAGGTGCCGACCGACGGCGCCAGGCGGCCATTGACGGCTTCGATCTCGGCATCGTCGATCTCGCCGGCGCGATGCTTGCCCCAGAGACGGCGGCAATCGGTGCAGGCCCCTAACACCTCGCCCTTGTGATGACCGACCACCATCGGACCGACGGGAATGACCACGGTCGGCAGGTCGGCGCTGATCGCCGCCATCACCTGCGCCGGGAGCGTCTTGTCGCAGCCGCCGATCACGATCACCGAATCCATCGGCTGGGCCCGGATCATCTCCTCGGTGTCCATCGCCATCAGATTGCGCAGATACATCGAAGTCGGATGCGCAAAGCTCTCGGCGATCGAGATGGTCGGGAACACGAACGGCATCGCGCCCGACAGCATCACGCCGCGCTTGGCGGCCTCGATGATCTGAGGGACGTTGCCGTGACAGGGATTGTAGTCGCTATAGGTGTTGGTGATGCCGACGATCGGGCGCTCCAGCGCGTCGTCGGAATAGCCCATGGCCTTGATGAACGCCTTGCGCAGGAACAGCGAGAAGCCGGCATCGCCATAGCTCGTCAGACCCTTGCGCAAACCACTCGTCATCATGCCGCTCCTTAGCTTGCCATTGTGGTACAGCCTGCCCCCTGATTGTCAATAAGACAGGGCCGGATCGCCACGCTTTCTGCTCCTGATGGCGCTCCTGGGCACAAATTATTGACAATCTGGGTTCGCCCTGCTCCACAAGGCGGACCGGCGAGGCGCCGGAGGCTGAGGGCATGTCCGACATTCGCACCGCAGACGCCATGACTATCCGGCGCGACGATCCCGATGACGTCGTCGCGCGGCTGGAGGAGGACATCATCTTCGGTCGTCTGCCGCCGGGCGCGCGCCTGACCGAGGACGCGCTGATGTCGCGCTACGGCACCTCCAGGCATTTCGTGCGGCAGGCGCTGGTGGACGCAGAGCGCCGCGGCATCGTCCGCCGCGAGAAGAACGTCGGCGCCACCGTGCGGTTCTATTCCGCCGAGGAGGTCCGGCAGATCTACGAGGTCAGGGAGATGCTGACGCGGCAGGCCGCGCTGATGATCCCCCTGCCCGCGCCGCAAGTCCTGATCGACGAGCTGACCGCCTTGCAACGACAATATTGTGCCAGGGCGGACGTGCAGGATCTGCGCGGCATCCACGAGGCCAACGACGCCTTCCACGTCGCGCTGTTTTCGGCTTGCGGCAATCCCTACCTGGTGCGCTCGCTGCAGGACTATATGAGCCTGACGCTGCCGATGCGCGCGAAGAACCTCGCCGACCGCGAAGGGCTGGCGCAGTCTCGGCGCCAGCACGAGCTGATGATCGAGCTGTTGAAGGGCCGCGACAGCTGGGCGCTGGCGCAGCTCTGTGTGGATCACATGCAGTTCAGCAAAGCGGATTATCTGGCAAGGATTGCGGGGGAGAGCTAGCGCCGCCGTTCAAGACTACCGCTTATTCCAATCAATGATCCGGCTCGTGTCGCCGTCGAACTCGTTGCTGCAGAACGCGCCGCCCTGGTAGTGGTCGCCGACCGGATCCGGCTTCAGCTTGGCCTGTTCGGCCATGGCGTGCGCGACATGATCCTCAGAGCGGCCGGTGGGACGATAACCGAATTCGTAGGCGCGGTGGTTGTCCCACCAGGCGCGCTCGTTCAGCGACACGCCGTAAAAAACCTCGAAATGGATGTCGGGATGCTCGAGCCCGATTTGGCAGAGCTGCACCAGGTCTTCCGGCTTCAGCCAGATCGAGATCCGGCGAAGGTCCAGCGGCACGTCACCGAAATTGCCGATGCGGAGGCAAGTCACCTTCAGGCCGTGCTTATCGGCGTAGAGCGCGCCGAGTGCTTCGCCGAACACCTTGCTGACGCCATAGCGGCCGTCCGGGCGCGCGGTGACGTCGGTATCGATCCTGCGGTGGCGCGGATAGAATCCAACGGCATGGTTCGAGGACGCGAACACCACGCGCTTGACGCCCTTGCGATACGCGGCCTCGAACAGATTATAGCCGCCGATGATGTTGGCCTGGAGGATGTCGTCCCACGGGCCCTCGACCGAATAGCCGCCGAAATGGATGATGCCGTCGACGCCCTCGCAGATCGCCTCGACTTGCGCGAGATCGGACAGGTCCGCCGCCTTGAACTGCTCGTTCGCCCCGAGATCGGCGGGCGGGCGGATGTCGGAGAGCAGGAGGTCCGGATAGATCGGGGGCAGAAGTTTCCGCAGGCGCGTTCCGATCCCGCCCGAAGCTCCCGTCATCAAGATGCGCATGTCATTCCTCGTCTTTGGCGACAGATTTGCCGTCACGTGTCTCTAATGATAGCTGGATTGTCCAGAGGGAACGAAACGAGAGAACCGACATGAATGAGGCATCGTCCCACACCGAGGAGCGGTCAGGCTGGCAGCCGGCGACCTATTACCCCGATCCAGCGATAAAAGCACTGGACCCCCGCTTCGAAAAATACTGGTTGAAACTTTCTGCGGTGGAGCGGCTGGCGACCGGCCTGCGCTGGGCCGAGGGCCCGGTCTGGTTCGGCGACGGGCGCTATCTGCTCTGCAGCGACATCCCGAACCAGCGCATCATCAAATGGGAGGAAGAGACCGGCGCGGTGTCGGTATTCCGAAAGCCCTCCAATTTCGCCAACGGCAACACGCGCGACCGCCAGGGACGGCTTGTCACCTGCGAGCACGGCGGCCGCCGCGTGACCCGCACCGAATATGACGGCGAGATCACGGTGCTGATGGAATCGTTCAACGGCAAGCGGCTGAACTCGCCGAACGACGTCGTGGTCAAGTCCGACGGTTCGATCTGGTTCACCGATCCGACCTTCGGCCTGCTCGGCAATTACGAGGGCTACAAGGCGGACTCCGAGATCGACCCGAACGTCTACCGGCTCGATCCCGCGACGCGCAAGGCGAGTGTCGTCGCCGAGGGCGTGCTGGGACCGAACGGGCTGTGTTTCTCGCCGGACGAGAAGGTACTGTACGTGGTGGAATCGCGCGGGCAACCGAACCGAAAAATCCTCGCCTATGACGTCTCGGCGGATGGCACCACGATCTCCAACAAGCGCGTGCACATCGATGCGGGTCCGGGCACGCCGGACGGCATGCGCTGCGACATCGACGGCAATCTGTGGTGCGGCTGGGGCATGGGCGATCCCGAGCTCGACGGCGTCGTGGTGTTCGCGCCCGACGGCGTCATGATCGGCCGTATCGCGCTGCCCGAGCGCTGCGCCAATCTCTGCTTCGGCGGCCTCAAGCGCAACCGCCTGTTCATGGCTGCGAGCCAGTCGATCTACGCGCTGTATGTGAACACGCAGGGGGCGGTGGGGGGATAGGCTTTCGAACTCTCTCCTCGTCATTGCGAGGAGCCCTTGCGACGAAGCAATCCAGACTGCCTCCGCGGAAGGATTCCTGGATTGCTTCGCTTCGCTCGCAATGACGGAGAGAAACGAAACGAAAAACGCCGGAGCGGTTTCCCGCTCCGGCGTCATTCTGTTCAGGCGCTAAAACTTACGCGGCGTTGAAGCCGGCGACGGCCTTCACTTCGAGGAAGTCCTCGAGGCCGTACTTGCCCCACTCGCGGCCGTTGCCCGACTGCTTGTAGCCGCCGAACGGCGCGCTGCGGTCGTTGGGCACGCCCTGGAGGTTGACGTTGCCGGCGCGGATCTGGCGACCGACGCGCTTGGCATCCTCGACTGAAGCGCCCGTGACGTAACCAGCGAGGCCATACGGCGTGTCGTTGGCGATGTGCACGGCGTCGGCTTCGTTCTTGGCGCCGATGATGGTCAGCACCGGTCCGAAGATTTCTTCACGGGCGATCGTCATCTCGGGGGTGACGTCGGCGAAGATGGTCGGGCGGACGTAGAACCCCTTGTTGACGCCTTCGGGCAGGCCCGGGCCGCCGGCCACGAGCGTTGCGCCCTCGTCGATGCCTTTCTTGATGAGGCCCTGGATCTTGTCCCACTGGCCGCGGTTGACGACCGGACCAATGGTGGTGCCTTCGGCGCGGGGATCACCGGCCTTGGTCTTGTCGGCGACAGCCTTCGCGATCGCGGCGACTTCCTTCATCTTCGACAGCGGCACGATCATGCGCGAGGGCGCGTTGCAGGACTGGCCGGAGTTGTTGAACATGTGCATCACGCCGCCGGTCACCGCCTTCTGCAGGTCGGCGCCTTCGAGGATGACGTTCGGCGACTTGCCGCCCAGCTCCTGGCTGACGCGCTTCACGGTCGGCGCCGCGCGCTTGGCGACGTCGATGCCGGCGCGGGTCGAGCCGGTGAAGGAGATCATGTCGATGTCGGGATGCTCGCTCATGGCGGCGCCGACCTCGGGGCCGAGGCCGTTGACGAGGTTGAACACGCCCTTCGGCACGCCGGCTTCATGGAGGATTTCCGCGAAGATCAGCGCCGAGGTGGGCGTGAACTCCGACGGCTTCAGGATCATGGTGCAGCCGGCGGCGAGCGCGGGCGCGACCTTGCAGGCGATCTGGTTGAGCGGCCAGTTCCAGGGCGTGATCATGCCGACCACCCCGACCGGCTCGCGCAGCACCATGGCGGTGCCGACCGGCTCCTCGAAATGATAGTTCTTGAGCACGTCGAGCGTGGTCATGAGATGGCCGAGGCCGGCGCCGGCCTGGAGTTTTTCAGCCATCGGCAGCGGCGCGCCCATCTCGTCGGAGACGGCGGCCCCGATCTCCTTGAGACGGCCCTTGTAAACCTCGATCACCTTCGTGAGCAGCGCGACGCGCTCATCGCGGCTGGTCTGGGAGAACGTTGCAAAGGCGCGCTTGGCGGCGGCAACCGCCTTGTCCACGTCGGCCTTGGAGCCCAGCGCAACCTCGTACATCGCCTCTTCCGTCGCCGGATTGACGACCGGGGTGGACTTCTTGACGGCGGGATCGACCCAGGCGCCGTCGATGTAGAATTGCATGCGATTGACCATCGTTAACCTCTTCTTGGGGCTTGGAGGGGGCGTTTCGGCAGGCATCCTTGCACGAAAGCGCCGGCAATTGAACCCGCCATATGCGGGGCCAGCGCTGCGGCGGACGCGCGGAATATGGTGCGTGCGTTCGATTGAAGCAAGCGCCATGGGTCCCGGCTCTGCGTCGCGACATTTCATGTCGCGCCGCGTCCGGGACACGAGATCGCATCCGCCGAACCATTCTCGTGCCCCGGACGCAGCGCAGCACCTCTTCAGTGATGCGCTGCAGAGCCGGGGCCCATGCGACCGGGTTACGTCGACTACACCGCCATCTTGCGATGTAGCACCGGCGCGCCGGTGGTGAGGCTTTCCGCCGCATCGATGATCGCATTCGCATCGATGCCATAGTGCCGATAAAGGTCCGCGATGGTGCCGGTCTGCCCGAACTGCTCGACGCCAAGCGCCTCGACGCGGTGGCCGCGGACGCTGCCGAGCCAGCCGAGCGCCGACGGATGGCCGTCGATCACAGTCACGATGCCGCAATCGCGCGGCAGTGGCGCCAGCAGTTTTTCGACGTGGCTGAGGTGCTGCACGCCGCGCCGGTCGCGCCGCAATTTTCGCGCGGCGGTCCACCCCGAGTGCAGGCGATCCGCCGAGGTGACCGCAAGCAGGCCGATGTCGCGCCGGCTCTCGCCGATGAAGCCGGTCGCCTCGATCGCTTCGGGCGCGACCGCGCCGGTATAGGCGATCACGAGTTCGGCATTGGGGCCCGGCTTGCGCAGCCAGTAGGCGCCATCGGTAATGCCCTGCTGCAGCTCCGGCGTCATGATCCGCTGCGCCTGCTCGATCGAGCGCGTCGAGAGCCGCAGGTACACGGAACCGCCCTCGCCGGGATCGCGCTGCATGTGCTCAAAGCCCCACCCCATGATCACGGCGAGCTCGTCGACAAAGGCCGGCTCGAACGAGGCGAGCCCGTCCTGCGCCATGCCGATCAGCGGCGTCGCGATCGACTGGTGCGCACCGCCCTCCGGCGCGAGCGTGATGCCTGACGGCGTCGCCGCCACCATGAAGCGTGCATCCTGGTAGCAGGCGTAATTCAGCGCATCGAGACCGCGCTCGATGAAGGGATCGTAGAGCGTGCCGACCGGCAACAGCCGCGCGCCGTTGATCTGGTGCGACAGGCCGAGCGCCGAGAGCATGATGAACAGGTTCATCTCGGCGATGCCGAGCTCGAGATGCTGTCCCTTGGGCGAGAAGTCCCAATTGAAGGTGGACGGAATTTTTTCGCTGCGGAATAAATCCGCCTTCTCACCGCGCGCGAACAGGCCACGCCGGTTCACCCACGGACCGAGATTGGTCGAGACCGTGACATCGGGCGAGGTCGTGACGATCCGTTGTGCCAGCTCGCTGTCGCCGCGCGCGATCTCGTTCAGCACGAGGCCAAAGCCCTGCTGCGTCGACATCTGCGGCGAGGGTTTGAACGCCAGCTGCTGCGGCACCTCGACGACGGGCGCCGTCAGCCGACGGCCGTCCTTGTTGAACGGCACGCGCGCGAGGAAGGCGTCGAGCTCGGCGGCACTTTGCGTGAGGCCTTCGTACTTGTCCCATTCGTGGCCGGGGCGGATGTTCTGGCTCTCGCGATATTTCTCCATCTGCGCGACCGTCATCAGGCCGGCGTGATTGTCCTTGTGGCCCTGGAACGGCAGGCCGACACCCTTGATGGTGTATGCGATGAAGCAGACCGGGCGATCGTGATCGATGGACTCGAACGCCTCCAGCATGCTCGCCATGTCGTGGCCGCCGAGATTCGACATCAGCGCCAAGAGCTCGTCGTCGCTGCGCTTGTCGATCAGCTTCGTGATCGGCCCCTGGTCGCCGATCTCGTCATGCAAATGCTTGCGAAAGGACGCGCCGCCCTGGAAGCACAGCGCCGCATAGAGCGCGTTCGGGCAATTGTCGATCCAGCGCTTCAACGCCTCGCCGCCGGGCTCGGCAAAGGCCTCGCGCATCAGGCGACCGTATTTCACGATGATCACGTCCCAGCCGAAATTGCGGAACATGGTCTCGAACTTTTCCCAGAGACCTTCGCGCACCACGGCATCGAGCGACTGGCGGTTGTAGTCGACCACCCACCAGGTGTTGCGCAGGCCGTGCTTCCAGCCTTCGGCCAGCGCTTCGAAGATGTTGCCCTCGTCCATCTCGGCGTCGCCGACCAGCGCGATCATCCGCCCCTCGCGGCGATCCTTCATCCAGCCATGCGCCTTGACGTAGTCCTGCACCAGCGAGGCGAACAGCGTCTGCGCGACGCCGAGGCCGACCGAGCCGGTCGAGAAATCGACGTCGTCGACGTCCTTGGTGCGCGAGGGATAGGACTGCGCGCCCTTGAAGCCGCGAAAATTCTCCAGTTTCTCGCGGCTCTGCCGGCCGAACAGATACTGGATGGCGTGGAACACCGGGCTCGCATGCGGCTTCACCGCGACGCGGTCCTCAGGCCGCAACACGCTAAAATACAGCGCCGACATGATGGTGGCGAGCGAGGCCGATGAGGCCTGATGTCCGCCGACCTTCAGTCCATCCGTGTTCGACCGGACGTGGTTGGCATGGTGGATGGTCCATGACGACAGCCACAGCGCCTTGCGGGCCAGCGCGGTCAATGTGTCGAGACGGGCGGAATCAACGGGCATGGCAATGCTCCCGGAAAACAGGTCGGAAGATGATACGCCTGCGGGCGGCGCCAAACTTCTCAATTTTTCGCGCCGTGCGCTCAAATATTGGGATAGTTTACCAATGACAGCCAGCCAAACGTAGGTTCCATTCCAATGCCCGAGCTCGACGCCATCGACCGCAAAATCCTCAGCTCTCTCCAGACCGACAGCCGACTGACCATGCAGGAGCTTGCCGACAAGGTCGGGCTCTCGGTCTCGCCCTGCCATCGCCGGGTCAAGCTCCTGGAGGAGCGCGGGGTCATCTCGCGCTACATCGCAACCGTTGACCAGAAAGCGCTGGGGCTGCATGTCAGCGTCTTCATCTCGATCAAGCTCGCGCGGCAGAAGGAGGAAGACCTCAACCGCTTTGCCCGCGCAATATCGAAATGGGACGAGGTGCTGGAATGCTATCTGATGACCGGCAACCGCGACTACCTCCTGCGCGTGGTGGCGGCCGACCTTGCCTCCTACGAGATCTTCCTCAAGACCAAGCTGACCCGGCTCGACGGCATCGCCTCGATCGAGTCGAGCTTTGCGCTCAGCCAGGTCAAATATTCGATCGCGCTGCCGGTCTGACGGCCCCTGCCAGCCACCGGTGTCACATGGACGCAATAAACCCCGTCGATGGTCGCGGGCGACAGGCATCCTTGGCCCGAGAGAGAGACCCATGACTGCATCCGACCGCACCTCCCAGACCGCCAAGCGCGAGCGCATCATCCAGGAGATGGCCGACGATCTCGACGAGGAGCTGGAGATGGAGCTGGACGACTCCAGGCTCGACGAGTTGCTGGACGAGACCGACGTTCTCAACCCGACGGTCGATCGCCGGCTCTATTTCCGGGAGCTGCTCCGGCTTCAAGCCGAGCTGGTCAAGCTCCAGGACTGGGTGCAGAGCGAGAAGAAGAAGGTCGTCGTGCTGTTCGAAGGCCGCGACTCCGCCGGCAAGGGCGGCGTCATCAAGCGCATCACCCAGCGCCTCAATCCCCGCATCTGCCGCGTCGCGGCGCTTCCGGCGCCGAGCGAGCGCGAGCGCACGCAATGGTATTTCCAGCGCTATGTGTCGCACCTGCCGGCCGGCGGGGAGATGGTGCTGTTCGACCGCAGCTGGTACAACCGCGCCGGCGTCGAACGCGTGATGGGCTTCTGCACCGACGAGCAGTACCAGGAGTTCTTCCAGACGGTGCCGGAGTTCGAACGGATGCTGATCCGCTCCGGCATCATCCTGGTCAAATACTGGTTCTCCATCACTGACGACGAGCAGCAGTTCCGCTTCACCATGCGCATCAAGGATCCCTTGAAGCAGTGGAAGCTGAGCCCGATGGACGTCGAGGCCCGCAGCCGCTGGGAGGCGTACACCAAGGCCAAGGAGACGATGCTGGAGCACACGCATCTGCCGGACTCGCCATGGTGGATCGTCGACGCCGTCGACAAGAAGCGCGCGCGCCTCAACTGCATTGCGCATCTCTTGAGCCAGATCCCCTATCAGGAAGTTGGTCGCGCTCCGGTGGTGCTGCCGCCGCGCGTGCGCAATCCCGACTATCACCGCGGTCCGATCCCGCCGGAGATGTACGTGCCTTCGAAATACTGACGAAGGTCTCGTAGGGTGGGCAAAGCGTAGCGTGCCCACCATTCTTACCACGGACGTGGACGCATGGTGGGCACGGCGCTTTGCGCCCTTGCCCACCCTACGACACCGTTATCGCCACGGCTGCACGATGATCTTGGTGTGCGCCTCGGGATTGGCGAGATCGGCGAACGCCTTGGCGACGCCGTCGATGCCCACTTCCGCCGTCACCATCGCCGCCGCATCCACCTGCCCTTCGGCGATCAGGCGCAGCGACCCCGAAAACTCCTCCGGCGTGTAGCCGAGCACGTACTGGACGTTGAGCTCCTTCATGATGCCGAGCATAGGCTCGCATCTGTCGCTCTCCATGCAGACGCCGACCACGACGATCCTGGCATCGCGCGGCGCGCCTTCGAACACCTGCTGCAGCAGGCCGGGCACACCGACGCATTCGAAGATGACCGCGGGCTTCAGCGCCGGCAGCATGGCCTGGAGCGGCGGCCGCGCCGCCTTCTCCGCCTCCGACATCTGCGCGTGCTCGGCCCAGGTCGCATAGGGCTGCGACGTCAGGGGATCGACGACGATATCTGCGCCGAGCTGAGCTGCGAGCGCGCGGCGCGCCGGCGAATAGTCGGCCGCGACAATCGGATGCAGCCCCTTGATCTTCAGAGCTGCGATCACCGCGAGGCCGACCGGGCCGCAGCCGATCACGAGCGGCACTTCGCCGCCACCGATATTGGCCTTTGCCACGGCGTGAACGCCGACCGCGAGCGGCTCGGTCAACGCGGCGTGTTCCGGCGCAAGGCCGTTCGGCACCTCCAGCAGCAACGGCTCGCTGAGCAGCATCGCTTCCGCATAGCCGCCGACAAAGTCGTTGGAATAGCCGATGCCCTTGATGCCTTCCGGCGTCAGCAGGGCGGGCAGCGAGCACACATGCGTGCCGGGCTTGAGCTTGCGCGCGGTGCCGGGGCCATAGTCGACGATCTCGCAGCAGAACTCGTGGCCAAAGACGACATCGCGCGACAGATCCATCGGCGTTCGCCCGGTCTTCTTCGCCATCTCCACCATCCGCGGCGCGTGCTGGCGCGCGTGCAGGTCGGAGCCGCAGATGCCGCAGGCAAGCGTCTTGACCAGCACCTGGCCGGGGCCGGGCTTCGGTTCGGCCATCCGGTCGACGACAATCTCACCATTCCTGAAAATCGCAGCGCGCATCCGGCTCCTCCCTGTTCGTTGGAGCCGTTGATAGCACGAAGCAGGACGTGTGAACTTGCGTCAGGGGTTCGGGGAACGCTCTTCCAGCACCAGCAGCTGGGCGCGGCGGATGCGTTCGCGATGGGCGATGTAGAGACCGCTGGCGACGATGAAGGCCGCGCCGGTGACGGTCCAGACATCAGGCAGCTCGCCGAACAGGAAGAAGCCCAGAATGCTGACCCACAGCAGCTGCGTGTAGGAGAACGGCGCCAGCACCGAGGCATCGCCATAACGATAGGCGAGCACGACGATCCACTGGCCGATCGTTGAGGCAAGACCGATCACGATGCCGAGCCCGATGCCCGTCCAGGTCGGCGTGACCCAGACGAACGGCACCATGATGCTGAGGATCGCAACGCCGGTGAGAGCCGAATACGCCATCGTGGTGAGCACGGCTTCCCGCCCGCTCATCAAGCGCGTCATGATCAGCGCGGCAGCCCAGCAGAACGCCGAGACGATCGGGAAGAACGCAGCGATGTGGAACGCGCTCGAGCCCGGCCGCAGGATGATCATCACACCGATCAGCCCGATCGCGGTCGCGATCCAGCGACGCATGCCGACCTTCTCGCTGAGGAAGATGATCGACAGCGCGGTGACGAACAGCGGCGAGACGAAGCCGGTGGCCGAGGCTTCTGCGATGGGGAGGAAACGCAAGCCGGTGATGAAGAACAGCGAGGAGCCGAGCAGCGCGACGCCGCGCATCAATTGCAGCCCGAGACGTTCGGTGCGCATCGCATGTAGCGGCGAGCCCGGCAGCATCACCGGCGTGAACATCAACGCGAAGGTGACGAAGCGGATCCAGGTGATCTCGATCGACGGCAGGCTCGTCGAGAGATATTTCGCGGTGACGTCGGAGCAGCCGAGAAACACCGTCGACAGCAACACCAGCGCGATGCCCTTGAAGGGATGATCGACGCGCGCAGGCGCGCGGCGCGTCTGCTGCTTCTTCTCCGGCACGGGCATGGAAATACTGTCGAGCCTTGCGGCTGCGGCGGGCGGCGGTGTCACGGCTGGAACCTGGGAAAACGACGATTCGGGAACGGTCGTAAAAAACGACAAATGCGCCGCTTTCACAACTTCCGAAAACAGGATGCCGATATGCGCTCACGTCCGCGCGTGTCAATACTCCATTAATAATAGGCTTTTGTGCACTACAGCATAGGCAGGCCATGTGGCTTCGGACCGCGCGGAAACGCCGCATCCAGCGCTGAAATCTCCTCTTTCGTCAGCACGAGATCGCCAGCGGCCGCATTTTCGCTGGCGTGTTCCGCGGACGACGCCTTGGGAATCGCGAACACCGTAGTCGCACGGGTGAGGAAGCTCAGCGCGACCTGACGCGGCGTCGCGCGACGCGCCGCCGCGATGCGCGCGAGCACGGCGCCGCCCTTGCTGCGCTCATCGGGAAAATCATCGTGTCCGAACGGCGAATAGGCGACGACCGCGACGCCATGCCGCTCGCACCACGGGATCACCGCGTGCTCGATCGCGCGCTCCTTGAGATGATAGAGCACCTGATTGCAGGCGATCTTGCCTTCGCCGGAAACGTCGAGGATCTCGTCGAGATCGGCGGCGTCGAAATTGGAGACGCCCCAGGACTTGATCTTGCCGGCCTTCACCAGTTCCTCGAACGCGGCGACGGTGTCTTCAAGGTCATACGAGCCACGCCAGTGCAGCAGATAGCAATCGAGACGGTCCGTCTTCAGCCGCTTCAGCGAGCGCTCGCAAGCGGTGATGGTGCCGCGACGCGAGGCGTTGCTCGGCAGCACCTTCGACACGAGGAACACGTCATCCCGGCGGCCCGCGATCGCATCGGCAATGACGAGCTCGGCATCGCCATACATCTCCGCGGTGTCGATATGGGTCATGCCGAGATCGAGCCCGCGTTGCAGCGCCGCGACCGCACGTTTGCGATCGCCATGGTCGAGATACCAGGTGCCCTGCCCGATCACGGAGACATTGGCGCCGGTCCTGCCGAAGGGTTTTGCGTTCATGTTCGTCTCCGATGCCGATCTCTCGTCCAAGCAACTACCACGGAGCTCAAGAGTTCAGTTCACTGACGACAGCAAGGTGTTGGACGGCAGGCACGATAGGGCACAACGGCGCGGCCGTCGATTGCTGCGGATGTCATCGCAAAAATTCGTGTACAGCTGCATCAACACCGTCATTGCGAGCGTAGCGAAGCAATCCAGACTGTCTCCGCGGAGGAAATCTGGATTGCTTCGCTGCGCTCGCAATGACGATGGAGAGAGCTGGGCCTAGCTCGCCGCGCCCGCGACCTTTACCTGCTTCGCCGGGGCCACCTCGGTCGTCGCAATCAGCCGCTTCAGCTCGGGGATGCAGGAGCCGCAATTGGTGCCGGCCTTAAGCTTGGCTCCGATCTCGGCGGCGGTGCGGGCACCGCTCGCGATGGTATCGCAGATGGTGCCGCGGCCGACGCCGAAGCAGGCGCAGACGATCGGGCCGGTCGCCGCGGCTCCTTCGCTGGATTTGCCTGATAGCAGCATGCGGCGCTGATCGTCGGTGACATGATCGGCCGCGAAAACGCTCTTCACCACCTCCCAGTCGCCGGCATCATGCGCGGGGCCGACGAACAGGCAGGCCTCGATGCGATCGCCCGCGAACGAGGCCGCGCGGTAGACGCCGCCGCCGAAATCGCGGTACTCGGCCACGTCGTCGCCGGCGAGGCCATCGAGCCAGGCCGGCCAGCGCGACAGATCCGCATTGTCGGCGAAGAGATAGCCGAAGCCGCCGGCGACGGTCGCGCGGGTCCACAACAGATTCGGCGGCAGATCGAGCTGCTTGCGCGACAGCACAAAGCCGCGGAAGACGTATTCATACGGCGCGATCGCAGCCGGCGTCGCCTTCGACTCCGGCTGTCCGGAGAACGGATCCGTGAACGGCGCGACCAGCGCACCGACGCGGCCGTGCGAGGCATTCATCGCGCTCCAGTGGATCGGCGCGAACAGCGTGCCGCGCTGCTGCCGCTCGCTGACGACGGCCTTCAAAATGCACTGGCCGTAATCGGTGGCGATGCGGGCATAGCCGTCATGGACGATACCGTATTTATTGGCGTCGTCGGGATGGATCTCGACAAACGGCTCGGGCAGGTGTCCGCCGAGCCGCTTGCTCAGCCCCGTACGCGTCATGGTGTGCCACTGGTCGCGGATGCGTCCCGTGTTGAGCCGCAGGGGACGCGACGGTCCTGTCTCGCTGCGCAGTGCCGGCACCTCCGGCGCGACGAAGCGGCCCTTGCCGTCATTGGTGAAGAAGCCGCCAGTCGCGAAGAAGCGCTCGCCCGGCGCCTCGCCCTCGCGCGCCGGCCATTGCACGGGCTTCAAGGCGTCGAAGTCCTCGTCAGACAGCGACGTCAGCGCGCCGATGTCGAAATCGCGGCTGCCGTTGTTCTCGAACGCCGAGAGCGCGGCATGCTCGCGGAAAATCTCGGCGGCGGATTTGTAATTGAATCCGTCGCCGAAGCCGAGGCGTTTTGCGGTCTCGCTGAGGATCCACCAATCGGGGCGCGCCTCGCCGGGTGCGCGGAGGAACGAGCGCTGGCGGGAGATGCGGCGCTCGGAATTGGTCACCGTGCCCGACTTCTCGCCCCAGGCCAGCGCCGGCAGCAGCACGTGCGGGCCGGCCTCGACCGTGTCGTTGGAGAGCACGTTCTCGGACACCACGAACAGCTCGAGCTTCTTCAGCGCCTCGCGCACGAAATCCGCATCGGGCAGCGACACCGCGGGATTGGTGCCCATCACCCAGAGCGCCTTGACCTCGCCGCGGTTGATCGCCTCGAACAGCTGCACCGCCTTCAGCCCTTCATGGGTGGCGATGCGCGGCGCTTTCCAGAACCGCCTGACACGGTCGATGTCGGGCGGCGTGAAGTTCATGTGCGCCGCGAGCTGGTTGGCGAGGCCGCCGACCTCGCGGCCGCCCATCGCGTTGGGCTGGCCGGTGAGCGAGAACGGCGAAGCACCGAGCTTGCCGATGCGCCCCGTCGCGAGATGGCAATTCAGGATCGCGTTGACCTTGTCGGTACCCTGCGCCGACTGGTTGACGCCCTGCGAATAGAGCGTAACGACACGCTCGGTGTCGCGGAACATCCTGAAGAAGGCTGCGACGTCCTGCTCGGAGAGGCCGGTCGCCAGCGCGGTCGCGGTGACGCTGCCGGCGATGCTGCGCGCGCGCGCCAGCGCATCATCAAGGCCCGACGTGTTCCGAGCGATATACTCCTGATCCAGTGCGCCGCTGTCGGCCAGATGGACGAACAGGCCCGAGAACAGCGCGGTGTCGGTGCCGGGCTTGAGGCCGAGGAACAGATCGACGTCGCTCGCGGTATCGGTGCGGCGCGGATCAATCACGATCATGCGCGCGCCGCGCTCCTGCCGGTTCTTCACCATGCGCTGGAACAGCACCGGGTGGCACCAGGCGGCATTCGAGCCGACGAAAACGAGCAGATCGGCCTGGTCGAGATCCTCGTAGCAGCCCGGCACGGTGTCGGCGCCGAAGGCACGGCGGTGGCCGGCGACCGAGGACGACATGCAGAGCCGCGAATTGGTGTCGACATTGGCGGTGCCGACAAAGCCCTTCATCAGCTTGTTGGCGACGTAATAATCCTCGGTGAGGAGCTGGCCCGAAAGATAGAACGCGACCGCATCGGCACCGTCGCGCGCGACGATGTGCTGCATCCGATGGGCGACGTGATCGAGCGCATCGCTCCAGGCAACGCGCTCCAGCACGCCCTTGCAGCGGATCATCGGATACAGCAGCCGGCTCTCGAGCCCGACGGTCTCACCGAGCGCAGAGCCTTTCGAGCACAGCCGGCCGAAATTCGCGGGATGATCGGGATCACCCGCAATCGCAGCGCCACCCGCGCCGTCGGGCGTTGCGAGCACGCCGCAGCCGACGCCGCAATAGGGACAGGTCGTCTTGGTGGTGCGGAGGCTGGGGTCGATCGCCGTCATGTCAAGCCGTCTCCTTCACGCCGCCTTGGACGGAAACGCGAGCGCGCGGCCGAACATCATGTCCGCGCGAATCCCGGCGATCTTCTCGCGAGTGCGGATCAGCTCGAGATACCAGAGCGCATCCGTGGTATCGCCGATCAGGACGGCGCCGGTGAGGCATCCGTCGGCAATGACAAGCTTCTTGTAGGTACCGCGCCAGCGGTCGGTCAGCACGAGGCTCTCGCTGCCCTCGCCGCCCATGAAGTCGCCGGCGGAAAACACGCTGACGCCGGAGACCTTGAGGTTGGTCGAGACCACGCTGCCCTGATAGGCGGCGGGTCGGCCGCCGAGATGCCGCGCCAAGACGCGCGCCTGCTCATAAGCCGGCTCGACCAGGCCGTAGCAGGTGCCGCGATGCTCCGCGCACTCGCCGAGCGCGTAAATGTCGGGCGATGCGGTTTGCATCTCGTCATTGACGACGACGCCGCGGTTGACCGCAATGCCGGCCTCCTTGGCCAGCGCAATGTTGGGCCTGATGCCGGCGGCGAAGATCACGGCGTCGGCCTCGATGCGGCTACCATCGGCAAGCTCGACGGCCTCGACATGGCGCTCGCCATGGATGCGGGCGGTCGAGGCATTGAGCATAATGCGGATGCCCTTGCGCTCGACCAGCGTCTTGAGCAGATCGGCGGCCGGCGCATCGAGCTGGCGCTCCATCAGCCGGTCCATCAGATGGAGTAGCGTCACGGGCGCGCCGGCTTTCGCCAGGCCGTAGGCTGCCTCAAGCCCGAGCAGGCCGCCGCCAACCACGACGACCCGCTTCTTCGCGGCCGCCAGCGTCAGCAACAGGTCGACATCGCGCGTGTCGCGAAAGGTATGGACACCGGCGAGATCGGCGCCCGGCACGTTGAGCCGCAGCGGCGTCGATCCCGTGGCGAGCACAAGCTTGGAATATTCCATGCTCTCTTCGCCGGCGATCTTGAGCTCGCGGCGGCCAGTGTCGATCTCGGTGACGCGATAGCCATAGCGCACGGTGACACCGCGATGGCGCCACCAGTCCGCCGGGCGGAGCTCAATCTCGTGCGAGCCGGTCTCGCCGGCCAGCACGGAGGAGAGCAGCACGCGATTGTAAGCGAGCCGCGGCTCATCGCCGATAACGGCAACCGCGTAGCGGCCGAGCGCAGTCTTGGCGAGTTCATCGACCAGACGCGCGGCCGCCATACCGTTACCGACGATGACCAGCGGTTCACTCACAAGGCATCTCCTATTCGGCGGCCTGCGACTGTGCGCCGTAGGCCTCGGAAATCATGTAGCCGGACAGCACGCCATAGGCGTCGGTCCAGGCGGTTGCGAGTTCGCCCGTCCAGGCCTCGCCGAGGCCCTTCTCCAGGGTCCAGAGCAAGGTCGCGCCGACCACGGGATAGTGCTCGGCCTTGGCGCCATAGGCGACGTGACGCTTGGCGAGCGCCGAGGCCGCGGGAAGAATCGTCTCGAGATTCGACAGGCCGCTGACGACAGCAGCCAGCATGCCCATCAGCTTCTTGCGCTGCTCGGTCATGTCCTCGGGAAACATCGCACGCACGGACGGCGCCACTTCGAACAAGCGGTCGTAGAACAGCTGCGAAGCTGCTTCGGAAATCGGCGCGACCTTGGAAAAGCTTTGCTGCACGAGGGCGATCTGCTGAGGTGTCATGATGGTTTCCTGTCTGTTTCGGTCTGCCTTTGTCCGCGCCGTTGCGGAGAAAGCTCATGGATCAAACGTCATCAGAGCGGCTTCTCCCCGCGTGCGGGGAGAAGCGAGTTTCGTAACGCGCGATTACACGCGCGCTTCGGCGAGGCTTGGCGCGCCTTCCGCCTGCGGGCTGCGACGCAGGTAGAACCACCAGGTCATTCCGAGGCAGATCGCGTAGAACGCGAGGAAGATGGCGAGCGCGACCTGCGGTCCGCCCGTCATCGCGATCGACTTGCCGAAGCTGCTCGGGATCAGATAACCGCCAACCGCACCGACCGCGCCGATGAAGCCGACAGCCGCACCGCTCTCGATGCTCGCGGTCTTCAGCGCGAGAGCGCGCGCCCCATCGCCCTTGCCGCGCACCTTGAACAGGTTCTCCTCGCGGAAGATCGAGGGGATCATGCGGTAGGTCGAGCCGTTGCCGATGCCCGTCGTCAGGAACAGGATCAGGAACATCGCGAGGAAGCCGGTGAAGTCCTTCTCTCCGACGAAGTACAGCACGCCGATCGTGGCCGCCGCCATCGCGATGAAATTCCAGAAGGTGATGATGGAGCCGCCGACCTTGTCGGCGAGCCAGCCGCCGAACGGACGCGACAACGAGCCGACCAGCGGACCGAGGAACGCGATCGAGATCGTGACAGTCGGAAACTGCGTCTTGATCAGCAGCGGAAACGCCGCGGAGTAGCCGATGAACGAGCCGAACGTCCCGATGTAGATGATGGCCATGATCCAGGTGTGCTTGCGCTTGACGATCGCAAGCTGGTTCTTGATCGACGACTTGGCCGAGGTCAGGTTATTCATGAAGAACACCGCGCCGATCACCGCGATCGCGATCGGCAACACCCACATCAGGCCCGCGTTCTGGAGATAGACGCCGCCGACCGGCGCTGCCTGGAACAGGTTGATGACGGCGAGCGTCATCAGGATCGGCGTCAGCAGCTGCACGCTGGAGACGCCGATATTGCCGCCGGCCGCGTTCAGGCCGAGTGCCCAACCCTTCATCCGGTCAGGAAAGAAGAAGGAGATGTTGGTCATGCTGGAAGCGAAATTGCCACCGCCGAGACCGGCCGTCGACGCGATCAGCAGCATCAGCCAGAACGGCGTTTCGGGCTGACCGACGAAATACGCAAGCGCCAGAGTCGGGATGAACAGCACGGCTGCGCTGAAAATCGTCCAGTTGCGCCCGCCGAACGTGGTGACCGCGAACGTATAGGGAAAGCGCATCAAGGCGCCGATCAGGCCCGGCACAGCCACGAGCTGGAACAGTTCGTCGGTCGAGTAGTGGAAGCCCGCCTGCGGCAGCTTGGTCGCGACGATGCTCCAGATCAGCCAGACGGAGAAGCCGATGTGCTCAGCGACGATCGACCAGATCAGATTACGCCGGGCGACGACTTTGCCGCTCGCATTCCAGAACGCCTCATCTTCGGGGCGCCAGTCAGAAATCCACTTCGGATTGCCTTCCTTCATTGGAAAAGTCCCTTTCACTAGGAAGCGGGACACCGACTGACGCGGGGCGCAAAGATGCACGCTCGGGGAAGCCCCCCGTTTTCGGCGGTGTCACGATTTGAATGATTGCTCGGTGACGGCGTCGATGGCGTCGAGACGCTTAATTCAAGCTCCATGCCAAGTCGGCAAATGAGAGAAAAATAAGTAATTACAGCCACTTGTGTCTATGATGAAAAAATAATCACGCCTATAATTGCATCAAAAACTTGCTGGCCGCTCATTTCTTGAATGCGGATTCGCCCGTTGATTGTGCGTCGCACAAGAGTTGGGCAGGAGCCCGTTTTCGCGCCAGCCCGCCGCGGCGGCGGTCGGACGCGATGTTCTCCAGAAGGGCTATCCCCTTCCAGCACGAGCAAATTTGGGCTCGGAATGCAGCCTGCCGTGCCGGATCATCTGGCACATCGATTGCTTCCACTCTGCCTAGTCAACGATGACTGACAGTGAGCCGGAGCGCGAAGCCACCGAAGGCCACTGGGAAGCCTATTCGCTGGTCCGCCAAGGCGCGGTCATCGTGACGCTATCCCTTGCGCATGTCGATGTCGCTTTCCGGTACGCGCCCCAATCCCACGGGGCGCGAAAGCTCACTGGTCTGACAAAGGCGTCGATCCGGCACGGACCGGGTCGATCATGCACATGAGCAAAGGAGCTGTTGATGTCGTATCTCGCACCTTCGGAATTCGTCACCAAGATGGTGGACGCAGGCGAATCCAAGATCTTCATGTCCACCAGGGATACGGTCATCCGCGCCTACATGGCCGGCGCCATCCTGGCACTCGCCGCCTGGTTCGCCGTCACGATCAACGTCAACACCGGCCAGCCGATCATCGGCGCACTGCTGTTTCCGGTCGGATTCTCGATGCTCTATCTGTTGGGCTTCGACCTTCTGACCGGCGTGTTCGTGCTCGCGCCGCTCGCGCTGATCGACAAGCGGCCGGGGGTCACGCTCGGCGGCGTCTTGCGGAACTGGGGCCTCGTCTTCATCGGCAATTTCGCCGGCGCCCTCACGGTGGCCTTCATGATGGCTTTCGTGACGACGTTCGGATTCACGCAGGACCCGGACAAGGTCGGCGCGGCCATCGGCAATATCGGTGAAGGCCGAACGCTCGGCTACGCGGCACATGGCGCCGCCGGCATGGCGACGCTGTTCATCCGCGGCATGCTCTGCAACTGGATGGTCTCGACCGGCGTCGTGGGCGCGATGATCTCCACGACTGTGCCGGGCAAGGTCATCGCGATGTGGATGCCGATCCTGGTGTTCTTCTACATGGTGTTCGAGCATTCCGTGGTGAACATGTTCCTGTTCCCTTCAGGCCTGATGCTCCATGCCAAGTTCTCGATCATGGACTATTTCATCTGGAACGAGATCCCGACCGTGCTGGGTAACCTCGTGGGCGGCCTCGCCTTCACCGGACTGACGCTGTACGCGACGCATGTGCTGACGAAGCCGAAGCGCGAACCGGGTGCGAAGGCGCAGACCCGCGCCGCGGCCTGATCGTCAACAAAGGGAGCCTCGCCTGATAAGGTGAGGCTCCCTTTGCATTGGTGGCGAGGATGGACCGGGGCTTGCGAATTTCGATCGGGCAGCACTCCGACAGGGGGCGCAAGCCGGTCAATCAGGACTTTCACGGCGCCCTCATCCCGGCGGAGCCGCTGTTAGGCCTGAAGGGGATTGCCGTCGTCCTGGCCGACGGCATCTCGAGCAGCGCGGTGAGCCAGGTGGCGAGCGAGTCCGCGGTCAAGAGTTTCCTGACCGACTATTACTGCACGCCCGAGTCCTGGACGGTGAAGACCTCGGCGCGACGCGTGCTGGAAGCCACGAATTCATGGCTCCACGCCGAGACGCGCCGTAGCCAATACGCCTATGATCGCGACAAGGGCTATGTCTGCACCTTCACAGCCATGGTGGTCAAATCGACCATGGCCCATATCTTTCACGTCGGCGATTGCCGGATCTACCGCGTCGCCGGCAAGGCGCTCGAGCAGCTCACCGACGATCACCGCGTCATCGTCTCGTCGGAACAGACCTATCTCGGCCGCGCGCTCGGCATCAACCCGCAAATCGAAATCGACTACCAGGCGCTCCAGATCGAGCAGGGCGACATCTTCCTGCTGGCCACCGACGGTGCCTACGAGTTCGTCGATCATCGCTTCGTCCGGACCGCGCTCGCGACGCACGCGGACGATCTCGATGGAGCGGCGAAATCCATCGTCGAGGAAGCCTATCGGCGCGGCAGCGACGACAACATCACCGTCCAGATCCTGCGCATCGACGAAGTGCCGCCGACCGGCTCATCCGACATTTTTGGCGGCACGGCCGAGCTACCGCCGCCACCGCTGCCGGAGCCGCGGGCGCTGTTTGACGGCTATCGTATCGTCCGCGAGATTCACGCCAGCAGCCGCAGCCACATCTATCTCGCGGTCGACACCGAGACTGAGGAGACGGTCGCGCTGAAGATCCCCTCGATCGATCTTCGCGACGATCCCGCCTATTTGAAGCGGTTCCTGATGGAGGAATGGATCGCGCGACGGATTGACAGCCCGCACGTCCTGAAGCCCCGCTCGCGGTCCAAACGACGCAACTATCTCTATGTCGCGACCGAGTTCATCGAGGGGCAGACGCTACGGCAGTGGATGCTGGACAATCCTCGCCCCGACCTCGAGACCGTGCGCGGCATCGTGGACCAGATCGCCGCGGGCCTGCGCGCCTTCCATCGCATGGAAATGCTGCATCAGGATCTGCGACCAGACAACGTCCTGATCGACAGGACCGGCACCGCGAAGATCATCGACTTTGGTGCGGTCAAGGTCGCCGGCGTCGCCGAGGCGGCACCGGGCGAGGCCGAAATCCTCGGCACGGTGCAGTACACCGCGCCCGAATACTTCCTTGGCGAAGGCGGCTCTCCCCGATCGGACATGTTCTCGCTGGCGACCGTCTGCTACCAGATGCTGACCGGAGAGCTGCCTTACGGCGCCCAGGTCGGCCGTATCAGAGGACGATCGGACGCCTGGAAGCTCAGATACCGTCCGGCCAGCCATGACGACCGCGCCGTCCCGGTCTGGATCGACGGCGCGCTACGCAAGGCGCTGCATCCGGATCCCAACAAGCGCCACGAGGATGTGTCCGAATTCACCTACGAGCTCAGAATCCCGAACCCCGCGTACCTCAGCACGCGGACCACGCCCCTGATCGAGCGCAATCCGCTTCTGTTCTGGAAACTGACCACGGTGGTCCTGGCCTGCGCCGTCGTCGTCCTGCTCGCCCTGCTGCACGCGCGCTAGCAGGGCCGGTCTGGGTCAGGCCGGGTCGGCCGCCTTCACCATGTGATCAACGGAGAACGATGCAGCCAGGCATCAGCGCGCAGCTGGTCCAAGACGAACCTCGCAACGTCTTCTCGCGATATGCCTCCGCCATGGAAGTTGGATAGATCCGTGAGCGCCCGGATCGTATCGCGGCTCGGCTTGTTGTTCAGGACGGAGGGGCGAACCAGAACCCAATCGAGGCCGCTGTCTCTCACGATCGATTCCTGACGATCCTTGTCGGCGTACACTCTGCGCAGGAGCAGCGGGAAAATCAGCTTGTCGAAAAGAAAACCGCCGTGCCCGACACTGTCACCGGCTCCCAGTCCCGTGATGCAGACCAGACGTGAGACTTGCTCGATCTGCATTGCGCTCGTGAGCGCGCGCGTCGCTGTCGAGAGAAGCGTCACCTCTCGAAACGGGCTTGCCCGTGTGCCCAGCGCACTCACGACGGCGTCACGGCCTTTGAGCGCCTGGCGCAGCACTTTTTCGTCACGGGCGTCTCCGACAATGAGTTTCGCCCCCTTGAGATCACGCGCCTTCTCGGCAGAACGCACGAGCACGCTGACGTCGTACCCTCGCGCCACCGCCTGGCTGACGATCAGACGGCCAGTACCGCCGGTCGCTCCAAGAACCAGTATCTTCGGTGGGGCAGTCCGGATGTCGTCGGTTTCAGAATTTTGCATGGTAGCTACCTCGTAAGGCGGGACGCCTGCGCTGGCGATTGCATCCTTGTTGTCGTTGTCGGGTATCGCCCCTGCCCTCAGGCCGACGCCGCGATCTCGGAGGCGAAGTCTCGATAGGAACGCAGGGGACGGCCCAGGAGCGCGGTCAGACGCTCGACGTCGCCAGCGTCGGGAATCATGCCGTCCGTCAGGAAGCGCTCGCACATCAGCCGCATGTCGTAGGCCATCCAGCCCGGCATGAACTGTCTGAGATTCTGCTCGAATCTGCCGGCGTCGTCGCCGCCATAGGCGATCGTGCGGCCCAGCACCTCCGACCAGATGGCGGCGATATCCGCGCCGGTCAGCGTGTCCGGACCGACGAGATTGATCCGGTCAAGCGGGAGCGGCCCGGTGGCCCGCTCGCGGCGGATCAGCTCGATGGCTGCGATCTCACCGATGTCGCGCGCATCGATCATGGCGAGCCCCTTGCTACCGATCGGCATCGGATAGACACCATGTCCGAGCACGACGTCCTTGATCGTGAGATCGTTGTTCATGAAGTAGGCCGGCCGCAGGATGGTGGCGTTGAAGCCCATCTGCTCGATCATCCGCTCGACACCGAACTTGCCCGCGAAGTGCGGCACGTTCACGTAGAGATCGCTGTGGATCACTGACAGGTAGACGATCCGCTCGACGCCCGCCTCGCGCGCCAGGTTGAGCGCGATCAGCGCCTGCGTGAATTCATCTGCCACCACTGCGTTGAGCAGGAACAGGGTGGATACGCCTGACAACGCGCCGCGCAAGGAGTCGACATCGAGCAGGTCGCCCTGCGCGACGGTGACGCCTGTCGGGAAATTGGCCTTCGCGGGATCGCGGACGAGAGCACGAACATCGGCGCCGCGCTTCACCAGTTGTTCGACAACTTGGCGGCCGACAGTGCCGGTTGCGCCGGTAACGAGGATGGTCATGGGGGCCACTCCGGTTGGGGTCAAAAGACACTCCGGAAACTAGCGATCCACATCTGGCCCGATAGACGCTATATTTAGACCTTCTGTCTCACTGGTGGAACGCATGGATCTGCTCGCCCTCGCTGATTTCAATCTCGTCGCCCGCCACGGAGGGTTCGGACGGGCCGCACGTGCCGCTGGGCGGCCGAAGGCGACCCTGTCCCGCCGGGTCGCGGAACTGGAGAGCAGCCTCGACCTGCGCCTTTTCGAGCGCGGTGCGCGCGCCCTGAAGCTCACCCAGGAAGGACGTGCCCTTTTCGAGCGAACGGGGGCATTGCTCACCGAGCTCGACGAGGCGGCGGCAGCGATCGCTTCGGGTGGAGAAAGCCCGCGAGGCAAGTTGCGGATCAGCGCGCCTTTGCTGTTCTCGCAGACTGCGATGGGGAAGCTCGCGGCCAGGTTCGCGCTCAGATGTCCGGAGGTCCGGCTTGAGGTCACAACGGAAGACCGGACCGTAGACATGGTGGAGGAAGGCTACGACCTGGTCATCCGGGTCAATCCGGATCCGGATGAAAGCCTCGTCGGACGAATCTTTCTGCGCGACCGGCTGGTGATCGTGGCGAGCCCGGAGCTGAAACGACCGAGGGACTATCTCGCTGTGCCGGCTGTCATGCGCGGAGCGGGCGACCAGCTGACCACCTGGGAAGTGACGGTGCCAACTGGAAGATCGCGCATCGCGGTTGATCCGGTGCTTCGCCTGTCATCGCTCGTCATGGTCCGCGATGCGGTCCGGGCGGGCGTCGGCGCCGCACGCCTTCCAGTGTCACTGGTCAGTCACGACCTCGCCGCCGGCACGCTGGTGCATTGGGGCAACGTCGACGGACCAGAGATCGCGCTGTGGACGCTCTATCCATCGCGCCGGCTCTTGAGCGCGCGCGTATCCGCCTTCCTCGACTTTATGAAGGAGGCCTTTCCGATGGGGACGCCCGACGAGCTGGCGGCCTATATCGGGAGGTGAGAAGCGGCGCGCCCGGCAGGGCCGTCAGGCCGGCTCCGCCGCCTTCGTCCCAAGCGGCTTCGGCGCCATGCCGCCGCCCGGCTTGAGGTGGAATTCGTAGGTCATCAGGTGCCATTGTCCGCTCGCCTTGCCGCCGTCGGGCATCTCGGGGTCGTTGCGCGGCTCGACCTTGGCGACGAGGTCGTCCTTGACCCCGAACACCACGTCGGAATCGAGATATTTGTCGCCGTCCATGAAGACGTGGGTGATCAGCGGCTCGTAGCCCTTGGCATTGACCAGGAAGTGCACATGCGCCGGGCGCATCGGGTGGCGCTTGGTCTGCACAATCATCTCGCCGACCGGCCCGTCCGTCGGGATCGGATAGCTGCACGGCAGAATGGTGCGGAAGAAGAAGCGGCCGTCGGCGTCGGTGATGAAACGCGCCCGCGCCGACGCGCCGACCTCGTCGTAATTCGCCTTCTGTGAATCGTAGAACCCGTCATCGTCGGCATGCCAGACGTCGACGGGGACATTGGCGAGCGGCTCGCCCTTGAGATCGGTGACGCGGCTCTGCACGAACATCCGCTCGCCGGTGAGATTGTTCGGCGAGATATCGGTGCCATGAGCGGTGATCTTGTGCTCGCCGACATAGAACGGGCCGAGCACCGTGGTCTCGGTCGCGCCGTCGCGGTCGCGGTGGTTGACGGCATCGACCAGCATGGAGACGCCGAGCACGTCGGACAGCAGGATGAACTCCTGACGGGTGTCGGTGCATTTCTGGCCGGTGCGGGTCAGGAAATCGATGGCGTATTCCCATTCCTCGAAAGTGAGACCGGTCTTGCTTACGTAATCGTGCAGCGACTTCATCAATTCCTGGAGCAGGAATTTCGCACGCGGATTCGGTGTCTGGTCAAAGCTCCGGACGACGGCTTCGGTGAGTTCGGTCTCGTTGAACTGGGTCATGATGCGTTTGCCTTGCATTTTTCTCGTTGGGCCCATGAAAAGTCCTGGGGGCTCCCTGGAGGCGTTCCAGACTGGAGCCTACACCAGTCGGTGGGCTCGCGTTAAGCGCGACCCGCTTGGAATGGGGTCCCCATTTCGGCTATTACCTCCTGCAGAAACTGCCCGGAGGAACTGATGCTCGCCCCTACCCCCGCCTCGCCCGAATCCGTCGGCATGTCCAAGGCCGCGCTCGACCGCGTCGATGCACACCTGAAGAACCGCTACATCGATGCCGGCCGTTTCCCGGGCACGCATCTGCTGGTCTATCGCCGCGGCAAGGTCGCGCACAGTTCGGTCCAGGGCTTTGCCGATATCGAGCGCAAGGCGCCGGTCAAGGACGACACCATCTACCGCATCTATTCCATGACCAAGCCGCTCACCAGCGTCGCCTTCATGATGCTGGTCGAGCAAGGCCTGGTCGCGATCGACGAGCCCGTCGCAAAGTACATTCCGGAATGGAAGGATCTTGGCGTCTTCGTCGCGGGCACCTCACCCGCCTTCCTGACCCGGCCGCCGTCCCGGCCGATGCTGATCGTCGACCTCCTGCGCCACACGTCCGGGCTGACTTACGGCTTCCAGCAGCGCTCCAATGTCGATGCCGCCTATCGCGCCGAGAAGATCGGCGAGGTCGAGAAGTCAGGCACGCTCCAGACCATGATCGAGGCGCTGGCCAAGATCCCGCTGGAGTTCTCGCCGGGCGAGGCCTGGAATTACTCGGTCTCCACCGACGTGCTCGGCTACCTCGTCGGCAAGATCTCGGGCATGCCGTTCGAGCAGTTCCTGAAAACACGCATCCTTGATCCGCTCGGCATGACCGACACCGACTTCCACGTGCCGGCCTCGAAAGCGCATCGTTTCGCCGCCTGCTATTCCGCCGATCCCGGTGGCGGCATGACCTTCCATGCCGGCCAGCGACGCGAGGGCCTGACGCTCCAGGACGATCCGACCAAAAGCTCGTTCCTCTCGCCGCCCTCCTTCATCTCCGGCGGCGGCGGCCTGTGCTCGACGGTCGCCGACTATCTCACCTTCTGCCGCGCGCTGCTCAACGGCGGCGAGCTCGGAGGGGTCAGGCTGATCGGGCCGAAGACACTGGCACTGATGACGAACAACCACATTCCGGGCGGCCGCTTCCTTCCCGAGGTATCGCGCTCGCTGTTCTCCGAGGCGACCTATAACGGCATCGGTTTCGGCCTCGGCTTCGCCGTCACCATCCGCCCGGCGGAGACACTGATCGCCGGCAGCCCCGGCGAATATAATTGGGGCGGCGCGGCCACGACCTCGTTCTGGATCGATCCGGCCGAGGAGCTGATCACGATCTTCATGACGCAGGTGCTGCCGTCGAGCGCCTATCCGCTCCGCCGCGAGCTGCGCAGCATGATCTACGCCGCGATCACCGAGAGCAATCTCTGACCTTCCCAACTTTTGTTGCAACGGGCTTCGCGCATCATCGCGGAGCCCGCGACATCGCATCGAGAAGCCCGGATCGCCGGGCTCAGCGTGGCGGTCGTGGACGCCATGTGTCTTCTGCTCACCGCCATCAGCATGAGTTGAGACGGCGGCGATTGCGCCGCAAAAATCCTGTCTGGCCTGCTCGCCGGATGTGAAAATCATGGCGCAGCGCAAATCCTGCCCGTATGGTTTGACAAAATCATAATCCGGCGTCGCAGCGCTGGAACCGGGACGCCTGCGTTGTCAAAGCTCTCTTTGCCGGTCCGGCTCGCTCTCCTGGTGACGGGAACGATGTTGCCGTTGATCGTTTTCGCCGTCGGCCTCGCCTATTCCAACTATCGCCAGGACCGCAGCGACGCGACGCGCCGGGTGCTCGAGACGGTGCGAAGCATGCGCCTCGTGCTCGATTCCGAGGTGCAGCGGATGACGGGCGGCCTGCAGGTGCTCGCGCTTAGCGAGTCCTTGCACAGGGACGACTTCGACAGTTTCCGCCGCTCTGCAGTCGGGTTCATCAGCCAGTATGGCGAGGACAGCGTCCTGCTGCTGGCCGACAAGTCCGGGCACCAGCTGTTCTCGACGCTGACGACCGACACGGCGAGCCTGCCGCCGCGCAACAATCGCGATATCGTCGAACGAGTCTTCGCGAGCAAGACGCCGCAATTTTCCGACCTGTTCACCGGCTCGTCCAAGAAGCGCCCGATCGTCACGGTCGAGGTCCCGGTGCTGCGTGACGGCGAAGTCGTCTACACGCTCTCCTTCAGCCCGCCGATCGACATCTTCCAGCACCTGGTCGAACGGCAGCGCCCCGACGAGCAGTGGACGGTATCGCTGCTCGACAGCAAGGGCGTCGTGTTCGCGCGCGCCCCCAATCCGAACGAGACCTTCGGCAAGCAGGCTTCGCCGTCGCTCTATGAGGCGATGTTCCGCGCACCCGAGGCGGTTCTGTCGAGCGTGTCGCTCGACGGCGTGGCCCTCGCCTCGGCCTATGCGCGATCGCGGCTGACCGGCTGGACCGTCGCCGCCGGCGTCACCGAGAGCTCGCTAATCGCGCCGCTCTGGCGCGACATCGCGATCACCAGCCTGATCGGCGGCGTGCTGCTGCTGGTCGGCCTCACCTTTGCGGTCAGGATGGCGACCACGATCGCGCGCGGCGACATGCTGCACAATCTGCTGATCGAGGAGCTCAACCACCGCGTCAAGAATACGCTGGCGCTGATGCAGGCCATCGCAGTGCAGACTTTTCGCAGCGCCAGCCGCGACGAGCGGGCCAAATTCGAGGGGCGCCTCTGCGCGCTGGCCGAGGCGCACAATCTCCTCAGCCAGGAGAAGTGGGCGGGCTCGGAGCTGCGAGACGTGATCGCACGCGCGCTACAGCCGTTCCTGCTCGCCAATCCCGATCGCATCAGGATGGCCGGCCCCACCGTGCCACTGTCACCGCGGCTTGCCGTGGTGCTGTCGATGATCGTGCATGAAATCGCGACGAACGCCGCGAAATACGGCGCGCTGTCCAACGAGACCGGCCGGGTGACCCTGGACTGGGAGATCATGGAAGATGCGCCCAAGCCGCGGCTCCGGCTGATCTGGACCGAGACTGGCGGCCCGCCGGTGACCGCGCCGGTGCAGCGCGGCTTCGGCTCGCGCCTGATCGAGCGCAGCGCGCGCGACCAGCTCGGCGGCGAGGCAACGGTCGACTTCCTGCCGCGCGGCGTGGTCTGCACGGTCATCTGCGCGCTGGACGAGGAGCGGTGAACGCCTACCCGATCGTCTGCAGCGCCGGAAATGTCTCCAGCAGCCAGATGCTCACATTGGAGACGGCGCCGGTGAGGAAGCCGACGCCGGTGATGACCATCAACACGCCCATGGCGCGCTCGACATTGACGAGCTGGCCCTTCATGCGCGCGAACAGCTTTGAGAACTGCTCGATCATCAGCGCCGCGATCAGGAAGGGAATGCCGAGGCCGGCGGAATAGACCGCGAGCAGTCCCGCCCCCTTCGTCACCGTCGCCTCCGCCGCAGCGATCGAGAGGATCGCGGCGAGGATCGGGCCGATGCAGGGCGTCCAGCCGAAGGCGAAGGCGAGGCCCATCACATAGGCGCCCCAGAGACCGACGGGTCTTGGTGCAGTCAGGCGCCCCTCGCGCATCAACAGGCCGATCCGCGTCAGCCCGAGGAAGTGCAGGCCCATGATGATGATGACGATGCCGGCCAGGATCGACAGTTCCGCCGACCAGGCGCGGATCAGCCCGCCGACCAGCGAGGCGCTGGCACCGAGAGCCACGAACACCGTCGAGAATCCGAGCACGAACAGCAGCGCCGCCATCATGATCGCGCGCTTGGAGGTCGACGCCGGCTCGTCGCTTTCGACATGCTCGATCGTGGCGCCGGTGAGATAGATCAGATAGGGCGGAACCAGGGGCAGGACGCAAGGCGAGAGGAAGCTGACGAGGCCGGCAATCAGCGCCGCCGTAATCGAGACATTTTGCATGATGCAGTCGGAGCCATCCCGGGCCCTCGGGCAGCGCGCCGGGAATGGGCGCATGGCCGGAGCCAAACCGGCTCTGGTGTAGCCGATGCCGGGGAATGCGCAACAGAGGCGCGATCAAACCAAGGCTCCTCCCGATGCCGTCTGCGATCACAGATGCGGCATCGGGACTCGCACAAATCTCGCCAAAAAGCGAGATTCAGCGGCGCGGCTACTTCACCACGCGGAGCAGCGGACGCCGGGGCTGGTCCTGCGTCTGCTTGGAGGGGGGCAGCGGCTCGCTGGCAGCGCTCCGCAGCATTTCGTCGCACAGCGCCTTGAGGTCCGCACTGTCAATTCCTTTGAGCTTCATCCTGACATCGAGGATGACGATCGAGAGCAGCTCAGCCGACTCACGGCTGTTGCTCTCGTTGAGAACCTTGCGGCACTCCTCGAGCGTCTCGAGCACCGACTGCAACTGTTCGTCTGAATGCGACACGGCGTTCTTTCCGTTAGTTCGGGCTGCGAGACGTGCTTGAAACGATCCCCTTGGCCCCCAAAGCGAGCCAAGGATAGCATGAGGAGTCCGCGCCCTCGAAGATGATTTCAATGTGTTTCTGCGTCGAAACCGCAGTTCCAGATGGCTTTGCAAAGCGGCGCAAGTCGGAATGGCGAGAGCTGAAACGCTTGAAGCTGAAACGCTTGAAGCTGAAACGCTTGGAGCTGAAACGCCTGGAGCTGAAACGCCTGGAGCTGAAACGCTTGGAGCTGAAACGCCTCGGCCCGTGCGATCGATCCATCCCGCAAGCGCGCGCGGCATTTCGCACGCCACCCTCAGGTCCACTTGGACCCGGCAATCCCGCAGCCATGGCAAGGCTCGCAACGGAACGCACGTGTACCCCTCTTCCGGGCAACAACTAGCCCGATTCCCAACCCCAAGCACACTAAAATACCACTTCGGGCGCGGTAAGTATGGCGTTCAAAACTCACCGTTCCCCAACCCGTCGTGGTTGTGGTTTGCGCTGGATTCTGCCACTTTAGCGTTTCGAAGGGACTTGTATGCACTCCTTGGCGGAAAGGGGCGTTCCACTGGAGGAACGTCTAAAGACAAACATCAGCGGCCTCTCCGATTGGGATGCGGCCCGCATCTTCTTGGAAGTCGTTCGATGCGGCAGCTTCCGCTCGGCGGCCGAACGCTTGTCTCTGTCGATCAACGCTGTCCGCCGCCGGATCGATGATTTTGAGCGCCAGACCGGCACCACCCTGTTCACACGCGATGTCCACGGCACCCATCTCACCGATGAAGGCGCGCTGGTGGTCTCCGCTGTCGAGCGCATGGAGGCGGCGGCCTTCGACGTGTTGCGCACCAGCGATTCAACCGCCAACGCCCTCACCGGCGAGGTTCGCGTCGCCGTCACCGAGGGATTGGGCACCTTCTGGCTCGCCCCCCGGCTGGTGGAATTCCAGCAAGCCTATCCGAATATCCTGGTCGACCTGCATTGCGCGATGCGCTCGGCGGACGTTTCCCGCCACGAGGCCGACGTCGCCATCCATCTGTCGCGGCCATCGGCGCTCGACGTCAAGCTGGTGCGGCTCGGCCGCATGCATTTGATGTTCTGGGCTTCGGAAAAATACCTTGAAAAATATGGCACGCCGCACTCGGCGCTCGAATTGATCAAGCACCGCCTGGTGCTGCAATTCGCCGACCAGCTCGCCGCCAAGGAAACTTTCGAGAGCTTCTTCCCGGGCGTTCCGGAGCGTGACCTTCTGGTCATGAAGACCAACGTCTCAAGCGCCAATTACTGGGCTGTCGCGAATGGAGCCGGAATCGGCGTATTCCCGAGCTATGCCATTGCGCTTGGCGGGAAGTTGATTCCACTGGAGGTCGAGTTGAACCGACCGCTGGATATCTGGTTGTCCTACCACCCTGGTAGCGGCCGGATTCCCCGCGTGCGGCACATGATTGATTGGCTGATCGAAGCTTTCAATCCGGCTCGCTTCCCGTGGTTTAAGGAAGAGTTCGTGCATCCGCATGAATTCAAGGACTCGTATATGGGCGAACCCCTGACCCAGCTCTTCGGGGGATTTTCAACCGAAGAACAAAGGTGAAAACCAAAATGAAAGCAGCGGCGAAAAGGATGAAGCAGCGCAGTGCCGGCAAGCCGGACATCGAGCTTGGCAAGCGGATCCGTCTGCGGCGCGTCGAGATGAAGATCTCGCAGGCTGAGCTCGGCGAAAAGCTCGGCGTGAGCTTCCAGCAGGTCCAGAAATACGAGAAGGGCGTCAACCGCGTCGGCGCGGCTCGGCTTCAGCAGATCGCCACCGCCCTCGATGTGCCCGTGACCTTCTTCTATGACGGCGACAACAAGGCCCGCGAAGTCGAAAGCCTCCTGTTCCTGGACTCGGCTTTCAGCCTCCGCCTGCTGCGCGCCTACAGCAAGATCAAGGATCAGACGGTGCAGCGTCAGCTCGTCTCGCTGATGGAATCGATCGCGGCGAACGAAGCCTGATCGATCGACGGCCTGGCCTTCACGGCCAATGTTCAATCCGCCGCGTCGCGGGGGCGCGGCTGGATTGGGCGAGGCCCGATTGGCAGGATGAAGCCTGATTGGCAGGAGAAAGACGTGCGCACCTTATGCGCGCGGCCTTCGATTTTTGGGGCGGCATGACCGCCCCTTTTTTTGGTATTCGTCGCAGTTTACGCGAACCCGTCCCAACCTTGTTGCGACCTACTCGAGAGCCTCCGCGTTGGACGCGCGGGGGCCTCGATGCGCTTAATGGGACCGCAACCCTGATGCCCTAGCTTCCGCCGATTTCGCCGATCGGCGCACGCAGCACAGCGGCCGGGAATTGCCTCTTGGGGAAAACCAGACAGATGTCGAAACGCCATGCCGTGATCATTGCCATGGGCCTCATCGTCAGCGCCTCTGCGCTTGCGCAGACCGAGACCACGGGCCAGGCCGGGCCCAAGCCCGGCACCTCCGGCACCGTGCCGGCGGTCGCCAACCCGGCTCACGCCGCCGCGCCCAAAGCCGCCGCTGCGGCACCGGCTTCGACCGCCGAGAGCCGCTCGGCCGCAGCGCTCGCGCTGACGCATGAGCCGACCTATGACGAAGGCACCGCCCAGCGCATCAAGGACGCGGCGCTGAGCTATTCCGATATTGCGGTGCGCGGCGGCTGGCCGACGATCCCTGCGGACGCCAGGTTCGCGCCCGGCGTGCAAGGCGCCAACGACGACCTCCTGCGCAAGCGGCTGATTCTTTCGGGCGACCTCGCTGCCGAGAAGGCGAGCGGTGCTTTCGACCAGGATCTCGCGAACGGTGTGAAGCGCTTCCAGGCCCGCCACGGTCTTGCGCCGACGGGCACGATGACGCCGCGCACGCTCGCGGCCATGAACGTCACAGTGCAAAAGCGCATCCGGCAACTGGAAGCGTCGCTCGAGCGGCTCGAGAACACCAACTTCAGCTTCGGCACGCGCTATGTCGTGGTCAACATCCCCGCCGCCTTCGCCGAGGCGGTCGAGAACGACGTCGTGGTGCGGCGCTATCGCGTCATCGTCGGCAAGACCGAAAAACCGTCGCCGACGCTGACGGCCCAGATCACCGGCGTGGTGCTGAACCCGACCTGGACGGTGCCCTCCTCGATCGCCAAGACCGAGATCTCCGCACATATGCGCAAGGACCCGACCTATCTGTCGCGCATGCACATGGAGGTGCTCGACGGCCACGACAATCCGATCGATCCGCATTCGGTCGACTGGTCGGGCACGCACACGCCGAATTTCACCGTGCGCCAGCAGAATGGCACCTTCAACGCGCTCGGCGCGGTGAAGATCGACATGCCGAACTCCTATTCGGTCTACATGCACGACACCAACCAGCGCAATCTGTTCAGCGACGACTACCGCTTCGATTCCCACGGCTGCTCCCGCGTCGACAATGTGCGCGATCTCGCCGCCTGGCTGCTCAAGGACCAGCCGAAATGGAGCCGCGCCGCGATCGATGCGGAAATCGCCACCGGTCAGCACCAGGAGGTCGCGATGGCCAGGAAGGTGCCGGTGGCCTGGATCTATCTCACCGCGTGGATGACCAGGGACCAGTCCATCCAGTTCCGCAGCGACGTCTATAGCCAGGACGAGCAGTTGCTGGAGGCAACCGCCGAAGAAGCCGCGTTCTTCAGCAATGCCGGCAATCATCCGCTGACCGCGCATATGGCGCAGTAGACATGCAATCGCGGCACGGGCTGATGCAAATCCCCTCGCCCCGCCGCGGTTGACCTGGGCCTCGGCCCGGTCGCACATTGCGCCTCGTCAACGACAAGCGAGCGCGCGATGCCTGATCTCCCCCATGAAGCTCCCTACGCCGACGGCAAGATCATCACGGAGGTCGCCGACGGCGTCGGTGTGATCACCTTCAACAATCCCGACAAGCGCAACGCGATGTCGCTGGAGATGTGGGAGGGATTTGGCGAAGCGCTGACAGCCTTGCGCGACGACGATTCAGTGCGCGTCGTGATCATGCGCGGCGCCGGCGGCAAGGCGTTCGTCTCCGGCGCCGACATCAGCCAGTTCGAGAAAAACCGCCATAATGCGGCGGCCTCCGAGGAGTACGGCAAGCGCAGCGCCGCCCAGCGCGCGCTGCTCGCCGACTACCCGAAGCCGACGATTGCCTGCATCCAGGGTTTTTGCCTCGGCGGCGGCATGCAGGTCGCGATGCTGGCCGACATCCGCATCGCCGCGCACGACAGCCAGTTCGGCATTCCCGCGGCGAAGCTCGGCATCGCCTATGGCTTTGACGGCCTGCGGCACCTGGTGTCGCTCGTCGGCCCGTCCTGGGCGCGGCTGCTGATGTACACGGGCATGCGCATCGATTCCACCGAAGCCTTGCGCATCGGCCTCGTCGAGCGCGTGATCCCCGACGACCAGCTCTGGGGCGAGACCATGGCGATTGCCGCGACGATCTCGCAGAACGCGCCGCTTGCGATCAAGGCCGCCAAGATCACCATCGCGGAGGTGCTGAAGGACGAAAGCGCACGCGACATGACCGCAATCAAGGCGATCGGCACGGCCTGCATGGACAGCGCCGATTTTCGCGAAGGCCGGCAGGCCTTCATGGACAAGCGCAAGCCGCAGTTCCAGGGGAAGTAGCCTCGACGCCGGACGCACCACAAAGAACCTCGAAAACAACCCTATGCACAGTAGAAATTGCTCAACAATTTGGCTCGAGCTGATTTGAGCCGTGCGGCCATGAGATTTGACACGTCGGGCAAAACACCGGCAGAATAACATCATGACGCACCACGGCCGATGAAGACGGGCATAACGCCGCGGCGTTACGATTGGACCGAGTGCAACGAATGCTCCGATCACGGCAACCCGTCCGTTGGCGAAAAACATGAAAGACACGTTGAACTTCGTCGGCGACGGCGATGATGTGGACGTCATCCACGACGTTGAGCGAACCTTTGGGATCAAGCTGACCGACGCGGAAGCCGAGCAGACGCGGACCGTCGGCCAGCTTTACGATCTGATCGAAGTGAAACATCCGAACGCCGGAAGCAGAACGCAGGTTTGCCTTTCTCAAATGGCGTTCTACCGCCTGCGTCGAGCACTCAAAACCATGGGAATCGCGAGCGAGATCACGCCCCAAACGCCCATTTCAGTTCTTGAACGACTCGAGCCTCGCTCGATGGCTCCGAAGTGGCGACGGCTTGCGCAGGGTTCAGGCCTTGATCTTCCGAGTCTGGAAGCCTCTTTCCGGATGTCAGCGAGATGGCCGAGACCTTTCCGTTGGCCGGCCCTATTCGTATTGGGGCTGCTCGGCTGCCTGTGGCACGCCGTTGGGACCTCGTTGGACAATCTGCTTGTACTCTTCCTGGCGGCGGCACTCTGCTTTGGCTTTGGTTACGAGAGGTGGCTGGTCTCCCGGATCGTTCCGCGTCGCATCCTCACGATCGGCGAGTTGGCGCGGGAGGCGGCAGGCTGCAGTTTTGCGAAGCTGACCAACGAGAACAAGGAATGCGCGCCATTCGACAGATGGTTTGCGCTGACAGCGATCCTGCGCGGCATCACAGGGCACAAAATCACGATCACGCGGGAGACCACGTTTTTTGCCGAGCACGCGAAGCCGACGGCATAAGGCTCCGGAACAGGCCGGCTTGAGGGCTGATACGTCAAAATGATCTACTTGCCCGTTGAATGCTTCATCATCCAGCGCCTTCAAGAAGGCGGCTGGCGCGTCGTTCACCGCCGGGCCGACCTCACTGATCTGCCGATCGCCGACTTTGTTTCGCTCCGCGACGCTGAAGAATGGGTGAACTGGAAGTCCGGCCCTCCCAGAATCAATCCGTATGTCGCGGCGAACGAAATGTCCTCCCAGCCGCGGCTGATCGAGATCGCAATCGAGCCGAAGTCAAAGGCCGATGAGGAGAAGCTCGGCATTGCGCTGGCAAAGCTCGCGGACGAAGACCCTGCCTTCGAATTTTCGATCGATCAGGAGCCCAGACAGACCGTCTTGAAGGGCGTGAGCGAACTCCATCTCGACGCCATCCTCGAAACCATCAGGCGTAGCCATGACGTCGATCTCAGGGTTGGGGCACCGCAGGTGGCGTTCCTCGAGCGCATCACTCGGCCGGCCGAGGTGGAATATACCTACAAGAAACAGTCGGGCGGTTCAGGCCAGTTCGCTGCCGTCAAGCTGCGCGTCGAGCCGAACGAGCTCGGCAAGGGCTACCGGTTCGAGTCCAAGATCGTCGGCAGCGCGGTGCCGAAGGAATATATCCCCGGCATCGAAAAGGGGATCGAGAGCGTGCTTTGCGCGGGCGTTGTCGCCGGTTTCCCGGTGATCGACATCAAGGTCGAACTGATTGACGGAAAATATCATGACATCGACTCCTCGGCGCTGGCCTTCGAGATCGCCACACGTGCGGCGTTCCGAGAGGCGCTTCAGAAGGCAGGGCCGTTGCTGTTCGAGCCGATCATGACGGTGGAGGTGGCGATCCCGGAGGACTGTATCGGCCCCGTCATCGGAGACTTGAATTTGCGACGCGGCCAGATCCGGGGGCAAAAGAGGCGCAGCGCCACCGTCATCAGCGCGATGGTGCCGCTCATCGACATGTTCGGTTACGCGAATGACCTGCGCTCGATGAGCCAAGGTCGCGCGACCTTCACAATGCAATTCGATCACTATGCGCCGGCACCCTCGCCCGAGAACGATCCTCCATTTCGGCCCGCGATCGGGATGCGTGCTTGATCGACGCCCCGCGGGCCAGGATTGCGACGACGTCGCTCCCGTGAACACCCGTTCACCAAGATTAAATTCCTCGCCGCCTTGCGCTGCGATAGCAACCAATTGATCTGGCGCAAGTTCTCCCGCCACCAATGAGGGAGATCGCGATGACACTCAAACTTGCTGTTCTTGGTCTGGCTGCCCTGGGCAGCGCCGCGCTGGCGTCGGGACAAGCGCTCGCGGCGATGCCGAACGGCATTCCGCAGGCCGATCAGGTCGCAGGCGGTCCGGCCGCGCAGGTCGATCAGGTGCGGATGGTCTGCAACGCCTGGGGCCGCTGCTGGTGGCGCCCGAACTATTACGGCGCCTATGGCTATTACGGCGGCCCGCGACGCTTCTATGGCTACGGCCCGCGTCCGTGGGGCTGGGGCCATCGCCACTGGCACCGCTGGTAAAGGACGAAGGGGCCGTGAGGCCCCTTTTTCCTTAAAAGCGTCGCGGGCGGTCACTCGCTCAAAACCTCAATCAGGCGAAAGCGCTGCTGGTCGGAGTGGAGCGGACACTGTCATCAGTTCGGCCGTTATCGGCGGCTTTTTGCTGGCGGCATCAGCGGGGCTCACCTCCGTGTCGGAGAAACTCCAATCCGATGAATTTCCATCTTCTGGCCGACGCCCTTCAAGTTCTCGTAGTCGCGCGATGCCGGGCGTCCTTCGACGATGTCACTGACGCCGGGGGCTTCCATGACAGCTTCGGTCAGGCACACCTCGTTGACGGCGGCAAGCCCTTGCACGCGTGCAGCAATATTCACGTCCTGCCCGAAGTAATCAATCCGGTCGTTTAGCCGTACGGCAACCGCCCTGCCTCTGTGCACACCGACCTTGAGGCCTAGCGGCCGTGAAGCGGTTTGGTTGAAGTGCAACAGTTCTTCGATCATCTCGATGGAGGCACGGACAGCATCCTGTGGGCGCTCAAATCCGGCCATGACCGCATCGCCGATCGTCTTGATGATGGTGCCAGATCGTTCTCGAATGATCTTGTTCAAGATGTCGAAGTGCTGACGAACGAGAAAATAGGCATTCACGTCGCCAACGCTTTCATACAGCGGAGTCGAATCTTTCAGATCCGTGAACAGGTAAGTCATGTCGGAGACGGCGAGGCTCTCGCGCTCGTCCACCAACTGCGTCTTGTAGAGTTCGCCGAAGCACGGGGTGAGCAGTAACCGCTTGCCAGACAGAAAGGGCTCGTATTCGACCAGATGAGGCACGAACTGGGGAGGATACTGGAGGAACCAGAAGCGGCCGCGCTCGCTCGTGCGGTTCTCAATCACGACGGTATGCTTGCCTGGACTGACGTCGGTCGTCCGTCGAAAGGCAAAGAGTCCATCGCCCAGGACCATTTCTCTCGGCCCAATCGGTCGGTCCGGAACCACGAACCGACCCGATTCGAGTTGAATCTGCGTCCCTTGGGGTCCCGCCACGTCACCCTTGGCGAAGAAGACCAGGAGCAGCTTGTGGCTGAGGTCAAGCACCTCGAAACGGCCGGCTGTCACGTCAAACTCGAAGCTTCCGCGCTGCTCAGCCTCAACATCGGAAAATCCGCGTGAGAGCGCGGCGACGAGTTGTTCGTGCGTCATCCCATGTGGAGGCCTGAAGTCCCGGGAGAAATTGTAGCGCAGATAATAGTCCTGCACGGACAGCTGCTCAGGATGGCGGAAGGCAATGTCGCGGACGGCATCCGAGACCGTAAAGGCAACCTGGATGTAGTCGTCCAACGCCACGTCGTTGAGTGCATTGCAGAACTCGCACTGGAAGCGTGGATGGACCTGGTCCAGCTCACGAAAACTGCCTGCGACCTGTGGGCAATAGGCGCAGATGAGTAGCCACTGCATCTCGAACAGGCCGACCTTGGCGGCGTGCACAAACAGGTTGATTCCATCGGCTTCACTCAACCCGTTGACGGTCGCGTACTTGATCGGGTTGATCCGAAAGAGATCATAGTCGTCGCCGGTGTGAATAAAGCGCTCGAGGTCCTGGAGCACAGACGGCGGCCAGTTCGCAGCGGATTCAAGCTCGCTCAAGCGCTGCGTCAGCACGCTTTCGTTTATAGAAGCAGGGTTCAATCCTCTCGACATGCCAGCTCCGATCGCAATTGCCGGCCTTCGCGGCCGTTGATCAAAAGCCACCCCTTACTGAATGTACCTGATTGAGGCCAAGAGGTCCGGATATTTTGGCAAGTTGGTCTGGTGCAGCGCCGATAAACCGTCTTCGAAGCCTTCAACACCATTGGCGTTCACGGCGAGCCGATCAAAGATGCGCCGGAGCGGCGTCTTTGGTAGGTAAATACCCTTTTCACAAAATACGGAAAACCTTGGCCGCCAATACGCCCATGCAGCCGGACATCGGCTTATGCCCCATCGCGTTCGAGATCGACACGTCTTGACGACCTTGATGACAAATTCGAGCAATTCGTCTGCGAGCACGGGACCGTCGCCGAAAACAACGGTAAGAGTTCGACTCGCGGAGAGTCCCTCTCACCCGAATTCGCGCTTCGCTCGAAATTCGACCTCTCCCCGCAAGCGGAGCGAGGTGAAAGCGCCCCGCCGTCCGATTACTTCTACAGCGCGGAGAGCACCGCCCTGGTAATATCCGCCGTGCCATTGGTGCCGCCAAACTCGATCGGCTTGAGGCCGGCGGCATAGACCTGATCCACCGCGCTCTCGATCTGCTCGCCGGCTTCCGCCGCGCTCTCGACGCCGTGCTTGTCGGCGAGCCAGTCCAGCATCATCGCCGCAGACAGGATCATGCCGGTGGGATTGGCCTTGCCCTGCCCCATGATATCAGGCGCGGTGCCGTGACACGGCTGGAACACGGCGTATTTGTCGCCGATGTCGGCCGACGGTGCCATGCCGAGGCCGCCGATCAGGCTCGCGGTGATGTCGGAGACGATGTCGCCGAACATGTTCTCCATCACCATCACGTCGAAATCCCAGGGACGCTTGACCAGCATGGCCGAGCAGGCGTCGACATAGAGGCGATCGGTTTTCACGTCGGGATGCTTCTTCGCGATCTCGTCGAAAATGCCGCGGAAGAACGCAAAGGCCTTGAACACGTTCGCCTTGTCGACGCAGGCGAGCGCACCCGGCTTGCCGCGCGCCTTGCGCCGCTCGGCGAGGCGAAACGAGAAGTCGAACAGGCGTTCGGAGGTCCTGCGCGTGATCACCATGGTCTCGCGCGCATCTTCATGGGTGACCACGCCCTTGCCCATCGAGGCGAACAGGCCTTCGGTGGACTCGCGGATCACGACGAGATCGATGCCGCGCTTGTCAGCGCCGACGATCGGGCTCGGCACGCCCGGAATGAGCCGCGCCGGGCGCACGCCCGCGTAGAGATCGAAGATGAAGCGCAGCTCGATCTGCGGTGCGATCTCGGTATTGTCGGGATAGCGCACCGACGGCAGGCCGCAGGCACCGAGCAGGATCGCATCCGCTTCCTCGCACAATTTGATGGTGGAATCCGGCATCGACTTGCCGGTCGCGAGATAATTGTTGGCGCCCGCGGGCGCCTCGGTGAAGCGGAAGCGCAAATCCGACTTCGTCTCGATCTTGCGCAGCACCTCAATCGCGGGCGTCATGACTTCGGGGCCGATGCCGTCACCGGCGAGCACGGCAATGTGGAAGGCGTTGTTTGCGGACATGAGTGATCCCTAGGCGAACAAAAGAAAGGCCCGTCATTGCGAGCGAAGCGAAGCAATCCAGACTGTGTCCGCGGAGGGATTTCTGGATTGCTTCGCTCCGCTCGCAATGACGGAGGAGAGAGCCGCTACGGCGTCAGCACCGTGCGCCCGACCACCGCGCCCTGCTGCAATTGCACCAGCGCGTCGTTGGCCTTGTTGAGCGGCGCCTTCGTCACCGGGATCGGCGCTACGTTCTTGGCGCGGACGAGATCGAGCAGCTCCTGCGTCTCGCGCAGGTTTCCGACATAGCTGCCCTGGATCGTCACCGCCTTGATCGGGATCAGCGGCAGGGCCCAGGTCGCGCCACCGCCGAACAGGCCGACGATAACGAGCTTGCCGCCCTTGGTCAGGCAGTCGAAGCCGAGCTGCGTCGTTGCGGCATTGCCGACGAGGTCGATCACGGCGCGGATCGGGCCGCCCGCCTTCTTCGCCAGCTGCTCCAGCGCATCCGGCGCCTTGGGATCGATGGTGGCAAGCGCGCCGGCCTTTTCCGCCGCCTCGCGCTTCCTGGCATCGATATCGACCATGATCGCGCCCTTGCCGCCCATCGCCTTCAAGAGCGACAGTGCCATCAGGCCGAGACCGCCGGCGCCGAACATCACGATCGGCGTGTCAAAGTGCTGCTCGACCTTCTTCAGCGCGCTGTAGGTGGTGACGCCCGAGCAGGCATAGGGTGCGGCCGACGCGGGATCGAGCCCGTTCAGGTTGAGCAGATAGCGCGGATGCGGCACCAGCATGTGATCGGAATAGCCGCCGTCGCAATAGACGCCGAGCGAGCGCGGCGTCAGGCACATGTTCTCGTCACCGCCGAGGCAGGTGGCGCATTTGCCGCAGCCGATCCAGGGATAGACCAGGCCGACATCGCCATGCTTGAGGCCGCCCTGGTCGGTCGGCTTCACGTCGGGCCCGAACGCCAGCACTTCGCCGACCGTCTCGTGGCCCATGGTCAGCGGCAGATTGATGCCGCGATCCTTCAGTGACAGCGGCTTGCGGCCATGGCCGAGATCATAGCCGCCTTCCCAGATATGGAGATCGCTGTGGCAGACGCCGGCGGCCTTGACCTTGATCAGCACCTGCGTGCCTGACGGTTGCGGCGTGGCCTCGTCGAACTCCTGCAGCGGCGCCTTGAAATCAGCGACCTTGAAACTCTTCATGGCGTCCTCCCGGCATATTTCTTCGTCGCGCCACCATGGCACGGGCGGCGGGACGAGACAAACCTGGCCCTTCGTCAGCCTTGCACGGTCGTTTTGCCGGACGGAATTGGCGCGTCGTCGCCGAGGCCGAATTCGTCGCACAGCGCATCCGTGTGCTCGCCGAGCACAGAGATCGTCTTGCCCGGCGTCGTGTCAGCGCCCGTCATCCGGAACGGCAGATTGAGCACCTGGAACGCGCCGCCTCCGTCCTCCACCGACGAGAGCGCCTGCCGGTGCGCGAGCTGCGGATCGGCCAGAGCTTCCTTGATGGTGCGATAGGCCGAGGCCGGCACGCCGGCAGCGCTTAAAGCCACAAGGCATGCATCGGTCGTGAGCCGCTTCGACCAGGCCTCGACGCCGTCCATCATGTCGGCCCAGTTCTCGCGCCGCGGAGCATAGGAGGAGAAGCGCGGATCGGAGATCCATTCGGGCCGCCCGATCACACCCATCAGGCACTGAAACGTCTTCTCGCTGGCGACCGTGATCATGACATAGCCGTTGGCGGTCTCGGTCGGGCCGAACATCGGACGCGGCGGCGGCTTCACCGCGAATTGCGAGCTCTGCAATTCGATCACCGTCAAGGTCAGCATCGATTCCAGCATGGAGACGTCGATGTGCTGGCCGAGCCCGGTCACGGTGCGCTGATAGAGCGCGGACGCAATCGCGCCAAAGCCATAGGTACCGGTGACGACATCGGCATGGTAGATGCCGCAATAGTCCGGACGGTTGCGGCCCGGCTGGTAGGCGAGATGCGCCATGTCATAGCCGGAGGCGGCATGGATCACCGGCGCGTAGGCCGGCAGCTCGGCCGAGGGACCGGTCTGGCCATAGCCCGAGATCGAGCAATAGATCAGCCTGGGGTTGACCGGGCGGAGGCTGTCATAGTCGAGCCGCAGCCGGCGCATCACGCCCGGGCGAAAATTCTCGACCAGGATGTCAGCGGCGGCGACCAGCCGGCGGACCGCCTCCCTGCCGTCCTCGGACTTGAGGTCGAGCACCATGCTCTTCTTGCCGACATTGAGCTGGCCGAACACGGTGCTGCAGCCTTTACGCAGCGGCGGCCGCGTCCGCATCGTCTCGCCGCCCTCGGTTTCGATCTTGATAACCTCGGCGCCCATGTCGGCCAGCATCCGCGCGCAATGCGGGCCGGCAATCGTGGTCGAAAAATCCAGGACCCGCAGACCCGCGAAGGCCTTTGTCGTCGTGTCTTCGTGCTTATCTGCTAGCTGCATGCCGGCCACGTCTCCTTGCCGCCCCTTAGGAACTATCGATGTTCTCTCTTGTTGCTGCGCCGACCCTAGAGGGCGGCGGCTGAGTAGGAAAGTCTTTACCGAACCGATGCGTCTCGTGGGGGGCTTGAGCGTTTCCGGGACAACTGGACCCGATCTTGCATAGCAGCAATCGGGATCGGAAGAGGGCAGTCGTTCTTGAGGGTCTTATTCGTCACCACGGAGATGGACGACTTCGTCCGCGTCGGCGGACTTGGTGCTGTTTCCGCTGCCCTCCCTCGAGCGCTCCGCCCCTTCGCCGATATCCGGATCATGCTGCCCGGCTATCGCGACATCATCGAGCAACTCACGCATATTCAGGTCGTTGGCCGCTGCCCGGCATTTGCGGAGATGCCGGCCTGCTCGCTCGGCCGGGCCGCCACCAAGGACGGCCTGCCGGTTTATGTGCTGTTGTGCTCACAACTCTACGACCGTCCCGGCAATCCCTATGGCGACGAGTCCGGGCGCGACTGGCCGGACAACGACATTCGCTTCGCGCGGCTCGCCTCGGCGGCCGCTGAGCTTGCCATGGGCAAGCTGGACAAGAATTGGGCAGCAGATCTGGTCCATGCCAATGACTGGCAGGCCTCGCTCGTGCCGGCCTACCTCGCCTGGCGCGGCGCCAAGCTGCCGTCGATCCTGACCATCCACAACCTCGCCTATCAGGGTCTCTTCCCGAAGGACTCGTTGCGGCGGATCGGCGTCCCCGAAAGCTCCTTCCACATCGACGGCGTCGAGTTCTACGACCAGCTCTCCTTCCTCAAGGCTGGCCTCGTCTATGCTTCGCATCTCACCACCGTCAGCGGCACCTATGCGCGCGAGATCACGACGGAGGAATTCGGCTGCGGCCTCGAAGGACTGCTGCGCGTCCGCTCCGAAGCGTCCGAGCTCACCGGCATCCTCAACGGCATCGACGAGAGCTGGGACCCGCTCTCCTGCGCCCAGCTCGCGCAGCAATTCGGCGCCGGCGACTGGGTCGGCAAGAAGGCCAACGCGGACTACGTACGCAAGCAGTTCGGCCTCGCGGTCTCGCGCGGGCCGATGTTTGCGATCGTCGCGCGGCTCGTGCACCAGAAAGGCATCGACCTCGTGCTGTCGGCCGCCGACGAGATCGTCGATGCCGGCGGGCAGATCGTGGTCACCGGCTCCGGCGAGCCCGCGCTCGAGCAGGCGCTGATCGATGCCCATCGCCGCCGCCCCGACGCCATCGGCGTCACCATCGGCTTCAACGACGCCCAGGCGCGGCGCATCTTTGCCGGCAGCGATTTTACGCTGATGCCGTCGCGCTTCGAGCCGTGCGGGCTTAGCCAGATGTATGCCCAGCGTTTTGGCTCGCTGCCGATCGGTCACCAGACCGGCGGCCTCGCCGAAACCATCACAGACGGCGAGACCGGCTTTTTGTTCTCAAGACCCTCGCACGAGTCCTTCCTCGGCGGCGTCCGCCGCGCCTTCGAGGCGTTCATGGCCCAGGACCAGCTCGACACCATGCGCCGCAGCGCGATGGGCCGGTCGTTCTCGTGGAGCATCTCGGCCGGAAGTTACAGCGCGCTGTATCGGAAGCTCGCGGCGGCGTGAGGGCACGACGGCCGCTACCACATTCTCCGTCATTGCGAGCGAAGCGAAGCAATCCAGAATCCCTCTGCGGAAGCAGTCTGGATTGCTTCGTCGCAAGAGCTCCTCGCAATGACGGTGCTTGTGGCGAGCACCGAGCGCTCACCCCTTCCCGCGCACGTCCATCTGCGGCCGGCCGATCCAGGCGCGGTTGAGGCAGCGGGTCATCCAGTCGGGCTGCGGCTCGCCGCGCAGCCGGGCCTGCGCTTCCTGATAGGGACCGACATAGCGCAGCCGATCCGGCAATTTCGGATAGACCCGCTTGATCCATCGCAGCGCGTTGTCGGCGGATTTGGCGTGCTGCTCATCAAGCTCAAACCCGAAGCCTGCGCGCAGACGCTCCGGCAGCAGGCTTGCCGTGAGTGCGCGATACCATCGCGGCGGCCGCAGCCACGGGCGCGCGCCGCCAAAGATCTGCGCGGCGATCTCGCGCGCGGCCGGGCTTACGGTCAGCGTGTCCGACTGCGTCATCGCTGCGGCGTAGGCTGCGAAGCCGGACCAGTCGGCCGGCAGATCATCGCCCGTCAGACCGAACAGCGCGCCAAAGGTCCTGCTCTCGGTCCAGTAGCGGTCGCGCTCGTCCACCGAGAGCGGCGGCAGGACCAGATCGTGCGCCATCAGCGCGGTCTCGACCAGCGTGGCGTGAACCCAACGCAGCGACGGGATGTCGTTGGCGCAATAGCGCGAACCCACAGCGAAGGGACCGACGGTCTCGGGCATCTGGCCGACGATCATGCTGTGGCGCCGATGCAGTTGCCGGGATGACAGCGTGGCGCGGTCGAGCGAGCCGAACACCATGGCGAACACGATGTCGAAGGTGCGGTGGAAGCGCCCGATCGGATCGGCAAGGGTGTTGGAATGCTCTGCGATGGCGGCCGCGACCCAGGGATGCGCGAGTTGAAGCAGCAGCGCACGGCCGGCGCCGAGAAAGATGACCGCCTCCCGATCGATCCGCCAGGTCACCGTGTCAGGACCGAACACGCCGGGCACCGGTCCCGGCGCATTGGCGCGGACCTGATCGAGAGCCAATTCCAGATCGTTCCCGGTCACCACTTGCAGAGCCTTCCGATTGCGGCCGAAAGCCGACGATCCGCAAGGCCTGTGGCAATTCGATGAAGCCAACGGCCGCTTATGGCGCTATTCCGCGGCCAGCGGCATCTCGTCGATATGCTCGTGCAGCACCACGCCCGACAGCGGATCGAATTCGCCGGTCCACGGCGCGCGCATCAGCACCGACCTTGTATGCGCGTAACCGGCGTCCCAGCGCCGCATGATGCCGGACGGGCTGAAGTCGATGTCCTTGGTGTGGGTCTCGCGATCGAGCTGCGGTGCCAGCAACCGCACCACATGCATGCGCGTCGAGCAGCCATAGCCGATCAGATCCCTCACCGCGGGATCATCGCGCTCGCTCGCGGGCAATCGGGCCGCAAGCTGGTTGATGACGTGGCGCAGCCGATGGGCCTGCTGCTGGCGCTCGATCTGGCTCGCGATCCGGCTGGAATATTGCACGTCCTTGTGGCGGGTCAGCACCTCCCCCATCGTGGTCGGCTCGGCGCCGGCGGGATTCCACAGATGCACGGAGAAGATCAGCGAGTCCCTGCGAGGATTGTCGTCGAATACGGCCTCCGTCGGCGAGTTCGAGAGAATGCCGCCGTCCCAATAAAGCTCGCCGTCGATACGCACCGCCGGGAAGGCCGGCGGCAGCGCGCCCGAGGCCATGACGTGCTTCACCGTCAGCTCACCGTCGCGGCTGTCGAAATAGCGCATCCGGCTAGTGCCGACATGGGCCGCACCGACCGTGAGACGCGGCGCGCCGCGATTGGCGAGGCCGAAATCGACGAGCTCGCGCAGCGTGGTCTCCAGCGGCGCAGTCGAATAATAGCCGGCGCGATCGGCGCCGAGCGGATAGGACTCGCCGGCATGCGCAAGTGGATTGGGCCGGAAGAAACCGGGAATGCCGCCAGTGACAGTCGACCAATAGGCCAGCTTGTCGTCGAAGCCGGGAACGCCGGTGCGCAGAGGAGTCTGCTCCATCCGTTTCCAGAACTCCTTCAGGCGCGCGAGCCTGTTTTCCGGCGCGTTGCCTGCGATCAGGCTCGCATTGATGGCCCCGATCGAGGTGCCGATGACCCAGTCCGGCTCGATGCCCGCCTCGTGCAGGGCCTGGTACACGCCCGCCTGATAGGAGCCGAGCGCACCGCCGCCTTGCAGCACCAGCACGATTTGTCCCGGCAGGTCCCTGCACCTGCCCGCCTCGGCATTGCCCTGCATGCTCATCACGCTCCTGCTTCAGAGAGCCTGTCTCTATCTTCGCAAATCCTCCGGCATTGTTACGCCCGGCGACCGTCGGCCGTCCAGCGACGATCGTCCGGGAGGGAGCTGCATATGACCGCAGGGCGGACAGAGCGTTGACGCTTCGCAAGCTTTACTGCGCAACTGTCAGCGCCTGCACAGTCTTCACGCCTGATTTTGTCTTCCCCACTTATGGCCGGCTGATCTGGTTCAGCCGGCCATTTCTTTTGTCGCGAGCATGCCAGTGCGCCGGGTCTCCGGCATCACGAACAGGATCAGCAACAGCCCGATCGCTGCGATGCTCGCCAGCCCGAGGAACGCGGTGGCATTGCCGAACTTGTCGCTGACATAGCCGCCAAGCGCGGTGCTCAAGGACGCACCGAGGCCGGTCGCGGTGCCGACGATGCCTTGCGCCAGATTGAAATGCCCGCTGCCGAAGGCGACGTCGGCCACGATCAACGGGATCATCACCGCGAACACAGCGGCCGTGAAGCCGTCGAACACCTGCACCAGCACCAGCAGATAGGGATCGCGCACGGTCGCGAACAGCACGCCGCGGATCGCCAGCGCGGCGAAACCGATCAGCAGCAATGGGCGCCGGCCCCAAAGCTGCGCCTTGCGCCCGACGGTCGGCGACAGCAGCGCGACGATCGCCTGCGGCACGACGATGCAAAAGGCCACCAGCACCGTCGCCCACTGGCTCGACCGCGCCGTCACGGCGCTTGCCATCAGCGGCATCATCGAGGCGTTTGCGAGCTGCAACAGCAGCACGCTCAGCGCAAAGACGATGAGCGGTTTCTGCCGGATCAGATGCCAGACATTGGTGTCGCCGGGAACCGGCGCCTCGCGTGGCATCTCGCCGTGGCAGCGCGCGATGTCGACCTCCTCCTCGCGGATCCGCGACAGCGCGATCAGGGTCGGGATCGCGAGCAGGAAGCTGACGAGGAATACCGAACGGCTCGAGAGAAGATAACCGGCCGTTCCCATCACCGCGGCGGCGACGCCATTGCCGAGCGAGGCAAAACGGGCGTTGCGGCCGAGCCGTTCGCCGATCTTGAGCGGACCGACCAGGCCCAGGCTGATCGCCGCGATCGCCGGGCCCAGCACGCAGCTCGCCGCCGCATGCAAGGTGGCCGCCGCCACCACGACGGGGAAGATCGGCATCGCCGCATAGGCGAGCGCGCAGCAGCCGATGGTCGCGATCGCAAGCGCCGCAACCAGCCGCTCGGATTTCGCGGCGTCGATGATGGCGCCGCCTGGCATCTGACCGATCAGCGCGATAATGCCGCCGATCGACAGCACGAACCCGATCTCGACCTGGGTCCATTTCTGCGTGGTCAGATAGACCGCGATGAAGGGGCCGAAGCCGGTCTGCACGTCCGCGAGGAAGAAGATGAACCAGTCGAGGCCGCGCAGGCTCCGGCGCGACGGCGCCGGAATGCCCGCGATCGATGGCACGCCGGCGAAACTGTCCTGCTCAACGCGGCCGTCGCGATCCTGGGCTCCATGGTTCGGCTTCTTCGACGATGAAAGCACCGGCGGCCATCCCTCCCCGCGCCTCACTGAATCGCTTGCAGCGGTTGCAGGCTACCGGACGCGCCGAGCACGACCATCGGGGTGTCTTCCTTGTATTCCGGCGCGGCCGCGACCTGCGCCTTGGTCAATTCCAGCGTGATACTGTCCTTCTTGTTGGTGATCTTGCCGAAACGAAGCGCATTCCAGTCGACCACGATCTTGCGGCTGCCGACGCCGAGGAAGCCGCCGAAATCGATCACGGCGGCGCGCACATGGCCGGTGAGATCGACGATGACGTCGACGATATGACCCATGTCCTCGTCCGCTGCGCTGCGCACGTCCCGTCCGAGCACGCCATGGGCGTCGCTGGCGCCGATGATGGTCACCGAGGGCGGCGGCGCGGCATCCTTCGGCGTGATCGGCACCACCGAAGCCGGCGACTGCACCGTCGGCGGTGCGTTCGCCTCGGTTGCGGCTGCGGGTTGCTCTTCCGCGGCTCGCGATACGGCAACCGTCAATCCCGCGACGATCGCCACGCTCACGACCAACCATCCGGCGTTACGCATGATCCCTCCTTGCCGCGCGCCGCTAGCGCGCCAGCACGATCGACACCTGGATCTGGCCGCGCGTGCGCAGCACCTCCAGCGCCACGTCGTGGCCGTGGCGGCTGACGCGCAGGTCGACGCTGGATTCGCCCAGCCGCAGATCGCGCAAGATGACCTCGTTCAAGAACGTCGGCAATTGCGGATTGCGCAGCCGGATCTCGCAGCGCGCGACGTCGAACTCGATGCCGAGCGCCGCCTCCAGCAGCGTGAACGGCGTGGCGCTGGCCCAGGCCTGCGGGGCACAGGCGACCGGATAGAGCGTCGGGCCGCGCCGCTTCTCGCGGCGGAAGCCGCAGAACAATTCCGGCAGCCGCCTCAGATCCATGTAGGCCGCGGCGTCGAACAGGCCCTTGAACACATGGGCCACCGAGTGTTTCAGCCCGTAATGGGCGAGCCCGAGCGCGATCAGCGCATTGTCGTGCGGCCAGATCGAGCCGTCGTGATACGACATCGGGTTGTAGCGCACCTCGCCGCGCGCGACGGTGCGAATGCCCCAGCCGGAGAAGAAGTGCGGCCGCATCAGATCGGCGGCCACAAGACGGGCGCGATCCTCCCGGATCATGCCGCTGAACAGCACCTGCCCGGCATTCGAGGTCCGCACCTCGCATCGCCGCTTGTTGCCGTCGAGCGCAAGCGCGTAGGTCCTGAGCTCCTCGCACCAGAACGCCTCTTCGAAGCGCTCGGCGAGCGTCTTGGCCTCCGCCTCAAGCCTCTTCGCGACGTCAGGCTTGCCGAGCTGCAGCGCGCATCGCGCGGCGAGCTGTTTTGCGGCGTAGACATAGCCCTGGACCTCGGCGAGCGCGATGTTGCCCTCCGCGAGCTTGCCGTCGGCATGGAAGATGGCGTCGAAAGAGTCCTTCCAACCCTGGTTGGCGAGCCCCTTTTCGGTGGCGCGCTGGTATTCGACAAAGCCGTCCTGGTCGGGGTCGCCGGGACCGTCGATCCAGGCAAGCCCCGCCTCGATCGCGGGCCACAGCTCGACCAGCGTTGTCTGGTCGCCGGTGCGCTCGAAATAGCGCCCCGCGAGCAGGACGAACAGAGCGGTCGAATCCACGCTGCCGTAATATTGCGAAAACGGCACCTCGCGCAGTGCCGCCATCTCGCCGCCGCGCATCTCATGCAGGATCTTTCCGGGTGCGGCGTCAGCGAGCGGATCGACCGCCTTGGCCTGGAAATGCGCGAGCCGCCGCAGCACGCCCCTGGCGACCCGCGGATCGACCCAGAGCATCTGCAGCGCGGTGATCAGGCCGTCGCGGCCGAACGTCGTCGAATACCAGGGAATGCCGGCATAGGGATAGCGCCCCTGCGGCGTCTCCGTCATCAACATGTTGAGGTCGGCCATGGCCTGGCACAGCACCTCGTTGAAAATGTTGTTGGAGGTCTCGATGCTGGTCGCGCCGATCGTCGACTGCCGCATCTCGCGGCGATGCGCCAAGAGGCTCCTGAAGAAGCGCGCCGGCTTCTCCGCGATCGGCCGGTTGCAGGACACGGCCACGAACAGCGATCTCGCCTCATGTGGATCGAGCTCGAGCTGCCACGTTGCGGCATTCACCGAAAGCCTGGTCGGACGCGGATCGAAATGCAGCCCGGTGGTCCGCTCGACATCGTCGAGACCACGATATTCGAACAGCACGTCTGTCGGCCCGAGCAGCTTGCTGGTGCCGGCGCCGCGGCGCGGACGCCGCTCGCCGCGCACTTCGAACAGATCGGCAAAATCGTTGTCGAACAGCAGCGTCAGCTCGAAGCTGGCGCGCTGCTCGCCGTGGTTCTGCAGCCCAATGCGCTGATACGCCGTGCCGCGCCACAGGAAGATCGTGCGCACGATGTGCAGCAGGTCCTTTTGCAGGACGATGCGGCCCTGGCGGTAAATGTCGGGATTGGTGAGGTCGACCGTTAATCCCGAATTGTCGTCGCGCAGGTTCGAGCCGAGCAGCAACGGCTGGAGATCGTCGAGCACGAGCTCTAGCCGCGCCAGATAGCGCGTGTCATGGTTGAACAAGCCGTCCGGCCCGCCGGCCGACGCTCCGATGTCGCCGTGGCTGTCCAGCACGATAAAAGTGTCATCGTGCTTGAGCGAGCGGCGGGGCCGCGCGGCGGGCCCCGTCATCGGAATGTAGAAGGCCTGCTCCGCGACGGTCTCGACCGTCTGCGATACCGAAATGATCTTGGTTGCGGCTTCGGCTCCCATAAGCTGCTCCCCTGCGGCTTGTTGTTCGAACGCGGCCACGCAAACGCAACTGCCGGGTCTTAGGCGGCGAACTTCGCGAGCCGGCTCATTTCCTGCGTCACCAGCTCACGGTATGGGCCGTGGCCCTGCATCAGGCGGTCGGGCGCGCCGTCCTCGATGATCTTGCCATGCTTCAGCACGATCACCCGGTCGAAATTGCGCAGCGTCGCGAGACGGTGCGCGATCGCGATCACGGTGCGGCCGCGCATCAGGCGCCCCAGCGCCTCGCGGATCGCCTCCTCGGATTCGCTGTCGAGCGCGGCGGTCGCCTCGTCGAGCAGCAGGATCGGCGCGTCCTTGACGAAGGCGCGCGCGATCGCGATCCGCTGGCGCTGGCCACCGGACATCTTCACCCCGCGGTCGCCGACCATGGTGTCGAGACCGTCCGGCAGGCTGTCGATGAAATCGCAGCGCGCCGCGATCGCCGCGCGCAGCACCTCGTCGTCCGTCGCGTTGGGACGGCCGTAACGGATATTCTCGCGGATCGAGCGATGGAACAGGGAGATGTCCTGCGGCACCACCGAGATCGCTTCGCGCAGGCTCTGCTGTGTCACCTTGGAGATGTCCTGGCCGTCGACCGTCACACTGCCCTCGTCGACATCATAGAAGCGCTGCAGCAGCGTGAACAGGGTCGACTTGCCGCCGCCGGACTGGCCGACCAGGCCGACGCGCTGGCCGGGCTGAAGGCGCAGGCTGAAGCGCTCGAAGATCTTCTCAGCCCCGGGATAGCCGAAGGTGACGTTGTTGAATGCAATCGCGGCACCGCTCTTGACCAGCGGCTCGGCCTCGGGGTGATCGCGCAAATCATGCGGCACAAGCAGCGTGGCGATCGCCTCGGTCAGGCGCGCGACATGCTGGGTGACGTCGACCAGCGCCACCGCAAGATCGCGAGTCGCGCTCAGGATGGAGATGCCGAGGGTACAGACCAGCACCACGTCGCCGGTGGTCGCCTCTCCCCGCTGCCAAAGCGTGACCGCCCAGGCCATCAGCGCAATCGTCAAAATCACGGTCACCGCCGCATGCAACAACCGCAGCTTCTCCAGATAGCGCAGGCTGCGTCCGCGCGCATTGACTTCCCGGTTCACCGTGGCATCGAACCGCTCATGCTCGTGGCCAATGCCGCAGAAGGCGCGGACCAGCGGCATGTTGCTGATGACGTCAATCATCTCGCCGTCGACGGCGGCCGCCTTGTCGGCAAAGTCGTCATGCAACGGTTTGCCGGCCGCGGCCAGATGGAACATCGCGACCACCATGCCGCCGGCGATCACGATCAGGCCGACCGCCATATAGGGGCTCACGGTTCCAATCAACGCGATTGCCGCAATTGTGGCGATGCATGGCGGCAACACATTCCAGATGAACATGTTCTCGACGGTGAACACTGCATTGGATGTGGCCGTAATGCGACTGGTCAGCATGCCCGGCATCCGGTCCGAGAAGTAGCTCGGCGCATGACCGGTCAGATGACGAAATATGTCACGGCGTAAATCGCCCGTGACACGAACAAAGGTGAAGCTCGCTGTCCAGCTCGCGATGCGCCACAGAAAGTTGTCGGCGGCAATCAGCGACATGAGCAGAATGAATGCCAGCCATACGCTACCGCCATGCGAAGTTCCCGCCGACAGGCTGTCGACAAGGGATTTGACGCCGTATTGCGTGCCTACCGAGCAGGCAACTGCCGCAACAACGGCACCCAGGATCACCAGGTGCGACGCCAAACGACGCCGCAGATAGCGCAGAACAAAGGCAAATGGCCTGCGCGCATATCCAGAAAGATGATCCATTCCCTGCGACCCCGTCATGATTTCCATTTTTCTTACTGATCGAGTGAACATCGACCGCTTCGCCTCGGTTCCCGGGCAAAGCCATCACGACATGCGGATACGGACGAACTGAGAAGGGGTGATGGCAGCATCGCGGCCACGCTGCAGTGTGACGAAGAAGTAACGTTAGTTGAGAGGAACTTCGCAAATGCGAGAACGTTCCCTCCCTGGCGTGCCGGTGCCGAACTCGGTAGGGGCTTTAATTTCCATGATCACGCAGAGGAGAAGCTGAGATGCGCATCGCGCAGGTAGCTCCGTTGACGGAGGCTGTTCCACCCAAGCTGTATGGCGGCACCGAGCGGGTGGTGCACTGGTTGACGGAAGAGTTGGTTGCCCTTGGTCACGACGTCACGCTATTTGCCAGCGGCGATTCGCAGACGTCGGCAAAGCTGGATGCATTATGGCCGCGGGCACTGCGCCTCGATGGTTCCGTGCGCGATCCCAACGCGCTGCACATGGTGCTCCTGGAGCGCGTGCGGCAGAAATGTGACGACGAGGAGTTCGACTTCCTCCACTTCCATCTCGATTATTATCCGTGGTCGCTGTTCCACCGGCAGCCGACACCGTTCCTGACCACGCTGCATGGCCGGCTCGATCTGCCGGAGCATCAGCCTGTCTTCAACACCTTCTCCAAGATGCCTGTCATCTCGATCTCGAATGCACAGCGGCGGCCGGTGCCGCAGGCGAGTTGGGTGACCACGATCCATCACGGCCTGCCGGAGCATCTGCTGACGCCGAGGCCCGCGAAGCAGGAATATCTCGCCGTGCTCGGCCGCATCGCGCCGGAGAAAGGGGTCGACCGCGCCATCAAGATCGCGATGCATTGCGGCATTCCGCTGAAGATTGCGGCCAAGGTCGATCGCGCCGACCAGGACTATTACGACGAGCTGATCAAGCCGATGATCGTGAACAATCCGCTGGTGGATTTCATCGGCGAGATCAGCGATCACGAGAAGTCGGACTTCTTGAGCGGCGCGCTCGGCCTGCTGCTGCCGATCGACTGGCCGGAGCCGTTCGGCCTCGTCATGATCGAGGCCATGGCGTGCGGCACGCCAGTGGTCGCCTTCAACCGCGGCTCGGTGCCGGAAATCATCGACGAAGGCCTCACCGGCTTCGTCGTCGAGGACATCCTCAGCGCAGCCGGCGTCGTCAACCGCCTCGCGCAACTCGACCGCACCGCCATCCGCAGGCAGTTCGAGAAGCGCTTTACCGCGCGGCGGATGGCGCTGGATTATCTCGCGGCCTATCGCGGCCTGACCGAAGCGACCGCGCCACGGATCAAGCTGGTGAGCAGCGCGGAGTAACTCGGCTCTCGTGTCCCGGACGCGCTGCAACGCCCTTAGCGTTGCGTTGCGGCGCAGAGCCGGGACCCACGCGGCAAGGCACACTCTCGGAAACATGGGCCCCGGCTCTGCAGCGCACCGCTGAAGAAGCGCTGCGCTGCGTCCGGGGCACGAGAGATGATTACGACGAGAGACCTACCTCACCACCGCCCGCTTCGGCTCCACAATCTCGAACATCCGCGGGAATTCGTCCATCAGGCCCATCAGCTCGGCAAGCCGCATCGGGTTGCCTGACAGCTTGACCTTGCCGGCGGCGACGGCCTCCGGAAAGCTCGTCAGCTTGGCGATCACCTCATCCAGCGTCGCGCGCGCCAGCGTGAAGCTGGCATCGGCATTGTCGGCCTGCACGCCTTCCGTATAAGTCAGCGCGCAGTTCTCCAGATTGAGCACGAACGTCTCGCCGGTATCGGAAAAGCTCCAGTTCAGCACGATGTGCTTGCCTTCCGCCTTCGGGCCATTGAGGCGGATGCCGAGCACGTCCCAGAGCTGCCCGGTGCGGAGCGCTGCCAGCGTCTCGCGCGGCATCGGTGGACGTGGCGGCGTCTTCGGCATGCCGTGACGCAATTCCTGGGCGCCGAACAGATAGGCATTGCGCCATGTCGAGCTCTCGGCGGCATAGCCGAGCTGCTCCAGTGTATCCGCCAGCAGCGCGCGCGCAGCCTGATTATCAGGCTCGGCGAAGACGAGATGGCCGAGCGCCTGCGCCACGAAGCGGAATTCGCCCTTGTCAAAATCCGCGCGCGCACGAGCGAGGATCGCATCGGCGCCGCCCATGTACTCGACATATTTCTTGCCCGATTCCACCGGCGGCAGCGGATCGAGATTGACCGGGTTGGCGTCGTACCAGCCGAGATATTTTTGGTAGATCGCTTTCACATTGTGGCGGATATGGCCGTAGTAGCCGCGCCCGTGCCAGGCGCCCTCCAGACTCTTCGGCAGCTGGATCGTCTCGGCGATCTCGGCCGCAGTCAGCCCGTGGTTCATCAGGCGGATGGTCTGGTCATGCGCGAACTTGTAGAGGTCGCGCTGCTCGCGGATCATGGTGTCGATGCGCTCACGGCCCCACACCGGCCAGTGATGCTGGCCGCACATCGCCTCGGCCTTGCCGCCCCACAGATGCAGCGCCTCGCCCAGATATTTCGACCACGCCAGCGCATCGCGCACGTCGGCGCCGCGGAACGGCAGCAGGTTGTGAAAATTATGCGTGCAGTTCTCGGCGAGGTTGAGGAGCTTGTAGCGCGGAAGGAAGAAGTGCATCTCCGCCGGTGCTTCGCTGTTCGGCGCCATCTGGAATTCGAACTCGACGCCGTCGATGACGCGCCTGTCGCCGGTCGCCATGATCAGGTCGGTCGGACGCAGCAGCGCCACCGATCCCGCCGCCATGGTCTTGCCGAGGCCGCAGTCGACCTGCCCGCGCACGCCTTTGGCCAGGAACGGGCCGAACTGGTATTGCGCCCGGCGCAGCATCGCCGGTCCCGCGATGATGTTCTCGGAGACGGCATGCTCCATGAACAGGTTCGGCGCGATGATCGGCACGCGCCCCGTCGCCAGTGCATCCTCCTCCAGCACGCCGCGCGCGCCACCCCAGTGGTCGGTATGCGTGTGGGTGAAGATCACGGCCGCGACCGGCCGCTGGCCACGATGACTGAAGTAGAGATCGAGCGCGGCGCGCGCGCCTTCGATCGAGGTCAGGGTATCCACCACGACGACGCCGCTGTCGCCCTCGATCAGCGTCATGTTGGCGATGTCGAGCCCGCGCACCTGGTAGACACCGGGCACGACCTCGAACAGGCCGTGCTGCATGTTGAGCCGCGACTGCCGCCACAGGCTCGGATTGACCGTCGGTGGCGCCTCATCAGTGGACAGAAAGCCATAGGGCTCGAGGCTCCAGACCGTCCGCCCCTGCGGGTTCGCAATCCTCGCCTGCTCGATGGTGCCGAGAAAGCCGCGCGCAGCGTCGTCGAAATCCCGCGTGTCGGAAAACGGCAGCGCATTCAGCATCGCCGTTTGCTGCGCAATCACGGCCGGCGTTGCGTCCTTCGGCTCATTGCTGGAAATCCCGGTCATTTGCATCCTCCCGGCCTGACGCGCGGGCATCTAACCGCATCTCGCGGCCAATTGCCATCGTGAGGAGGACAAAGTGACGAACGCAGGCGCCTTGTCCAGCGGATGGATTGGTA
>NZ_VSSR01000019.1 GCF_008123515.1 Bradyrhizobium cytisi
CAGTCTCGAAGCGTGCCCACCCTACGATAGCTCGCGATAACGAAAGATAGGCGCTTACGCGTCTTCGACGCCCGCCTCATCCGGCGTGAACTCGTACACCGATGAGCAGAACTCGCAGGTCACGACGACCTTGTCGTCCTTGACCATCGCCGAGCGGTCATCCGGCGAGAAGCTCTTCAACATGGAGGCGACCGCGTCGCGTGAGCAGGAGCATTGCGCTTTCAAGACAAGCGGATTGAACACGCGCACGCCGCGTTCGTGGAAGAGGCGATAGAGCAGCCGCTCGCCGGAGAGATCGGGATCGATCAGCTCGACGTCCTCGACGGTTTCGATCAGCGAGCGCGCCTCGACCCAGGCATCGTCCTCGGCGACGGCGTGCACCTCGGCGCCCTCGGGCGCGTCGCCGGGATGGAGATCGGCCTGCCGCGCGCGCTCCGGCGCCTTCGGCAAAAACTGCATCAGCATGCCGCCGGCGCGCCAGCGATGCTTGCCGCCGTCGCTCGAGCGCCACTCCTCGCCGACCGCGAGGCGCACGCGTGTCGGGATCTGCTCGGAGCGCAGGAAATATTCGTGAGCGGCGTCTTCCAGGCTGCCGCCGTCGAGCGCGACCAGACCCTGGTAGCGGCTCATGTCGGGACCCTGGTCGATGGTCATGGCGAGATGGCCGCGGCCGAGCAGCGCGCCGGAGTGCGAGCCAGTATTCTTGGCGTCACCGAGGCGCTCGGCGTCAAAGCGCGCATAGGCGCGCAGGCGATCCGGTGCCTGATAGTCCACCACCAGAAATGACACCGGCCCATCGGTCTGGGCCTGGAGGATGAAGCGGCCCTCGAATTTCAGCGCCGAGCCGAGCAGCGTCGTCAGCACGATGGCCTCGCCCAGCAGCTTGCCGACCGGTGCCGGATAATCGTGCTTGGTCAGGATCTCGTCGAGCGCGGGGCCAAGCCGCACCAGCCGCCCGCGCACATCGAGCACGTCGACCTCGTAGGGCAGCACGGCGTCATCGATCGGAACCGCGGACGGCGCGCGAACCGGGCCCTCGGGCCCGGTTTTCATGTCAGGGGATTGGGAAACCATGGCGCTTTATCTGGGGTCGGAGGTGGGAAATGGAAGGGGCGCGAGGGGACCTCGAATTCGGTGTCGTCCGGGGGCGCGCGCAGCGCGAACCCGGGACCATAACCACAGGATTACGCTATTGCTGTCGACGACAAACTCCGAGTCATCGCCAAAAGGGGTTCCTGTGGTTAAGGGTCCCGGATCTGCGCTTACGCTTGTCCGGGACGACAGCGGAGGATGGGGCCGCTCGCACAGCCACCTCGCCCCGCCACAGTGTTACTTCACCGCGTCGAAACACCAGGCCAGAATGCCCTTCTGCGCATGCAGGCGGTTTTCGGCCTCGTCGAACACGACCGATTGCGGGCCGTCGATCACCTCGTCGGTGACCTCCTCGCCGCGATGGGCGGGCAGGCAGTGCATGAACAGCGCGTCGGGCTTGGCCAGCGACATCAGCTTGGAATTGACCTGGTAGGGCTTGAGCACGTTGTGACGGTGCTCGCCTTCCTTGTCGCCCATCGACACCCAGGTGTCGGTGATGACGCAATCGGCGTCCTTCACGGCAGCCTCGGGATCGGTGCCGAGCACGATCGGCGCACCGGTGGCCTTGATGAAGTCGCGCATCACCTTCTTCGGAGCGAGCTCCGGCGGGGTTGCGACATTGAGGTTGAACTTGAAGCGCTCGGCGGCATGGGCCCAGGACGCCAGCACGTTGTTGTCGTCGCCGGTCCAGGCCACGGTGCGACCTTCGATCGGGCCGCGATGCTCTTCGTAAGTCAGGAGATCGGCCATCACCTGGCACGGATGCGAGCGCCGCGTCAGGCCGTTGATCACGGGCACGGTCGCGTTCGCCGCGAGCTCGAGCAGGGCCTCGTGATTGAGGATGCGGATCATGATGGCGTCGACATAGCGCGACAGCACTCGCGCGGTGTCGGCAATGGTCTCGCCGCGGCCAAGCTGCATCTCGGCGCCGGTGAGCATGATGGGCTCGCCGCCGAGCTGGCGCATGGCAACGTCGAACGACACGCGCGTGCGGGTCGACGGGCGCTCGAAGATCATCGCCAGCGTCTTGCCTTCGAGCGGCTTGACCGGCTGATGCGCCTTCTGCTTCGCCTTCATGGCGGAGGAGGCCGCGAGCATGCTCTTGAGCTCCGACAGCGGCAGCTCGTTGATATCGAGGAAGTGCTTTGGCGTCTTGCTCATCAGCTGGCCGCCCGCTTGTTGCCTGAGAGCGCAGCGCAGGCGCGTTCAAGCCGGCCGACGCTGTCCTCGATCTCGGCTTCGGTGACGATCAAGGGCGGCAGGAAGCGCACGACATTGTCGCCAGCGCCGACGGTGAGCAGTTTTTCGTTGCGCAGCGCTGCGACCAGATCGCCGGAGGGCACCACGGCCTTGATGCCGATCAGGAGCCCCTCGCCGCGGACCTCGCTGACGACATCGGGGTGACGATCGATCACGGAGGCGAGCTTCTGCTTGAGCAGCAGCGACATCTTCTGCACGTGGTCGAAGAAGCCGGGCTTGAGCATGACGTCGAGCACGGCGTTCGCGGCCGAGATCGCCAGCGGATTGCCGCCGAAGGTCGAGCCGTGCGAACCGGGCCCCATGCCGGTGGCCGCATCCGTGGTCGCCAGCACCGCGCCGATCGGGAAGCCGCCGCCGAGCGCCTTGGCCAGCGACATCACGTCAGGCGTGACGCCGGTGCGGCGGTGGGCGAAGAGATCGCCGGTGCGGCCCATGCCAGTCTGCACCTCGTCGAAGGCGAGCAGCAGGCCCTTCTCGTCGCAGAGCTGGCGCAATGCCCTCAGGAAAGAAGGCGTCGCCGAACGAACGCCGCCCTCGCCCTGGATCGGCTCGATCAGTATGCCTGCGGTCTGCGGACCGATCGCCTTCTTCACGGCCTCGATGTCGCCGTGCGGGATCTGGTCGAAGCCGTCCATCGGCGGACCGAAACCTTCGAGATATTTTGCAGAGCCGGTCGCAGCCAGCGTCGCCAGCGTGCGTCCGTGGAAGGCGCCTTCGAAGGTGATGATGCGGTAGCGCTCCGGATGTCCTTTGGAGAAGTGATGATGGCGGACCAGCTTGATCACACCCTCCAGCGCTTCGGCGCCGGAATTGCAGAAGAACACGAAGTCCGCAAAACTCTCGTTGCAGAGACGCGCGGCGAGCTTCTCGCCGTCCGGGCTCTGGAACAGGTTCGACATGTGCCAGAGTTTTGTGGCCTGCTCCTGCAGCGCCTTGACCAGCGCGGGATGGGCATGGCCGAGCGCATTCACCGCCACGCCCGAGGTGAAATCGAGATAGCGATCGCCATTGGTTGCGATCAACCAGACGCCTTCACCGCGCTCAAAACCGATGTCGGTTCTGGCGAAAACGGGGAGCAAGTGCGGCGCTGCGCTGTTAGCCATGATGGTCTCTTTGGATGTTTCGGACGGCCTGAAACTGCGTTGCGCAGCGCATCATTGGTCCGGAAAACGAAACGTGCCGCCTTTTAAGGGCGGCACGCATCACTATCTTATGCTTGGCACCATTGGTGTCAATGCCGCCCGGAAAGCCCCGCGAAACCCAGATTCCGTAGTCTTGCGGTGCCGAATTTGCGGGTTTTGGCCACGGAACATGTGGAAGCGAGTCGGCGGACTCTTGCGCGTGAGTCACGCCATATTGTAGCGTCTGGCTTGTCAGATACGACATCTCGTGCAGCGATTCTGATCCCAAAAGTCCTCATGTACCGGCGTAAACGTTCGGGCGTATCATTGCGCCCGGCGAGCCTTAAGGGATTCTGGCGGCACGGATTTTTCGAGGCTTAGGCATTCGTTGTGCGGCCCCCAGGATGGCAGGCGCGCGGCGAAGGAAAGGGTGCAATGACGGTTTTGACCTGGTCCGACGATCGCGTCGAACAGCTGAAAAAGCTCTGGGAGGCCGGACTTTCGGCCAGCCAGATCGCCGCTGAGCTTGGGAATGTCACCCGTAACGCCGTGATCGGCAAGGTTCACCGGCTCGGCTTGTCGGGCCGCGCCAAGAGCCCGTCTTCGGCAGCTCCGCGGCCGCGCAAGGCGCGTCCAGCGCCGCACATGATGCGGGTGAGCAGGCCCATCGCACGCGGCAATACCGCGCTGGCGCAGGCTTTCGAGGTCGAGGTCGAGGCTGAACCGGTCACCTACGACAACGTGGTACCGATGAGCCAGCGGCTGTCGCTGCTCGAATTGAACGAGGCGACCTGCCACTGGCCGGTCGGCGATCCCTCGAGCCCGGATTTCTTCTTCTGCGGCGGCAAAGCGCTCTCCGGCCTGCCCTATTGCGCCCAGCACTCGCGGGTCGCGTATCAGCCGGCAGCGGATCGCAGGCGGGCCCCGGCGAAGCCGGCGCGGTAAGCTCAGCTCCAAACGACGTCGTCCCGGCCTGGTGCGCAATTGCGCACGGGCCGGAACGATCGGGAGAAGGATCGGCGCGCCTTTGGCGCGCTTTTTTGTCGAGGTCTGCTCAGGCCGTTTCAGGCCTGCTCGGCCTTCGCGAACCGATCGTCCAGCGCGTAGCCCGCGCCGCGGACGGTGCGGATCGGGTCCTGCTCGCGGCCGAGATTGAGCAGCTTGCGCAGGCGGCCGATATGCACATCGACGGTGCGCTCATCGATGTAGATGTCGCGGCCCCAGACACTGTCGAGCAACTGCTCGCGCGAGAACACGCGACCGGGATGCTCCAGGAAGAACTCCAGCAGGCGATACTCGGTCGGGCCGAGATCGATCGGCCGGCCCGAGCGCGCCACGCGGCGCTTTTCGCGGTCGAGCTCGATGTCGCCGAACGCCAGAACGGTTGCGAGCCGCTCCGGACTTGCACGCCGGAGCAGGCCCTTCACGCGCGCCAGGAGCTCGGGCACCGAGAACGGCTTGACGATGTAGTCGTCGGCGCCGGTCGCCAGGCCCCGCACCCGCTCGCTCTCCTCGCCACGCGCGGTGAGCATGATGATCGGCAGCTGCTTGGTGTCGGATCGCGCACGCAACCGCCGGCACAGCTCGATGCCTGATAGCCCCGGCAGCATCCAGTCAAGCACGATCAGATCGGGGATGTGCTCCTTGAGGCGGGTGTCGGCGTCGTCGCCGCGCATTACCGTCTCGACGTCATAGCCGTCGCCTTCGAGGTTGTAGCGGAGAAGCTCGGTCAGAGCTTCCTCGTCCTCAACCACCATAATGCGTGCGCCCATCGGGTCGTCGCTCCTTGCGTAATCAGGTGTTCGGGACCGTGGTGGCGAAGGTCGTCATGTCGCCCTTCGGCCGCTTGTCGGTGATCGCCTGGCCTTCGATCATGTAGAACACGGTCTCGGCAATGTTGGTGGCATGGTCGCCGATCCGCTCGATGTTCTTGGCGCAGAACATCAGATGGATGCAGAACGAGATGTTGCGCGGATCCTCCATCATGTAGGTGAGGAGCTCACGGAACAGCGAGGTGCAGATGGCGTCGACTTCCTCGTCGCCCTTCCACACCGCCATCGCCGCCGGCAGATCGTGCGCGGCATAGGCGTCCAGCACCGACTTGACCTGCTGCTGCACGAGGTCGGTCATGTGCTCGAGGCCGCGGAACAGCTTGAGCGGATGGAAATCCGTCTCCAGCGCCGCGACGCGCTTGCCCATGTTCTTGGCGAGGTCGCCGATGCGCTCGAGATCGGTCGCGACGCGCATGGCGCCGACGATCTCGCGCAGATCCACCGCCATCGGCTGGCGGCGCGCGATCGTGAGCACGGCGCGCTCCTCGATCTTCTTCTGCAGCGTGTCGAGCTCGGCGTCGATGGCGACGACGCGCTGGCCGAGCGCGACGTCGCGGCGGATCAGCGCATCGACGGAATCGACGATCATGCGCTCGGCGATGCCGCCCATCTCGGCGACCAGGCGCGTGAGCTCCTGGAGGTCGGTGTCGAAGGCCTTTGCGGTATGTTCAGAACCCATGTGCCGTCTCCTCAGCCGAACCGGCCGGTGATGTAATCCTGCGTGCGCCGGTCGGTCGGCGATGTGAATATCTTGCTGGTGTCGTCGAACTCTATCAGCTCGCCGAGATACATGAAGGCGGTCTTGTCGGAGACGCGGGCGGCCTGCTGCATGTTGTGGGTCACGATCGCGATCGTGTAGTTCTCGGACAGCTCCTGGATCAGCTCCTCGACCTTGGCGGTCGAGATCGGGTCGAGCGCCGAGCAGGGCTCGTCGAACAGGATCACCTCGGGCCGCACCGCAACGGTGCGGGCGATGCAGAGGCGCTGCTGCTGGCCGCCGGAGAGCGACAGGCCGGAGGCGTTGAGCTTGTCCTTGACCTCGTTCCACAGCGCGCCGCCGCGCAGCGCTTTCTCGACGCGGTCATCCATCTCGGATTTCGAGATCTTCTCATAGAGACGGATGCCGAAGGCGATGTTCTCGTAGATCGTCATCGGGAACGGCGTCGGCTTCTGGAACACCATGCCGACGCGGGCGCGCAGCAGATTGAGGTCGAGCTTGGGGTCGAGGATGTTGGTCTGGTCGAGCATCAGCTGACCGGTGACGCGCTGGCCCGGATAGAGGTCGTACATCCGGTTGAAGATGCGCAGCAGGGTCGACTTGCCGCAGCCCGACGGGCCGATGAAGGCGGTGACCCGGTTGGTGCCGAGCGCCAGGTTGATGTTCTTCAGCGCGTGGTGCTCGCCGTAATAGAAGTTGAGGTTGCGCACCGTCACCTTGGCCGGCGCTTCGGGCAGCATCGGCGCCTGGGGCAGACCGCCGGCCGCGCTCATCGATACGGAAAGATCGGTCATTTTGCGGTCCTCTCGGCGCTGAGAATGCGCGCGCCAATATTCAGGGCAAGAACGGTCAGGGTGATGAGCAGTGCGCCGCTCCAGGCGAGCTGCTTCCAATAGGCGTAGGGGCTCTGGACGAAGTTGTTGATGGTGACCGGCAGGTTCGCCATGGTCTTGTTCAGGCCGAGGCTGAAGAACTGGTTCGACAGCGCGGTGAAGAGCAGCGGCGCGGTTTCGCCGGCGACGCGGGCGGTCGCGAGCAGCACGCCGGTGATGAGACCGGATCGTGCCGCACGATAAGCGATCCGCTTGATCACCAGCGAGCGCGGCAGGCCGAGCGCGGAGGCCGCCTCGCGCAGCGCGTTCGGCACTAGTAGCAGCATGTCCTCGGTCGTGCGCAGCACCACCGGGATCACGATGACGGCGAGCGCGAGCGAGCCTGCGATCGCCGAGAAGCCACGCATCGGCACCACTACGGCGCCGTAGATGAACAGGCCGATGATGATCGAGGGCGCCGACAGCAGGATGTCGTTGATGAAGCGGATCACCGAGGTCAGCTTGTCGTTGCGGCCGTACTCGGCGAGATAGGTGCCGGCAAACAGGCCGAGCGGCGCGCCGATGCCGACGCCGATCACGGTCATGATCAGCGAGCCGACGATGGCGTTGCGCAGGCCGCCTTCGGTCGAGCCCGGAGGCGGCGTGTCCGCAACGAACAGATCGAGGTTCAACCCCGCCAGGCCGTTATAGAACAGCGTAATCAGGATCAGTGCGAGCCAGGTGACGCCGAAGGCGGCGGCACCAAAGCAGAGCCCGCGGATCAGGATATCCTTGCGGCGGCGGCGCGAATAAATCGGGTTCATGTTAGTTCCCCGCCTTCTTTTCCAGCCGCATCAGCATCAGCCGGGCGCCGGCCAGCACGAAGAACGTCAGCACGAACAGCAGCAGGCCGAGCAGGATCAGGCCGGACTGGTGCAGGCCGTCGCTCTCGGCGAATTCGGATGCGATCGCCGCCGAGATCGTGGTGCCCGGCGCGAAGATTGAGGACGAGATGCGGAACGAGTTGCCGATGATGAAGCTCACCGCCATGGTCTCGCCGAGCGCACGGCCCAGCGCCAGCATGACGCCGCCGATGATGCCGACGCGGGTGTAGGGGATCACCACGCTGCGCACGACTTCCCAGGTGGTGCAGCCGACGCCGTAAGCAGCCTCCTTCAACACGGGCGGCACCGTCTTGAACACGTCGACCGAGATCGAGGTGATGAAGGGCAGCACCATGATGGCGAGGATCAGCGCGGCATTGAACAGGCTGAGATAGGACGGGGGACCCGCGAAGATCGCACCCAGCACGGGGACGCCGTCAAAGATCTTGATCATGAAGGGCTGAAATGTATTGGCCAGGAACGGACCCAACACGAAGAAGCCCCACATGCCGTAGATGATCGAGGGGATGCCGGCGAGCAGTTCGATGGCCATGCCGATCGGGCGGCGCAGCCATTGCGGGCAAAGCTCGGTGAGGAAGATCGCAATGCCGAGACCCACCGGAATGGCGATCAGCATCGCGATAAAGGAGGTGACGAGCGTACCATACATCGGTCCGAGCGCGCCGAGCACGGGCGGATCGGCCGACGGCGCCCAACGCTGCGTCCACAGGAACGCGAAGCCGTATTCCTTCATCGCAGGGAAGGCGCCGACGATCAGCGACAGGATGATGCCGCCGAGAATGAGGAGCACCGAGATCGCGCTGAGCCGCGTGATCCAGTAGAAGGTGACGTCGCCGAGCTTGAACGCGCTCAAGGCCTTGGCGCGATCATATGGTCCGGCGTCGTCGATTACATCGCTCTGAACGGCCATTTCTGCCACGCCGATCCCCTGTACCAAGAATATACGATTTTTATTGGTCTCGTGCCCCGAATGCGGCGCTAGCTGCGAAGCGTCGCGACGCTGATCCGGGGCCTCGTTCTTGTGGGTCCCGGCTCAGCGCAGCAGCGCTTTCACGCCGCTGCGCGTCCGGGACACGAGAGGAGAGCGCTTAGCTCTTGATCTCGGCAGCCCAGGTCTTCTCGATCAGCTGGACGACGCTGTCGGGCATCGGGATGTAGTCGAGGTCTTCAGCCGCCTTGCCGCCGTTCTTGAACGCCCAGCGGAAGAACTTGATGGCTTCCTGCGAGGCCGCCTTGTCGGTGGCATCCTTGTGCATGAGGATGAAGGTCGCAGCGGTGATCGGCCAGGACTTGTCGCCGGGCTGGTCGGTCAGGATGACGTAGTAGCCGGGAGCCTTGGCCCAGTCGGCATTGGAAGCGGCCGCCTGGAAACCTTCGACCGTCGGCTGCACCGGCTTGCCAGCCTTGTTGATGAGGCCGGTGTAGGTCAGCTTGTTCTGCTTGGCATAGGCGTACTCGACATAGCCGATCGAGTTCTTGGTCTGGCTGATGTTGCCCGACACGCCTTCGTTGCCCTTGGCGCCGACGCCAACCGGCCACTCGACGGCGGTGCCTTCACCCACCTTGCTCTTCCAGTCGGCGCTGGCCTTGGAGAGGTAGTTGGTGAAGTTGAAGGTGGTGCCCGAACCGTCCGAGCGGCGGACCACGGTGATCGCGTCCGACGGCAGCTTCACGTTCGGATTGAGCTTCTTGATCGCGGCGTCGTCCCACTTGGTGATCTTGCCGAGATAGATGTTGGCGAGGGTCTCGCCGTCGAACACCAGCTCGCCCGGCTTGACGCCCTCGAGGTTGACGACGGGAACGATGGCGCCCATCACCATCGGCCACTGGGCGAGGCCGTCCTTCTCGAGCTGCTCGGCCTTGAGCGGCGCGTCGCTGGCGCCGAAGGTCACGGTCTTGGCCTGGATCTGCTTGATGCCGCCGCCTGAACCGATCGACTGGTAGTTCAGGCCGTTGCCTGTCTCCTTCTTGTAGGCATCAGCCCACTTCGAATAGATCGGGAACGGGAAGGTCGCGCCTGCGCCGGTGATATCGGCGGCAAAGGCCGCCGTCGTCGTTGCGGCGACCAAGCCGGCAGCGACGATCGTTTTGATGAAATTCATGCTGGTCTCCATACAGGGGAGCGAAGCGCCATCAGCGCCCGATCGCGCTCCCCGCCGCCCCTTTAGGAGCGGTCGGCTGTGCTTTTACGAAGGTTTAGTGACAGTCGGATGACACTCTTAAGCCACTGAAATAGCTTGAATTTCAGCTCGCGGCCGGAGGCTTGGCCTGGGGGAAACAGGCGGTGAAAGTGGCGCCCTGCTTGGGCACGCTTTCGATCAAAAGCCGGCCGCGATGGCGGTTAAGAATATGTTTCACCAGCGATAATCCGAGCCCCGTCCCACCCTGGGAGCGGCTGTCGCCGACGTCCACCCGGTAGAACCGCTCGGTCAGGCGCGGCAGGTGCTCGGGCGCGATGCCGGGGCCGAAATCGCGCACCATGACCCGGATTTCCTGAGCTCCATCAGTGGCCGGGGTCGCCGTCAGCGACACGATGACGCGTCCGCCGGAGGCGCCGTATTTGAGCGCATTCTCGATCAGATTCTCGAACAGGCGCAGCAGCTCCTCGCGGTCGCCCGCGATCATGACCGGGGCTTCCGGCAGATGGGTCTCGACCTCGACCTGGCGTTCCCGAGCCAGCGGCTCGAGCCCGTCGGCGACCTGGAAGATGATCGGCAGCAGGTCGACCAGCGTATCCGGCCGTACATGGGCCGACAGCTCCACCCGCGACAGCGACAAGAGATCGTCGATCAGGCGCGCCATGCGGGTGGCCTGATTGTGCATGATGCCGAGGAAGCGCTCGCGCGCCTTGGGATCATCCTTGGCCTGGCCCTGCAGCGTGTCGATGAAGCCGGAGAGCGCGGCCAGCGGCGTGCGCAATTCGTGGCTGGCATTGGCGACGAAGTCGGCGCGCATCTCCTCGACCCGGCGCAGTGGCGTCTGGTCGTGGAAGGTCATCAGCATGCATTTGTCGGCGCCGCCGAAATTGGTCGGCACCGGCACCGGGGTGATGGTCAGCTCCATCCAGCGATCGACCGGGACATGGTCGAGATAGGTCGCGCGCCGCGGCTCGGTGGTCGCAATGGACTCGCGCAGCGCCGTGATGATCTCGGGCGAGCGCAGCGCGAACTGGGCGAGCTCGTTCTTGCGTAGCGCCGGCGCGAGCTGGGCGGCGGCGGTATTGAGATGGATGACGCGGCCGGCCCGGTCGAGCAGCACGGCGGGATCCGGCATGCCGGCGACGACCGCGGCCACCGCCGCGCTTTCGACCGGATTGACCCGGCGGGTGTCGTCGCGCGAGGCAGCGGTATCATGCAGCCGCCAGGGGATCAGCGCAGCAGCAGCGATGCAGAAGAACACCGTCGCCGCCCGCAGCACCGACAATTCGCCGAGCGAGACCACCACCGACAGCGCCAGCGCGGCCGCAATCAGGATGATGGTCGAGTGCCGCAGCCGGTCGGACCAGGGCTGCACCGTGGGAGACGAGGGAGCGTCGATCGCCATCGGGGCGGGCTTCTCCTTGTTGGCTTTTGCGCCGGTCAGGCGCCGCTGTCGCTGCGCTTTCTCACATAAGCGGCTTCAGGCGGTGGGCCTGGATCGAGCTTGAGCGCCGCCTGTTGCAGCCGCTTGGATCGGGCGCCGATGATAACCTCGCGAAACGTCAGCAAGATTACAGAGATGACGAAGGGCGACAGATAATAGAGGACCCGGAACAGCAGCATGCCGCCGAGCAGCTCCTCGCGGTCCATCTGCCAGAGGCCGACCAGCATGGCGGCGTCGAACACCCCGAGCCCGCCGGGCGAATGGCTAGCGAAGCCGAGCAGCGTCGCCGAGACGAAGATGACAGCGACCACGACGAAGCCGAGATTGGGCTCGTCGGGGACCAGCACGTACATCGCGAGCGCGCAGAAGCCGAGATCGATGATACCGATGGCGATCTGCAGCAGCGTCAGCGGGCCGCCCGGCAGCACCACGGTCCAGGGGCCGCGTCCGACGACCCGTGGCTGGGTCCAGACCCAGACCACATATCCGACCAGCGCTGCGAGGATCATCATCGCAAACGTCCGGTTCAGCCAGGGCGGCAGCTGGTCGATCGCGGCGGCCGCCTCCGGATGATAGGAGATACCGAGACCGAGCACGGCGGCATTGCCGAGCCAGAAGGTGAGGCCGGCGAGGAAGCAGATTTTTGCGACGTCGATCGCGTTCAGCCCATAGGCCGAATAGATGCGGTAGCGTACCGCGCCGCCGGTGAAGACGCTGGCGCCGACATTGTGCCCGATCGAATAGCTGGTGAAGGCCGCGAGCGCGTTGATGCGATAGGGCACGTGTGAATGGCCGATCGCGCGCACCGCAAACAGATCGTAGAACGTCAGCGTGAAATAGCCCGCGGCGACGAACAGCGCGGCCATCGCAATCTGGCGCGGCTCGGTGCTCTTGATCGCCTCGATCACCTCGTTGGTATCGATGCCGCGCAGCATGTGATAGAGCACATAGCAAGCGATGCCGATGACCGCGACGCTGATCACAACTCCAAGCTTATGCAGGATTTGCTTCTGGCGCAGAAACGTCATCGCCCTGCGTATGGCTTCCAGCATCTAGACCTCGAATAACGCTTCAGCGGCCAGGGTGGCCGGCGAACAGGCGGACGACGCACAGGCACTCAACGAACAAGCACTCCACGAACAAGCGCTCAACAAACCCTTGCCGCCGGCTCCGGCCTCGCGCATGCCCCCGGCCCCTCCACTAGCGCGTTTCGAGGCGGAGTGGAATTCGCCAAAGTGAACAAAATCGCGTGCCTTCAATATTTTAGGCAGGTTTGCGGGCTCAAGGTGCACGGTTTGGCGCTTTCGGCGGCAAGTTCGATGGCAGGGCTGAAGCGAATCTCCATGGCAATCCTGCGCAGGGGCCGTGAAGTTTTGATGATTTCGACCGGACAATGTTCCGTCACGCCTTAAGTCGAAATCAATCTATGGGCCGCATCCGCCTGTTGAAAGAGGGGCGGCCCGCGCCGGCTGGCTGCAGCGCAAACAGCCGCGCGACGAATCGCGCGGCCGAGGCCCGGTCCTGATAATCGGTTGCACCGCGATATCACAGAGGCCGGCGCTGGCGCGGCCGTCCGCCGGCGCGAGGCCGGCGGCGAGCATGCTGTTTGGAGGGAGCCGCCCGCTCAGGCTGCGAGTTGCGGACGCACCGCTTCGATGCCGGCAATCCAGCCGGCGACGGAGCGGCCGATCGCCTCAGGATGGTCCTCCTGAAGGAAGTGCAATCCGGCGCCGAGGCGGACATGAGCGCAATGCTTCAACGACGCCGCAAACGTCTCGGCGAACTCCGGCGCCACGAGCGCACCGGGCTCGCCTGAGAACAGCAGCTTTGGATAGGTCGATGCGGCCAACGCAGCATGCGCTGATTGGAGCGCCTCATAAACATCGGCGGGCTCGCCTGCGACCGGCAATTCGCGCGGAAAGGTGAGAATGGGACGGCGGCTCTCCGGCGTCGGGAACGGCGCGCGATAGGGCGCCATCTCGTCATCGCTGAGCTTGCGGACGATGCCGCCGGGCAGCACGCGCTCGACGAAGGCATTTGCCTCCAGGATCATGGCCTCGCCCTCGCCCGGCGCCCTGAATTTCCGGAAGGTCTCACGCGCAGCGTCGGCTTGGTGAAAGTCCTGCCAGGTCGGCATCGGGCGGATGAACTCCATGAAGGCCAGACCGCGCACGAGATCTGGCCGGCGTGCGGCGAGATGAAATGCGAGCGCGGTACCCCAGTCCTGCGCGACGAGATAGGCCGACGTGATGCCGCGCTGCTCGATGAAGGCATCGAGATAGCGCACGTGGTCGAAGAAGCGTAGGCGATGTCGGGCTTGTCGGATTGGCCGAAGCCGATGAGATCAGGCGCGATGCAATGCGCGACCGGCAACACCAGCGGCAAAATGTTGCGCCAGATGTGCGACGAGGTCGGATTGCCGTGCAGGAACAGCGCGACCGGCGCACCTTCCGCGCCTGTCTCGCGATAAGCCATGCTGCTTCCCAGGACGGACGCTTTACGAATCTCGATTTCGTTTCGCTTGGTCATGTCGTCTCCTTGAACACGGTTTGGAATGCGATGGTCTTGAAACGATCGAGCGCTTTGGGATTGCGGTCGACCTTCATGCGCAGGATCGCTCCCTGCCAGGACGCGAGCAGGAACTCGGCAAGCTCGTCAGGCTCGAACTCGGATGCGATCTCGCCGCTGGTCTGGGCATCCCTGATGCAGGCGGCGAACGGTGCGCGCCATTCGGCGAAGATCGCCGCGAGACGCGCGCGCAACAGCTCACTGCTACCGCTCGCCTCCAGGCTGAGATCGCCGATCAGGCAGCCGCGACCGTAGCCGTCGGCCTCGAGTCGGCCGGTGATGATGTCGAGATAGCGCCTGAGCCGCGCCCGCGGCGTCAGCGCGATGTCGTCGAGGGCCTCGGCGACCAGCCCCCTGGTGACGTCGAAATAGCGGTCGAGCACTTCGGAGGCGAATGCCTCCTTGGAGCGGAAATGGTTAGTGAAGGACCCCTGCGGCGCGCCCGCCGCGGCGGTGACGTCGCGCACGCTGGTGCCGTGATAGCCGGTCCGGAACATGACCTTCAGGCCGGCGTCGAGGATGGCATCTTTGAGTGAGGGCTTTGGCATGGGCGTTATAATACGTACGTACGTATTAATGTCAAGCGCAAACGTGCTCCTCGGCAATCAGCTTACCGATCAGTCAGTTATCGGAGTTTGAGACAATCGATCGTCCGGCAGCGGATCGCGGTTCAGGCCACAGGCTGGCTCCGCGAAACCACCCAATAGCGCAGCCACGCACCGATGGTGCAGCCGACCAGATAGCAGGCGAATAGGACCAGGCCGAGGTCGAGCCAGTAGCCGAAGCGGCCCGGGACCACATGTGCGAACGAGGCCGCAACCAGTCCCGCGACCAGCGCGGCGAGCCAGCGCGCAGTCACCTTCGAGGTGCCGTTGCCGCGCTGGACCACCGAGATCCAGCCCATGCAGAAGCCCAGCAGCACCGAGCCGATCAGCCAACCCATATGGAACGAGACAAGATAGGGCATCGTCACCTCACCAGAAATTCGATGCGGCGGTTTTGCGCCTTGCCGTCGTCGGTGTCGTTGCCGGCGACGGGCTGCGTGCTGCCGTAGCCGACCGCGGTGAAGCGGTCCGCCGGCAGGCCGGCCCTGACCAGAAATTCGATCACCGCCTGTGCGCGTTTCTCGGACAGCGCCTGGTTGAAGGCGTCCTCGCCGTCGGAATCGGTGTGACCCACGACCTCGATATTTGTGGTGGGACAACGCAGCGCCGTCTCGATCAGATGATCGAGAATGCCGGCGGAGTCGGGATCGATGTCGGCGCGCTTGGTTGCGAAGCGGATCTTGCCCTTGGCCAGCAGCTCCGAGAACAATTGCTGGCAGACGGTGCCGTCGACCGGCCCCGCCGCGGGCTTCACCGTGATTTCAGGCTTGTATTGCCAGATTTTTGGAAAGTCCTTGCCGAGGCCGGCGCGGATGTCGTTGGCCGCACCTTCGTACAGCGCATCGCCCGACAGCTTCACCTCGCGATCCGACACCACGAGCGTGCCGGTCGACAGCCGCGACAGCGCGCCGAGCGCTGCGACCACCGCGGTGTTGAAGGAGCCGGGAGCACCGACGCTGGCCTTTAGATTGTCGACGACTTTCTCGGTAAAGAACTTTCGCGACGCGCTGGTCTCGATCGCGGCGTGCACATTGTTGTCGGGCACGTAGCCGGTCATCGTCACGGTGGCGGCGACCGGATCCTTGTAGGCCTGGAAGATATAAGGCGGTGCCTTGATCTCGTTGGCGGCGATCGAAAAACCTTCGGGCAGGTTCTTGAGCGCAGCCGCGATCGCTTCGCGGCCGCCGAGGTCGCGCGCCATGCCCGACAGATTGACCTTGGTGTCGGAGATCGTGATCTTGCCGTCCTTCAGCTTGCCGATCTGGTCGAGCAGCAGCATCGCGGCCGCTTCGAACCGCGCCGGCGCGCCGCGGGCCAGGCCCATCTGATCGGCGACCTCGGTCCCATTGACCTCCTTGCGGGCGGCTTCCGTCAGGCGCGCCTTCATCGAAGGCAGCGGCGCGGAGCCCGACAGCGTCACCCGCACCACGTCCCGCTCGGCACTCCAGACGAAGGGCTTTGCTTCGGCAACAAGGCGGGTCTGGTCATCGACCAGCCGTACGCCGGGAACCATCTCGACCGTGGTCACGGCATCGCGGCGCCCCTCGTCGGAGAAGGCGTCCGCGGCCAGGCTGACGTCACGGCCGTCCACCGCGATCCGGGTCTTGTCCAGGACGGTGTCCTTGAGCGCGGCCGAGCTGCGGGCCGACAGGTCGGCCTCGACCGGCAAGGTGTTATTCCAGCCCGCAAATCCCCACATGACGGCCAGGGGAATCAGCCCCGGCCACCATTTGCTGGCCCACCTAAAAAGCATCTGCATTCGACGACCCAAACTCTGGAACCGGAGACAAAACAAACCCTTGGCGGGCTGTCAAACCGGAATAGGGCCCTTTCGGGGGCCACACGTGGAGAATTGGAATAACTTTTTCTTCAAGGGTAACACCCTAAGTTGAGGGCGGAATGCCCAGGGGCGGCCAGCCGGACATGAAGCAACTCCGTAACAACGTCATTCGCGCCGGGCTGGGAGCACTCTATTTCAGCGGGGCGCACCATCTGCTGCGCCCGCTGCTGTCGGGCGTCGGCGCCATTTTCATGCTGCACCATGTGCGGCCGGCTCGTGAGCGCGTATTCCAGCCGAACCGGCATCTCGAGGTCACCCCCGACTTCCTGCGTGCGACGCTGCGCCATTTGCGCGCGCGCGAGATCGACATCGTCAGCATGGACGAGCTGCACGAACGGCTGGTGCAAGGCCGCTTCGACCGCCGCATCGCCGCCTTCACCCTCGACGACGGCTATCGCGACAACTGGGAGCACGCTCTTCCGGTGCTGCGCGAATTTGACGCGCCCGCGACCATCTATGTTGCCAGCGACTTCGCTGAGGGCACCGGACGGCTGTGGTGGACCGCGCTCGAGGCCGTCATCGCCAAGGCCGAGCAGGTCGACGTGCGGATCGGCCATTCCGCGTTGCGGCTCGATGCGAGCACGCCTGCCGCGAAGCAGGCGGCGTTCGACCGCCTGCATGACTGGCTCCGCGCTCTTCCGGGCGAGCACGATCTGAAGCGCGAGATCGAGGCGCTGTGCGCCGCCCACGGTATCGACATGGAAGCGCTGTGCCGCAGCCTCTGCCTGTCCTGGGACGAGGTGAAGCGGCTCGCGGCCGATCCACTGGTCACGATCGGCGCTCACACCGTCAGCCATTGCAATCTCGCCAAGCAGAGCGAGGAGATCGCCGCGCAGGAGATGGCAGTCAGCCGGGTGCGGATCGAGAACGCGCTGGAGCGTCCGGTGCTGCATCTCGCCTATCCCTATGGCGACCGCGAGGCAGCCGGGATGCGCGAATTCGCGCTCGCCGCATCCGCCGGCTTCAAGACCGCGGTGACGACACGGCCCGGCATGCTGTTCGCAGGGAACGCCGGCCACATGACCGCGCTGCCGCGCGTCTCGCTCAACGGCAACTACCAGGACGCGCGCATTCTGCCGGTGCTGACCTCGGGCGCCGCGACCGCGATGTGGAACGGCTTTCGCCGGTTTGCCGCGGCTTGACTGTTGTCCCGGCCTTCGCCGGGACAACACCGAGTTGACACCCCTCCCCTCGGCGCTCAAAACGGCGCCAACCCAAGGGAGGCACCATGTCCAACGATCTGTTTTCGCTCAAAGGCCGCATCGCACTCGTGACCGGCGGCTCGCGCGGCATCGGCAAGATGATCGCGGCCGGATTCCTCGGAGCAGGTGCGGCGAAGGTCTACATCACCGCGCGCAAGGCGGGCCCTTGCGAAGCCACTGCGAAAGAGCTTTCGGCGCAATATGACGGCGAGTGCATCGCGCTGCCGATCGACATCTCGACCGTCGAAGGCTGCGACAAGCTGGCTGGCGAACTCATCAAGCTCGAGCCGAAGCTCGACATCCTCGTCAACAACGCCGGTGCGGCATGGGGTGCCGAGTTCGACGAATTCCCCGAAAGCGGCTGGGACAAGGTGATGGACCTCAACGTCAAATCGCTGTTCTTCCTGACCAAGGCTTTGGCAAAGCCGCTGCGCGCGGCGGCGTCGCACGAGCGGCCCGCCAAGGTCATCAACATCGCCTCCGTCGACGGCATCTTCGTCAATCCGGGCGAGACCTATTCCTACGCCGCGAGCAAGGCTGCCGTAATCCATCTGACGCGGCGCATGGCGACGAAACTGATCAAGGACAACATCAATGTCACCGCGATCGCACCGGGCGCCTTCAAGTCCGACATGAACCGCGCCGCGCGCGATCATTCAGACGACGTCGCAAAACGTATTCCCGCGCGGCGCATCGGCACCGACGAGGACATGGCAGGCGTTGCGATCTACCTCGCTTCGCGTGCGGGCGACTACGTCGTCGGCAACACCATCGCGGTCGATGGCGGTGTGGTGTACGCGAATGCGGGGCTGGAGATCGCGGGGTAGTTGGCGAGGGATAGCGCGACACCCTCTGCTGTCATGCCCCGCGAAGGCGGGGCATCCAGTACGCCGCAGCTTCTCGGCTGGAGCACAGCCGCCTCTGGAATACTGGATCACCCGCTCCAGTGCGCAAGTGCGCACAAGGCGGGTGATGACACCATTTGCATGACGCGAGCGTTCGCCCCTAACGCCTACGACTCGATCCTCACATACTCAAAATCACCCGGCTTGTTGTCGATGCCGACCTTCGGCGGCGAAATCCACGACGCGAACTTGCCGGTTTCGGTGACGGGCTGCATCAGCGAGGTGATGAAGTCGCCGTCGGCGGTCGAAGGCAGCCAGTCATCCTTGCGCTTCGCCCAGGTGGCATCGTCGATCAAGATGCCGTCGGGCGTCGCGTGCACGTCCTTGAACTCGCCGATATGGCGGTGGAAGGCAACGTTGGGCAGCGTCAGCTTGAAATCGTAGCCGGCGGTCGAGATCACCTTGTTCCAGCGCAACATGCCCTTGACGCAATCCTGGCTGTAGTCGTCGCGCAGGCGCATGTTGAGCGCGGTCAGCGCCGGCTCGTCGACCAGCTTGATCTCGCCGTCGATGAACTTGAGCACCGGATAGGTGGCGTTCTTGAGCTGGTGATCGTCGTCGATCTGGGTCTCGTGATAGCGGCCCTTGATGCCGGTGTTGAAGGCATTGGCCGCGTTGGTCGAGACTTCCGAGCCGAACAGATCGAGCGACAGCGTGTAGTGCAGGTTCAGCTTCTTCTGGATGGTCGGAAGATCGATCACGCCGAGCGCGCGGACTTTGGCGATTTCCGTGGGATCGGCGATGCCGGCTTCGCGCATCGCATCGCAGGTGCGCTGCACCACGCGGGTGATGCCGGTCTCGCCGACGAACATGTGGTGCGCTTCCTCGGTCAGCATGAAGCGGCAGGTGCGCGACAAGGGATCGAAGCCCGACTGCGCGAGGCTGTGCAGCTGCATCTTGCCGTCGCGATCGGTGAAGTAGGTGAACATGAAGAACGACAGCCAGTCCGGCGTCGCCTCGTTGAAAGCGCCCAGCATGCGCGGTGCGTCGGCATCGCCGGATCGGCGGCGCAGCAAATCATCGGCTTCCTCGCGGCCGTCGCGGCCAAAGTACTTCTGCAGCAGGTAGACCATCGCCCAGAGGTGGCGACCTTCCTCGACGTTCACCTGGAACAGATTGCGCATGTCATATAGCGAGGGCGCAGTCTTGCCGAGATGGCGCTGCTGCTCGACCGAGGCCGGCTCGGTGTCGCCCTGGATCACGATCAGCCGGCGCAGCATGGCGCGATATTCGCCCGGGACTTCCTGCCAGGCAGGCTCGCCCAAGTGCTCGCCGAAGGGAACGACGCGGTTCTCTTCCTGCGGCGCAAGCAGGATGCCCCAGCGATAGTCGGGCATGCGGACATAGTCGAACTTGGCCCAGCCGCGCGGATCGACGGAGTAAGCGGTGCGCAAGTAAACCAGCGACTCCTGAAAGCCTTCCGGCCCCATGTCGCTCCACCAGTCCATATAGCCGGGATGCCAGCCTTCAAGCGCCTTCAGCACCTGGCGGTCTTCGGCGAGATTTACGTTGTTCGGAATCTTGGTCGAGTAGTCGACGTTCATGATGTTCATGGCCGTGCTCCTTGGTCGGTCTCGTGTCCCGGACGCAGTGCGGCGCGAAGTGCTGCACTGCTGAGCCGGGACCTATGTCTGGTTCGCCTGGGTCCCGGTTCTGCGTCGCATCGCTTCGCGCTGCGCCGCGCCCGGGACACGGCAGTCGTTACACCCGTGTCATATCGAATTTCGGCTTCTGGCCGCTGCCGTAGCGGCGCAGCGCGCCTTCCTCGCCCACGGCATTGGGGCGCTGGAAGATCCAGTTCTGCCACGCGGTCAGCCGTGAAAAGATTTTCGATTCCATCGTCTCGGGGCCGACAAAGCGCAGGCTCGCTTCCATGCCGGTGAGACTATCCGGCGAGAAGCTCGCGCGCTCCTCCAGGAAGACGCGGACCTCGTCGTCCCAGTCGATGTCGTCGAGCGCGAAGGTGACGAGGCCGAGTTCTTCGGCCTGCTCGGCATCGAGCGCTGTGCCGAGCGTAGCTTCGGCACGCTCCACGTCGGCCGGATCGGCCTGGAAGCGCGACTCCAACCGCGTCAGGCCGTGGCTCATCGGATACGGGCCGAAATTCATGGCGGAGAGTTCGATCGAGGGCGGCGGCTGGTTGTCACCCTGGCGCGTGCCGATCAGCATGTAGGAACGGTCGGCAGCGAAGACGAGTTCGGCCAAGGTGCCGGCAAAGCATGAGCCGGGCTCGACCAGCGCCACCAGCGTGCGCGAGGTGACGTCGATGCGCTTCAAGACGCGCTTCCAGTAGTGGCGGATCTCGTTGACCAGCCAGTGCGCCTTGTTGGCTTCGAGAAACGCATCGCTGGCGAGCACATGGGCGCGGTCACCATGGCTCTTGAACACCAGCATGGCGATCTCGAGCTCGTTGATGCGCAAGTGCAGGATGGCGTCGTCGAGCTCTCTTGCGACCTGCAACGGCCAGAACGACGCGCCCTGCGCCATCATGCCGTCGATGTCGGTGGGGGCTGCTGCCTCCGGCGCCTTGATCGAGATGGTGGCAATGCGTGCGGCGCGGTCGATATCGACGGTCACAAAACCATAGCGGATGCTGGTCTCGTCGATCGTGCGCTTGAGCGGGGAGAGCGCGATGCCCTTGCCGCTGCCGGCGCGTTTCGACGCGGCCGCGAATTCCCTGGCGCGCTCGACGATCCTGGCCTCCAGCTTGGAGTTCGGCGCGATCTCGTCGACGAGGCGCCATTGCACGGCGCGCTTGCCCTTCACGCCTTCCTCGATGGTGCAGAAGAAGTCGGCGTGATCGCGGCGCACTTTGCGCTTGTCGACGACGCGGGTGAGACCGCCGGTGCCGGGCAACACCGCGAGCAGCGGCACTTCGGGTAACGCCACGGCGGAAGCGCCGTCGTCGGCGAGAATGATGTGGTCGGTCGCGAGCGCGAGCTCATAGCCGCCGCCGGCAGCCGAGCCGTTCACGACAGTGATGAAGCGCTGGCCGGAATTCTCGGACGAGTCTTCCATGCCGTTGCGGGTCTCGTTGGTGAACTTGCAGAAGTTCACCTTGTGGGCGTGGGTCGAGCCCGCGAGCATGCGGATGTTGGCGCCGGCGCAGAACACGCGGTTCTTGGCCGAGCGCATCACCACGACCTTCACCTCGGGATGCTCGAAGCGCAGCCGCTGGACCACGTCGGCAAGCTCGATGTCGACGCCGAGATCGTAGGAATTGAGCTTGAGCAGGTAGCCCTCGAACAGGCCGCCATTCTCGTCGACGTCCATGGTCAGCGTCGCGACGTCACCATCGACCGCCAGCTTCCAGTGCTTGTAGCGGGACGGTTCGGTCTGGAAATCGATGAATGTCGCGCCGCCTGCGAGGCGCCGATCTTCCCCGGCCATGGGCCACCCTTGAGCTTGTTTTCGCTATACCGTTAGATGCACAATAGTGCATATTCTGAGAGGCGTCTAGCATGAATCTGGACCACACATGCACTTTGCTTCATCCGAGTGTCCGAGGCGCAGGTAGGCCGCCCTATACGCGTCATGCGGCTTGGAGACCTCGGTCGTCCCGCAGGGCGGCCTTCGCAAATTGCTCGATTGCGTCAAGCGTTGGCACGGGCGCTTCACGCTGAGGGGAATGCCCCGCGCCTGGAACGATCGTCAGATCGACCGGGCAATAGCATTCCTCCTGCGCGATCTCGGCCTGACGCAGTGTTCCGTATTGGTCGTCCACCCCTTGAAGGACCAGCACCGGAACGCGGATGTAGGCCAGATACTCCGAGATGTCCCAATCGCGGAATTTCGGATCGAGCCAGGCGCCGTTCCAGCCGTAGAAGGCATTGTCGACGTCTCCGTGCCAGCGCGCGAGCTTTGCCTTGAGATCGGTGGTTTCGTACGTCGTCTTGATCGCGGCGATCGACTCCACCGAGATGTCCTCGACGATGAAATGCGGCGCGATCAGCGCGATGCCTTGCAGGCGATGATCCTGATGCGCGCCGGCATAGATCGCCGCGATCGAGCCGCCGTCGGAATGGCCGAGCAAGAGGCCACGCTTGAAGGGAATGGCATCGAGCACCTTCGGCAGCACGTCGAGCGCCTCGCGTTGCATGTAGTCGAGCGGCCGCGGCAGCGCGACCTTACTCGACTGGCCATAGCCCGCCCGTGAATAGGCGAAGATGCCGGCGCCGGTCGCTTGCTGGAGCTTTTCCGGAAAGTCATTCCACAGGCCGACGGAGCCGAGGCCTTCGTGCAGCATGACGATCGTCGGCGCATCGGCGCGTTGCGGCGCGAGCCATTTGTATTCGAGACGGGCCGCGCCGATGCTGAGAAAGCCGGTGGGGGCGAGAGTCATTTCTTCGTCCGTCCTTCTCCGTCGTCATGCCCGGGCTTGACCCGGGCATCCACGTCTTTCCTCAATCGCGGTCGCGCGTGGATGGCCGGGACAAGCCCGGCCATGACGGCTTGTTGCTAATTCGCGCCGTCGCGCAGCTTGAATCGCTGGATCTTTCCCGTCGCCGTCTTCGGCAGCGAGTCCACCACGTCGATCCAGCGTGGATATTTCCACGGGCCGATCTTCTGCTTGACGTGATCCTTCAGCATCTCCTGCAAGTCCGTCGTCTTCACGCCCGGACGCAGCACGACGAAGGCCTTTGGCTTCAGCAGGCCCTCCGGATCGGCCTCGGGCACGACGGCGGCTTCCAGCACCGCCGGATGCGTGATCAGCGCGCTCTCGACCTCGAACGGCGAGACCCAGATGCCGGAGACCTTGAACATGTCGTCGGCGCGGCCGCAGAAGGTGTAACGGCCTTCGGCATCCCTGACGTATTTGTCGCCGGTGCGGGTCCAGGGGCCTTCAAAGGTGCGACGGCTCTTGTGGCGCTGGTTCCAGTAGCCCTCGCCGGCCGAGGGCGCATCGACCAGTAGTTCACCGACCTCGCCGTCGGCGACGTCCTGCCCGGCCTCGTTGACGAGCCGCACCGCATAGCCCGGTACCGGCTTGCCGGACGAGCCGTATTTGATATCGCCGGGCGCGTTCGAAAGGAAGATGTGCAAGAGCTCGGTCGAGCCGACGCCGTCGAGGATGTCGACGCCGAAGCGCGACTTCCAACTGTTTCCGACGGATTCCGGCAGCGCCTCGCCGGCCGAGGTGCAGATGCGCAAGCTCTTGCCGCCGCGCTCGCTTTTCATCGCTTCGTCGTTGAGCATCGCCGCGAACAATGTCGGCACGCCGTAGAAGATCGACGGATTGTATCTGTTCATCAGATCGAACATCCGCGCGGGTGTCGGCCGCTCGCTGTTCAGGATCGTGGTGGCGCCGACCGACATCGGGAAGGTCAGCGCATTTCCGAGGCCATAGGCGAAGAACAGTTTTGCGGCGGAGAGGCCGACGTCGTTCTCACGAATGCCGAGCACCTTGCTCGCGTAAGTGTCGGCGGTGGCCTGCAAGTTCGAATGCAGATGCCGCACGCCCTTGGGCATGCCGGTCGAGCCGGACGAATAGAGCCAGAATGCCGGCTCGTCCGGATGCGTGGCAACCGTGGGGAACTGATCGTTCTCATCAGCGATCTCTTCGGCGAGCTGCTTGTGGCCATTCTGCTTGGCGCCGGAGACCACGACATGCTCGAGATCCGGCATGCGGCCGACCACGTCCTTGATGACGGGATAGAGCGCTTCCGAGACGAACAGCACGCGGGCGCGGCAGTCGGCGAGGATATAGGCGTATTGGTCCGCGGTGAGCAGCGTGTTGAGCGGCACCGGCACGATGCCGGCGCGGATCGCGCCCAAGAACACGATCGGGAAGTCGACCGTATCCAGCATGATCATCGCCACGCGCTCTTCGCGGCGGACGCCGAGCCGGCGCAGCATGTTGGCGGCGCGGCGGGTCTCGCGCTGGAGCTCGCCATAGGTCAGCCGCGAGACGGTGTCGTCGAAGACGATCTTGTTGCCCCGGCCTTCCTCGACGTTACGGTCGAGCAGCCAGGTCACCGCGTTGTAGGATCCCTCGCTCACGGTCGTCTCCCCCGAATTTAGAATTATAATTCATAGAAAGACACTGTGACGGCTTGCTGTCAATGCCAGCAGGCATTATGTTTCATTAAAACGCGCCGCAAGACCTTCTTTAAACAAGACCTCCTTTGAAGAAAGCATCCGCTAAAGAAGGCTCATGACCGATAGTCCCGACGCCGAATCCCGCTTTCTCGAACAGCTCGGCCAGCGCGTGCGCACCATGCGCGCGTTGCGCGGCATGTCGCGCAAAGTGCTCGCCAAGGTATCAGGAATTTCGGAGCGCTACATCGCGCAGCTCGAAAGCGGCAAGGGCAATGTCTCGATCGTGCTGCTGCGCCGCGTCTCCGACGCGATGGGCGCGCATCTGGAAGACCTGCTGCCCTCAGCCGATCCAACGCCGGACTGGCAGATGTTTCGCGATCTGCTGCGCAAGGCGACGCCGGCGCAGATCGCGCAGGCCAAAGATCTGCTCGCCGGCGGCACCGCCTCCGCGCCGCGGCGCGCGCCGTTCTGCGGCATCGCGCTGATCGGCCTGCGCGGCGCCGGCAAGTCTACGCTCGGGCGGATGCTGGCGAAAAAGATCGGCTGGAGCTTTGTCGAGCTCAACAAGGAGGTCGAGCAGCAGAACGGCCTCTCGGTCGCCGAGATCATCGCGCTCTACGGCCAGGAAGGCTTTCGCCGCATGGAGCAGGCTGCGCTGCAACAGCTGCTCGCGCGCAACGAGCTGATGGTGCTGGCGACCGGCGGCGGCATCGTGTCCGAGCCGCTGACCTTCGACCAGATCCTGTCGTCGTTTTACACGATCTGGCTGAAGGCCGAGCCGGAAGAGCACATGGCCCGCGTCCGCCGCCAGGGCGATCTGCGCCCAATGGCGGATGATCGCTCTGCGATGGCGGAACTGCGCAATATCCTGCTCAGCCGCGAGCCGCTCTATGCGCGCGCAACGGCGGTGGTGGATACGGCGGGGCTGAGTGTCGATGCGGCGGCTGCAAGGCTGATCGATGCGGTGCGGCCGGTGCTGCAGAACGAAGCCCGCAGCTTCGGGCTGCGCAGCGTGGCGCTTTAGGCCGGGACTTCAGGAATGACCGACAGCGACGTCACCACCTCCATGTTCGAGCGGATCGGCGGCCGTGCCACGATCGACCTGTTGGTCGACCGCTTCTACGACCGCATGGATGCGCTACCGGAGGCAAAAATCATCCGCGCGATGCATGCGGACGATCTCGGCCTGATCAGGGACGTGCTGAAGCGCTATCTCACCGAATGGACCGGTGGCCCGAAGCTCTATTCTCCCGAGAAAGGCCATCCACGGCTGCCGCAACGGCACATCGGCTTTGCCATCGGCGACGCCGAGCGCGATGCGTGGCTGCTGTGCATGCGCGGCGCGATGGAGGAGACGGTCACTGACGCTGCCGTGCGGCAGGACCTCGACCGTGCATTGTCCGGTCTCGCCGACTGGATGCGCAACCGGCCGTGAGCGCGTCGATCAAGGCCGACGTGCAGCGTCCTCGGGTATCGCTTCGCCGACCCGGCCTGCAAGTCATCAGACGCCGCTAGACCGACCAGTAATTCGGATGCGGATAGGGCCGCGAGCGGTCGCCCCAATCGAACTCGTCGCCGTCGAACTCACATGGGCCGCTGCTGAACTCGTCCATGGTAAGCTCGACCTGGAACGCCTGACGTGTTCGATCGTATTTCAGCGCGCTCCACTGCAGAGGATAGTGGTGGTGGGTACTGAGCAGCCCGCCGGTCTTGATCACGGCATAGGCGACTGTTCCGCTCACCTTGTCGAGCATCAATCGCTCGATCGTGCCGAGCTTAGTGCCGTCGCGCCCGTAGACGGCGACGTGCTCCACCCGATCACTGGGAACCATGGTGTGTTGCATGGCATGCTCCCTGGTTTGTGTGGAGCAGATTATAGCTCCGTGGTTGAGGCTACAGCAATTGCGAGCGCACTGCTTCGGCGCCCTCTCGCAGCAGCGGCAAGAAGCGGCCGAGCAGCTCCTGCGCCGGCACGCGATCGACATGGGCGCCCATGTTGATGGCGGCGACGATCGCGCCGTCATAGCGGCGGACCGGAACCGAGATCGAGCGGAAATGCGGCTCGGCTTCGCGGTCGACCAGTGAATAGCCCTGTGCGCGATCGGCGGCGATCCGCCCGAGCAGCGTCTTGGGATCGGTCACCGTCTGCGGCGTCAGCGCCTCGCGCTTCGCCGCCTTCAGGCGCGCGAGACAATCCGCGTCGTCGAGCTGGCCGAGCATGGCGCGGCCAACCGAGGTGCAAAACGCCGGCAGCCGATACCCGATCTCCAATCCGCCGGAGAACATCCGCGCCGGGCTGCTGCGCGCGATGAACACGACGTCGTCACCATCGAGCACCGCGAGCGAGGAGATTTCGTTGGCCGCGGTGGCGACGCGATCGAGCACGGGCTGCAGCACCGTGACGAGCTGGTTGGAGCGCAGATAGGACGCCGCCAGCGTCAGCACATGCGGCGTCAGCGAGAACAGTTTTCCGTCGCCACTGACAAAGCCGCCGCGCTGGAGCGTGAATAGCATGCGCCGCGCGGTGGCGCGCGGCAGCTCGGCGGCGCGGGCGAGATCGCTCAGGGTCATCGGGCCCGAGTTGGTGCCGAAGCATTGCAACAGGCGCAGGCCGCGATCGAGCGCTTCGACGAAATCCGTCGCGCGCTCGTCGATCTCGCTTCGTTTCAGCTTGGGCATGGGGTGGGGAATGTCCTGCAAAATAGTGCTTGCTGCCGATCCAAGGCATGTCATAATTCGCCCATTCGTTCAATAGGCGAACAGACGCCATTCCACTAAGGATGCACTCGCCATGATGAGCCAGGAGCAGAACGACCTGATCACCCGCACCGGACCGAACGACCCGTGCGGAAAGCTGATGCGGAGCTACTGGCAGCCGGCCGCGCTGGTCGACGAGCTCGAGGGCGAGCGGCCGATCCGGCCCGTCAGGCTGCTCGGCGAGAACCTGGTGCTGTTTCGCGACGAGACGGGACGCTATGGACTGATCGATCGTCATTGCGCCCATCGCGGTGCCGACCTTGCCTTCGGGCGGCTCGAGCATGGCGGCCTGCGCTGCGCCTTCCACGGCTGGCTGTTCGAGGCCACCGGCCAATGCATCGAAACGCCGGCCGAGCCGAAGGATTCAAAACTCTGCCAGAACATCCGGCAGCGCTCCTATCCCGTGGTGGAGAAGAGCGGCATCCTCTGGGCCTACCTCGGCGAGGGTGAACCGCCGGCATTTCCCGAGATCGACTGCTTTGTCGCACCTGGCACGCACACGTTTGCGTTCAAGGGCCACATGGCCTGCAACTGGCTGCAGGCACTCGAGGTCGGCATCGATCCTGCGCACGCCTCCTATCTGCATCGCTTCTTCGAGGACGAGGACACGTCCACCGCTTACGGCAAGCAGTTTCGCGGCGCGTCGGCCGGCTCGGATCTGCCGATGACAAAGATCCTGCGCGAATACGACCGCCCGATCATCAATGTCGAGCACACCGAGTATGGGCTCCGGCTGATCGCGCTGCGCGAGATCGACGAGGAGCGGACGCATGTGCGCGTCACCAACCAGCTGTTCCCGCATGGCTTCGTCATCCCCATGAGCACGGAGATGACGATCACGCAGTGGCACGTGCCGATCGACGACGAGAACTGCTACTGGTACGCGATCTTCACCAGCTACTCGAACTCGGTCGACAAGAAAAAAATGCGCGACCAGCGGCTCGAGCTGTACGAGCTGCCCGACTACAAGTCGCGCAAGAACCGCAGCAACGACTACGGCTTCGATCCGCACGAGCAGCAGACCGCGACCTATACCGGCATGGGCAACGACATCAACGTCCACGACCAATGGGCGGTGGAATCGATGGGCGCGATCCAGGATCGCACCAGGGAGCATCTCGGCTCGAGCGACAAGGCGATCGTGCAGTATCGCCGCCTGCTGCGGCAGGAGATCGAGAAGGTCGGCGGCGGCGAGAAGCCGATGCTGTTCCTCGACGAGGCCAATGCGCGCTCCATTCAGGGCCCGGCGACCATGGACGGCATCGGCCCGACGCGCGGCTGGGAGACCTACTGGATGGAAGTCGACGTCAAGCGCCGCCGCGGCGCGCCGTGGACCGCGCCGGTGCCGAAGGAGATCGCGGAGAACGTGCATCGGCTGACGGCGGCGGAGTGAGGCCGATGCAAATCTCTCCTCCGTCATTGCGAGCGCAGCGAAGCAATCCAGACTGTCTCCGCGGAGGGATTCTGGATTGCTTCGCTGCGCTCGCAATGACGGAGAATGTGGCGGGCGTCCTGCACCCGTCGGACATCGGTTACTGAGGAGCAACCATAGTGACTTTCGTCGCGCGTCATGCGCTGTGGTCGGATGAGCAGACGGACGCCGCGACGCGCATGCGCCGCATCGTCGAGGACAAGAACCTCGAGGTCATCCGCCTCGCCTTCCCCGACCAGCACGGCATCTTGCGCGGCAAGACCATCATCGCCGCCGAGGCGATCGCCTCACTGGAGAGCGGCTGCGCCATCACCACCACCATGCTCGCCAAGGACACCTCGCACCGCACGGTGTTTCCGGTGTTCACGTCAGGCGGCGGCTTCGGCATGAAGGAGATGGAGGGCGCGGCCGACGTGCTGATGGTCGCCGATCCCACCACCTTTCGCGTGCTGCCATGGGCGCCGGCGACGGGCTGGGTGTTGTGCGATCTCTATTTCAACGACGGCCGTCCGGTGCCGTTCGCGACGCGCGGGCTTTATCGCAAGGTGCTCGACGAGCTCGGCCGCCGCGGCCACGATTTCGTCGCCGGCCTCGAGGTCGAATTCCACATCTTCAGGCTCGACGACCCGCACATGCGCCCGGAGGACGCGGGACAACCCGGCACGCCGCCGTCGGTGAGCCTGCTCTCTCACGGCTATCAATATCTCACCGAGCAGCGTTTCGATCAGATGGAGCCGGTGCTGGAGATCCTGCGGCGCGACATCGTCGCGCTCGGGCTGCCTTTGCGCTCCGTCGAGGTCGAGTTCGGGCCGAGCCAGTGCGAATTCACCTTTGCGCCGAAGAAGGGCCTAGAGCCTGCCGACAACATGGTGCTGTTTCGCAGCGCCGTGAAGCAGATCGCGCGCCGGCACGGCTATCACGCCACCTTCATGTGCCGGCCGAAACTGCCGAATTTGTTCGCGAGCGGCTGGCACCTGCACCAGTCGATCGTCTCGCGCACAGGCGGCGAGAACGTTTTCGTGGCCAAGGACGGTAGCGAGCCCCTCAGCGCTTTCGGCCGCGCCTATCTCGCCGGGCTGCTCGATCACGCCCGTACGGCCACCGTGTTCACCACGCCCACCATCAACGGCTACAAGCGCTACCGCTCCTATTCGCTGGCGCCGGACCGCGCGATCTGGGGCCGTGACAATCGCGGCGTGATGATCCGCGTGCTCGGTGGCGCGGGCGATGCTGCCACGCGCCTGGAAAACCGCGTCGGCGAGCCCGCCGCCAATCCCTATCTCTATATGGCGGCCCAGATCCTCTCGGGTCTCGACGGCGTCGATCGCAAGCTCGATCCCGGTCCCTCGGCCGACACGCCCTACGAGACCAAAGCGCCGTTCTTGCCGAAGAGCCTGCGCGATGCCGTCTCTGCGCTGAAGGACGATCCGTTCTTTCGCGAAAAATTCGGTGCGGAGTTCATCGACTACTACACCCACATCAAAAATGCCGAGATCGACCGCTTCCTCGCGGAGGTGACCGACTGGGAGCAACGCGAATATTTCGAGATGTTTTGATTTCGGCGATGGTGAGGGCGCAGCCCTCTCCTTCGTCATTGCGAGCGTAGCGAAGCATTCCAGGATCTTTCCGCGGAGGCAGTCTGGATTGCTTCGCTACGCTCGCAATGACGGGGAGAGAGGGGAACTCAAATCCCCAGATACTTATGCTGTAGATCCGGCTCGGCCATCAGCTCGTCCGATGTGCCGCTCCACACGGTGTTGCCGCGCTCGATGATGAAGTGGCGGTCGCAGATGCGGGCGAGGTGGTCGACGTTCTTGTCGACGACCAGGATCGACTGGCCGCGGCCCTTCAGGAGCGACAGGCAGCTCCAGATTTCTCCGCGGATCAGCGGCGCCAGCCCCTCGGTCGCTTCATCCAGGATCAGGAGCTTTGGGTTGGTCATCAGCGCGCGGCCGATGGCGAGCATCTGCTGCTCGCCGCCGGAGAGCTGGTTGCCCATGTTGGCGGCGCGCTCGGCAAGGCGCGGGAACAGCACGTAGATCGCAGCGAGCGTCCAGGGATTGGCGCTGTTGAAGCGGTCGGCGGCGGCAGCAACCAGGTTTTCGCGCACGGTGAGGTTCGGAAAAATCTGGCGGCCCTCAGGCACCAGCCCGATGCCGAGCTTGGCGATCCGGTACGACGGTAGCTGCCGGACTTCCGTGCCCGCAAAACGGATGCTGCCGGCGCGTGCCGGCGTCAGGCCCATGATGGAGCGGATCGTCGTGGTCTTGCCCATGCCGTTGCGGCCCATCAGCGAAACCATCTCGCCCGGCTTGATCGACAGGGACAGGCCGAACAGCACCTGGCTGAGGCCGTAGCAGGTCTCGATGCTGTCGACGTCGAGCAGCGCGTCAGCCATCCCTTTTTCAGCCATGGTGCGTCACCACATGCTGATCGCCGAGATAGGCGCGCTTGACGTCCTCGTTGGCGCGGATCGCGGCCGGGTCGCCGGAGGCAATGACGCGGCCATAGACCAGCACCGAGATGCGGTCGGCCAGCGCGAACACAGCGGGCATGTCGTGCTCGACCAGCACGATCGAGACCTCTTTGCGCAGCTCCTGGAGCAGCGTCACCATACGCTGGGATTCGGTGACGCCGAGGCCCGCCATCGGCTCGTCGAGCAGCAGCAGTTTTGGCTTGCTGGCCAGCGCGACCGCAAGCTCGATCTGGCGCCGCTCGCCATGGCTGAGCCTGCTCACCACGACGTCGGCTCGGTGCAACAGGCCGACGCGGTCGAGCGCGGCATGCGCGGCATCGCGCAGGCCCCTCTCCTTGCGGGCATTGGCGAAGAAACGGAATGAGTGACCTGCATGCGCCTGCGCCGCCAGCGCGACATTGTCGGCGGCGGTGAAGTCGAGCAGCAGGGAAGTGATCTGGAACGAACGTGCGAGGCCCAGCGCGCAGCGGCGATAGGCCGGCAGATAGGTGATATCGCGGCCGCCCAACGAGACGCTGCCGGAATGCGGCTCGAGATGCCCGGTGAGCTGGCTGATCAGCGTGGTCTTGCCGGCGCCGTTCGGGCCGATGATGGCGTGCAGCTCGCCCGCGGCAACGTCGAGCGAGACGTTATCCGTCGCGGTGATGCCGCCGAAGCGGCGCACCAGCTTTTCGACGCGGAGCAGCGGTTCAGCCACGATTGAGCCTCCCCAGCAGGCCCATGATGCCGCCACGGCCGAACAGCACGATCAGCAGCAGCAGCGGACCCATGATCAGCGCCCAATATTCGGTGATCTGCGACAGAAACTCTTCCAGCAGCAGATAGACCACAGCGCCCATGACAGGGCCGAACAGCGTGCCCATGCCGCCCAGGATCACCATCACCATGAGATCGCCGGAGCGGGTCCAGTACATCATAGCCGGGCTGACGAAATCGGTGTTGTTGGCGAGCAGCGCGCCGGCGAGCCCGCACATGGTGCCGGAGATGACGAAGCAGACGAGCTGGTAGCGCTTGGCGGGAAAGCCGATCGCCTGCATGCGCTGCTCGTTGGAACGCAGGCCCTGCACCACGAGGCCGAAGCGCGAATTGACGATGCGCCAGATCAGGAAGATCACCGCGAACAGGCAGGCCAGGCAGAGATAATAGAACTGCGTCCGGTTCGACAGGTTGATCAGCCCGGAGAAGTCGCTGCGCTTGTAAACGGTCAAGCCGTCGTCGCCGCCATAACGTGCGAGGCCCGAGGCGACGTAATAGGCCATCTGCGCGAAGGCGAGCGTGATCATGATGAAATAGACGCCGCGGGTACGCAGAGACAGCGCGCCGATCACCAGAGCGTAGATCGCAGACGCCGCGAGCGCGACCGGAAACTGGATGAAGCCGGAGCCTGTGCCTTCCTGCGCCAGCATGCCGACGGCGTAGCCGCCTATGCCGAGATAGACAGCGTGGCCAAAACTCATCATGCCGCCAAACCCCATGATGAGGTTGAGGCTTGCCGCCGCTAGCGCCAGGATGACGATGCGGGTGAACAGCGTCATGATGAAGATGTTGCCGGACAGGTACGAATAGAGCGGCAGCAGCAAGAGGCCCGCCAGCATCAGGGCCGTGACGGCCTTGCTCACAGTAAAAGCCTTCATCGACGGTTGGCCGGGAACAGCCCCTCCGGCCGCACCACCAGCACGATCGCCATCAGCAGGTAAATCAGCATGGACGACAGCGCGGGCGCGGCGGTGGAGGCAGCGGCGCCACTCAGCACCTGCCGCAGCAGATTGGGTAGGAAGGCGCGGCCGAGCGTGTCGATCATGCCGACGAAAATCGCAGCGAGGAACGCGCCGCGGATCGAGCCGATGCCGCCGATCACGATGATGACGAAGGCGAGGATGAGGATGTTCTCACCCATGCCGATCTGCACGGTGAGGATCGGCGCCTGCATCATGCCGGCCAACCCCGCGAGCGCGGCACCGAGCCCGAACACCAGCGTGTAGAGCAGCTTGATGTTGATGCCGAGCGCGCCGATCATCTCGCGGTTGGAGGCGCCGGCACGGATCAGCATGCCGATGCGGGTGCGCATCACGCCGAGATAGAGCAGCAGCGCCACCAGCAGCGCGACGACGATGATGGCGAGGCGGTACGCCGGATAGTGGATGCCGGGCAGGATCGGCACCGGCACCGTGAGCCAGGCCGGCAGCGGCAGCGCGAGGCCCGCCGGGCCCCAGATCAGCCGCACGGCTTCATTGAAGAACAGGATCAGGCCGAAGGTCGCGAGCACGTGGTCGAGATGATCGCGCCCATAGAGATGCCGCAGCGCACTTATCTCAAGCACGATGCCGAGCACAAGAGTCGCGCCTAACGCCAGCAGCGCGCCGAGCAGGAAGCTGCCGGACCACGCCGCGAAGGTCGCAGCGAAATAGGCTCCCATCATGTAGAGCGAACCGTGCGCGAGGTTGACGAGATCCATGATCCCGAACACCAGCGTCAGGCCGGCGGCGAGCAGAAACAGCAGCAGGCCGAACTGCAATCCGTTCAAGAATTGTTCGACGACGAGCAGCATCAAAACTCTTTCAGGCGCATACGGACGCGCGCCGATGTTCGAACACAGTCGCCATCAGTGAAAGAGCTCCCCCTGCCTCTACAAGGCCGAAAAATGGGTAATGGCAGTATCGTTCCGAGGCAAGAGCGATTCCGCGCCAGACATGCACTTTGTTGCATGCCGGTGCATGCGATCAAAATCAGGCCGTGCAAAACCGGCCCTGCAAGAAGACTGCCGCGCAGGGTGGGTCAGCCTGCCGCACCCAAACGATCACCCTCCCGCCGTTGCCGGAGAGAGGGTGTGCCGCTTGTCGGAATGGAGATACGTCTAGTGCGACGTGATCTGGTGGGGGAGATCATCCGGCTCGTTGAGCTCGCTGTTGGCCGTCGAGGCCTCCAGCGCCGCCATCCGGAACAGATAGGCCAGCGTCGCCAACCCGGTGTCTTCGGCCATCTGCGCCAGCTCGAGCGCCATGTCGGACATGTAGCCGAGATTCTCGTCCTTGATTTGCGCCATGATCTGGCTGTCTCGCATCATGTTCGACATCTCAGGCGCTCTTTCGTTGCGCGGCGGTGCGGCCGCAGAGGTTGGCGTGGGCGACGGCATCCAGACGCGGGCCGTCCTGACGCACGACCGAAGCCATGCCGACACGATCATGCAGGGAATCGACCGTCTCCTGACGAACGTCGATGGTGGCCGCCATGGTCCAGGCTTTCTCCACGAGCTCCGGCAGACCAAGCGGGGTGACGACGAAGCCGGCCTCATGGAAGCGCGGCAACCACCACGTCTCCATGATCGCGCTGACCTGCGCGATGCCCTGGCTGAGGCAAAACTCCTGCACCGCTGCCATGAGTTGCAGATTAAGAGCTCCGTCGCGGCGGTCGCGTACGACGAAATAGCGCGACCATTCCCAGACCAGCGGATCCGCAGGGCAGCCGCGAATAGCCGCCAGATGCGGGAAGACCTCGCTCATCATCGAGGGCTTGGTCGTCGGGTAGAGCCGGTGGCCGCCAACGACGCGGCGCCCCTCGAGCGCAAGCAGATAGACGGTGTCCTCGTTGTCGTAGGAGTCGATCTCGCGGCAATCCGGTTTGCGCAGCGTTTCCCAGTGCCGCTCTTCGACAAAGATGTCGTGACGTAGCCGGAAATGCTGCTCGATAACGTCTTCGTAAAGGTGGCGATTTAGCGCGGTAATTGCATGAATCATGAAAGCCCCCATCTTTCCTCAATGGGGGGCAGCCTCTGCGAAAAGAGGCCGGCTCGGTATTGGGAAATTTCCCAGTATGTCGCTTAGGGACTGATGATCTTGTGGCGGATTGCCAACGCAACCGCATGCGTACGGTTGACCGCTCCCAGTTTGCGCGCGGCGGTTGCAAGATGCTCCTCGGCGGTGCGCTGCGTAATGTGCAGGATCTCGCCGATCTCCCAGGCCGACTTGCCTTGCGAGGCCCAGACGATCACCTCGCGCTCGCGCGGGGTGAGGCGCGTCAACTGATGCGGCGCCGGATCGAGCAGTCGGCGAATATGATCGAAGCCATACATCGCCATCAGGTGCAGGGCCGGCTTGCTGCGGGCATTGAGATCGAGATGGATGCCGCCAAGCGAGACGGCCGCCTCATATCCGGTCAGCCCGTGAATCGGGACGATGAAGCCGCGCGACATGCGAAAATCGGTGGCGCGGTTCATGACCTCCGCCGCACCCGGATCGAGCTCGGCATTGTAAGGCGCTTCGGACCACTCAAACGGGTTGACCGATTGCCGGCACATCCGCACCACCGGGTCAACGCGGTCATAATTGTTCTCGGTGTACAGGCTGAACCATGCCGCCGGCCAGCGCTTGGCGAGCACCATCTGCGCGAACCGCTGGTCGGGATTCGGCAACCCCGTCACGATAATGGTTTCGAAGCCAAAGCGTCCGAAGGCCCCTTCGAGCGCATTCATTGCGTCCGGAACCCTACGATAGGCTTGCAGCCCTTCGATGAAGTCCAGCGCTTCCCGGCCATAGTCGACGGCGGACATCGGTGCGTTCCCTGACCCTCGCCGCTCCGTATAGCACGTCTTTAGGGGCCGCCTCAATTCGCCGCTTCCGTAGTTTCCCGGTGTGCCATTGGCTCTGCAGATTCAATCTACTTGTGGAGGAAGTGACGTCAAGTTACACCTAAGGCGTCTAGAGCGGGAAAGCCACGATGGAAGACGAGAACATCGCCCTCAACAGCGTGCTCGGCCTGGAATTGAATCGCGTGTTTTTCGCCGTGCGCGATACGGCAAACAAGCAGAAGATCATCGAGTTCGCGCGCGACGTGCTGCAAGGCGAGCGCGACGAGCTCGTTGACAGCGCCTCACCGGAAAACCCTGCGGGCTAGCATGCAGGTCGCAGCAGACGGCGCCGATGCAACCGATCGCGCGACGATGCTTTCAATTTTAGCGCGCTGCTCTTGGTCGAAACACCCTGACTGCGACGTTACCCGTGCTCCTCCGCCCCCACTAAAGTCACACTTGCCGCTGGATGACATCACCGCTGTCGTGAGATGATCGCCGCCACGATCGTCTTTCGGATGCCAAGACCATGATGACTCTGCGCCAGGTTGAAGTGATCCGTGCCGTGATGGTGACGGGCACCATTGGCGGCGCGGCGAAGCTGTTGAACGTGTCGGCGCCGGGGATCAGCCGCCTGGTCAAATACACCGAGCGCTCGCTCGGCATCCGCTTCTTCCAGCGCCAGAACGGCCGCTACTTCCCGACGCCGGAAGCCGAGAACATTTTCGAGGAGATCAACGGCGTCTACAAGAAGGTCGACGATCTCTCCGAGATCATCTCCAAGATCGGCCGCGGCGGATTGTCGGAACTGCGGATCGGCTCGGTGCCGAGCATCTCGCAGGTGATGGTGCCGCGCGCGATCGAGCGTGTCCGCCGCCGCTATCCCGATCTCGGCATCGATATCAACATCCTCAAGCTCGAGGAAGCGATCGACTATCTCATGCTCGGCCGCGGCGAATGCGTGGCGATGAGCTACCGGCTGGAGCATTCCGGCCTCGACTTCATGCCGCTCGCCTCGGGCGAGCTCTATTGCATCGTGCCGCCCGGCCACGAGCTTGCCGGCCGCAAGCAGGTCTCCGCCGCCGAGATCACCCGCTATCCGCTGATCGGCATCGATCCGAACGATCCCTACGGCCGGATCATGGCCGAGATCTTTGCGCGCCACCGCCTCGACTACAACATCACCATCCGTGCGCGCTTCGGCACCACGGTCTGCGCGCTGGTGAAGGCCGGGCTCGGCATTGCCATCATCGACCAGTTCACGGTGGCCCATGGCGGCTATCCCGGGATCGAGCTGCTCAAGATCACCGAGCCGACGCGGTTCGACACCTATATCGCAGTCAAGCGCGGCGCACCGCTGTCGCTCCATGTCGAGTATTTCATCGAGTCGCTCCGTGCCGAGATGCGCGCGGTCGAGCCGTCCCGAGGCAACGGCAAGGCCACTTCAGGGCGTGGACGGAAGAAATAACACTATGTTAGGTTTAACAGATAAATGGGTAATTGTGTTAGGCGGAGGAAAGACTATCGTCCCACTTGGAATTGCGCGAATTTCGCGGCTAATGGCCGGAAATGAACGCATCTCACCAGGCGATAGTGGATCATGTCAAAGCGCGGACCTGCCGCTTCCAAGAAGCTCCTGACCGGCCTGATCGGCGCGCCGATCGCGCATTCCGCCTCTCCCGCCATGCATGAGCGCGCTGCCGAGGCCCTCGGCCTGCGCGGCCATTACCAGCTCATCGAGGTCGCCGGCGCTGACGCGACCGCGCTCGGCATGATGCTGGAGGGCGTGCGGCGGCTCGGCTTTGCCGGCGTCAACGTGACCTTTCCCTACAAGGAAGCGGTGGTCCCGCTGCTCGACGAGCTGGCGCCGGCTGCGGCCGCCATGGGCGCGGTCAACACCGTCGTCGTCAAGGACGGTCGCCTGATTGGCCACAACACCGACACGACGGGCTTTGCGCACGCCGTCACGCCGCTGCTGGCGCCCACCGGAAATGCGGTTGCCGTGATCGGCACCGGCGGCGTCGGCAAGGCGATCGCCTTTGCGCTGGCGAGCCTGAAGGTGGCTGACATCCGCATCTTCGACAGTGAACCGGCGCGGGCCGAAAGACTCGCCGCGCTGCTCGCCAAACAGGGTGGCGCCAGGGTAGCCACGAGCGTCGAGGACGCACTCGACGGCGCCACCGGCCTCGTCAACGGCACGCCGGTCGGCATGCTCCCGAACCGGGAAACGCCAGTCGCGCCGACGCTGCTGCGTGAAAACCTGTGGGTCGCCGACGCCGTCTATTCGCCGCTGATCACACCCTTGCTGGCCGCGGCGCAGGCCAAGGGCGCGCGGATCATGACCGGGCGCGAGCTTGCGATCTACCAGGCTGCCGACGCCTTCGAACTGTTTACGGGCCTTGCGCCATCGACCGAGGTCATGGGAGAGGCTTTTGACGCCGTGATGGCCGCGCGCAGCGCCGCCTATCAGGCAGCTTGAGGCGAAGCGGCCGGACACAAGGCCGCGGGCAACATCAAAATCAATAAATGGGAGGAGAGACCATGAAATCGACCCTATTGGCGGGCGCCCTGCTTGCCTTCGCCGCTGCAGCCGGTGCCCACGCGCAGGCAATCAAGCTCGCCGACGTCGCCGAACTGTCAGGTGGCGGTGCCACCGTCGGCACCAATTGGAAAAACGGAATCGACCTCGCGATCGAGGAGATCAACGCCAAGGGCGGCGTGCTCGGCCGCAAGCTCGAGGTCACCCATGCCGACTCGCAGTCCAACCCCGGCGTGGCGCGCGCGCAGGTGCAGAAGGCGCTCGACGCCGAGCCCTATGTGCTGCTCGGACCCGGCTATTCCGGTTCGGTAAAGGTGACCGCCCCGCTCGCAGCCGAAGCCGGCATCGCCCAGATCATGGGAGGCGAAGCCGCCGAGCTGACCCAGGCCGGCAACAAGTTCCTGTTCCGCACCTCGTTCGGCCAGCAGTCCTCGATGCCGAAGGTCGCAAAGTACATCCACGACGAGATGAAGGCGAAGTCCGTCGCGGTGGTCTGGGTCAACAATGACTTTGGCCGCGGCGGGCGCGACGTCGTGGTCAAGGAGCTGGAGCGGCTCGGCTGCAAGGTGGTCGCCGATCTCTCCACCGAAGCAGGCCAGGCCGATTTCGCCGCCGACGTCGGCAAGATCAAGGCCGCCAACCCGGACGCCGTGTTCGTCTATCTCAACGAGGAAGAGAGCGCGCGTATTCTCAAGGAGCTGAAGCGCCAGGGCGTCACCGCGCCGCTGATGGGTGAGACCACGCTGATCGGTCAGAAGGTGATCGAGCTCGCCGGCGATGCCGCCAACGGCGCGCGCGGCCATGTCGGCCTCACCACGGATGCCCCGGTCGACCTGATCAAGGGATTCCGTGACCGCTTCTCGAAGAAGTACAATTACGTTCCCGATCATAACGGCCTGAAGGGCTATCTCGCCGTCTACATGGTGAAGGCCACCACGGAGAAGATGGGCAAGATCGATTCCAGGGCCTTCGCCGACGCGCTGCATGGCCTGACCATTAAGGCCGCGGACGAGCCGGGCATCTTGATGGACGTCACCTTCGATGCAAACGGCGACATCGACCGGCAGAGTTTTCTGGTCGAGGTGGTCGAAGGCAAGCAGGTCGTGAAGCAGGTGCTGCCGAAGATGAAGTGAGGTGCTTCTTTTCTCTCCTTCCCGGGGAGTTCTTCTCCCTCGCCCCGCTCTTCGCGGGGAGAGATCTTTCGTCTCCCTCTCCCCGCCCTTCGCGGGGAGAGGGCGGGGTGAGGGGCTGCTTCCGCGGGTGCAGTGAGAATTGAGTTCGCAGAGACAGCCCCTCACCCCAACCCTCTCCCCGTAAGAACGGGGCGAGGGAGAAGAAAGAGAGACGGGGGAGACGGAGACGACATAGCAGGACGAGGGACACGCGAGGCAATAATGTCCAATCTGTTCGATCTTCTGGTCGCGGGACTTGCCACCGGCGCGATCTACGCGCTGGTCGCGGTTGGCTTCACGCTGCTGTGGCAGACCTCGCAGACCATCAATTTCGCACAAGGCGAGTTCGTGATGCTGCCCGCGTTCTTGATGCTGGCGGCGATGCATGTCGGCGCACCGTTCTGGCTCGCGATCATCCTTGGTATCCTCCTGTCGATGATCCTGCTTGGGCTGGCCTTCAAGATACTGCTGGTCGATCCGATGATGCGCCATGGCGTGCTGCCGCTCGCGATCGCGACCATGGCGCTGGCGATCGGCATCAAGGAGGCCGTCAAGCAGTTCTTCAGCGCGGAGGCCTCGCCCTTTCCGTCGATCGTGCCGACCGGAGACATCTCCATCCTCGGCCACGCCGTGTCGCTGCAGAGCATCGGCGTCCTCGTCGTCGCCATCCTTGCCGTGTTCGGCCTGACCACGCTGCTCAACCGTACCTCGCTTGGCCACCAGATGCAGGCGGCAGCCCAAAACCCAACCGTTGCGCGCATCATCGGCGTGCCGGTCGAGCGTATGATCCTGCTAACCTTCCTGATCAACGCCTTCCTGGTCGCGCTGGCTTCGCTGCTGATCACGCCGATCTATCTGGCAAAGTTTTCGAGCGGTGAAGTGTTGGGCCAGGCTGCCTTCATCGCCGCGATCGTCGGCGGCTTCAACCAGGTGCGCGGTGCGATCGCCGGCGGCCTGTTGATCGGCGTGCTCGACAATCTCGCGGCATCCTACGTCTCGACGCAATACCGCGCGGCCGTGCCGCTGGTCTTCCTGATCGTGGTCATCCTGTTCCGGCCGCAAGGACTGCTCGGCCGCCCCGAGGAGCGCACGGTATGAGCGGCTTCGCCAAACCCCTGAAGATCGCGCTCGGCCTCATTGTCATTGCCGGCCTGATCGTCATTCCCATGAACTTCAACCGCTACGGCCTGTTCATCCTGAGCCAGTGGGCGGTGATGACCATCGCCGCGATGGGCCTCAACCTCACGCTCGGCTATGCCGGGCAGGTTTCGCTGGCGCAGGGCGCTTTCGTCGGCATCGGCGCCTATGCGGCCGCGATCATGACGACGCATGGCTGGCCGCTGCCGGCTGCCATTGTCGTCGCGATCGCCTTAAGCTTCGCGGTCGGCTGGGTGCTCGGCTATCCCGCGCTGCGCGTGCAGCACCACTACCTCGCCTTCGTCACGCTTGCCTTCTCCACCCTCGCCTTCCTGGTGTTCCGCAACGAGAGCTGGCTCACTGGCGGCATCTACGGCATCTCCAACATTCCGCGGCCGCATGTCTTCGGCATCGCGACCAACAAGCCGCTGCCATTCTACTATATCTGCCTCAGCTCGCTCGCGATCGTGTCCGTCGCGGTCTGGTGGCTGATTCGTTCGCCCTGGGGCCGCGCCTTCATGGCACTGCGTGAAAATCCGCTGCGTGCGCAATCGCTCGGCATCGATACCCGCCGCTACACGCTGATGGCCTTTGCGATCGGCTCGGCGCTCGGCGGCGTCGCCGGCGCGCTCTATGCACCGCTGACGCAATATATCGACCCGGTGCCGTTCAACCTGTCGCTGTCGCTCGATCTCCTGATGATGGTGATCGTCGGTGGCGCCGGCTTCTATTTCGGCCCGTTCCTCGGCGCGATGATCGCGGTGCTGCTGCCGGAATGGCTGCGCTTCACCGAAGGGTATTATCTGATGCTCTACGCGATCGCAGTGATGGGACTTCTGATCTGGTCGCCGACCGGCATTTTGGGAATTCTCGACCGCACTATGGCCGCACGGCGCACCAAGGCAGCCTCCGCGCTGCGCGCCGTCGCCAAGTCCCGCCTGGAGACGGCGCAATGAGTGCGGTCCTCGAAGTCACCGACATCAAGAAGAGCTTTGGCGGCATTACCGCGGTCGACGGCGTCTCGTTCGATGTTCGCGAGGGCGAGATCCTCGGCCTGATCGGCCCGAACGGCTGCGGCAAATCCACCCTGTTCAACTGCATCCTCGGCCAGCTCACGCCATCAGGCGGCGAGGTCAAGCTCGACGGCAAGGTCGTCACGGGCTTGCGCCCCTCCGAGCTCAACAAGCTCGGCGTCAGCCGCACCTTCCAGCTCCTGCAGGTCTTTCCAAAACTCTCGGTGCGCGAGAACCTGATCCTCGCAGGCCAAGAGCATCAGGGCAACATGGCCTCGCGCCTCGTCGGCCGCTCCGATGCCGGGTTGACTGATACCGCCGACCAGATGATCGGCTTCTTCAAGCTCGATCATCTCGCAGCAGAGCCTGCCGGCGGTCTCTCCTACGGCCAGCAGAAGCTGCTCGACGCTGCCATGGCCTTCATGGGCGGGCCGCGCCTGGTGCTGCTCGACGAGCCCGCCGGCGGCGTCAATCCGACGATGCTGTCGGATTTGAAGGAGCGCCTGGTCGCGATCAACCGCGAGAAGAATGCGACCTTCGTCGTGATCGAGCACAACATGGAGTTCGTGATGTCGCTGTGCTCGCGGGTCATGGTGATGGCGGAAGGCAAGGTCCTGGCGATGGGCCGGCCGGACGAGGTCCGGAAGAACCCCGCCGTGATCGAAGCCTATCTCGGACATTAGGGAAAGCGAGCCATGAGCGATCCGATCCTCTCGGTTCACAACCTCGTCGGCGGCTACGGCAAGATGACGATCCTGAACGGCACGACGTTTTCGGTGCCGCCGGCGACCATCACCACGATCATCGGCCCGAACGGCGCCGGTAAATCCACCGTGTTCAAGGCGATCTTTGGCCTGCTCAAGCTGCGCGAAGGCAAGATCAATTTTGCCGGCCGCGATGTCAGCAATTTGAGCCAGCGCGCGCTGCTCAACGCCGGCATCTGCTATGTGCCGCAAGGCCGCAACATCTTTCCGGAACTGTCGGTCCGCCACAATATCGAGCTCGGCGGCGTCGCGGCAGGCAAGGACATCGACCTGCCGACGCGCATCGAGGCCGCGCTCGACCTGTTCCCCGCGCTGCGCCGCAAGTCGGCACAGCAGGCCTCGACGCTCTCCGGCGGCGAGCAGAAGCAGCTTGAGATCGCCCGCTCGCTGTTGCTCGAACCAAAGCTCGTGCTGGTCGACGAGCCCTCGATCGGCCTATCGCCGCTGATGGTGCAGCAGACCTTCGATATTCTGAAGAGCCTGCGTGAGCGCGGCGTCACCGTCCTGATGATCGAGCAGAACGCGCGCTCGGCGCTGGAGATCTCGGATATCGGCATCGTGCTGGAACTCGGCCAGACCCGCATGGTCGACAAGGCTGAACGCATTTTAAACGATCCGCGCATCGGGCAATTGTTCCTGGGTGGCGCCATGGAGGAGAGTGCGGCATGAACAAACGCTCCATTGCAACAGTCTCACTCAGCGGGGCCCTCGACGAAAAACTTCGCGCCATCGCGTCCGCCGGCTTCGAGGCGGTCGAGATCTTCGAGAACGACCTGCTGTCGTTCGGATCAGGCCCGCGCGACATCGCAAGTCTCTGCAAGGACCTCAATCTCGATATCTGCGCATTCCAGCCTTTCCGCGATTTCGAGGGCATGCCGGAGCCGCAGCGCTCGCGCAATTTTGCCCGCGCCGAGCGCAAATTCGATCTGATGCAGGAGCTCGGCACCGATTTGCTGCTGATCTGCTCCAATGTCTCCCCTCACTCGCTCGGCGGTATCGACCGCGCAGCCGATGATTTTCGCGAGCTCGGTGACCGCGCCGCCAAGCGGTCTTTGCGCGTCGGCTACGAGGCGCTGGCCTGGGGCCGCCACGTCAACGACTACCGCGACGCCTGGGAGATCGTGCGGCGCGCCGATCATCCCGCGATCGGCGTCATCCTCGACAGCTTTCACGCGCTGGCGCCGGGCTTCCCGGTGCGCGCGATGGCCTCGATCCCCGGCGACAAGATCTTTCTGGTGCAGCTGGCCGACGCGCCAAAGCTCGAGCTCGACATCCTGTCGTGGAGCAGGCACTTCCGCTCCTTCCCCGGTCAGGGCGATCTGCCGGTCGGCGAGTTCATGCAGGCGATCGCGGCGACCGGCTATTCCGGGCCGTGGTCGCTGGAGATCTTCAACGACCAGTTCCGCGCCGGCTCGGCGGCGCAGACCGCGGTGGACGGCCTGCGCTCGCTGATCCTGTTGCAGGACCAGCTCGCCCCGGATTGGCCAAAGCTCGTCGGCGAGCCCCTGGCGCCGAAGGCCAAGAGCAGCGGCACGGGCTTCATCGAGTTCGCCGTCAACGAGACCAAGGCCGGCGAGCTCGCGCATCTGTTTTCACAGCTCGGCTTCCGCAGAAGCGGCAAGCATCGCAGCAAGGCGGTGGAGCGCTGGTCGCAGGGCAAGGTCGAGCTCGTGATCAATTGCGAGACCGACGGCTTTGCGCATTCGCATTACGTCACGCACGGTCCCGGCGTTTGCGCCATCGCGCTCGACGTCGACAATGCGGGCCTTGCCATGCAGCGTGCCGAGACGCTGAAGGCGCGCACCTTCTACCAGCCGGTCGGACCGGGCGAGCTGGAGATCCCCGCGATCCACGGCGTCGGCGGCAGCCTTCTTTATTTCCTCGACCAGGCCGGCAAGAACTGGGACACGGATTTTGCGCCGATTGCGAGCGATACGAGCGCGGATGCGCTGCTCGCCATCGACCACATCGCGCAGTCGATGCCTTATGACGAGATGCTGTCCTGGCTGCTGTTCTACACCGGCATCCTCGACCTCAAGCGCCTGCCGCAGATGGAGATCGCCGACCCCCGCGGCCTGGTGCAGAGCCAGGCCGTCATCAACGGCGACCAGAGCCTGCGCTTCGTGCTCAACGGCTCGTCCGCCAACCGCACGCTGCCGGCGCGTTTCATCTCGGAGTTTTTCGGCTCAGGCGTGCAGCATGTCGCGTTCGCGTGCGAGGACATCTTTGCCACCGTCGCCGCGATGCGCGCCCGCGGCGCGGACTTCCTGGATATTCCGGATAATTATTACGACGACATCGAAGCCAAATACGATCTCGCGCCCGATGTCATGGCAAAGCTCCGCGCCAACCACATCCTCTACGACCGCGAGGGCGACGGCGAATTCTTCCAGGTCTACACGCACATTTTTGATGAGCGGTTCTTCTTCGAGATCGTCGAGCGAAAGAATTATCAGGGGTTTGGTGCGGCAAATGCCGGGATCAGGCTAGCAGCACAATCCCGAGAGGTCCGGCCCGCGAGCATGCCGCGGGTATAGGTCTTACCCTCTCCCCACTGGCTCGCCGCATAGCGGCGAGATGGGTCTTACCTCAACCGCGATGCTGAATTTGCGGAGAGATACCCCTCATCCGGCGCTTCGCGCCACCTTCTCCCACAAGGGGAGAAGGGACAACGTCACCTGTGGCTATTTCATCGTGCACTTGTCGTGGAAGCGATCCTGGTCGTTCTCAACGATCGTCGCCACCGTCTTCAGCGAGAGCTGGCCTTCGGCGTCCTTGACTACGTCCTGCAGATAGAAGCTCTGCACCGGGATGTGGTTGTTGCCGTATTTGAAGGCGCCGCGCAGCGATTTGAAGTTGGCCTTCTCCATCTCGGCCTTCATCGCGTCCTTCTTGCTGGTGTCGCCCTTCACCGCGACGACCGCGCTATTGATCAGCTGGGCCGCGTCATAGGCTTGCGCACCGTAATAGGTCGGGCGCAGGCCGGTGTACTTCTTGCGATAGTCGGTGACGAAGCGCTTGTTCTGCTCGTTGGGCAAGTCGTTGACCCACTCCTGCGCGCCGGGAACGCCGAGCGCGTTCTCCTTCTGGAGCGGCAGCGACAGCTCGTCGACGGTAAAAGCGGTGTAGAGCGGCATCGTGCTCTTGAGGCCCGCCTGCGCATATTGATTGAGGAACTGCACGCCGGCCGGACCGGGATAGAACACGAAGATCGACTCGGCGCCCGAGGCGCGCGCCTTGGAGAGCTCAGCGGAGAAGTCGAGCTGGCTCGGCCAGACCGTGTATTCCTCGCCCTTGACCTCACCCTTGAACGTGCTCTTCACGCCCGCAAGCATGTCCTTGCCGGCCGCGTAGTTCGGGCCGATCAGAAACACGCTCTTGACGCCCTTCTGGTTCATGTAGAGGCCCATGGCGGCGGGCGTCTGGTCGTTCTGCCACGAGGTCGAGAACACGTAGGGCGAGCACAAATCGCCGGCGAGCTGCGACGGGCCCGCATTGGCCGAGATCAGGAAGGTCTGCGAGTCCACCGCGGTCTTGAGCGAGGCCAAGAGCACGTTCGACCAGATGTAGCCGGCGAGGAAATCGACCTTGTCGGATTGCACCAGCTTCTCGGTCTTCTGCTTGCCGACGTCAGGCTTCTGCCCGTCATCCTCGTAGATCACCTCGACTGGCTTGCCGTCCATCTTGCGGCCCATGTGGTCGAGCGCGAGCTCGAAGGAGTTGCGCATGTCGTTGCCGATCACGGCGCCCGGTCCGCTGAAGGTCGAGACGAAACCGATCTTGATGGTGTCGCCGGCGAATGCCTGATTTGCCAGCACCAGCGCCGCCGCGCCCGCCAGCCAGAATGCCATCTTCATAACCACTCCCCTCCTTATTATTGATCCCGGGAACGGGGTGATCGCCGCCCGGGTCTGTCTCTATTGAACGCAAAATCTGTCGGGCCGCCAATGGCTCGGCGCCCTCCCTTGCACCATATTTCGCCCCAAACGGCGATGGCAAGAAATATAATTCTACCTACTTCGGCCAAGACCGGTCCAAGGCTGCGGCGCTTTTTCGCGGGGGGCCGGTCGATATGCCGAGCCTATTTCCGTGATTGATGACAGCTATTGGACCGCGGCGCCCAATCGGCACTTAAATGAGGAAATAGAGCAGCGAGATTCGAGGGTACATCATGACCACGACACCGCATCGCGTCGTCATCGTCGGCGCCGGCTTCGGCGGGCTGGAGACGACCTACCGGCTGGCGGGCGCGCCAGTCGAGATCACGCTGATCGACCGCCGCAACCATCATCTGTTTCAGCCGCTGCTCTACCAGGTCGCGACCGCCTCGCTTGCGACCAGCGAGATTGCCTGGCCGGTCCGCCATCTCATGCGCGACCGGCGCGAAGTGACGACGCTGTTTGCGACCGTCAGCGGCGTTGATGCTGCCAGGCGCTGCGTGCTGATCGACGACGGCAGCGAGGTGCCTTACGACACGCTGGTGCTCGCGACCGGCGCGCGGCATGCCTATTTCGGCCATGACGAGTGGGAGACATGGGCGCCAGGGCTGAAGACGCTGGAAGACGCGACCACGCTGCGCCGTCACATCCTGGTGGCGTTCGAGCGCGCCGAGCGCGAGACCGATCCGGCCAAGCGCGCGGCGCGGCTGACCTTCGTGATCGTCGGTGCCGGTCCCACCGGCGTCGAGCTTGCCGGCACCATCGCCGAAATGGCGCACCACACGCTGCCCGGCGATTTCCGCAACATCGATACCACCAAGGCGCGCGTCGTACTGATCGAGGCCGGCCCGCGCGTGCTTGCGGGCTTTCCCGACGACCTCTCGGCCTATGCGCAAGCCTCGCTCGAGAAGATCGGCGTCGAGGTCGTGCTCGGACAGGCCGTCACCGAGATCAATCGTGAGGGCGTCGTGTTCGGCGCCAAGCTGCTCGAGGCAAAGACCCGGATCTGGGCCGCCGGCGTGCGGGCCTCGCCCGCCGCGGAATGGCTGGGCGCACCTGCCGATCGCGCAGGGCGCGTGCAGGTCGAAGACGACCTGACGATTCCCGGCCATCCCGAGATCTTCGCGATCGGCGACACCATCAATATCAACGCCTGGGAAGGCAAGCCGGTGCCCGGCATCGCGCCGGCCGCGAAGCAGCAGGGCAAGCATGTCGCCGAGACCATCAAGGCCCGGCTGCGCGGCGAGAACAAGGGAGCGTTCCGCTACAAGCACGCCGGCAGCCTCGCCCAGATCGGCAAGCGACTCGCGGTGATCGATTTCGGCAAGATCAAGCTGCGCGGCACCATCGCATGGTGGATCTGGGGCATCGCCCACATCTACTTCCTGATCGGCCTGCGCCACCGCCTCAGCGTAGCGCTGAGCTGGCTCTGGATCTACGCCCGCGACCAGCGCGCGGCGCGATTGATCACGCAGGGGAGCAGCAAGGTGGTGTAGCGGTGCTTCTCTCGTGTCCTGGACGCGGCGCGGCATGAAATGACGCGACGCAGAGCCGGGACCCAGCAGTCATGGGCCCCGGCTCTGCAGCGCAGCGCTACGCGCTGCACTGCGTCCGGGGCACGAGATCTACTTCGCCAGCTCGCACCCACCCTCCGCCATCGGGCGAAACGCCTGCTCCGCGGGAATCGTCGAGACCAGCTTGTAATAGTCGTAGGGATATTTCGACTCTTCCGGCTTCTTCACCTCGAACAGATACATCGGATGCACGACGCGGCCGTCCTGGCGGATCGCGGTGTCGCCGAACAGTCTGTCCTTGCCCTTAAATTTCTTCATCTCGGGCACGACGTCCTTGGCATTGTCGCTGCCGGTCGCAGCGACCGCGTTGAGATAGGCGAGCGTGGAGGCATAAACGCCGGCCTGGTTGCCGCTCGGCATCTTGCCGTTCATGCCGGGACGCGCGGCGAAGCGTTTTGCAAACGCGCGGGTGTCATCGTTCATGTCCCAGTAAAAGGCTTCCATGAGCTGCAGGCCCTGCGCCACCTTGATGCCCATGCCGTGAACGTCGTTGATGAAGAGCAGGAAGGCGACGAGCTTCTGGCCGCTCTGCTGGATGCCAAACTCGGCGGCCTGTTTCACGGCGTTGATGGTGTCGCCGCCGGCATTGGCAAGGCCGATCACCTGCGCTTTCGAGCCCTGCGCCTGCAACAGGAACGAGGCGAAGTCGGAGGTGCCGAGCGGATGTCTTGAAGAGCCGAGCACCTTGCCGCCGTGGCCCTCGATGTATTTCTGCGCCTCCGTCTCGATGCCCTTGCCGAGTGCGTAGTCGACCGTCAAGAAATACCAGTCCTTGCCGCCGCGCGACATCATTGCCGCTGCCGTGGTGTTGCCGGTCGCCCAGGTGTCGTTGACCCATTGGATGGTATTCCGCGAGCACGCCTTGCCGGTGAGATCGGCGCTCGCGGTCGACGACGCCAGATACGTCATGCGGCTGTCGCGCAAGAGCGAGTTGATGGAGAGGCCGACCGCGGAGTTCGGCACGTCGACGATCGCATCGACGCCTTCGACCTCGAGCCATTTGCGCGCGATGGCGTTGCCGACATCGGCCTTGTTCTGGTGATCGGCGTAGACGATCTCGACCTTGATGCCCTTAGCCCCGCCGTTGAAATCCTCGGCCGCCATGCGCGCGGCCTCGACCGAGCCCATGCCGTTGGTGTCCTGAAAAATGCCGGAGATGTCGTTGAGCACGCCGACGCGAACGACATTGTCGGATATCTCGGCGCTCGCGGCGCCGCCGATCAGGCTCGCAGCGAGCGCGAGCGTCCACTTCAAGTTCTTCATTGGTCCCTCCCCTTGATTGGTTTCGCCGTCGGCAGCGTCAAGCCGGCGTGATCGTCACCGGTAGGCTGTCGAGCCCGCGCAGCGTGTTGTTGAAGCGGCGCTTCGGCTCGCCGGTGATGTCGATGCCGGCAACGCGGCGGGCCAAGGCTGAGAGCATCGTCTCACCTTCGAGCCGCGCCACGAGCTGGCCGACGCACATGTGAATGCCCGAGCCGTAGCCGACATGGCCGGAGGTTCGGCGGGTGATGTCGTAACTGTCAGGCTTGTCCCAGCGCCGCGGATCGCGGTTGGCGGCCGCGAGGAACATCAGCACTTTCTCGCCTTCGCCGATGGTGGCGCCTGACAGCTCGACATCGCGCGTCGTGGTGCGGAAGAAGGTCTGCACCGGGCTCTCGAAGCGCACGGCCTCTTCGAAAGCGTTGCGCGCGAGCGTGAGATCGCTACGCAGGCGCTGCCACTGATCGGGGAAGCGAGCCAGGCAATAGACGGCGGCACCGATACCGTTGACCGTGGTATCGAGGCCGGCCGACAGCAGCGAGCGCACCAGCAGCGGCGCCTCCGTGGCTGTTATGCCGCCCTCGTCGACATGGGCATGAATGCAGGCGCCGATGCCGCCCGGCGTCAGGTTGTCGCGCTGGCACTGCTCGGTGACATAGGCCTGGTGCGGCGCCGAACGCGCGATCGCCTCCTTGCGCAACTCGTTCGGCGGACCAAAGGCGTTGAACACCAGGCTCGCATAGGGAATGAGATGATCGCGCCCCTCGGGCTTCAGCCCGAGCGCATCCGGAAAGATCGAGAGCGGGTAGGCTTCTGCTAGATCCGTGATCGCATCAAAACTGCGCTGCTCCAGCAGCGCATCCACGCGCTCTTCCGCCGCCGCGGCAAAACGGTCGCGCAGCCCCTTCATCACGGTCGGCGACAGCACCTTCGACAGCACGGCGCGGGTGCGGGTGTGCTCGGGAGGATCGGCCTCGAGGATCAGGCTCGGCGGCCGCCACGGCGCCTCCTTCTTGAAATCGGACAGGCCGACGCCGCGGCTGGAGCAGAACGTCGTGGGATCGTTCAGAACCGCATGAACCTCGGCATAGCGCGCCACGCCATAGAGCTTCCACTTGTCGAGATAGACCACCGGGCCCGTCTCCCGTAGCAGCTCATGTGTGGGATAAGGATCGGCAAAGAAATTCATGTCGAAGGGATCGACGTCGAGATGCGGAACGCTTGATGCGGCGGAGCCGGGTGCGCTCATAAAAATCCTCCCTCATTTTGATCTTGTGAAAGGGCGGCGCTTGCCCTTAGGTCTCTGGGCACGCCGCGAGACAGATTCCCGATATGCCGCCTTCGACCAGATCCCGCCAAAAGCCTGCGCCCGCTGAATTCGGGCCGACGCTCGACCTCGATCGTTACGTCCCGGCGTTCATCACCTTCATCGCCAACAAGCTCTCGAACGGCGCGACCGCGTTCTATCAGCGGCAGTTCGGCGTCAACGTCACGGAGTGGCGGATCATGTCGCTGCTGGCGATCGAGCCCGGCATTCCCGCCTCGCGCATCTGCCACGTCATCGGCTTCGACAAGGGCCCGGTGAGCCGCACGCTCGCCGGCCTGGAGAAGCGCGGCCATGTGTCGATCCGCACCGATCCGAACGACGGCCGCACCCATTCGATCTCGCTGACGGCGAAGGGCCGCGCCACCCATGACAAGGTGATCGTTGCGGCGTTCGAGCGCGAACGGCGTCTGCTGTCCTGTCTGAGCAAGGACGAGCGCGAGGTACTGATCGACCTGCTGCGCCGGCTGCACGAAAACCTCGGCGCGGTGACGGGCGGCAGCACCAGCTGACGCGGCGGGCGTGAGGCGCGTCGTATTGCCGCCTTCGGACATGCGCAGGCATTTACCCGCGGCGCCGTTCCTGCCGAGCATCGTTTCCTCCCAGATCAGGCGCAGCGGTTCCCCCGCCGTCATCCTTGTCCGGAACGATTCGCATGAATTAGTTGCTTAGGCAACAAAATAATCGACGGATAATGCGGCAGAATGGCTGGCATATCCGGGCGAGCTTTGGGTTCGTGAACCGCTACAGACCAACCCACTCCGCCGACGCATCAGCATTCAACCGCCCCACGGCATCCGCACGGCGTGTCAACACCGCGCGCTGGTTGATGTAGCCCTTGTCGGTGATCTCGCCGCCGTCCACCGATGGCGGTTCGGCGAGCAACAGCGCGCGCGTGGCGTGACCGGAGGAGTTGGCGCACTGCTGCTTCAGTCTTGCGAGACCTTGCGCCAACGTGGTCCTGACCTTGTCGTGCGCCAGTACGTCATTCACATCTGCCGTCCCGGGCAGACCGGCATGAGCGCGGCAGGCTGCGACGTTCGGGAACACCAAGAAGCGCACCTCGTCGCCGCCGTGACCCGTGACGACGATGTCCTGCGCCAGCGGCGTAAGCGCTGTAATGCCGGCGACGCGCAGCGTGCCGACGCTGACCCAGGTGCCGGAATTGAGCTTGAAATCTTCCGCGACACGGCCGTCGAAGAACAGGCCGCGCTCGGGACGCTCCGCATCGGCAAGTTTTACCGCGTCGCCGATCAGATAAAAGCCCTCTTCGTCAAAAGCCTGCCTGGTCAGCTCGGGCGCTTTCCAGTAGCCCGGCGTCACGTTGGGGCCGCGCACGCGCACCTCGAGCTTGTCGCCGCAAGTGACGAGCTTCAATTCGGTGCCCGGAATCGGCACGCCGATGTTGCCAGAGCGTTCGGCGAGGAAATGGCAGTCGGTCGCCAGCGGCGACGTCTCGGTCGAGCCCCAGGCCGAGACCATCGGCAGCGGCCGGCCGACAGTCTCGATCGAGAGCTGTTCGAGCGCGTCCCAGAGATTCTGCGGCAGCGCGGCGCCGGCATAGAAGGCGAACTTCACCTCGCCGAAGAAGCGGCGGCGCAGTTCCTCATCGCCGCGCAGCGCCGCAATCAGCATGTCGAAACCGCGCGGCACGTTGAAATAGACCGTCGGCATCACGCTTTTCAGATTGGCCAGTGACGTCGCGAACAGACCGGGTGCAGGCTTGCCGCCGTCGATATAGAGCGAGCCGCCGTTGCGCAGCACGAGATTGAAATTGTGGTTGGCACCGAAGGTGTGACTCCAGGGGAGCCAATCGAGGATGACGAGATCGCCGTGGCCCTGCTCCAGAAAGGTCCAGGTCTGCGCCTTGGCCTGCTGGCTCGAGGTCAGCATGCGCTGGGTGTTGATGACTGCCTTGGGCGTGCCGGTCGAGCCCGACGTGAACAGGAATTTTGCGATCGTGTCCGGGGTCATCGTGGCAAAGGCTTTTGCAACGTCAGGCGTCTCAGCTGTTGCCGCAATGGCGCGGAAGGCAAGCGCGCCGGCATCATCGGCATTGCCGCTGATGATCTGCGCCTTATGCAGCGGCTTGATCGCGGCGAGCGCCGCCGCAAACGGCTTTGTTGCGGAGACATAGATCGCGCCCGGCTCCAGCAGCGCGATCATGCTCTTGAGCTTGTCAAAATCCTTCGACATCAGCGAATAGGCCGGCGAGATCGCGGCCGAGGGCACACCGACATGCTGAGCGGCATGCGCCAGCAACGCATGGTCGATGCTGTTGTCGGAGAGGATGACGAGTGGGCATTCCGCGCTGAGGCCCCTCGCGAGGATCCATGACGCCGCGCCTCGCACCTGCTGCAGCGCCTGCGCATAGGTGACGGTGGTCCAGGGCGATTCGGTACTGCCGCGCTCGGCGAGGAAGACCTTGTCCGGGGTCTGCCGCGCAAAATGCTCCAGCCAGTCGCCGATGCAGCGCGCGCAATCGCGCAAGGGCTCGCCCGAGCGCAGCACAATGCTGCCGTCGGCGCGATGCTCGGCGACGGTCTTTGGCGTTGCGAACAGGCTCGAAGCGTCACCGCGAGTGGCTGACGTCATGGTTTCCTCCCTCGCCCATATCCGGAATCGGCCGCAGCCTCGTTGCGGGCCGCTTTGGCCATAATGTTGGGCGGGACAATTGTTGTCGTCAACAACAATCTTCCGTTGGGACCGCCAAGGCGCTAAGGTCGCGCGGCAGGAGACACGATGTGACAGCCAGCGCAGCCCGAGCCGACACCCGCCCCTCCCCACGCAAACGCGCCGGCAATGGCGCGGCGCGGTGGAACGACGCGGACGAGATCGGGCTGGACGCGCTGGTCGGCCACGCCGGCTATGCGGTGCGGCGCTTCCAGATCTGGATCTTTCAGGATTTCATCAAGACGCTCGGCGACGTCGACATCAGGCCGACGCAATATTCGGTGCTGACCGTGATCGGCGCCAACCCCGGGCTCTCGCAGATGGCAGTGGCAAAGCGCCTCGGCATCGAGCGCGCCCGGCTGGTGCATCTGATCGACAGCCTCGAACAGCGCAAGCTGGTGAAACGGATCAAGTCGAAACAGGATCGGCGCTCGCACGCGCTGCATCTCACCGGCCCAGGTGAGACGGCGTTGGCCAAATTCAAGCGGCTCGCCATCGAGCACGAGCGGCATGTCGAGGAGAAGATCGGCAAGGCCAACCGGGAGCGGCTGCTTCAGATCCTGGCCGGCTTCACCTGATCCGGACTGCTCATTGTTTGAGCAGACGCTCTTGACCGGGCCTTAGCTCGGCAGCGCAATCGATCATCGAGGTATTCCACAAGCTACTGATTTTTCGATAGTATCCGGAGCAACCGCGCTGCCCGGATAATGTACACAATGGCACATCGCTTGCTTCATTCCGGGTGAAGACAAGTTGCCGGAGTTTTATCGCCATGAAGGCTGAAATGGGGGCTGAGCAGCCTGAAACGATCGCCGCGATTGTGGCCGCGCATCGCGCGGGCACAATGACGCCGGCGCAGACGGTCGCGCGGACCTATCAGCGCATTCGCGACCACAACGATCCCGCGATCTTCATCAGCCTGCGCGACGAGAAGGACGCGATCGCGGAGGCCGGGAAGCTTGCCGCGAAGGATGCCGCCAGCCTGCCGCTCTACGGCGTGCCTGTTGCCGTGAAGGACAATATCGATGCGCTGGGCTTTCCGACCACGGCGGCCTGTCCGGCCTTCTCCTTTGCGCCGACGCACGACTCGACTGCGGTCGAACGGCTGCGCGCGGCAGGCGCGATCATCATCGGCAAGACCAATCTCGACCAGTTCGCGACCGGCCTCGTGGGCGTGCGTTCGCCCTATGGCATTCCCAGGAATTCGGTCCGTGCGGACCTCATTCCGGGCGGATCGAGCTCGGGCTCCGCTGTGGCGGTCGGCGCAGGCCTCGTGCCGCTGTCACTCGGCACGGACACAGCCGGCAGCGGCCGCGTGCCGGCGCTGCTCAACAACATCGTCGGGCTGAAGCCGAGCCTCGGCATGATCTCGACCGCAGGCCTTGTGCCGGCGTGTCGCACGCTCGACTGCATCTCGGTGTTTGCGCTGACGGTGGATGATGCTGCGCTCGCGCTGTCGGTGATGACGGGTCCCGATCAGGCCGATCCGTTCTCACGCGACCGGCCGCTGGGCGCGATCACGCCGCTTCCGGCAAATCTGCGCCTGGGCGTGCCGCGCAACGGGCAGCTGATCTTCTTCGGCGACAAGAAAGCCGAAGCCGCTTACGGCGAAGCCCTGAAGCGCTGGACCACACTCGGCGCTGAGCTGGTCGAGTTCGATCTCGAGCCGTTCTACGAGACGGCGCGACTGCTCTATGAAGGGCCCTGGGTTGCCGAGCGCTATCTCGTGATCAAGAATCTGCTGGCGTCCGCGCCGGACTCCATCCATCCGGTGACCCGCGAGATCACCGCGGCCGGTGCGCGGCTCACAGCAGCCGAAACCTTCTCGGCACTCTACCGCTTGCAGGGCCTGCGCAAGATCGCCGAGCGCACATTTGCCAATATCGACGCGCTGGTGCTGCCGACGGCGCCGACGGCCTATACGACCGCACAGGTGCTCGCCAATCCGGTCGAGCTCAACAGCCGGCTCGGCACCTATACAAATTTTGTCAATCTGCTCGATCTCTGCGGCCTTGCCGTGCCGGCGGCGATGCGTACGGACGGCACTCCTTTCGGCATCACGCTGCTGGCGCCCGCCGGCCGCGATGCGATGCTTGCGAGCATCGGGCGCGTGTTCCATGCCGATACGAAGTTGACGCTTGGTGCGAAGGGCGTGGCGCAAGCGCCGCTTGCGGCGCTTGCCAGAAGCAGCGGCGACGAGATCCCGATCGCCGTGGTCGGCGCGCATCTTTCCGGCATGGCGCTCAATGGCGAATTGAAGACGCTGAACGCAAAGTTGATCGAGGCGACCAGGACCGCGCCGGACTACAAGCTCTATGCGCTGAAGACCACGCCGCCGAAGCCGGGCCTGCTGCGCGTCGAAGCCGGCACGGGCGCGTCGATCGAGCTGGAGATCTGGTCGCTGTCGTCATCGGCCTTCGGCAAGTTCGTCAACGCGATCCCTGCGCCGATGGCGATCGGTACGATCCGGCTTGCGGATGGCCGCAGCGTGAAGGGGTTTCTCGTCGAGCCGGAGGCGTTGGGCGCGGCGCGGGATATCACCGCGTATGGCGGCTGGCGCGCGTATATGAAGGAAGCCGCGACAACATAGGTCCCGTAGGGTGGGCAAAGCGAAGCGTGCCCACCATCACCGTTAGTTGGGATCGATGGTGGGCACGGCGCGTTGCGCCTTTGCCCACCCTACTCGATCTACTCTATCACACCGACACCGCGTAGATCTCATACTCCCCGCGCACCAGCTCGATATGCGCGCGCATCGCGGCGGCGGCGCCATGCTTGTCGCCGCGCATGATGGCGACGACGACGCGATCGTGCTCGGCTTGCGACTTTGCGAGACGGCCGAGGTTGCGGAACTGGGCGCGGCGGAACGGCTGCACGCGGACCCGCGTCGCCAGCGTGATCTCGGCGATGTAACCGTTCTGCGAACCCGCATAGATCGCGTTATGAAAACGCTCGTTGACCTCGTGGAAGCGATCGGGATTGCCGGCGTAGCTGAGGACGCGGAGCTCCTCGTGGATCGCTTCGAGACCGTGACGCTCGGCGGCCGACATGCGCTCGGCAGCAAGGCCTGCGCACAGCGCCTCCAGCTCCGCCATCGCCTCGAACATGCCCGTCAGCCGCTCGATCGACGGCTGCGCAACGACCGCGCCGCGATGCGGTCGTGCCTCGACCAGGCCGCTCGCGACCAGTTGCCGCAGCGCTTCGCGCACCGGCGTGCGCGAGACGCTGAAGCGTCGCGCGATGTCGGTCTCGTCGAGCGGCGCGCCGGGCGCGAGAGTTCCACGCACGATCTCGTCGGCAAGCTGGAGACGCAGTTCCTCGGCGCGCGTGACCTTCTGCATCGATGGCGAGGGACGGTCGACACGCGGCACCACCGGCAGTGTCCCGGGCGGAAAATCGTCAAGCGTCATACGGTCAGGTCTCTTTCGACTCGTCGATGATGCTGACATGGGCAGCGACGACGCGCCAGCCCTCCGGGAAGCGAATCCAGGTCTGCATCTGCCGGCCGACCTTGCCGGGAGCCGTGTCGCGATAGAACAGAGTGGAGGCGACAGCCGCATCGCGGCCATAGCTGGTGATCACGGTCTTGGCGGTGCGGCGGCTCAAGCCGACCGGCGAGCGGCCGGCCCGAAAACCCGAGATCGCCCCATAGCCGTAGAGGTTCTCGCCGATGCCGTAGCGCAGCGTGCGGGGATCGTTGCGAAACAGCTCGCCGAGCACGGCGACGTCGTTGGCGACGAGGGCCCGCTCATAGCGCTCGAACGCGGCTTTGACTTCCGCGATCACGTCGGGGAGATCGATCTCCATCTCAGAATCCTTTTGGTGACGGCGCGGCGACCACGCCCATCTTCTCCAATGCGTGCGCAACGCGCAGCGCGATGTCCTCGCGCCAGGGCGCGGCAATAATCTGCACACCGATCGGCAACGGCTCGAGCGGAACCGGCACGGCGACCACGGGCAAGCCGATGAACGAGATTGGCTGGGTGTGGATGCCGATGTTGGCGCGCACCGGAAATTCGACGCCATCGAGATTGAAATTCACCTGGCCGAGTTTTGGCGCGGTGCAGGGCGTTGCCGGGGCGATCAGCACGTCGACGGATTTGAAGATTTCAGCGAGTTGCGCGCGATACCAACGGCGGAATTTTTGCGCGCGGTCTACCAGAGGCGCCGGCACCATGGCGCCGGCGATCAGCCGGTCGCGCACGGCGGGATCGAAATCGTTCGGACGCTTGCGCAGGCGATCGAGATGCAGCGATGCGCCTTCAGTGGTGGTGATGACATAGGCCGCCGCGCGGGCGCGCGAGGCTTCGGGCACGTCGACCACTCGCGTTGCGCCAAGTGCCTTGGCGATACGGCTGACGGCCTCGACGGCTTCTGGAAACAGGTTCTTCTGGAAGTGCCCGCCGGCGATCGCGATGCGCAGGTCCGAGACCGGATTTGCGAGCAGCGGCGTCGTCGGCTCCAGACCACGTGTTGTCGTGCAGGCTGCGTCGTCGGCATCCGGGCCCTGCATCGCGTCATAGGCGAGCGCGAGATCCGTCACCGAGCGCGCGAACGGGCCGAGATGATCGAGGCTCGCGACGAACGGGAACGAGCGCGCGCGCGACAGCCGGCCATAGGTCGGCTTCAGGCCAAAGATGCCGCAGAAGGAGGACGGCACGCGAATCGAGCCGTTGGTGTCCGAGCCGAGGGCAATCGGCACGAGCGCGCCGCCGACGGCGCTGCCGGAGCCGCCTGATGAGCCGCCGGCCATCCGCGTGATGTCATGCGGATTGCGCGAGGGACCGTCGTGGACGTTCTCGCCGGTGAAGTCGTAGGCGTACTCGCCCATGTTGAGCGCACCGACCAGCACGGCGCCGGCCGCCTCCAGTCGCTCGATCAAGGTCGCGTCACGCTGGGATGGCGCGAGGTCGCGGTTGATCTTCGAGCCGGCCCGCGTCGGCAGACCCGCGACGTCAAAAAGATTCTTCACCGCGAAGGGCACGCCGGCGAGCGGGCCGACGGTCTTGCCGGCCGCAATGTCGGCATCGATCGCACGCGCTTTCGCACGGGCGCGATCGGCGGTGACGTCGGTGAAGGAATTGAGCAGGGTGTCGCGCTGCTTGATGCGCGCGAGCGCCGCTTCGGTGGCATCGAGCGCGGACATCTTGCCGCGCGCAACCGCATTCGCGATCTCGGAGGCCGTCATCTCTGGCTTGGTGGTCATGGCAGCATCAGGCCGTGAAGATCGGCGCCGGCTCGGTGTCGTCCGGCAGCGCGAATTCGTCGACGAGGCGACCAAGCCGCAGCGAGACTTCGAGATTGGCGCGTACCGCGGGCCGCCAGGCCTCCTCGACCGGCAGCGCCAGCGCTTTCGATACGGCGTCGATATAGTCGTCCAGCGGCTCGGCCATCACGCTCCCAAACAATCAGTGCACTCTCAGTGGATCTGCAACGGCGGATGCGGGATCGCCGTCAGCAGCTCCTTGGTGTAACTGTCCTGCGGATCGCTCAGGACCTGCTCGGAAGAGCCTTCCTCGACGATCCGCCCCGTCCGCATCACAATGACACGATCGCACAACAAGCGCACCACATTCAAATCATGCGAGACGAACAGATAACTCATACCTAGCCGCGCCTTCAGGTCCTGAAGCAGGTTCAGCACGACTGCCTGCACCGAGACGTCGAGCGCCGCGGTCGGCTCGTCGAGGACGACGAGCTTTGGATGCAGCGCAATCGCACGGGCGATGCCGACGCGGGCCTTCTGCCCGCCGGAGAGCTGGTGTGGGAAGCGATCGAGCAGATTGTGCGGCAGGCCGACCATGGTGGCCAGCTCCTCGCAGCGGGCGCGAAGCGCATCGCGCCCCCTGATATCGCCGAGCTGCATGATCGGATCGACGATGGCGCGCGCCGCGGTAAAACGAGGGTTGAGGCTGTCGGTCGGGTCCTGGAATACCATCTGGATCCGGCTGCGCTGCGGCAGCCGGGCGAAGGCGGCAGGCTGAATGCCGCCGATGTCCTCGCCGTCGAACTGGATCAGGCCGGAGGTCTGGTCCAGCAGGCGCATCACCATCATCGACGTGGTCGATTTGCCGCAGCCGGATTCGCCAACCAGGCCGACGCTCTCGCCATGGCCGATCGAGAAGCTGATGCCGTCGACCGCGCGGAACACGTCCGGCTCGACCGGCGGCTTGCGGCCGAACAGTTTTCCGAGCGTGGCGGTGGCGCCCTGGCGGGGGTATTCTTTGACCAGCTTTTCGATGAGCAGGAGGGGCTGCTGGCCCTCTGCAATTGCGGCGACGGCCGGGGCAGGCTCCGCGCTCGCGGCTCCCTCCTCCTCCGGCAGCAGATCCCGCAAGCTCACACCGAGCCGCGGCGTCGCGCGCATCAGCTTCTTGGTGTAGGGATGCTGCGGGTTGGCGAAGATGTCCGCGGCCTTGGCGGTCTCGACCACCCGGCCCTTTTCCATCACCACGACGCGGTCGCAATAGGCGGCGGCGAGGCCGAGATCGTGGGTGATGAGGATGGTCGACATCGCCTTGCGCTTGGTCAGCTCGACAATCAGGTCCATCACCGCTTTCTGGGTGGTGACGTCGAGGCCGGTGGTCGGCTCGTCAGCGATCAGGAGCTGCGGGTTGCAGGCGAGCGCGAGCGCGATGACGACGCGCTGGCACATGCCGCCGGAGAGCTCGAAAGGATAGGCATGATAGCGCTCGCGCGGGCGGGCGATCTTGACCTGCTCCAGTGCCTCGATCGCCTTTTCTCCGTGGTCCGAAACCATCGCCTGCTGCACATGGGTGCGCAGCACGTCCTCGATCTGGTCGCCCACTTTCCGGATCGGGTTCAGCGCCGCACGCGGGTTCTGGAAGATCATCGAGACTTCGCGGCCGCGCAGGTCGCGCATCTGGCCTTCGGTCGCGGCCTTGACGTCGATGCCGGAGAACATCACCGAGCCCTCGGCGATCCTCCCGGCGCGATCGAGGATGCGCATCACCGCGTAGGACGTCACCGACTTGCCGGAGCCGGACTCGCCGACGATGGCGAGCGTCTCGCCCCTGGCGACGGAGATGTTGACGTGCTGCACGGCCTTGACGATGCCGCGCCGGGTGGTGAATTCGACGGTGAGGTCCTGGACCTCGAGCAGCGGCTGGGCGGTCATGGATGCCTCCCGTCACTCAAAAAGCTCGAAAACAACCCCATGCACAGTAGAGCGGCGTTGAAATCATTAGAGAATTCTCGCGGAAATGGGGCCATCACGTCCTCCGCTGGGGATCGACGATGTCGCGCAGGCCGTCGCCGAGGAGGTTGAAACAGAACACGGCGATCATCAGCGCGAGGCCGGGGAAGAGCGCGATCCACCATTCGCCCGAGACCATGAAGCCCGCGCCTTCGGCGACCATGATGCCCCATTCGGCGGTCGGCGGGCGGACGCCGAGGCCGATGAAGGACAGGCCGGCGGCATTGAGGATGGCGTAGCCCATGGTCAGCGACATCTGCACGATCATGATCGGCATGATGTTCGGCAGGATGTGCACCAGCAGGATGCGGAATTCGCCGTTGCCGGAGAGACGCGCCGCCTGCACGAAGCCGGCATTGCGGCGCACGTTCGCTTCGGCGCGCGCGACGCGGGCGTAGAGCGGGAAGTTGACGATGGCGGTGGCCAGAATGATGTTCTGCACGGTGTTGCCGAGCGCGGCGACAATGCCCATCGCCAGCACGAACAGCGGGAAGGCCATGATGGTGTCGGCGATACGGCCGACGATGCGATCGGTCCAGCCACCAAAGTAACCGGCTGCGATGCCGGCGAGCCCGCCCATCAGGAACACCAGCACGACGGAGGCGACCGCGATGAAGGTATCGAGCCGCGTCGCCACCACGACGCGGCTGAAAATGTCGCGCCCAAGCTGATCGGTGCCGAACCAGTGCGCCGCCGATGGTGCTTTCAACGCCGCCGCGGTGTCGGAGGCGAGCGGATCGTACGGCACCGTGTAGGGACCGAAGATCGCCGCAAGGAGGATCACGATCAGCAGGGCGAAGGAAAAGCCCGTGACCTTGTTCTCGCCGAGGACATAGCGGGTCTGTTCGAGGATCGCGACCAGTCCCGAGGTGCGGGCGGGACCGGGTTCAACGGCTGGCGCGACGGTGCTCATAGCGTGTCCCCCTACCCTTCAAGCCGCACGCGTGGATCGATCACGCCATAGAGAATGTCGATCACCAGATTCAAGAGCACGTACATCACCGCCATGGTCAGCACGAAGCCCTGCACCGGCGCGAAGTCCGACGAGATCAGCGCTTCCACCGCGTAGGAGCCGATGCCGGGCCAGGCGAACACTTTTTCGACCAGCACGTTGGCGCCGAGCAGGAACGAGAACACCATGCTAAGCGTAGTGATGACAGGCAGCATCGCATTGCGAAACGCATAGGTGACGATGACTGTCGTCGGCGACAGGCCGCTGGCGCGCGCGGTGCGGACGAATTCCGACGACAGTACCGCGAGCATCGAGGCGCGCGTCATGCGCGCGATCGGCGCCAACGAGAAGATCGCGAGCGTCGTCGCGGGCAGGATGAGCTGGCTCAACGCCGAGCGGAACGCTTCGAAGTCGCGCGCAATCAGTGTGTCGATCAGATAGAAGCCGGTGACCGTCGGCGGCGCGCTGTAGAACACATCGAGACGCCCGAGCGGCGCCGGCGACCAGCCGAGCCTGAAATAGAAGAAATAGACCAGCACCAGGCCGGTGAAGAACACGGGGAGCGAGACGCCCGCTGTCGTTGTTATTCGGCAGAGATGATCGATCCATGATCCTGGTCTTGTCGCCGCGAGCACGCCGAGCGGAATGGCGATGACGATGGAGACGATCAGGCCGAGCAGTGTCAGCTCGGCCGAAGCCGGAAGCCGGTTGCGAATTTCGGCTGCGACCGGCTGGCCTGTCGTGAGCGAGTTGCCGAAATCGCCATGCGCGAGATCGTTGGTGTAGCGGAAGAACTGCTCGATCAGCGGCTTGTCGAGGCCGAGCTTCTTGCGGATCTGCTCGACCGCTTCCTTGGTCGCCGCGGGGCCTGCGAAGTACGCCGCCGGATCACCGGGCAGCGCACGCGTCAGCAGGAAGGTGACGATGACGACGCCGATCAGTGAGGGAATCGCGAACATCAGGCGCTTGCCGATCATGGTCAGCATGGCGTGGGACTCCTGATGTTGATGGCCTGTGAGAACGGTCTACAGGCGCGCTCAGCTGCGCCCCCTCTCCCCTTGTGGGAGAGGGTTGGGGTGAGGGGTGGCCCCAAGCGCGGTCGGAATTCGTGGCTACCCCTCACCCTACCCCTCTCCCACAAGGGGAGAGGGAATGAGAGGACAGTGCCCGCCTCACTCAGCAGGCCAGCCAGCGTCGCGGCCATGTCGCGCGCGCTCATGACGCATCACCCCTTCGCCAGCGCGCGATAATCGAGGCGGCGGTGGAACCAGTATTGGTAGCCCGAGATGTTCTTCTGCATCGCGACGTTGACGAAGGGCTGGTACAGGGGGATGCGCGGGATGTCGGCGTAGGCGAGATCGACGAAGCCTTTCACGTCGGTGTCGTAGGTGGTCATGTCGCCGGTGGCGGCCGCGGTGCGCGCGCCGTCGATCAGCTTGTCCATCTCCGCCGATTTGTAGCTCATGGTGTTGAAGACGGAATTGTTGCCGTGATAGCACCAGTAGAAGAAGTACTCGGGGTAATCGAGCCAGCCCGAGAACACGTTGGTGAAGAGCGGCATCTCCTTCTTGTTCAACTCGGTGCGCCAGTTGGCGCCGGGCACCTTGTTGATGGTGGTCCTGATGCCGATCTGGGCGAGGCTTTCCTGCACCAGCACGCAGAGCGGCTCGTTGACGCCGGCGAAGTTGAGATCGAACGAGATCGTGGTCTCGAAGCCGCTGGCGAGGCCGGCTTCCGCCATCAGCGCCTTCGCCTTCTCGATGTCGGTGTTGTATTTGTGCGGTTGCGGCCAGGCGACTTCGGTCGGCTTGTCCTTCGCGGCGCCGAACATGGGGTTCGCGAGGCCGAACATCACGGCATCCATGATCTTCTGGTAGGGCAGCGCGTAGGCCACCGCCTGACGTACCCTGGGATTATCGAACGGCGGCTTGGTGACGTTCATGCCGATATACTGGATGCCGTTGGAGAACGGCAGCGACACCACGTTGAGCTTGCCGCTGGCCTTCATCTCCTGGAAATCCTTGTTCGGGAGCTCGTAGGAGATGTCGGCGTCGCCACGCTCCAGCAGCGCGCGGCGGTTGCCGGCCTGCGGCACCATGCGCCAGATCACGCGCTTGATCTTCGGCAGCGGACCGCAGACCCAATCCTCGTTGCGCTCCATGATCACTTCGGTGCCGGCCGTCCACTTCGTCACCTTGTAGGCGCCGGAGCCCGCGGTCTGCTGCTTGGTGAATTCGAGTCCCCAGGGATCCTTCTCGTTGGCGTTCTTCTTCACAAGCTCGGAGTTGACGATGCAGGGCACGATTACCGCGAGATCGGGGACCGTCAGCCTGTCCTTCTTCAGGAAGTCGACGCGCACGGTGTGGTCGTCGATGACGACGAACTGCTCCGGCTTGGTCAGCGAGCCCGCGCTCATCTGGAAGGTCGGGAAACCGCCGACGCTGACCGCACGATCGAGCGACCATTTCACGTCCTTGGCGGTGACGGGCGTGCCGTCGTGGAATTTGGCGTTCTTGCGCAGCTTGAAGGTGACCGACATGTCGTCGATCTTGAACTCCTCGGCGAGCTCACCTTTGAACTTGTCGCGGTCGTAATAGGGCACGCCGCCGGGGCCGGTCTTCATCTCGTGGCTGATCAGCCGGTCGTAGCAATTCCAGGACACTTCATAGCCGGGCACATTGGTGCCGACGCCGTGGATGTCGAGATTGTTGGGGCCGCCTTCCGAGACGATCAGCAGCGTCTCCGAGCGCGCGTCGGCATAGGCCGAGGAGACCACGGACGGAATGACCGGAAGCGTCGCGCCGGCGGCCAATCCGGAGACGGACTTGAGAAAATCGCGGCGCTTCATAAAAATGCTCCAACTCAAAAAGTTTCTGGTTGGAACTGGATTCGCAAGGTTCGTGCCAAGGCTTGGAAGCAACGCACGCCGGCCCAACAGCCTGAAAGAATAAGGCATTTCAGATTTCGGCCTCAAAGGGTTCTCAGGATCATTGCATACAGAGACGCATAATTGCCTATTTTATAGGCGCATCGAAGCCAGAGCCCGCTTAATGAGCGTTGCCCGTCATTCCGGGGCGATGCGAAGCATCGAGCCCGGAATCCATCGGGCCACGGAACGCGAGGGAAGATGGATTCCGGGCTCGCCGCTATGCGGCGCCCCGGAATGACGGAGCGGGAGGCGCTCACCCCGCCCAGATCAACTCCTGCAGCGCGATCAGATCGTCCACCTTGTCCTGCCAGCCCGCGATGCAGATGTGGCTGTTGAGGTCGCTGGCGTGGTGCAGCAGCATCAGCGCCATCAGGCGGCGCTTCAGCGCGTAGTCCAGCTTCTCGTAGCCAAACCCTTCGAGCAGGCTGCGCACCCTCCCCGGCCGGCCCGCCGCCATGAAGGCGCTCGGGCCGAGCAGATCGTAATCGCGCCATCCAGCCTTCACGTCGCCGAAGTCGAACAGGCCGGCGAGCGACCAGTCGCCGTCGTGGCAGGCGAGCAGAAAATTTTCCGGAATGTATTCGCCGATCAGGATCACCGGCGGTGCGTCGACCGGAATCAGCGTTGCGGCGTCGTGCAGGAGATCATCGAGGCCAGCTAGGAATTTTGGCGCGAGGCCGAGATGCGTGTGCCTGTTACGGCAGCCCTGCATCTGCGTGCGCATGAACGCATCCCAGCGCGGCTCGATTTGCGCCAGCGGGCCGAGCGGCGCGCGCTGCACGGCGGCAATGGTCTCGCCGATCTGGCGCAGCACGCGCTCCTTCTGCGCTTCCGGCAACCGGCGGGAAGATTTTCAGGATCAGCTTCTCGCCAAGCCCGACCACGAGATTGGTGCCGGTCGAAAATATATGCGGCGAGCTGGTGTCGATGCCGTGGCCGCGCGCGATATCGAGCACGATCGGCAGCCATTGCGAGGAAGCGGAGCGAAAGGCGCGGAAGCTCACCGCATCAGCGAAGTGGGGTAGTGTCATCGACATCGCGCCTTTGTGCACTCGAGTTCGTCGTGCCCGGGCTTGTCCCGGGCATCCACGCTTTTCGTGCTGGGGGGCAGGCGTGGATGGCCGGGACAAGCCCGGGCACGACGACGTGGAGGGTCTCGCGCTCCAATCGGCAAGCTTCCATCCCGCCGCTACCTATCCGGGCTGGCGCGCTCGAACTGGCGCAGCAGCTTGTTGCCGCGCTCGACGGCGGCGTCCAGCGCGGCCTGCGCGCTCTTCTGGCCGGCGAAGGCGTGCTCAAGCTCCTCCTCGATCGTGCCGCGGATCAGGTTGAAGGAGCCGAGCCTTATGCCTTTCGAATTCTCGGTCGGCGGATGCAGCGTGATCTCCTCGAACGAGATCGCCGAGCCCGGATTGCGCTCGTAGAATCCTTGCGCGCGCGTCAGCTCGAAGGCGGCACGGGTGATCGGCAGGTAGCCGGTGTTCTGATGCCAGGCGGCCTGCACGCCGGGCTGCGACAGATAGGCGAAGAACCGCGCCACGCCCTTGTATTCGTCGCGCGGCCGGTCGCGCAGCACCCACAGCGTGGCGCCGCCGATGATGGAATTCTGCGGCGCGCCTTTCACGTCGGGCCAGTACGGCATCATGCCGTAGCCGATCTCGAACTTCGAATTCGCCTTGATGTCGGCGCGCGTCGCCGAGGAGCCGATGAAGATGCCGCATTCGCCGTTCTGGAAGCGCGGCTCGGCCGACTGGCCGCGGCCGCTATAGTCGAACAACTTTGTCTTCTGCCACTCGGCGAGCTGGGCGACGTGCTTGACCACGACCGGATTGTTGATGGTCAATTCCGCATCGAGACCGGCAAAACCGTTCGCGCGCGTGGCCAGCGGCAGATTGTGGAACGCCGAAAAATTCTCGACATGGATCCAGGACGGCCAGGACGTGGTGAAGCCGCAGACGGCGCCGCGATCGCGCAGCCGCTTTGCAGCGGCGCCGAGCTCGGGCCATGTCTTCGGCGGCGTCTCGGGATCGAGGCCGGCGTCGCGGAACATGGTCTTGTTGTAGTAGAGGATCGGTGTCGACGAGTTGAACGGGAACGACAGCAGATTGCCGGCGGCGTCGGTGTAATAACCGGAGACCGCCGGAAGATAGTCGTTGAGCGAGAACGGCTCGCCCATGTCGCGCATCATGCTGTACACCGGATAGATCGCGCCCTTGGCCGCGGTCATGGTTGCCGTTGCAACTTCGTTGACCTGGACGATCGCGGGCTGGCTGCGCGAGCGGAAGGCGAAGATCGCGGCCGTCACCGTCTCGGTGTAATTGCCCTTGTAAGCAGGCACGACGCGGTAGTCGGACTGCGAGGCGTTGAAATCGGAGGCGAGCTTTTCGAGCTGCTTGCCGAGCTCGCCCGACATGGCGTGCCACCACGCGATGTCGGTGGCGGCGCGCGCCTCGCAGCTCAAGGCGAGGGCCAAGGTGGCGGCGGCGACCTGCAAAAGGCGCATTGCTGAAGTCACGATGGCGCTTCCCGGATCAAGCGGCAAAAGGCGAGCGTACCCTGCTTAAGGCGCGGTACCTGCGGTTTCAACCAGGAATAAAGGCCGGTCGCGCCGCACAATCGCGCCGGGGGGAGCGGCGCGGGATGGCCTTCCCTCGACCATCTGCTAGATTGCATTGAACCTTTTGGTCCTGCCATAGACTCCATCTCCGAGGGGTTGAGTGTGCCAGTGCTGAACCGTGCCGAACTCTCGCGGGCCGGGGTGATCTTCGTCGCGCTTCTGCTCGCCATCTGCGCGACGGACGCTGCTGCGCGCGAATTCCGCGCCGCCGACACCCAGACCGAGGATTACCCGACCGTCCAGGCGCTGCGCTACATGGGCGCGCTGATCGCCGAGCGCACCGGCGGGCGGCACGAGATCAAGGTGTTTCACTCCCGCCAGCTCGGCGAGGAGAAGGAGACGATCGAGCAGACCCGCGCCGGCGCGATCGACCTCAACCGGACCAACGTGGCCCTGATCGGCAATTTCGTCCCGGCGATGAACGTGCTCGCCATGCCGTTCCTGTTCCGGTCCATCGAGCACATGCAGAAGGTGCTGGACGGGCCGATCGGCAATGAGATCTTGGGCAGCTTCGAGCCCTACGGCTTCGTCGGGCTAGCCTTCTACGATTCCGGGGCACGCTCGATCTACAATGCCGTCCGCCCGCTGAAGAGCATCGCCGATCTCAAGGGATTGCGGATCCGGGTGCAGCAGTCGGAGTTGATGAGCGAGATGATCCGCTCGCTCGGCGCCGAGCCGGTCGAATTGCCCTATGGGCAGGTGCTCACGGGGCTCGCAACCCATCTGATCGACGGCGCCGAAAACAACTGGCCATCCTTCGTGACGACAGACCATTACAAATATGCCGGCTACTATACCCTGACCGGGCACACGATGAGCCCGGAGGTGCTGGTGATCTCGCTCAAGGCCTGGCGCAGCCTGTCGGCCGACGACCAGACCATCTTCAGGGAGGCCGCGCAACGCTCCAGCCAGTTCATGCGCGAGAAGTGGCGCGACCTCGAGGAGCAGTCGCAGCGCAAGGCGGAGGCCGCCGGCATCATCGTGATCAAGGACATCGACCGCAAGCCGTTCGAGGACGCGATGGCGCCGATCTACGCCAAGGCCGCGCAGAATCCCGCCGCGGCCGCGCTGATCGAACGCATTCGCAAGGTGGAGTGACACGACTGGCCGCGCCCGGACATAGCGAGCTCGCAGAGCGGCCGTCCGGTCCGATCGGGCGGATGCGTGCGCGGCTCGTCGGCGCGCTGCGGGCGGTGCCGATCCGCTGGCGCATCCTATCGATCGCGGCGCTGAACTCCGCCGTCGTGATCGTGCTGGTGGCGATGATCTGGAACGGCGCGCAGGTGCTGGGCTCGGCCTGGGACGACGTCCGCCAGGTGCGCGAATCCGACCGGGTCCTGGCGCTGCTCGAAAGCGAGACCGGGCGCCTGCAGAACCTGATCCACCGCTACATCAACCAGCCGAGCCCGGACCTGTTCGCCGAGATCCTGCTGCTGCGCGAGGCCGTGCTCGGCACGCTGACCGACCGCGCCGCCAAGGATCCGATGCTGTCGGGCTCGGTCGAGGAGCTGGAGCGCACCACCGACCGCTTCCTCAACGGCTTTGGCGAGCTGCGCAGCGTGCAGGCGACCATCGCCAGGACCTACGAGGAGCAGGTGCAGGGCCCGGCCAAGGACATGGCGGGCCTCTACTCCATCATCGAGGGCGCCACCGGCCATCGCGACGCACTGATCTGGCCCTCGCTCGGCAAGTCGCGCGAGGCCTTCACGGCGATGCTGGTCGCGGCCAATTCGTACTATCTGTCGCTGTCGCCGGGTGCCGCCGACGATGCGCGCCGCAACACCGAGACGATCGAGAAGACCATTCCGGTCATGATCGATCTCGCCGACAACGATCTGCAGCGCATGGCGCTGCAGAAGCTCGGCGCCCGTACCACGGCGCTGCGCGAGGGTTTTGCAAAGCTGTCCGAGCAGCTCACGAGCCGCACCGAGCTGCTGCGCAACACGATCGACGCCAGCCAGGCCGAGGCGATCGGCGCCATCGACGACCTTTCGACAAAGATGCGCCGGCGCGAGCAGAAGGCGCAGGAGACGTTTGACCGCACGCTGGCGAACATCTCGCGGCGGGTGCTGTCGATCGCGGTGATCTTCCTCGGCATCATCCTTAGCGCCGGCGTCTTGATCGCGCTGTCGATCCGGTTGCCGCTGCAGCAGATCATGGCGTCGATGCGCGCGATCACACTCGGCGATCTCGGCCGCGAGGTGCAAGGCACGCGCGCGCGAGACGAGGTCGGCGCGATGGCGCGCGCGGTGGAGGTGTTCCGCGAGAATGCGATCGCCAAGCGCGAGACCGAGGACGAGCTGCGGGCATCGAAGGAAAAGGCGGAGAGCGCGCTGCTCGAGCTCAACGCCGCGCAGCAGAACCTGATCGACGCCGAGCGGCTCGCAGCGCTCGGCAGCCTCGTCGCCGGCGTCGCGCATGAGGTCAACAACCCCATCGGCATCAGCCTGACGGTGGCCTCGAGTTTTGCGAGGCGCAGCGAGATCTTCGAGGCCCAGCTCAGGGGCGACGGCGGCCTGCGCCGCTCGCAGCTGGAAGAATTCGTGCAGTCCTCGCGCGACGCCTCGCAGCAGCTGGTCGCCAACCTCACCCGCGCCGGCGAGCTGATCCAGTCGTTCAAGCAGGTCGCGGTCGACCGGTCCCATGCCGAGCGGCGTCAGTTCTCACTCAGCGAAGCCACCGACCAGATCATCGCGAGCCTTAGGCCCGTGCTGAAGCGCTCGCCGATCACGCTGCTGGTCGACGTGCCCGAGGGGCTGCTGCTCGACGGTTATCCCGGCTCCTATGGCCAGATCCTGACCAACCTGTTCCTCAACGCCGCCAACCACGCCTTCGCGGACGGGCGCGCTGGCACCATCACCATCTCGGCGCGGCCGCGCGCCACCGACGATATCGAGATCATCTTCGCCGATGACGGGGCCGGCATGACCCCCGACGTGCAGCGCCAAGCCTTTGACCCATTCTTTACCACCCGGCGCAATGAAGGTGGCACGGGACTCGGGCTTCATATCGTCTATAACCTCGTCACCCAGCAGCTGGGCGGGCGGATGATGCTGGAATCCAAGCTGGGACAAGGCACTACTTTTCGGATTATCATGCCGCGGATCGCCAAGGGCGGCGCGCAAGGCACAGAAAGTGACGGGACTTCGCAATGGCCGAACAGGACGATGTCCTCCACCTGATCGACGACACCGGCACCGCGTCGGAGGATATGGACGCCCGGAAATGGAAGATCGCCGTCATCGACGACGATCCGGCCGTGCATGACGGCACGCGTTTTGCTCTCTCGGACTACAGCTTGAACGGCCAGGGCCTCGAGATCCTCTCCGCCCATTCCGCGGCGGAAGGCCGCAAGCTGATGGCGGAGCACAACGACATCGCCGCGGTGCTGCTCGACGTCATCATGGAGACCGACGTCGCCGGCCTCGAGCTGGTCGAATATATCCGCAGCGAGCTCAAGAACGAGACCGTGCGCATCATCCTGCGCACCGGACAGCCCGGCCAGGCGCCGGAGCGGCGCGTGATCGTGCAGTACGACATCAACGACTACAAGGCCAAGACCGAGCTCACCGCCGACAAGCTGTTCACCTCGCTGACCGCGGCGCTGCGCTCCTACCAGCAGCTCGAGCGCATGGTGCAGACCAGGCGCGGGCTCGAGATCATCATCGATGCCGCCTCGACGCTGTACGACTTCAAGTCGATGCAGCGGCTCGCCGAGGGCGTGCTGACCCAGCTCGCCTCGTTGCTCAATGTCGACTGCGCCGGTATACTGGTCTTGCGCGACAATGGCGGCGTCGATCCCGAGCTCTCGGTGCTCGCCGGCAGCGGCTGCTACAGCCGCTTCATCGGCACCACGACGTCGAAGGCGCTCGACCCTGATTTGCGTGAGATGGTCGAGGCTGCGTTCCAGCGCCGCAAGAACGAATTCGCCGACCACCGCAGCGTGATTTATCTACGCACCGGATCTGGCCGCGAGGTCGTGGTGCTGCTGCAGGCCGAGCGTGACCTGTCCGAGACCGACCGCTCGCTGGTCGAGATCTTCTCCAGTCGGCTCTCGATCGCGTTCGACAACGTCATCCTCTATCAGCAGCTCCAGGACGCCAATACGCAGCTGGAAGACCGCGTCGCCCAGCGCACCCGCGCGCTGATGCAGGCCAACCGCCGGCTCTCGGCGCAATGGCTGCGGCTGCAACGCGCCAACGGCTTCAAGAACGAGATTCTGGGCACCGTCGCGCACGATCTGAAGAACCCGCTCGGCGTCATCCTCGGCCGCACCGAGATGCTGAAGGAGCTGATCTCGACCGGCGCGTCCGCGAGCGGCGTGGGCGCCCAGGTCGACCACATCCGCGATGCGACCAAGCGGCTGACCTCAATGGTCGATCACCTGATCTCGGATGCGATGGCGGATGCCTTCGACATCACCATCCGCCGCGAGCCGGTCGACGTCGCGGCACTGGTGAAGGAGGTCGCCGAGGCCAACCAGCCGCTCGCCGTCAACAAGCAGCAGGCCATCCACGTCACCGCGCCGGTCAACATCGTCACCATGTGCGACACCGACCGCATCCGCGAGGCGATCGACAATCTCATCAGCAACGCCATCAAATATTCGCCGATCGCCGGCAAGATCGCCGTCGCAGTCACCCATGAGGCCAACGACACCATCATCCGCGTCAGCGACGAGGGCGCCGGCCTGTCGCCGGAGGATCTCGGCCGCCTGTTCGGCCGGTTCCAGCGGCTATCGGCAAAACCGACCGCAGGTGAGAGCTCGACGGGGCTTGGGTTGTCCATCGTCAAGCGTATTATCGACATGCATGGCGGCGAGGTCACCGCCAACAGCGACGGCCCGGGCAAGGGCTCGACCTTCACCATCACCCTGCCTGCGACCGAGACACCGTGATTTGAGTACCGAGATTCTGAATACCGGGATCTGAGTGACATGACACAAAGCCAGCACATCATGATCGTCGACGACGAGGCCCCGGCCCGGGAGATGGTCGGCGATTACCTCAAGATGCACGGCTTCACCGTGACGCTGTGCGACGGCGGCAAGAGCTTGCGCACCGCGATCGACGGCAGCATGCCCGACCTCGTCGTGCTCGACCTCAACATGCCCGAGGAAGACGGCCTCTCGATCATCCGCGACCTCAAGAGCCGCATCAACGTGCCGGTCATCATGTTGACCGCAACCGCGAGCCCGATCGACCGCGTCGTCGGCCTCGAGCTCGGCGCCGACGATTACGTCGCAAAACCCTGCGAGCTGCGCGAGCTGATGGCACGCATCCGCTCGGTGCTGCGGCGGAGCACGCCGGCGAAAGCCGCTAGCGCCGGCGCGGCGCCCGCGAAATCGGACAAGGATCAATTGGTGCGCTTCGGCACCAAATGGCTCGACCTCGAAGCCCAGGCCCTGCGCGACGACGAAGGCAACGAGCATCCGCTGACCGCGTCCGAGTTCGGGCTGCTCAAGGTGTTCGCGGCCAACCCGAAGCGCGTGCTGTCGCGCGAGCGACTGCTGGAATTGGCCAATGCGCGCGACGCCGAAGCTTTCGACCGCGCCGTCGATCTCCGCATCATGCGCATCCGCCGCAAGATCGAGCCCGACCCGACAAAACCCGCCGTGATCCGCACCATCCGCGGCGGCGGCTATCTGTTCTCGCCCGCCGGCGAGAAGGCGTAGACACCACGCACCATCCACGGCGTCGTCCAGGATCTACATTTGTCCGGGACGACAGCGGTAGGTGTGGCGCCCGCAAACGCGAAGCTTCGAAACTCGTTCCTCCCGGTCCAATTCCGCGGTACCGTATTTTCCACACATTGAAATTCCACGCTTTTTTGCCCTGAATGTTTCGTCGCGATTGAACCGACGAAACAATTTGGCGGCGCACGAAACCATTTTCCGCTTTTCGTGCAGACGTCCCGAAACGTTGGCTCATTAACACTTTGGTCCAAGGAAACGCCGCTCGGTTGCGGCGCACCGGGGAGCCAAGTCAATGCCGAACGTCATCGCCATCAACGCCCAAGCCAGCCAGAGCATCATTGCCGCTCAGGCGACCTCGGACGACATGCTCCTCGAGAGCATTGCCGACGGCAACCGGACGTCCATGCACATCCTTTATTGCCGTCATAACGTGCGGGTTTACCGCTTCATCCTGCGCATCGTGCGCGACGCGACCACGGCGGAAGACCTGGTCAGCCAGGTGTTCCTGGACGTGTGGCGCACCGCCGGACAATTCCAGGGCCGCTCGCAGGTCTCGACCTGGCTGCTCTCGATCGCCCGCTTCAAGGCGCTGACCGCACTGCGCCAGCGCCGCTTCGAGGACATCGATCAGGAAGATGTGCGCCAGATCCCTGACAATTGCGACACGCCCGAGACCTCGCTCGACCGCAGCGACACCAGCGCCATCCTGCGCGCCTGCGTGCAAAAGCTGTCACCCGCGCATCGCGAGATCATCACCCTCGTCTACTACCATGAGAAGTCGGTGGAGGAGGTCGGGCAGATCATCGGCATCCCGCAGAGCACGGTGAAGACCCGGATGTTCTACGCCCGCAAGCAGCTCGCCGATCTGCTTAAGACTTGCGGCGTCGACCGTTTCGCCGCCTGAGGTCAAGGATTTCAATGGGATAGGACCGGATTTCCGGCCCCGTCCCGGGACACGGAAGCGTTACCGCCGACGAAACAAATGAAACAAACCACAACATCAGGCGGAAAAACTTCGTCCCTATAAAGATCGCATACGGTTTCGTTAAACCTCCCAAGACCTCCAACGACCCGGACGGGATGCCCCCCTCCGGGTCGTTTTGTATTTGGGCTGTCGCCGCGGGTCCCGCCTCTCCCCGTCACGAGCGCGTGACACCACGTAACGATCCCCACCTCCATCCCGAACTGCCCTCGTGACCTCCATCACGAGTGCCCCATGCTCGAGCTCCTCTTCGCCATCCTCGCCGGCATCCTCACCATTGCGGCCCCCTGCACGCTGCCGATGTTGCCGATCCTGCTCGGCGCCTCGATCGGGCGCTCCTCGCATCTGCGCCCCGCAATGATCGCGCTCGGCTTCGTCGTCTCCTTCTCCGCGGTCGCGCTGCTGCTCGGCGCGCTGACGCAGGCATTCGATTTCGATCCGAATGTGCTGCGCGAGGGGGCTTCGGTCCTGCTGCTCGGCTTCGGCCTGCTGATGCTGTGGCCGGCGCCGTTCGAATGGCTGTCGATCCGGCTCAATGGCTGGCTCGATCTCGGCGCTGGCGGCGACGCGCAGCGCGAGGGCGCGCTCGGCGGCCTCGTGCTCGGGACAACGCTGGGCCTGGTCTGGACGCCCTGCGCCGGCCCCGTGCTCGGCTCGATCCTGACGCTGGTCGCGACCTCGAGGAATCTGGCCTGGGCCGGCACGCTGCTCATTGCCTACGCGATTGGCGCCGCGATCCCGATGCTGGCGATCGCCTACGGCGGACAGGCCGCGACCACGCGCGTGCGCAGCCTCGCGCGCATCTCGCCGCGGCTGCAGCAGGGCTTTGGCGTGGTCGTGATCGCCTTCGCGCTCGCCGCCTACTTCCAATACGACACGCTGATCGTGGCGTGGCTCACCGGCTTCTACCCCACCGGCCAGATCGGCCTGTGATCATCTCTCATCTTCACCGGAGGACGCTTCCATGACTTTCAAATTGCTCGCCGTCTCGGCCGCGCTGATCGGCTTCGCCGTCACCGGCGCCGTCATTCCCGGCATCTGCGGCGAGGCCACGCCCGCGGCGCCGGTCAAGGTCGCGGCCGCCAGCCAGGCGGCGACCGCGCCCGACTTCGCCGGCATCAGCAACTGGTTCAACTCGAAGCCGCTCAGCATCGCCGATCTGCGCGGCAAGGTCGTGCTGGTCGACTTCTGGACGTATGGCTGCGTCAACTGCGTCAACACCCTGCCGCACGTCACCGACCTCTACGCCAAGTACAAAGACAAGGGCCTGGTCGTGGTCGGCGTGCACACACCCGAATTCCCGTTCGAGCGTTCGGCGTCCAACGTCCAGGCCGCGCTGAAGCGCCACGGCATCAATTATCCGGTGGCGCAGGACAATGATTCCAGGACCTGGAACGCCTACCGCAACCAATACTGGCCGGCGCAATATATCATCGACCAGAGCGGCAAGATCGTGTTCCAGCACGAAGGCGAAGGCCGCTATGACGAGATCGACCGCACCGTGGCAAAATTGCTGAATGCCAGCAGCTGACGCCGCCCGCGGCAGCGTTGCGTTGCCGCTTGACTCCACGGACTCGTCCGTGGAGTTTCGCGGCCCCGACATCAGCCGCCGCAATGGACGACGCGACCACCAGCAACGATATCCGCCTTCGCGAAGGCGCCTCGATCGCGCAGCGGCTGGTCGTGGCCGGCTCTGCGGCGGCCGTTGCGCTGTGTTTCACGCCAGGGCTGTTCACGCACGACATCCTCGAAGTGATCATCTCCGTGGTCGCGCTGCTGGCGGGCGCCGCGTTTGTCAGCGTCATCATGCTGGCGCCGGCAGTGGTGTGGATCATCACGCCGGATGAGATCCTGATCGGACGGCAGCGACCGTTCGGGAAGCTCCAGACCAGGATCGTCACGAAAGACGACATCCTCGGATTACAGGTTCCCGGCAGCAAAACCGCAAAAGCCCGCTTCCAGCTGGCCTTCACGCTGGTCTCGGGCGAGCGCCTGACGTCCCCGCCCCTCTCCGACGTCACGCATGTGCGTGACACCGTGGCCCGGATCGCCGCGCAATTCGACGTTCCCGACGTCGAAGCCCCCGTCAATCCGCTCGATGCCAGCAATCCCGAGATGCGTCTTGGCGACCCCGTCGAGCCGTTTTCGCAGAGAGACATCCGGATCGCGGCCCTGATCGTCGTCGCGCTGAGTGGCGCACCCTATGCCTACCGGCTCTGGCGCGGCTTGCCGCCCAATCTGATCGACATCATGCCGCTGCCGCTTGGCGTGATCGCAGCGTTCGCGGTCTACAGGTTCGCCAATCTCGTGACCGGCGCCTTCTGGATCATTCGTGCGGGCGATATCCGCGTCGAGCGCCTCTGGGGCAATGGCGAGATGCGCGCCGACCATATCGAAGGGCAGGACGTGAAAGCGATCACGATCGAGCGCCGCGGCCGGTCCGAGGATGAGCACTGCATCGTGGCGATCCGATTGCAGTCCGGACGACGGTTTCGCAGCCCCCGCATCGGCTCGCGCAACGAGGCCCGCGCCGTGGGCGCCGAAATCGTCCGGCGGCTCGGGATTGGGCCAGCGGCCAGTCAGATCTAGGACGCCTCAACCGACAGGCGAAACCGTGGCCACGGCTTTTCGCGCCATCCCCCGTTCATGGCATTGCCGGGCCTCGTCAAAAAACCAAAGCATTCTCGTGACATACCAGCTGGGCGCGCCTTGAACTTGCCACGAAGCTGCCCCTGAGTTCAGATGGTTCGTGACGATTTGCGCTGTGGCAGCGGGGAGAGCTTGAAATGTCGGATTTTCGTCGCCTGACCGGGGCGCTTGTGGCTGCGATCAGCCTGATCCTGTCGGCGCAGCACGCCTTCGCCCAGCAGCCCGACCGCGGCGACGAGCCCGGTTTGGTCGCCGACGACAGCTACGAGCTCGATCCGGAATGGCAGAAGCAAGTCGTGTACTACCGCACGACCGAAGCGCCGGGCACCATCATCATCTCGACCACGGAGCGCCACCTCTATCTGGTGCAGCCCGGCGGGCGCGCGATCCGCTATGGCATCGGCGTCGGCCGCGACGGCTTTCAGTGGCAGGGGCTGGTGAACATCACCAACAAGAAGGAGTGGCCGGACTGGACGCCGCCGTCGGAGATGATCCAGCGCCAGCCCTATCTGCCGCGCTTCATGGCCGGCGGCCCCGGCAATCCGCTCGGCGCCCGCGCCATGTATCTGGGCACCACCGTCTACCGCATCCACGGCACCAACCGTCCCGATACGATCGGCACCAAGGTATCCTCGGGCTGCTTCCGTCTCGTCAACAATGACGTCGCCGACCTCTACGATCGCGTCCCTGTTGGCACCAAGGTGGTCATCCGGCAGAAGCCTGAGCTCTAAATATCCCGCCTCGTCCAGAATTCCTTTTCCCGATTAATTCGAGAGAGCAACATGATGCGCACATTTCGAGGCGGCCTGCTGATCGGGCTTGCGGTTGCCGTGCTGGTCGCCGCCTTGGCCATCACCTACGAATTCTACGACACCCGCACGCTGAAGCGCACCGTGCGCCGCGGCGAGGTGCTGTGCGGCGTCAACAAGGGCCTGCCGGGCTTCTCGATCCCCGACGACAAGGGCAACTGGACTGGTTTTGACGTCGATTTCTGCCGCGCAGTGGCGGCCGCGGTCTTCGACGATCCGGGCAAGGCCAGGTTCGTGCCGCTCGATGCCAGCGAGCGCTTCAAGGAATTGCAGAGCCGGAAAGTCGACATCCTCTCGCGCAACTCGACCTGGAGCATGTCGCGTGAGCTCGACTACGATCTCTACTTCCCGGCCGTGGCCTATTATGACGGCGAAGGCTTCATGGTGCCGCGCTCGCGCGGCAAGGAGACGTCGCTGGACCTCGCCGACAGCAAGGTCTGCGTGCAATCAGGCACCACCACGCTGCTCAACCTCGCCGACTATTTCCGTGCCAACAACATGAAATACGAGCTGGTGAAGTTCGACAAGCTGGAAGACGTGGTGAAAGCCTACGACACCGGCAAGTGCGACACGCTGACCGCCGACGTCTCGCAGCTCTACGCGCTGCGGCTGAACATGGCCAAGCCCGGCGATCACATGATCCTGCCCGACATGATCTCCAAGGAGCCGCTCGCCCCCGTCGTGCGCCAGCGCGACGACGACTGGATGATGATCGTGAAGTGGACCCTCTACGCGATGATCAACGCGGAAGAGCTCGGCGTCACCTCGGAGAACATCGACGATGCCTTGAAGTCGAAGAAGCCGGAAGTGATGCGGCTGGTCGGCACCGAGGGCAATTACGGCGAGCAGCTCGGCCTCACCAAGGACTGGGCCGTGCGCATCATCCGCCGCGTCGGCAATTACGGCGAGATGTATGAGCGCAACATCGGCGAGAAGTCGCAGCTGAAGATCCCGCGCGGCATGAACCAGCTGTGGAACGCGGGTGGCGTGCAGTACGCGCCGCCGATGCGGTAAGAACGGCTCTCTCCGCCGTCATTGCGAGCGTAGCGAAGCAATCCAGAGTCGTTCCGCGGTGACAGACTGGATTGCTTCGTCGCAAGTGCTCCTCGCAATGACGAGCTTGGGGCGAGAGCTTTCACTCTCTCGGGGCCGTCTCACCGCGCGGACAGAACCCGGATTTCGCTACGCTGCATCCGGGCTACGAGCTTAATACCCCCGCGCCCGCGCCAGCTGCTCGGTGTGGTAATTCGCATCGCCGAACAGTTCCTCGCACACCCGTGCGCGCTTCATGAAGAAGCCGATGTCGAACTGGTCGGTCATGCCCATGCCGCCATGCATCTGCACGCCTTCCTGCACCGCGCGGGTGGCGGTGGTGCCGGCGCGGGCTTTTGCCACGGCGACGGCCGAGGCGGCCTTGGCGACGTCCGCGTCCAGCGCCTGAAGCGCCTTCATCGTGGCGGCGCGCGTGATCTCGATGTCGACATAGAGCTCGGCGGCGCGGTGCTGCAGCGCCTGGAATTCGCCGATCAGCCTGCCGAACTGCTTTCTGTTCTTGAGATACTCGACGGTGCGGTTGAAGACCTCCTCGCTGAGGCCCACCATTTCGGCGGCGACCGCGCCGCGGCCGATATCGAGCACGCCATCGAGCAGGGCAGCGCCCTGATCGACCTCGCCGAGCACGCCGTCGGCGTTGACCTCGACATTGGCGAGTTCAATCCGCGCCGCATTATGCGCGTCGACCATGATGGTGCGCTCGATCGCGACGCCCCTGGCCTTGGGGTTGACCAGGAACAGCGTCAGGCCGTCGCGCTCGCCGGCGGAGCCTGCGGTGCGCGCGGCGACGATGAAGAGATCGGCGACGTGGCCGTCAACGACCAGCGCCTTGGCGCCAGAGAGCTTGAAGCCGTTGCCGGCGCGCACGGCCTGCAAGTTGGTCTGCAGCGGGCGATGCTTTGCGCCCTCGTCGATCGCGAGCGTCGCCAGCAGCGAGCCGTTGGAAATCTTCGGCAGGAACTCCGACTTCTGCGCGGCATTGCCGCCGCGGTTCAGCGCCGAGGCCGCGACTACGCTGGTGGCGAGGAAGGGCGACGGCATCAAGGTGCGGCCGATCTCTTCCATGACGATTCCGGCTTCCATGAAGCCGAGGCCACTGCCGCCGAATTCTTCCGGCACCAGCAAGCCGGCAAAACCCATCTCGGCGAAGGAGTGCCACAGCTCCCTGGAGAAGCCGGTGGGGTCCTTGGAATCGCGCAGAGATCGCAGGTGCGACACCGGCGCCTTGTCGCTGATCAGCCCGCGCGCGCTATCGCGGAGCATTGATTGTTCTTCGGTGAGGACGAGGGCCATGTGCGTGTTTCCGATTCGAAATCTATTTGCCGCTGTCATTCCGGGATGGCCCGGAGGGCCAGACCCGGAATCCATTGGGCGACGGAGTTGGTGGATGAATGGATTCCGGGTTCGCGCGTTGCGCGCCCCGGAATGACAGAAGCCTCACGCCCCCGGCAGATCCAGGATGCGCTTGGCGACGATGCCGAGCATCACCTCCGTCGTGCCGCCTTCGATCGAGTTGGCCTTGGTGCGCAGCCAGGCGCGCGGACGGGCGCCTTGCCGCGAGCGCTCGCTCTCCCATTCCAGCGCGTCGACGCCGCCGGCCGACATCAGGATCTCGTAGCGGCGCTTGTTGAGCTCGGTGCCGTAATATTTCATCGCCGAGGAGAACGCCGGATGCGCCTGACCGGCCTTGGCGAGATCGACGGCACGTTCGGCACAGGCCGCAAGGGCTGCTTCATCGACGTCGAAGCTGGCGATCTTGCCGCGCAGCATCGCATCGTCGAGCTTGCCTTGCGCATCTGACCCGACGGAGTCCGCCGCGATCTGCCCGAGCGGCCGGCCGACGCCGCGCTCGCCCATGCCCGAGATCATCGCGCGCTCGTGCTGGAGCAGATATTTTGCGACGTCCCAGCCGCGGTTGACGGTGCCGACCACGTGCGACTTCGGCACGCGGACGCCGTCGAAGAAAGTCTCGCAGAACGGCGAATAGCCGGAGATCAAGAGAATCGGCTTGGTGGTGACGCCCTTCGACGTCATGTCGAACAGGATGAAGCTGATGCCGTCGTGCTTCTTTGCAGCCGAGTCAGTGCGCACCAGGCAGAAGATCCAGTCGGCGTAGTTGGCGTAGGAGGTCCAGATCTTCGACCCCGTGATGACGAAATCGTCGCCGTCGCTCTCGGCGCGGGTCTGGAGCGAGGCGAGATCGGAGCCCGCGTTCGGCTCGGAATAGCCCTGGCACCAGCGGATCAGGCCCGCCGCGATCTTGGGCAGATGCTCCTTCTTCTGCGCGTCGTTGCCGTACTTCAGCAGCGCCGGCCCGAGCATCCAGATGCCAAAACTCGACAGCGGCGGACGGGCGCCGATTCTTCCCATCTCCGTGCGCAGCACCTTGTGCTCGGCGGCACTGAGGCCACCGCCGCCATACTCCTTCGGCCAGTCAGGCACGGTCCAGCCCTTGTCGCGCATGCGCTCGAACCAGATGCGTTGCGGCTCGGACGAGAATTTTGCGTTGCGTCCGCCCCAAAACACGTCGGTGTCCGACGTCGCGGGCTTGCGCATCTCCGGCGGGCAGCTGGCTTCGAGCCAGGCGCGCGTCTCGTTGCGGAATTGTTCGAGATCAGCCGTCTCTGTTTCGCTCATGGTCGTTTCCATCAATCACTATCGGCTTGTTGGGCGCGACTCTGGGCCATCGCACTGCGGAATTCAACCACTTCCGCGGCCCGTCCTCCGCTATAGTCGCGCCACGGCGGTGCTTGAAAACAAAGAGGAAACGCGAATGCGCCTGAAACTTCTTTCGCCTGGCGAAATGAACGAGAGCCAGCGGCAGACCTATGACGAGTCGATTGCCGGCAAGCGCGGCAAGCCGCCTGCGCCGATGATGGCCTGGCTCAACAGCCCGGACATGGCCCGTCACGCCACGCGGCTCGGCGAGGTCCTGCGCTACGACACGATCTTCCCGGCGAAGCTCTCGGAGATCGCGATCCTGGTGACGGCACGGCACTGGACCGCGCATTACGAATGGTATGCGCATAAGGGCCTCGCGCTTGCCGGTGGTATGGATCCTGAAATCATCGACGCGATCCGCGATCGACGCACGCCCGAGTTCGACGATCCCAAGGCCAGGATGATCTACGATCTCGCGAAGTCGCTGCATGAGGGCCACGGCGTCGAGAAGGGCCTCTACGATAAGGCGGTGCAGCTGCTCGGCGAACGCGGCGTGGTCGAGGTGATCGGGCTGTGCGGCTATTACACGATGGTGTCGATGACGCTGAACACGTTTGAGTTCGGGCTGCCCGAGGGCGAGGTGTTGGAGCTGTCATAGCTTCGTATCCGGACGCGCAATTGCGCATCCGGAAACACTGGGTTTCGGGATATGGCCGTAGCGCTGTCCCGAAGCTCGGCTTATGTGGAGTTCATCAACGGAGCACCACCATGTCGGAAAACCAAGCCGTCGCCGCCGGCACCAGGATTGGCCACGTCCATCTCAAGGTCGCCGATCTCGATCGCGCGCTCGGCTTCTATTGCGGCGTGCTCGGCTTCGAGCTGATGCAGCGCATGGGCACCAGTGCGGCTTTCATCTCGGCCGGCGGTTATCACCACCACATCGGGCTCAACACCTGGGAGAGCAAGGGCGGCTCACCACCGCCGCGGGGCACGACCGGGCTGTTTCACACCGCGATCCTCTATCCGACGCGGCCGGCGCTGGCGGACGCGCTGCACCGCGTGCTCTCGGCCGGCATTGCGCTGGACGGCGCCAGCGACCACGGCGTGTCCGAGGCGCTGTATCTGCGCGATCCCGACGAGAATGGCGTGGAGCTGTATTGGGACAAGCCGCGGGAGCAATGGCCGTTCGGGCCGGATGGCAAGCTCGCGATGTTCACGAAGCGGCTGGATGTCGAGGGCTTGCTGAAGCAGCGGGAGGGGTGATCTCCGCTCTCACCCCGTCATTGCGAGCGGAGCGAAGCAATCCAGAATCTTTCCGCGGATGCAGTCTGGATTGCTTCGTCGCGAGGGCTCCTCGCAATGACGGAGTTTGTTGAGGCGCCGTCGCGCCTCTATGAAAGCCTTGCTCGCGGCCTCCCCCGCACCATGATCAGTGCGGCCGCCGTCAGCTCCAGCGCGATGCAGAGATAGAACGGTAGCGAATAGCCGCCGGACCAATCGCGCAGGATGCCGACGACGCCGGGGCCGAACGCGTAGGTCACCTGGTTGATCGCGGTGTTGAGGCTGATCAGCACGCCGAACGAGGCGGAGTCGAACTCCTGCTGCACGATCAGCGACGGCAGCGTGATGAGATTGCCGACCGAGAAGCCGAACACCGCGCAGGCCGCGATCAGCATATAATCGTTGTGCAGATTGATCACGACGCACAGCGCGGCGGCCTGGCTCAGGAACGACAGCGCCGACGCCAGCCGCTGGTTGAGGCGGTCGATCACCATCGAGAACAGGACACGGCCGATCACCGCCATCGCAGTGAGCACAGCGACCGCCATGGCCGCACGCTCGCGCCCAATCACGGGATCGAGAAACGAGATCAGGTGCACGATGAAGCCGACCTGCGCGAACAGCACCAAGGCGAAGGCGATCGTCACCGTGAGGAAGCCGACATCGCGCAGCGCCCATGCGCGGATTTGCGTTGATGATTGCGGCCTCGCTCGCGTCGCCGCGTGCCAGCCATGGAGATCGGGCGGCCGGCCGACGACCAGCAAAATCACCGGCAGCAGCAACACCAGCATGGCGCCGGAGGTGGCGAACATCGCGTTTCCGAAGCCGATATGGCTGATCATCGTCACCAGCAGCGGCACGCCGACGATGCCGCCAAAGCTGGCGCCGTTCAGCGCCAGGCTGATCGCCATGCCACGCTTGTGGTCGAACCACAGGCTGATCGTGTTGGTGATCATGGCGAGACTGGTGCCGGCCCAGCCGAAGGCGAGCACGGCATCCGCCAGATAGAGCTGCCAGGGCTCGCGCACCGCGCCGATCGCGACCGCAGCGGCCGCCATCGCCACCGTGCCGGCGATCAGGCAAATCCGGGGGCCATGTTTCCGGACGGCTTCACCGACGAAGACGACCAGCAACGCACCGAACAGATAGAAGAACGTGGTGCCCGACGAGATCAGCGAGGCCGGCCAGCCCCGCGCGCGCTGCAGCTCGGCGACATAAACGCTCTGGCCGTAGAAGCCGAGCCCCCAGCCGAAGGTCGCAAGCAGGAAGCAGACCGCGACGATGCGCCAGCCTTCATAGCGGAGCGAGGATTCGTCGGCCGCGGGGTGTTGAGGATTGTCGAGCATGCTGCCTACTCCGTCATGCCCGGGCTCGTCCCGGGCATCCACGTTCTTCGATCTGCGCGTCCAAGACGTGGATGGCCGGGACAAGCCCGGCCATGACGCATCAACTAATAACTCGTACCCGAAAATCCCTTCGACAGCGATCGAAGCGTCAACGTTGCTGACAGCCTCCTGCCAACTCAGATCGCGTCCGGGAACTGGCCCATCGCGACCTCCAGCCGCGCCCTGCGGCGGCGCGCCCAGGACGCCAGCGAAAGCGCGACGAGGCCAAGCACAACCGGCGGAAACACGACCATGTTCACGGCCGACCAGCCATAATTGGCGAGCAGCTGCCCCGACGAGAACGAGCCGACCGCCATCATGCCGAACACCAGGAAATCGTTGAAGGCCTGCACCTTGTTGCGTTCCTGCGGGCGGTGCGTCTCCAGCACCAGCGCGGAGGCACCGATGAAGGAGAAACTCCAGCCGATGCCGAGCACGATCAGCGTCGCCCAGAAATGCATCGCGGTGACGCCGGAGAGACCGATGCCGGCGGCGCTCGCTTCCAATAGCAAACCGGCGGCGACGATTCTGGGTGCACCGAAGCGGGCGATCAGCGCACCGGTGAAGAAGCTCGGTCCGTACATCGCGACGATGTGCCATTGAATGCCGAAATTGGAATCGGATAGACTGAGGCCACACATCTTCATGGCGAGCGGCGCCGAGGTCATCACCAGATTCATCATGGGATAGGAGATGACGCCGCACAGTGCGGCCGCGATGAAGCGCGGCTGGGTCACGATGGTGAGCAGCGGCCGGCCGCCGTGCAGATCGGCCGGAGCCGGCTTCGGCATATCGACGCCGGCGACGATGCCCATCGCGACCAGCGCGACCGCCGCCTGCACCAGGAAGCTGAAGGCGAACAGATAGGGCGACCAGATGTCCATGGTCCATTGCACCAGCTGCGGACCGAGCACACCGGCGAACACGCCACCCGCCATCACCCACGATACGGCCTTGGGCCGGTAGGCCGCGCTGGCACCGTCGGCGGCCGCGAAGCGATAGGATTGCGCCACCGAGCCGTAGAGGCCGCCGAGGAAGGTCGCGAGACAAAACAGCGCGAACGAGGCGTGCAGGATCGCGAACGACCCGATGACACCGGTGAGCGCGCCAAGGCCGGTGCCGATGACAAAAGCCCATCGGCGGCCGAAGCGGCGCGAGATCGCGCCGGTCGGCAGCGTGCCGGCCGCAAGCCCAACCACGTACATCGACAGCGGCACGGTCGCGAGCGACATGTCAGGCGCGAGCGTGGCGCCGACGATCGAGCCGGTGGCGAAGATCACCGCCGAGTTGGCGCCGGTCAGTGCTTGGGCTGCGGCGAGGCGTACGACGTTGCCGCGCACGCGGACGTCATCGGCAATCTCATTGGCTGAAGTCACATCTAGCATCGGCATTTCCGCCCGCAGGGTCCTTTAAGTAAAAGGCTTGTAAGTAAAAGGCTTGGTGATTCCCGGCACTATGGCGGGGCGCGGAAGGGCGGGCAACCGGCGCAAACGGGCGCAGGCCATGCCTCTGACGCAATCGGATGGACCATACCGGACCGCGCTCTTGACGGCTTGCGCGCGATCAAATCCTATCCGCCGCGCGATCTCAGGGAGTTTCGTTCATGTCCGTCGATAACAGGCCTACGCCCAGCGCTCCCGACGACGATCCCTGGCTCTGGCTAGAGGAGATCGAAGGCGCCCGCGCGCTCGATTTCGTCGAGAAGCAGAACCGCCTGACGCTGGATAGATTCGGCGGCGCGGCGTTCGAACGAGACCGCGACACGCTTGCGGCAATCTATGACCGTCCGGACAACATTCCCTATGTCGGCCGGCGCGGGGCGCATCTGCACAATGTCTGGAAGGATGCCGCCAACCCACGCGGGCTGTGGCGGCGGACCACGCTGGCGGAGTTTCGCAAACCCAATCCGGCGTGGGAGACCGTGCTGGACATCGACAAGCTCGCCGCGAGCGAGGGCGAGGACTGGTTGCTGAGCTCGATCAGCTCGCAGCCGGGACACTCGCGGGTCATCTTGAGCCTGTCGCGCGGCGGCAGCGACGCCGTCACCTTGCGGGAATTCGATGCGGATACGAGCAGCTTTGTTGCTGACGGCTTTACGCTGCCGGAAGCCAAGGGCGGCGTCGATTGGCTCGATCCGGACACGCTGCTGCTGTCCAGCGCCTATGGCGATGACATGGTGACGAGCTCCGGATATGCGAGGACCGTTCGCCTGTGGCGGCGTGGCGAGAGCGTCGATCAAGCGCAGATCATCCTCGATACCGCGGCCGATCATATGGGGATCTTCGGCAGCGTGGACGATACCGGCGCGAAGCCGCGCGCCTGGATCATCGACCAGATCGACTTTTTCAATTACGGCATCTGGCTGCGCGACGAAGCCGGCACCACGACGAAGCTCGACCTGCCGACCGGCATCTGGATGCAGGCGCATGGCGACTGGTTCGCGATGAAGCTGCGCACGGACTGGTCGGTCGAAGGACGAACCTATGCCGCCGACGCCCTGCTCGGCATCTCGCTCTCATCGTTCCTCGCCGGCAGCCGCGACTTCACTTCTCTGTTCGAGCCCGGACCGCGGCGAGCGCTACAGGGTTTTTTCTGGGCCGCGGGCAAGCTGGTGCTGTCGATCCTCGACGAGCTGAAGCCGCGATTCGAGATCCGCACGCCATCCGCCGCGGGCTGGAGCCGCGAGACGCTCGGCGGTCTTCCCGAGATCGGCGTCGTCGATGTCTGGCCGCTCGATCGCCATTCGTCCGAGAGCAATGGCGACCTGCTCGCCAATGTGCAGGACCCGCTGACGTCGCCGTCGCTCTTGCTGATCGAGCGCGGCGTCGAAAGTCCGACGGTCTTGAAGCAGGCGCCGAGAACGTTCAACGCCGACGGCCTCATGGTGTCGCAGCACGAGGCGATCTCGGTCGACGGCGAGCGCATTCCCTATGTGCAGACCGGCCCGGCGGGCGAGACCGGCGATGCGCCGGTCTATATGAGCGCCTATGGCGGCTTCGGTCTCGCTGTGAAGCCACACTACGATTCGTCGCTCGGCAAGCTGTGGCTGGAGCGCGGCGGCACCGTTGTGCAGGCGAATCTGCGCGGCGGCGGCGAGTTCGGCACGCGCTGGCACGATGCCGGCCGTTTCGCCGGCAAGAGGCTGTCGCATGACGATTTCGCAGCAGTTGCCGCCGATCTCGTCCGCCGCGGCGTGACGCAGCCAAAGCGCATCGCCGCGCAGGGCGGATCGAACGGCGGCATCCTCATCACCAACATGCTGGTGCGATACCCCGAGCGTTTCGGCGCGCTGTTCTGCACCATCCCGCTGATCGACATGCGCCGCTACACCAAGCTGCTCGCGGGCGCGAGCTGGATCGCGGAATATGGCGATCCCGACAAGCCCGAGGAATGGGAGTGGCTGAAGACCTACTCCGCCTATCACAATGCAAAACCCGGTCAGCCCTATCCGCCGATCCTGATCGCTACGACACGACGCGACGACCGCGTCCATCCCGGCCACGCGCGCAAGATGGCGGCGAAGCTGCAGGCGATGGGTTACGAGGCCTGGTTCTACGAGCCGGCCGCCGGCGGCCACGGCTACGGCAAGGACAACAAGGAGCGCGCCGGCTTCCAGGTGCTCGGATTCCAGTTCTTGAAGGAGAAGATTGGTTGGCGGGATGAATGCTAGCGTTTGGCGCGCTGACGCTTCCACATCGTCATGGCCGGGCTTGTCCCGGCCATCCACGTCTTAGCTTGCGGAGCAAAGAACGTGGATGCCCGGGACAAGCCCGGGCATGACGACGTCCCGAATTAACCCCGCGCAAATACCAGCGTCAGATTGTTCGCGGGCATCTCGATGGTATCGACGAGACGAAGACCCGCACCGCGCGCCAGCGTCTCGACATCGCCGAGATCGCGCACGCCCCAGTCGGGATTGCCTTCGCGCAAGGACGTATCGAACACGGCGTTGCTGAGTGCGGTGTGCTTGCCGTCGCGCTTGAACGGGCCGTAGAGGATCAGCTGGCCGTCAGACCGCAAGTACCGGCCGGCACCGGCGAACAGGCCCTCGGCCACCGTCCAGGGCGCAATGTGGATGACATTGGCGCAGAACACGGCCGCAAGATTGTTCGGCCCCTGCCCGCTCTTCATCTCCGGGCACCAGTCGGGATCGGACAGATCGATCCGCAACGGCGAGCGGACGTTCTTCAACCCCGAATGCACGCGCCAGGCCTCGATGCTCTTCACATGGCGCTGGTTGAGGTCGCTCGGCCACCAGACCAGATCGGGCGTGTGACGGGCGAAATGGACCACATGCTGGCCGGTTCCACTGCCGACCTCGACCACGTCGCCCGACCGCCCAATGAGATGCTTTCCGAGCGCTGTCCAGAGCGGCTCATGATTGCGATGGAACGCCGGCGCATCGAGACGGCCGTCGGATTCGACCCGCCCACCATCCCTGCCAAATTCAACGACATATTCAGCCAATTCATGTCCCCGGAAAACGAGAAAAGCAGACCAAAACGCAACAGGGGCAAAACGCCCCGAACGCGTGCCGGTTGAAGCCGGCTTGATGAACGATCTATCTCTTCAGTTGCAATGCGGAAGATATTAACGCCATTTTGTGCCCTGCATAGTCTTGATTGTCAGGGCATGCCCTTTGTGCTTTTGAACATTATCTTTTGCAGACATCATAAGCCTCGGAACGACGCCTTGACCGCCTTTCCTCGCAAGCCCGCCCTGCTCCTCGCGCTGGTCGTCCTCACGGGCCTCGCCGCGCGCCCGGCGTGGGCGCAGTCCGCCATCGCCGAGGGCCAAAAGCTCGCCTTCGACCGCGGCAAGGGCAATTGCCTGACCTGTCACGTCATCAAGGGCGGCGACTTGCCAGGCACCATCGGGCCCGAGCTGAAGGACATCAAGGCAAAATACCCCGACCGCAACGAGCTGGTTGCGATCCTGTTCGACGAGACCAAGCGCAATCCGCAGACCATGATGCCGCCGTTCGGCCGCAACCGGCTTTTGACCGACCAGGAGATCAGCGCGATCGTTGATTTCCTGCAGACGCTGTAACGGCAGGCCCAGGAGACCTGAGATGACTGCACATACCGGCCCTCATCCGACGCGGCGCCTGATCCTTCAGGGCGCTGCTTCGGTCGCGCTGATCGGCCTCGGCAATCTGCCGTTTGCGCCTGTGCGCGCCGCGGCCAACGACAAATATCCGGAAGAGGTGTTCAAGCTGAAGAACGAGGCCGACGCCATCAAGGCACTCTACGGCAAGACCGCCGAGCCCTCCGACAAGGTCAGGCTCGATGCGCCCGAGATCGCCGAGAATGGCGGCGTGGTGCCGATCTCGGTGACGACGACGCTCGACAAGGTCACCTCGATCTCGCTCTTTGTCGCCGAGAACCCGAACGCGCTCGCAGCAAGCTACAAGATTGCTGAGGGCACGATGCCTGCTGTCGCCAACCGCCTGAAGATGGCCAAGACCAGCAACGTGACCGCGATCGTGGAAGCCGACGGCAAGCTCTACAGCGCGACCAAGGAAGTGAAGGTCACCGTCGGCGGCTGCGGCGGCTAGGAGAATCCAGATGACATCCAGCATTCGCGTCCGCGCAACATCCAACGGCGACATCACCGAGGTGCAGACACTGATCCAGCACCCCATGGACACCGGCCTGGTGAAGGACGCCAAGGGCGAGCTGATTCCCGCGCACTACATCCAGCAGCTGAAGTTCGCGTGTAACGGCAAGGACGTGTTCGTTGCCAATTGGGGCACCGCGGTCTCCAAGGACCCCTACGTCAAGTTCAGCTTCAAGGGCGCCAAGAAGGGCGACGACCTCAAGATCTCCTGGACCGACAACAAGGGTGGGTCCGACGAGACCACCGCGAAGATCGCGTGATGAGGCCCGCCACCTCCCTCCTGCTTGGCTCGTTGAGCGCCGCGCTCGTCGCGTTCGCACTCACCTCTCCGCGCGTGATTGCGGCCGACAAGGTCGATCCCGTCGCGGATGCCAAGGCGTTCCAGAATTTCTTCTTCCAGAAATTTCCTGATGTGAAGCACGAGGATTTCGTCAACGGTCCTTATTCCATGAACGAGGACATGAAGCGGCAATGGCAGGAGAAGGAAGAGTTTCCGCCCTACGAGTTCGCACTGGACGCCGGCAAGGAGATGTTTGCGACACCGTTCAAGAACGGCAAGACCTATGCTGATTGCTTCCCGAACGGCGGCATCGGCATTCGCCAGAACTATCCTTATTTCGACACCAAGGAAGGCAAGGTCGTCACGCTCGAGCTCGCGCTCAACCGCTGCCGCGAGGCCAATGGCGAGGCGCCCTACTCCTACGTCAAGGACGAGATGGCCTCGCTCACGGCGTACATGGCCTACACCTCGCGCGGCAAGCCGATGGACATCAGGATTCCCGACGATCCCCGCGCGCTCGAAGCGTTCGAGAACGGCAAGCGCTATTTCTACACCCGCCGCGGCCAGATGAACTTCTCCTGCGCGAGCTGCCACGTGCAGAGCCCGGGCGAGCGCATCCGCGCCGAGATCCTGGCGCCGGCGCTCGGCATCTTGAACGCCTTGCCGATCTACCGCTCCGAATGGAGCGGCATGGGCACAACCAGCCGCCGTTTCATCACCTGCAACAGCCAGACTCGCGCGCTTCCGCTGGAGCCGCAGGCGGACGAATATCGCGACGTCGAATACTTCCTCTCCTACGTCGCCAACGGCCTGCCGATTTCGGGACCAGGAGCGCGGCCATGAAGCGGTCACTTCCTGTCGCCATGTTGCTGGCCCTGAGCTTCGCGCCGATGGCGCGCGCGGCAAATGAAGCGGACTACAAGGCGGCCTACGCTGCTGCGGAGACCGCATCCAAGGAGGCGGCTGCATTGCGCAACCAGTGGACCACCACCGTCTCGACGCTGGCGGCAGCGAAAAAGGCCGCAGATGGCGGCGATTTCGACCGCGCCGTCGCCGCAGCCAAGGAGGCCGAGGCGCTGGCGAAAGCATCCATCTTCCAGGCGACGTCTGAAAAAGAGGCCTGGAAGGCGATGGAAATCCGCTAGGCTAACGTCTGTGGAACTGTCGTTGAGAGGCGCGAAGAAATTTAGATGCCCATCCGCCGCCGCGATCTCCTGAAGGGCACAGCCGGCATTGCCGCCTCGCTCGGCCTGCCGCGACTGGCGCGCGGCGCCGAGACCGCGAGCATTTACGACATCGAGCGGTTCGGCAATGCGCGGATCCTGCACCTCACCGACACGCATGCGCAGCTCAACCCGGTCTATTTCCGCGAGCCCAGCGTCAATATCGGCATCGGCGAGATGGCGGGACGGCCGCCGCATCTGGTCGGTCACGCTTTCCTGGAGCGCTTCGGCATCCGGCCCGACAGCGCCGACGCCTATGCCTTCACTAGCGTCGAATTCGAAAAGTCCGCCGGCCGCTTCGGCAAGCTCGGCGGCTTCGCCCATCTGAAGACGCTGATCGACCGCCTGCGCGGCGATGCCGGCGAGAAGCGCACCATGCTGGTCGACGGCGGCGATCTCTGGCAGGGCACCGGGCTCGCCAACATCATGCAGGGCCGCGACATGGTCGAGGTCGCCAATCTGCTGGGCATCGAGGCGATGACCGGGCATTGGGAGTTCACCTATGGCGAGCAGGTGCTGCGTGACAATCTCGAGCACTTCAAGGGCGAGTTCCTGGCGCAGAACGTCTTCCTGACCGAGGAAGCCGCGTTCAACGACGCCCCCGCCTTCGACAAGGCGACGGGGCGCGTGTTCAAGCCGTCGATCATCAGGGAGATCGGCGGTCATCGCGTCGCGATCATCGGCCAGGCCTTTCCTTACGTGCCGATCGCGCATCCCAAGCGCTTCACGCCGGACTGGACGTTTGGCATTCGCGAGGAAGAGCTCCAGAAGCATGTCGACAGCTTGCGCGGCAGCGACAAGGTCGATGCGGTGATCCTGCTGTCGCACAACGGCATGGACGTCGACCTCAAGCTCGCAAGCCGCGTCACCGGCATCGACGTCATCCTCGGCGGCCACACCCATGATGCCGTGCCGCAACCGATCGCCGTGAAGAACGCTGGCGGTACGACGCTCGTTACCAATGCCGGCTCCAACGGGAAGTTTTTGGGCGTGCTCGATCTCGCGCTCGACAAGGGCAAGGTCGGCGACGTCAAGTATCATCTGCTGCCGGTCTATTCCGAGCTGCTCAAGCCCGATCCGGCGATGGCCGAGCTGATCGGCCGGCTGCGTGCGCCGTTCGTGACCGACTGGTTGGAGAAGATCGCAACGCCGGACCGGCTGCTCTATCGCCGCGACAATTTTGCGGGCCCCGTGGACGATCTGATCTGCTCGGCGCTGCGCACCGAGCTCGATGCCGAGATCGCGCTGTCGCCGGGCTTCCGCTGGGGCGTCACCGCGCTCTCGGGCCAGCCGCTGACTATGGAGGATGTGCTCGCGGAGACCGCGATCACCTATCCCGAAACCTATGTGCAGGAGATGACCGGCGCCCAGATCAAGGACGTGCTGGAAGATATCTGCGACAATCTCTTCAACGCCGATCCCTATTATCAGCAGGGCGGCGACATGGTGCGCGCCGGTGGGCTCAGCTACACATGCAGCCCCACCAACGCGATCGGCAGCCGCATCGCCGAGCTCAAGCTCGCCAATGGCAAGGCGCTCAGCGCCGTCAGGCACTACAAGGTCGCAGGCTGGGCCTCGGTCAATGGCCAGCAGGGCGCACCGGTGTGGGACGTCGTCGGCAAATATCTGCGCTCGGGCCGGATGTTTCAGGAGCGGCTCGGCACCGGCGTCACGCTGAAGGGCGTCGACGGCAATCCAGGCATTGCAGGATAGAGGATGATGCGGTCGCAAATTTTTCGCGCAATGCTGCTGACGCTGCTCTCCTTGGTCGCGCCGACGCTGGCTTCTGCGCAACAGGTGCCGCTCCAGGACAAGCCGTTCGCCGAGCACAAGATCGTGCTGCAGCTCTCAGATAGCGATGCGAAGAAGCAGGCCCTGGTGCTGAGTGTCGCCAACAATCTGCTGAAGGCTTACGACCCCGACAAGATCGCCGTGGAGATCGTCGCCTTCGGTCCCGGCATCGACTTGCTGCTGTCCGGCAGCGAGCGCCGCAAGCAGGTCGAGAGCCTGATCGCGCAGGGCGTGCGGTTCGACATCTGCCTCAACACGGTCGACACGATCGAGCGGGAGACGGGCAAGCGGCCGGAGTTCATTCCGGCGGCGACGCCGGTGCAGGTGGGCGTCGGGCAGATCCTGCTTCTGGCGGAGAATGGGTACACGTTGGTGAGGCCCTGAGGCTTCGGCCGTGGCACGGGGCAGCGACATACTCACTGTCATTCCCCGCGGAGGCGGGGAATCCAGTACGCCGCAGCCTCTCTGCATCCGCTTCGCTGTCTCTGGAATACTGGATCGCCCGCCTTCGCGGGCGATGACAGCGGGGCGTCTCGAGCAGGTGAGCCCGGAACGCCGGCCGCTGAACCCGCAATAAAAATTTTCTAAATTTTCTTGCTTCGGCAGTGACTTACTTCTCTTTATGCTCCCGGATGTAGTAGAATCCTCGAAACCAGTCCACGCCGGGTCCTGCCATGATCTTTCGCCAGCTCTTCGACAGCATTTCGGGCACCTACAGCTACGTCCTTGCCAGCCGCCCCGGCGGCGAGGCGCTGATCCTTGATCCCGTGCTGGAGAAGGTCGACCGCTATTGCCAGCTGCTGCGCGAGCTCGACCTCAAGCTGGTCAAGGCGGTCGACACCCATCTGCATGCCGATCACGTCACCGGCCTCGGCGAGCTGCGCGACCGCACGCATTGCATGACCGTGATGGGCGACCAGACCAAGGCCGACGTGGTGGCGATGCGGGTCGCCGATGGCGACAAGGTGACGATCGAGGGCCTGTCGCTCGACGTGATGTACACGCCCGGCCACACCGACGATTCCTACTCCTACCTGATGGGCGACCGCGTCTTCACCGGCGATACGCTGTTGATCCGCGGCACCGGCCGCACTGATTTCCAGAACGGCTCGTCGCGCGCACAGTACGAATCGATCTTCAACCGCCTCTTGAAGCTGCCGGACGAGACGATGGTGTTCCCGGCACACGACTACAAGGGCGACACCGTCTCCACCATCGGCGAGGAGAAGCGCTACAATCCGCGGCTCCAGGTGCGCTCGGTCGACGAATATATCGAGCTAATGGCGAACCTGAAGCTGCCCAATCCGAAGATGATGGATGTGGCGGTGCCGGCCAACATGCGGGTCGGCTTGCATCAGGAAGAGCTGGAGAAAGAGGGCCGTGCACTCAGCGCCGCCGAGGCGATCCGTTCGCTCCGCCGACCCGATATTCTGCTGGTGGATCTGCGCGAGAGCAATGAGCGGATGAAGCACGGCATGATCGAAGGCGCGCTGCACACGCCCTATCCGAGCGTCGAGGAAAGCCTCAAGCCCGGCGGCATGCTGCGCGAGGTCGCGGCCGCCATGGGCCGCCGCGTCGTGTTCTTCTGCGCCTTCGGCGAACGCTCGGCGATGGCTGTTGCGGCAGCCAAGGAGGCCGGATTGTCCAACACCGCCCACATCGCAGGCGGCATCGATGCCTGGAAGAAGGCGGGCGGGCCGGTGGTGCACGCCTGACATTCATCGCCGCGGGCTTGAGATAACTCAGGAACCGCAAGGCGTTTGCGGGTAGGATGCAGGACGCATCACCATCCGGGATCAGTCATGGCCAAGACCGGCAAGCCGAGCGAACCGCCGAAGACGAAGACCGCAGACGAGAAGGCCAAGAAGCCCCGGCCGCCACTCGACACCGACGACGATTGCGAAGACGGCGACATCGCCACGCCGAAGCGTGATCGTTATGGCAACGATGATGAGCCGTTGTGAGGTCGCACGGAGCCGTTATTGAGCGCGAGCCCTAACCACGCTTTCCGCCGCCCCACCCGCGCTACTGCCATGCGCCCGCGTTCATGGACAAATAACCGCTGTCCCCGATAGTTTGCGCGCCTCCAGGGACTGAAACGGGACTACGATGGTCGACGTTCTCGCCGCACCGCAACAAGGCAAGGCGGACAGCGCGCTGCGCACGCTGACCGGGATCTCGATCGCGCATTGGGTCAGCCATTTCCATCTGCTGGTCCTGCCGATGCTGTTCCCGTTCCTCAAGAGCCAGCTCGGCGTCGGCTACGTCGAGCTCGGGTTCGCGCTGACCGTATCGGCCGTCGTCTCCGGGCTGACGCAGGCACCGACCGGCTATCTCGTCGACCATTTTGGCGCACGCAAGATCCTGCTGGGCGGACTGACGCTCGGCGGGCTCGCGCTGATCCTGCTCGGCCTGCACCTGAGCTATACCTCGCTGATCGCCTGCGCCGTGCTGCTTGGCCTCGCCAACAGCGTCTATCATCCCGCCGATTACGCGATCCTGGCCGAGCACATGGACGAGGCGCGGATGGGTCGCGCCTTCTCGATCCACACCTTTGCCGGCTATCTTGGTGGCGCCGTTGCGCCGGCGATCGTCGCGGCGCTCGTCACCGTCTCCGGCGGCACAGGCGCCATCATCGCCTCGGGTGCGATCGGCGTGCTGGTGGCGCTGCTGCTGGTCGCCATGAACATTCCCGATGCCGGCGCGCACAAGACCAGGCCGGGCAACGCGAACATGCTGAAGCAGGCCGTCATCACGCCAGCGCTGATCACGCTGACCGCGCTGTTCATGCTGCTCAGCCTGTCGGTTGCCGGCATCAACAATTTCGGCGTGGTGGCGCTGATGAGCGGCTACGGCGCTACTTATTCCATCGCCAATGTCGCGCTGACCGCGTTCCTCGGCTCCAGCGCCGCGGGCGTGCTCGCGGGCGGCTTCCTCGCCGACCACACCGAGCGCCACGGCTATGTCGCCGCCGCCTGCTTTGCCGCAAATGCCGCCATCGTGCTGCTGATCGCGATGGTTACGCTGCCGGGCTGGGCCCTGACCGCCACGATGGCGTCCGCGGGTTTCCTCTCCGGCGTGATCGCGCCGTCGCGAGACATGCTGGTGCGCAACGCCGCGCCTCCCGGCGCTGCCGGTCGCGCCTTCGGCATCGTCTCCACCGGCTTCAATCTCGGCGGGATCGTCAGCCCGCTGCTGTTCGGCTGGATCATGGACCAGAGCGCGCCGCACTGGGTGTTCGGTGCGTCGGTGATCTTCATGGTCGCAACGGTGGTGCTGTCGCCGTTCACGGAGCGGAAGGCGAAAGCTGCGTCAAATTGAGGGGCGCTATCGCTACGAATTCCGTCGTCGTCCCGGCGACGGTCTTGTTCTGGCCGGCTTCTAACTGCCCCCTTACGTCAGCGACACCACGCCCTTCGGTTCAGCGGCCTGCGGAGTCGCACCGCGCGTCAGCCTCGCGCGCTCCGTGTTCGGCCAGAGCAAGAGCAAGCCGAGCAGGCCGGAGCCGACCATGATCACGGCGTTGATGGTGAAGCCGGTCATGTAGCCGTCGACCATGCTGCCGGCGCGCTGGATCACGGTGCCCATCACGTTCGGCGCGATGATGCCCGAGAGCGTGTAGAGCGCGCCGTAGATCGCGAGGATCGCGCCGCGCTGCGAGGCCGGGGTAAATTCACCGAGCATCGGCGGGCAGACGACGTAGATCGCGCCGCAGAGCCCAGGGCCGACCACAAGCATCGCGATCTTCAGCCCCACACCCGGGGCGTACGGCATCGCCGCCAGGATCAGGCCGCCGATGATCAGCGGCACCGAGCCGAGCACGCCGCGGGAGACACGAGTCGTGTAGCCGCGCGCCATCATCACCTGCGAGATCCAGCCGGTCAGGATGACGACGGTGGCGCCGAACACCCAGGGCAGGATCGAGATCCAGCCGGCGTCCGATTGCGAGAAGCCAAGCCCCTTGACGATGAAGGACGTGAACCAAGTGAGACCCAGCGACAGCGCCCAATAGGCGCCGAAGGTCGCGGCCACGCAGCCGATGAAAGTGCGCGAGGTGAGCAGCTGGACGTAGGGAATTTTCGTCTCTGTGGCCGCGAGGACCTGTGTGTTCTCGAGCGGACCTTCCTTGCCGAAGGTGAGCCAGGCGCAAACCCAGATCAGGCCGACCACGCCGAGCGCGCCGAAGGCATAGTGCCAGGAATGGTTGACAATGATCCAGTTCAGCATCGGCACGGCGAGGATGACGCCGAAGGCCGAGCCCTGCGTCAGGATCGCGGTCGGCAGCGTGCGCTTCTCGTCGGGGAACCATTTGTAGATGGCGTGCATCGCCACCGAAGCCGCCGGACCTTCGCCGGCGCCGAGCACGATGCGGCAGATCAAGAGCGTGGTGAAGGAAACGGTGCCGACCATCGGAAACTGCGCCAGCGCCCAGATCACGGCGAGCGTCAGCAGCACCCAGCGCGTCGCCACCTTGTTGACGATGAAGCCGACCACGATGGCCGAGATCGAGAACAGGAAGAAGAACGACGAGCCGAGAAAGCCGAACTGCTCCGGCTCGAGCTTCAAATCGGTCATGATCGGAACGCCGGCGAGGCCGACGACGATCTTGTCGGCGAAGTTCACCAGCATGAACAGAAACAGGAGGAATGTGACCGTCCAGGCGCCCTTTGGCGTTTCCGCAGCCGTCCCCGTGGTCTTGCTTGCCGCTATGGGCGTTCCCTGAGCGCTCATCGTTCTCCCCGTATGTTCTTTTGGCACTTTTATGATTTGGCCGTTGCTGGAGCTAACAACGGCTTGAACGGCAACGCAACCCCGGCATTTCCACGGCAAGTGTGCTACGCAGCATTGAGCTAATTCCGTCCGGCGCATTGATCTTGCTGAGCATCCGAAACCTCTCCAAAACCTTCGCCTCGGCCGCCGAGCCGGTCCATGTGCTGCGTGGCGTCGATCTCGACCTGAAGGCCGGCGAGCGCGTCGCGCTGACCGGCGAATCCGGCAGCGGCAAGAGCACGCTGCTGCACCTGATCGCCGGGCTGGATGCCGCCGATGGCGGCTCGATCCGGCTGGAGGACACCGAGGTCACCAAGTTGTCGGACGCCGGCCGCGCCGGCTTGCGGCGTGACAAGGTCGGCCTGGTTTTTCAGCAGTACAATCTGATCCCGAGTCTCTCGGTCGCAGACAATCTCGCCTTCCAGGCGCGCATCGCCGGCCGGCATGATGCCGCCTGGACCAGGGAGCTGGTCGAGCGGCTCGGCCTCGGCGGCCTGCTCAAGCGCTATCCCGAGCAATTGTCGGGCGGCCAGCAGCAGCGGGTTGCGATCGGCCGGGCCCTGGCGACAAAACCACTGCTGCTGCTCGCGGATGAGCCGACCGGCAACCTGGATGAAGACACCGCCGACGACGTGCTGGCGCTGACGCGCGATCTCGTCACGCGCACCGGCTGCGGTTTCCTGATGGTGACGCACAGCCTGCATCTGGCCGGCACGCTCGACCGTCACGTCGTCCTCCATGCGGGGCGGATCGCATGAGACGCGCGCTGTGGGTGCTCGCGGTGCTGCTCAGCCATTGGCGTCGGCACAGGATGCAGTTTGCGACGCTTCTGATCGGGCTGATCGCGGCGACTGCGCTGTGGAGCGGCGTGCAGGCGATCAACCAGCAGGCCCGCAGCGCCTATGACCGCGCGGCCGCGACGTTTGGCGGCGTGCGCACGGCCACGCTGGTCGCGTCCAACGCGGCGACCTTCCCGCAAGACCTGTTCATAAAACTCCGGCGCGCGGGCTGGCCGGTTTCGCCGGTGCTGGAAGGCCGGGTTCAAATCAATGGACGCGCGATGCGGCTGCTCGGCATCGAGCCGGTGACGCTGCCGGCTGACGTCGGCAACGCGCCGCGCCTCGGGGCGGCGGATCTCAGCAGTTTCGTTGCCGCGCCCGGCCAGACGCTGGTCGCGCAGGAGACGCTGAACGATCTGCACGAGCAAGACGGCGCGACGCCCTCGATCAGCAGCGGCGCAAAGCTGCCGCCACTACACGTGCAGCCGCAGCTCGTGCCCGACGTGCTGGTGGTCGACATCGGCGTTGCGCAGCGGCTCCTGAACAAACCCGATCAGCTGTCGCGCCTGCTGATCGGCGAGGCGAAGGGCAAGCCGGCGCAGCTCGCCAGTGTCGTCGGCGACCAATTGCAGCGGGTCGAGCCAACCGCGGAGACCGAGCTGGAACGGCTGACCGACAGCTTCCATCTCAACCTCACCGCCTTCGGCCTGTTGTCGTTCTTCGTCGGCCTCTTCATCGTCAACTCGGCCGTGGGCCTCGCCTTCGAGCAGCGGCTGCCGATGCTGCGGACCTTGCGGGCCTGCGGCGCCTCGGCGCGGCTGGTTAATACGGTGCTGGTGGTCGAGCTGGTGGCGCTGGCGCTGGTCGCCGGCCTGATCGGGCTCGTCTGCGGCTACTTCATCGCGGCCGCGCTGCTGCCCGACGTGGCGGCGTCACTGCGCGGGCTCTATGGCGCGCAAATTCCGGGGCAGCTCACGTTAAAGCCTGAATGGTGGCTCGCCGGGATCGGCATCAGCGTCGCGGGCGCGCTTGTGGCGGCCGCGACCAGCCTGATCAAGGCTGTCAGGATGCCGGTGCTGGCGACCGCGCAGCCGTACGCCTGGCAGCAGCGGCAGCGGCGCTGGCTGATCCTGCAAAGCGTTGCGGCCTGCGCCGTGCTCGCGGTCGCGCTGTTGCTGCTTCATTACGGGCAATCGCTGATCGCGGGCTTTGGCGTGCTGGCAGCCTTGATGTTCGGCGCGGCGCTGATCCTGCCGGCCTTCCTCGAGATACTCCTGCTCGCCGGCCAGCATTTTGCGCGCGGGCCGTTGGCGCTGTGGTTCTGGGCGGACAGCCGGCAGCAGCTGTCCGGATTGTCGCTGGCGCTGATGGCGCTGCTGCTTGCGCTCGCCGTCAACGTCGGGGTATCCACCATGGTGGAGACGTTCAGCCGCACCTTTGTCGGCTGGCTCGATGGACGGCTCGCCGCCGACGTCTACATCAGCGCCGCCGACAATGCGCAAGGCACGGCTATCCGCAACTGGCTGAAGGACCGCAGCGAGGTTCAGGCGATCCTGCCGGGCGGGCGCGCGGAGACGCAGGTTCAGGGACAGCCGGTGGAGCTGCTCGGCCTGCCCGATCACGCGCTCTATCGCGAGCGCTGGCCGCTGCTGGAGAACGCGCCGCGCGCCTGGACGCAACTGGTGCCGGGCAATGCCGCCTTCATCAGCGAGCAGCTGAGCCGCCGCTTGAACGTCCGCGTCGGCGATGTCATCGAGGTGCCGGCGCCGGGCGGGACCTGGGAGCTCGACATCGTCGGCATCTATGCCGATTACGGCAATCCCAAGGGACAGCTCGCGGTGAATGTCGCGGCGCTGATCCGGCAGTTTCCGCAAACGCCGCAGACGCGGATCGGGCTTATTGTGCCGCGGGACAGGATTCCCGGCTTGATCGCAGCACTGCAGAAACAGTTCGCGCTCGACGACCGCGCCGTGGCCGACCAGGCGACGGTGAAGGCCGAATCGATCCGCATCTTCAAGCGCACCTTTGCGGTGACGTCGGCGCTGAATGCCTTCACGCTCGGCGTCGCCGGCATCGCGCTGTTGACCAGCCTGCTGACGCTGGCGAACTCCCGTCTGCCGCAGCTCGCGCCGCTCTGGGCGATCGGCATCACCCGGCCGCGCCTGGCCGCGATCGAGCTGACCAAGACGCTGTCGGTTGCGCTGTTCACGTCGCTGCTGGCCGTGCCGCTCGGGCTTCTGGTGGCGTGGTGCCTGATCGCGATCGTCAATGTGAAGGCGTTCGGCTGGCGGCTGCCATTCCATGTGTTTCCGCTGCAACTGGTCGAGCTGGTCACGGTCGCGCTGATCGCCTCGCTGCTGGCCGCGCTGCTGCCGGTGTTGCGGCTGGCGCGGATGCAGCCGGCAAGCCTCGTCAAGGTGTTCGCCAATGAGCGCTGACAAACTCTCGCGGCGCGCCTTTGCCGGCGGCATCGCCGCGCTCGCGCTTGCACGCCGCGCACATGCGCAAGGCTATGCCGGGCTCGGCGAGGCCGCCGACGGCTTTGCGAAGGTCACGCCTGGAAAGGTGTTCGCCTTCCCCGCCGATCACGGGCCACATCCGGCGTTTCGCATCGAATGGTGGTATCTGACGGCGAATCTGGTCGACAGCAATGGCGCTGCTTGCGGGCTGCAATGGACGCTGTTTCGCCAGGCCGCAAAGCCGGGGCCACAAGGCGAAGGCTGGGCCAATCAGCAGATCTGGATGGCGCACGCCGCGGTGACGCGCGCCGACACGCACCGCTTCAACGAGCTGTTTTCGCGCGGCGGCATCGGTCAGGCCGGCGTCGAGGCAAAGCCGCTCGCGGCCTGGATCGACGATTGGGAGATGAAGGGATCCGAGCGCACCGACGATCGCAGCCTCTCGCCGGTGACGCTGAAGGCATCCGGCACCGACTTCAACTATGCGCTCACGCTTGAAGCGGATCGCCCGGTCGTCTTGCAGGGCGACGGCGGCTATAGCCGCAAGTCCGAACGCGGACAGGCATCCTACTATTACAGCCAGCCGTTCTACCGTGCGCGCGGCACCCTCAGCGTCGACGACAAGCCGGTCGACGTCTCCGGCGAGGCCTGGATGGACCGGGAATGGAGCAGCCAGCCGCTCGACACCGATCAGACCGGCTGGGACTGGCTGTCGCTGCATCTTTCCTCCGGCGACAAGCTGATGCTGTACCGGCTGCGCCAGAAGGACGGCAAGGATTATCCGTTCGGCAACTGGATCGGTGCCGACGGCCGCACGCAGATGATTGCGGGTGGCGACATCCAGATGACTCCGAAAGCGACCGTCGATGTCGCGGGGCGCAAGCTGCCGGTCGAGTGGCAGATCGCGATCCCGTCACGATCCTTCTCGATTGCCTGTAAGCCGCTCAATCCCCGAGCATGGATGGGGACCGGCTTCTCCTATTGGGAGGGACCGATCAGCTTTACCGGCACGCATGCCGGTGTTGGCTATCTCGAGCTGACCGGCTATTGAACCGCGACTTGTTCAAAAGGATTTGCGATGTATCACCTCACCGCCCTCGTCACGCTGCTGGCGATCCTGTTTTTCTTCTTCACTTGCATGAACGTCTCGCGGTCGCGCACCAAGACGGGCATCAAGGTGCCGGCGATGTCGGGCCATCCCGATTTCGAGCGCGCTTTCCGTATCCAGATGAACACGCTGGAATGGATGCCGATTTTCCTGCCGTCGCTCTGGTTGTTCGCGATCTATATCAGCGACGCGATTGCGGCAGGCATCGGCGCGGTCTGGATCATCGGCCGCATCGTCTATTTCGTCGGCTATTCGCAGGCCGCCGCCAAGCGCGGCCCGGGCTTTGCGATCCAGGGCACCGCCGCCATCGCGCTGTGGGCGGGGGCGCTGGGCGCGGTGGTGCTAAGGTTGGTCTCGTGAAAGCGCGGCATCACACGCGCTCGTGTCCCGGGCGCGGTGCAGCGTGTAACGCTGCGCCGCTGAACCGGGACCCAATCCGGCTGCAAAACCTGGAGAAGCATGGGTCCCGGCTCTGCGCAGCAACGCTACGCGTTGCAGCGCGTCCGGGACACAAGCCCCCTCACTTCGTCAGCGGGCAGCCGCTTTCCTTGGCGGTGAAGAACGCCTTGTCGCCGGGGACGGTCGCGAGTTCCTTGTAGTAATCCCACGGCTTCTTCGATTCCGACGGCTTCTTGACCTCGAACAGATACATGTCGTGGACCATGCGGCCGTTCTCGAGCACCTTGCCCTTGGCGAAGGCGTCATCGACCGGCAACTCCTTCAGCTTCTTGGCGACGGCTTCAGTGTCCTTGGTGCCGGCGGCCTTCACCGCCTTGAGATAGCTCAGCGTCGCCGAATAGGTGCCGGCGTGGATCATGCTCGGCATCCTCCCGGTGCGCTTGAAGAAGCGTTCGGAGAAGGCGCGGGTCTGGTCGTCATGATCCCAATAGAAGCCTTCGGTGAGAACGAGGCCCTGGGCCGCCTGCAAGCCGAGCCCGTTGACTTCGCTGATCGTCATCAAGAGGCCGGCGAGCTTCTGGCCGCCGGAGACGATGCCGAACTCGGCCGCCTGCTTGATCGAATTGGTGGTGTCGAGGCCGGCATTGGCAAGGCCAACGATCTTCGCCTTCGAGCTCTGCGCCTGGAGCAGGAAGGAGGAGAAGTCCGAGGAGTTGAGCGGCACGCGGACCGAGCCGACCACCTTGCCGCCATTGGCAGTGACGATCTCGCTGGTGTCCTTCTCCAGCGCATAGCCGAAGGCGTAGTCCGCGGTGAGGAAGAACCAGGTGTCGCCGCCGGCTTTCGTCAGCGCGCCGCCGGTGCCGACAGCGAGCGCGCGGGTGTCGTAGGCCCAGTGGAAGCCGTAGGGCTGGCAGGCATCCCCGGTGAGACGCGAGGTCGCGGCGCCCACAACGATGTCGATCTTCTTCTTATCCTTCGAGAGCTCATGGATCGCGAGCGCGACCGAGGAGGTCGTCAGCTCCGTAATCATGTCGACATTCTCGACGTCGTACCAGCGCCGCGCGATGGACGTGGCGAGGTCGGGCTTGTTCTGGTGATCGGCGGTGACCATCTCGATCTTCTGGCCGAGCACCTCGCCACCAAAATCCTCGATCGCCATCTTGGCCGCTTCGACCGAGTACTTGCCGCCGTAATCGGCGTAGACGCCGGACTGGTCGTTAAGGATTCCGATCTTGACGCCTTGCGCGGAGGCCGGCGCGGCCAGCAAAAGGGCCCACGTTGCGACAGCAGCCAAAAGTGCTGATTTCATCTGTTAACTCCCAGCAGTGTTCTATTTTGAAATCGCGCGGAGTGTAATGAAGAAGACTGCCGCTGCCCATCGATTTTGCGTAGGTCGTTAGTATGGAGGTGGGTGCCACATTCTGCACTGTCGTCCCGGACAAGCGCAGCGAAGCGGAGCGCAGATCCGGGACCCATAGCCACAGGGAGAAGTTTGGCACGAAGCTGATAACTCCGAGTCTTCGCCAAATCTATTCCTGTGGTTATGGGTCCCGGCCTTCGCCGGGACGACGGCGAGAATGTGGATACGCCATTGGCAACGAGCGGCGCTTGTCAGCCCGCAGCCTCCACCTTCGGCTTCCCGTCGTTCCGCCCTTCCGCCAGGTTCCGCACCACCACATAGAAGATCGGCGTGAACAGCAGCCCGAACAGCGTGACGCCGATCATGCCGAAGAAGACGGCGACGCCGACGGCCTGACGCATCTCCGAGCCTGAACCGGACGAGATCACCAGCGGCAGCACGCCGAGGATGAACGCGAACGACGTCATCAGGATCGGTCGCAGCCGCAGGCGGCAGGCTTCGATCACCGCCTCCAGCCGCGGCTTGCCTTCGAGCTCGATATCGCGTGCGAACTCGACAATCAGGATCGCATTTTTCGCCGCCAATCCCACCAGCACGACGAAGCCGATCTGGGTGAGGATGTTGACGTCCTGGCCCATGATGCGCACGCCGATGGTGGCAGCGAGCAGGCACATCGGCACGATCAGGATCACCGCAAACGGCAAGGTCCAGCTGCCATATTGCGCGGCGAGCACGAGATAGACGAACAGCACGCAGATCGGGAAGATGTAGAGGCCGGCATTGCCGCCGGTGACCTGCTGATAGGACAGGTCGGTCCATTCGAAGGTGAAGCCGCTCGGCAAGGTATCGTCGGCGAGCTTCTTGATGGCGTTGAGCGCGGTGGTCGAGCTGGTGCCCGGCGCCGGCTCGCCCTGCAGCTCGGACGCCGCGTAGAGATTGTAGCGCGCGACGCGGTCGGGGCCCGAAACGTCTTTAAAGTCGACCACGCTGCCGAGCATCACCATGTCGCCGGAGGCATTTCGCGTGCGCAAGCGCGAGAGATCGGCGGGCTCTTTGCGGAACGGGAAATCAGCCTGCGCGGTGACGTGATAGGTGCGGCCGAACAGGTTGAAGTCGTTGACATAGGTCGATCCGAAATAGGTCTGGATCGTGTCGTTGATGTTGGCGATGGGCACGCCGAGCTTCTGCGCCTTGGTGCGGTCGATGTCGACGAACAGCTGCGGCGTATTGGCCGAGAACGGCGAGAACACCGTGGGGCCTAGGAGCAAGGGCGATTTGCGCGCGGCGGCGACGAGTTCGTCGGTTGCTGACGCCAGCAACTCGGGCCCGCGACCCTGGCGATCCTGGATGCGGATGGTGAAGCCGCCGCCGGTGCCGATGCCGGGCACGGCCGGCGGTGGAATGACGATGATGAACGCGCTCTGGATCGCGGCGAGACGCTTGCGCAACTCCGCCGTGATGGCGTTCGCCGTCAGCCCTTTCTTGATGCGCGCCTCTGGCTCATCGAACACCGGAAACAGCGCTGCCGCATTGCCGGCCTGCGTGCGCGTCGCGCCGGAGAAGCCGGCGAAGGCGGCAACGCGGATGATGCCCGGCGTATCCAGCGAGATCCGCTCGATCTCGCGCACGATCTCGGTGGTCCGCGCCAGCGACGCCGCGCCCGGCAATTGCACGGAGACGATGACGTAGCCGCGGTCCTGCGCGGGGATGAAGCCCTGCGACGTGGTCCCGATCAGCCATCCTGCGCTGCCGATCAGAACGACATAGATCAGGATCATCACCACCGAATGCCGGATCACGAAATTGGCGACACCAGCGTAGCCGTGTGCCAACCGGTCGAACACGCGGTTGAAGGCTCCCGTAAAGGCGTTCCAGCCGCGCGCGACCAGATTCCAGGCGGCGGGGGGCCGCTTCTCCTCATGGGGCGTCAAAATCTGCGAGGCCAGCGCCGGCGACAGCGTCAGCGAGCAGAAGCAGGAGATCGCGGTCGCAACCGCGATGGTCACAGCGAATTGCTGGAAGAACTGCCCGGATATGCCGCCCAGGAACGCCGTCGGCACGAACACCGCGCAGAGCACCAGTGCGATCGAGACCAGCGCGCCGCCGACCTCCTCCATCGTCTTCAGCGCGGCATCGCGCCGGCTCAAGCCGTGCTCGAGATGGCGTTCGACATTCTCGACCACGACGATGGCGTCGTCGACGACGATGCCGACGGCGAGCACGAGACCAAACAGCGTCAGATTGTTGATGGAGAAGCCGAGCGCCGCCATCACCGCGAAGGTGCCGACCAGCGACACTGGAATGGCGATGATCGGGATGATCGCAGGCCGCCATCCTTGCAGGAAAACCAGCACGACGACCACCACGAGCAGCATGGCCTCGTAGATGGTCTTGATCAGCTCATGGACGGACTGCGCGATGAACTCGGTCGGATTGTAGCCGATATTGTAGTCGAGCCCCTTCGGAAAGCTCTCCTTGAGCTTCGTCATGGTGTCGGAGATGTTCTTTGCCGTCGCGAGCGCGTTCGATCCCGGCCGCTGCGTCACCAGCATGGCGACCGCGGATTTGCGCAGCAGGAAGCTGTTGGTGGAATAGGCCAGCGCGCCGAGCTCGATGCGGGCGACGTCGCGCAGCCGAACCGTGCGGCCATCGGAGCCGGCCTTGATCAGGATGTCCTCGAACTGCCTCTGGTCCTTCAACCGTCCGGTGAAAACGAGGTTGGGCTGAAAGGCCCGGTCGGCGATCGGCGGCTCGGCGATCTGGCCGCCCGCAATCTGCACGTTCTGCGCACGGATCGCGGCCAGCACCTCGGTCGAAGTCAGGCCGAGATTGGCAATGCGATCAGGATCGAGCCACAGCCGCATCGAATAGTCGCGTGCGCCAAAGATCTGGATGTCGCCGACACCGTCGATGCGCAGCAGCTGGTCGCGGACCTGGAGCAGCGCGTAGTTGGAGATGTAGAGCTGGTCGAACGTGTCGTCGGGCGACAGCATGAACACGACCATCAAAATGTCAGGCGAGTTCTTGCGGGTGACGACGCCGTTGCGCTGCACCTCGTCCGGCAGCTGCGGCTGCGCGATCGCGACGCGGTTCTGCACCAGCACCTGCGCCTTGTCGAGATCGGTGCCCAGCTTGAAGGTCACGGTGATGGTAAGCTGGCCGTTCGAGGTCGCCTGGCTGTAGAGATACAGCATGTCCTCGACGCCGTTGATCTGCTGCTCGATCGGCGCGGCAACCGTGTCGGACACGGTTTGCGCCGAGGCGCCCGGATATTGCGTGGTGACGACGACCGTCGGCGGCACCACTTGCGGATATTCGGAGACCGGCAGCGTGGAGTAGGCGAGCGCGCCGACGATCAGGAGCACGATCGACAGCACCATCGCCAGGATGGGCTGGTTGATGGAGAGACGGCCAAGATTCATGACTTGTCACCAGCCTTGGCACCTGCCGGCGCCTGAGCGGCAGACGGGGCCACCTTGGCGCCGACGCGGGCGCGCTGGATGCCGTTGACGATGACGCGGTCCTCCGGCTTTAACCCTTCGCGGATCACGCGCAGGCCGTCATCGAGCGGCCCCAGCACCACGGGCCGCGCCTCGACGGTGTCGTCGGGCTTCACCACGAACACGATCTTACGCGACTGGTCGGTCGCGACCGCGACGTCGGGAACCAGCAGCGCCTCATAGGGCGCGCTGCCGATCAGGCGGACGCGGCCGAACTGGCCGGGCAGGATCGACAGATCGGTGTTCTTGACCACGGCGCGGCTGCGCAGCGTGCCCGTGGAGACATCGAGGCGATTGTCGAGGAAGTTGATGGCGCCGTCATGCGACGGTTTTGTCTCACCGGCCAGCGTCACCTGCACCGGGTTCGCGGTGTCGCGCGAGCTCGGACGGCGGCCTTCGAACCAGAGCCTGCTGTATTTGATGAAGGTCGTCTCATCCATGTCGAAATAGATGTAGATCGGGTCGAGCGAGACGATCGAGGTCAGGAGCGTCGACGTGCCAGTGTCGCTGCCCTGCACGAGATTGCCGGGGCTGACGAGATGGCGGCTGACGCGGCCGGTGAGCGGCGCGGTCACATGGGTGAACTCGATGTTAAGCCGGGCCGCCTTCAACGCGCCCTCGGCCTGAGTCTCGGCGGCGTGCGCGGCCTGCAGGGCCTGGCGGCGCTGGTCGACGACCTGCTCGGACACCGCGCTGGTCTGGACCAGGTTCAGGCCGCGATCGAGCTCGCGCTTGGCGAGCTCCACCTTGGCGCGGGCGTCGGAGAGCTGGCCGTCCGCCTGCTCGGCCACCGCCTCGAACGGGCGCGGGTCGATCACATAGAGCAGGTCGCCCTGATGCACGATCGCGCCGTCCTGGAACTCGACGGAGTTGACGAAGCCGCCGACGCGGGGGCGCACCTGCACCTCCTCGACCGCCTCGAACCGGCCGGTGTACTCGTCCCAATCGGTGACGGTGCGCTTGACCGGCTGGGCGACCGTCACCGGCGGAGGTGTCGGCGCGGCCGCTTGCGAGGCCGGTTGTCCGCAACCACTGAGCGCGAACGCGGCTGCGAGAAGGCCGGCTATGGCATAAGGCCGGGGCTGAACGAAATCGTGCGTTTTGACAGATTGCTCGCTTCCGTCCGGTCCAGTCATCCCAGGTCCTCGCATCAAAGCCGCGGAAATTGCAGGGTACTCGCTGACCCGCGGGCGCCACAAGATGGGTGGCGATCATGAACTCTTCAAGACCAAAGCGCGGGCAATGCTCGGCACGGTGCCCTGGCCGGATGACGGGTTGACAGGTCCTTCTTCGCCTCTCCCCGCCTGCGGGGAGAGGCCGGATCGCGAACGCGATCCGGGTGAGGGGAGCCTCCGCGAGTCCGACTGCCACCGCGATTGTTGAGACAGCCCCTCACCCCAACCCTCTCCCCGTAAGAACGGGGAGAGGGAGAGAAAAGAGACCAGCATCTTCGCACATGACGGGGGCGGCGGGCTCGGCTAGATTAGCCCTTACAAAACAAGACGGAATTGTCCGGGGAGGACAGGCGTGCATCAGGGACGTGTCGTTTACGGCGCGATCGAGGAGGTCGTGTTCGGCCATCCGGCGGCTGAGGCCGTTGTCGCGCAGATGGACCGGCTGGGGACGCTTCGGGCCTTCCTGATGGTCTCGGGCACGCTGAACCGGCAGACCGACGAGATCGCAAAAATCGTCCAGGCGCTAGGCGCCCGCTGCGCCGGGCTGTTCGACGCGATGCCGGCACACACGCCGCGCGAGGCGGTGATCGCGGCCACCAATGCGGCGCGCCAGGCCGGCGCGGACCTGATCGTCACCGTGGGCGGCGGCTCGATCACCGATGGCGCCAAGGCGGTGCAGCTTTGCCTCGCCAATGGCATCGACGATATCGACGGCATCGAGCGTATCCGCGTGCACAAGGGCGTCGCACCGGAGATGACGCCGCCGACCGTGCGCCAGATCAGCGTGCCGACCACGATTGCCGGCGGCGAGTTCTCGTCGATCGCGGGCGTCACCGACCGCAGCACGCATGTGAAGCAGATGCTGCGGCATCCGCTCGCCGTGCCGCGCGCGACAATCCTCGATCCCGCCATCACCGTGCACACGCCGGAATGGTTGTTTCTCTCGACCGGCATCCGCGCCATCGATCACTGCGTCGAGGCAATCTGCTCGCGCGAGACCCACCCTTATGCCGACGCGCAATCGGTGAAGGGCCTCGCCATGCTCGCCGATGCGCTGCCGCGGGTGAAGGCCGATCCCGCCGATCTCGACGCGCGGATGGATGCGCAGATCGGCACCTGGCTGTCGATGGGCGCGCTCGCCGCCGGCGTGCCGATGGGGGCGAGCCACGGCATCGGTTATGTCCTGGGTGCCGCCTTCGACGTACCGCACGGCTACACCTCCTGCATTATGCTGCCGGCGGTGATACGCTGGAATGCGCGCGACAATGCCGAGCGCCAGATGATCGTCGCCGCCGCCATGGGCTTCCCCGGCCACAACGCCGCCGACGTGCTCGATGCCTTCATCCGCTCGCTCGGCATGCCGCGCAGCCTCGCCGACGTCCGCGTCTCGCCCGAGCATTTCGACGCCATTGCCGAGCAGGCGATGCGCACGAACTGGATCCCGCGCAATCCGCGCAAGATCGAGAGCCCGGCGCAGGTGCGCGAAATCCTGCTTCTCGCCGCATGATTTTCAAGCCGGAGGACTGATGTATCCAGGTCAGCATGCCCGTCTACGCCCGCTGCAACCCGCCTTCATCATGGCGGCGACGGGCGAGGCCGTCACGTATCGCGAGCTGGAGGCACGTAGCAATCGCCTCGCGCATCTGCTTCGCAAGCATGGCTTGAGGCGGCTCGATCACTACTCGATCTTCATGGAGAACAATTCCCGCTATCTCGAAGCCTGCGGCGCCGGCGAGCGGTCGGGGCTTTACTACACCTGCATCAACTCCTTCCTGACGCCTGGCGAGCTCGCCTATCTCCTCGTCAACAGCCAGTCCAAGATCCTGATCACGTCCGTTGCAAAGCTCGACATCGCGCGGGAGGCAATCCAGGCCTGCCCCGACATCAAGCTCTGCATCGTCGCCGATGGCCCCGGCGAGAGTGACCGCATCGTTGGGCTCGCGGATGTCACCGCCGATCTGCCGAAGACGCCGATTGCGGATGAGTGGCTCGGCACCTCCATGCTCTATTCGTCGGGCACGACGGGTCGCCCCAAGGGCATTATTCGCCCGCTTCCCGAGGAGCCGCCAAAGCACAATCTGACGCTGTTCGACTTCCTCACCAAACTTTGGCACTACCGCGAGGGCATGGTCTATCTGTCGCCGGCGCCGCTCTATCACTCGGCGCCGCAGGCTGCCGTCAATCTGACGATCCGCATGGGCGGCACCGTGGTCATCATGGAGAATTTCGACCCCGAGCGTTACCTCCAGCTCGTGCAACAATGGGGCATCACCCACAGCCAGCTGGTGCCGACGATGTTCTCGCGGATGCTAAAGCTGCCGGAGGACGTACGCGGCCGCTACGACCTCTCATCGCTCGAGATTGCGATCCACGCCGCCGCGCCCTGCCCGGCGCTGGTGAAGGACGACATCATCAAATGGTGGGGGCCGATCATCCACGAATATTACGGCGCGACCGAAGGCCTCGGCTTTACCGCCTGCAACAGCCAGGAGTGGCTTAGCCACCGCGGCACCGTCGGCAAGGTGCTGCTCGGCGACCTCCACATTCTCGACGAGAACATGCAGCCGTGCCCGACCGGCACGCCCGGCCAGGTCTGGTTCAAGACGGGATCGCCGTTTGAGTATTTCAACGACCCGGAGAAGACCAGGGAGGCGCGCTCGGCCGACGGCAGCATGAGCACGGTCGGGGATGTCGGCTATGTCGACGAGGATCGCTTCCTCTATCTCACCGACCGCGCCACCTTCATGATCATCTCCGGCGGCGTGAACATCTATCCGCAGGAATGCGAGAATCTGCTGATCACCCATCCGAAGGTCGCGGATGCCGCGGTGTTCGGCGTGCCCAATGCCGATCTCGGCGAGGAGGTGAAGGCGGTGGTGCAGCCGATGCCGGGCGTGATGCCCGACGAGGCGCTCGCCGAGGAGTTGATCGCCTTCTGCGCGGCATCGCTGTCGCGGCAGAAGGTGCCGCGGTCAGTCGATTTCGAGAAGGAGTTGCCGCGCCTGCCGACGGGGAAACTCTACAAGCGGCTGCTGCGGGACCGGTATTGGGGCAACAAGACGTCACGGATCATGTGAGCGGAGGAACCTTTCTCACCTTGTGAGAGAAACACCCCTGCGGCCTTTCGTCATCCGAATTGCCAAGAGAGCAAGCGGCCTTGCCGGTTGCCTCGCTCGGCGCGCGTCGCTATCGTCCTGACAAACGGCCACAAAAGGCCGATGTCCAGGGAGACCGAGGATGCGGAGCGTGTGGGCGCTCGCCGCGAGGGCGGCGCTATGTTTGCTGGCGTTTTCGACCGCGAGCTTCGCCGGCGAGCCCAAGCAGGGCGGCATTTTGCGGATGTACCACCGCGACAGCCCGGCGAACGCCTCCATCCTTGAGGGTGCGACCTATTCGGTCAATGTGCCGTTCATGGGAGTGTTCAACAATCTTGTCATCTACGACCAGCACATGGCGCAGAACAGTCCTGACAGCATCAGGCCGGAGCTGGCCGAGAGTTGGACGTGGAGCGGCGACTACAAGAAGCTGACGTTCAAGCTGCGCCAGAGCGTCAAGTGGCATGACGGCAAGCCATTCACATCGGCTGACGTCAAATGCTCCTTCGATCTGCTCATGGGAAAATCGCAGCAGAAGCTTCGACAAAATCCACGGAAGACCTGGTACAGCGAGGTCAACGACGTCACGCCCAATGGCGATTTCGAGGTGTCCTTCGACCTGAAGCGGCCGCAACCCTCGCTATTGGCGATGCTCGCCTCCGGCTACACGCCGGTCTATCCCTGCCATGTCTCGCCGGCAGAGATGCGCACCCATCCGATCGGGACCGGGCCATTCAAATTCGTCGAGTTCAAGGCCAATGAATCGATCAAGCTTGTTCGAAATCCGGACTACTGGAAGAAGGGACTGCCGTATCTCGACGGCATCGAGTACACGATCATCACCAACCGCTCGACCGCGATTCTTGCCTTCGTCGCCGGAAAGTTCGACATGACCTTCCCGACACATATCACCATCCCGCTCCTCAAGGATATCAAATCGCAGGCGCCGAACGCAGTTTGCGTCGTCGAACCGACCAACGTTTCGACCAACATCATCGTCAATTCGACCGCGCCGCCATTCGACAACATTGACATCCGCCGCGCGATGGCGCTGGCACTCGATCGCAAGGCCTTCGTCAACATCCTGTTCGAAGGCCAGGCCGATATCGGTGGCACTATGCTGCCTCCGCCGCAAGGCATCTGGGGCATGCCCAAGGACAGGCTTGAAACCATTCCGGGCTATGGCCCGGACGTGAATGCGAACCGCGATGAAGCGAAGAAGCTGATGCAGAAGGCGGGCTACGGCCCCGACAAGCATCTCGCGGTGAAGGTTTCGACGCGCAATCTCGCGGAATATCGCGATCCCGCGGTGATCCTGATCGACCAACTCAAGAGCATCTATATCGACGGCGAGCTCGACGTGGTGGAGACCGCGAACTGGTTCCCGAAAGTCGCGCGGAAGGATTACATGCTCGGGCTCAATCTGACCGGCAACGCCGTCGACGATCCGGACCAGTCATTCTACGAGAACTATTCCTGCGGCTCCGAGCGAAATTATACCAATTACTGCAACAAGGAGATCGAAAAGCTGTTCGACCTGCAGTCGCAGGAGACCGACGTTAACAAACGCAAGCAACTGGTCTGGGACATCGACAAGAAGCTACAGGAAGACGTGGCCCGCCCCATCATCTTCCATGCGCGGGCCGGCACCTGCTGGCAGCCTTATGTGAAGGGGGTCACGATCATGTCGAACAGCTCCTACAACGGCTTTCGCTACGAGGACGTGTGGCTGGACAAGTAGCGCAAGCCAGGCAAACGACTAGCAGGCTCGACGGAGGCGGGTGATGTTTGCCTATCTGGTGCGGCGCCTGTTCCTGATGCTCGTGACCCTGTTCGGGATCTCGGTCGTCATCTTCTTCCTGTTGCGCATCGTGCCCGGCAACATCGTCGACATCCTGTTCGCGGCGGCCGGCTACGTCGATCCCGCCGACAAGGCCAATCTGGAGAAGGAGCTCGGCATCGACCAGCCGTTGGTAGTGCAATATCTGCACTGGATCGGCGGCTTCCTGCGCGGCGACTTCGGTTACTCCTACGTCTCGGAGAAGCCGGCGCTTCAGGAGATCCTGCCGCGGATTCCGATCACCGCGCGGCTCGCTGGCCTCGCGCTGCTGTTCTCGGCCTCGATCGGCATTCCGCTTGGCGTCATCAGCGCGGTCAAGCAAGGCACTCGGCTCGACTACACGCTACGTGTGGTGAGCTTGAGCGGACTGTCGCTGCCCTCGTTCTGGCTCGGCCTGCTGATCCTCACCGCCTCGGTGGCGATGTTCGGCCAGATCCCGATCTTCAACCCCAATCCGGCCACGTGGCTCGAAGCTTTCGCGACCTATGCGGTGCCCGCGGCCGCCGTTGGCTTCCGCAGCGCCGCGTTGACGATGCGCATCACGCGATCCTCGATGCTGGAGGTGCTGCGACAGGACTATATCCGCACCGCCCGCGCCAAGGGCGCCTCCGACGCCGCGGTGAACTACCGACATGCGCTGAAGAACGCGATTCTGCCTGTCATCACCGTGATCGGCATCGAAGCGGCGTTCCTGATCGGCGGCCTGATCGTCACAGAGACGGTGTTCAACATTCCAGGCGTCGCCCGCTTCCTGGTCGAGGCGATCCGCTGGCGGGATTATCCGATCGTGCAGAACCTCGTGATGCTGATTGCCGTCGTGGTGGTGAGCGCGAATTTCATCGTCGACATGCTCTACGCGGTGTTCGACCCGCGTATCAGATACACGGATTGATTGGATGATCTTTGCTCGCAGAGTGCGCGTAGCCCTCCTCACCTCTCCCCGCCTGCGGGGAGAGGTCGGATTGCATCGCAGATGCAATCCGGGTGAGGGGGACTCTCCGCGAGTCCATCTCTCACCACCCCCGAGGAGACTCCCCCTCACCCCAACCCTCTCCCCGCAAGCGGGGCGAGGGGGCAGGTAGCGACATGGCCGCGATCGATTTTGACGTTGAATTGAGGCGGGCCGGCGCACATGCGACCGTCGGCTGGCGGCGCGTGCTCTTTCTGGCGCAGCGGCATGTGCTGGGTGCGGCCGGCCTTACTATCATGATCGTGTTCGTGCTCACCGCGATCTTTGCCGACTTCATCGCACGTTATGATCCGCTGACCGTCGATTCCGCCCACGCGCTGATGCGCCCGAGTCTCGTCCACTGGATGGGCACGGATTCGTTCGGTCGCGACGTGTTCAGCCGCATCATCCATGGCGCGCGGATTTCACTCGCGGTCGGGATCGGCTCGACCGCGCTCGGCGGCACGATCGGCGTGATCGTCGGTCTGACCTCCGGCTATCTCTCCGGCTGGGTCGATCTCGTGTTCCAGCGCGTCTCCGACATCTTGCAGGCGCTGCCGCTGCTGGTTCTGGCCCTGATCATGACGGCGGCACTCGGCCCATCCCTGCCGAATGTCATCCTCGCGATTGCCATTCCGCTGATCCCGACCGTCTCACGCGTCACCCGCGCCAACACGCTGGCGCTGCGCGAGCAACCGTTCGTGGAGGCAGCGAAATCGATCGGCATGAGCGAGGCGCGGATCGCGCTTCGCCACGTGCTGCCGAACACGCTGGCGCCGCTGATCGTGCTCGCGACCGCCCAGCTCGGCTCAACCATTTTGACCGAAGCCTCGCTCTCCTTCCTCGGTCTCGGCATTCCCGAGCCTTATCCGTCATGGGGCCGCATGCTGTCGGAATCCGCCGCCGAATATGTCCGCACCGCGCCGTGGCTGGTGATCTTCCCGGGTATCGCGATCAGCCTCGCCGTGTTCGGCGCCAATCTGTTCGGCGACGCCCTGCGCGACATCCTCGATCCCCGGCAGCGCGGCTGATGACTGACACCTCCAATCTCGTGCTCGAGGTGAAGAACCTGAAGACGGTGTTCTTCACCAACTCCGGCCTGTTCAAGGCGGTCGACGACGTATCCTTCACCGTGAGCCGTGGCGAGACGCTCGCAATCGTAGGCGAATCCGGTTGCGGCAAGAGCGTCACCGCGCTCTCCCTGATGCGGCTGGTGCCCGATCCGCCCGGGCGCATTGTCGGCGGCAGCGTCACGCTCGAAGGCTCCGATCTGCTGGCGCTGAACGAAGCCGGGATGCGCAAGATCCGGGGCAATCGCATCTCCATGATCTTCCAGGAGCCGATGACCTCGCTCAATCCGGTGATGCGGATCGGCGACCAGATCGTGGAAGCGGTGCGGCTGCACCGGAACGTATCCTCGAAGGAGGCGCAGACCATCGCGGTCGAGATGCTGCGGCTGGTGCGCATCCCTGAGCCCGTGCGGCGCGCGCGGGAATATCCGCATCAGCTCTCCGGCGGCATGCGCCAGCGTGCGATGATCGCGATGGCGCTGGCGTGCCGGCCGGCTTTGCTGATCGCGGACGAGCCGACCACCGCGCTCGACGTCACCATCCAGGCACAGATTCTGGCGCTGATCCTCGATCTGCAGAAGGAGCTCGGCACCGGCCTCGTGCTGATCACGCATGACCTCGGCGTCGTCGCACAGACCGCGCAGCGCGTGATCGTGATGTATGCGGGCCGCAAGGTCGAGGAAGCCAGTGTCGAGGCGCTGTTCGCGGCGCCAAAACATCCCTACACGCGCGGACTGATGGCCTCGATCCCCGCGGTGCCGGCCTCTGGTGTTGCCGCGCAGGAGCGGCTGAACGAAATTCCCGGCACCGTGCCGTCGCTGGTGCGGCTGCCGCCGGGGTGCGCTTTTGCACCGCGATGCAAGCTCGCAATCAAGCGCTGCGAGGCCGAATACCCGCCGCTTGCAGATTGGGGCGGCGGCCATCTCGCCGCTTGCTGGCGTGCAGCCGAAGTGGCGGAGGTGGCATGACCGGGCCGCTTCTCGAAGTCACCGATCTGATGAAGCATTATCCCGTGCGCGCCGGTGTGTTGCGCCGGCAGGTCGGCACGGTGCATGCCGTCGACGGTGTCTCTTTCTCGGTTGGTGTCGGCGAGACGCTCGGCCTCGTCGGCGAATCCGGCTGCGGCAAGTCGACGGTGGCGCGCAGCGTGCTGCGCTTGGTCGAGCCGACATCGGGCCAGATCCGTCTCGACGGCGAAGACATCACCCATCTCTCCAAGACGGAGCTCAGGCCGCATCGTCGCTCGATGCAGATCGTATTCCAGGATCCGTTCGCCTCGCTCAATCCACGCATGACTGCAGGCGATATCGTCGGCGAGCCGCTCGCCGTGCATGGCCTCGGCGCCGGCAAGGCGCTGGAGGCGCGCGTCGAAAAGCTGTTCGAGCAGGTGGGCCTCCGGCCCGACCAGATGCGCAATTTTCCGCATCAATTCTCCGGCGGCCAGCGCCAGCGCATCTGCATCGCGCGGGCGCTCGCGCTGGACCCGCGCCTGATAGTCTGCGACGAACCTGTCTCCGCGCTCGATGTCTCAATCCAGGCGCAGGTGATCAATCTGCTGATCGACCTGCAAAAGCAACACGGCTTCTCCTATCTCTTCATCGCGCACGACCTCGCCGTGGTCGCCCATATCAGCCACCGCGTCGCGGTGATGTATCTCGGCCGCATCGTCGAGATCGCCGGCAAGGACGAACTGTTCCGCAACCCGCGCCATCCCTACACACAGGCCCTGCTCGCCTCCGTGCCGGTCGCCAATCCGCTGGCGAAGAAGCTCGCGCCGCTGGTCGACGGCGACGTGCCGAGCCCGGTCAATCCGCCGCCCGGCTGCGCGTTTCACACGCGCTGCCGGTTTGCGATGGAGCGGTGCAGAACGGAGCGGCCGGTGCTGATGGACGCAGGCGACGGGCATCAGGTGGCGTGCTTGTTGAATGAGGGAACGGGGCGAAGTGCCTAAGTCTCGTGTCCCCGCGAAAGCGGGGACCCAGGGCCACACGGGAACGCGCTGAGGTATGGGTCCCGGCTCGCGCTTCGCGCGTCCGGGACACGAGAAAGTTACACCCCGATCTCCGCCACGATCCTGCCCGTCGTGACCTGCTCACCCTCGGCGACGTCGATCGCCGAAACCACGCCGTCGATGCCAGCCTTGTGGACGTGCTCCATCTTCATCGCCTCCAGCGTCATCACCGGCTGGCCCGCGGTGACGCGGTCGCCCGGCTTGACCAAAACAGCGACGACGCGCCCGTTCATCGCGGCGCGGACTTTGCCGTCGCCGCCATTGCTTGCTGCGGCCTTCGGCGCGGCGAGGGTTAGATCGGTCACCGCGAGCGGGATGCCGCGGTGCTGGAGGTAGAGCCGATCGCCGTCGCGCAGGAATTTTGCGCTGTCCATCACGCCATCGTGGCGGAAGCGGATCGTGTCAGGATCGAGTTGCTCGATCTCGAACTTGTCCTGGCGACCGCCGGTGGCGACGGTGTAGCTGCCATCGCGCTCACGCGTGACGTCGAGCTCAAGCACGTGACCCGCGATCTCGATTTTCGCCGGGAGCGGGAACGTTGCCGACAAGCTCCGGCCGCTGCGCCACGACGGCGCGCGCGGATTTGTAACGTAGAGCAGCAGGCCCGCCAGCGCCGTATCGAATGCGGCGTCCGCGCGCGGCGCGAGCAGCTCTTCGCGATGCGTGCCAATGAATGCCGTCGTCGCCTCCCCCCTGGTAAACCCAGGATGGCGCAAACACGACATCAGGAACGCCTGATTGGTGGTCACACCAAGCGCCGTGAGCTGCTCCAGGCCGACGATCAGCCGCCCTCTCGCTTCCTCGCGCGTGGCGCCGTGGCTGATCACCTTGGCGATCATGGAATCGTAGAACGGCGGGATCTCCGAGCCTGATTGCAGCGCGTGCTCAACACGGATGCCATCAGGCACCTGCCAGCGCGCCATGCGGCCGGACTGCGGCATGAAATCCTGCGCGGCATCTTCCGAGCAGAGCCGCACCTCGATGGCATGACCTGCGAACTTGACGTCCTGCTGCTTCACGGTGAGCTGCTCGCCGCGCGCGACGCGCAGTTGCAGCTCGACCAGATCGAGCCCGGTGATCGCTTCGGTCACGGGATGCTCGACCTGAAGGCGCGTGTTCATCTCCATGAAATAGAATTCGCCGCGCTCGTCCAGCAGGAACTCCAGCGTGCCCGCGCCCTCGTAACGCAGCGCCTTCACGGCGGCGACGGCGACCTCACCCATTCTCGCACGCAACTCCGGCGTCACCGCGGGCGATGGCGCTTCCTCGATCAGCTTCTGGTGCCGCCGCTGCACCGAGCAGTCGCGCTCCCCGAGGTGGATGGCGTTGCCGTGGCTGTCGCCGAACACCTGGATCTCGATGTGCCGGGGATTGCGGATCGCGCGCTCGATAATGACGGTGGGATCGCCGAACGCCGCCTCCGCTTCCGACCGCGCGCTACGCAGCGCATCGGCGAAGCATGCGGCGCTGGTCACGAGCCGCATGCCGCGGCCGCCACCACCGGCAACCGCCTTGATCATCACGGGGAAGCCAGTCTTTTTGGCTTCCGCGAGCATGGCCTCGTCGCCCTGGTCGGCACCCTGATAGCCGGGAACGATAGGAACGCCGGCCTTCTTCATGATCTCCTTGGCGCCGGCCTTGTTGCCCATGGCCGCGATCGCCTGCGGCGACGGGCCGATAAAGACGAGGCCGGCATCCTTGCAGGCCTGCGCAAACTCCTCGTTCTCGGCCAGGAAGCCGTAGCCGGGATGCACAGCATCCGCGCCGCTCACCCTGGCCGCCGCGATGATCGCGGGAATGTTGAGATAGGATTGCGCCGGCAGGGCTTCGCCGATCCGCACCGCCTGATCGGCCTGCCGCACATGAAGCGCATCGCGATCCGCATCCGAATAGACGGCGACGACACTGAGGCCGAGCTGCCGCGCGCTGCGCATCACGCGCAGCGCGATCTCGCCGCGATTGGCGACTAGGATCTTGAAGAACGGCCGGTGCTGCACTGATCCGTTCCTCATGGGCGGGCCACCGAGAATTGCATGCGGTGGGGCGTGCGCGAATCGCCCTCGCGGCAGATCGCGAGCACTTCGGACAGCACTGCGCGGGTGTCGCGCGGATCGATCACACCGTCGTCGAGCACGCGGGCGCTGGTCGAGAACACGTCCATCTGGCCGTCGAACACGCCGACGATCTGCGCCTTCATCGCATCGAGCCTGTCCTTCTCGACCGGCTTGCCGCGGCGCGCGGCGGCGGCTTCCGTCACGATGGCCATGGTCTCGGCGGCCTGCTCGCCGCCCATCACTGCGGTCTTGGCATTGGGCCAGGAGAAGCAGAAGCGCGGATGGAAGCCGCGCCCGCACATGCCGTAATTGCCGGCGCCGAACGAGGCGCCGCAATAGATGGTGATCTGCGGCACCGTCGCCGAGGTCACTGCCTGGATCATCTTGGAGCCGTGCTTGATCATGCCGGCTTCTTCATAGGCCTTGCCGACCATGTAGCCGGTGGTGTTGTTGAGGTAGAGGATGGGCGTGCGGGTCTGGCAGCAGGCCTGGATGAAATGCACCGCCTTGTTGGCGCCGGCCGGATCGAGCGGACCATTGTTGGTGATGATGCCGATCGCCCGGCCCTCGATGCGGGCATGGCCGCAGACGGTCGCCGGGCCGTAGTTCGGCGCCATCTCGGTGAAGTCGGAATCATCGACGATGCGCGCGATCACCTGCTTCATGTCCACGGAGCGCTTGTGGTCCATCGGCATGATGCCGAGCAGTTCGTCCTGATCGTAGCGCGGCGGCTTGAATTCTGACGGCGCCCTGCCCGGCCGCTCCCATTCCAGCGCCGCCATGATCTCGCGCGCAATCCGAAGTGCATCGCGATCGTCCTCCGCGAGATAGTCGCCGAGGCCGGAGATTTGCGTGTGCATCTCGGCGCCGCCGAGCTCTTCCTCGGTCGCGATCTCGCCGGTCGCAGCCGTCAGCAGCGGCGGCCCGGCGAGGAACGCACGGGTGCGGCCGCGCACCATGACGATGTAGTCGGAGAGGCCTGTCTGGTAGGCGCCGCCGGCGGTGGATGAACCGTGCGTGACGGTGACGACCGGCAACCCCGTCGCCGACAGCCGTGCGAGATTGCGAAAGATGTTGCCGCCGCGGACAAAGTCCTCGACGCGATAGCGCAGCAGATTGGCGCCGGCGCTCTCGACGAGCTGGACGTAAGGCAGCTTGTTCTCCAGCGCGAGCTCCTGCACCCGCAGCGTCTTGTCGAGGCCGTAGGGCTGCAGCGCGCCGGCGTCGATGCCGGCATCGTTGGCGCTGACCATGCAGCGGATGCCCGAAACGAAGCCGATGCCGGCGATGACGCCACCGCCGGGCACGCTCTTGGCCGCATCCGGCACATCGAACATGTAGCCGGCGAGCGTCGACAGCTCAATAAAGGGTGCACCGGGATCGAGCACCAGCGCGACGCGCTCGCGCGGCAGCAGCTGGCCGCGCTTGTGAAAGCGGTCCTTTGCCGCGGCGGATGCCGCGCGCGTGCGCTCCTCCAGCGCGCGCATGCGGTCGATCAGCGCGAGCATGCCGTCACGGTTGACGTGGTAGGCGGCGCTGCCGGGGGAAATGGTGTTTTCGAGAATGGACATGACAGTTTCCTGCTCGTCATTGCGAGCGAAGCGAAGCAATCCAGACTGTCACCGCGGAAGGATTCTGGATTGCTTCGCTGCGCTCGCTGTGACGGGTGAGGCGATAGCTAGCGATTCGTTCCAAAGATCTTCCGCGCCTCGGCAGGGCTTGCGAGCTCGCGGCCGGCACGGCGGGCGCAGGCGGCGATGGCCTCGATCAGCTGGCCGTTCGACGTCACCTTCTTGCCGTCGGCGAGATAGAAGGCATCCTCTAGGCCCGTGCGCAGATGTCCGCCGAGCTCGGCGCAGCGTTGGTGCAGCGGCCAGATCTCCTCGCGGCCGATCGCCGTGACCTGAAAATGCGCTTCGGGCCGCTTCAGCTTGATCAGGATCGGCAGCAGATCGGGATCCGAAGGCATCCCCGAGGCGACGCCCATCACAAAGTTATACTCGAACGGGCCCTTGTACATGCCGACCTGATGGTACATGCCGACACAACGGACGATGCCGACGTCAAAACATTCGAACTCGGGGATGGTGCCGACCGCGTTCATGACGTCGAGATAGTCCTTCACCTTCTCGACCGCGTTGTCGAACATCATCGGCGGCCAGGCCCAGGTATTGTCGGCCTTCACCTTCAGATAATTCAGCGAGCCGGCGTTGCAGGCGGCGATTTCCGGCTTGGTCTCGCGGATACAATCCAGCGCGCCAGAGTAGTTCGGCCCTGAGACGCCCGAAGTGTGGTTGATGATGACGCCGGGACAGGCTTCGCGGATCGCCTGCTGGATCTCCTTGCTGACGGCCACATCCCAGGACGGCAGATGCCCCTTGTCCGGCGCCTGCTGGCGCAAATGGATGTGCATGATGCTGGCGCCCGCATCGAACGCAGCCTTGGCCTCGCGCGCCATCTGCTCGGGCGTCACGGGCACGTTGTGCTGCTTGGGGTCGGTGAGCACGCCGTTCAGCGCGCAGGTGATGACGGCCTTGTCGCTCATACCACTGATGTCTCGCACGTTGAGAATTCAACGTTGGCGATCATGTGATGAGCGGCATGCGGCTTCTTGCGCGGAGAAGCTAGCTAAGCGCGAGCTATCGTAGGGTGCGCAAAGGCGCTCTTGCGCCGTGCCCACCATGTTTCGAGGCTCGATGAAGATGGCGGGCACGCTTCGCTTTGCCCACCCTACGAGAGCGTTGTCAGCTCGCCTCCGCCAGCCGCACCGTCTCGCTGCTGCGATAGATCGCGAGATCGCGCGAGCCGACGAAGATCGCGCGCGGCTTCAATCCGTAGAAGCGGCGGATCGAATGGCTGAAATGGGTGCTATCGGGATAGCCGATGTCCTGTGCGAGATGAGCCAGGTTGAGATCCTGGTTGGCGAAGTGCAGCAGATGCCGCGCGCGCTTCCAGGCCCGGAAGGAGCGGAACGAGATGCCGGTCTCTTCCTTGAACAGATGCAGGAAGCGCGAGGCTGAAAGACCAGCTTCGGCCGCGCAAGTATCTGCGGTGACGGGCTCGCCCGAAAACCGCTCGATGCGGGCGACGGCGCGCGTCACGCGCGGGTCGAGCACGCGGCGCGGCAGCGCCTTGCCAAAGCACATCTCGTCGAATTCAGCGGTATTGATGTCGCCATACCGGCGCTGGCGCAGCAGCGCGTAGGCAGCGAGGATCTTTCGGGCATAGACCGCGCGGTCCGGTCCCATCAGTCGCTGGGCCAAAGCCTCGATCACGCCATCCGGCATGCTTTCCGGCTCGAGCGTCACGCTGATTGCAGTGCGGTAATCGCCGGCGATGGAATGCCGCTGATTCGGCAGGGTGACGAACAGTTCGGCGGTCGCGAGGACGTCGTCGATGGTCAGATGCAGGCTGCCTTTCACCGCGACATAGACGTGGCAGCAGCCCGGGGTCCGCTTGCGTGGGCGGCCGAGCAGACCGGCATAGAACACCCGCTCGGGCGTGATCAGCATCAGATGGTCGGATTCGCGACCGTTATCTTCCATTGGGATCCTCCTCGCGCGGCTCTCTGGCCGCTGCGGACGGAGGTCACCTTAGCGGAAATTTGGGCGCTGTCACGACGCGGTAGCGCTGTCATGGAGCGCAAAAGATTGCCGTTCCGAGATGACGATCAGTCTTCCCGGAACCGCGATGAGACCGTACTCCCAACCTGCGGAGGGCTTACGCCCTCACGCGCGGCGCCACGTTCTGCGCGACTCCTGCCTTCTGCTCCGCCGCAACCGCGCGCTTGAAACCATCGCGCTGCTGCAGGCGCGCCCAATAGGCTGCGACATTCGGCCCGAAATCCTTGGCGAGACCGACACTACCGGCCAACCGCAGCGCGTAACCAATGACAATGTCAGCCGCGGTGAAACGGCCGGCGCACAAGGCCTCAGTATTCGCGGTCGCGGCCTCGACGGCGCGCAGCCGCCCCAGGAACCACTTGGCATAGTCGGTGGCGACCTGCGGGTTGCGGCGCTCCTCCGGCTCGAGCTGGGTGTATCGGAGCACCAGCGTTTGCGGGAAGGTTAAGGTGGCGTCGCTGAAATACATCCAGTTCAGGAAGGCGCCGTAGGCGGGATCCTCGGGGCCAACCATCAGCGGCGTCGGGCCGTACTTGACGCCGAGATAGTGGCAGATGCCGGAGGACTCCGTCATCTTGGTCTCGCCGTCGACCATGAAAGGAATCGTGCCCAACGGATTGAGCGCGAGATATTCCTTGGCGAAAACCCGCGGCGGGAACGGCAGCATCTTCAGCTCATACGGCAGCCCCATCTCCTCCAGCATCCAGAGCGGGCGGAACGAGCGCGCGGCGTCGCAGTGGTAGAGCGTGATCATCGGGAATTTCCTTTGGTGCCGGGAAGCCGTACCATCATCTTGCACAGAACCATCAGCATATCTCGTCGGCGCCACCGGTGAGGTCATAGCCCCATCTGCCGGCTGGCCAGATCCTTCATGATCTCCTCGGTGCCGCCGCCGATGGCGTTGACCTTGACCTCGCGGTAGATTCGCTCAGCCTTGATGCCGCGCATGAAGCCGGCGCCGCCAAAAATCTGCACGGCTTCCGAGGCGCAGAATGCCATGGTCTGCGTCGCCTGGTTCTTCATCATGCAGATTTCAGCGACCGGGCTCTCGCCCTGCTCCAGCCGCCAGGCCAGCATCTCCAGCATCGCTTGCGACGCTGCAACCTTCTGCGCCATGTCGACGATCTTGTGGCGGATGACCTGGTGCTGGGCGAGCGGCTTGCCAAACGTCTTGCGCTCCTTGGCGTAGGCAATCGCTTCATCGAGGCAGACGCGCGCAAAGGCGGTGCAGCCCGCGGCCATGCCCATGCGTTCGCTGTTGAAGTTCTGCATGATGATCTTGAAACCCTGGCCCTCCTCGCCGATCAGGTTTGCGGCCGGCACGCGGCAATCGTCGAAATGCAGCGTTGCAGTGTCGGAGGCCCACCAGCCCATCTTCTTCAGCCTGGTGCGCGACAGGCCGGGCGTATCGTCCTCGATCAGGAGCAGGCTGACGCCGCCGGCACCCTCGCCGCCGGTACGCACCGCAACGGTCAAATAATCGGCGCGCATCCCTGAGGTGATGAAGGTCTTTTCGCCGCTCACGACGTAGTGATCGCCATCGCGCCGCGCGCTGGTGCGGAGGTTTGCGACGTCCGAACCGCCACCAGGCTCGGTGATGGCGAGCGCGGAGATCTTGTCGCCGGAGAGCACCTGCGGCAGCACGCGCGCCTTGACTTCGGGGCGCGCCGCACGCGCGATCGGCGGCGAGCCGATGGTGTGGCTCATCAGGCTGGCGCTGACGCCGCCGGCCCCGGCCCGCGCCAGCTCCTGGCTGGCCACGATCTTCATGAACTGGTCGGCGGCGATCCCGCCATATTCCTCGGGGAATCCGAGCCCCAACAGGCCGATCTCGGCCGCCTTGCGATAGAGCGCGCGGGGGAATTCGCCGGCTTCGTCCCACTCATGGGCGAAGGGCGCGATCTCCTTGTCGACGAAGCGGCGCATCACGTCGCGGAAAGCGTCGTGCTCGGCGGTATAGAACGGGCTCTTCATTGCATTTGCGCCTTCGACGGCTCCCTTCTCGCTTCCACCATGGCCGGAACATTGACGGCTCACTTGCGCCGAGTGGCTGAGTGGGGTGTGGCACGTCGCAGGCCCAGGACCTAGCAACTCAACGCAAGACGGTATTTGTCCCTCGCAGGCCAACTCCAGATCAAAAAAAGACTGCTGCACAAAAACTCCGGCTGGCCTCCCAGGGCCACGCCGGCATGGTGCACAGCAACAAAAGGACAGGCGGCACAACACCGCCGAGGGAGGGATTGTTGGCCGTTCGTTACTACGACTGGATCGCTCATCATGCGCGCCGCGCGCCTGGCAAGCTTGCGGCCCTCGACCTCGCGAGCGAGCGCCGCTTCACGTATGCGCAGCTCGACGCCCGCGTCTCGCGCCTCGCCTCGTTCTTGCGCCACACGCTGAAGATTTCGCGCGGCGACCGCGTCGCGGTGCTGGCGCTGAACACCACCGATACGCTGGAGGTGCAGTTCGCCTGCGGACGGTTAGGTGCCGTCTTCGTGCCGCTGAACACCCGTCTCACCGTTCCCGAGCTTCAGTTCATCACCGGCGATTGTGCTCCGAAGGTGATGATCCACGACGCCGATCTGGCCGAGACGGCGCTCGCAGTCGCAAAACTCTGCAACGTCACCACTAGCCTGCTGCTCGGCCCCGGCGGCGCCTACGAGGCCGGCATCGCTGCGGCCAAGCCGCTGGAGCGAGCCGAAGACATCACGCTCGATGACGTCTCGACCATCATGTACACCTCGGGCACCACGGGATACCCGAAGGGCGCGACCATCACGCATGGCATGACGTTCTGGAATTGCGTCAATCTCGGCGGTCCCGCCTGCATCGGACCCTCTTCGGTGCTGCTCACCGTGCTGCCGCTGTTCCACACCGGCGGGCTCAACTGCTACACCAATCCCGTGCTGCATGCCGGCGGCACCGTGATGATCATGCGCGCGTTCGATCCCGGTGCCGCGCTCGGCCTGATCAGCGATCCCGTGCAGGGCATCAACGTGTTCTTCGGCGTGCCCGCGATCTATCAGTTCATGGCGCAGCAGCCGGCCTTCGCGACAACTGACCTTTCCCGATTGATCGTCTGCGGCGTCGGCGGCGCTCCGATGCCGGTGCCGCTGCTGAAGGTGTGGGAGGCGCGCGGCGTCGCGCTCCAGCAGGGCTACGGCATGACCGAGACGTCGCCAGCCGTGCTGGTGCTCGATCGCGAGGACGCGGCACGCAAGGCCGGCTCCGCCGGCAAGCCGGTGCTGCACACCGAGGTCCGCATCGTCCGCCCCGACGGCAGCGATGCCGATGTCGGCGAGCTCGGTGAGCTCTGGGTCAAGGGACCGAACATCACGCCGGGCTACTGGAACAGGCCGGAGGCGAACAAGACGTCCTTCACCGACGGCTGGCTGCACACGGGCGATGCGACGCGCGTCGACGAGGAAGGCTTCTATTATATCGTCGACCGCTGGAAGGACATGTACATATCCGGCGGCGAGAACGTCTATCCGGCCGAGGTCGAGAACGTCCTGCACCAGCTCACCGCGATCGCCGAAGCGGCCGTGATCGGCATTCCCGATCCGCAATGGGGCGAGATCGGCCTCGCCATCGTTGCGGTCAAGCAAGGCCAGCGACTGACCGAGGCCGATGTCTTTGCGCATTGCGCGGCCAATCTCGCGCGCTTCAAATGTCCGCGCCAGGTTCGCTTCGTCGATGCGCTGCCGCGCAACGCCACCGGCAAGATCCACAAGCCGACCTTGCGCAAGCAATTCCCGGCCGCCTCCGAGATCGACAAGAAGGTCGCCAATGCCTGATCAAAGCGCCCCTCTCGCGGGCGCTTCTTGTTTTCGACGTGCCTGCTCCAACCCAGAAGAATCGCAAGGAATTTTCATGAACAAGAAACTCTCCCTGCTTGCCGCAGCAACCGCGTTGACGCTGGTCACGATCCATGACGCTTCCGCCCAGAAGGCGTACGACACCGGAGTCACCGACACCGAGATCAAGATCGGCAATGTCGAGGCCTATTCGGGACCTGCTTCCGCCTACGGCGTCATCGGCAAGACCGAGGAAGCCTATTTCAAGATGATCAACGACCAGGGCGGCATCAACGGCCGCAAGATCAGCTGGATCTCCTATGACGACGGCTACTCGCCGCCGAAGACGGTGGAGCAGATCCGCAAGCTGATCGAGAGCGACGAGGTCTTCCTGGTGTTCAACGCGCTCGGCACGCCGACCCAGACCGCCGTGCAGAAATATCACAACTCCAAGAAGGTGCCGCAGCTCTTCCTCGCCACCGGCGCCAGCAAGTGGAACGATCCGCACAACTTCCCCTGGACCATGGGCTTCCAGCCGAGCTACCGGGTCGAGGCGCGGATCTTCGCAAAATACATTCTGAAGGAGAAGCCGGACGCGAAGGTCGCGATCTTCTATGCCAACGACGATTTCGGCAAAGACTACCTTGCCGGCATCAAGGATGTGTTCGGCGACAAGGCATCGAAGCTGATCGTGGCTGAAGAAAGCTACGAGACGTCGGAGCCGTCGATCGACGCTCATATCGTCAAAGGACACCGGCGCCGATGTCTTCGTGAACATTTCGACCCCGAAATTCGCGGCGCAGGCGATCAAGAAGATCGCCGAGCTCGGCTGGAAGCCGATGCATCTGATGACCGACGTCTCGGTGTCGATCGGCGCGGTGATGAAACCGGCCGGTCTCGAGGCCTCCGAAGGCGTGCTCTCGGCCGGCTACCTCAAGGACGCCTCGGACCCGCAATGGAAGGACGATGCCGGCATGAAGAAGTTCATGGCCTTCATCGAGAAGTACGTGCCCGGCGCGAATATCTCGGACGCCAATCTGGTTTACGGCTATGCCGCAGCCCAGACCATGGTGCAGGTACTGAAGCAGGCGGGCGACAATCTCACCCGCGAGAACGTGATGAAGCAGGCCGCCAGCCTGAAGGACTTCACCCCCGACACGCTGATCCCGGGGATCACGATCAACACCTCGGCCACCGACTTCGCGCCGATCGAGCAACTCAAGATGTGGCGTTTCAAGAGCGGCCAGTGGGAGCTGTTCGGCCCCATCATCAGCGCCGAGCCGAGTGGCTAGGGAGCGTAACTACCCCGGCAGGAACAGAGCAAACGGCTCTTCCACCGTGCGACGCAGGTGACTGCGATACAATGCATGGTTGGGGTTATCCGGTGCGATTCGCCCCAGCGTCGGCTCTCGGACGTTCTTCAGCGGAACATAGGCGATGGGCGCAGCGATCGGCGTCAACTGCGAGCCGGGGCCGGCGCGCAGCGACGAGATGATGCCATACATCTCGCCGTTCACCGTCGGGCGCGATACCGTGATCACCCGATGCTGGCCATGCTTGTTGATGACGAGGTAGATGAACCCCGACTGATGCGGCACCGCGACTTCGCCGGTGTGCTCATAGGCGGCATCGGTCCGCTCGCCCTCGCGGAAGACCAGCGAGGAGACTCTGGGCTCCCAGACGATCTCGGTGCGATAGGCGAAGATCGCGTCCTTGTCGCCAAAGGACGGCCGCAGCGTGATGTAGACGTCCTCGATCCAGGTCACCGCGCGATGCGAATAGGAGCCGAGACTGTCGGGCGCGACATCGTTGCCGGCCGGGGGCGACGGCGCAACCGGGCTGCTCTTGCGCAAGGACACGCCCAGCGCCTGCTCGAGCCGGACCGTGGTTGCCAGCGTGAACGGGCGGCGGCCGCCGAGCGCCTTCTCCAACGTCGACAGGCTGAGCTTGGCCTGCTCGGCCAGCGCCTGCCGCGAAATCCTGCGCCTCGCGATCTCCTCGCGGATCGTCTCCGCGACCTCGCGGCTCTGCTCGTCCGAAAGCTGCCCGTCGTTGAGTTTATCCGGCGTCTGCATCGTTAGCCCTGCTTCCCACGGGCATCATTCTAGCAGGGCGGACAAGTCAGCACAAAACCGGACATCGCCGCCAAAGCGGCGGCCTGCCCGGGCCAGCCGCGGCAGAACAATGCCGATCATTCTGCTCGCGAAATCGCCCCCTCCCGGCCGATGCTCGGCGTCGTCAACCACCTTTCGGGAGCAGGCCAAATGGACAATTGCGATACGGTCGACAGCAACGGGCACCCCTGGCTCGGCAGGCTGGTCAAGGTCGGACTGTTCCTCCTGGCGCAGGGCATTGCCGTGCTCCTGGTCAGCTTCGTGGCCCTGCTGGTGAGCTTCGCACCTGGCTGGTCGGCGACGATCGAGCAGGCAAGCCTGCTCCAGCCCGGCGATGCCAAGTCCGGCAGCCTCCTCCTGAAGGAGGACGGCGCTTACACCCAAGCCATCCGCCTCGGGATCGACGTCGACATCACGGTATCAGGCCCGACGCTGCGCACGCGCGTCACGCAGATCTTCCGCAACCCGACCAAGGACTGGGTCGAGGCGACCTATGTCTATCCGCTGGCCACCGACGGCGCCGTCGACACGCTCAAGATGGTGGTCGGCGACCGCGTCATCGTCGGCGACATCAGGGAGCGTCAGCAGGCACGCGCAATCTACGAGCAGGCGCGCCGCAACGGACAGAAGGCTGCGCTCACCGAGCAGGAGCGGCCCAACATCTTCACCAACTCGGTCGCCAATATCGGTCCCGGCGAAACCGTGCTGGTGCAGATCGAATATCAGGAGCCGGTGCATCAATCCGGCAACGAATATTCGCTGCGCGTGCCGCTCGTGGTCGGGCCGCGCTACAATCCGGCGCCGATCGTGCAGAGCGTCGACTTTCGCAAGGACGGCTCCGGCTGGGGCGCGACCAGTTCAGACCCGGTGCCCGACCGTGACCGCATCTCGCCGCCGGTTCTCGATCCCGCCAACACTTCTCCGAACAGCGCGCCGATCAATCCAACCAGCATCACGGTGCACCTCAAGGCTGGCTTTGCGCTTGGCGAAGTCAAGAGCCACCATCACAACGTCAAGATCGAGAGCCCGGACAACACGACGCACGTCGTGACGCTTGCCGACGGCACAGTGCCCGCCGACCGCGACTTCGAGCTGACCTGGAAGCCTGTGGCAGAAAAGGCACCGTCGGTCGGGCTGTTCCGCGAACATGTCGGCGATGCCGACTATCTGCTCGCCTTCGTTACGCCGCCGTCCGCCGAGCAAGCAACGCAGAAGCCGCTGCCGCGCGAGGTGGTGTTCGTGATCGACAATTCCGGCTCGATGGGCGGCACCTCGATCGAGCAGGCCAAGGCGAGCCTTCTTTATGCCCTCGGCCGCCTCCAGCCGAACGACCGCTTCAACGTGATCCGCTTCGACGACACCATGGACGCGCTGTTTCCGACGTCGGTGCCAGCCGATATCGCGCATATCGGTGAAGCGACGTCATTCGTCAGCACATTGCAGGCGCGCGGCGGCACCGAGATGGTGCCGGCGATGCGTGCGGCACTGACCGACACGATCGGTGACACCAACATGGTTCGCCAAATCGTGTTCCTGACCGACGGCGCGATCGGCAACGAGCAGCAATTGTTCGAGACGATCACCGCGATGCGCGGCCGCTCGCGCATCTTCATGGTCGGCATCGGCTCCGCGCCCAACACCTATCTGATGACGCGGGCTTCCGAGCTCGGCCGCGGCGCCTTCACCCATATCGGCTCGGTCGAGCAGGTCGAGGAGCGCATGCGCGGCCTGTTCGCCAAGTTGGAGAATCCTGCCGTGACCGGCCTCACCGCAAAATTCTCGGAAGCCAAAGCCGACGTCACGCCCGCGATCATTCCCGATATCTATCGCGACGAGCCGCTGGTGCTCGCGGCAAAGCTCGACAAGCTTGCGGGCTCGCTGGAGATCAAGGGCCGCGTCGGCGACCGGCCGTGGTCGGTGACGCTGCCGTTGCAAAATGCTGCCGAAGGCAAGGGCCTGTCAAAACTCTGGGCCAGGCGCAAGATCGGCGATGCCGAGGTGGCGCGGACGCTCCGCGAGATGACGCCGGAGGACACGGACAAGACGATCCTTGCGCTGGCGCTCGACCATCAGATCGTCACGCGACTGACCAGTCTCGTCGCGGTCGACAAGACGCCGAGCCGTCCCGAAGGCCAGCCGCTCAAGCTCAGCGAGCTTCCGATCAACCTGCCGGCCGGCTGGGATTTCGCGAAAATGTTTGGCGAACGGCCGCAGCTGACGCCGACACAGTTGCGCGAGCGCCGCGCCGATGCAGGCCAGCCTGCGGCAAGGCGTCCGGCTCCTGTCGCACCCGATGCGATCCGCCTGCCCAAGACCGCGACTGCGGCCGCGCTGAAGATGATCGCAGGCCTGATCATGATCGTTCTCGCCCTGATCCTGTTCGTGTTCAACCGGCGTCAGCACTTGCTCACTGACGCCGCTTGAGAGAGGAGCGCCCCAACTCCTCTTGCTTGGCGCGCGCGGCTGCCCGTCCCGATACCAACGGCCGCGCGCGCCCTTTTTCTTCGGACGGTTGACACAATGCCCCGCCTCATCTTTCCTCTCGCTCTTGCCGTCATCGGAACGATCCTGTTCGGCGACGGCGCCTACATCCACGCCAAGGCATGGCTCGCGCAGGTGCTCCTGGAGCGCGCGTTCGACCGGAGCGTTGCGACCGGCCGGCCGGTCAAGCCATGGTCCTGGGCCGATACCTGGCCGGTGGCGCGGATCGAGGTGAAACGGATCGGCGCCAGTGCCATCGTGCTCTCCGGAACGAGCGGGCAGGCGCTCGCCTTCGGCCCCGGTCACATCAACGAAACGGTTGATGCCGGCGAGCGCGGCGTTGCCGTCTATGCCGCCCATCGCGATACCCATTTCCGCTTCCTGCGGGATGTTACCATTGGTGACGTGATCGATGTCACGCGCAGTGACGGTGAACGCTTTCGCTATCGCGCGGATTCCTCAAGCGTAGTCCGTTTCGACGCATCGGGCATCGATCCCGCGACGCAGGATTTCGAGCTTGTCCTTGCGACCTGCTGGCCGTTCGACGCCGTTACGTCCGGCCCCGAACGTTACCTCCTGCATGCCATCCTGATCGATGAGAGGGACTAGCCGTTCGCAATCGACCCCGTCCGGGATCGATCGAGCTCTCGAAAACCGGGCTTGGCGCGCGCGATTGAAGTCGTCGCTTGCGATCCGCCACGCATTCCGCCGTGCGGCATGCAGCTCCACCGGTTGCCACTCCACCGAACTCGCCATAGAACAACGTTACGCGCCACCAAGAAGAACAAAAGGTGAGGTCAAACCATGGAAGCCTCTAAAGCGCAGGTCTTTAAAGCGCAGGTCTCTGCTGCATCGGTTCCTGCCCGCTCATGGTCGCCGCCGCCCGATGCCAGTGACATCGTCAAGGGCATCCACGCCATGCTGCATCCGCGCAACATCGTGCTGGTGGGCGCGACCGACAAGCCGGGCAATTACGCCGAGCGCATCTGGAACAATCTGGCCAGATATGGCTTCCAGGGCGGGCTCTATCCTGTCAACGCCAGGCGCGAAACCATCTGGGGCGTGCCCTGCTACAAGGATTTTACGAGCCTCCCCGAGAAGCCTGATCACGTTCTGGTGCTGGTGCCCGCACGCTTTGCCGTGCAGGTGATCCGCGACGCTGCTGCTGCCGGCGCGCGGTCCGCCACCATCGTCACTTCGGGCTTCAGCGAGTTGCAGGATGAGGAGAGCCAGAAGCTCGCCTCGGAGCTGCAACAGGCTGTGCACGAGACGGGACTAGCCGTCACCGGCCCGAACTGCCTCGGCAATTTGAGCGCCGGCGAGAAGCTCTTCACCAACATCGACGACCGCATCGTCACCATGGAGCAGGGCGCGGTGGCGATCGCCGGCCAATCCGGCGCCATTGTCATGGCCATCCGGCAGGCCCTGGAGGATCGCGGCGTCGGTGTCGGCTACATGGTGACAACAGGCAACGAGACCGGGCTCGAGACACCCGACCTGATGCGCTATTTCGCCGAGGATCCGAGCGTCAAGGTGATCGTGGTCTATCTCGAAGGCGTGCGTAACACCAAGGCGTTTCGCGACGCCTGCAAGGCCGCGCGCGCCGCGAGCAAACCGGTGATCGCGCTCAAGCTCGGATCATCGGAAGGCGGCCGCGCCGCCGCGATGGCGCACACCGGTGCGCTGGCGGGCTCGATCGAGACATTCGACGCGATCGCAACCCGCGAAGGCGTGATCCGCGTGCGTGGGCTCGACGAATTGATCGAGACCACCGAATGCTTCGTCCATGCCGCCGTGCCGAAGGGCGACCGGCTCGCCGCAGTCACATTGTCCGGCGGCAAGCGCGGCATGCTGATCGACGCCTTCTATGCAGAAGGCCTGAACTTCGCGCCGCTCAGTCGACATGTCAGCAGCGAGCTGGCAAAGATGCTCGGCCCCGGCTCGATCGTCGGCAATCCGCTCGATGCCGGCTTTGCCGCGGTGGTCGATCCCTCTGTCTACATGAGGTCGATCAAGCTGATGATCGACGATCCCGATATCGACATCGTCATCATCGACGCCGAGTTTCCAAAAGCGCCGCACGAGCAGCGCGAGCGCAATTTGCGCATCGTCGACGAGATGGCGAGCCGGGCCGCAAAGCCCGTGATCTATATCAGCGCGATGTCGATCGGCTTCACCGAGTTCACCAAGGGCCTGCGCAAATCGCTGCCGCATCTCGCAGTGATGCAGGGCATGGACCGCGCGGTGACTGCGATCAAATCGCTGCTCGCCTATGCGAGACTGCGCAAGGAGGTTCCCGACATCATCTCGAGCTCGAATCCCGCCGCGCGCGCCGTGCTGGAGAAAGCGCTGGCAGCGGCGAGCGGCGCCGCGCTCGACGAGGTCGCCTCGAAGAGGCTGCTGAAGGCCTATGGCATCCCGGTCTCGAAGGAGGGAATCGCACAGACGGCGGCGGACGCGGTGAAGATCGCCAAGCAAATCGGCTTCCCGGTCGTGGCCAAAGTCGTCAGCGCGGAGATCCTGCACAAATCCGACATCGGCGGCGTCGTGCTGAACCTCAACAGCACGACTGAAGTGAAGAAAGCTTTTTCCGACATCACCGCGCGGGTGAAGAAGCTGAAGGGCAAGCCAAAGCTCGATGGCATCCTGATCGCGCAGCAGGTCAAGGCCGATCTTGAGCTCGTGGTCGGCGCCTCGCTCGATGCCGAGATGGGACCGGTCGTGCTGTTCGGCACCGGCGGCATCGATATCGAGCTGATGAAGGACGTGGCCCTTGCCGGCGCGCCGCTGGACGAGGCCGAGGCGCGGCTCCTGATCGGCCGCACCAAGGCCGGCATCAAGATGCGCGGCTATCGCGGCAAGCCGGCGCTGCACGAGGCCTCCGCCGTGAAGGCGCTGGTCGGCCTGTCCAACCTGATCGCGGATGCCGGCGATCGCATCGCCTCGATCGACGTCAATCCATTCCTGATCAATGCCAAAACCGGCGTCGCCGTCGACGCGCTCATCGTGCTGAACAATGCCGCAGCAAAACGGGCAGCGCGCCATTGATGTCGCGTAGGGCGGACGGTCGGTGAGAAAATGGCGTGTTGCGCTTCCGCCCTCGCTCTTCGAGCTACGGCGGACAAGTCGTTAACCCGCCCCCGTTAGCATTGCGGCCATCCGGGCTCCTTCCAACTTCGCCACTTTGGTCGTAAAATCGCACCCGCATGGCACGCGCGAGCAATCTGGTGATCGGAACGGCGACGCTGGCGGTGATCGCCCTGGCGTTCGGCGGCCTGCTCGGCGTGCAGAAATGGCGCACGATCCAAAGCCGCAGCCAGTTGCGCGTCGTGTTCGAGGGCGGTTCCGCGAGCGGCCTGCGCCGCGGCGGCCCGGTCAATTTCGACGGCGTGCCGGCCGGCCAGATCCTGTCGATCAAGCTGGACAGCCCGCGCAAGGTCGTGGCGCTGGTGTCGCTCGACAACACCGCGCCGATCCGCAAGGACACGGTCGCCGGCATCGAGTTCCAGGGCCTGACCGGCGTCGCTGCGGTCTCGCTGATCGGCGGCGCGCCGTCCGCGCCGCCGGTGCCGCTGGATCTGGACGGCATTCCCGTGCTGACCGCCGATCTCAGCGACGCTGAATCCATCGTCGACACGCTGCACAGCGTCGATCGCACGATCGTCAGCAACGCGCCGGCGATCAAGGGCGGCCTGCGTACGTTCGAAGACTATACCGCCGACCTTAGAGGCAAGGGCGACCAGATCGACGCGGTGATGCTCAAGGTCGACAATGCATTTGCGGGCTTCGACAAGGCCGTCACGAAGATTGAGGGCGTGGTCCCCGGCTTCGTCGACGGCAAGGCCGACGAGCTGTTCGAAAAGGTGACGGGGCTGCACGAGCTCGCCGACACCATGAGGAAGAAATCGGCAAGCTTCCTTGAGGACACGCGCCGCTCGCTGCTCGATGTCAGTGAAGCCGCCAACAAGATGAGCGGGACGGCCGCGCCTGCCGCCGCCCCGCGTCCGCCGCGCAAGCCAACGCAGCAGAAGCGGTAGAGCCTACCAGGTGTAGCGCACGACGCCCTTGCCGGCGTAGGAGCGCGTGACATTCGAGAACTCGCCCTCGAAGGTTGCCGACGCGGACCAGCCGTTCATCCAGTTCATCTGCACCGACGCCGTGGTCAGTGCGGAATCGCGCGCCAGCGCGGCACCGTTCACGACGAAGGCCGATCCAGGCAGCGTCTGGAACACCGCGCCCACCGTGCGATCCGGATTGAAATCATGCGCCCATGCGGCGCGACCTCGCAACGTCAGCACGCCGCCGGCGCTGGCAAACGATCTGTCGGCGCGCAGGCCGAGCTCAGTGCGGGTGCTGGTCACGTCCTTGGCGGCATAGTTGAGCGCGAAGGCGTTGTTGCCGACCACGGCGAATTCCGAATAGCTCGGCAGGCTGAACATCGTGGCCTGGAGCGCGGCATAGGGCGTCAGCCCGATCCACGGCATCGCCTGGCGATAGCCGCCCTCGATACGGCCTGAAACGGCGTTGGCATTGAACTGCGCACGCAGCTGATCGGTGCCGGCGGCCGTGACGATGCGGTTGGTGGTGACATCCTGCCAGCCATAGGCCAGTGCGGCCGTGACATAGGCAGGCCCGGCATTGTGGCGAACGAACGCGCCGGCCTGGAACAGATCCGAATGGCCCCAGCCCAGTCCGTTGACGCCGAAACCGGTGCCGCCGCCGGCGAGCGCGAAGCCCGCGACTGTCGCAGGCGAGAAGCGATAGTCGAGACCGACCGCGGTTCCGTAGACGCTGCTGGTTGTGTTGTTGGAGCCGAGTGCCGCGCGACCGTCCGTGGTCTGCGAGCCGCCGAAGCCGGCCGCCCAAACATCCCAGCGCTGCTCGAATGTCGGCGATGGTGCCTTGCGATAGATTGAGGCAAAGGCGTCGCTCGGGCGCTTGCCTGATGCGGCGTAGGCAGTCGCGCTGGTCTCATCGGCATAAGGCGTCGCGCCGGGCGTGCCGCCGCGCCCCGAGCCGAACACGTCGGTCAACAGGCTCATGAACAGGTTCATCGCATTGAACGTCGTCTGCTGCGATCCGGTTGCGGATTCGCCCGAGGCCTGAGTCAGGCTGGATGGCGAGAGGTTCGCCAGCGTCAGGGGAAGGCTACCTGTGGTGTTGAAGGAGCGTGTCAAAGCATTGGCGACGTTCTGCTGATTGATATTGAGACCGCCGCCATAATTCAGCGCGAGATCGAGGAGCACATTGTTCGGGTCGTAGCCCAGGCTGGCCTGGAGATTCGGCGAGAGCCCCGCCACGACCGGGTTGAACCTGTCGGGCAACGTGCCCGCAGTCAGGATCGTGTAGTGCTTCGCGATCGATCCGGTCGGGACGACCACGACCGTGGCGCCGCCGAGGGTTGCCGTTCCCACCACGACCGCGATGCCATTGCTCGTGCCAGACACCCGCACAACGTAGCTCGATGTCGGTGTGAACGAGAGACCACCTGACACGGTGAGCGTACCGGTTGGGCTGCCCGGCGCCAGCGCGCCGCCATTGATGGAGATGGAGCTTCCGACCGTGCCGACCCCGCCAAACGTGCCGCCCGCCGCGACGCTCACATTGCCGTTGATGGTGCCGGCGAGCATCAGCGTGCCGCCGAGCACGTTCCAGTCCTGATTGCCGGTGCCCGTCACCGTCCAGGTCGAGCTGTCGACCTTGTTGAAGGTCGAGAAGCCGTCGTACTGGAGGCCGGTGCCGATCAGGCTGAGATCGAACGTATCCTTGCCGGTGCCGCCGAGCTGGAAGGTGTCGGTGCCGGCGCCAAGCACGAATCCGTTGATGATGCTGCCGGGCCCGAGCGTAAGCGTGTTCGGGCCACAGCTACAGAACTCGATAGCAGCAAAACCGGTCGCGGCGTTGATGGTTCCCGAGTTGAAGACGCTCGCCCCACCACTCACGCTGATGCCGACACCGCTGGCCCCGACTGTGATGGTGCCGGTATTGACGACCTGGTTGGTCGTACTCAGTGTCGTCACGTCGATGCCGACGCCAGCTGCCCCGACCGAGATCGTGCCATTGTTGGTGACAATATTGGAATCACCGAACACCACGATACCCTCGGCGAAATCGGTCCCCGTGATCCGCCCGCTGTTGGTGATCGCGGAGGACAGGCCGGAATAGGCGATGCCCGCACCGCCTAGGCCAACACTGATCGTCCCGCTCTGACTGATGACGGCCCGATCACCCTGCACCGAAATGCCTGCCGACCCGCTGTCGCCCGTCGTGATCAAACCGCCATTGGTGATCTTGGCGTCATCGCCAAATAGGGCAATACCGACGCCGAAGTCGGCTGCCGTGATAGCGCCGAAATTGCTGACGGTTTGAAAGTTTCCCTGCATGAAGATGCCGGCGGCATTCTGCCCGACCGAGATCGTGCCGGTGGCCGTGTTGACGACCGTGTTGTTGTTGTTGGTCGCGAGAATGCCGCCGGAGAATCCGGTGGAATCGCCGACGGTGATCGCGCCGGCGTTCGTCACGGTCGCACCGCCAAACGCGAAGATCCCGATCGAATCGTTGGTGCCGGTGATCGTGCCTGTCGCGGCATTGGTGATTGTGTTGGCCTGTCCCGCGAAGATGCCTGCGCCCGACGCCCCGACGGACAGCGCACCGCTGTTGGTGACGGTGTTGTTGTCACCTACCGAGATCGCGGCACCGCTGTCGCCGGTCGTTATCGTTCCGGCATTGGCAATGACGTTGTGATCGAGCGCGGAGATGCCGAGGCCGTTGTCAAGCACCGTGATGATGCCGTTGTTGGTCACGGTGTTCGAATTTCCCGCGCTGATGCCGGTCAGGCCCGAACCTGCCGAGAGCGCCCCGCTGTTGGTGACGGTGTTGGAGTCGTTGAGGCCGATCGAGACTGAGCCGTTGTCATTCACGGTCGCGCCCGACAGCACGTTCACGGTGAGGCTGTTAACGCCAGCGCCGGCCTGAAAGCCGTCGGTATCAGTGCCGCTACAGGTGACGGTCTGGCCGCTCGAGACCGGATCAGGCGCGCATTGCGCAGTGGCCGGCGTGGTCGAAATGCCGAGACCGAACACGAGCGTCAGGATGGTCGATGCGCCAGCGCATGACACGGCACCATACCGGCGCAGTTCACCCTGCGGCCTCCATAGCCCCACGCCCCTCACGTCACACTCCCCCAGCCCCAGCTGTTCCGCCAGTGAACTTAGGGCATGAGAACGTTCCGTAGAACTACGGTCGGGTCGGAATGCGTCCGTTTGGCGTACAACCAGGGCAGAATCCGACAGCTATGTTGCAACCGCGCCACGGTTTTGCCGGCAAACTTACCATTCCGCGCAAGATACGGTTGCCCACCGACCCGGATATCGGCCGTCGTGACCTAGTCACGTGAATCTAAAG
>NZ_VSSR01000020.1 GCF_008123515.1 Bradyrhizobium cytisi
GAATCTTTCCACGGAGGGACTCTGGATTGCTTCGCTGCGCTCGCAATGACGAGGTTGGGGCTGCGCGCGCGCCACATCCTCGCTGTCATCGTCCGGCTTGACCGGGCGATCCAGTACTCCGAGACGTCCGTGATTCACCGAGAAGCCGCGGCGTACTGGATTCCCCGCCTTCGCGGGGAATGACGGCGGGGGCGAAGCGCCGGCATCGCACTTCTAAAACAAACTGCCCTGATCCACCGGCTTGCCCACGCGCTTCGGCGCGGGCTTTGTCTCCTGCGCCGCGGGCTTCGGCTGCGCTGGCGCGCGCTTGACCGCAGGCGCCGGGACATCGGCATCCGCCGTCGCGTTCACGCGTCCATCCGCAAACTCGATCTCGACGCGTGCGCCGGGTCCGACGCTATCCGCCGAGTGCAGCGGATGCCCTGCGTCATCCCGCACCAGCGCAAAGCCGCGGGCGAGCACGCCGCGATAGGACAGCGCGGAGAGCAGCTTGCCGCTGTTCTCGACGCGGGCATCTAGCCGCTGCAGCAAGGTGACAAGCGCGCGGTTGGCGCGCTCAGCGAGGCGATGCGTGCGCTCGCGCTGGCGGACAATCGCGTTGCGCTGGGCCTGCGCGTTGGAGAGCTTTGAGGCGCGCAGGCGTACCTCAAGCCCGGCGAAGCGGTCGCGCCGTTGCCGCAGCAGCGAGCGCGCGGACAGGCCGAGCCGTTCGCCGCACACGGTGAGGCGGTGGCTGGCTTGCGCGATCTGGCCGTGCAGCACCCGCAGCGTCAGTTTTGAGCTTGCCGCGGTAAACCTGCGGAAATGCGCATGCGTGTTGGCCTTGAGCCCGCGGGGCAGGGAGGCACCCGCTGAATCCAGCCGCTGCCGCGGGATCGCGAGCAGATCGGACGCCGCGGGAAGCGCGCGTGCGGCGGCGCGCAATTCGCTGCGGCGGCTCTCATGGGCACGCTGCCAATAGGCGCGGGTGCGCCGCGCGAGATCGGCGACCTCGACGAACAATTCGCTGCGCACCGGCACCGCCATTTCGGCCGCCGCCGTCGGCGTCGGCGCACGCTTGTCGGCGACGAAATCGATCAGCGTGATGTCGGTCTCGTGGCCGACCGCCGAGATCAGCGGGATCATGCTTTCGGCGGCGGCGCGGACCACGATCTCCTCGTTGAACGACCAGAGATCCTCCAGCGAGCCGCCGCCGCGCGCGACGATGAGAACGTCGGGCCGCGGAATCTTGCCGCCCTCCGGCAGCGCATTGAAGCCGCGGATCGCGGCTGCGACCTGCTCGGCCGAACCGTCGCCCTGAACTTTCACCGGCCACACCAGCACGTGACGCGGGAAGCGGTCCTCGAGCCGGTGCAGGATGTCGCGGATCACGGCGCCGGTCGGCGAGGTCACGACGCCGATCACCTCCGGCAGCCACGGCAGCAACTGCTTGCGCGCCTCGTCGAACAGGCCCTCGGCGGCGAGCTTCTTCTTGCGCTCCTCCATCAGCGCCATCAGCGCGCCGATGCCGGCCGGCTCCAGCGCCTCGATCACGATCTGGTATTTCGAGGAGCCCGGATAGGTCGTGAGCTTGCCGGTGGCGATGACCTCGAGCCCCTCCTGGGGCTTGAAGCGCATCCGGCCGTGCACGCCCTTCCAGATCACCGCCTCGATCTTGGCGCTCTCGTCCTTGAGCGCGAAATAGCAATGGCCGGAGGAATGGGCGCCCCGGAACCCGGAGATCTCGCCGCGGACCCGGACATGGCCATAGGTGTCCTCCACCGTCCGCTTCAGGGACTGCGAGAGCTCGGAGACGGTGAATTCGGGCGTATTGGGCAGAGGTTCCGCAGGCATCGGCAAACGATTCGGCATGTTGGGATCTAGCCCGACGTTAAGGATTTTCGCTGCGCGGCGCCAATCCGGCTGTTGATGTGGAGAGTACTCTGTAATACAGAGTTCTCTATTTTTGGTCTGGTGAGGGAGTTTGGTTCATGGCGATGCGGTTGCTGCGAGGTGCTCTGGGCTTGCTGAAATGGGGTCTGTGGGCGGTCGGCGCAGTGGCGCTGATCTTCATCGCCTTGATCGCCACTCCGTTGCAGCGGCCCGCCGAGATGCGCTCCGTCTCGGATTCCGCCAAGGGCATCGACTGGTCCACTCTCCCGCCGCTCGAACGCTTCCAGGCCCGCGACGGCAGCTGGCTCGGCTTCCGGCACTACGCGCCGAAGGGGGTGGACACCGGCCGCGGTGCGATCTTCATCCATGGCTCGTCCGGCTCCTCCGGCACGGTCAATCACGCGCTGACCGCGGCATTCGCCGCGCACGGCGTCGAGACCTGGGCGCTCGACACGCGTGGCCACGGTGCCTCAGGCACGCGCGGCGACATCGGCTATGTCGGCCAGCTCGAGGACGACCTCGTCGACTTCGTCGCCCATGTCCGCAAGAGCGCGCCGGACCTGCCGCTCACTTTGGTCGGCCATTCCGCCGGAGGCGGCTTCTCGCTGCGCGTCGCCGCAACGCCGATCGTGCAGGACCTGTTCGTGCGCACCGTGCTGGTCGCGCCCTATCTCGGCTATGACGCGCCGACCAACAAGCCGCACTCCGGCGGCTGGGCCAATGCCGACATTCCGCGCTTCCTCGGCCTCGCCGCGCTCCGCAAGCTCGGCATCGACTGCTGCGCGCAGCTTCCGGTGCTGGCCTTCGCCGTGCCGCCGAATTCGGAACGGATTCTGACGGCGACCTATTCCGACCGCCTGATGCGCAACTTCGCCACGCATGGCTATCGTCTCGATCTGCCGGCGGTGACGCATCCGATGACGATCTTCGGCGGCGCCGAAGACGAGATGATGATCTCCGACAAATATGCCGAGACCGTGCAGGCGATTAAGCCGTCCGTCGACGTCAAGCTGATCGAGGGCGTCAACCACATGGGCATGGTCACCAACCCGAAGGCGGTCAATGTGATCGCCGAGGACGTGGCAACGCGCGGGAGCGGGCAGTCATGATGCGACCCGCTGGTGGCAGGGCAATCGCATATGGGTTTCACGAGGATGGTCCGTGGGCTTGCTCCGCCTCTCCCGCTTGCGGGAGAGGCCGACGCGCTCGCAGAGCGCGGCGGGTGAGGGCTCTCGCCACGCAGGGACGTCCTCCACAATCCCTGGCAATCCCGACGCGGAGACACCCCCACCCCAGCCCTCCCCCGCAAGCGGGAGAGGGAGCCCAGGGCCGATGCCGCTGCGTTGTGCACATCATATGCGATTGCCCTGCCGTTGCCGGCAAGCCGACGAGGACCCGATGAAAAACCTGTTTGAAGCCGGAAAACTGCTGTTGCTCGACATGGCGGCGACGCTGTTTTTTCTCGCGCTTTATCTGCTGACCCACAACGTGCCCCTGTCGGTCGTGCTCGGCATGGTGCTGGGCACGGCCCAGATCGGCTGGCAAGTCGCGCGCCGCAAGCCGATCGACACCATGCAATGGATGAGCCTGTTTCTGGTGCTCGGCGCCGGCACCGTCACGCTGATCACCAACGATCCGCGCTTCATGATGATCAAGCCGAGCGTGATTTACATCATCGTCGGCGTTGTAATGCTGAAGCGCGGGTGGATGAATCGCTATCTGCCGCCGATTGCGATCGAGCTGGTGCCGGATATCGCCGTCATGGTCGGCTACGCCTGGTCGGGCCTGATGTTCTTCTCCGCCGCGCTGAACGTGATCATGGCCCTCAACTTCGACGTCGGGACCTGGTCGGCGACCATGTCTATCTATGGCATCGTCAGCAAGGCCTTGATGTTCGTGATCGGCTACACGCTGATGCGTACCATTGGCGTTGCGCGCAAACGACGTCTTGCCGGTGACAGCCCGCGCGATGCTGCGCCGATGCCAAGTTGATGGTGGCGACATGATCGACAGCAAGCAAGCCACGGAAGCGCTGGCTGACATCGACGATACCGTTCGCCGTCTGCGGCAGTCGCTAATCTACCGGTTCACTAGCACCATCATGTTGATGTGGGGTGTTCTCGTCCTTGCAGGCAACATCGCGGGCTGGCTCTGGCCCCGCTATGGGCTTTATTTCTGGATCGCAGTCTACGTCCTTGCCACTGCGGGCCTCTTCGCCATCAGTGCCCGCAATTATGCGCAATCCCGCATTCGCACCTTCGACCGCCGCTACATGCTGACGTTCCTGTTCATTATCAGCTTTGGCATTTTTTGCTGCGTCTTCGGCCAATTCTCACCGCGCCAGCAGAGCACGTTCTGGCCGGTCTACATCATGCTGTTCTACATGATCGCCGGCGCGTGGTTCGGTTACGCCTTCATTGTGATAGGTGCCTCGATCATCGCGCTGACGCTGTTCGGCTATGTCTACATTCCGGGGCCTACTTTCCTGCTGTGGATGGCGGTGGTGAACGGCGGCGGGTTGTTTGTCGGCGGTCTGTGGATGCGGCGGGTTTAGCGATGGCCGAGCTCGACGACATCATCCACCAGCCGTTGCGCCTCAAGATCATGGCGGCCCTGAACGCGCTGCCGCAGTCGGCTGGCTTGGAGTTTTCGCGGCTGAAAAAGCTCACCGGCGCCACCGACGGCAATCTCGGCGCGCATATCGAGACCTTGGCCAAGGCCGGCTACGTCTCGGTCGACAAGGCCTTCGTCGGCAAGAAGCCGCAGACTACGGTGACCGCCACTGCGGCGGGCCGCGGCGCGTTTGCGCGGCATGTGGCGACGTTGCAGGAGATCATTGCGGGGAAGCAGGGCTGATCCTCTGCAGTGCCGATGACTGTGCCCTCGCCCCTTGTGGGAGAGGGCATGATCGCTGAGCCATGCAAAACGCAGGACGGAAGAGATCAGGCCGATGCTGTCGCCACGACATGAAGACGGCGTCAGCGCCGTAGCGAACCGGCGTGCAAGGTTGATCTTGCGCGCGTGTCCGGCAGTTCGCGGGAAGCGCGTTGGGTCCTCTCACGCGGATCCAAGGCCCGCTGTGCCGGAGGTCCATTCGCCGCGACATCGTCAGGGCAGAAGCAGGTCCGCTGCTGGGTCTAGATCGGACTGGGATCGTGAGGGTTTGGACTAGCGCTTTTGACCCAGAGCGGCCCTCACGGTTGACCACCTCTCTCGCTGCGACCTTGTTTCGCGGGTCACGGACGGGGACAAGTGTGTATAGTGCCTTTGCACAGGCGCAACGCACCTTCAGGAGGAGCGTCGCATGATCGATAGACGAGGCCTCGTTGCAAGCGGGATTATTATCACTGTGCTTGCGCCGCGATCGGTTAAGGCGCAGAGACCAGGAAAAGTATGGCGAGTGGTTTTCTTTTCGGTTGCGGCTGGTCCGAACCATCTTGCTGATTCCTTCAGGCGAGAATTGAAGGAGTTAGGTTTTAGTGAGGGGCGCGACATCTCGATCCAGTACCGTTGGATGGCTGGTCATGAGAACCAGTATGACGATGTAGCGCGGGAGTTGGTCCAGAGTGAGCCGGACGTGATTGTCACGGCCGGCCATCCGCCAGCTGTTGCTATCAAGAAGGCTACAGCACAGATACCAATCGTCGCGCTTGCCGTCGTTAATCCCGTAGGAGGTGGCCTAGCTGCCAGCATCTCCCATCCCGGTGGCAACTTGACTGGATTTTCTTTGGAGGTCACGCCGGAAACAAACGCCAAAATGCTCGAGTTTCTGCACGAAGCAGCCCCTAAACTCACTCGAATTGGCGCACTTTGGAATTCTGCGAATCCTGGCAGCCGTTTCTACCTTGATGCGGTGAAGCAGGCAGCACAATCACAAAAGCTTACTCTCAACGCGTACGATGTGCGCCGAGCCGAGGACATCGACACTGTTTTCCGTTCACTTCGCGGAAACGTCGAGGGGCTCGTTGTTTTTCCAGAGGGGCTCCTATGGACGTATAGGCGTAATATCGTTGATGCCGCGCGGGAGGCGCAACTAGCGACGATTTTTGGTTATCGCGATGCGACCGAAATGGGAGCACTGATGAGCTACGGTCCCGATCTCGTCGATCTCTTCAGGAGAGGCGCAGCATACGTCGACAAGATCATCAAAGGCGTCAAACCTGCCGAGCTTCCTATTCAACAGCCGGCAAAGTTCGAGTTGGTGATTAATGTCAAGACGGCCACTGCCTTGAACATCGCTATACCGCCAACGTTGCTTGCCCGTGCGGATCAGGTGATTGAATAAACGGAATTACGGTGCTGGACTGCACCCCTCAAGTGAGACACGATAATCTCGGTGACAGGGTCGGTCTAGGCGGTCTAGATCAGCGCGAACAGATCGCGCAGGCACTGCTTGTATGTTGTTCTTCCACGCCAACGCAGCCGGCCGCGGCGCCTTCGCGCGGCATGTCGCGACCTTGCAGGAGATCATTGCGGGGAAGCAGGTTTAGCTCGTGGTCATTCCGGGGCGTCGCGACAGCGACGAGCCCGGAATCCATGCCACCACCATCGCTGCGGCCCGATGGATTCCGGGCTCGCGCTACGCGCGCCCCGGAATGACGGGGAGTTTGGGGCAACACCCCTTGAGACCCGCCCCGATTCGTGCGACCCCCGCGTCCAGCAAACCCCTCATTTCGAGCCTTCGATGCACATTCTCCTGCTTGGTTCCGGCGGCCGCGAACATGCCCTGGCGTGGAAAATCGCAGCCTCTCCCCTGGTGACCAAATTCTGGTGCGCGCCCGGCAATGCCGGCATCGCGCGGGAGGCGGAATGCGTGGCGCTCGATGTTGCCGACCATGCCGCCGTGATCGAGTTCTGCAAGACGAATGCGGTCGAGCTCGTGGTGGTCGGCCCGGAGACGCCGCTGGCGGCCGGCATCGTCGATGATCTCACCGCCGCCGGCATCAAGGCGTTCGGGCCGAACAAGATCCCGGCCCAGCTCGAAAGCTCCAAGGGCTTTACCAAGGCGCTCTGCACCGAATTCGGCATTCCGACCGGCGCCTACAAGCGTTTCACCAACGCCAACGATGCGCGGGCCTATGTCCAGAGCCAGGGCGCGCCGATTGTCGTCAAGGCCGACGGGCTTGCCGCCGGCAAGGGCGTCGTCGTCGCCAAGACCGTGCGCGAGGCCGAGGACGCCATCGCCATGATGTTCGAGGGTGCGTTTGGCGAGGCCGGCACTGAAGTCGTGATCGAGGAGTTTCTGCCGGGCCGCGAGATCAGCTTCTTCGCGCTGTGCGACGGCGAGACCGCCATTCCGCTGGCCTCCGCCCAGGACCACAAGCGCGTGTTCGACCACGACGTCGGCCCGAACACCGGCGGCATGGGCGCCTATTCGCCGACGCCGCTGGTGACGCCGGCGATCCACGATGCGATCATGGCCAAGATCATCCTGCCGACGGTTGCCGGCATGAAGCAGCGCGGCACGCCGTTCCGCGGCATTCTCTACGCGGGCATCATGCTGACGACGCAGGGCCCGAAGCTGTTCGAGTTCAATGTCCGCTTCGGCGACCCCGAGTGCCAGGTGCTGATGCTGCGCATGATGTCGGACATCGTGCCGGCGTTCCTCGCTGCCTGCGACGGGCAGCTGAAGAATTTCGATCTGCGCTGGTATCCGGAATCCGCGCTGACCGTGGTGATGGCCGCGAAGGGCTATCCCGGCGACTATCAGAAGGGCACGCGGATCGAGGGGCTCGATGACGCCGCCAACGTCGAGACCGTCGAGATCTTCCACGCCGGCACGGTCGAGAAGGACCGCGCCATCTTCGCCAATGGCGGCCGCGTGCTCAATGTCTGCGCGCTGGGGGCGACCGTGACGCAAGCGCAGGCGCGCGCCTATCAGGCCGTCGACCGCATCAACTGGCCCGAAGGTTTCTGTCGCCGCGATATCGGCTGGCAGGCGGTGGAAGCCGAGAAGGCCAAAGGCTGACAGCTTTTTTTCGGCTCGGCGCGCAAGGACTGGCCGCGCTCGTCGGCGCTCCGAAAATGTGCAGGCAGGTCTTGAACTTAGCTACTGTGCATGGGGTTGTTTTCGACGTTTTTGTTCTGAGGTGATGGAACCGATGTCCGATCTCGCCGACCTCTATCCCGGCTTCGCCTCCGAATGGATCAACACCTCGTTCGGCCGCATCTTCGCCCGCGTCGGCGGCAAGGGGCCGCCGCTGCTGCTGCTGCACGGCTTCTCCGAGACGCATGTGATGTGGCACCGCGTGGCGCCGCAGCTGGCTGACCGGTTCACGCTGATCATCGCCGACCTGCCGGGCTATGGCTGGTCCGACATGCCCGAGAGCGACGCGCTGCACATGCCCTACAGCAAGCGCGCGATGGCCAAGGCCATGGTCGAGGCGATGGAGCAGCTCGGTCACGTGCACTTCGCGCTCGCCGGCCACGATCGCGGCGGCCGGGTGTCGTATCGGCTGGCGCTCGATCATCCCGGCCGGCTGTCGAAGCTCGCCGTGCTCGATATCCTGCCGACCTATAATTACTGGGAGCGGATCAACCGCGCCTATGCGCTGAAGATCTATCACTGGACCTTTCTCGCCCAGCCCGCGCCGCTGCCGGAGACGCTGATCGCGGGCCAGGGCGAATTCTTCCTCCGCTTCAAGATGGCGAGCCAGACCAAGTCGAAGACGCTGGACGCGATCGACACGCGCGCGCTCGCGCACTACATCGCCCCGTTCCGCGATCCCGCCCGCGTGCATGCGATGTGCGAGGATTATCGCGCCGGCGCCTATATCGACTACGACCTCGACAAGGCCGATTTCGAGGCCGGCAAGAAGATCACCGTTCCCATGCTGGCGCTGTGGGGCGGCGTCGGCATCGCTCAGGCCGCCGCGACCCCGCTCGACATCTGGAAGCAATGGGCGACCAACGTCGAAGGCCAGCCGGTGGACTCCGGCCACTTCCTCACCGAGGAGAACCCCGACGTCACCGCGAAGGCGCTGCGGGAGTTTTTCACGGGCGGTTAACGCCGCTCGCGAAAGAACTCCTTGAGCAGCCGCGCCGCCTCGCTCTCGCCGACCCCGGAATAGACGTCCGGGGCGTGGTGGCAGGTCGGCGACGCGAAGAACCGCACGCCGGACTCGACCGCGCCGCCCTTGCGGTCGGCCGCCCCGTAATAGAGCCGGCGGACCCTTGCAAAGGAGATTGCGCCCGCACACATGGTGCAGGGCTCCAGCGTCACGTAGAGGTCGCAGTCGACCAGGCGCTCGCTGCCGATTTTGCTGGCTGCCTCGCGCAGCGCAATGATCTCGGCATGGCCGGTGGGGTCGTAATCGGTCAGCGTCCGGTTTGCGGCGGTGGCGATCACCTCGTAATTGCGGACCACCACGCACCCGATCGGAACTTCGCCCGCCTTTCCGGCATTTTCGGCCGTTTTGAGCGCCAAATCCATGAAGGAGGGGGCTTTCAAGCCTCGTATCATCCGAAGAAACCTGCTAGTAGCTGCGCCTTCAGCAGAAGTGCTTACCGAATTTGCCTGAGCATGCGGCTCGAAGCGAGCGCGCACAATGCTTTTTGGCCACCCCCTGAGTGAGATTATTCATGCCTCGCGACAGCGACAAAGACAACGATTCCCGCGGCCGGCGAGGCCCGGCCAAAGGCGGCCGCAGCGGCAAGCCGCGCGGTCCCGACAAGAAATTCGCCAAGCGCGGCTTTGAGGCCAAGGGCGACGGCGACAAGCGTCCACCCCGTGGCGACCGCGAGGGTCGTCCGCCTCGTGGCGACCGCGAGGCCCGTCCGTTCCGCCGCCGTGAGGAGGGCGACGCCCCGCGCCGCGACTTCAGCGACCGGCCGAAATTCAAGCGCGACGACCGCGGCGGTGAGGGCCGCGGCGAGCGCAGCTTCAAGCCGCGCGGCGACCGCCCGTTTTCCGATCGCCCCTCGCGTGATGGCGAGAAGCGCTCGTTCAAGCCGCGCGGTGACCGTCCGTCCCACGGCCGCGACGACCGTCCGCCGCGCAGCCGCGATCGCGACGACGCGCGTCCCGCCGGTCGCTTCGGTGACAAGAAGTTCGGCGACAAGCGGCCGTATGCGCCGCGTGGCGATCGTCCGGAGCGCAAGTTCGACGGCGAACGGAAGTTTTCTCGGGGGGCCCCGGATCGCAGCGACCGCCCACGTGATCGCGGCGAGCGCAGCGATTCAAAGCCTTGGCAGAAACGCGATGCAGGCCCGCGCGGCGACCGGCCGGCGCGCAAGGACTTCAGCAAGGGTCCGCGCAAGGATTTCGGCGGACGTGACCGCAGCGCGGACAAGCCCTGGCAGAAGCGCGAAGGCGGAGGTGAGGACCGTCCGCGCTTCTCGCGCTCACGCGACGATCGCGCATCAGGTGATCGTCCGTTCCGGGAGCGACCCAAGTTCGATCGACCCAAGTTCGATCGACCAAAGTTCGATCGCCCGCGTGAGGACCGTCCGAAATTCGATCGGCCCCGCCGCGATGGCGATGGCGATGGCGACCGCGGTGCGCGCGGCGGCGACCGCCCGAAATTCGATCGCCCGCGCGAGCGTTCCGAAGGCCGTTCCGACTGGCACGAGCATTCCCGCAACGAAGGCCGCTTCGGCGACCGTCCGCGTCGTGAAAACGAGGACGAGAGCAGGATCTTCGAGAAGCGTCCGGCCTTCGGTGGCCGCGGTGCCTATCGCCAGCGCGATCGCGATTTCGAGGGCCGGCCGCGCCGGGAAGAAGCGCCGAAGCCGAAGAAGGCCGGCGAACGCATCGCCAAGGCGCTGGCGCGCGCGGGGCTCGCTTCGCGCCGCGATGCCGAGGAGATGGTCACGCAGGGCCGCGTCACCGTCAACGGCCGCGTGATCAACTCGCCGGCGCTCGACATCACGAAGAACGACGTCGTTTTGGTCGATGGCAAGCCGTTGCCGGAGCGCGAGCGCACGCGGCTGTTCCTCTATCACAAGCCGCGCGGGCTGATGACGACGCATGACGACCCCGAGGGCCGTCCGACCGTGTTCGACAATCTGCCGGAAGGGCTGCCGCGGCTGATCTCGATCGGCCGGCTCGACTTCAATACCGAAGGCCTCTTGCTGCTCACCAATGACGGCGGCCTCGCACGCACGCTTGAGCTGCCGGACACCGGCTGGCTGCGGCGTTACCGCGTTCGCGCCCATGGCGACGTCACGCAGGCCCAGCTCGATCAGTTGAAGGAAGGCATCGAGGTCGAGGGCGTCAAATACGGTCCGATCGAGGCGACGCTGGAGCGCGACCAGGGCGCCAATGTCTGGCTGGTGTTTGCGATCCGCGAAGGCAAGAACCGCGAGGTGCGCAACGTCTGCGCTCATCTCGGCCTCGAGGTGAACCGGCTGATCCGCGTCTCCTACGGTCCGTTCCAGCTCGGCGAGGTGCCCGAGGGCCAGGTCGAGGAAATCCGCGCGCGCGTGCTGCGCGATCAGCTCGGCGAAAAGATCATCGAGAAGTCGGGCGCGCAGTTCGACGTGCCGCAGAAGTCATCGTCGAGCGACGACGCCGAAGCGCCGCGCGAGAAGAAGCCTGCCGCCAAGCGCGATGTGATCGCTGACCGCAAGGGCCGCCGGGTGCTGGTGCAGCGCACCGGCAGCGACGAAGCGCGCGAGCGCAACGAGGCCGAGGCGAGCGGCTACGGCCCGCCGCGTCGTCCCAAGCGCGGCTATCACGGCAAGCGCGATCTGACGCCGCGGGAGGACTAGCTTGCGCGTCGTCGGCGGTCGTTTGAAGGGGCGCAATCTCGCCTCACCGTCTTCGCGTGACATCCGTCCCACGGCGGATCGCCTGCGTGAGTCGGTGTTCAACATTCTTGTGCACGCCTATGACGATCCGATCGAGGACGCACGCGTGCTCGACCTCTTTGCCGGCACCGGCGCGCTCGGCATTGAGGCGTCCTCGCGCGGCGCGAAGTTCACGCTGTTCGTCGACAACGGCGCGGAGGCGCGCGCGCTTCTCCGCAACAATGTCGAGTCACTCGGCCTCGGCGGCGTCACAAAAGTCTATCGCCGCGACGCGACCGATCTCGGTCCCGCACATCCCGTCGAGCCGTTCTCGCTGGTGTTTCTCGATCCGCCCTACGGCAAGGGCTTTGCGGAGAAGGCCCTCGCGTCCTTGCGCGATGGTGGCTGGCTGACGCCAGGGGCACTGCTGGTGGTCGAAGAGGCGAAAGCCGCGCAATTCGTGACGCCGGAGGGGTACGAGGAATTGGAGCGGCGGGCTTACGATGACACGGAGTTCGTGTTTTTGAAGCGCAACCCGTAACTCACCTTCGCCCGAACAGCTTCTCCACATCTGCGAGCTTTAGCTCGACATAGGTCGGCCGGCCGTGATTGCACTGGCCCGAGTTCGGCGTCTCCTCCATCTCGCGGAGCAGCGCATTCATCTCCTCCGGCCGCAGCCTTCGGCCGGCGCGCACCGAGCCGTGGCAGGCCATGGTGGCGGCGACGTGCATCAGGCGGCGCTCCAGCGGCAGCGCCTCGTCCCATTCGGCCATGTGCTCGGAGAGATCGCGCAAGAGCGCGCCCGCATTGGTCTTGCCGAGCAGCGATGGCGTCTCCCGCACCGCCACCGCGCCGGGACCGAAGGATTCGATCGCAAGACCAAATGATCCGAGCTCTTCGCTGCGTTCAAGCAGCCGCTCCACCGTGGCCTCGTCCATCTCGACGATCTCGGGGATCAGCAGGATCTGCCGCTGCACTCCGTTCTCGGCAAGCGATGCCTTCAGCCGTTCATAGACGATGCGTTCATGCGCGGCGTGCTGGTCGACGATGATGAGACCGTCGCGGGTCTGCGACACGATATAGGTCTCGTGGAGCTGCGTACGTGCAGCGCCGAGCGGACGGTCGACGAGATCGGCCACGGGCTGCGCCTCGAACCGAACGTCGGCGCTGGGCGCGCCAACGTCGAACGCGGCCTGCGTGCGCTCGGCGAAGGCGGGCGCGGCGGAGCGTTCGAACGACGGCATTGATGCGACCGGTGCGGATGGCGAAGCTCGCCAGTCCCAGCTTGCGGGTCGTGGCGGCGTGAAGGCCGGGCGGAACGACGACAGCGCGCTCTCGCCGCTGTTGGCGGCGGTGCGGCGGCCCTCGCGTGCGAGACCTTCCTTCAGCCCGTGCACGATCAGCGCACGCACGAGGCCGGCGTTGCGGAAGCGCACCTCGGTCTTGGCCGGATGCACGTTGGCGTCGACTTCGCGTGGATCCAGCGTGACGAACAGCGCCAGCACCGGATGCCGGTCGCGCGGAAGGTAATCGGCATAGGCCCCGCGCACGGCGCCCAAGATCAGCTTGTCACGCACCGGACGGCCGTTGACAAAGAGATATTGTCCGAGTGCGTTGGCCTTCGTCAGCGCAGGTGCTGCAGCATAGCCGGCGACGACGACGCCCTCGCGCTCGGCATGGACCTCGAAGGCATGGCTGCGGAACTCCGTGCCGAGGATATCGCCGAGCCGCGTCAGCCGCCCGGCGGCACCGGGCAGCGCGGCGGCCCAGGTCACCGGTGCACGCTCTTCACCCGCAAGTGTGAAGGCGACATCGGGCCGTGCCATGGCGAGCCGCCGCACCACCTCGCGGATCGCTTCCGCCTCGGTGCGGTCGGTTTTCAAGAATTTCAGCCGGGCCGGGGTCGCATAGAAGAGATCGTTGACCTCGACGCGGGTGCCGTGCGCGAGCGCGGCCGGCATGATCTCGGATTTCTCGCCGCCCTCGACAGTGAGCGCCCAGGCATGCGGCTCGCTGGCATGCCGCGTCGTGATCGACAGCCGTGCGACCGAGCCGATCGAGGGCAGCGCCTCGCCGCGGAACCCGAGCGTGCGGATCTGGAGCAAGTCCTCATCGTCGAGCTTGGACGTGGCATGGCGCTCGACCGCGAGCGCGATATCCTTCGCCGTCATCCCGCTGCCATCGTCGGTGATGCCGATCCGCCGCCGCCCGCCGCCATCGGTGAAGACGTCGATCCGGCTCGCGCCGGCATCGATCGCGTTCTCGACCAGTTCCTTGACCACGCTCGCCGGACGCTCGACCACCTCGCCAGCGGCGATGCGGTTGACGACCTGCTCTGGCAATTGGCGGACGGGCATGGGGCTCGGTCTGGGGATTCGCTGGACGCGCTATTCTATGCCGTGTTGCGTCAAAAGCATGTGCCAAGCAACAGGATCGTGATCCAGTGGGGAAGGTTGTGGACCATTGTGTTGAAGCCATTGGACATTCGAGCAAATCGCGCGCCGGCCGTCCTCCTCCCTCAGTCCTGATTGTGAGACCCGGAGAGCAGGTGCTGCGGCGTGCGCAGATTCTAGGCGGCGTCAAAGATGCGGCGGTAGTAGCGGGCTGTTTTGCAGGAAGAGAAGGTGCTCGGTCTACGGACTGTTCCGCGTTGCCTTATATGCGGAGCACAATTCCGCGAAACCGCCGCCAAATCCCTAAACGATGACCACATGATCCGGATTGCATGACGATCGCGTCGCTTGATTTCTTTGCGAGATGCAATGGCCCGGTGCAGACGAGCGGCGCAGGGAACGGCCGTGCCATTCATCGCGAAAGAATCCAGGAGAGATGGATGAAGTTGGTGAAGACCTCGATGATCGCATGCGCTCTATCGGCTCTTGTTGCCGCGCCCGTACTCGCGCAAGGCGCACCACCCGCCAAGACAGGCGGCGCCGTGCAAAGCAAGCCCATGCAAGGCAGCACGATGGGCAGCGGCGACGAGGAGATGAGTGGTCAGCCTGGCGCAGCGGGTGAGAAGACCGGAATGAAGTCGACCAAGAGCACCAAAGGTACGGGCGGCACGACGGGCAACGCTGTGCACAAGGGGACCGCCGACGATGCCGCGACGGGCGGCGCAGCCACGGGCAAGCGTTACTAGACTAGGACGGTAGAACTCCGGTCGCGCCCCTGCGACCGGAGTTTCTTCAGGCTGCGTCCGTCTTGCTAATCGTCGAAACCGCGGCCGCCTCCGCGTCCGGCCTTGATGTCGCTGCGGCGCTTCTTGCCCTCGAGGCGGCGCTGCTTGGAGCCAAACGTCGGCTTTGTCGCACGCCGCGGCGTCGGCCGTATCATCGCCTCACTCAGGATATCGACAAGCCGGTCAATGGCGTCCTGGCGATTGCGCTCCTGGGTGCGGAAGCGCTGGGCGTGGATCACGATCACGCCGTCCTTGGTCATGCGCTGGCCGGCGATGCGGGCGAGCCGGATCGTCGCATCCTCCGGGATGGTCAGCTTGCGCGTGTCGAAGCGCAGCTGGGCCGAGGTCGCGACCTTGTTGACGTTCTGCCCGCCCGGGCCGGAGGCGCGGACAAAGCCGATCTCGATGTCGTCCTCGTCGATGACGAGATCGCGGGATATCCGCAGCATGATGGCACCATTCGTGATGCCCGGACATATCTCGGACGTCCATTTTCGGCAATGGTGCAGCTGGAAATGCAAATGGCCGGGCGAGCCCGGCCATTTCAGGAGACGTCAGTCCGACTTGTCAGTCCGACTTAGTCGCCGGTGCTGCAGCCGGCTGTGCGGCAGCCTGCGGGGCGCGGCCGACGATGACGGTCAAAAGCCCCTGGCCCCACAGCCGCTTGGCGGCGGCCTTGGCGTCGTCCAGCGTCACCGCGTCGACGATACCGTTGCGCTTCTCGATATAGTCGATCGGCAGCTTGTCCTGCTGATACTGCAGCAACGCCTGCGCGAGCTTGGAGGAGGTGTCGAGCGCCAGCATCTGCGAGCCCTTGAGATAGGACTTGGCCTCGTCGAGCTCCTTCTGCGTCGGGCCCTCGTCGGCGATGCGGCGCACCTCCTTCTCGATCGCATCCATGGTGTCGCCGGCACGGTCGGCGCGGGTGCCGGTGTTACCGATGAAGATCGCCGAATGTTCCATCCAGAGCAGGGATTCGAATACCGAATAAGCCAGACCGCGTTTCTCGCGGACCTCACGATAGAGCCGCGAGGACAGGCCGCCGCCGCCGAGGATATGGTTGACGACATAGGCCGCCATGAAGTTCGGATCGCTGCGCATCACGCCGGGACCGCCGAAGGTGATCACGGTCTGCGGCACGTCCAGCGGCACGAAGGCGCGCTGCGGCGGCTTGGCGGCTTCGACGTCGGGGACCGGCGTCAGGGTGGCCTTGGCAGGCAAGCTCCCAAACGTGTGGTCGAGCAGCTTGCCGAGGGTGGCCGGATCGACATCGCCGACGACGGCGATCTTCAGCGTGTCCTTGGCGAGGATACGGCCGACATAATCCTTCATGTCGGCGACCGTGATGGTCGGCACGCTCTCCAGCGCGCCGGCGGTCTGCTGCCCGTAAGGGTGGTCGCCGAACGCCATCTCCAGGAATTTGCGGCTCGCGAGCGAGCTCGGGTTGGTGGTGTCGCGTCGCAGGCCTGAGATGACCTGCGAGCGGATGCGCTCGACGTCGGCGGTGTCGAAATGCGGCGAGGTCAGGGCCGAGCGCAACAGGTCGAAGGCCTCGTCCTTGTTGTCACGCAGCATGCGCAGGCTGCCGCGGAAGGTATCGCGGGTCGCGCTGAAGGAGAGCTCGATGGCGCGGCGGTCGAGCCGCTCATGGAACGTCTTGGAATCGAGATCGCCGGAGCCTTCGTCGAGGAGGTCGCCGACCAGATTGGCGACGCCGGACTTGTCCTTGGGATCCTGCGCCGAGCCGCCGGCAAAGGAATATTCCATGGCGATCAGCGGCACGGTTGCGTCCTGGACGAACCAGGCCTCGATACCGCCCGGCGAGACCAGGTGCTGGATTTTTGCCGCCGCCTGCGAGGGCGAGACCGAGGCAAGCGCGAGTGCCGCGCCGGTGGCGACGGACAATACGAAGTGACGTCTGCGCAGGAAGTGTCTTGCGCGAAGGAAGGAATGGGTCACGAACGCTTCTCCTCGCGCTTGGCGGTAACGGTATCCTTGATCAGATAGCCGGTCACCGAGCGCTTCTTCTCGAGCCAATTCTGTGCAGCTTGACGGACCTGTTCGGCGGTGACGGCGCGGATGCGGTCGGGCCAGCTTCGGATGTCCTCGATCGACAGGCCCGTGGTCAGCGCGCCGCCATACCAGCGCGCCAGCACCGCCTGATTGTCCTGGGCGTAGATCGCCTCCGCGATGAGCTGGGTCTTGACCCGCTCGAGATCCTCGGCGCGGATCGGGTTGGCAACGATGTCCGCGATGACGCCGTCGATGACCTGCTCGACGTCTGCGAAGGTGACACCGGATTTCGGCGAAGCCGAGATCGTGAACTGGGTCGGGTCGAGCGAGATGCTCGAGTAGCTGGCGCTGGCGGAGACCGCGAGCGGCTTGTCGACGACGAGCGCGCGGTAGAGATAGGAGTTGCTGCCGCTGCCCATCAACTGCGCCAGCACGTCGAGCGCGGCGCTCTCGCCGGCCGCAGCTGTCGTCGCCGAGGGCACCAGGTAAAAGCGGCGAAGGCTTGGCTGTTCGACGCGCGGGTCGGACAGCGTGACGGTGCGCGGTGCCGCCGGCTCCGGCTCCTGCGGGCGGATGCGCCGCGCGGGGATCGCCGGCTGGGCCGGGATCGGGCCGAAATTGCGTTCGACCAGCGGGCGCACATCGGCGGCCTCGACGTCGCCGGCGATCACCAGGATCGCGTTGTTCGGCGCGTAGAAGCGGCGGTAGAAGGCGAGTGCGTCCTCGCGATTGAGCTTCTCGATCTCCTGGTGCCAGCCGATCACCGGCCGGCCATAGGGATGGTTGAGATAGAGCGCGGCCATGACCTGCTCGTTGAGCCGTGCGTCCGGGCTGTTGGCGACGCGCATGTTGTACTCTTCGAGCACGACGTCGCGCTCAGGCAGCACATTCTCGTCCTTGAGGATCAGGCCGGTCATGCGATCGGCCTCGAACTCCATCATGCTCGGCAGTTGCTCCCGCGGCACGCGCTGGTAGTAGTTGGTGTAGTCGACCGAGGTCGAGGCATTCTCGTTGCCGCCGACGCGGAGCACGGTCTGCGAGAATTCACCGACCGGGTGCTTCTCGGTGCCCTTGAACATCAGGTGCTCGAGGAAGTGGGCGAGGCCGGATTTGCCCGGCGTCTCGTCGGCCGAGCCGACCTTGTACCAGATCATCTCCGTGACCACGGGCGTGCGGTGGTCCGGGATCACCACGACCTGGAGGCCGTTGCTGAGCGTGAAGCTGGCGGGCGGCGCCGACGTGACCGTCGTCTGGGCGGTTGCGCTGCCGACGTCGAGGGCAGATGTCGAGAGCAGCGCGGCGAAGAGGCAGGCAACCGATCGGTGTGAGGACATCACGATCCTTGTGAAAGCCCGGACCCTGAGGTCCGGGCGTGAAAGCACGGCATGCTACACCGCGCGGCTTTGAGCTTCGGGTCACGAAGCAGAGAATGCGGTCAAGTTGTACTTAAAAATAGGTCATCTGCCGTGCCGGCCTACACCGGACGATTGCGGCGGGTCCACGCCTGCGTGCGACGGGCAAGGAGCTTATTGCTCCTTTTCCTTACCCGACCTGACGTCGAAATAGGTCCGCCGCGACTTATCCTCGCCGGTACCATAGGCATAGCTCGACGAAGGCGTCTGATATCCCGGCGGCGGCTCGGTCAGAGACTGGCGCGGCGGCTCGGACGTGAATTGCTTGCTCTCGTCCTTGTTGTTCGAAAACATCTTGAACAGGCCGCCGGTGTAACCGAGCTCGGCCGGGCTCATCGTCGGGTGGTTGGTGTTGCTGCCTGGCTGGATCGGATCATTGGTGGTTTTGTCCGGGGCGGCCGTCTTATGGGCGTCCAATTCGGCCGGCGACAGCGGGCGGGCGTTTTGCAAGTACTCCGCTGCTTTGTTGCCCGCCTTCTTCCGCTGAGCGATGGCCTCCTTGCGGCGCTTCTCGTCGGGATCCTTGGGCCAGTTTGGCGCATCCTTGGCGTCAGCGCTGGCGGGCGGCGGCAGGTCGAGCTTGGGCGGCACCACCAGCGGCGACCGCTCGCGGTACTCGATGCCCTTCTTTTCCATGCTCTTGGCGCCGATGCCGGACATCAGATTGTCGATGAGCTTCTCTTCGAAGGTCATGTCGTCATCGTCGTCGCCGTCGTCACCGGCGCGGACCGGGCCTGCCGACATCACGAGACCGATGCCGAGGGCGACGGCTGACAATTTCAGCGCCAGCCAAAGTCCCCGCCGGGCGTCTCGGCCGATCGAACCGCTGGTCTCGGAGCTACCCATGCCTATACCTGTTCCATACTGTGGCAGTCTTGATCGTGCCGGTCTCGCCGCGTCTCGCGCGACCACCCCTCGCCAAGCAAGGTTCCGCCTCCGGTCCGTATCAGCCGGGATCAGGGCGCTTTTGCGGCGGGTACCCCGAGGAAGGAATCATACAATAAGGCCGCCACCCCAGCAACGATCGCCACGTCCGCCAGGTTGAAGACGTACCAATTATAGGTATTTCCGGCGATTTCGATGTGGAACAGGGCGAAATCGACCACCGCGCCATAGGCCAGGCGGTCGATGCCGTTGCCGATGGCACCGCCGATGATCAGCCCCAGGGCTACCGTGGCGAGCCGGGTCTGTGACCGCGCCATCCAGATCGCGAGTGCAATCACTGCGACGACCTTCACCGCCATCAGCGCGAGTTGCGCGGCCCGATCGTCATTCTGGAGCCAGCCGAAGCTGATCCCGATGTTCCAGGCCAGCACCAGGTCGAAGAACGGCATCACCTTCACCACGCCGCGACGGGCAAGGTCGAACCCATTCAGCAGCCAGAGCTTTGAGGCCTGATCGGCCACGAGCGTGGCCACGGCTGCGAGAATGCCGGCGCGGAGCGGGGTCATGGCCGGGGATCAGACGCTCACGCCCAACGCCTTCCATTCGCGCAGCGCCTTGGCGTCGCGCGGGGTGACGTCGGGATATTCAGGGTCTTCACCCACGGTCGGCGAGATCTTCCAGGAACGGGCGCATTTGGTGCCGACGGCCTTCTCCACGACCACCGCGACGCCGGGCACGGCATCGAGACGGAATGCAGAGGCTGGTGCCGCGCCCTCACGCACCTCGTAGTTCGAGGTGATGCAGATCTCGGCAAGATCGGTGTCGAACAATTTCGCCAGCATCTCGCGGTCGGCGACATAGATCACCGGCGAGGCTTCGAGCGAGGAGCCGATGTTCTTGGCGGCACGTTCGAGCTCCAGCGCGCCGGTGACGACGCGGCGGACGTTGCGGATGGTCTCCCACTTCGCGGCGAGCTTGTCGTCGCGGAATTGTTCGAGACCTTCCGGGAACAGCGTCAGATGCACCGATGCTTCGGCTTCCGGCCCGTACATCCGCCAGCCTTCTTCGGCGGTGAAGCTCAGGACCGGGGCCAGCCATTTCAGGATTGAATTGCACAGCAGGTCGATCGTGGTCAGGGCCGCCTTGCGCGTCAGCGAGGACGGCGGGTCGCAATAGAGCGTGTCCTTGCGGATGTCGAAATAGAATGCCGAGAGCTCGCTGTTCAGGAAGGCGGACAGCGTTGCGACCACGTTCTTGAAGTCGAACGTCTCATAGGCCTTGCGGACCAATTCGGCGCGGAGCGCAAGCTCGTGCAGCATCAGCCGCTCGAGCTCCGGCATCTCGGCAGGCGTGACCGCGTCGGCCGGCTTGTAGTGATGCAGCGTGCCGAGCATCCAGCGCACGGTGTTGCGCAGCTTGCGGTAGGTCTCGACCGTGTTCTTCAGGATCTCGGGGCCGATGCGCTGGTCGTCGGTGTAGTCGCAGGACGCGACCCAGAGTCTCAGGATGTCGGCGCCGGATTCCTTGATGACGGACTGCGGCTCGATGGTGTTGCCGAGCGACTTCGACATCTTGCGGCCGTCCTCGGCCTGGGTGAAGCCGTGGGTCAGCACGATGTCGTAGGGCGCACGACCGCGCGTGCCGCAGCTCTCCAGCAGCGAAGAATGAAACCAGCCGCGATGCTGGTCCGAGCCTTCGAGATACATCACGGTGTCGGTGCCACCGTCGACCTTGCGCTTGATGCCGGCGAGACCGGGGAATTGCTCGGGGTCCTCGAGCACGAAGGCGTGTGTCGAGCCGGAATCGAACCAGACATCGAGAATATCGTCGACCTTCTGCCAATCCTCGTTGGCCCGCGGCCCCAGGAAGCGCTCGCGCGCCCCTGTCGCGTACCAGGCATCCGCACCTTCCTTTTCGAAGGCGTCGCCGATGCGGGTGTTGACGGCCTCGTCCTGCAGGATCTCGGCGGAGCCGTCGCCCTTCTCGCGGACGAACACGGCGATCGGCACGCCCCAGGCACGCTGGCGCGAGATCACCCAGTCGGGGCGGGCCTCGATCATGCCGGTGATGCGGTTCTCGCCTGACGGCGGCACCCATTGCGTCACCGAGATTGCGTGCAGCGCGCGGGCGCGCAGCGTATCGCCGGATTTGGTCTTGCCATCAGTGGCAATGTCCTTGTCCATCGCGATGAACCATTGCGGCGTGTTGCGGAAGATCACCGGCTTCTTGGAGCGCCAGGAATGCGGATATTGATGCTTGAGCCGGCCACGCGCGAGCAGCATGCCCTTGTCGACGAGCGCCTTGATCACGGCCTCGTTAGCATCGCCTTTCTCACCCTTGTCGGTGATGACGCGCTTGCCCGCAAAACCCGGCGCGTGGTCGGTATAGGCGCCGTTCTCGTCGACGGTGTAGGGGATCGCGCTGTTGATACCGCGGGCATCGAGCTCGCGGGTGCTCGCCGTCCAGACGTCGAAATCCTCGCGGCCGTGGCTGGGCGCGGTGTGCACGAAGCCGGTGCCTGTGTCGTCGGTGACGTGGTCGCCGGACAACAGCGGTACGATGAATTCGTAGCCGCCGGCGAGCCCCTTGAGCGGATGGGCGCATTCGATCGCGTCCATGGTGTCGCCGGGGATGTCGCGCACCTTCTCGTAAGCCGTGACGCGTGCCTGCTTGAAAACCTCTGCGGCGAGCGCGTCGGCGAGGATCAGCAGATCGCCGGTCTTGGCCCAATTGTCAGCCGGGGCGTCCGTCACCTTGTAGAGGCCATAGGCGATCTTCGGCGAGAACGAGATCGCGCGGTTGCCCGGCAGCGTCCAGGGCGTGGTGGTCCAGATCACGACGCTGGCCGAGGCCAGCGCGCCATGCGCGGGCGAGGTGATCGGGAATTTCACCCAGACCATGTCGGACGTGTAGTCCTCGTACTCGACCTCGGCTTCGGCCAGCGCGGTCTTCTCGACCACGCTCCACATCACCGGCTTGGAGCCGCGATAGAGCGTGCCGTTGGCGGCGAACTTCATCAGCTCGCGCGCGATCTGGGCTTCGGCCGGATAGTTCATGGTGGCGTAGGGGTGATCCCAGTCGCCGATCACGCCGAGGCGCTTGAACTCCTCGCGCTGCACGTTGAGCCAGTGCGTGGCGTAGGCGCGGCACTCTTTGCGGAAATCGATCATCGCGGCTGAGTCGCGGAAGTCGGGCTTCTGCTTGCCCTTCTTGCGGTAATGCTCTTCCTCAACCTTCCACTCGATCGGCAGGCCGTGGCAGTCCCAGCCGGGCACGTAGTTGGAATCGAAGCCGAGCATCTGCTGGCTCTTGGTGACGAGATCCTTCAGGATCTTGTTCAGCGCCGTCCCGATATGGATGTTGCCGTTGGCATAGGGCGGGCCGTCATGCAGCACGAACTTGTCGCGACCCTTTGCGCTCTCGCGCAGCTTCTCGTAGAGGCCGATCTCGTACCAGCGCTTGAGGATTTCCGGCTCGCGCTGCGGCAGGCCGGCGCGCATCGGGAATTCGGTCTGCGGCAGGAACAGGGTTTTCGAATAGTCTTTGACTTCGGATTTTTGGGACTTTTGCGGCTTTTCGGACATGAGGCTGACTGGCTCGGAATGGCGCGGGAACAGATGGCGATGCGGAATCGCGGGGTGAAACGACAAAATCCCGGTCTTGCGCCGAGCCGAAGGCTCAGGCGGAAGCCGGGCTGCTAATCCCTATGATGCGCCGCGCAAACATGGGCTCTCCATAGCAGGGGGCTAAGGGAAGCGCAAAGGTCCGGCGGGCCGGCTTTGGGCCCTCAATCGACGGTCCCGAGCCGCGGAAACGCGTCCGGGGCGGCGGCCAGCATGGCGCGAGCGCGGGCGGAATCGTCGTCCATCTGATGGATCAGGGCCTCCAGGCTGTCGAATTTCAGCTCCTCGCGGATGAAGCCGATAAAGGCGCAGTCCAGCACCTGCCCGTAAAGGTCACCCTTGAAGTCGAACAGGAAGATTTCGAGCAGCGGCGCGCCATTATCAAAGGTCGGCCGACGGCCGAAGCTCGCCACCCCGCTCAGACGCTCAGGCCCGCGGCCGACCCGCACGGCGTAGATTCCGTGCTTCAGGCCGCAATTGGCGTCGAGCCGGATGTTGGCGGTGGGATAGCCGAGGTCGCGGCCGCGCTTCTCGCCATGGATGACCTCGCCAGTGATGAACCAGGGCGCGCCCAGCATGGTGGTGGCCTCGTCGATCTGGCCCTCGGCGAGCGCGATCCGGATCGCGCTGGAGGAGACCGGGCGTTCGTCGATATCGACATGCGGCTGCACGTCGACCTCGATGCCGAGCCGGGGTGCCTCGTTCACCAAAAGGCCGGGCGAGCCGACGCGGCCTTTGCCGAAATGGAAGTCGTAGCCGACCGCGATGCCACCGATGCCGAGGCGCCCGATCAGGTCATGGTGGATGAAGTCTTGCGCACTGGTGCCGGCGCGGGCCTTGTCGAAGGTCATGACCACGGCACCGGCAAGCCCGGTCCCGGCCAGGAGCCGCAGCTTGGCGCGTTCGTCCGTCAGGCGGAATTGCGGGGTGTTGGGGCTGAAGAATCGGCGCGGATGCGGCTCGAAGGTCAGCGCCAGCGCAGGGCGGCCATGCGCCCGGCCCATCTCCAGGGCTGCGGCAATGACGGCCCGGTGGCCGAGATGAACCCCGTCGAAATTGCCCATGGCGACCACGGCCCCCTTCAGGATCGCAGAATCCGGCGTGGTATCGCGGATAACGGTAAATTGCGGGGCCATCAGAGGAATTCTCGAGCCGGCGGGACCGGCCGGGACCGTGGCTTGACCCGACCGGCGAAGTCAAGCCGGAGGGGCGGACGCACGGAACGCGATTTCAATCCAGCGGGTGCGGCCCCAGTTAACGCGCTGTTTAACGCCTTGGTGCTAGTGCTTGAAACGTGGAACCGCGGGCTACGGCCGGCAGGTCCGATCGTAATATTTCCTGGGTTTGCGTTGGGGGAGTCGAGATGGCGGTTGATTTGTCGATGTCGGTTCTGGTGGTGGACGATTACAGCACCATGATCCGTATCATCAGGAATCTCCTGAAGCAGCTTGGCTTCGAGAACATCGATGATGCCAGCGACGGCTCGGCGGCTCTGAACAAGATGCGCGGCAAGAAGTACGGGCTCGTGATCTCCGACTGGAACATGGAGCCGATGACGGGTTACGACCTGCTCCGCGAAGTGCGGGCAGATCCCAATCTCGCCACCACGCCTTTCATCATGATCACGGCGGAATCGAAGACCGAGAACGTGATCGCGGCCAAGAAGGCCGGCGTGAACAACTACATCGTCAAGCCGTTCAATGCGGCGACGCTGAAGACCAAGATCGAGGCGGTCTTCCCGGACATGGCGAGCGCGTAAGCGCGCTTTGGTGTCCCGGACAAGGCGCGTTACATTAGTAACGCGACGCTGAGCCGGGACCCAGTCCATCCACGGCATCACTTGCGGCTTCTGGGCCCCGGCTCTGCAACGCTTCGCGCTGCGTCTGGGGCACGATAGTTCCTACCACTTCAATTCGCGCATCAGCGCCTTCGGCGGGTGGCCGAACAATTCCGTCACTGACTTGGGGTCGAGCTGGTCGAGGCCCTCGAACTCCTCGGCATGGATGCCGCGGGTGACGAACAGGCAGTCGACGCCGAATTCACGTGCGCCGGTCAGGTCGGTGCGGACGGAATCGCCGATCGCCAGCACCTTTTTCCGATCGATTGGATGCCCCTGGCGTTCGCCGGCGAGCGCCATCGCGCGCTCGTAGATCGGTCGGTGCGGCTTGCCGTAGAAGATCACCTCGCCGCCAAGCTCGCGATACAGCTCGGCAATCGCGCCGGCACAATAGATCAGCCGGTCGCCGCGCTCGACCACGATGTCGGGGTTGGCGCAGATCAGCGTCAGCTTGCGCTCGCGCGCCTTGAGCATCATGCCGCGATAATCTTCCGCGGTCTCGGTCTCGTCGTCATAGAGACCGGTGCAGACGATGTAGTCGGCCTCTTCCAGCGGCGCGGTTTTCGCATCGAGGCCGCGATAGATCGAGTTGTCGCGCTCGGGGCCGAGCCAGAACATCTTGCGGCCGGGATGCTCGGCGACATAGTGCCGGGTCAGATCGCCCGAGGAGACGATTGCGTCATAGGTCTCGTCGGCGACACCGAGCTTGCGCAGTTGCCGCTGCACGGAGGCGGCCGGGCGCGGCGCGTTGGTGATCAGGATCACCGTACCGCCACGGCTGCGATAGGTGTGCAGCGCCTCGCAGGCCTCGGGGAAGGATTCCAGCCCGTTATGGACCACGCCCCAGATGTCGCTGAGCACGACGTCGACCCCGCCCACGAGCTCGCGCAGGCTTTGGGCGAAATGCAGCGTGGTCATGATGCGTGCGGCCGATCAGATGCGGCGCGCCAGCGCCGCGTTGCCGGTGATGCGCGATGACGGGGCGGCAGGCGCCGCAGCTGATGTTGCGCCTGGGCTGGGTGTTCCGGAGCCATTGGATCCCTGAATGTCCTGCGCCGGGTTCGACGCGGCCCCGCCGGTAGCAGATGCCCCCTCGGGCCGCAATGGCCGGGGCGGTGCGAACAGAAAGCCCTGGCCGAACCGCACGTCATAGTCGAGCAAGTCGATCACCGCGCGCTCGCCCTCGATCCGCTCCGCGATCAAATCGATGCCGAAGCGGCCGAGCAGGTCGGACAGGTCGGAGGGATGAATATCCGAGGTCGACGCCTGCTTGGGGTCGAGCAGGAGCGAGGCCGGGACCTTGATGAAGCGCACGCCGCGGTCGGCGAGCTCGCGCGGCTCGATCCGCAAGTCGGTGACATGGTCGATCGAGAAGCGGAAGCCGCGCTGCGCGAGTGCCGCGAGATTCTCGGTCTCTGCAGGGCCGAGGCCGCGGAAGGTCGACTGCTTGAACTCCAGCACCAGCGATGGCGCGAGCGCCCGGTTGGCTTCGAGGAAGTCGAGGCATTGCGCGAAGGTGGTGGAATTGCCGAGCGTCGAAGCCGCGACGTTACAGAACACGCCGACATCCTTGTTGCGCACCATCAGCCGCCGCAACACCTGGACACAGCGCAACAACACCATGTTGTCGATGCGTCCGATCAGCCCCGAGACCTCGGCGATGCTGATGAACTCTTCCGCAGCAATCAGCTGGTCGCGCTCGTCGCGCACCCGAGTCACGGCCTCGTAGAAGCGGACCTTGCGCTGCGGCAGCGTCACCATCGGCTGGAGGAAGATGTCGATGCGGTTCTCGTCGATGGCGTTGCGCAACGTCACCAGCATCTGGGTCTGGTTGCGGCCATTGACCGTCGAAACGGCATTGGCGGTGTGGGTCTGGACGGCCGGCGGCGGCGGCCGCGGCGGTGCGGGAAGCGGCGGAGGAGCGGCCGCACGTTCCTCGAAGGGCGCCATCAGGTCGATCGGTGCTTCCGGCTCCAGCCTGGCGACCGGAGCGGGGGCCGGCGGCGGCGCGTGACCGGCCAGCAGGTCCTCATGGGTCGACACGGTGGCGGCAAGCTGCCTGACCAGCCCGCCGAGCTCGTTGATCTCGCCGACCACCGACTGGACACGATCGGAATTGGTCGAATTGGACGAGGCGATACGGCCCTCGATCGCGGCGAGCCGGCGGCCGTACTCGGCCACCTGGCGGGCGAGATCGGCGGTGCCGCGCGACAGGTCGGCGATCTGCCCGCCGACGTCACTGCGGTCGCGCAGCCGCATCGAGACCGCGTTGTAGAGGATCAGGAAGGTCAGCGCGGTCAGGGCCACGATCGCGGATTCGGTTCCGCTGATGCCGGCGACCGCGTAGAGCACGAGCCCGAGCGAGGCCGCGACCAGAACCATGCAGATGGCGATAAAGATCGTCGAAATGCGAATCATGCCGCGCGTTATGCCTCAAGATCTGACTGCCCCACCCGGGAAAACACGGGCCGCAATTCGCACCCGTCACGCCTCATGCTTCCCAAGCATGCATGACCCTAACATCATTGTTGATTCGAGGGGATAGCGGCCGCACGCGGCGAGTGCTGGGTCAGGACGGCGCGGCGGCGCCGACCGTGTCGGCCGAAACGGCGTCGCGGCTGCCGAGCGGCTTGGGCCGTCCGGTGGTCGTATCGCGCAGGGTCTGCCGCTCGACCTCCGAGTTCAGCTCGGCCCCGAACATGATGACGATGGCCGACATCCACATCCACATCATCAGGCCGATCGCCGCGCCAAGCGAGCCGTACGTCGCGCTGTAGTTGGCGAATTCGGACAGGTACCAGGACAACAGTGCCGAGCCGGCGATCCAGAGGATGGCGGCCGTCACTGCGCCGAGGCTCAGCCATTGCCAGCGCGGCGCATCCCGGCTGGGCGCGAAGCGGTAGAGGATGGCAAGCGCTACCAGCAGGAGGACGAACAGCAGCGGCCATCGTGCGAGAGCGATGACCAGCTTGCTTTCGGGCGCAAGCCCGAGATGGTTCAGCGCGAGCGGGAAGGCGACCACGGCGCCCACCATCAACAGCAGCGCTGCGATGCCGCCGACCGTGAAGGCCAGCGACACCAGGTTCAGGCGGATGAAGCTGCGCTTTTCACGCTCCTCGTAGGCGACGTTGAGCGCGTCGAAGACGGATTTGACGCCGGCGTTGGCGCTCCAGAGCGCAAGCACAAGGCCGAACAGGAACGTGGCCCCAAGTGCTGTATTGCCTTTGGACACCACGCGGGCGACCTGGTCCTGGATGATCTGGAACGTACCCTCGGGCAGCATCATCGCGAGGGTCTGCAGGTTGCCGGCGATCGTCGAGGGATTGGCGAACAGGCCGTAGAACGAGACGAGCGCGGTTATCGCCGGAAAGATCGCCAGCAACCCGAAGAAGACGACGCCGCCCGCGGTCGCGAGCAAGCGATCTTCATCGATGCGCTGATAGATGCGCCAGAAAATATCCTTCCAGCCGGCCCAAGGAATTGCGAACGGATCGTTGGAGCGACGGCCGCGTCCGGGCTGCGCGGCCGCACGCCCGGCGCTCGTCTCCGGCGAATTCGCCTCGTTATGGCGGTGGTCCTGCGGCGGCCCCGACCGGATCAGGCCAGACTCCTTGAAATACCGTTCCGCGCTCAGCACGAACACGGCACTGGCTGCCATCAGCAGCCACTTATCGAACTGCTCGGAGCGCCGCGCGGGCATCACGCGTCCGATCCATGCCTGTGCCGCCTTCGCCGCGCGGCAGTGAACCCCAAGACACCTATCGCCGCGAGCATCAGGCCAAGCTGCACCGGTCGGTTGGTGTGGATGGAGCTGGGTTTGCTGCCATTGCCGCGTTCGCCCGGCGCGAGCGGCACTAGGGGAATCGTCGTCGCGACCTCCTTTACCGCCTCCTTGACGGTTCCGCGCGGAATGCGCGGGGTGGCAATCGCCACTCGAAGCCGGCTGGCGAGTGGCACGATCGGCTTGGGCTTGCGCTTCATCTGCACCATGGCGACGCCGGCGCAGGCGACGGCCAGTACCAAGAGCACCGCCCCGACGGCCCCAAACCCCCAGAATTGTCCATAGGTGATCGCAACCCACCGGTAGAGAGCGATCAGGCCGACAAAGAAGGCCGCAATCAGGAACAGCCCGGCCACTACGAACAGTCCCACCGCGACCGCGTAGGACGTCACGCGTCCGGTGGTCTGGCTGGTGCGGTCACGCAGATACGACCGCGCCGCGCGCTTGAGATGATTGAGTTTCAGCGCCATGCCGGCGCGCAGCAATTCGCCCGATGGCGCGAGCATGCGGATATCCTCCGAGAGCGCGTAAATTCGTTGGGGGATGAACGTGGCGGAATTTGACTTGTTCCGCCGCGTGCTCGATCAACCGAGATCGGCGGCCGCGATCCAGAACACCTCGCCCTCGGAGTCCTCCGTGTCGAGCCAGAGCAGGGGCAGTTCCGGAAAAGCCTCGTCGACCAGCTCGCGACCGCGGCCGATCTCGCAGAGCAGGCCGCCGTCCGGTGTGAGATGGTCTGGCGCATCGCGCAGGATGCGACGGACGACGTCGAGGCCGTCGGCGCCACCGTCGAAGGCGAGCTTCGGCTCGGCCCGGCATTCCGGCGGCAGCGCCGCCATGCCTTCCGCGTCGACGTAGGGCGGGTTGGTGATGATAAGGTCGTATTTGTTGGCGCCCAGCGGCGCGAACAGGTCGCCCCGATGGAGCGTGATCCGCTCATCCAGCCGATGTTCCCCAACATTGCGCGCCGCGACTTCGAGTGCGCCCTTGGAGATGTCGACGGCGTCAACCATGGCATTCGGAAAGTGATATGCGGTGAGGATCGCAAGACATCCCGATCCCGTGCAGAGATCGAGCACGCGCTCGACGGCCGTGGGATCGTCGATCAGCGAACCCGCTTCGCCGTCGCCGCCGAAATGCGAATCCAGGAGCTCGCCAATGAAGGAGCGCGGAACGATGACGCGCTCGTCGACATAGAACGGCAGGCCGCGCATGTAGATCTTGTTGACGAGGTAGGCCGCCGGTTTGCGTGTGGTCACGCGCTTATGGATGAGATCGAGCAGGGTCTTGCCTTCAGCGGCGGTGACGCGCGCATGGCCAAAAATCTCGAACTGGTCGGGATGCAGGTGCAGGGCTTCGCAGACCAGGAAGACGGCTTCCGCCACCGGATCGGTCGTGCCATGGGCAAAGGCAAGTTTCGCCTCGACGAAGCGGCTGACCGCATAGCGGACGAAATCGATCAGCGTGAGCAGCTCGCCGCGGCCGATCTTCGTGAGTTTTGGCGCAGCGCGGCCGCGCGTGGTCTTTCTCACGGCTCTTGCCATCAGGATCGGGTCCAGCGGGCGGCGGCCTCGTCGTCACGGGCGTGGGCCTCTACCCAGCCGGTGCCGGTGTCGCGCTCTTCCTTCTTCCAGAACGGTGCGCTGGTCTTGAGATAATCCATCAGGAACTCGGCCGCCTCAAACGCCGCTCGGCGGTGTTGCGAGGCGGTGAGCACCAGCACGATGTTCTGGCCGGGCATGAACCGCCCGACGCGATGGACGACCGTGACGCCGTTGAGCGGCCAGCGCGAGATCGCCTCGTCGACATGGCGCTTGATCTCTTCTTCCGCCATATCAGGATAATGCTCGAGCGTGAGCGCCGCGATCTTCGAACTGTCCTCGTCGGCGCGACAGATGCCGGAGAAGCTGACGACCGCGCCGATATCGGTGCGGCTCTCGGTCAGGACCGCGATCTCGCGCGCGATGTCGAAATCGTCTTGCTGGATGCGGATCGTGACGGGGCAGCTGGTCATAGGGGGAGTCATGGGCTAGCCGCCGGTCATAGGCGGGAAGAACGCGATCTCGCGGGCGCCAGCGATCGCGGCGTCGGCCTTGACGTGGGCGTGGTCGATCGCGGTGCGGATCACCTTCGGCTTCTCGAACGCATAGGCATAAGCCTCGCTTTGACCGGACAGCCAGGCGATCAGCTCCTCGACGGTGCGTACCGTCGCGGGCGGCTCGATCGTCTCCTCGGCCTTGCCGACGCGCTCGCGCACCCAGGCGAAGTACTTCACCCTCATCCCTCGTCCTCCTTGATGAGGTGGTGGATGCCGGCGCGGAAATAATCGTAGCCCGTGTACATGGTCAGGATCGCCGAGGCCCATAGCAGGACGAGGCCGATCAGCGAGACCATAGGAACGACCTCGTCGCCGGCCGGACCGGCGAGCAGAAAGCCGATCGCGACGAGCTGAACCGTGGTCTTCCATTTGGCGAGCTTGGTCACGGGCACGCTGACACGGAGCGCGGCGAGGTATTCGCGCAGGCCCGAGACCAGGATCTCGCGGCACAGGATCACGATGGCGGCCCACAGCGACCAGCCATGGATGATACCATCGGCGGCCAGCATCAGGAGGCAGGAGGCGACCAGCAGCTTGTCGGCAATCGGGTCGAGCATCCGGCCGAACGCCGATTGCTGATTCCAGATCCGCGCGTAATAGCCGTCGAGATAGTCCGTCACCGCGGCGCCGATGAAGATCGCGACTGCGACCCAGCGCAGCCACAACGGGTAGTCCATGATCGACTGCGCATAGATGCATCCGACCACGACCGGGATCGCGGCGATCCGGCCATAGGTCAGGATGTTCGGGAGGGACATCGCGCGGCTGGTCGTCCCTCGTGTCGTGGCGATGTTCATCGGTCCTACCAATACCGCTCCAGCCTGAAGGTCAACCGTCCGCCCCCAATTGGGGCGCGGGATGCGACGACCATATGACTATAGCTTCGGCCCCTTTAGTTCACCCCGGCTGGGGATGGAAATAGTCGAAAATCCTGCGGGCGCTCTCGGCACTCACCCCAGGAACCTTGCCGAGATCGGCGATCGAGGCGCGTTCGATCTCCTTCAGGGTTCCGAAATGGTGCAGCAGGGCACGTTTGCGTGACGGGCCGATGCCCGGAATCTCCTGCAAACCGGCCTCGCGAATGTCCTTCTTGCGCAGCTTGCGGTGCGAGCCGATGACGAAGCGGTGGGCCTCGTCGCGCAGGCGCTGGATGAAATAGAGCACGGGGTCGCGCGGCTCCAGCTTGATCGCCTCGCGCTCCGGCATGAACAGGGTCTCGCGGCCGGCATCCCGGTCCGGCCCCTTCGCGACCGACATCAGCGACACCTGGGTCAGGCCGAGATTGGTGAAGATCTCCCGGACGGCGTTGAGCTGGCCGCGGCCGCCGTCGATGATCACGAGATCGGGCCATTGCGGGAAATCGTCGTCCTTGACCTTGGCAGCGCTCTCCTCGGGCGGGCTGATCAGGCGCTTGAAGCGGCGCTCCAGCACCTCGCGCATCATGCCGTAATCGTCGCCGGGCGTGAGCCCTTCGGACTTGATGTTGAACTTGCGGTACTGGTTTTTCACAAAACCGTCCGGGCCGGCGACGATCATGGCGCCGACAGCGTTGGTGCCCTGGATGTGGCTGTTGTCGTAAACCTCGATGCGCTTGGGCGCATGCGGCAGGCTCAGCGTCGTGGCCATGGCGTCGAGCAGGCGGCTTTGGGTCGCAGTATCCGCGAGCTTGCGGCCGAGCGCTTCGCGCGCATTGGTCAGCGCGTGGGTGACGAGCTCCTTCTTCTCGCCGCGCTTGGGCGTGGTGACCTCGATCTTGTGGCCGGCCTTGATCGACAGCGCGTTGGCGAGCAGGTCGCTCTCCTCGATGTCATGCGAGAGCAGGATGGTCTTCGGCGGCGGCTTGTCGTCGTAGAACTGGGCGAGGAAGGACCCCAGCACTTCCTCCGGCGTAAAGGTCTTCTCTGCGCGCGGGAAATAGGCGCGGTTGCCCCAGTTCTGGCCGGTGCGGAAGAAGAACACTTCGACGCAGGAGAAGCCGCCTTCCTGGTGGATGGCGAACACGTCGGCTTCCTCCACCGTGCGCGGATTGATGCCCTGCTGCGACTGGATCGCCGACAGCGCGGCGAGGCGGTCACGATAGAGCGCCGCGCTCTCGAATTCGAGCTCGCCGGAAGCCTTCTCCATCTCGCCTGCGAGCTCCTGCTTCACCGCCTGGCTCTTGCCGGACAGGAAGTCGGTCGCCTCGCGCACCAGCGTCGTATAGCCTCCGAAGTCGATCTCGCGGGTGCAGGGGCCGGCGCAACGGCGGATCTGGTAGAGCAGGCAGGGCCGCGAGCGGCTCTCGAAGAAGGAATCCGTGCAGGAGCGGATCAGGAATGCGCGCTGCAAGGCCGTGATGGTGCGGTTGACGGCGCCGGCGGAGGCGAACGGGCCGAAATAGCGCCCGGGCCGGGTCTGTGCCCCGCGGTGCTTCAGGATCTGCGGCGCCCAATGGTCGCCGGTGATCAGAATATAGGGAAACGATTTGTCGTCGCGCAGCTGCACGTTGAAGCGCGGCCGCAGCTGCTTGATGAGGTTGGCTTCCAGCAGCAGCGCCTCGGTCTCGGTTGTGGTCGAGACGATCTCCACGGTCACCGTGGCCGCGATCATGCGCAGGATGCGCGCCGGCAGCGGGGCACCCTGGCGGGCGTAGTTGGACAGGCGCTTTTTGACGTTCTTGGCCTTGCCGACGTAGAGCACGTCGGCATTCGCGCTGAGCATGCGATAGACGCCGGGCGAGGTCGGCGCGAGCCGGACCGCGCGCTCGATCGCCTCGTGACCGGTCGCCAGCGGCTCCTCGCCGATCGCGCCGCTCTCTTCCAGAATGTCGGGCAGCCGTGCATCGTCCTCGTCGTCGCCGCCCATGGTGGCGGGATCGAGGTCGGGCGGCGCCGTCTCCTGGGGCTGTTGGAGCGGGGCGTCGGCGGTCGCAACTCGCGGCGATTTGCGCGCGCGTGCGTCGTCCGGATCGTCGGTGGAATCGTGAACCATGGTGCGAATTTAGGCGCTGGGGGAGCCGATTTGAAGTTCCGGCCGTGCCGCACGCACAGAATGGCAGGCGCAGCTCCCGGTAACGCTTCCTTAAGTCTGTTAACAGCGCGGTAACGGGTCTTAACAGCCCTTTAACTTAAAACTCTCGATAAATCTTACGCGAAAAAGTGGTGGTTCCGTAACCATGCGGTCTGGCCTTGCGCGGCGGCGCGGGCATCGCACCCGGTTGCGGCAGTTGCGTTGGAGTGTGCGATGAAGGGGCTCGTTGTGGGCGCAGCCGCGTTGGTTGCAGCCGGCTGGGCGGCTTCGGCAGGGGCCGCCGATCTCAGTTACGGGCAGCGTGCGCCCTACACGGTCAATCAGCCGCTCAATGGCTACAGCTGGGCCGGCCCGTATCTCGGCGCCAATCTCGGCTATGAATGGGGCTCGGTGAGCAACACGCCCGTGAAGCCCTCCGGCTTCGTCGGCGGCGTGCAAGCCGGCTACAATTTCCAGAACGGCCCGTGGGTGTTCGGCGTCGAGGGCGACATCCAGGCCGCAGGCGCCGACGACACTTTTGCGCCGTGGAAGTTCTCCAATCCCTGGTTCGGCACACTGCGTGGTCGCGCCGGCTATGCCTTCAGCAACATCCTGTTCTACGGCACCGCCGGCCTCGCCTTCGGCGAGCTGCGCGCGCAGACCTTCGGCTGGACGGAATCGCACACCACCGCCGGCTGGACCGCTGGCGTCGGCGCGGAAGTCGGCTTCGCGCCGAACTGGAGCGCGAAGCTCGAATATCTCTACATCGATCTGTCGTCGAGCCAGTTCGCAATTACAGGCGTGTCAAACGGCTATAGCGCCAGCGTTGTTCGCGCAGGCGTGAACTATCACTTCTGATAGCCAAATAAGAAAATACCGGACTAGAGCCTCCCGGCCGCTCGCGGCCGGGACTTTTTTGCGCCAGGCTTCTTGGGGCAGGTCCGCTACGAAAGGATCACGAGATTGACCGCCTTCGGCCCCTTCCCCTTCTTGTCCGGTTCGACTTCGAATGTGATACGCTGTCCTTCGGCAAGGTCCTTCAGTCCCGCCCGCTCAACCGCGGTGATGTGAACGAAGACATCGCGACCGCCGTCGTCCGGCTTGATGAAGCCGTAGCCGCGCTCGCCGTTGAAGAACTTAACCGTTCCCGTATTGGCCATCGGGAAACTCCCCCTCATTGCTCCTCCGTCGCAACGCAGACGCGCGTCGCGACATGACCGGGCATCACGTAGCCCGGGAGAGCTGGCCATCCTTGGGCAGACCCTTCGGTCCGACTGGATCTTTGTTAGGCCTTCACTCCGCCGCAACCATTCGCGGAAGCGGAACGTAAAGCCAGTCACGCCAACAGCATAATACGGTTCTTTGCAGATTGACTACCGCTACTGCATCTTTTTCCCAAGAATGGCGGCGCTTTAGGGGTAAGGCTTTGGTACTTCCAATCGGAATCTGGCAGCGCCGCCTTGGCCGAGCGGCATTTCCAGCTCGGGCAGGATCGTCTTGAGCTCGCCCTGCAGCGTATAGGGCGGATTGACGATCAACAGCCCGGCGGACGTGAGAGGTGCGCCGTCCATCTGCGGCGCGGCGCTGAATTCGAGCCGCAGACATTTTCCCGGAGTCTTTGCTGCAGCCGCGGTCCGCGCCACCAGTTGCGCCAGCGCGTCGGTGGCGCGCCGGCTCTTGGCGGGATACCAGATTACATAGATACCGGTTGGCCATTTCGCATAAGCGGTGGAGAAGGCCTCGCCCAGTCTCTCGAACTCGTCTTTGGTCTCAAACGGCGGGTCGATCAGCACGAGCCCGCGCCGCTCCTTCGGCGGCACGAACGCGGGCAGCGCCATCCAGCCGTCCAGATCGACCACGCGGGCCTGTTCGTCCCGCCGCAACACGCCGATCAGCGCCTTGCGTGCCTTCGGCTCGAGCTCGCAGGCCACGAGGCGATCTTGCGGCCGCATCAGGCCGCGCGCGATCAAGGGCGAGCCCGGATAGGCCTTGAGCTCGCCCTTCGGATTGAAGGCGCGGACGATGTCCATGTACGGCTTGGTCAGCGCGACGGTCTCGTTCGAAAGGCGCGCCTGCATCAGCCGCGCGATTCCCGTCAGCCACTCGCCGCTGCGGCGGGCCTCGTCGCTGTCGAGATCATAGAGGCCGGCACCCGCATGGGTGTCGATGACGCGGAAGGCGGCCGGCTTGTCCTGCAAATAGGTCAGGATGCGCGCCAGCACGATGTGCTTGATGACATCGGCGAAGTTGCCGGCGTGAAAGGCGTGACGATAGTTCATGCAAGAGCACTACGCCACGCGATGGCTTGAGCAAAGAGGCACGACAGCCTGAACTACCCACCCCTGATCGGCGGCATCGTCACCTGGTCGCGGCGGCAGGCGCGGCGGTCGAGTTCTTCGCAGGCGCGGAACTGCAAATCCTTGCTGAGGCAGATGCGGACCTCGGAGAGCCGGGTGCGGTTGCAGGTGACCGAGACGGCTGCGTTGCTCAGGCCCGGATTGGCCTTGACGAAGGCTTCTTCCACCTCGCCCGGCGCCACGGTCTTGGCCTGCGACAAATCGAGATATTCGGCCGGAATCTTGATCGCGGCGCGCGCCCTGCGGATCGTCTCGAAGTAGCTGCGGTCGGTCAGCCCCGAGCAGGTGCCGTGCTTGTCCCATTCGTTGAAGATCAGCCCCGGCGCCGGCATCAGATCGAGCATCGAGGAGACGATGTTGCGGTTCAGCCGCGGCGACGGCCGCTGGCAATATTCCGGAAAGCCGTTCTCATATTGCGGCCACAGCCCGTGCACCACGAAGGAATAAGGCCGTCCCTCGCACTGGATATTCGAGCGCCCCCCGCCGCGGCCGCGCTCGGCCGCTTCCTCACAGAAGGACGGTGACCAGGATAGCGACAGCACATAGAAATCGAACTCGCCCGGCGCGTTCTGCCGTTTGTCCTGCGCCTTCGCGCCGCCGGCCAGCGCGATCAGCCCCGCGGCAAGGGTCAATGAGATCACAAGGCGGGAGAGCGAATGCAATCTAAAATGAAACATGGCGACGTCCCTCAACTAGACTGTGCAATAAGCCTAGCAGGCAACAAGAACATTTCAAGAACAAAATTCAGGCGGCCGTCGATCGGCGGCTGGATCGGTTCGAATCAGGGATATTCGACTTAAGGCTTGGCGGCGCGGCAGGCCGGATTGTAGGCCCAGTTGCGATCGAGCCCGACCACGCACCATTCCACGCCCTGGCCGTAACCGGCAAAGCCGCCGTCCTCGACGATCGAGAAGTGCACCCTGCGCATCTTGCCGTCGTTGAGCATGGCCTCGCCGGTGCAGTAGCGGCGCGGAATGTTGTCGGACGCCCAGGGCCGGAACGCGGTCTCGTGAACGGCCGAAAAGCCCTCGATCTTCAAAGGCGAATTCCAGAACGAGCTTTCCTTCTCCCAGAACTGGTTCGCGATCGTCGGCAGTGCCTTCTCGCAATCGGCGACGTTGCCGTCATAACGGGGCCCGCTCAGCCAGAAATTCAGCTCCAGCGGATTGGCGGCCCTTGCCTCACCGAGCGACAGCGCTCCGAACATGAGGCCGAGAACGGCGGCAAGGCGAAGCGATTTCAGGGAGGTTGAGGCGCGCATGGGCAATCCAGACAGCATGATCCGCGAAGGCAGGACGGTGACGCGAAGGGCGGGAGAGGTCAAGTGCAGCGCGGCAACACTCGGCCACGAGTTGACCATAAGGTCGCAGCCAACGGCCTATCCGTTCTTTTCACCGGCGGTCCGGCACCGTAAAGTGCTGCCAGCCAATCGGAGTGACGGGAATGCGAATCATTGCGGCCGCGGGCCTTCTTGCCTTGGGGATCATGGCGAGCCAGTCGGCGCGCGCCGACATCCTTCCGGTGCCGCCCTTCAAGGGCAACGACACCGGCGGTATCATCGCCTATTCCATGGCGACGCAGACCGATGCGCGCCAGGTCGCGGTGGATCATTGTGCGCGCTACGGCAAGGTGGTGAAATTCCTCGCCGTGCAGGCCTACGAGGGCGGCTACCTCTCCTTTGCCTGCCGCTGGGTGCCTTATGGCGCCGCCGATCGTCCGATCCGCACGCTCTACTGAGGCGTTTCGGGACGCCAGAGGTTGCGCACGACATCTCAGCCGGAGTCCCTCGCATGACGCGCAAGCTTGCTTTGCTCGGATCAGTCGCTTGTCTCGGGTTGTCGGCGGTTAACGCCTCGGCCGACGATTTGCCGGTACGCAAGGCCGGTCTCTGGGAATTGAAGATGGTTAGGACCGGCTCGGCGATGCCGGAAATGACCATGCAGCACTGCACCGACGAGGCTGTCGACAAGGAGATGAACAGCAACATCTCGCCGATGGCCAAGCAGGCCTGCTCCAGGCAGGACGTCAAGAAGACCGCGACCGGCTATGTCAGCGATTCCGAGTGCAGCGTCGCCGGCATGTCCACGACTTCGCACGCCGAGATCACCGGCGATTTCAATTCGGCCTACACGGTGAAGACCTCGTCGCATGCGCAAGGTGGCGCGGTCGGCGCCGCGGGGCGTGACTCCACCATGACGCTCGAAGCGAAATGGCTCGGCGCCTGCAAGCCGGACCAGAAGCCCGGCGACATCGTGATGCCCGGCGGCTTCAAGATGAACGTCCGCGATGTCGATAAGCTGAAAGCGCTGCTACCGAAGTAGGCGGGGGGCTGCTGCAGCTACACCGGAATCCGCACGCTCGCCCTTAATCCGCCCATCGGGCTGTCGCCGAGCGTGATGTCGCCGCCATGCGAGCGGGCAATGTCGCGGGCGATGGCAAGGCCTAGGCCCGTGCCGCCTTCGTCCTGGTTGCGGGCGTTGTCGAGCCGCAGGAACGGCTTGAACACTTCCTCGCGCAGATGGACGGGAATGCCGGGGCCGTCGTCGTCGACGGTCACGGTGAGATAGCGGTGATCGCGCTGGCCGGAGATGGCGATGGCCTTGCCGTAGCGCGCGGCATTGGTGACGAGATTGGCGAGGCAGCGCTTGAATGAGGCCGGCTTCACCGTCACCACGGGCAGGCCGCTGAATGTCACGGTCGCGATGTGGCCGTGGCGTTCGGCATCGCTGCGCAGCTCCTCGAGTGCCTGGGCCATGTCGGTCGGCTGCGACTGCTCGCCGGAATCGCCGCGGGCGAACGCAAGGTAATCCTCCAGCATCATCGACATCTCGTCGACGTCCTTGCGCATGCCCTCCATCTCGGGGCTGTCGCCGATCAGCGCCAGCTCGAGCTTGAAGCGGGTGAGGATGGTGCGCAGGTCGTGGCTGACGCCGGCGAGCATCGCGGTGCGCTGCTCCATCGCACGTTCGATGCGCGACTTCATCTCGAGGAAGGCGCCCGCCGCGCGCCGCACCTCGCGCGCGCCGCGCGGCCTGAAGTTCGGCGCCTCGCGGCCCTTGCCGAAACTTTCCGCGGCGTCCGCAAGCCGCAGGATCGGCTTGATCTGGTTGCGCAGGAACAGCACCGACACGATCAGCAGGATCGACGATGTCCCGACCATCCAGAACAGGAAGATTTCCGAGTTCGAGGCATAAGCCGCACTGCGCTGCGCGAACACGCGCATCACGGCATCGTCGAGCTGAATGCGGATCTCGACGAGATTGGAGCGGCCGACCGTATCGATCCAGAACGAGCGCCCGATCTGGCGGCCGAGCTGCACCGACAGCGTCTGGTCGAGCAGCGAGAAGAACGGCTTTGGTCCCGGCGGCGGCATGTCGCCGGCCGGCAGGAAGTCGACGACGAGACCGAGGCGCTGCTGCGCGATGCGGCGGATCTGGTCGCGGTCCTTGTCCTGCGGATAGCCCTTGTAGACGTCGATCAGCCCGGCGATGTCCTGCACCACCGCGGCCGACAGCCGGCGCGTCACCGTGTTCCAGTGCCGCTCCATGAACACGAAGGCGACGACCGATTGCAGGATCACCATCGGCACGATCATGATCAGCAGTGCGCGGGCATAGAGGCCGGTCGGCATCCAGCCCTTGAACGCGTTGCCCATCCAGCCATTGGCGGCAGAGACGCGTCCGGCGGCGCTCTTGAGCAGCGTCAGGCCGGTATCGATCGTGCTCATCGGTCGTGCTTCACTGCTTTTATGGCGAGGCTACCAGCCGATAGCCGATGCCGCGCACCGCCTGGAGGAACAGCGGATTGGCGGGGTCGGTCTCGATCTTGCGCCTGAGGCGGTTGATCTGCACGTCGACGGCACGCTCGTTGACACTGCCATTGCCGGTCAGCGCACTGCGTGGCACGGTCTCGCCCGGCGTCTCCGAGAGAATCCGCAGCATCTCGCGCTCGCGGTCGGTCAGGTGGATGACCTCCTCACCCTGGCGCAACTCGCCGCGATCGAGATGGTAGACGTACGGACCGAATGCGATCTTCTCGACCGTCACGGCCTGCGCCGGCGGCGCGGCGCGCTTGAGGATGTTGTTGATGCGCAGTGCCAGCTCACGCGGCTCGAACGGCTTTGCCACGTAATCGTCGGCGCCGATCTGAAGACCCTCGATGCGGGCCTCGGCTTCATGGCGCGCCGTCAGCATCACGATCGGGACCGAAGAGGACGTGCGGATGAAGCGGGCGAGATCGAAGCCGGTCTCGCCGGGCATCATGACGTCGAGGATGAGCAAGTCGAAATGCAGGCCCAAAAGCTTTGAACGCGCATCACCCGCGCTTGAAGCGGTGGTGACGCGATAGCCTTCGGCCGCGAGGAAGCGCGACAAGAGATCGCGGATGCGGCGATCGTCGTCGACCAGCAGAAGATGCGGGGCGTCGTCAGCCGGTTCTACCGGCGGACGGGCGAGCGTGGCAGCGAGCGGCACGGTCACTCCTTTTCGTCTTGATGGCTGGTGGCGAAGATCGTCTCGAGCACCTTGTCCGGATCGTCGCGGTCGATCATCGCGCGCAGGAAACGCTTGACGGTCTCGGCATCCTGCGGCGCCAGCTCGGCGAGCGCCTTGGTGATGCGCGTGGTCTGCAGGCCGGCGAGCTTCTGCACCAGTGCCTCGCCCTTCGGCGTCGCATAGAGCAGCCGCTGGCGGCGGTCATTGTCGCCGGTCTTCTGCAAGATGTAGCCCTCGTCCAGGAGCTGCTTGAGCACGCGGCCGAGCGATTGTTTTGTGATGCGCAGGACGTCGAGCAGGTCGGCGACCTTCAGGCCGGGATAGCGATAAACGAAGTGCATGACCCGGTGATGGGCCCGGCCGAAGCCAAAAGCCTCCAGCTCCTGGTCGGGGTCGCCGACGAAATCGCGATAGGCGAAGAACAGCAGCTCGATGATATCCCAGCGCAAATTGCCTCCTTCGCCTGCCGCCGGCCGTGGCTCGGCAGCGTCTTGAGAGGGAGTCGCGAAATTTATGTCAGGCATATTGACGTATCTTGGGTTCAATGTTACAAAACGATTGGCCCACACGAAATTTTAGATCGTCTCGTGTCGGGTGGCATTTTCAAGGGCGGCCGGAGCGAGCCGGACAGGCGGCAACGGCCGGATCAGATCTACCGTGCGATTGTCGAGCGGCATTTCGGCAAAACATACTGGACTTCCGCCTTCCGCAAAAGCATGTCCTCGACCGACATGCTGGCCACGGAAACCGGCCGTAACAAGGCTGGCGGTGGTTCGGCCAGAAACCACATCAAGTCAGCCGGGCCCGGAACGGGCAGGCGGACGGCGGAACAGCGCAGCCACCGGCAGCGGGAGCCAAGGACATGAGCATGAAATTCGACATCCAGCCCGCATCCAATCCGACGCCTGAGAAGGACCGGGTCGCCAAGCTGGTCGATCCCGGCTTCGGACGCGTTTTCACCGACCACATGGCGGTGGTCCGCTACAACCAGGCCAAGGGCGGCTGGTATGAGGCGCGCGTCGAGGCCCGCGCCAATTTCCAGATCGATCCGGCCGGCGCGGTCCTGCACTACGCCCAGGAGATCTTTGAAGGCCTCAAGGCCTACAAGCGCGATGACGGCGGGGTGAATCTGTTTCGTCCCGACGCCAATGCGCGGCGCTTCAAGGACTCCGCTGATCGCATGGCGATGGCGCAGCTCCCCGAGGACGTCTTCATCGAGGCGGTCGAGCAGGTCGTGCGCATCGACCGCGCCTGGATCCCGGGCGGCGAGGGCAGTCTTTATCTGCGCCCCTTCATGATCGCGAGCGAAACCTTCCTCGGCGTCAAGCCGTCGTCCGAATACATCTTTGCGGTGATCGCTTCGCCGGTCGGCTCCTATTTCAAGGGCGGCCCCGCGCCGGTCTCGATCTGGGTCTCCGAGAATTACACGCGTGCCGCGGTCGGCGGCACCGGCGCCGTCAAATGCGGCGGCAATTACGCGGCGAGCCTGCGTGCGCAGGCGGAAGCCATCCAGCACGGCTGCGATCAGGTGGTGTTCCTCGACGCGATCGAGCGCCGCTACATCGAGGAGCTCGGCGGCATGAACGTGTTCTTCGTGTTCGAGGACGGCTCGCTGTCGACGCCGCCGCTCGGCACCATCCTGCCCGGCATCACCCGCGACTCCATCATCACGCTCGCCCGCGATGCCGGCAAGACCGTGCGCGAGGAGCCGTATTCGATCGACCAGTGGCGCAAGGATGCGGCGAGCGGCAAGCTGAAGGAAGCCTTCGCCTGCGGCACCGCTGCCGTGATCTCGCCGATCGGCAAGGTGCGCTCGGTGAGCGGCGATTTCGAGATCAGCAGCGGCGCCGCCGGCCCCGTCGCCATGGGCCTGCGCAAGCAGCTCGTCGACATCCAGTACGGTCGCACCAACGATCCGCACAGCTGGATCAAGAAGGTGATTTGAGATCTCGTGTCCCGGACGCGGCGCAGCGCTTCTTCAGCGGTGCGCCGCAGAGCCGGGACCCATGCCGCCGCGGATGGACCCCGGATCAGCAGCGCACCACGCCGCCAAGAGGCGGCGCGCTGCGCAGCATCCGGGGAACACCATTAGCCGGCAGTTGCCGCATCGCACGTCGGCTGGTAAACGCCCGCATGGCCGAAAAACCCAAAAAACCCCAGAAACTGAAGGCGCGTCTGCCGCGCGGGCTTGAGGATCGCGATCCCGCCGCGATCCGGGCGACGCGCGAGATGGTCGAGAAGATCCGCGCCGTCTACGAGCTCTACGGGTTCGAGCCGGTGGAGACGCCGGCGATGGAATACACCGACGCGCTCGGCAAATTCCTGCCCGACCAGGACCGCCCGAACGAGGGCGTGTTCTCGTTCCAGGACGATGACGAGCAGTGGATCAGCTTGCGCTACGATCTGACCGCGCCGCTCGCGCGCTATGTCGGCGAGCGCTACGGCACCGACGGCCTGGTCCTCCCCTATCGCAGCTACCGCGTCGGCTACGTCTTCCGCAACGAGAAGCCAGGCCCCGGCCGCTTCCGCCAGTTCATGCAGTTTGACGCCGATACGGTCGGATCGGCGACGCCGGCGGCGGATGCCGAGATCTGCATGATGGCCGCGGACACGATGGAAGCGCTCGGCGTTGTGCGCGGCCAGTACGTTGTGAAGGTGAACAACCGCAAGGTGCTCGACGGCGTGCGCGACGCGCTCGGGATTACCGACGATAGCCAGTGGCTCACGATTATGCGCGCGATCGACAAGCTCGATCGGCTCGGTCTTGCCGGAGTCCAGCAACTGCTAGGTGAAGGTCGAAAGGACGAGTCTGGTGACTTTACAAAGGGCGCGGGACTAAAGCCTGCTGATATTGTCTTGGTCACGAGTGTCATCGAGCAAGTTGATGATGCCGACGAGAAAATTGCTCAGATTGACTTGCGGCTGCGTGACAGCAAAGTCGGTCAACAAGGCCGCGAAGAGTTGGAGGAAATAGAGCGGCTTGTGAAAGCTTCCGGTTATGGTCCGGACCGCATCAAGGTCGATCCCTCTGTCGTCCGCGGACTGGAATACTACACCGGTCCCGTCTACGAGGTCGAACTGCTGCTCGACACCAAGGACGAGAAGGGCCGCCCGGTGCGCTTCGGCTCCGTCGGCGGCGGCGGCCGTTACGACGGCCTCGTCTCGCGCTTCCGCGGCGAGCCGGTGCCGGCGACCGGTTTCTCGATCGGCGTGTCGCGGCTCCAGGCCGCGCTGACGCTGCTCGGCAAGCTCGACACGCGGCCCGAAGTCGGCCCCGTCGTCGTCACCGTGTTCGACCGCGACCGCGTCGCCGACTACCAGAAGATGGTCGCAAGCTTGCGCACCGCGGGCATCCGCGCCGAGCTCTATCTCGGCAATCCCAAGAACATGGGCAACCAGCTCAAATATGCCGACCGCCGCAACTCACCCTGCGTGGTCATCCAGGGCTCGGATGAAAAGGCGCGCGGCGAGCTGCAGATCAAGGATCTGATCGAGGGCGCCAAGGCCGCCGCTGCCATCGCCTCCAACCAGGAATGGCGCGAGACGCGCCCCGCGCAGTTCTCGTGCAGCGAAGCCGACCTCGTCGCAAAAGTGCGCGAGGTGCTAGCGCGCCATGACGTCAGCTGGGGCTAGCCATTCGTTTCGATCGTCGTGCCCGGGCTTGTCCCGGGCACCCACGTCTTGTTTGATAGCGATGTCCGTGGATGGCCGGGACAAGCCCGGCGATGACGGAGAGGCGAGAGGGAGAGATAATATGCCTGAGATCACCGTCAGCATGGCCGAAGGCCGCACCGACGAGCAGAAGGCCGGCATGATGCGCGACATCACGCAGGCATTGGTGAAGAATCTCGGCGTCGACGCCGATGCCGTCGTCATCCAGATCAACGAAGCCCCGCTCCGCCACAAGATGAAGGGCGGCAAGACCTTTGTGGAACGCGCCGCGGCGGCGAAGAAGTGACGCGTTAGCGTCATTCCGGGGCAGCCCCTTGGGGCTGAACCCGGAATCTCGATCGATAATTTCTGGATTCCGGGTTCGCGCTTCGCGCACCCCGGAATGACGAGCAAGCCCCATGGACGCACGCGACTTCATCACAATCGGCATGAGCGCCGAGCGCACGCTGGTAGTGCCGGCCGAGCGCACGGTTGGGCATTTCGTGCCTGATATGCCGATGGTCTATGCGACGCCGATGATGATCCTGGAGATGGAGATGACGTCGGGCGATGCGATCCGCGCCGCGCTGCAGCCTGGCTGGGTCACTGTCGGTACCGAGGTCGATATCCGCCATCTCGCCGCTGCCCTCGTCGGCGCGACGGTGCGTACCACCGCGAAAGTGACCGCGGTGGAGCGCCGCGTCATCCGCTTCGAGGTCGAGGCATTCGAGGGCACGCGCAAGCTCGGCGAAGGCCGCCATGCGCGCGGGCTCGTCAATGTCGCGATGTTCAACAAGCGGTTGGGAGCGTAGCGGCAAACGCTGCGCTACTTCGCCAATTCCTTCGACCGCTTCGTCGCCGCCGCAATCGCGCGGATCATCAGATCGCGCAAGCCTGGCTCGCCCATCAGCACGCCGAGCGCCGCGGCGGTGGTGCCGCCGGGTGAGGTGACGTTCTGGCGCAGCGTGCTGGAGGGAAGATCCGACTGATGCAGCAGCTCGCCGGAGCCCGCGACCGTTTCCCGCGCGAGCTTTGTCGCCAGCGCCTCGGGCAGGCCAGCTTCGACGCCGGCGCGTGCGAGCTCTTCGGTGAGCAGGAACACGTAAGCGGGCCCGGAGCCGGAGACGGCAGTGACGGCATCTATCAGGCTTTCATCCTCGACCCATTCGACCGAGCCGGTGGCGCGCAGCAATGCATCGGCCACCGCGCGCTGCGCGGCGCTGACGTTCTTCGCAGCAACGGCCACCGTGATGCCGCGGCCGATCGCGGCCGGCGTGTTCGGCATCGCGCGCACCACGGCGCCGCCGCAGACCTCCTCGAGCGAGGCAATCGTGGTTCCCGCCATGATCGAGACCACCGAGGTGTTTTCCGAGACGAACGATTTCAGCTTGGCGCCGGCCTCGCGGAACATCTGCGGCTTCACCGCGACCACGATCGTCTCGACGCGGCCCGCCGCCTTCGCGTCGGGATTGAGCGCAACGCCTTTGGCGGCCAGCGCGCTGATCTCGGGCGAGATGTGCGGCTCGACCACCGCGACGCGGCGCGGATCGAGCCCGCCCGCCAGCCATCCGGTCAGCATCGCGCCGCCCATCTTGCCGGCGCCGGCGAGAAGGATGGTTCCGGTGATGTTTTGGAGAGTGCTGTTGCTGGCCACTGCGGTCACCATGAACAAAGGTGTCGTCCCCGGCCTAGTGCGCAATTGCGCATGGGGGGCCGGGACCCATATCCCACGAGTGGTTCTAGTGGATCGAGGTGTTGGCAACAAGCCGCGTGCCACAAGCGAAATCACGCGGTATGGGTCCCGGATCGGCGCTCCGCTTCGCTGCGATTGTCCGGGACGACGATGAAGGAGTTGTCCGTCCCTCACCGTACTCTGCAGCCTTACGCCTCACCCGCCGTATCGAACATCGCGGCGTCCATGGCCTGCGCGGTCGTCTTGCCAGCCCACACCACGAACTGGAACGCCGGAAAATAGCGTTCGCAGGCGTGAATGGCGCCGGCGAGCATGGCTTCGCATTGCGCGGTCGAGGCGGTCAGGCCGCCCGGCAGCACCAGCGCCTGGCGATGCATGATCATGCCGGTGTTGGTCCACAGGTCGAAATGGCCGATCCACAATTGCTCGTTGACCGCGGCGACGAGCCGCTGCACCTCGCCTCTGCGTGCAACAGGAATCTTCATGTCGAAAGCGCAAGCCAGATGCAGCGCCTCGATCTCGCCCATCCAGGTGAACGAGATCTGGTAGTCGGTCCATTGCCCCTTCGAGACAATGGTCAGCTCGTCTTCGCCGGAACGTTCGAACGGCCAGTTGTTGCTGGCAGCGATATCCTCGACCACCGCGAGCGGATGGCTTTTGGAATCGATGGTGCCTTCGAGCAGGGACATGCCGTCTCGACCTCTTGCCTTCTTGTTGTCTTTGATACGCACGCGGTTGGTCCGGCGCGCTCCCTTAATGTCGTTAAGGCGATCCCTTCGGAGTCGCTCTCGCGATCTCGGGATCAGCGCGGGCTTGTCGCGGATCAGCTGATGTGATTTGCGGAATCTGCGCAACCGGCTGCCGAGTCCGTCCACAAGCCAGGACTCGTTCGTCCACAGCTCATCTCGGCCACAATTATTAACGAAAGGAACAAACCGGAATCGGACTCCCGGACCGCGTACCGTTAATTCCGCCCCGCGAGGGCCAGTCCGCCATGGGCGGCATGGGACCATGCGGTTTTCCCATGCGGAACACAGTTGCTGCGGCGCCGGACCGGCGTCATATTTCCCTCAGGTCGCTCAATCCCGAGCGGCCGATGTTCTCAGGGCGGGGTGAAAGTCCCCACCGGCGGTAAGGGTCGAAAGGCCTAAGCCCGCGAGCGCCTTCCCCAAGGTTTTTGTCCAAAGGGAAGGGTCAGCAGATTCGGTGCAATTCCGAAGCCGACGGTTAAAGTCCGGATGAAAGAGAACGGTCGGTGGCAGACGCATCGCAAGATGCGGCTGTTTGTCGTTCCGTGTGCCCTGATTCTGGTCCTTAACTGAGGAAAGCCATGAATCAGATGTTGCAAGATCCCCAAGCCGAAATCTCCCAGACACAACCGCCGTCGGTTCCACAGGACCCGGCGACCGAGCATCCGCGCTTTGCGAAACCGCAGCGGGTGGCCTTCGTGCAGGCCTGCTGGCACCGCGACGTGGTCGCGGAGGCCCGCATTGCCTTCATGAAGGAGGCGGAGGCGCGCCACCTCACTCATGTCGACGTGTTCGAGGTGCCGGGCTCGTTCGAGATCCCGCTGCATGCGCAGCTCCTCGCCAAGACGCGGCGCTACACCGCGATCGTCGCGGCCGGGCTTGTCGTTGACGGTGGCATCTATCGCCACGAGTTCGTCGCCGACACCGTGATCAAGGCGCTGATGGACGTGCAGCTCCGCACCGAGGTGCCGGTGTTCTCCGCCGTGCTGACGCCGCAGCAATTCCACGAGACCGAAGTGCATTACGATTTCTTCCGCAGGCACTTTGCGATCAAGGGCGTCGAGGTCGCGGCCGCTTGTGCGGAGACGTTGCACGGCCTTGAGCGCCTGCGCGGCCAGGTCGCGGCGGGGATTGTGTAACTGTCCCTTCACACGCCGCTGGTCGTCAATCCCGCCGCCGTTCCATCAGGTCGGCGGCGGGAGGAGGCCGTGTTGAGACGGGGCGGCCGGCAAGATCGGAAGCCGGCTGAAACTCACGGCTCGGTCCGGTCCGGCTTGAGCAGCCGGTAATGCAGCCGGGCATAACCGCCGAGCCACCGGACGGCGGCATTGAGTCCCAGCGCCAGCAGCGCAGCGAACCCTGCGCCCGTGGTTACCAGCGCGACGCCTGCGAGCCCGCGCAAGATCAGCTCGACAATCCGCCCGTCGCCGGAATGCTTGTAGACGCTGATGAGCAAGCCGATGCCGACGATTCCCAGCACGCACATCACGAAGGCGATCACGAGCAGGATCAGCAGCACGGCGAGCAGCAGCGGCAGCAGCAGGACGATGTCGACCACGGCGAGGCCACTGAGCGCGAACAGCGCGGCCGTGGAGTTGCGGAAGGAGTGATGGTTCTCCCACCGGCGCAATCCCGTCTCGGCGCGCAGCTCGCGTGCCAGCCGTCTGGGGTCGCCAAGCGCGGAGGCGACCTCCTGCTCCGTCCGCCCCGAGGCGCGGGCCTCCTCGAAATGGGCGGCGTAGTCGGCCAGGATGTCGTCGATCTCGGCCGCGGGCAGTCCCGCGAGCCCATCGCCGAGCATCTGAAGGAAGTCGGCGCGGTTCATTTGGCGTCTCCGAGCAACCGGTCCACGGCATCCGAAAAGCTTCGCCATTCGCGCTTCTGCGCGGTGAAGGCGGCGCGGCCGGCGGCCGTCAGCCGGTAATATTTGCGCGGCGGGCCGCTATTGGATTCCTCGAGGCGGGTGTCGACCAGCCCATCATCCTGCATCCGCCGCATCAGCGGATAGATCGTTCCTTCACCCATGCCGACGCCGGCCGACAGCGTGCTCGCGATCTCATAGGCATAGCTCTCGCCGCGTGCGAGCAGGGCGAGCACGCAGAGCTCCAGCGCACCCTTCTTGAGCTGAACCTGATTCGACGAGTCGGCCATTTCCTCCTTGACTACACCGCTTTCGGGGGAGCTTATATAGCAAGGTACTGTGTATTACAAGGTACCTGTGTATACCCCATTCCGGAGGAAATCGATCATGGCTTATCTCAACCGTCGTCATCTACTGACAGCCCTCGGCGCGAGCATCGTCCTTCCGCGGGCCATGCCTGCGATCGCCGCATCGTCCGACACCGCCGAGCGCCTCGCCGGGCTTATGCAGACCGGAAAGGTGCCCGGTCTGCATGTGCTCCTGGTCAGCCAGGGCGGCAAGCTTGTGTTCGAGCATTACGGCCGGGGCGCAGACGAGCGCTTGGGCGCTCCGCTCGGCGACACCGTCTTTGGCCCCAACGTGCTGCACGATCTGCGCTCTGTCTCCAAGAGCGTCGTCGGTCTCGCCTATGGCATTGCGCTCGCGGAAGGAAAGGTGCCGCCGCCGGACGCAAAGCTTTACGCGCAGTTTCCGGAATATGCCGATCTCGCCGCGCAGCCCGGCCGCGACAAGATCACGATCCACCATGTGCTCTCGATGACGCTCGGCTTGGAATGGGAGGAGCTTGCGATTGTTTACGGCGATCCACGCAACGCCGAGACGGCGATGGAAGCCGCGCCCGATCGCTACCGCTTCATCCTCGAACGTCCGATCGTCGGCGAACCAGGCGCGAAATGGACTTATTGCGGCGGCGCGACCGCGCTGCTGGGTCGGCTCATTGCCAGGGGTACCGGCGAAGCCCTGCCGGCCTATTGCCGCCGCGTGCTGTTCGATCCGCTCGGCTTTGGTCCGTCCGACTGGAACGTTGGCCGTGACGGCGAACCGCGTGCGGCATCAGGGGCGCGTCTCCTGCCGCGCGATCTCGTCAAGATGGGACAGCTCATGCTGGCGAACGGCAGCTGGAATGGAAAGTCCGTCGCTCAGTCCGACTGGGTGAAGCGCGTGACCACACCGGTCGTCCCGACCCGGGTTGGCCGCGATTACGGCTATCACTGGTACATGGGCGATTTCGCCACGGCGCAACCCCTGCATTGGTTCGGCGGTGTCGGCTGGGGCGGCCAATATCTGTTCGTGATGCCGGCGCGCGATCTCGTCGTGGTGATCCACTGCGGAAACTATCAGCGATCCGGCCAGGAGCAGACCGCCGTGATGCTCGCGCTGATGAAGGAGGTGGTGCTGCCGGGCTTTGCGGCGTGAGGGGCGGTAGGGTGGGCAAAAGCGAAGCGTGCCCACCACTTTCTATCGCAACCGCGGAGAGATGGTGGGCACGTCGCTTTGCGCCTTTGCCCACCCTACGAGACAGAGCGAACAAAAGTCAGTCGAACAGGCTCGACACCGACTCTTCCGCCGCGGTGCGCGCGATCGCGTCGGAGATCAGGCTCGCGATCGGCAACGTCCGGATGTTCGGGGCCTTGGTCACCGCTTCCGTCGGCAGGATCGAGTCGGTGATGACGAGCTCTTTCAGCTTCGAGCCGGCGATACGGGCCGCCGCGCCGCCGGAGAGCACGCCGTGGGTGATGTAGGCGGAGACGTCCTTCGCGCCCTTGGCGATCAGCGCATCGGCTGCGTTCACCAGCGTGCCACCGGAGTCGACGATGTCGTCGACCAGGATACAGCTGTAGCCGGCTACGTCGCCGATCACGTTCATGACCTCGGACTCGCCCGGACGCTCACGGCGCTTGTCGACGATGGCGAGCGGGGTATTGATGCGCTTGGCGAGGCCGCGGGCGCGGGCCACGCCGCCGACGTCGGGCGATACCACCATCACCTTGCCGAGATCGAAACGTTCGCGGATGTCGCGCACCATCAGGGGGGCAGCGAACAAATTGTCGGTCGGGATATCGAAGAAGCCCTGGATCTGGCCCGCATGCAGGTCGAGCGTCATGACGCGGTCGACACCTGCATGGGTGATCAGATTGGCGACGAGCTTGGCCGAGATCGGCGTGCGCGAGCCGGAGCGGCGGTCTTGCCTGGCGTAGCCGAAATAGGGGATCACTGCGGTGATGCGGCGCGCCGAAGAGCGGCGCAGCGCGTCGGTGATGATCAGCAACTCCATCAGATTGTCGTTCGCCGGAAACGAGGTCGACTGAATGATGAAGGCATCCGAGCCGCGGATGTTCTCCTGGACCTCGACGAAGATCTCCATGTCGGCGAAGCGCCGGACCACCGCTTTGGTCAGCGCCATGTCGAGACCCTGCGCGATGGCCTGCGCGAGAGCCGGATTGGAGTTGCCGGCGACGAGCTTGATGGAGCCGTTTTTGGCCGACATGGACGCTTCCTCCCGCGCTTTGCTGGATACGACGTTCAACATCAGAGAATACCCACTGGCAGCACGGTTACGACGGGCGAGGAAATATCAGGCCGAAGCCCGCAATGGCAACCCGGGATGCTACGTTTTCCCTCTGAAAATCCTGAGTCGGGCCAACGGCTTGGCTGGTACTTGGGCCCGTGGTTTAGCGGTGGTTATTGCTGGGTATAGCCGAGCGCCGAGGCCTGCCTCTCCGGCGCCCCAGAATCGGGTGCCACGCTTGCCACGGCGGGTCCGCGCAGGCCCGGAACCGAGCCCGGCGAGTCCGCCGGCGCTCCGTTGATCATATTGGAAAGTCCGCTGAATCCGGCCTGGGCGATCTTCCGCAGCACGAGGTCGTCGGCCGCCTGCCAGGGATCACGCGCCGCGTCCCGGCCGCCCTTGGCCGCGGTCGGTTCCTCGCCGGAGAGACGCAGCGCCCGCTGCTGGTTGGCGTCATAAACGTCCCAGACCCAGGCGATCACGGTCTTGCCGCGCACCACCTGGGCGGAGAGGTAGCTGCGCACCCGGTAGGCAGCCGTCCCCTCGCGGGAGACCACGGACAGACTGCGAAGCTTGGATTCGCTGTCGAGCACGCCGACCATGCGGTCGAACACCTGCGGCGGCGGCCCGTCGATCGACTCGAAGGCGACCGTCGCCCCGGAGCCGGCGCTCGGCGCCATCGCGTAGGAATCAGCAGCACTGCCACCCCCGGCGCAGCCGCCAAGCGCGCAAGCGATCACGATCGATGCGGCGGCGATCGCGGCGCGCATTATTATCCGGGTTTGGAGCAGGCGGGTTGACGCTTCCCTCATTGCGCCTTGCGATATCGTTAAAATCGCTTAACGTCTAGGGAAGGCAGAACACAGGGCTTAACCGATCAGGCCGATGTGGATGGGGAGCGGTCGATGAGGGGCCCGGCTTTTGGCTTGATCATCGCATGCCTTGCCGCAGGCCCGGCCGCCGCCGCAGAGAGCGCTGCCGAGGTGATTCGGTCCTTCGGTTTGGTTGGGACGTGGTCGGTCGATTGCAAGCGGGATCCAAATCAGGCTTGCACGAGCAACGGCTGCGGCGCGCGGATGACATACATTGTGCCGTCCTCGGGATCGCCGACAATCAGGAACGTGATAGGAACGTTTTCACCCGGGCAGGTGCGGACATTCATCAGCACTATCTATGCTGCGACGCGCATCGCGGACGACAAGATCAAGTTCGTGTCGGTTCAGGATCCTCCGCCGACCGTCGCGGCGGTGTGGTGGCGTCAGCCTGGCGAGCCCTGGGAGACGTCCTGCTGAAGGTTGGCGAGAAATATCGAACATTTTCCGCGCATCGCGAGGACAGGAAGAAGTTTGACGTCGAAGAAGGCTTTTACGTCCGACCTCCGCCGCCGCCCCCACCTTCCAAGCAGTACGAGGAGTTGCCGACGCAATGGGATCGCACCCAGCAGCAAACACCGCTATTCGAGAAGTGTAACGACTGACACTTACCCCTCCAGCGCGATCGCGTGAATGTGGCGGCCGTAGTCCGGCTCCTTGCGATGAACTGAACGGCGATAGCTGAAGAAGCGCTCGTCCGCATACGTGTCCAGGCCAAGATCGTCGATCATCAAAATGCCGGCGGCTTCCAGCCGCTTGCGGATGAAGCCGGCGAGGTCGAACATCGCATGGCCCTCGCGCACCGACGGGATGAAGAGCACAGCGTTGTCCGCATCCGCATCGAGGAAGCGCGCGACGAACTCGTTGCCGACCTCGTAACTGTCCTGCCGGATCAAGGGCCCGATCGCGGCGATGATGCCGTTGCGGGTGGCGCCGAGCTTTTCCATCGCCAGAATCGTGGATTCCAGCACACCCGTCAGCGCGCCCTTCCAGCCCGCATGGGCGCCGCCGATCACACCCGCGTTGGGATCGACGAACAGCACCGGGCCGCAATCGGCGGTGGAGACGCCGAGCGCGATGCCGGGCATTTTGGTTACCAGTGCGTCCCCCTTCGGCCGCGGGCCGCCCGGCCAGGGCGCGTCGGCGATGAGGACGTCGGGCGAATGGATCTGATGCAGGCTGAGGAAGCGCTCCGGCGCGACGCCGACATGCTCGGCCATGCGGCGGCGGTTCTCTGCAACAAGGGCCGGATCGTCGTTGGAGCCGAGCCCGCCGTTCAGCGCGGCATAGATGCCGTTGGAGACGCCGCCTTCACGCGTGAAAAAGCAATGGCGCAGACCCGGCACCGCCGACAGCAGCGACGAAGTGAGAGTCATGAACGGCCTCCGGCCCGATCGAGATCGCTGAGGCCCGCAAGGCCCGTCAGTCGCGGCTCGGAGATGCCGAGCACCTTGAACATCGCACCCATGCCGCTGCGCCCGGTGTCGGTCAGCCGCTTCAGTGCCACGGAAATGTCGGTGGCCACCTCCGGCGTCGCCTTCTGCATCAGCGCGGCTGCGCGGGTGTCGATGCCGACACGCTTGAGGAAATCCCCTTGCGTCACCGGCCCGTGCACACGAGCGCCGACGTCCTCGGCTGCGCGCGCGAGCGCCTGGAAGTCGACATGGGCAGTGAGGTCGGCCTGGCCCGGCGCCTTCAGGGGATCGGTGAAGGAGTGACGTGCGATGGCCTGAAAAGTGTCACCGGCATCGCTGCGCAGATGGCCGTAATCGATGATCAGCGCCGCGCCATCCTGGTCGCGCACGCGCGTGGCGAGCTTCATGATCTCGGTATCGGGCCGCCATTCGAACACCGCGCCGACCGGCGCCGCACGCACCAGGGGCGGCAGCAGCACGTCGAATCGTGGCGTCGGCTCTGCGGCCGCGTCGAACTGAAGCTTGCCGTTGGGGTCGATCTCGACCACACGCTCGTGCCAGCCATTCTCGCGCTTCACCATCTGGTGGATCGGCAGCACGTCGAAATATTCGTTGGCGAGGATGATGCTCGGTCCCTCAGGCACGTCATCGATGCTGTCGTGCCAGGCGATATTGTTGCGCACGCCCGATAATGTCGCACTCTGCCGCTCGCGCAGAACCGGATTGACCTCGACCAGATGAATGCTCAGCCCTTGATAGAGCGGCGGCAGCACGCGCAGTGCGCGCAGCGCGTCCGCCATCATGGTGCCGCGGCCGGGGCCGATCTCGATCAGCCGCAGGAGTTGCGGCGAGCCCATCTGCTTCCAGACCGAGGCGGTCCACAATCCCAGCAATTCGCCGAACATCTGGCTGACTTCGGGCGCGGTGGTGAAGTCGCCCTCTCGTCCCAATGGATCGCGCGAGACGTAATATCCGTAGCGCGGGTGCATCAGGCACGTTTCCATGTATCGCCAGACCGGCATGGGGCCTGAGGATTTGATCAGCGCCTTGATCTCGTTGAGCAATGGCTGTTCGGTCACGATCTGTCTTCTCGAAATGGATTAACGAACGGGATCGAGCGCCTTGGGCGCGCCGCGCCTGACAGCCCATACAATAAGTATACCGCCGACGATAAGCATCGGGATCGACAGCAGCATGCCCATGGTTAATCCGCCCCAGAGGAAGCCGAGCTGCTCGTCCGGTTCGCGGAAATGCTCGCCGGCGATGCGGGTCAGGCCGTAGATCAGGATGAAGGCGCCGAGGATCATGCCGGGGCGTTTCAAGGCGCCGAGGCGGATCAAGATCGCGAGCACGGTGAACAGCAGGATGCCCTCCATGCCGGCTTCATAGAGCTGGCTCGGATGGCGCGGCAAATGCGAGGGATCGTTGGGGAATACCATGGCCCAGGGCAGGCTTGCGTCGGTAGCGCGGCCCCACAATTCGCCGTTGATGAAATTGGCGATGCGCCCGAGCAGAAGCCCGATCGGGGCGACTGCAGTGGTGATGTCACCGAGCGATAGGATCGAGATGCCGTTGCGATAGGCAAACCACATCACTGCGACGACGCAGCCGAGGAAGCCGCCGTGGAACGACATGCCGCCCTCCCACAGCCGGAAGATCGCCGTGGGATGCTCGATGAAGAAGGGCAGATTGTAGAACAGCACGTAGCCGGTGCGGCCGCCCAGGATGATGCCGAGTGTAACCCACAGAATGAAGTCGTCGATCTGCACCAGCGACATCGGCGCGGGGCCGCCCCACAGCCGCTCGTTCTTCAGCAGCGAGCGCGCATAGAGCCAGCCGATGACGATGCCGCCGATATAGGCCAGCGCATACCAGCGGATCGCGAACGGCCCGATCGCGACCGCGATCGGGTTGAAGGACGGAAAGTCGATGAGCAGAAAGGGCATCGTGCCTTCTATGACTGGACGAGATTGCGGCGATAGAGCGCCAGCAGGCGCTCCCAATGCCGCTCGGCGGCGTCGCGGTCATAGACCGGGCGCTTGGGAAAGGCGAAGCCGTGATGGGTCCCGGGATAGATCTCGACCTCGGCTTTCGCGCCGCTCATGCCCTGCTTGACCCTCTCGATGATCTCGGTCGGCGCGTAGATGTCGGTCTCGGCGCAGGCGAAATAGAGCTCGGCCTTGGTCTTGCTCGCGGCGAGATGCGGGCTGTCGTCCTGATCGGTCGCGAGCTGCGTGCCGTAGACCGAGGCGGCCGCCTTGACGCGATCGGGGAAATGCGTGGCGGCGTTGACGGCATAACGGCCGCTCATGCAGTAGCCGACGGTGCCGATGATCTCAGTGTTCGCGGCCGTCTGGCCCTCGGCATAGGTGAGCAGCGCGCGCGTGTCGTCCATGATCATGGGAATCGTGAGCGAGCCCATCAGCGCGAACATGCGCTTGCGCTCCGGTGCGTTCGGATCGGCCGGCAGCGCGCCGAGCTCCATCACGCCGGAGCGGTAATAGAGGTTCGGCAGCATCACGTAGTAGCCCGATGTCGCGAGCCGGCGCGCCATGTCGCGCAGCTCTTCGCGGATCGCCGGCGCGTCCATGTAGAACAGGATGACCGGGAACGGTCCGGCGCGCTCGGGATGAACGATGAAGGTCGCGGTGTGGCCGTCCCTGGTGGGAATTGCGATCTGCTGCTCGATCATGTCTTGCGTTCCGCTTTGTGATTCTTGTTATGCAGGGACGTTGAATACGATTGCAAGGAAACCGGGGCATGACAAGGATACCACCGCGCGGCCCTTGAACCGGCCTCCGCGGATTGCCATTGTCTTATCCGCCGTTCGCGCAAAGTTTATCGCAGGCCGCCAAGAGACCGATCAGGAGACCGACATGACCCAGACCACCAACCGGTTTTTCGACGAGATCGGCCGCTTGATGAACGACGCCGCCGGAGCTGCTCAGGGCGCCAAGCGGGAGTTCGATACGGTGCTGCGCAATCAGGCCGAAAAATTCCTGCGCGACATGGATCTGGTCAAGCGCGAGGAGTTCGAGGCGGTCAAGGACATGGCCCGCCTCGCCCGCGAGGAGAACGAGGCCTTGAAGGCGCGTATCGCGGCGCTGGAGGCCAAGCTCGGCGGGTGAGGTCGCTTACCCTCCCCTGGAGGGTGGGAACCCGGGCGGGCAGCCCATTCTCCTTGTCATTTCTGCATCTTCCGGGTAAAAGCCCGGCAGTTCGTGGCCCCCGCACCCCTGGAGGCTTGCTGCGAACGATGCCATGGGCCGCGCTGCGGCCCATTAACTTTTGCAAAAACAAGGACTTAGACTATGGCGACGACCGTCAAGGAATTGAAGGCGACCGCACGTCCGAAGAGCGGCAAGGGGGCCGCCCGGGCTGAGCGTCGCGCCGGGAAAGTGCCCGGAGTGATCTATGGCAACAAGCAGCCCCCGCTCCCGATCTCGGTTGACGATCGCGAACTGCGCCAGCGCATCCTCGCCGGCCGGTTCCTGACCACGCTGGTCGACATCGACCTCGAGGGCAAGAAGCACCGCGTGATTCCGCGCGATTATCACCTCGATCCGGTCAAGGACTTCCCGATCCATGTCGACTTCATGCGGCTCGGCGAAGGTGCCACCATCCGCATCAGCGTGCCTCTGCACGTGGTCAAGGCGGAAGGCTCGCCCGGCGTGAAGCGCGGCGGCGCCGTCAACATCGTCGCCCATGCGATCGAGCTCGAATGCGGCGTAGAGAGCATCCCGCAATACATCGAGGCCGATGTCGGCTCGCTCGAAATCGGTCACTCGCTGCATCTGGCAGACATCAAGCTGCCGGCCGGCGTCAAGGCGCTGACCCGCGAGGACGCGACCCTCGTCACCATCGTGCCGCCGTCCGGCTACGCCGAAGAGCAGAAGGCCGCGGCTGCGGCTGCTGCTGGTGGCGCGGCTCCGGCGGCTGGTGCAGCTGCTCCGGCGGCAGGTGCTGCTCCGGCTGCGGGTGCTGCTGCTCCGGCGGCCGCTGCCAAGGCTCCCGCCGGCGGCGACAAGAAGAAGTAATCTCTCATAGCTGGCGCGCGGTCTCTGATCGCGCGCCGAGCGAGGGGCGCGCCGCGTCATGCGACTCTTTGTTGGGCTCGGCAATCCCGGCGCGAAATACGCACGTAACCGGCACAATATCGGCTTCATGGCCGTCGACGAGATTGCGCGGCGTCATGGTTTCGCACCATGGCGCCGTCGTTTTCAGGGTGAGACCTCGGAAGGCACGCTCGGCACTGAGCGCGTGATCCTGCTCAAGCCGATGACCTATATGAACGACTCCGGCCGCAGCGTTCAGGAGGCGGCGAGCTTCTTCAAGTTCGCGACCGGTGACGTCACGGTGTTTCACGACGAGCTCGAACTGCCGCCGGGCAAGGTTCGGGTGAAGATCGGCGGCGGCATTGCCGGACATAACGGCCTGCGCTCGATCTCGGCGCATATCGGCAACGAGTATCGCCGTGTCAGGCTCGGCATCGGTCACCCCGGCGTCAAGGAGATGGTGCACGGCCATGTGCTGTCGGACTTCGCCAAAGCCGACAACGACTGGGTGATGACGCTCTGCGACGCGGTGGCCGAGCATGCCGCACTGATCGTCAAGGGCACGGACGCGACCTTCGCCAACAGGGTGCATCTTGCGATGCAGGCGAAGGGATTTTTGACCAAGGACGAGAACGGCAAGGAATAACGCTCGTGGGATTCAAATGCGGAATCGTCGGATTGCCCAATGTCGGCAAGTCGACCTTGTTCAACGCGCTGACCGAGACGGCCGCGGCGCAGGCCGCGAACTATCCGTTCTGCACCATCGAGCCGAATGTCGGCGAGGTCGCGGTGCCGGATCCGCGGCTCGACAAGCTCGCGGCGATCGCCAAATCGGGACAGATCATTCCGACCCGGCTGACCTTCGTCGACATCGCCGGCCTGGTGCGCGGCGCCTCCAAGGGCGAAGGCCTCGGCAACCAGTTTCTCGCCAACATCCGCGAGGTCGACGCCATCGCGCATGTCGTGCGCTGCTTTGAAGATTCCGACATCACCCATGTCGAGGGCAAGATCGCGCCGCTCGCCGACATCGAGACGATCGAGACCGAGCTGATGCTCGCCGATCTCGACAGCCTCGAGAAGCGCGTCGACAACCTCACCAAGAAAGCCAAGGGCAACGACAAGGACGCCAAGGAGCAGCTCGACCTCGTCAACCGCACGCTGGTACTGCTGCGCGAAGGCAAGCCCGCGCGCCTCGTCGAGCGCAAGGCGGAGGAGGAGCGCGCCTTCGGGATGCTCGGCCTGCTGTCGTCGAAGCCGGTCCTCTACGTCTGCAACGTCGAGGAAGGCTCTGCCGCGACAGGCAACGCCTTCTCCAAGGCGGTCGAAGAGCAGGCGGCGAAAGAGGGCGCGGTCGCCGTCGTCATCTCTGCCAAGATCGAATCCGAGATCGCCACGATCTCGCGTGACGAGCGCGCCGACTTCCTGGAGACGCTGGGTCTCGAAGAGGCCGGGCTCGATCGCCTGATCCGCGCCGGCTATACGCTGCTCGACCTCATCACCTATTTCACGGTGGGCCCGAAGGAAGCGCGCGCCTGGACCATCTATCGCGGCACCAAGGCGCCGGGCGCCGCCGGTGTGATCCACACCGATTTCGAGAAGGGCTTCATCCGCGCCGAGACGATTGCGTATGAGGATTACGTCGCGCTGAACGGTGAAGCCGGCGCCCGCGATGCCGGCAAGCTGCGGCTCGAAGGCAAGGAATACGTTGTCGCCGATGGCGACGTGATGCATTTCCGGTTTAATACTTAGCGCGGGTTTCGTGCCCCGGACGCTGCGCAGCGCTCTTGCGGTGCGCTGCAGAGCCGGGGCCCAGGAATCTTGATTGCGGATGCATGGGTCCCGGCACTGCGTCGCGTCATTTCATGCCGCGCCGCGTCCGGGACACGAGAGGCTCACCGCACCCCGCCGCCCTGGTCCCGGATCGCGCCGAGATGCTCGTTGATGCGGAACACGATCAGGATCAGTTCCGCGGCGATGCGCGAGAACACGATTCCGACGACGACGCCCGCGATCGACTCCAGCACGACCAGGAAGCCGGCGAACGGGCTGATGGCCATCGCGGTGAGACCGGCAAAAATTCCGGAGAGTCCGAACAGGCAGATCACGCCGATCACCAGCCAGTAGAAGGTCTTGATGATCGTCGGCGTGATGAAGCGGTCCCATTGAAACAGGTCGCTGAATGAAAACATCTCTCTCCCCCGGGCAAATGGCGCCCCCGACTGCGTCAATCCGACAATGAGGCAGGTCCGGCCCGACTCGCCGAATGTAGCACGAGCCATGCGGGCCGGCGGGTTGAGATTGCCGCAAAGTGCGGCCACAATCTGTCATTCCCGCAAAGCTTTCCCAAGATGACCCTGACCTTCGAAGATTTCCCGACCGGCCGGTATGGAACGTTCGGCCCGCGCCATGTCACCCGCGACGAGATCCTGGCTTTCGCCGCCGAGTTCGATCCGCAACCGATGCATCTGGACGAAGAGGCCGCCAGCAAAAGCATGCTGCGCGGCCTGTCCGGCTCGGGCTGGCACCTCTGCTCGCTGATGATGCGGATGATGGCCGACGGTTTCATCACCCGCGCCGCCTCGCTCGGATCGCCCGGCGTCGACGAGGTGCGCTGGCTGTCTCCTTTGAGGCCGGGCGACGACCTCATGCTCGATGTCGACGTCGTGGAAGCCCGGACCTCGAAGAGCAGGCCGAATCTCGGCATCGTCAAGTTCAAATGCACGATGCGCAACGGCAGGGGCGAAGCCCTGTGCGAGATGACCTCGCCGATCCTGATCGAGCGGCGCGCGGGAGCGGTCTGATGCCATTCTTCGAGGAGATCGAGATCGGCCATCGCCGCGACATCGGCGCCTACACTTTCACGGCGGAGTCGATCAAGACGTTCGCGGCGAATTTCGATCCGCAGCGTTTCCACCTTGATGAGGAGGAGGGCAAGAACTCGCTGTTCGGCGGGCTTGCGGCGTCGGGCTGGCATGTCGGCTCGGCCTGCATGAGCCTGCTTGTCGCCGACGGCCAGCGTCTGGCGCGTGAAGCCGCAGCGCGTGGCGAGGAGGTCGCGGTGTGGGGGCCGTCACCAGGCTTTCGCGACCTGCGCTGGATCAAGCCGGTGCTGGCCGGCGACACCATCAGCTATTCCAACGTCGTCATCGACAAGCGCACCTCCGCCTCGCGCCCAGGCTGGGGCATCCTGACCGCCCGCACCACCGGCACCAACCAGCGTGGCGAAGAGGTCTATTCCATCACCGCCAGCGCCTTCGTGCCGATGCGGCAGGGCGGTTAGACCAGTTCCAGGATGAACGGCCGAAATCGGCTCGCGAGTGTTGCCCGCGCGCTATGGACGCGATTCTGGGCTGCTGCCATAAGCCTCGGCGAGATGGCCGGTCCTTGCGAAGCAGTTACCGGAACCATCGAGTTGCTAACCAATTATGAACCTGTCGCTGTCTATTTGAACGAACTGGGCGGAGTACAGGGGACGAGCACGATGGCAGACCGCGGCGCACTCAAGCTGGTTGGATTTATCTTCGCGACCGCGACACTGGCCGTGATGCTGGCTGCCGGCATGGTGGTGAAGGGCTATGCCGACGGCGCCTACACCCTGGAAGCCTCGAGCATCGACGCGAGCCGTTAAGAGCTCGTTAACTCCGCGGGGCCACGAAGTGGCCTCCGCGCGGTGCCGCGACACGGCCTCCGCCCTCAGCGGCTATAGACGAACGCCAATATCGCGATCGCAACCGCTAGCAATCCGACAAAGCGCAGCATGATGGTCCCGAACTGGTTCGGCGCGGGCCGCAGCGGTATCGGGTCCGTGTTTTCGGGCCGAATGCTTTCCATCTGAAAATATCCCCGGGCCCGGCCGCAAAGGCTGCGGGCGCTTGGCATTGGTCGGTGCGAGGGCGGGGAGGGTTCAATAGCGCACTCTCGTGTCCCGGACGCGCAGCAGCGCCTTAGCGCTGCTGCGCAGAGCCGGGACCCATCGTGACGCGCGTTCCGTATTAACGTGGGCCCCGGCTCTGCGACGCGTCACTGCGTGCCGCATCGCGTCCGGGGCACGAGAGCGGCACCCCCGAATCAAAACCGCCGCGTCCCGTCCGGAACGCGGCGGCTGTGATGACTGGTGCTGCGATCAGCTGTTGCGCAGGCCGTCGGCGGCGCGTTTCCACTGGGAGACGTTGTCGGCGATCATGCGGGTCGACTTCATCGCGGCCTGGCTGAGCTGGGCGTAGCCCGAGATCTCGCGCTGGACGCGCTGGCCTTCGGCATGCAGCAGGTCGCGCAGGCTCTCGAGCTCGGAGATCAGATTCTCGATCTCGGCGAGCGAGGTGCCGGCGACGCGCTGGATCAGCGAGTTGACGTTGGTGACGGTGGCTTCCGCGCTCGGATCGAGCGGCGGCGCGTCGGTGGTGGTGGTCGCGGCCGGCCGGCGCAGATAGGCGATGTCGTTGCGGACGAAATCGCGGATGCCGGCTTCGACTTCCGTCACGGCGGCGAGGTTGGTGTCGACCGTCTCGGTCTCGGTGGTCTCGGTCTTTTCCGGACGCATGGCGTTCATCGTTATTCCCCTGTTCGCGTTGAGCGCAGCGCGAGTGTCCCCCGCACGACGATGGGTGTCAGGCCGGTGCATGAGGGCGTCCGATTTTGACCGCAACGGGGCCGAGATGCGGCAAGGGCGGACCATTCGGGGGTTTTGCCGTGGCGTATGGTTACGGGATTCTAAAGATGGCTCACCAGCTCTTCTTGAAGCCCGCGGTCAGGCTCTTGTTGATCGCGCCTTGCGAGGTCTCGCCGACCGAACCGGAGACGGTGACGTTGTCGAACAGCTTCTGCTCGGCGCCGAACTTGCGCAGCCATTTGTCGTCGGTGGTCGACATGGTCTGGCCGGCGGTGATGCTGGTACCGGTGTCGACGATCGTGACCTTGGCGGACTGGTCAGTCTCGTAATTGCGGGTGATGTGGCCGCCGACGCCGGGCAGCGCCGTGGTGCCTTGCTGGTTGACGCTGTAGCCGTTCTGGAGCGTCAGCGCATAATCGCCCGACAGCGGCACCGATTTGGTCAGCGACGCGCCAAGCTTGCTCTGCTCGGCGCCGGGATCGACGCGGGCTTCGACCGCAGTCTTGTCCCACACGGGGCCTGCGCCCGGCGCGGTCGCGGTGGCCCAAGCGCTGCCGGAGGATTGCGGCAGGTTGCCGCCATTAGCGGCCTTCTGCGCCATCAGCTCCGACATCGTGGTCGGCTCTTTCGCCACCGTCATGTCGGCGCCGATCCGGGTGTCCCAGAATGAGGACACCGACTGCTTCACGGTCACGGCCGAGGAGCCGTTCGCGTTGGCATTGGTCGACCAGTTGATGCCGTTGTTGGCGGCGGCCTGCGCGCGCTTCTTGGCGGCGATGAGGTCGTTGAGCGTGCCGGCGTCGATGGCGAGCTGGCTCCAGTCGAGCTTGTCGACATCGATGCCTTTGAGCACGTCGGGGTCGTTGACATCGGCGGTCTCGGCGGCGTCGGCCTCCTCGTCTGGCGCGGTCGCGGCGGGGGCAGGGGAGAAGGGCGGGATGATCTGTGCCGGGGCTATCACCACCGAGCCGAAAATGAATGCGGCCGCCAGCGGCAGCCGGATCCAGCCAAAACCTGTCGAGAATTCCATGACCTTGCCCGCGAGCCCAGTTCGCGCACAGGATGCGGCGCTATCGTCGCAAAATTGTGGCGCCAAGAATTGTGGCGCCAAGAATGCCGAACCAACGGGCCGCGCACAAGACGCGCGCGCCCGATGACGAGCATCTCCACAAAAGCGTCCGGCGGGGCTGGAGGCCGGAACGCGTCGCGGGAGCATCAATCGACCGGTCCCGCATTGCGGAGCCCGTTGGTGTCTCCCTCAGCCGACGCCGGTCATCTTCGGCAGATGAATGGCGCGACCGAGTGCCTGCTCGACCAGGTCAAAAGTGTCGACCAGCACGCGCATGCTGATGAGACGGTCCGCCCTGAACTGGGCGAACTGCGCGACGCGCAAGCTGATCGGCTTGTCGGAGTCCAGCGCGGTGAGCGAATAGCGCAGCATCGAGGCGGCGGAATCGACGCCCAGCATGATGCTCTCGCGCTCGAAGCGGCGGACGCGGAAATTGTCGGCGAGCTGGCGGATGACCTGGAGCACGGCCGCCTTGCCCTGGCGCGCGCCGAGGAACGGAAACATGTCGATCGGGCCATAGATCGCCCACTCGACGTCCTCGTCGATCAGGGCCTTGATGTCCTCGAAATGCCGGTCGTTGATCGCGCGGTGCAACGCACGCGAGAAACGCCAGAGGCTGTGCTCTGTCATTTTGGGGCGTCCTGAAACTGGCTTGCAGAAAAACGGAAAACAACCCCATGCACAGTAAGGCGCGAGGCGGCTGCTCAATTCATTCGTGTACAAACAAAATAACCGTGATCTGCGAAAATGCAAATCACGATTTTGCAATGCACAATTGAGCGCACATTGTGAGATTTACAACAGAACCCCGTAATTTTACCGGGAGTCGGGTCGGTCCTCGTGTCGGGAACCCGAACCCGCCACATCAGTTGAGACGCTGACACCGCATCCGGAGACATCGCTCATGAAATCGCCGCTCATCGCCATCACTGCCGCGCTTCTCGTGCTCGGCGCAACCTCCGGCGCCAACGCCAAGGGCTGCATCAAGGGCGCCGTCGTCGGCGGCGTCGCCGGTCATTATGCCGGCCACCACGGCGTCCTCGGCGCCGCCGCCGGCTGCCTCTACGGCAGGCACCATGCGAAGGAGCAGGAGAGGCAGCAGCAACAGCAGAGCCAGGCGAACGGGCAGGGCAAGCTGTAAACCGTTGTCATTCCGGGGCGCCGCAAAGCGGCGAGCCCGGAATCCATCGCCACGACCAAGCGCGGACGATACTCCGTCGCCTACCTCTTCTTCCACCCCCCGCGCCGCCCCGGCATCCCACCGGTCGACTTCGGCGCCGGCCCGAACTCCGGCCCAGACTGCCGTGAATCCGTCGGCTGGATGATCCGGCTCTCGCGGCCGAACGGCTTCGCCGGCAGCGCGCGGTCTGCACGATACGGCAGCGACTCCGGCCCGTGCATCTCGTCGAGATGCGGCTTGCGGACTCTCGAGCCACCACCGGCACCACCCGTGGACCGCCCCTCACCCCGACCCTCTCCCCGTGAAGAACGGGCAGAGGGGGAGGAGGCACCGCTGCTGGCCTTGAGTGCAGCGGAGACAGTTTTTTTCTTCATCGCGCTGACCGGCAGGTTGGCGGCGTCGCCGTATTTCTTCGCTCCGGCATAGGCGCCGGCCTTGCCTGCCACGGTGCGCTGCTTGACGGTGGGGTCGTCGACGACCGCAAGCTCGGTGGCGCGCAGGCGCTTGACCTCGTCGCGCAGGCGCGCGGCCTCCTCGAAGTTCAGATCGGCGGCGGCTTCGCGCATGCGGGTTTCCAGATCGGCGAGCACGGCTTCGAAATTGTGGCCGATCGAGATGACGTCGTCGGTCATGTCGTGGCCGCCGATCTCGACCAGCACATGGTCGCGCTCGTAGACGCTGTTCATGATGTCGCCGATCGACTTCTTGATGCTCTCCGGCGTGATGCCATGCGCCGTGTTGTACTCGACCTGTTTTTCGCGGCGGCGGTCGGTTTCGGCGATGGCGCGCTCCATCGACCCCGTCATCTGGTCGGCGTAGAGGATCACCTTGCCGTCGACGTTGCGCGCAGCGCGGCCGATGGTCTGAATCAAGGATGTTTCGCTGCGCAGAAAACCTTCCTTGTCGGCGTCGAGAATCGCGACCAGCGCGCATTCGGGAATGTCGAGGCCTTCGCGCAAGAGGTTGATGCCGACCAGCGCGTCGAACGCGCCGAGGCGCAAATCGCGGATGATCTCGATGCGCTCGATGGTATCGATATCGCTGTGCATGTAGCGGACGCGAATGCCCTGCTCATGCAGATATTCGGTGAGGTCCTCCGCCATGCGCTTGGTCAACACCGTGATCAGCGAGCGATAGCCGGCTTGCGCCGTGGCGCGCACCTCGCCGACGAGATCGTCGACCTGGGTGCGGGCGGGGCGGATGTTGACGGGAGGATCAATCAGCCCGGTCGGGCGGATCACCTGCTCGACGAACACGCCGCCGCTCTCGTTGATCTCCCAGGCGCTGGGCGTGGCCGAGACCGCGACTGTCTGCGGCCGCATCATGTCCCATTCCTCGAAGCGCAGCGGGCGGTTGTCCATGCAGGAGGGCAGGCGGAAGCCGTATTCGGCCAGCGTCGCCTTGCGGCGGAAGTCGCCGCGGAACATGCCGCCGATCTGCGGCACGGTGACGTGGCTCTCGTCGGCGAACACCAGCGCGTTGTCGGGAACGTATTCGAACAGCGTCGGCGGCGGCTCGCCGGGCAGGCGGCCGGTGAGATAGCGCGAATAGTTCTCGATGCCAGCGCAGCTTCCCGTCGCCTCCATCATCTCGAGGTCGAAGGTGGTGCGCTGCTCCAGCCGCTGCGCTTCCAGCAGGCGTCCCTGGTCGTGCAGCTGGTCGAGCCGCTGCTTCAGCTCGGATTTGATCGACTTGATCGCCTGCACCAGCGTCGGACGCGGCGTCACATAGTGCGAATTGGCGTACATCTTGATGAATTCGAGCTCGTCCTGCTTGTGGCCGGTGAGCGGATCGAATTCCTCGATGTTCTCGATGGTGTCGCCGAACAGGTTCACGCGCCAGGCCCGGTCCTCATAGTGCGCCGGGAAGATGTCGATGACGTCGCCGCGCACGCGAAACGTGCCGCGGGTGAAATCGGCTTGCGTCCGCTTGTACTGGAGCGCGACGAGGTCGGCGATGAGCTGGCGCTGGTCGATGCGCTCGCCCTTCTTCAGCGCAAAGGTCATCGCGGTGTAGGTCTCGACCGAGCCGATACCGTAGATGCAGGACACCGAGGCGACGATGATGACGTCGTCGCGTTCGAGCAGCGCGCGCGTCGCCGAGTGACGCATGCGGTCGATCTGCTCGTTGATCGAGGAGTCCTTCTCGATATAGGTGTCGGTGCGCGGGACATACGCTTCCGGCTGGTAGTAGTCGTAATACGAGACGAAATACTCGACCGCGTTGTCGGGGAAGAAGCTCTTGAACTCGCCATAGAGCTGGGCGGCGAGCGTCTTGTTCGGCGCCAGGATGATGGCGGGCCGCTGCGTCGCCTCGATCACCTTGGCCATGGTGTAGGTCTTGCCCGAGCCGGTGACGCCCAGCAGCACCTGCGAACGGTCGTTGCGCCGGATGCCTTCGACCAGCTCGGCGATCGCGGTCGGCTGGTCGCCGCGCGGCTCGTATTCCGACTTGATCTCGAAGCGCACGCCGCCTTCGGACTTTTCCGGCCGCGGCGGCCGGTGCGGGGTCCACACTTTGGTGGAGCCGTCATCCTTCCGGAACTCCGGCCGGCCCTCGCGGATCAGCGATTCCAGCGCTTCCGCGGTCGCCTTGACGCCGAGCGCCTCCATCTTGTTGCGCGGCGGGCGCGCCATCGCCTCGGCGTCGTCCTCCTCGGTGGGAAGGCCGAGCTGGCGGGCCAGTTCCGGATCGAGCGTCGGGATCGTGGCCGCGGTTCCGTAATTGGCCTGCGGCGCCTCTTCAAACGCACCGGTCTCTCCGCTCCCTCCCCCCTTGGTCGGGGAGGGGGGTAAACCACGAGTCGCGCTGCCCGACGCGATGTCCTGCGGAAACTCCTTCGGTGTCGAGGCGCGCGCCCGATGCGCGGCGGCCTCGCCTCCGGCGCGGCGGTCGCGCGAATTGTCCGGCGGCGGCTGCAGGCCGGTGCCGGATCCAAGCCCGGCATCGCCGCGATTGATCGCGGGATTGAGCAGTTCGGCCAGGGCCGGTCCGATCGGCTGCACGTCGGGCCGATGGGCCTTCGAGTTCGGAGCTTTGGATTTAGGAGATTTTGGGGGAGCAGGTTTCTTCGCCATGAGGCGAATATGGGACGAGTCCGCCCCTCAGAAAAGAGCGAATGCCCGTCCGTGCGCAGGCTGCTGACAGCAGTTTGGCAGCAGGGCCATCGTTCAGCGGTTTCGCCTCACGCCGCCGGCAGCGGTCCTTCGCCGTCCACGACCGGAAGACGCGGCTCGAGGATGTCGAGATGGATCCCACCGCAATCGGTGCAGCGCATGGTCCAGTACTCGCACCCGGCGCGGCCGCCGATCACACGGAGCACCGTGAGATCGCCGTCACATTCCGGGCATATCGCCAGTACCTTGCGCGAATAAATTCGCGGCCGCGGCGCGCCTTCGAAGTCGATGACTGACATGAACCGGTGTCCCCCCTGTTACGCCACGCTGTCGCTCAGCCCTGTTGCCGTCTCGCTGGGTCTATTCGTCGTCGCCCTCGTCGGCACGCCGGCGGAAGCGGTCGATGTGATGCTTGGCATCGGCGATCGCGGCGTCGGGATCGGGCCAGGCGAAGCCGACTTCCATGGCCGGAAACAGCACGCCGTCGATGGCAACCGGGCTGAAATCGGCGCGCCGGATCCGGGCGTGCCACAGTCCCTTGCCAGCTTCGAAGGATTCGATGTCAAAGCCGTCGTAAAGGGTCGTCATTGGTAGTCCCCAAATGCTCTCTTGTCGGAGGGTTAGACGACCACGTTTGCGGATTTTGAGATGTGAAGCCGTTCACAAGCGGCCGGCTTTTTCACCCCGAAAGGGTGATGGGCCAGAGCGTTTTCGAGCGAAGTGGATACCGGTTCGCGTAAAGAAAACGCGTCAAAACAAGAATCTAGCCCCGTCCGGTGGCGCGCCCGGACCGCCGCGGCCGGGCCGCGGGTTCCGCCGCGGCCCGCATGATCCAGCGGCGGAACGCGGCAAAGTCGCGCTGCTCGGTCTGAAAGCTGCGGTAGAGCAGATACCAGCGCATGCCCTTGGGCACCGAGAGGTCGAATGGCGCGATCAGGCGTCCGGCGGCGAGGTCGTCGTCGATATAGGGCCGGATGCCCATGGCGATGCCGAGCCCGTCAACGGCGGCCTGGAGCGCCTGGCCGTAAAACTGGAACTCCGGCCCGCGCGCGTTGATGCGGGGGAGGGCGGCGGCCTTGAGCCAGAGCGGCCAGTCCTCCGGCGAATGCGTGACGCGGATCAGGCTCGGGCCCTTGAGATCGGCGGGGCGCTTCAGGCTGGCGGCGAGGCGGGGCACGCAGACCGGCGTGAGGTCGCCGGCGAACAGCGGCTCAGCAACCAGCCCCGGCCAGTCGCCGGTGCCGAGCTTGATGCCGCAGCTCCAGTCCTCGCCGAATGCGACCTCGGCGCCGCCGGTGGTGAAACGCACCTCGATGTCGGGCTCCTCATTGCGAAACTCCGACAGCCGCGGGATCAGCCAGCGCATCGCGAAGGTGTGGCCGACGCCGATGGTGAGCACGCGGACGCCGGAGGGTGCCGTGACCTGCGCGGTGAGGCTTGCGAGCGCATCGAAGATCGGCGTCAGCCCGCTCTGATAGGCGCGGCCTGCCGGCGTCAGGACGAGCTTGTTGGCCTTGCGCTCGAACAGTGCGACGCCGAGCCGCTCTTCCAGCAGATGCACCATGCGGCTGACGGCGGCCGCCGACACGCTCAGCTCGACGCCGGCAGCGGCAAAGCTGCCGGTCCGCGCCGCCGCCTCGAATGCCTTGATGCCGTTGAGAAAGAGCAGCCGCCGCAAATGCAAACACCCTCAGGAAAGCTGATGCCAGGCCAAGATAACTCAGTTTGCGAAGCAGGGGCAAGCGAGGCACAAACATCAGCGTAATTCATGCTGATTTGTTGCGGCGGAGGCGGTGCCCTTCGCCTCTCCCCGCCTGCGGGGAGAGGCCGGAATTTGCGAGAGCAAATTCCGGGTGAGGGGGACCCTCCGCGAGTCCAGCTGGCAGCTCCCTTGCGGAGACTCCCCCTCACCCCACCCTCTCCCCGCAAGCGGGGCGAGGGAGACGAACAGCTTGCGTCCCTTACTCGCCCACCACAGGAGAACCCCTTCGTGACGTCCATCATGATCGCTGCCCTTGGATTGCTGATGGTCGCCACCGCGTTCCTGTCGGGGCTGTTCGGCATGGCGGGCGGGCTGATCCTGATCGGCGTGCTGCTGGCCTTGATGCCGCTGCCGACCGCGATGGTGCTGCATGCGATCACGCAGATGGCCTCGAATGGCTGGCGCGCGCTGCTGTGGCGCGCGCATATCCGCTGGCGGCCGGTCGCGAACTACATGGTCGGCGCCGCCATCGCGCTGGCGGCCTGGTCGCTCACCCGCTACGTGCCGGACAAGCCGATGGCGCTGCTGATGCTCGGCGCCACGCCGTTCATGGCACGGTTGCTGCCGACCAATATCAAGCCCGATCCGGATCGCCTCTGGCAGGGTAGCGTTTACGGCACGATCTGCATGGGCCTGATGCTGATGACCGGCGTCTCCGGTCCGCTGCTCGACACCTTCTTTCTCGGCGGCGATTTCGGCCGGCGCGAGAAGGTCGCGACCAAGGCGATGTGCCAGCTCGTCAGTCACTTCACCAAGCTGATCTATTTCGGCGGCGTCATCGACCAGCCCGCCACGCTCGATCCCGTGCTCGCGGGCGTCGCGATCGCAGCCTCGATGCTCGGCACCACGCTGGCGCGGCGCATTCTCGAAGCCATGACCGACCAGCAGTTCGTGGCCTGGTCGAACAAGCTGATCTCCACCATCGCCTGCTACTACATCGCCTATGGCGGCTGGCTGCTGGTTCGCACGCCGGTGCTGGCGACTTTCGACAAGGGAGGTTTACAATGAGCGAAACCGCCGATCCGCTGGTGCTGGACTTCGTCGAATGGATCGCGCGCGAGCCGCGCGCCTATGCCGAGGTGATCGCGACCTGGAAGACCTCGTGCCCGCGGCTCACGATCTGGGAGGACGCCGCCGACCGCGGTTTCGTCGCGCGCGAGACGCTGCCCGGCATCGGCCTGATCATCGCGGTGACGGAAGACGGCGAAAGGCTGCTGCGAACCAACGGGCGGTGACGCCACAACGTCATTGCGAGCGCGAGCGAAGCAATCCAGAATGTCTCCGCAGCGGCAGACTGGATTGCGTCGCTGCGCTCGCAATGACGGAACTCCAATATGTCGCTCAAACTCTACGAACTCGTTGGCACCGACGCCTCGCGCCCCTTCAGCCCTTACTGCTGGCGCACGCGGATGGCGCTGGCGCATAAGGGGCTGACGGCGGAATCGCTGCCCTGGCGCTTCACCGAGAAGAGCGAGATCGCGCCTCACGGCTCGGAGAAGGTCCCGGTGCTGTTGCATGATGACAAGCCGGTGGTCGATTCCTGGACGATCGCGAATTATCTCGAAGACCATTTTCCGGATCGCCCATCGCTGTTCGGCGGCGAGGGCGGCCGCGCCATGGCGCGCATGCTGAACGCGTGGGGCGACATCGCCATCATTGGCGGCATCTTTCCGCTGATCATCGCCGACATTCCGAAGAATCTCGCCGAGGTCGATGCCGCCTATTTCCGCAAGTCGCGCGAGGCGCGGTTCGGCAAGCCCCTGGAGGAAGTCCAGGCGAGCCGCGACACCGGAGTCATCGCGTTCCGCAAATCGCTGGAGGTGATGCGGCAGACGTTCAAGACGCAAGCTTATCTCGGCGGCAGCGCGCCGAACTACGCCGACTACATCGTGTTCGGCGGCTTTCAGTGGGCGCGAGTGGTGAGCCCGTTCAGGCTGCTTGAGGCCGATGATCCCGTCTATGCCTGGCGCGAAAAGCTGCTCGATGCCTTCGACGGCATGGCGCGGAAGTCGCCAGGGTTTGCGGTGTAAGCTTCGTAGGGTGGGCAAAGGCGCAACGCGCGGTGCCCGCCATCTCTTCAGATGCAATGAAGGTGGTGGGCACGCTTCGCTTTGCGTACCCTACGATACCGCCGCCGCCTTGCGCAAACACTCCCGGCATAGGCAATCCTCGCCCTTGACCGGCATCGGCAGTCTTGCCGTCTCCTCCGCGCACCAGCAATTGCCCGAGAGGTCGCAGCCGAACTCGGTGCCGCAGCGGGAACAGGCGAGGCGGCGCGGAGCCGGTGGCGTGAGCGTGATTTCTTTCGGATTTGTCATGATTTACGCAAAAGCTTTGCCGTCATTTTCATGTCGGGTTCATCTCCGGCTGCGGTATATTAGGCGCCGCGCACAGAGCAGGGAAGCGGTTGGCACCGCGCGGAGGACAAATCGATGGCCCGCGATTCGCAAGCCGCCCTCGTCGCGCTGAACCGCTTCGGCTTCGGCGCCCGCGGCGGGGCCTCCGGCGATCTCATCAATGCGGCCTCCGATCCGCGCGGCTTCGTGAAGGCTGAACTGGCGCGGCCCTTTGGCGCGCTGCTGGAGGCGCCGGGCCTGCAATCGACGCCGCAACTAGGCCAAGCCGCGTTCGCCTATCAGGACCAGGTCAAGCAGGCGCGCGAGGCGGCGGCGAAGGCCGGCGCGCCGGCTGAATCGCCGCCGCAGGCGCCGGCCGATCAGAAGCTGCGTCGCAATCTCTCGCTGAACACGGTCGCGACCGAGATCGCCGCCGGCCAGATGGCCGAGGCGAAGCCGGCCGACAGTGCGATGAAGCCTGACGGCATGCAGCCCAATGCCGCCGCGCCTGCTGCTGCAAAACCGGCGCAACCGCTCAACGTCATCCAGAAGACCTTTCGCGCCGAAGCGCTGGCGCGCCTGCAGCGCGCGACGCTGGTCGAGTGTGGCTTCACCGAGCGTCTGGTCGTGTTCTGGTCCAATCATTTCTGCATCTCTGCGAACAAGGGCGAGCTGGCGCGGATGTGGGCCGGCGCCTTCGAGCGCGAGGCGATCCGTCCGCACGTGCTCGGGCGCTTTGCCGATATGCTCAAGGCGGTCGAGCAGCATCCGGCGATGCTGTTCTTCCTCGACAACCAGCAATCGCTCGGACCGGATTCGCGCGCAGGCCAGAACCGCAAGCGCGGGCTGAACGAGAACCTCGCGCGCGAGATCATGGAGCTGCATACGCTCGGTGTCGGCGGCGGCTATACGCAGGAGGACGTCACCTCGCTGGCGCGGATCATCACGGGATGGACCTTTGCCGGAAGGCAGGGGCAGCTCGGGGCACCCGGCTCGTTCGTGTTCAACGCCAACGCGCACCAGCCAGGGCCGCAGCTGCTGCTCGGCAAAACCTACGAAGCGATTGGCCTGGCGCAGGGCGAAGCCGCGCTCGGCGACATCGCGCGCCATCTCTCGACCGCGAATTTCATCGCCACCAAGTTCGTCCGGCACTTCGTTGCCGACGATCCGCCGCCCGCGCTCGTTGCACGGTTGCGCGATGTCTTCGTCAGGACCGATGGCGACCTCAAGGCGCTTGCCACGGCGATTGTCGATTCCGACGAAGCCTGGAAGGCGCCGCTGACCAAGATGCGCTCGCCCTATGATTTCGTGATCGCGAGCGGCCGGCTGCTTGCGCGCGTGCCGGAAGATCCCGGCGGTTATCTCGGCAATCTGAACCTGCTCGGCCAGCCCTTGTGGACACCGGCCGGACCGAACGGTTTTCCGGACACGAGCGCCGCGTGGGCCGCGCCCGAAGGCATGAAGCTCCGGCTCGACATCGCTTCGCAGATGGGTGCGCGGCTCGGACCCAACATCGATCCGCTTGATCTTCTTGAATTCGCCGCCGCCGATGCTGCGTCAACCGAAACACGCAAAACCATCGAGCGTGCGGAATCGCGCCAGCAGGCGCTGGCGCTGCTGCTGATGTCGCCGGAACTGCAGAGGAGATGATGATGATCGACTGCGTCGAAAACCGGCTCCTCACCTCGCGCCGCGGACTCTTGCTCGGCGGCGCGTCCTTTGCTGCCTGGGCCTATTTGCCGAAATTCGCGCGCGCGGCCGATGGGCGCGATCCCCGGCTGGTCGTGGTGATCCTGCGCGGCGCGCTTGATGGGCTCGCGACCGTCGCGCCGGTCGGCGACCCCGACTATGCCGGCCTGCACGGCTCGATCGCGCTCGCGGCGGACGGCGCGCATCCCGCGATCATGCTCGATACTTTCTTCGCGCTGCATCCGGCGATGCCGGAATTCGCGCGGATGTATCGCGCGCAACATGCCGCGGTGATCCATGCGGTGGCGACACCCTATCGCGATCGCTCGCATTTCGACGGCCAGGACGTGCTCGAGAGCGGTTATGCCGGCCCGGGCCGGGTGCAGTCCGGTTGGCTCAACCGCGCGCTGGAAGCGCTGCCGCGCGGCGAGCGCGTGTCGAGCGGGCTCGCGGTGGGGCCCACCACGCCGCTGGTTCTGCGCGGCAATGCGCCGACCGTCGGCTGGGCGCCGGTCGCGCTGCCGCAGGCCGACGACGACACCGCGATGCGGCTGGTCGATCTCTACCGTCATCGCGATCCCGCTTTGGCTTCGGCACTGTCGCAAGGCCTCCAGTTGGAAAAGGCCGCGAGCGGCGACGACATGAAGCCGAAGCCCGGCAATGCGGTCGCGCAGATGCGGCAGGTCGCGCGCGGTGCCGCAAAACTGATGGCGGCCGATGACGGTCCGCGCATCGCCGCACTCGCCTTCGACGGCTGGGATACGCATGCCAACGAGGGTGGTCCGGTCGGACGTCTCGCCTTCCTGCTCGGCGGTCTCGACGGTGCGCTCGCCGAATTCGAAAGCGGCCTCGGCGATCGCTGGCGCGACACTGTTGTTGTCGTCGCCACCGAATTCGGCCGTACCGCGCGCATCAACGGCACCGACGGCACCGATCACGGCACAGCGACCGTCGCGCTGCTCGCCGGCGGCGCGGTGAAGGGCGGCCGCGTCATCTCCGACTGGCCCGGCCTCAAGCTCGCCAACCTCTTTGAGGCCCGCGACCTCAAGCCCACCACCGATCTCCGCTCCGTCATCAAGGGCGTGCTGCAGGGCCAGTTCGGCCTGTCGGATCGCGTGCTGGCCGAGACGGTGTTCCCGGATAGCGCAAGCGCAAGGCCGATGAAGGGGCTGGTGGTGTGATTTCGACCTCTCCCCGCTCTTTGCGGGGAGAGGTCGGATTGCGAAGCAATCCGGGTGAGGGGCAGGTCATCGGATACATCTGCGACTTTGTTTGTCGCGAGAAGCGGCTCATCATCGAAGTCGATGGCGGCCAGCACAACGGGTCGGCAGCCGACGCGATCCGGGATGAACGCTTGCGCGAAAAAGGCTATAAGATCCTTCGCTTCTGGAACAACGACGTGCTCGGCAACATTGAGGGCGTTTTGACCATCATTCAAACCGAACTCGCGGAGGCAGCCCCTCACCCCACCCTCTCCCCGTAAGAACGGGGCGAGGGAGCGAGAGAGCGGCGCTTGCCTCACATCAGGAGACCACCCGCATGTACATCGCCATGAACCGCTTCCGGGTCACCAAGGGATCGGAAGCTGCCTTCGAGCAGGTCTGGTTGTCGCGTGACACGCATCTGGACAAGGTGCCGGGCTTCGTCGAATTCCATCTGCTTAAAGGGCCCGAGCTCGAGGACCACACGCTGTATGCCTCGCACACGGTGTGGGCCAATCACACGGCGTTCGAGGCCTGGACCAAGTCGGAGGCGTTTCGCGCCGCGCATCAGCGTGCCGGCGACAACAAGCCGCTCTATCTCGGCCATCCCCAGTTCGAGGGCTTTGAGGTGATGCAGACGGTGGGACACGGCGCCAAATAGCGCCGCGTTTCAAAAGCTCAGCCCTTGGTGATCCCATCGATCTCGGCAAGGTCGTCCGCACTCAGCTGCCAGGCGATCGCCTTGACGTTCTGCTCGACCTGCTCGACGCGGGTGGCGCCTGCGATCACGCTCGAGACCTGCGGGCGCGCGGCGAGCCAGGAGAACGCGAGCTCGAGCATCGAATGGCCGCGCGCCTTCGCAAAGGCCTGGAGCTTCTCGACGATGTCCTCATTGCGCGGCGTGACGTAGCGGTCGCGTAGCGCCGGCGCCTTGCCGAAGCGCGTGTCGGCAGGGGCTGCTGCGCCGCGCTGGTACTTGCCGGTGAGCAAGCCGCTTGCGAGCGGGAAGAACGGCAGCAGGCCGAGCTTGTATTCCTGGGCCGCTGGCAGCAAATCCTTCTCGATGTCGCGGACGACGAGACTGTACTCGTCCTGCGCCGAGACGAAGCGGCCGACGTTCATCGCGCGCGCGGTGAACTCGGCCTCAGCGATGCGCCATGCCGGAAAATTGGAATGGCCGATGTAGCGGACCTTGCCCTGGCGGACGAGATCGTCGAGAGCGCGCAGCGTCTCCTCCAGCGGCGTCAGCGGATCGTAATCATGCTGCTGGTAGAGATCGATGTAATCGGTCTTCAGCCGCGTCAGGCTGGCCTCGACCGCATTCATGATGTAGCGGCGCGAGGCGCCCTGCTTGGTGCCGTCGGCCGCCATCGGCTTGGAAAATTTGGTGGCGAGCACGATGTCCTTGCGGCGGTCGCCGAGCACGGTGCCGAGCACCGTCTCCGAGCCGCCCTGGCCGGCATAGATGTCGGCGGTGTCGAACAGCGTGATGCCGAGATCGATCGCGCGGTGGATCACCTTGCGCGAGGTCTCCAGATCGGTGCGCTGGCCGAAATTGTTGCAGCCGAGTCCGACTGCGGACACGCGCAGGCCGGAGCCGCCGAGATTACGAATTTCCATGGGAGATCCTGTCAGACGAGAGCAGACGCCCATTGTGACCGCGGTGCGACACAGCGGCAAGCGTCTGCCTGCGTTGCAGCCATGCTGAAAGGAACTGCGGACAAAAAAATGCGGCCCCTGTCAGACGCGGCGACTGACGGGGACCGCTTGGGGCGCTTGATCGGTGACGGGGGGCCTGATCAGACGCAGGCGCAACTTAGTCCCGGTGTGTTACGCGCCGGTGACAGGCCGAGTTATCCACAGGGTTGCGACAGCAGGATCAGAAGATCTTGCGATAGACGATGAAGCCGGAGCGTTCCGCGACCTTGTCGTACAGGCTCTGTGCCGTGACGTTGGTCTCGTGCGTCTGCCAGTACACCCGCGGCGATCCCGCGAGCTTGGCGCGCTCATAGACGCCGTCAATCAGCGCCGAGGCGACGCCCTTGCCGCGCGCGGCCTCCAGCGTGAACAGGTCCTGCAGATAGCACGACGGCTCGATCGCGGTGGTGCTGCGATGGAACAGGTAGTGCGTGAGCCCGAGCAGGCGGCCATCGCTTTCGGCGACCAGCGCATGCACCGGCTCGTAGGCATCGAAGAAGCGCTGCCACGTCACCTTGGTTATCTCAGGTGCGAGTGCGGTCGGACCGGAGCGGCCGTAGAAGGCGTTGTAGCCGTCCCACAGCGGCAGCCATTGATCGTAATCCTGTCGAGTGACGGAGCGAATGGTGAGCGACATCTGGAAAATCCACGATCGATGAGGTGTCCTTCATACTGATGAAGGGCGTATCGATCAATTGCGATGTCGCGCATCACTCCGCGACGCGCAAGTACCGGGTCAGCTTCCGCCCTGTGGGATCGCGCAGCGAGCGATAGTAATCGGCGCGCGCCGGCGCGTCGGTGTGGCGCACGAGGTCGGTCACCGGCGTGTAGCTCAGCATGCGGCCGCCGTCGGGCAGTGCGGTGCAGACGAAACGCAGCACCTCGCCATTGCGCAAATTGATATTGATCGGCGTGGCGTCGCCGATCCGCACCATCTCCATGCGCTGCGCGATGAAGGCGCCCAGCTCGTCCTCCGGCAGCTCGAAGGCGCCGGTGTCGCGGCCGTGATACATCAGCGCGATGAAGGGCGGCTTCTCGTCGGCCTTTTCGTCCGGCAGCGCGAAATAATCGCGGAAGGCGCGGTTGATGAATTCGGCGCGGGTCTCGGCATCGAGCAGCACGATGCCGATATCGACCTGGTCGAGCGCTGCCGACAGCCGTGCCGCAGTGGCGTGGTTGTGCCGCTCAGTGGCAAAGGCATCGACCAGACGCTCGCGCATCAGCCCGGTGATGCCTGCTGTGCCGGCGGTCGTCAGCGCGAGCAGGCCGAGTGGCGCGAGATCGGTCAGGTCAAAGCCGGGCGCGGTGCGGTGGCCGAGAGACAGCAGCGCCGCGCCGATTACGGCGATGGCGGCGCTGCCGAGCGCAGACGCAAAGCCCGAGAGCGAGCCGGCCAACGCCACGATGCCAACGAACAGCGGTGCAAGCGACAAAGCGGGAGCGTGACGGTCGAGCAGGATCGCCAGCAGTGCGATCGCTGCCGTCAGCACGGGACCGGAAATGGCACGCCATCCGAACCGCATGGGCCTGGCTCGTTCCTCCCTGAACGAGATAATTCCGCCAGACTGACCGATGGTTGCACAAGCGCAATCCGATTTCGCGCGGTGCGCTTAAGGGGCGCTTGCCTTCGTGCTCAAAGCTTTCGGATGATTTTAGACCAAATGCACATGCATCATGCGCTGCTGCAGCGCGGGCGCATTCCACGTCGACGTCCCCGGGCCCTTGCGGGCGCCGACGACAATCAAAAGCGACACCGCGACCAGGATGGCCGCAGTCAGGGTGATTGCAACGACTACCACAGGCGATTTCATCATTGTCCTGTCGCGATGCCTGTCGGCGCGGGGCCGCGCGGCACCTTGAAGGCTATCCAGGATGAAACGGGGATCAGACCGGCAGGCCCATCGCCATGGTCGCCTTGGTCGACAGCACCGTGAGGGTGACGATCAGACAAAGCGAGAGGGCAGCGACGGCGAGCGAGGCCGCGACTGCGTTGGTTAGCCGGGAAGACGAGACGGTATCGGTTTGGCCCTGAAAGCCGACCGCGCCGGACGCCCGAATCATGGCCTAAATCCTTCAACGTGCGAGCGAATCACCCGCGACGCCGAACAACTTCACAATTTCAGCGGGCAATAATGGGGCGGCAGTTGCACCGAAAGCGGCGGGAATAGGGCAAAGGTTAACGCAGTGCCCGCTATTTCTTAACGTTGCACCGGTTTTCAGGCCTCCGCCGCGATGCTGGCGGAGTCGTCGATCTCGGCGGGGCGCCAGTCCATCGCCACGAAGCCGGGCGCAGCCTCGACGCGCTTCAGCCAGTCCCGGATCGCCGGGAAGGGCGAAAGGTCGAAATCGCAGCGGTCGGCGAGGTGGGTGTAGCCGTACAAGGCGATGTCGGCGACCGTGAGCTGGCGGGCGGCGAAATAGGCGCTGGTCTTGAGGTGGTTCTCCATCACCTGGAGCGCGCCATAGCCGCGCTCCATCCAGTCTTCCAGCGCGTGGGTCTGCAGGTCGCGGCCGCCCTTGACCAGCGACAGCCAGAAATAGGCGGCGCCGATATTGGGCTCGAGCGCGTGCTGCTCGAAGAACATCCATTGCAGCGCCTCGGCGCGATCGATGCGGTTCTCCGGCGCGAGCGGCGTGCCGACGGCGACGTACCACAGGATGGCGTTGGACTCGGCGAGATAGCGATTGTCGCCGACCTCGAGCAGCGGCACCTGTCCTGACGGGTTCTTCGCCAGGAAGTCCGGCGTCTTGCTCTCGCCGCGGAGAATGTCCACCTCGATGGGTTCGTAGGGCACGTTCAACAGCGCCAGCGCAAGGCGGACCTTGTAGCTGTTGCCCGAGCGTTGCATCGAATAGAGCTTGTACATTCTGGGAGTTCGATTCCGAGGGACGGGAAGGTTCGGCGCTTGTTGCCCCGCACCGCGGCTAAACAATGATGCCGATGCGAATCCGCCGCAAGGGCTGGCCCATAGAAAAACTCGAAAACCCTACCGCACTGCAACGCTGCAGAAGATCATGTTCGTGTGACGCTGCAAGTGAGATCACGCTTGCGTCAACATGCACGACGCATCGCTTCGCGCGATCGTGTGCGAGGCGGTGACGGGTCGCGAGCTCGCCACCGGTTGACGATCGGCCGCAGGCCTTGCGCGTCAGCCGGCGGTCAGTCTTGTGGCGCTCGAGCGGCGCAAAATTGCTCCGAGGACAGGCCTTGCCGGATATGAGGGGTTTGCCCGGCAAAGTTGCTGAAAATTGCGGGAAATCGCGCCTTGCAACGCTCCAGACCCGTAAACTTTTCCGGGATCGGGCCGAAGTTTCTTGCGGCGCAGCGGCACACGTTTTAGGGTGTCTCCATTCCCACAATCAGAGTCGTGAGGCCAAAGGGTTCACGACGCTTGTCAGGAGATGACGATGGCCTTCCTTGCTGCTGCGCTCGACCGTGTGAAGCCGTCCGCGACCATCGCGGTCACGGATAAAGCACGCGCGCTGAAAGCGGCGGGCCGCAATGTCATCGGCCTCGGCGCCGGCGAGCCCGACTTCGACACGCCCGCCAACATCAAGCTGGCGGCGATCCGCGCCATCGAATCCGGCAAGACCAAGTACACCGCGGTCGACGGCATCCCCGAGCTGAAGGACGCGATCATCGCGAAATTTCAGCGCGAGAACGGCGTCGTCTACAAGCCGAACCAGATCATCGTCGGCACCGGCGGCAAGCAGGTGCTCTACAACGCGCTGATGGCGACCATCAATCCGGGCGACGAGGTGATCATCCCGGCGCCCTATTGGGTCAGCTATCCCGAGATGGTGGCGCTCGCCGGCGGCGAGCCGGTGCCGGTGGTCTGCACAGCCGCGAGCGGGTTCAAGCTCCGGGCCGAAGCGCTCGAGCGCGCGATCACGCCCAAGACCAAATGGGTCATCCTGTGCTCGCCGTCGAACCCGACCGGCGCGGCTTACACAAAGGCCGAGCTCAAGGCGCTTACCGACGTGCTGGTCAAGCATCCGCATGTGTGGGTGATGACCGACGACATGTACGAGCACCTCGTCTATGACGACTTCCAGTTCACCACCGTCGCGCAGGTCGAGCCCAGCCTCTACGACCGCACGCTCACCGTGAACGGCGTCTCGAAAGCCTATTGCATGACCGGCTGGCGCATCGGCTACGCCGGTGGTCCCGCGCAGCTGATCAAGGCGATGTCGACCATCCAGTCGCAGTCGACATCGAACCCGTCCTCGATCTCGCAATGGGCGTCGGTGGAAGCGCTGAACGGTCCGCAGGACTTCATCGCCGCCAACAACAAGGTGTTCAGGGAGCGTCGCGATCTCGTCGTCTCCATGCTCAACCAGGCCAACGGCATCGAGTGCCCGCGTCCCGAGGGTGCGTTCTACGTCTATCCGTCCTGCGCCGGCACGATCGGCAAGAAGGCGCCGTCGGGCAATGTGATCTCCAACGACGAGCAGTTCGTCACCGAGCTCCTGGAGACCGAAGGCGTCGCCGTGGTGCAGGGTTCGGCCTTCGGCCTCGGCCCGGCGTTCCGCATCTCCTACGCGACCAAGACCTCGGACCTCGAGGACGCCTGCAAGCGCATCCAGCGCTTCTGCGGCAACCTGCGCTAAGCTTGCAGCAACGATGTAACATGAAGGGGCCCGCTCGCTGCGGGCCCTTTTTTTCTTTGTGGCACGCGTGATCTGGCACCACCCCAACTATTGTGGCATAGACCATCGCGCGCCGCTTGCAGGCTGCTTCTCTGCTCGCATCACATTCATAGCCGGAGACATTTCATGCGCCGCTCACTCCTCCTTGCCGGACTCACCATTGCGAGCCTCGTCGCCTCCATCGCGGGCGCCAGCGCGCAGTCGCGGATGGTGCAGGTCGGCGTGCTCGAATGCCGCGGCGGCGCCAGCGTCGGCTTCGTGGTGGGATCGGTGACCAATCTCGGCTGCGTGCTGCGCGCCGACGGTCTGCCCGAAGACCGCTATGTCGCGACGATCCGTAAAGTGGGCATCGACCTCGGCATCACCCAGGAGACGGCGCTCGCCTGGGGCGTGTTCGCGCCGGTCAACCGGCTCGGCCCCGGCGATCTCTCCGGCAATTATGCCGGCGCGCAGGGCAGCGCCTCGGTCGGCGTCGGCCTCGGCGGTAATGCGCTGGTCCGCGGCTCCAACAATTCGATCGCGCTTCAACCGTTGAGCGTGCAGGGCCAGGTCGGCCTCAACGTCGCCGCAGGGCTCGAGAGCCTGGAACTCCGTCCGGGCCGTTAACGCCCGACGACGCTGTCGCGCTTAGCTCTGCCTTCGGGAGAGGTTAAGACACTGACGACGCACCGCAGCGACGTTTGACGCTTGCCAAATCTCGGAGACGGGCAGAGCATCTGCGTTTGCCGACCCAATCATGGGCCGAGCTCCAAACAAGGAGGCGGCGAATGGGACAAGACGTCAGAAGTCCCCGAGGTCCACGGTGCATTGCGCTGGTGGGCCCATTCCAAAGCGGTAAAACCACACTTCTCGAAGCAATCCTGGCGCGAACGGGCGCAATCCCGCGCGCCGGCAGCGTCGACGCCGGAACCTCCGTCGGCGACGCCACGCCTGAGGCCCGTCATCACAAGATGACTGTCGGGCTGACTGCCGTCACCACGAGTTTCATGGGCGACAGCTACACTTTCCTGGATTGTCCCGGTTCCGTCGAGTTCGCCCACGACATGCGCGCCGCGCTTCCCGCGGTCGACGCCGCAATCGTGGTCTGCGAGGCCGACGAGAAGAAGCTGCCGCAGCTTCAGATCATCCTGCGCGAGCTGGAGGAGCTGAAGATCCCGCGCTTCCTGTTCCTCAACAAGATCGACCGCGCCAACAAGCGCATCCGCGAGACGCTCGCGACGCTCCAGCCCGCCTCGCGCGTTCCGCTGGTGCTGCGCCAGATCCCGATCTGGAAGGACGAGTTGATCGAGGGCTTCGTCGATCTTGCGCTCGAGCGCGCGTTCGTCTATCGCGAGCACAAGGCATCCGAAGTGGTTGCGCTCGAAGGCGGCGACCTCGATCGCGAGAAGGAGGCCCGCTTCTCGATGCTGGAGAAGCTCGCCGACCACGACGATGCGCTGATGGAGCAGCTGCTCGAAGACATCCAGCCGCCGCGCGATGCCGTGTTCGACGACCTCGCCCGCGAACTGCGCGAGGGACTGATCTGCCCCGTGCTGCTCGGCGCTGCCGCGCGCGAAAACGGCGTGCTGCGTCTGATGAAGGCGCTGCGCCACGAGGCGCCCGGCATTGCGGAGACCGCAAAGCGTCTCGGCGTGCCCTCCGCCAAGGACGCGCTCGGCTTCGTCTTCAAGACGCTGCACTCGCAGCACGGCGGAAAGCTGTCGCTGACGCGGCTGCTTGCCGGCCATCTCGACGACGGCGCCACGCTGCAATCGTCCTCCGGCGGGGTGAGCCGCATCTCCGGTATCCTCGCCGTCAACGGCGCCTACGACACCAAGCGTGCCGCTGCCGAAGCCGGCGACACCGTGGCGCTCGCCAAGCTCGATCCGGTCAAGACCGGCGACACGGTCTCGAGCGGCAAGACCGCGCCAGCCGCGCTCGCGGCCTCAGAGCCGACGCCGCCGGTGCTCGCGATTTCAGTTGCGGCCACCGACCGCAAGGACGACGTCAAGCTCGGACAGGCGCTGACGCGGCTGCACGAGGAGGATCCCTCCCTCGTCGTCGTGATGAACGCCCAGACCCACGACACCGTGCTGTGGGGACAGGGCGAGATGCACTTACGTGTTGCGAGCGAGCGGCTGCGCGATCGCTTCGGCGTCAAGATCTCCTCGCATCCGCCTGCGATCGGCTACCAGGAGACCATCCGCAAGCCGATCGTCCAGCGTGGTCGCCACAAGAAGCAGTCCGGCGGTCACGGCCAGTTCGGCGATGTCGTGCTCGACATCAGACCGCTGCAGCGCGGCGAGGGCTTCAAGTTCGACGAGAAGGTCGTCGGCGGCGCGGTGCCGCGCAACTATATCGGTGCGGTGGAGGAGGGCGTCGTCGACGGGCTCGCGCGCGGGCCGCTCGGCTTCCCCGTCACCGATCTGCAGGTGACGCTGACGGACGGCTCCTATCACAGCGTCGATTCCTCCGACCTTGCCTTCCGCACGGCGGCGAGGGTCGGGCTCAACGAAGGCCTGCCGCAATGCCAGTCGGTGCTGCTTGAGCCGATCCACGTGGTCGAGATCGTGTGTCCGACCGATGCCACCGCCAAGATCAACGCGATCCTGTCGGCGCGGCGCGGCCAGATTCTCGGCTTCGACACCCGCGACGGCTGGAGCGGCTGGGACTGCGTCCGCGCCATGATGCCGGAAGCCGAGATTGGCGAGCTCATCGTCGAGCTGCGTTCGGCAACCGCAGGCGCCGGCAGCTTCACCCGTCAGTTCGACCACATGGCCGAAGTCACGGGCCGCGCCGCCGACCAGATCATCGCCGCGCATCAGCACGCGGCGTGAGCCAACTCGCGCAGTAAGGGACGCACCGCTTTCTCCTCTCCTCGCCCTTGCGGGGAGAGAGGGGGCCGCGCCCTCTCGACTCGTCATTGCGCAGCGAGAGTACTTGCATTTGGCCTCATATGATATATTTTACATCATTATACATGTGCGAGACATCACTTATAAGCTCTGACACGTGAGGCCAAGGTGATCACGTCGTTCCAGATGCGAGCAGCCCGCGCGCTGCTTGGCATTGACCAGAAAACCCTGGCCGAGCTCGCAGGCGTTTCGCTGCCGACCATCCAGCGGATGGAGGCGAGCACCGGCAACGTTCGCGGCGTGGTCGAGACCCTGATGAAGGTGGTCGAAGCATTCGAGCGGGCCGGCGTCGAGCTGATCGCCGAACACGCGCGCAGCGACGGCGGCGGACGTGGCGTTCGGCTGAAAGAGCCGGGGCCGCCGCGTCGGGTGGGAGCATGATCTTGCGATGATCATGCTCGGATGCAGTCTGAACTAACGCACCGTCGCGCCGGAGCACGCGGCCGCACGATGCATCGGAGCATTGTGGGCATGAGCATCACGGGCGAACACGCAGGCAAGCTGCACCACCTTCGTCAGCCGACCTTTGCCGAACTCTATCTGCCAAAGCTCATCACCGTCTGGCGCGAAGGCTATGGCCTCGCGGATTTCGGCGCCGATGTGTTTGCGGGCCTCACGGTCGCGATCGTCGCGCTGCCGCTGTCGATGGCGATTGCGATCGCATCCGGCGTGACACCGGATCGCGGGCTCTACACTGCGGTTGTCGGCGGCTTCATCGTGTCGCTGCTCGGCGGCAGCCGCTTCCAGATCGGCGGGCCTGCGGGCGCCTTCATCGTACTGGTCGCGGTGACGGCGGAGCGGCATGGCGTCGACGGCGTCATCCTCGCCACCATGATGGCGGGTATAGTGCTGATCGCTGCGGGCCTGCTGCGCATCGGCACCTACATCAAGTTCATCCCCTATCCCGTCACGGTCGGCTTCACCGCCGGTATCGCCGTGATCATCTTTGCGAGCCAGCTGCGCGATCTCTCAGGCATCACGCTCGCGGGGAAAGAGCCGAGCGAGTTCGTGCCGAAGCTCGCCGCGCTGGCGGATGGCCTTCACACCATCAATCCGTCCGCGCTTGGCGTCGCTCTCGTCAGCGTCGCCATCATCGCGGGCTTGCGGCGCTGGCGGCCGTCCTGGCCCGGCATCCTGATCGCGGTCGTGCTGGCGGCGATCGCGACGGCTGCACTGTCGCTGCCAATCGAAACCATAGGCAGTCGTTTCGGCGGCGTCCCGCGTGAATTGCCCTCGCCTGCGTTGCCGGCGTTCTCGCTTGCGAAGGCGAAAGCGGTGCTGCCGGATGCGATCTCGTTTGCGCTGCTCGCGGCCATCGAATCGCTGCTGTCGGCGGTGGTCGCCGACGGCATGACCGGGCGCCGTCACCGCTCCAATTGCGAGCTGGTGGCGCAAGGTGCCGCCAATATCGGCGCGGCACTGTTCGGCGGCATCTGTGTCACCGGCCTGATTGCGCGCACCGCGACCAACATTCGCGCCGGCGCGCGCGGGCCGCTGGTAGGCATGCTGCACTCCGTCTTTCTGCTGCCGTTCATGCTGGTCGCTGCACCGCTCGCGAGCTACATCCCGCTTGCCGCACTTGCCGCCGTGCTGGTCGTGGTGGCCTGGACCATGGCGGAGAAGCAGGAATTCGCGACGCTGCTGCGCTCGTCCTGGGGCGATGCCGTCGTGCTGCTGGCAACCTTCCTGCTCACGATCTTCCGCGATCTGACCAAAGGCATCCTGGTCGGCTTCGCGCTCGGTGCGGTACTGTTCATCCATCGCATGGCGGAGATGACCGGCATCGAGGAGCGCTCGCCGCTGGTCGCGGCCGATCGTCCCGATGACGGCAATGGCGAGCGCGTACCTTACGATCCCGCGCTCGCGGTCGACCGCGACGTCCTGGTCTATCGCATCATCGGCGCGTTCTTCTTTGGTGCTGCGTCTGCGATCGGAGGCGTGCTCGACGGCATTGCCGACAAGCGCAAGGCGCTCGTGGTCGATTTCGCCGCAGTGCCGTTCCTGGACTCCACCGCGGCGAACGTGTTGGGGCGCGTCGCCGCCAAGGCCCAGCGCAAGGGCATCCGGCTATTCATCACCGGGGCTTCGCCCGCGGTCCGCCGCGCGCTGCTGACCCACGGCGTGAGCCCGAAGCGGGCGCGCTATCGCCAGACCATCGAGCGCGCGGTCGTCGATATCAAGGCGGCTCCCGGCGTGACCGAATCCACGGTGCCGTCCCCGCCTGCTTGACAGGACCGGCCGGACGCGAAATGGATCGCCCTCGACACGACCCGAGGGAAAGATGACCGCGCTCAAATCGCCCGCAGCCTGCTTGATCGGATGGCCGGCCGCGCATTCGCGCTCGCCGCTGATCCATCATTACTGGCTGCGCACGCTCGGCATCGCAGGCGGCTATGTCATCGAGGCGGTTCCGCCCGAGAACCTGCGCGATTTCGTGCTGCGGCTGTCACTTCGTGGTTTTGTCGGCGCCAATGTCACCATTCCGCACAAGGTCGGCGTGCTGGAGCTGTCGACCCCCGATGCGCGCGCCAAGGCGATTGGCGCCGCCAACACGCTGTGGTTTGCCGACGGTGAGCTGCGCTCGACCAATACCGACGTCGAAGGCTTTCTCGGCAATCTCGACGCCAGCGCGCCCGGCTGGGACAAGGCGGATGAAGCGCTGGTGCTGGGCGCCGGCGGCTCCTCGCGCGCGGTGGTGTTCGGCCTGCTCGAACGCGGCTTTGGCCGCGTTCATCTCGCCAACCGTACTTTGGCGCGGGCCGAGGCGCTAGCGGCGCAATTCGGGCCGAACGTGCATCCGCTTGTCTGGGACCGGATCAACGACGTCCTGCCGCGCGCAAAACTTCTTGTGAACACGACCTCGCTCGGCATGCACGGCCAGCCTTCACTCGATGTTGATGTGGCGCGGCTGCCGCAAGGGGCCGTCGTCGCCGACCTCGTCTATGTCCCGCTGGTGACGCCGCTGCTCGCGGCAGCCAGGGCCCGCGGGCTCGACACCGCCGACGGGCTCGGCATGCTCCTGCACCAGGCGGTGCGCGGCTTCGAGCTGTGGTTCGGCCGGAGGCCCGAGGTGAGTGCGGAACTGCGCGCGCTGGTCGAGGCCGATCTCACAAAGACTTGAGAGAATAGTGCGCCGTCTCCGGCGTTCACTATCCGTGGGGATAATCGGAGACTGTCATGACGATCCAACGTGCAAATTTCACGCGCCCGCTCATCGCTGTTGCGATGGTGGCTGCTTCCACCCTCGCGGCCGTCGCGCAAAGGGCGCCGGTGCCGACCCGCGTGCGCGGCACGATCGAGCGCGTCGAGGGTGACACTCTGCTGGTCAAGTCGCGCAGCGGCGAGGACGTCAAGCTTCACATCGCTTCCGACCTGCGCGTGGCCGGCGTCACCAAGATTTCGCTGGCCGATATCAAGGTCGGCTCCTTCGTCGGCGCCACCACCGTGCCGGGACCGGACGGTGGCGAGAACGCCGTCGAGGTCCACGTGTTTCCGGAGAGCATGCGCGGCACCGGCGAAGGCTCGCGGCCCTATGACCTCAAGCCCAATTCCAGCATGACCAATGCCACGGTGTCGGAGAGCGTGGTCGGCAACGACGGCCATACGCTGCTGGTGAAGTACAAGGACGGCGAGAAGAAAGTGTTCGTGTCCGATATGACACCGGTGGTGACCTTCGTGCCCGCGGACAAGTCCGAGCTGAAGGCCGGCGCCAAGGTCATCGCCTTCATGAAGCAATTGCCCGACGGCTCGTTCGAGACCAATCGCGTCAATGTCGGCCGTGACGGTATGACCCCGCCGATGTGATCGGAATTCAGGGAATAGCGGCGGTCAGACGGGGTTGCCCTGTCTGATCGCCGCAAACCCTGAAGGGGACCATCATGCCAAGCCTGAACAACTGGATGCCGCGCGCCGTCGCGGCAGCATTCGTCGCCTGTATCGTTACATCATCCATTTCAGCGCAGCAGCAGGCGCCGACCGTGCGCATTCGCGGCACCATCGAGAGCATCGACGGCAACACCCTCGGCATCAAGACGCGCGAGGGCACCGATGTGAAGGTGAAGATGACCGACAACGTCGCCGTCTTCGCGGTGGTGAAGACGCAGCTCTCCGAGATCAAGGAGGGCTCCTATATCGGCGTCACCGCCATGCCCGAGCCCGACGGCACGCAGAAGGCCATTGCCGTCCATATCTTTCCGGAAAACCAGCGCGGCGCCGCTGAAGGCTTCCGCCCCTGGGATGCGCGCGCCAACTCGACCATGACCAACGCCACCGTAGCGCAGACGGTCAAGGGCACCGACGGCCAGAACATCACGGTCAAATACAAGGACGGCGAGAAGAAGGTCGTGGTGCCGCCGGAGACCCCGATCGTCACCTTCGTCGCCAGCGACAAGTCCGAGATCAAGCCCGGCGCCAAGCTGATCATCTTTGGTGCGGCGAAGAAGGATGACGGCACGCTGGAAGCGAACCGGGTCAATGTCGGCCGCGATGGCCTGACGCCGCCGATGTGAGCGACTGAGCGCTGGACTCGCAGGGTGGGCAAAGGCGCACTGGCGCCGTGCCCACCGCTTTCCTGCGTTTCGTAAGAGTTGGTGGGCACGCTTCGCTTTGCGCACCCTACGGCAACTGTTCTAGGGCGCGACCGCAATCACATGATCGTCGATCTCGTCGATCCTGTTGACGCCGCACAGGCCCATGGTCGTGAGCAGCTCCTTCTGGATGATGTCGATCGCCTTGGCGACGCCGGCTTGGCCGCCGGCGCCGAGGCCATACGCATAAGCGCGGCCGATCATGCAAGATTTTGCGCCGAGCGCGAGCGCGCGCATCACGTCCTGGCCGGAGCGGATGCCGCCGTCGAACATGATCTCCATCTTCTCGCCGACGGCGTCGGCGATCTCGGGCAGCACCTCGATCGAGGACGGCGCGCCGTCGAGCTGACGGCCGCCATGGTTGGACACCACCAGCGCCTGCGCGCCGGTCTTGGCCGCTTCCTCGGCGTCCTCGACGTCCAGAATGCCCTTGATGACGAGCTTGCCCGGCCAGATGCTCCGGATCCACTCGACGTCCTTCCAGTTCAGCGAGGTGTCGAACTGCGAGGCGGTCCATTCGGCGAGGCGGTTGAGGTCCTCGGTGTTCTTCACGTGGCCGGCGATGTTGCCGAAGGTGCGGCGCTTGCCCTGCAGCACGCCGGCGACCCAGGCCGGCTTGGTGGCGAAATCGATGAACTTCGACAGCGACCATTCCGGCGGAATGGTCATGCCGTTCTTGATGTCGGCATGGCGCTGGCCGATCACCTGAAGATCGACGGTCAGCACGAGCGCGCTGCACTTCGCCGCGATCGCGCGCTGGACCAGCTCCTTGATGAAGCCGCGGTCCTTCATGACGTAGAGCTGGAACCAGAACGGCTTCTCGACATTGGCCGCGATGTCCTCGATCGAGCAGATCGACATCGTCGATTGCGTGAACGGGATGCCGGCGGCCTGCGCCGCGCGGCAGGCGTGGATCTCGCCGTCGCCATGCTGCATGCCGAGCAGTCCCACGGGCGCCAGGATCAGCGGCATGGTCGAGGGCTCGCCGAGGATCGTGGTCGAGGTGTCGCGCCTGGAGACGTCGACCAGGATGCGCTGGCGGAACTTGATCGCCTGCATGTCCTCGCGATTGGCGCGCAGCGTTTCCTCGGCATAGGAGCCGCGGTCGCAATAGTCGAAGAAGGCCTTCGGCACGCGGCGCTTATGCAGAGCGCGAAGATCGTCGATACAGGTGATGTGCTTCATGAACGTTTCCCCGGCCCGTCTTGTATCAAGAGGCTCATATCAAGAGTCCTATACTAAGAGCCTTGCATCGGAAGGTTTCGAGGTCATCTAGCATGGTTGGATGCACAGCCAAATCGTTTGCGGGAGGGACGCCATGACCAAGCCGCACAGAGGACCTTCGCCGGAAGAAATCAAGGAGAAGCGCGACCTCGAGGAAGCGCTGGAGGAGGGGCTGGAAGAGACCTTTCCGGGCTCCGATCCCGTCAACGTCACCCAGCCGGCGCCGAGCCGTGCGGACGGTCATGTGAAGCGCACGGACTAAGGTCAGGTTCCGCTTCGTTCCGGCCCTCAAACCGGAAATATAATGTTAACAAGGAGTTACCGGGACGCCGGCGGCCCCGGTCTCGTAATGATTAATCACATTTTTTGAAGCCAATTTAGCGGCGCAGGGATTATAAGATCCCAGCAAATCAGGGATGCGGGGCCCGTTCGGGCACCCGGAGGTTGTCGTGGGGATCCCTGGTTGTTGCGTGGGGGACGATATGAGCCGCAAATATTTCGGGACGGACGGGATCCGGGGCCGCGCCAACGGGCTGATCACGCCGGAGCTCGCGCTCAAGGTCGGCCAGGCCGCAGGCCTTGCGTTCCAGCGCGGTGACCACCGTCACCGCGTCGTGATCGGCAAGGACACCCGCCTGTCCGGCTACATGATCGAATATGCGATGGTCGCGGGCTTCACCTCTGTCGGCATGGACGTGCTGCTGGTCGGCCCGATGCCGACACCGGCGGTCGCGATGCTGACCAAGTCGATGCGCGCCGATCTCGGCGTGATGATCTCGGCCTCGCACAATCTGTTCGAGGACAACGGCATCAAGCTGTTCGGCCCGCAGGGCTTCAAGCTCTCCGACGATGTCGAGAAGCAGATCGAGCAGCTGCTCGACGAATCCCTCGACAAGCGTCTCGCACAAAGCGCGAGCCTGGGCCGCGCCCGCCGTATCGATGGCGTGCATGACCGCTACATCGAATTCGCCAAGCGCACGCTGCCGCGCGACCTCTCGCTCGACGGCCTGCGCGTCGTGGTCGATTGCGCCAATGGCGCCGCCTACAGGGTGGTGCCGGAGGCGCTGTGGGAACTGGGCGCCGACGTGGTGCCGATCGGCGTCGAGCCCGACGGCTTCAACATCAACAAGGAATGCGGCTCGACCTCGCCGGAGGCGCTGTCGAAGAAGGTGCGCGAGATGCGGGCCGACATCGGCATTGCGCTCGACGGCGACGCGGACCGCGTCATCCTGGTCGACGAGCGCGGCCATGTCGTCGACGGCGACCAGCTGCTCGCGGTGATCGCGCAGAGCTGGAAGGACGACGGACGGCTGTCACGTCCGGGCATCGTTGCAACCGTGATGTCCAATCTCGGCCTCGAGCGCTTCCTGCAAGGGCAGGGGCTCGATCTCGTGCGCACGCCGGTCGGCGATCGCTACGTGCTCGAGCAGATGCTGAACGGCGGCTATAATCTCGGCGGCGAGCAGTCCGGCCACATCATCCTGTCCGACTACGCCACCACCGGCGACGGCTTCGTGGCCGCGCTGCAGGTGCTGGCCGTGGTGCAGAAGCTGCGCCGGCCGGTGTCGGAAGTCTGCCACCGCTTCGATCCGCTGCCGCAGATCCTCAAGAACGTCCGCCACAAGGGCGGCAAGCCGCTCGACGATTCCGAGGTGCAGTCGGCGATCTCCGACGGCGAGAAGCGGCTCAACGGTCACGGCCGCCTGCTGATCCGCTCCTCCGGCACCGAGCCCGTGATCCGCGTCATGGGCGAGGGCGAGGACCGCGTCCTGATCGAGGACATCGTCGACACCATCGTCTCCGCGCTGGGCCAGGCCGCGGCGGCTTGAGCCGAGAGCGCCTTCCTTCCCCCCTTGTGGCAGTATCGTAGGGTGGGCAAGGCGAAAGCGTGCCCACCGCTTCTGCTGCAATGTTGGATCGATATTGATGGTGGGCACGGCGCAAGTGCGCCTTTGCCCACCCTACGATTCCAGGCTCGCGGATAGAGACCCTCTCCAGCAAAGGAAGAAGGGCAAACACACGCATCCCAGCTATCGACGATTGGTGGTGGTTCGGCCACCACGGTCATCGTAGTTAGGCAGTGTGGCGGTTCGCCGCGCCTGCCGGGATCGATCCATTGAACAAGCCAGTTCTCGTCTCCGAGGAAACACTGACCGAGCCGGTCGTCGTCGCCGACATCGCGCCCGCCGCCGCAGGGCCGGCCTATGTCGTGCTCGCCGGCATCAGCTTCTCGCACTTCCTCAACGACACCATGCAGTCGCTGATCGCCTCGGTGTATCCGATCCTCAAGGACACCTACGCGCTCGACTTCGCGCAGATCGGCATGATCACGCTGGCGTTCCAGTTCACGGCGTCGCTGCTCCAGCCGGTGGTCGGTCACTACACCGACAAGAAGGCGCAACCCTATTCTCTGTCGATCGGCATGGCCTCGACCTTCTTCGGCCTGCTGCTGCTCAGCGCCGCGCACCAATATCTCGTCATCCTGATTGCCGCTGCCCTGGTCGGTCTCGGCTCGGCGGTGTTTCACCCCGAATCCGCGCGCATCGCGCGGCTGGCCTCCGGCGGCCGCTACGGCTTCGCGCAATCGGTGTTTCAGCTCGGCGGCAGTTTCGGCACCTCGATGGGGCCGGTGCTCGCAGCCCTGATCGTCGTGCCGTTCGGGCAGGGCAGCATCGCCTGGTTCTCCTCGATCGCGTTCCTCGCGATCGTCATCCTCTGGCGCATCGGCCGCTGGTACGAGCCGCAGATCAGGGCGAAGAAGACAGTGGTCGCGCAGGCCCATCCTGACGCGCCGAGCTCGCGCCGGGTCGCGGTCGCGCTCGTTGTGCTGGTGGCATTGTTGTTCTCCAAGCAGCTCTACGTATCGAGCCTGTCGAGCTACTACATCTTCTACCTGATCGACCGTTTCAACGTGTCGACGCAGGCCGCCCAAATGTACCTCTTCATCTTCCTTGCGGCGAACGCGGTCGGTGCGTTTCTCGGCGGACCGCTCGGGGATCGCTTCGGCCGCAAGATCGTGATCTGGATCTCGATCCTCGGCGCGCTGCCGTTCACACTGGCGCTGCCCTATGCCGGGCTTTACGCGAGCGCGGTACTCACCGTCATCATCGGTCTCATCATCTCCTCGACGACGTCGTCGATCATCGTGTTCGCGCAGGAGCTGGTGCCGCATCGCTTCGGCATGATCTCCGGCGTGTTCTTCGGCGTCGCCTTCGGCATCGGCGGGCTCGGCGCGGCCGTGCTCGGCAAGCTCGCCGATCACACCTCGATCGAGTTCGTCTACCAAGTCTGCGCCTACCTGCCGGCGATCGGGCTGCTCGCGGTGTTCCTGCCCAAGCTGCCGCGGCACGTGCGTTAACGCAGTTCCACTTGCTGCATTGCGGCTTCATACATCGTTAGCAATTGCGGAGCGCGGCTGCCGCATTTTTGCAACGCTTGCGCCGCATCCGCGTGTGTAGTGAGAAAAAATCAACCTTAAAAATTAGGGTTAAGTGGCGCTTAAACATTTGCTGCCATCGTCCGCCCGTGAGTTTCCAGAACGTGAGGCAGCTGCATTTTGCCTCACCGGCCATAAGGACGAAGCCAATGCGTAGCGTTAAGTCTCTCCTTGCCGCGGGTGCGGCGTCACTGATCTCGTCGATGGCGTTCGCCGCCGATATGCCGATCGCGGCTCCGCCCCCCATGTACGCGCCGCCCGCCCCGCCCGCGGACTTCGGCGGCTGGTACCTGCGCGGTGACGTCGGCATGACCAACCAGAGCGCCAAGCGCATCGAGGGCGCCGTCGGGCCTGGGTTTACGAAGACGACGGAGGGACTTGGCTTCGACTCGTCGCCGCTGTTCGACCTCGGTGTCGGCTATCGCTTCAACAACTGGTTTCGCACCGACGTGATCGGCCAGTACCGTGGCAAGGCTAACCTGCATGGTGCGGATAACGTCATTGGGCCCGGCTTCGTCGGCTCCAACAACTATAGCGGCAGCAAGTCCGAATGGGTCGTCATGGCCAACGCTTACGTTGACCTCGGCACCTGGTGGTGCATTACGCCGTTCATTGGTGCCGGTGTTGGCGGCTCCTACAACAAGATCAGCGGCTTCCGCGACGACGGCGTGTCATACACCGTGGGAAATACTCCGCCCCTGGCCAACAGCGTCGCCTACTTCGCCGACAACGGAAAGTGGAACTTTGCCTGGGCGGCCCACGCCGGCCTCGCCTACAAGGTCAATCCCGGGTTCACCGTTGAACTGGCCTACAGCTACATGAACCTCGGCGATGCGGCACCTGGCAACTACCGCTTGTTCGACAACAGCGGCTCGGGCCCGACCTCGATCAAGATCAAGGAGCTCACCTCGCACGACGTCAAGCTCGGCGTGCGCTGGGAGCTCAACAGCCCGCCGGCTTACATGCCGCCGCCGCTCGTCACCAAGGGCTGATCGTTCGCCCCCATCGCTTAATGTCTCTTAACGGCGCGGGATGCTCCCGCGCCGTTTTTGCGTGGCATATTTTTCATTGCCCGGCGGCGACGAAAGCCTCTGGCGCAACCATTGGTTAAGGTTAACGAGCCATGATCACGAGCGAAAGTTCGAGTTCGATGGAGCGTTGCAATGCGTAGGCTTTGGTTGGTGGTGGCGGCTTTGGGATCTATGTCCGCCGCACACGCGGCCGACATGCCGGATCTGCCCGTGCTGCGCGGCGGCTTCACCGACGGTCTATCCAAGACGTCCCATAATTGGGATGGCACTTATTTCGGCGGCGGCGCCGGCTACTCCACTGACGCGAGCGACTTCAGCCAGAGCGTCGTCGGCCTGACCAATTTCATCTTCCGTGACAGCGTGCTGCAGCAGCCGACCGCCAATTGGTCGCTCATGAACAAGACGAACACGCAGAGCACCAATTTCAACGCCTTCGTCGGCCGCAACTGGCAATGGTACGATGCCATTCTCAGTCTCGAGGGCACCTACACCTACTTCAACAACCTCGCCACTTCGACGTCGGGTAGCAACTCGCTCACGATCGTCAATCCGGCCGGCGATACGCATGCCGCGAATGTCACCGACAATTACGACGTGACATTGACCGGCACCGCCGCGGCGAAGGTCAAGGACATGATCACGCTGCGCGGCCGCGTCGGTTGGGACGGCGGCGATTTCATGCCCTATGCCTTCGCAGGCGCTGCCGTCGGCCGAATGGACGTCTCTCGCTCGGTAACGAGCACGGTGGATTTGCGTCAGGATGTGACGAATTCGATTGTCGTCGGCGGCGTCACGGTGACGTCGACCACTTTCGGAGCGCCACAGGCCGTTCCAGCTCAGTCGCAGGCGCAGACGCAGCGCCGGACCAACGCCTTCGCGGTGGGCTGGACCGCCGGCCTCGGCGTCGAATACTGCATCTGGGACGGTCTGTTCGCGCGCGTGGAATACGAGTACGTGAAATTCTCGCCCGTCATGAACACCTCGGTGACGCTGAACAATGCGCGCGTCGGGCTCGGCTACAAGTTCTGACGCTGCTGCGCTGCGCCGCGGTTGACAGGCTGCTTCCGTCCTGATGCTCTGCCGGGCGAAAGCGGGGCGGCAGCGATGCAGATTTACGGCGATAGCAACTCGGGCAATTGTCTGAAGGTGAAGTGGGTCTGCGACAAGCTCGCATTGCCCTATCGCTGGATCGAGATCGATACGCGCAAGGGCGAGACGCGCACGCCGCAATTTCTTGAGATGAACGGCGCCGGCCAGGTGCCGACTGTCGCCTTCGACGACGGCCGCATGCTGGCGCAGTCCAACGCCATCATCCGCTATCTTGCCCGCGACAGCGCACTCGTGCCGCGCGACGCCTTTGCTGCCGCCAAGATGGACGAATGGCTGTTCTGGGAGCAGTACAGCCACGAGCCCTATATCGCGGTGTGCCGCTTCCAGCTGGTCTATCTCGGCAAGCATCCCTCTGAGCTCGATCCCGACAAGGTCAAGCGCGGCTATGCGGCGCTCGACCGCATGGAGGCGCATCTCACAACGAGCCGCTTCTTCGCCGACGATGAGATCTCGCTCGCCGACGTCTCGCTGCTTGCCTATACGCGCCTTGCGCATGAAGGCGGTTTTGATCTCGACCGCTATGCCGCCATCCGCCGCTGGATCGCCGAAGCTGAGGCCTGTCTCGGTCTACCGCCGGCGCGCTAAATCCATCGCGCGGAATCCGTCGCACGGAATCCTGGAGTTTCCCGTATGAACGACAAGTCCGTCTCCATCCGTCCCGCGCGCCGCGAGGACGTTCCCGCGATTGTGGCGATGCTTGCCGACGATCGTCTCGGCCGCGCCCGCGAGCGCGTCGAGGATCCGCTTCCGGCCGTCTACTATCAGGCGTTCGAGCGGGTCGAGCGTGACCAGAATCTCGCGCTCGTGGTCGCCGAGAGCGAGGGCAGGGTGGTCGGCTGCCTGCAACTCGCGGTGCTCGCGGGCATCAGCTCGCAAGGCGGCATTCGCGGCCTGCTCGAGGATGTCCGCGTTGCCTCCGATTGCCGCAGCCGCGGCATCGGCGAGCAATTGGTGCAATGGGCGATGACGGAAGCCAAGGCGCGCGGCTGCAATCTGGTCGAATTGCTGACGCATGCGAGCCGTGTCGACGCGCAGCGCTTCTACAAGCGTCTCGGATTTGCATTGAGTCACGCCGGCATGACTGTGCGTTTTTGATGCAGGCCGTCGGGACCGTTGCGCGGCTTGCGAAATCCGATCGCGCGTTCGTTCATCTTAAGAGCTGATAAACTACCCCTTGGTCGTTCACGTTGATCGGGGAACGAACGGTGCTACGCCAGCGTCTGAAACCGGGCTCGGTCGGTTCGGGGATTTCGATGGCAAGGTATTCCATGATCAAGGTCGGCAACGATTACGTTGTGCAGGCCAACGACAAATGCATTTTGAAGGTCGGCAGCCGCCGCCGCGCCGCGCAATTGATCAGCGAGGCCACGGACTTGCTGAACGCGCTCGCCCCGGTTGCATCCCCCGATCTCGTGCCGGAGGAGCCATCACTCCAGCGTGAGACGCCGGAACTTCCTTGACTGGTCTTCCCGATTCCCGTATCAGCCGCGGCGGGACACCTCCCCCCAACGGGAGGCTTACTATCTGGAAGGGTAGATTATGACTGTAGCGAAGCCCGCTTCGCGGCCGAACGTGCCGCATTTCTCCTCCGGCCCCTGCGCCAAGCGCCCCGGCTGGAACGCCCAAAATCTCAAGGACGCAGCGCTCGGCCGTTCGCATCGCGCGAAGGTGGGCAAGACCAAGCTCAAGCTCGCGATCGATCTGACGCGCGAAGTGCTTGAAGTGCCGGCCGATTATCGCATCGGCATCGTGCCGGCGTCGGATACCGGCGCGGTCGAGATGGCGCTGTGGTCGCTGCTCGGGGCACGGCCCGTCACCACGCTCGCCTGGGAATCCTTCGGCGAAGGCTGGGTCAGCGACATCGTCAAGGAATTGAAGCTCAAGGACGTCACCAAGCTCAATGCGGCTTACGGTGAAATTCCCGACCTCTCCAAGGTCGATCCCAACAGCGACGTCGTCTTCACCTGGAACGGCACCACCTCCGGCGTCCGCGTGCCGAACGCGGATTGGATCAGCGCGACCCGCGCAGGCCTGACCATTTGCGACGCGACGTCGGCTGCATTCGCGCAAGCCCTCGACTGGGCCAAGCTCGATGTCGTCACCTTCTCCTGGCAGAAGGCGCTCGGCGGCGAAGCCGCGCATGGCATGCTGATCCTGTCGCCGCGCGCGGTGGAGCGGCTCGAGACCTACAAGCCGGCCTGGCCGCTGCCGAAAATCTTCCGCATGACCAAGGGCGGCAAGATCAACGAAGGCATCTTCGTTGGCGAGACCATCAACACGCCGTCGATGCTCTGCGTCGAGGATTATCTCGACGCACTAAGCTGGGCCAAGTCGATCGGCGGCCTCAAGGCGCTGATCGCGCGCGCCGACGCCAACACCAAGGTGCTGGCCGACTGGAAGGCGAAGACGCCCTGGATCGACTTCCTGGCCAAGGACGCCGCGATCCGCTCCAACACCTCGGTGTGCCTGAAGTTCATCGATCCCGCGATCACCTCGCTCTCGGAGGACGCGCAGGCCGAGTTCTCCAAGAAGCTGGTCGCTCTCGTCGAGAAGGAAGGCGCCGGCTACGACTTCGCCTATTACCGCGATGCGCCGGCGGGTTTGCGCATCTGGTGCGGCGCCACCGTCGAGGCCCGGGATGTCGAGCTGCTGACGCAGTGGATCGACTGGGCTTTTGCCGAGACCAAGGCGCAGCTCGCCAAGGCAGCATAAGTTTTCTTTTCGCCTCTCCCCGTCTTACGGGGAGAGGCCGGGTCGCTCCCGGCGATGCGGAGCATCGTCCGGTGCGATCCGGGTGAGGGGCTCTCTCCACGAGCACCTCGCCCGTGGCTGCCCCTCACCCCAACCCTCTCCCCGTAAGAACGGGGAGAGGGAGAGCAAAGAGCTTCCGCGCAATTACCCATTTCGGCCCTCGGGCCGATCCCCCTTAGGGACGGCGAAGGACACATCCCCATGACCAAACCCAAAGTTCTCATTTCCGACGCGCTCTCGCCTGCTGCCGTGCAGATCTTCAAAGACCGCGGCGTCGAGGTCGACTTCCAGCCCAACCTCGGCAAGGACAAGGACAAGCTCGCCGAGATCATCGGCAATTACGATGGCCTCGCGATCCGCTCCGCGACCAAGGCGACCGCCAAGATCCTGGAGAAGGCCACCAACCTCAAGGTGATCGGCCGCGCCGGCATCGGCGTCGACAATGTCGAGATTCCGGCTGCGACCGCCAAGGGCATCATCGTGATGAACACGCCGTTCGGCAATTCGATCACGACCGCCGAGCACGCCATCACGCTGATGCTGGCGCTCGCCCGTGAGATCCCGCAGGCCGACGCCTCGACCCAGGCCGGCAAGTGGGAGAAGAACCGCTTCATGGGCGTCGAGATCACCGGCAAGGTGCTCGGCATCGTCGGCTGCGGCAACATCGGCTCGATCGTCGCCGACCGCGCGCTCGGGCTGCGCATGAAGGTGGTCGCGTTCGACCCCTTCCTGTCGCCGGAGCGCGCCAAGGACATCGGCGTCGAGAAGGTCGATCTGGATGACCTGCTCAAGCGCGCCGACTTCATCACGCTGCATACGCCGTTGACCGAGAAGACCCGGAACATCATCGATGCGGCCGCGGTCGCCAAGATGAAGAAGGGCGTGCGCCTGATCAACTGCGCCCGCGGCGGTCTCGTCGACGAGCAGGCGGTGGTCGATGCGCTCAACGCCAAGCACATTGCCGGCGCCGCCTTCGACGTCTTCGTCGAGGAGCCCGCGACGACGAACGTGCTGTTCGGCCATCCCAACGTGATCTGCACGCCGCATCTCGGCGCCTCCACCACGGAAGCGCAGGAAAACGTCGCGCTGCAGGTCGCCGAGCAGATGTCGGATTATCTGCTCACCGGCGCGATCTCGAACGCGGTGAACTTCCCCTCGATCACCGCGGAAGAAGCGCCGAAGCTGAAGCCGTTCATCGCGCTCGCCGAGAAGCTCGGCTCGTTCGCCGGCCAGCTCACCGAAAGCGGCATCCTCAAGGTCGAGATCACCTATGAGGGCCACGTCGCCGAGATGAAGATCAAGGCGATCACCTCGGCGGTGCTGTCGGGCCTGCTGCGGCCGATGCTGGGCGAGGTCAATGTGGTGTCCGCGCCGGTGGTCGCCAAGGAGCGCGGCATGGTGGTGGACGAGATCGTCCGCGCCGCCCAGAGCGACTATGAGAGCCTGATCACCGTCACGGTCACCACCGAGCGCCAGGAGCGGTCGGTCTCGGGCACCGTCTATCACGACGGCAAGCCGCGCCTCGTCGACATCAAGGGCATCCGCGTCGACGCCGAGTTCGGCAAGTCGATGATCTACGTCACCAACGAGGACAAGCCGGGCTTCATCGGCCACTTCGCCGGCCTGCTCGGCGACGCCAAGATCAACATCGCGACCTTCCATCTCGGCCGCGTCGCCCAGGGCAGCGATGCCATCGCGCTGGTCGAGGTCGACGGCGCGGTGCCGGCGGATGTGCTCGCCAAGGTGCAAGCGCTGCCGCAGGTCAAGCAGGTCAAGGCGCTGACGTTCTGATCGAGCTTTCGCCTCTTGCGTCATGGCCGGGCATAGCCGTCCGAAGGACGGCGTCGCTTCCGCTCGCCTATGTCCCGGCCATCCACGCCTTGCCGCGCGGTCCGAAGAACGTGGATGCCCGGGACAAGCCCGGGTATGACGAGCGGATAGAGCGACGCTCACATTGATATTCCGACCCGCGGAACAACGCCGCCTCAATCATCGGAGGCGGCGTTTTTATTTCTCCCGCACCCTCCAAACTTTGTGTACCAATGGCGCCAGCACGCTCCGTACCAATCGTTCGAAAAGGGAGAAAACAATGCGTGAAGCCGTCATCGTTTCCTACGCGCGCACGGGTCTGGCCAAGTCCGGCCGTGGCGGGTTCAACATCACGCCGCCGATGTCGCTCGCGGCCCACGCCATCCACCACGCGGTCGACCGTGCCGGCGTCGACAAGGACTATGTCGAGGATTGCTATCTCGGCAATTGCGCCCATGGCGCGCCGAACATCGGCCGGCAGGCCGCGCTGCTCGCAGGCTTGCCGAAGTCGACCGGCGGCGTGTCGGTGAACCGCTTCTGCTCCTCAGGGCTTCAGACCATCGCGATGGCCGCGAACTCGATCCGCTCCGACGGTGCCGATTGCATCGTCGCCGGCGGCGTCGAGAGCATCTCGATTCCGGGCGGCGGCTCGCCGAAGGAATGGGTCGATCCCGAGCTGCTCAACACCGCGCCTGACATCTTCATGGCGATGATCGACACCGCCGACATCGTCGCCGAGCGCTACAAGCTCAGCCGCGAATACCAGGACGAATATTCGCTGGAGTCGCAGCGCCGCATGGCCGCAGCCCAGCAGGCCAAGAAGTTCAAGGACGAAATCGTCCCGATGAAAACGAAGATGAAGGTGGTGGACAAGGCGACCAAGGCCGAGAGCATTGTCGACTACGTGGTGGACCGCGACGAATGCAATCGTCCTGAGACCACGCTGGAAGGATTGGCAAAACTCGAGCCGGTGAAGGGCCCGGGCAAGTTCGTCACCGCCGGCAATGCCAGCCAGCTCTCCGACGGCGCCGCCGCAGTGGTGCTGATGGAAGCCAAGGATGCCGAGAAGCGCGGCCTCAAGCCGCTCGGCCGTTTCGTCGCCTGGGCTGCGGCAGGCTGCGAGCCCGACGAGATGGGCATCGGGCCGATCTTCGCCGTGCCGAAGCTGTTGAAGCGTCATGGCCTGAAGATCGACGACATCGATCTGTGGGAGCTCAACGAGGCCTTCGCCAGCCAGTGCCTCTATTCGCGCGACAAGCTCGGCATCGACCCCGAGAAGTACAACGTCAACGGCGGCTCGATCGCGATCGGCCATCCCTTCGGCATGACCGGCGCCCGTCTCACCGGCCACCTGCTGCAGGAAGGCGCCCGCCGCAAGGCCAAGTGGGGCGTCGTGACCATGTGCATCGGCGGCGGCCAGGGCGGCGCCGGCCTGTTCGAGATCTACAGCTGATCAAGGCGATCTGAATGTGAAAGGCACGGCGCCGCAAGCGCCGTGCCTTTTTCGTATGTAGCTCGACGTGCTTTGCCGCCGTGCCAAACAGCCGGCACGGGCGCTTTCATGTGTCCGCCCGTTCATGCTATTGTGTGCTCTCGGTACTAAATGTTTCCAGCCGGCGTTGCACAAGACGCTCGGGGGATCTACCGATGAAAGCTGATTCGGATTTTCTGACAGCCGATGGGGTCGCCACAGCCGGAGCTGGCGCACTGCTCCTGATTGGCCGTATTCTGCTGGCATGGGTGTTCGTTGGAAGCGCGTACGGAGCAATAGCCGACTTCGGCGGCTCGGTGGGCTATTTTCGATCGCTGAATCTTCCAGCGCCTGAGCTGTTCACGATCGTGAATATCACGCTGGAAGTCGTCATATCCGCAGGCTTGATATTGGGCATCCGTACGCGCTATTGCGCAGTTCTGATGTTTGTCTTCGTGTTGATGGCAACCGCGATTGCACATCGCTACTGGGAATATCCCGCCGGTGGGCAGCAGATCAATCAGTACAATAATTTCTTGAAGAATATCTCGATCATGGGCGGGGCCATGTTGATCTTCGTCACCGGCGCGGGCCGGTTCAGCTTCGATCGAGTATTGTGGCCGGCAATCACTTCACGTAGAGCTTGAAAGCTTGCGCGACCAGTCGGCGGATGCTCTTTGAGAGCGGTTTGAGAATCTCGCCGACGATTGCGAAGAGAAGCATCAGCCATGTCGCCAATGCTGCGCACCACAACAGAACTTCCAATATGTCAGGCATGATGCCCTCACAAAAATAGAAGATAGCTGTTCTGAAATTGCGCGAGCGTTGCTCAACCGAGTCGACGCTGCAAGTCCTCTTCAGGGGTAGTCTTCAGGGTAGCAAGACGCCCAGATGCTCGGAAAATGAGCGGCGAAGAGTTCTCGGTGCTGCCGTCCGCGAACCCTTGATTCGCGATGAGCGCCGCGGTGGTCATAAACCGGCTTGTGCACGTCACAGTGCAGAAGCCGCCATCAGCGGTATCGTGGGGAACGGTCAACACATCCTGACGGCGAGCTTTATGACAAAAACACGTAGTTCCACGTGCCCGCAAATTAACGGAAGTTTCTACGCATCAGGGTTTCATCAACCGCATCGGTCACTCTAGCTTGGTACCAAGATGCGGCTTCTCGCTCTTCGCCTCACCCACAAGATCACTGCGATCGGCGTCATCGGCGTCGTCGGTGTCGTCCTCATCGGCGGCATTCATCTCTACGGCGAGCGGGCGATGGGCCTGTCGCGCGACGCCGCCGAGAACGCGCGCACGGTCTTCGAGCTCAACAACAATATTGCGGTCGAGCTGCTCGAAGGCCGCCGCGCCGAAAAGGATTTTCTGCTGCGCAGTGACCCGGCGAGGGCGCAGCGTCAGCTCGAGATCTCGCGCCAGGTCGCACGCGATATCGAAAAGCTCCGCGGCAGGATCGCGGCGCTCGGCAAGCCCGAGCTCGCGCAAAAGATCGATGCGATGAACGAAGCGCTGAAGATCTATCAGATCCGTTTCGCCACGGTGGTCGCGGAGCGGGAGCGTCTCGGGCTTGACGAGAATTCGGGCCTCGAAGGCCGCCTGCGGACCTCCGTCCACGAGATCGAGAGCAAGGTCGACCAACTCCAGAATTCCGCGCTCAAGGTGATCATGCTGATGATGCGCCGGCACGAGAAGGATTTCATGCTGCGCCGTAATGCCAAATACGGCGACGAGATGAAGAAGCGCGCGTCGGAATTTCTGGCCGGCGTCGACGCCGCCGCCGTTCCCGACGACGCGAAGGCCGAGCTGCGCGCGAGGCTCGCCGACTATCAGCGCGACTTCTCCGCATGGATCGAGACCGCGCTGAAGCTCGCGACGGAATTGAAGGCGATGTCGGAGGCGTTCTCGACGGTCGAACCTGTCGTCGAGCAGGTCTCGAAATCGGTCGACAGCATCCGCGCCGAAGCCGACCGGCGCAACGTTGCCGAGCGGGACGGCATCCAGTTCTGGATCGCCGTGGCGATCGCTCTGATCGCGTCCGGCGTGCTTGGGCTCGGCATCTTCATTGGCCGCTCGGTCGCAAAGCCGCTTGCCGCGATGCGGGCGGCCATGATCGAGCTGGCCAAGGGCAATTTCGCGATCGTGCTGCCCGGCCTCGGCCGCCCCGACGAGATCGGCGAGATCGCGCAAGCCGTCGAGACGTTCAAGATCAACGCCGAGCAGAAGGCGCGCGAGGAGGCGGAAGAAAAGATCAGGCAGGACAAGCTCGCCGCCGAGCGCCGACGCGCCGACATGATCAGGATGGCTGACGATTTCGAGGGTGCGATCGGCGAGATCGTCGAGACGGTGTCGTCCGCTGCCACCGAGCTCGAGGCGTCGGCGACGTCGTTGACGACGACCGCGAGCCGTTCGACCGAGCTTGCCACGCTGGTCGAAGCTGCGTCGGAGGAGGCCGCGACCAACGTGCAGTCGGTGGCGTCCGCCGCCGAGGAGCTGACCGCCTCCGTCACCGAGATCAGCCGCCAGGTGCAGGCCTCCGCGCGCATCGCCGGAGAGGCCGTCAGCCAGGCCGGGCACACCAATGATCGCGTCGGCGAATTGTCAAAGGCCGCCGCGCGCATCGGCGATGTGGTCGAGCTCATCAACGCGATCGCGGGCCAGACCAACCTTCTGGCGCTCAATGCCACCATCGAGGCGGCGCGTGCGGGCGAAGCCGGGCGCGGCTTCGCCGTCGTGGCCTCCGAGGTGAAGGCGCTGGCTGAGCAGACGGCGAAGGCTACCGGCGAGATCGGTCAGCAGATCGCGAGCATTCAGGGCGCGACCAACGAGTCCGTCGGCGCGATCAGGACCATCGGCGGCACGATCGAGCGCCTGTCCGAGATCTCGTCCACCATTGCGGCCGCCGTCGAGGAGCAGGGCGCCGCGACCAGCGAGATATCGCGCAACGTCCAGAGTGCGGCGGCCGGCACCACGCAGGTCAGCGCCAACATCAGCAATGTGCGGCAGGGCGCGGTCGAGACCGGCTCGGCATCGACCCAGGTGCTCTCCGCGGCCAGGTCGCTGTCGGGCGACAGCAACCGGCTGAAGTTAGAGGTCGGCAAGTTCCTGGATACCGTGCGCGCGGCTTGAAGCTTCCGCGCCGTCATGCCCGGACATGACGTGAACCTCACGCCCTTGCCACCACCGGCGCGAACGCCACCTCGATCAGCGTGCCGGAATTCGACGCGCTCTTGATATTGAACTGGGCGCGGTTGGCTTCGACCAGCGCCTTGGTCAGCGACAGGCTCAGCGCGGAATTGTCTGCGGCGTCGCCCGGTGGCGGGGTGCGGAACGGCTCCATCGCGGCGGCGACTTCCGTCTCGGTCAGCCCATGGCCGGTGTCGCGGATCCGCAGCGCGATCTCGCCGCGATCGTTCAATGCGGTCGAGACGATGACCTGGCCGCCGGCGCTGGCAAGCCGGATCGAGTTCGAGATCAAGTTCATCGCGACCTGACGCAGCGCGCGCGCGTCCGCCGTCACCTGCGGCAGCGCATGCGCGAGCGAGGTGCGGATGATGATGCGTTCGCGGTTGGCCTGCGGCTGCATCACGGTGACACAGGCTTCCACGAGGTCGTTGAGGTTGAGGTTGGTGAAACTGAGATCGAGCTTGCCGGTCTCGATCCGCGACAGCTCCAGCAAATCGTCGATGATGGTGACCACGCGCTCGCCGGAGGCGCGGATGTCCTTCATATATTCGCCATAGCGCTCGTTGCCGAGCGCACCAAAACGTTCGGAGATCATCACCTCGGCAAAGCCGATGATGGCGTTGAGCGGCGTGCGGATCTCGTGGCTGATCCGCGCCAGCATGTCGGCCTTGGCGTTGGCTGCGCCGTCGACCAGGCGTCGCGCCTGCGTCAGCTCGCTCTCGCCCTTCTTGCTGTGCGAGAGGTCGCGGAACACGGCAAAGAAATTCGGGCCGTCGGGCCGCGTGCGGCCCATGATCATGGCGAGCGGAAGCACGCCGCCCTTCTTCTCGCGGCCCAGGACCTCGCGGCCGTGGTCGAGCAGGCTCGCGATGTCCTCGCTCCGGATGCTTTCGAGATAGTCGACAACGATCTGCTGGCTCTCGGGCGCGAACAACGTCAGCAAATTCTGCTGCATCAGCGCTTCGCCGTCATAGCCGAACAGCGCTTCGGCGCTGCGGTTGCAGGCGTGGATGTTGCCTTCGGCATCGAACATCACGATGCCCTCGGCCGTGGTGTCGAGGATCGCGGCGAGATCTTCGGCCTCGGCATCGCCGGCCTCTAGCTCGGATTCCAAGTCGGCCTCAGACTCCGGCAGGTCGGGGATCACCACCACCGGCTCGGCCATCGCGGGCGCTGCGAAAACAGGCGTGGCCACGACAGGTGCAGGATTGGGCAGCGCGCAGATCAGCGCATGCGCGCTGGCGCCGTCCCAGTCGATCGTGTGCAGATGCGCTTCCGTGGTCGCCAGTGGCTGCTCGCCATTGGCGATCGCAGCACTGATCGTCACCGGCGTGCCGGCCTGCGACGTGCTGCTGGCGGCGGAGACGCCCGGCTCGACATAGAGCGCATCCAGCCCGCCGGCATCTTCCAGCGCGGTCAGGCTGGCATAGCCCATCCGCGTGAGGAACGCGGGGTTGGCGTAGAGCAGGCGATCGAGCCGGTAGATCAGCATGCCCGTCGGCACCAGATCGAGCAGCGCGCGGTCGCGCGTGCTGTCGCCGCGCGCGGGCGGTGCGGGCGCGGTCAGCCATTCGGCCGCGGCCGGCGGCGCCTCAGGCTCCGGCGTCGGTGCTTCCTGCGTGGTCTCTTCCGCCGGCGGCTCGGCCGCGACGGATGCAATCGTCTCGCGCTCGCGTTCGAGTCGCTCGGATAATTGTCGCGCGAGCTCGTTGAACGCGCTGTTCTCGACCGGCGTCAGCGTCGGCGATCTCTGATCACCCTGTGATCTGGCGTCGCCGGGCGGACGGAACGGTACGACATTGGGAGGCGTTTCCACGGATGTTTCCAGATCGGTTTGCTGTGAATTCGCTTCGGTGATGAGTACGGGCGGTTCAGGTTCAGGTTCAGGTGGTGGCGGAGGCGGCTCGATCGGCGGAGGCGGCGCCCCCTCCTCGGGATCAGGCTCGACCATATCGGCGCAGAGGCTCTGCGGCACAGTCTGCTCTGACAACAGCTCGTAACGCCGGAGCGCATCGAGCCGGTTGAGACCGTCGAGATCGCGGCAGACGCCAAAACCCTTGAAGCCGGCAAAATTGCGCTCGCGGTCGTAGACCGGCAGGCCTGCGAGCTCGACCGGCAGATGCTCGCCGCCATCGGCCGGCCAGTTCACGGTAATGCCGGCCCAGGTGTCGTGGCTCGCAAGCGCCTGCGCCACGCGCCCGTCCGGATCGAGCGCAAACGCTTCGGCGATCTCGCGCCAGGGCCGGCCGAAGCCGGCCGCGGTGTGCGGGCCGATCAGGCGGATGAACTCGCTCGACGCCAGCACAAAGCGTCCCTCCGCATCCATCTGCCACAGGAAACGCAGCGGATGCTGGCGCGGTGTCTCCGCATGTCCAGGCGGCTCGACCATGCCGCCCGTGATCGGCGCGGCTTGCGGCGGCACGATGGCTGCGGGCGGGTTTTCAACCGGTGTCTCCGGCGCCGCTACGCGAATGGGCGGCTCGGGCGTGAGCGTCTCGGCCGTCTCAGGCGTTTCGTCCAGATCGGCAAAGGCGTCGAACAGGTCGATTCCCGTAGCGGGCTCGTTCGCAGGCGGCGTCTCGATGGCCTGCGGCGCAGGATCAGGCGCGCTCTCGGCCACCGGCGCAGCCTGTACGATCGCCGGCTCGATCAGCGCGACGAGTCCGACGTCGGCGCCAGTGCCGACCCGTTGCAGCACCATCTTGCCGATCCCGATCGGCAGCTCGACGCGACCTTGCGCCAGCGCATCGCTGCGCGCCTGCTCGAGGCCGGCTTCGCCGAGATCGCGAAAGCCGAGCAGGGGGCGGGCGGCTTCGCTGGCGCCGGCGAACATGCCATCGGGCGCGAACGCTGCCATCGGCACGGCCGCACCGTCGACGAGCCGATGCAGCCGCTCGACCAGCGACATGGCGCGCGCGCCCGCATCCATCGCGGTGACAAGCACGCCTTCGCCGCCATCGGCAAAGACAAGCCGCGCGCAGGCGCAGGTCATCAGCGTGCCGAGCCGGGCGCCGAAGCCGCGCAGCCGTTCGAGCCTGATGGCGCCGCTCGCCGGCAGCTGGCGGGCGAGGCGGGTGATCTGGCGGCGATGGACGTCGGCCGGCCCGAACGTCTTTGCCGCGAGAATAGCCGCGTTCGCCGCGCCGAAGAATTTTGCCCCGACGGCATTGGCCCACAGCACGCGGCTGCCGTCGGGCGACCATAGCCAGGCCGGCAGCGGAGAGGTCGCATGCACGGACAGCCTGGGATCGCCGACGCCGCGCAACTGGAAATCCGAACTCGTCATCCGACCGGCTTTAAGTCTCGCTTGTTGGCGTCACGTCAGGGACTGCCGGGAATGACAGCCTTAAGAAAGGGTTAGTATCGCCCGCGGCGGCGGGCAGGTCCACGGCCCGAGCTTAACGGGCGCGTCCTAAAGCCGCGATAACCTTAATGTGGCTGAACCCGCAAGCCGCCGCGTCGTTGCATCCGCAGGATTCGGCAAAACCGGCATAACATGACAGGAGCCGCAGCCATGACCGATCAGTCCCATGAGCCTTTCGACCTTCCGCCGGAGATGCGCAACGTGGCGGAATCCAGTCTTAAGCAGGCCCGCGACGCCTTCGAAAAACTGCTCGCCAACGCCGAGGCCGCCGCCGGCTCGATCGAGGAGCGCGGCGCCTCCATGCGCGCCGGCGCCAAGGACATCGGCGCCAGAGCGATCGCCTTCGCCGAGACCAATGTGCAGGCCTCGCTCAATTACGCCCAGTCGCTGGTCCACGCCAAGGATGTCGCCGAGGTGATGCGGCTGCACAGCGAATACGTCCAGGCCCAGATGAAGGCCCTGGCCGAGCAGGCCAGCGAAATAGGCCAGATCGTCAGCCGCGCGGCGATGGATACGACCAAGCCGAAGCATTAGCCCGCTCTGTCATTCCGGGGCGCGACGAAGTCGCGAGCCCGGAAATCCATCGGACGGCAAAATACCTCAACCCCCGGTTCCCCACCCCGGGAACCTCACTCTCCCCGGGATTAAATTTCCGCACGCGCCTCCGGATCGCGTTGCGCTGCACAATGTTGACATGTTAGGCAGCGATACTGCTGGGCGCTGGACGAGCCATCTCGTTTGTTCTGCGTTTTCCAGTCTTTCGTACCCGCCAGTTCGCAAGAAGAAATGGCCCCGGTTGGGTCGGCGGGCGCGCCAGAAGGCTCACTCCATTTTTCTTTATCGTGAGGGACAACCATGACAGGTGCGACTGATCCGTTTTCTGCCTCGATCATTCCGTTCGAGGTCCCCGAGCAGGTGCGCGCGTTCGCCGAAAAGGGCGTTTCGCAGGCCCGCGAGAACTACGCCAAGTTCAAGGACGCCGCCGAAACCCACAACGGCACCATCGAGGCCGTGTTCGCCAACGCCTCGAAGGGCGCGAACGAGTACACCGCCAAGCTGATGGAATTCGCCAAGGCCAACACCACGGCCCATCTGGACTTCACCCAGGAGCTGCTCGGCGTGAAGTCGCCGACCGACGCCTTCCAGCTCTGGACCGGCCACGCCAAGAAGCAGCTCGAGACGTTCCAGGCCCAGGCCAAGGAGCTGGCCGAGATCACCCAGCGCGTCGCCAGCGCCACTGCCGAGCCGATCAAGGCCTCTGCCTCGAAGCTCTACCCCGCCGCCTGAGCGGATTGGGCCTTAGGAAACCCGGGCCGCGAAGCCCGGGTTTTGCTTTGGAAATAACGTTGTTCGAGGCCCGATTATCGGGTTTTGCGGCCTTGCCAAAAACGGCCGTTGCACCTAGTTTCCGCCCCGTCCAGCCCCCCTCGGTGACCGGCCCTCTCAGGGCGCCCAAGGTGCGGCTCGCAAGGATGCAGTTGTAGCTCAGTTGGTTAGAGCGCCTGTCTGTGGAACAGGAGGTCGGTGGTTCGAGCCCACCCAACTGTACCAAGCTGGGAAAAATCCCAGTTGTATCAGCATCTTCTTGATAGACCTGACGTATTTGCCCGCGCTAAATACAAAAGGCGCATACAAATGGCATTGCGGATGGTCGCGTTAAGTCGAGCGAAAGACGGTAATTGGTTCGCCCGCAAAGGCATCCCGGAAGACGTACGCGATCCATATGCTCGGCTCTATGGCGTGCGCAGGGAAGCCCACCTGAGACTGCCAAGGGACACCCCGCACCATGAGGCAAAGACGCAGCTCGCCGAATGGATGGCGGAGATTGAAACGCGCATTGCCACGTTGCGTGCTCAGAGCAACGGCGAAGGTCATCCTCTCACTAAGCTCAACGCCATTGCTCTCTCGGGCCGGTGGTACTCGTGGTTCGTGAAGCAACACGAGGGTGACCCGGGGAAGCCGAAGTATTGGCGAGAGTTCAGCGACCATGTCGTCTGGAACGTGATCCGTCCCGAGGCACCAGACGATTACGAAGACGACCCTAAAGCCGATTCTCAGTGGGATTGGGCAAGAGAACCGGACGTCCGCGAGGCGGTGCGGCCGCAGATAGCCGAGTTGGCGCGCGTAGCGACGTTCTTAGCCAGCGAGGGCAAGGCGTTGAACCCGACTGCCTATGCGTTGTTCGTGGATGCCGTCAGCGACAACCTCTTGGTCGCTGCATCAACGCTAGAGAAGCGCGCAAACGGCGATTATTCCCGAGACGAGACGCCAGATGCGTTCCCGCCTTTCACGGATCGCGCCAGACACC